>NZ_JBWPWR010000001.1:0-666736 GCF_056590715.1 Gardnerella sp. C0026F2
TGGCGTCAGCGTTGCCAGAATGGTGATGTTTGGACGCATGGTAGGGATAAGAAGTTTGTGATTCAGTTTGAGCTTCGCGATTCTTACTATAATCATCGTGGCGCCGGTTGGCTTGGTGCTCCTGTTGCTGAAGAGGAGAACATGGGTGACGGCTGGTGGCGTCAGCGTTGCCAGAATGGTGATGTTTGGACGCATGGCACAGACAAGAAGTTCGTTATCATGTTCAATCTTCGCAAGGATTATTACAAGCGTGGCGGCTTCGAAAAGCTTGGCGCACCTGTAGAAGACGAACATAATGATGGCAATGGCTTATGGCGTCAAAAGTGTCAGAAGGGTGTTCTAGAAGCCAACTGATAGCATTTGGCTCCATGCAATAAAAGCATCTGGATTTGTGTATTGTATTTCATTCGCAGCTTCTGTGTGATTGCTAAATACAAGCAAAAATCCTAATACTATCGTTAATGTAGTGCATGCAACGATTAGAGTTTGAATAGACATTTGGTTCCTATTCAATTCGATATTGTTGCATGCATTTTCTTTATCTAATTGCAATTGCGCATCTTGATTAGCTGAGCAATTTCTTCTAGCAAAACCAATAGATGCAATAATCATAAGAATTATTATGGAATCGCAATAATAACGGTAAAGACTACCACCTAAGCAGTAGTTTACGTAGATTAACATAATCGAGAATGTTATTCCGCTTAAGCACATTATGTATTCGATTTTTTGCATGTACTTGCGTCTTATTAAGAAAATGCCCCAAATAAGTGGTATTGATAGCAGACCAAATGTCATGTGATTAAAGAAACTATTTCCATAATCCGAAATGTTTGAGCTGGTTATTTTAATATACGGGAATTCCGTATCTATGCTTGGTGGCTTTATAAAGAAGTTTATTAACAAGTCTTTGATTCTTAGAGGGTCAAAGGTTATACGATTAAATCGCAAATCAAAATTTGTTAATTGTTCTTCGTTACCAAAGTTAAAGAATGAACCAAAACGCAAGTAGTTATATACTAAGATTCCAGCAAACCCAGCTATTGCAGGCGTTAAGAAGCTTATTGCGGCGCCAGCTCTATTGATTATGCTTCTAGAGTTGTTAAATAGTAGTGCAATAAACAGTGGGGCTATAAACGCAACTGTGGAAATGCAAGAATTTGGTCTACAGCCGCATTGCAAAGCTAAGCTTAATCCAGCTAAAGCAAATAGGGCGTATTGTGCAACGCTGTTTTTAAGCCTTACAGCTTTTAGTGATGCATACACAAATAGCGCTCCAAATAGCATTGCGCTTACCATAGGCATGTAGTAAATCGATGCAGATGCTTGCAGATAAAAAACAAGGCACCCAAATGGTAAGGCTGCTCCTATAAGCAGCATTGAGCAGTAGTTTATTTGTATTTCAAAGAATGTTATTATTTCTTTCCACAATGCAAACAGTACTGGTATTGTAATTGCTGCAAATAATGTTGTTACCATTATTGCGCTCGGCATCCAAGCTGGGAACAAAGCGTTAAACGGCAAATAAGTTAAAATAAACGGTACTATTCCAAAGTAGCAATAATATTTGCCATTATGCAGCACAACATCCCATATTGCAGGAGTTCCCTCGCGCACTAATTGCATTCTTTTGCCAATGCTAAATGGGTTTGTTGAATGCAATAAGCCATTTGGTGGATCTTGTAGCAAAGATAGCGATCCTTGTTTCCAAGCTTTTAATTGTTCTGTGTATGGGTTTCCGTCTATAAAATCATATTTATCATATGCGAGTGGGACGCGTATTCGATTATAAGTGTTTAATCGGAGCCAAATATACAGTGAGAATCCGGTTACTATTGCGCACAAAGCCCAAAAAATTATGGTTTGAGCTCGATCTCCTTGAGTATAGGCTATTTTGTGCCATTTTTTCTTACGTATAGTTATAATCGCGGATCCAAAAACGAATAATATAGCCCATTTTCCATAGCTTATGTGCAACTTGTATTTTGGATTAATTGTTATATTTTTAACAACGATTCCGTTTGGCGTTTCATTAAAGTGTAATTTTATTTTGTTTAGTTTTCCGTGACTTTCTAAACGTACTTTAGTCGTATTGAATTTTCCTGTTGTTATTTTAAATTGGCTAGCTAAAGCGTAGCCAGGAGCTACACCAAAGTCTTCTAATTCTACGCTTCCAGTTACGTAATAAACTGGTTTTGTTTGTTGTAGCGAAATCTCTAATGTTTTGCTGTACGTGTTTAAGTTTGTGAATTCTACATCTGCGCCATTTTTAGATATATGTATGCCGTCATTTTTGTATTTTGCATATATTTCATCACGGCTTGCGTTTGTAGAGTCTTCTGCTTGTTCAGTTTTTACTTCTTTTACTGTGTTTAAATTTATGCTTTGTGTTTTAAATCCTAATTCGGATGCTTGAAATAAGTTACTAAAAAACATTAGTATTATTAGTCCGCTTATAACAAAGCACACTATATACGGCAAATAAGTTTTTAGTTTAGGATTGTTTTTTATGACGGCTCGCACAGGTTGCTACTTTCTATTTCTTTTTATGTAATCAAAAAGGTTTACTTGTTCTATAAAACGTTTGCGCTCATTTTTGGCTAAAATCTCAAGAATAATTCCGGAAATAAAGAATAGTAATCCTGTAATAATTAGCATTACGGCACCAATTAGAGTAGGGAAGCGTGTTACTAGGTGTGTGCGCCAAAATTCTATGAATGGAAGCATGCATGCTCCTACTCCGCACAGTGTTATTATTACGCCAAGTGTTCCAAAGAAAGGCATTGGTTTGTATTCACGAATCATGTGAAAAATAGTTGAAAGCACTCGAATACCATCTCCAACTGTGTCTAGCTTGCTAACTGATCCTTCTGGGCGGTCTCGATACTGAATTGGCATTTCGTATAGTTTTATATTGTTGTTAAGCGAATGAATTGTCATTTCTGTTTCAACTTCAAATCCGCGCGAAAGTACAGGATAAGTCTTTACGAATGAAAAAGAAAAAGCGCGGTAACCAGTCATAATATCAGTTACTTTTGCGTGGAAAAGTGTGTTAATTGCGCCTCTAACTAAACGATTGCCAAAATTGTGGAATGGTCGCTTGTTTTCTTGAAAATATGTTGAGCTTAAGCGGTCTCCAATAACCATATCGTAGCCTTCAACGATTTTTGCAACCATATCTGGTGCCGCTTCAGCAGGATATGTGTCGTCGCCGTCTGCCATTACGTATACGTCTGCGTCTATGTCTTGGAACATTGCGCGAATTACATTGCCTTTGCCTTGTCTTGGCTCTTTACGAACCACAGCACCTGCTTCTTTGGCTATTTTTGCAGTATTGTCTGTTGAGTTGTTGTCGTACACGTATATTGTTGCTTCTGGAAGTGCCGCCTTAAAGTCTTTAACAACTTTTTCAATGGTGATTGCCTCGTTATAGCACGGCAGCAGCACTGCGACAGAAGTCATAATGTATCCCTTCATAGCTTTCAATGGTATGTAAGTAATTTTTAACACAAGACCACATTGCAATTTATTTATCATTGCCATATTACCTATTATTTTGGAAAAAATTGTCGTTTATGAATAAAATAATTGCTTTTAAATAAAAAATAATTATGGAAGAGTATCATATTGTGTCAGTAAAATCTAAATATTGAATAATATCAGTTTTGAACGTTGTAAAATAGGCGAATTATTGTGGATATGAGTGGCATGGAAAATAACAGTAACAATGAGACTTCTGTATCTGTAAGTTGCATGACTGAAAAAAGAAGTTTAAATGCATTAAGAAACGCGATTGGCTCCGCTTTAAGTTGTGTAAATAATGGTGCCGATATTGTTAAAACTACTTTAAAAAGAATACACTTATTTATTCCGCTTATTATTGTTCTGCTTTTGGAACTTGTATGGTTTAATTTTCCGTCTATTGAATCATCTTTTTTTAATCAAGCTAATGTTCAAAGTATTTCTAGTGGAACAGGAATTGAAAAGCTAGGGGATTCGTATGTTGCTAAAAGCAATGACAATCAATATATTCAGTTGCATTTTGGCAAAGCTATGCGCATTGAGAATATTTATCTTGACTTGCAGTCTTCAGTGCAAAAAACTGTAGATTTTAATGTTTATGCGTTGGACGGTGGCAATAGAAATTCTTACGTGCAAATTGCATCACAACCTGTTACTGCAAATTTAAATGATACAAAATACGTGCGTTTACATGCTGTAGGTAATGTCTCAGGATTGCGTATTAGTACTAATCTTAAAAAAGGCGATTCTTTTTCACTCAAAAATGTCGTGCTAAATCAGCATAAGCCTTTCCGTATTTCTATTACTAGGATTGGCGTATTACTTGTAATCGCTTATATCCTTTATTTCTTTGCACCTCGTTCTCGCATTTATAAAGAATCTTTAGATTTACGCTCTAGTAGGCAGAAACTTTTACTTGCTGCGTTTGTGATTGTTCAGTGCGTGATAATTGTTGGAATAACAAAGATTGCTGGCACTCAAAGCATGTTTAATGCTGGAGTGTGTAATAATGGTGGCTTTATTTGTGATGAAAATCAATATAACCATTTAGCTAATAGTCTTCTTAATGGTCATTTGTATTTAGATTTGCAAGTTCCTGATTGGTTGCCAAATATGAGTAATCCATATGATGCTGGTATGCGCTACGCAATGTCGCTTCAAACAAAACAGCCAACATATTGGGATTATGCGTTCTATAAGAACAATTACTTTACATATTTTGGAGTTATACCAGCACTTCTTCTCTATATTCCGTTTAAGGTTCTTACAGGTAATGATCTGCGAACAGATTACGCGGTTGCATTCTTTGCGGTTGCTTTTGCTATTTCATCTATTTATCTTCTTGTTCAGTTACTTCGTAGATTCTTCCCTGAGCGTTCACTTGGATTCTTAATGCTTTCACAAATCATTGTGTTAATGTCTAGCGGATTGCTAATTCAAGTGTATTTACCGAAAATATATTCTCTTCCTATGCTCTCGTCGTTATTCTTTACCTTTATGGGATTAGGATTGTGGCTTCAGGCACGAAAAGTTTCTGAAGGCACAGATTCTAATACTCTGTATTTGCGTAAATTGCTTCTTGTTGCTGGAGCAGTATGTATAGCTATGAATTTAGGGTGTAGGCCGCAATTTATTCTGGCGTCACTGTTTGCTTTCGTAATTTTTAAAGATGAAATTGTAAAATATCGTCTATTTTTCGCTTTAAAAAGAGAAAGTGTAATAAATACTCTGTGCGTAATTTTACCAATTGTTTTTATTGGATTGGCAGCATGTTGGTATAATTATGCGCGTTTTGGATCGCCTTTTGATTTTGGTGCTACGTACAATCTTACAGGTTTTGATATGGTTCATAGATCGTACTCATGGGCAAGAATTCCATGGGGAGTGTTGATGTATCTATTCCAACCTATTACATTTACGCCAGTATTTCCGTTTATTGAACAGTCTGTTCTTCCGTCCATGTTCCACGGTCAAATAATTATGGAACCATTTTTTGGCGGTTTGCTAGCGTATTCTCCAATCTGTGCAGCTGTAGTGTTGTATCCATTTGTAAAGAAGAATTTAAAGCAAAATAATCTTTCCGGATGGTTTAAGCTGAGCATAGCTCTTGCTGCGCTTTTGATTATTCTGGATTCTGAGATTGTAGGAATTTCTAGTCGATATTTCAGTGATTTTGGATGGCTTATATCTTTGTGCGCAATAATTGTTATTGCAAGTCTTGCAGATAGTCTTTCTTGCAAAAGTAGTGATACGGCAGACTTACTTGAAAATCATGATTATGCTAACGAATGTTTAGGTCTTAAAGTACTTCGAAAAGTACTTATTATTCTTGCAATGATAAGTCTTGCATTGTGCTCTTTGAACCTGATTTCTAATGGGCGCTATTCGGATCTTATCAATACGCGACCTAGTGTATATAGAAGCATTGAATCCTGGTTCTCGCCACTTATGTAAGTGAATAATTGAGTTGATATTCATGCAATTTGAAGAAGAAAATATGTTATTAGAACAAAAAAAATTAGTGCAAAAAGCAGAAAGTTCTGCGCAGTCTAAAATAGATTCAAAGCCAGGCAAAGACCTGCAAGTTGAAGTGTTGAGAATTGTGGCGATGCTCATGATCGTGGCCTGCCACATGATCATACATTTGAACATTCGTGCGCACAGTTTCAATATGGAACTTTTACCGGCTCCAGGCTTGCGTTCAGCGTTTAAATTCTTAGTCGTACAATACGGTCAAGTTGGTGTCTCAATCTTCTTTATTATTTCCGGCTACTTTTTATGCCGCAAAACCTTCCGCTACCGACGCGTTTTTGCAGCGTGGGCACAAATGTTCTTCTACTGCATTATCGTGCTAGCAGTAACTTTCGTAGTAGACTGCTTTGGTTTACTTCCGGAAAATTTGAGCAACTTACTTCACGGAAAAGAACTTGCCTACACGTTGTTGTGGAATGTGACGCCATTTACCTACCGAAGCTACTGGTTTATGAGCGCGTACTTAATCATGCTTATGTTCATGCCTTTTATCAACATTCTTATAAGTCACATGACTCAGCGCGATCATGCTATGCTGCTGGTACTTCTTGCGTCAATCTCACTTATTCCGCTATATTTTGGTAAAAATTATACTTGGAACGATATTATTTACGCAATTTTCGGATATTTAGCCGGAGCTTTTATTGCGCAGTACGGTAGCGGAATAAAAAAACTTACTACGAAGCGACTTTGCGCGTGCGTAGCAATATCTACCGTTCTTATGCTCGCTTTCGACTATGTTGCTTCGTCCGGGAATAAGTTTGTGCGAGTTCTTACGTGGGATCAGCAGGTCCACGGCGGCATCGGAATACTGCCAATGATTATTGCAATGTGTATTTTCATTCTCGTACACCGAATAAATATGCTGCGAATCCAAGGACTAGCGAGAACCGTAATTTTGCGCGTTTCCAAAGCAACTTTCGGAGTGTACCTTCTTCACGAGCACATGTTTATTTTCGTAGCGTTGTGGACGTTCGTGGCGTGGATGCTTCCTGCAGCATACTCAAGCGTTGCAGTTGCTATTATTTATGTAATTACTTTATTGTGTGTTTATGCGGTGATTTCTGCAGTCGCAATAATTTTAGATCTTTTAGTTAAACCGCTTTCTAACAAGATTGCATTAAAGTTGGAAAAAGTTGCGAATTGCGTATTTTTTGTGCATAAAAATGAACATAGTACCCAAATGGAATAATCAACTGATAAAATGTATATCTTGTGAAAAACATTGTAGATAAGTTGCGCGCAAGATACCACTATTCGTGGGTGGTTCTTAAAGAATTGGTAAAAACAGACTTTAAGTTGCGTTATCAAGGCTCCTTCTTGGGCGTTGCGTGGTCGGTTTTGCGCCCACTCATGCTGTTTTGCGTAATGTATGCAGTGTTTGCAAAGTTTTTGCGAATGTCGGATGGCACGCCAACCTATCCAGTTGTGCTTTTGCTTGGCATTAGCGCATGGCAGTTCTTTGGTGAGGCCACTTCGATTGGTTTGCGCGCGGTGGTAGACCGTGGGGATTTGCTGCGTAAAATCCATTTTCCTAACTACATTGTGGTGGTTTCGGCAACTGTTGGAGCGTTAATCAGTTTTGCAATAAATCTTGTTGTTGTTATTATTTTTGCAATATGCTCGGGTGTGCAATTTACATGGTGGCTGCTGCTAGTGCCGCTTAATTGTATTCAACTTTACGTGCTTGCGCTAGGAATAACCCTGCTTCTTTCTACAATGTACGTGTATTTTAGAGATATTGCACATTTGTGGGATGTTGCTCAACAAGTTCTTTTCTATGCTATGCCAATTATTTATCCACTTAGCATGGTTATTGGTAATAACTCTTTAGGAAGATGGGGAACGGTTATTGCAAAAGTGCAGTTACTTAACCCTATTGCACAATGTATTCAAGATTTGCGCCACAATCTTGTAGCACCTCTTACTCAGCCTACTGTGTGGAATCTTGTTGGGTCTCCGCTATTAATGATGGTTCCAGTAGTGCTAACTGTACTTTTGTGCGTACTTGGCGTATACACGTTCCGCAAGTACAATCGTAAGTTTGCTGAGGTGATGTAATGAGCGAGATTGAGTTGACAAATACTGAAAAAGAAGAGATGCAACCAGTCGTACTTTCAGTAGAACACGTAGGCAAATACTTTAAGCTACCAACCGAGCAAGCAAGCGGTTTGAAACAAGCGTTTATTAATTGGACGCGTGGAATTAAAGGATACAAAGAACAGCACGTTCTGCGCGATATCAACTTTGAAGTACGCAAAGGCGACTTCTTCGGCATCGTAGGCCGCAATGGAAGCGGCAAATCAACCCTACTCAAACTCATCTCTGGAATCTACGTACCAGATTCTGGCAGAATAAGCGTAAATGGCAAATTAGTGCCATTCATTGAGCTTGGCGTAGGCTTCAACCCAGAACTAACCGGTCGCGAAAACGTATTTTTAAACGGAGCACTACTCGGTTTTACGCGCGCACAAATCGAAAAAATGTATGATGATATTGTGCATTTTGCAGAACTTGAAGAGTTTATGGATCAAAAGCTTAAAAACTACTCTTCTGGTATGCAAGTGCGCTTAGCTTTTTCCGTAGCAATCCAAGCTCAGGGAGATATTCTCGTACTTGACGAAGTTCTTGCAGTTGGAGATGAAGCTTTTCAAAGAAAATGCGATGAATATTTTGCAAAAGTCAAAAAAGATGCTAACAAAACAGTTATTCTTGTTACGCACGATATGAACGCAGTAAAGCGTTATTGCAATAAAGCTGTTCTTATTAAGAATGGCGAAGTGATTGTTAACGGAGATAAAGACGATGTTGCAAATCGTTACACTCTAGAAAATCTTTCTAGCCAAAATGGCGGAGAAAGTGAAGATGGTTATGCTGTTGGCTTGAATGAGCGAGTGCCATTTATGCGCATTGTTCCTTTGAGTAAGCAGTTGCTTAATTGTAAAGAAAAATTCCGTTTTGCTGTTGAATATGAATTCAATGAGCCTGGAAAATATTTTATAGCTGTAGCAATGCACGATATAAAACGTGGAGGAATCACGTATGATTCTGGAGCAGATAAAATTGAGCTAGAAGGAACAGGAAGACAAAAAGTTGAATTTGAAGTACCTCTTAAAATTTTAAATAATGGCGAATTTAAGCTTGTTGCCTCTCTTCGTACTAGAAGCAAAACTGATCCTGAATTAACAGATATGGTTGCGTTTACTAACGACAGTAATTCGTGCATGTTTGCTGTAAGGGATAATCAAAATAAAGATTATGCACTGCTTAATGACAATGCAATGACTTTTACTTGCTTAAAGCATTGTAAATGCTAGCTTTATTTATTGCTGGTTTTATATGTGCTAAAGGCTAAAAAAGGGTGTTTTGGTAATGAATTTCTTTAATCTAGATGTTAATGCAAAAGCTTATATAGACTCTTTAAGCGAGCGTCAACGCAGGCTTATTGTGGGCGCTATAAACTATCATTCCCTAACTGCACCGTCTAGAACTTTGCAATACAAGATTTATATGGGCGAAAAATGGCAGTATCCTCGTTTAGCTGATTTCTCAGTTTTTGACGGTACTTGTACAAAAAACGAAGGATTGAAACCAATCGCAATTTTTAGTGCACAATCAACTGTTAAAACTAATAGCGAATACGCAAAAGAATTTTGGAATGAAGGCAAACTATTTAAAGATAATGGCGTTAGGTATTTGTTGCTGACACCAGATGATGCAACCGACGATGATGTGATGTCTCACTGGGCTTCTGATACGTTAAAGCAGCACATTTACAAAGAGTGTGAATTGCATGCACCTTCTATGTTTGATGTTGTTAGGGAAGTAATGCGCAAAAAACGCGAGTGTGATTCGAAGAAACTTGTTGAAGAGTATTGTCCTTGGAATAAAAAGAAGTTTTATTATGTTGCAAATGATCACCAAAGAGAAATTGCAAAACAAGAAAATTGGGATTTATCAAATATAAAAGATGCTAGATTGGACTGTATTTCTCCTGCTAAAAGAGTTGAAGGAGCTAAAAAAGCTATTATTATAGGTTTGCATTGGTTGCAAGCTGGTGGTGCAGAAAGATGGGCTGTAGAAACAATAAAACTTGCCAAAAAAGCTGGTTTTGTGCCAATTGTTATCACAGATAGAGACGGTCATCAGCCGTGGATTACAAAAGATTTCTGTGATGATGCACTTGTGTTACCGCTTACTCCACCAATTAGAGAATATTGGGCGGATGTTCCGCTCTTAAGATCTTTGTTTGAGCAATTTGACATTAAAGCAATAGCAATACACCATTGCCAATGGCTTTACGACCATATTTGGTGGGTTAAACAATTCTTCCCAGAAACACATATTATTGATTCGTTGCATATTGTTGAATACATAAATCGTGGAGGATATCCGCACGAAGCTGTAACGCACGATAAGTGGATTGATTTGCACCATGTTATTTCTCCACAACTTGAAAATTGGTTACATAATGTGCATGGTATTGAATCTTCCAAAATTATTGACGCTCCACTTATTGGTCTTACTGCTGGAATTGGAAACGATTGCGTATCGCCGAGAAAAAATAAAAATGTTCTGAATGTTGCTTTTGTTGGAAGAATTGCAAGACAAAAGCGCCCAGAAGCCTTCGTACTCGCAGCACGAGCGCTTAATAAACGATACCCCGGTCGCTTCCACTTCATCCTCCACGGCGACGGCGAACTTGACACCTTCGTAACAGAACTCATATCTCGCTACGGATTACGCGATATTATTGAACGACGCTCAATGAACATCCCGGCGCAACAAACCTACAACGACGCCGATTTGCTACTTATTAGCTCTGTAAACGAAGGAATAACCCTCACAACTTTAGAAGCGCTCGCAAGCGGAGTTCCAGTACTATCGACGGACGTTGGCTCGCAGCGAACCATTATTCCTAAACAAGCACTTCTACCGCGCATGACATCATCGTTCGTGCGCGCAACCGTAAAAGCTGTAGCGGCATTGAGCGAAAACGAAACGTCGCGCGCGCAACTGTGGAAAGAAGAAACCAAGCAACTCAACGACTTCGCCAAACTCGAGTCGGCCGACGCGCTATTTACCCGATTATTTGAAGAATGGAGCAAGTAATGTCAAATGCTCAAGTAGTGGATGCTAATAAATCAAAAGATAGCGTTAATGTTGCGGCTGTTGTAGTAACTTTTAACAGGTTAGAGAAACTAAAAACCGTATTGGCATCGTTAGAATCTCAAACGCGACTCCCAAATCAGTTGATTATTGTTAACAATGCTTCAACTGATGGCACAGATAAATATTTGCAAGAGTATACTCGCGATTTTGCGAATGGTCATTTGTGTAATCGAGTAAATCTTACTGTTGTAAATTTGCCGAAAAACGTGGGCGGCGCAGGCGGATTTAGTGCCGGCATGCGCAAAGGTTACGAACTAGGTGCTGACTTCGTGTGGATTTTCGACGACGACGGATATCCGCAACCGAATGCTTTGGAAAAATTACTTGAGGGCTTTAATACTGCGGTTGGGGAGCTTGGTCCGGACGTGCCGTACGCTTGCTCAATGGTGAAGTTTGTTGATGGATCAATATGCGAAATGAACAATCCAGTACCAACGTGGGATTGGGGAAGGCTTATTGCTAAAGGATTTAACAATCTCGTTATGGTTACAAGCTGCTCGTTCGTGTCGGTGCTCGTGCCAAGGTGGGTGCTTGAAAAGTACGGGCTGCCGTTTAAAGAATACTTTATTTGGTTCGACGACGCGGAATATACGTTGCGAATTACGCGCGTGTGCCCGGGAGTGCAGGTGCTTAACAGCGTAATCGTGCACGATATGGGCGCGAACAAAGGCGTAAACTTTACGATGATTGACGAAAAAAACGCGTGGAAATTTGCTTACGGCGTGCGCAACCAAGCGTCGTACCGTTTGCACCACGAAGGCAAGGCGAAATACTTGCTGTTCTGCGCAAACGTGATTCGACAAATGCGGCGCGGGCGTGTGGCGCGCAAGTTGCGTCGCAAAATGATTTGCCAAATGCTAAAAGCAATTAGATTTAATCCAAAAGTTGATTTTCCTAAAAATAAGTAGCGCAACAATTGAAGTGCTAGGTTAATGACTGGAATATGTTAATAACTGGAATAGCTTAATAAAGGGAATAGCTCAATAACGGGAATAGCTCAATAACGGGAATATATAAAGCATAATTTCAAAATAGACGTATTTTATAAAGGAATAAAATGTACGAAAAAGCAAAATCAACAAATTACCCGGATTTAGTAGTGGTGGGTGCCGGATTATTCGGCTTAACTGTAGCTCAGCAAGCAGTTGAGCATATGGGCGCTCGCGTTGAAATTATTGACGTGCGTAATCATATTGGCGGCAATGCTTACTCGTATTTTGACGAGCGAACGGGAATCGAAATTCACAAGTACGGTGCGCATCTTTTCCACACAAGCAATAAGCGCGTGTGGGATTATGTGAACCGTTTTACGTCGTTTACTAACTACGTGCATCGCGTGTACGCAACTCACGACGGCGAAGTTTACCCGTTGCCAATCAACTTGGGTACAATCAACCAATTCTTCCATGCACACTACACTCCAGAAGAAGCGAAGGCTTTGATTGCAAGCCAAGCGGGGGAGTTTGCTGGCAAAGATCCGCAAAATTTGAATGATAAGGGCATTAGCTTAATTGGACGTCCGCTTTACGAGGCGTTTATTAAAAACTACACAGCAAAGCAGTGGCAAACGGATCCTTCTGAGCTTCCTGCTGGAATTATTAAGCGTTTGCCTGTGCGATTTAACTACAATAATCGCTACTTTAAAGACACTTGGGAGGGCTTGCCAACGGACGGCTACACAGCTTGGATGCAGCGCATGATTGACGATCCGCGTATCCACGTTTCGCTTGGCGTAGACTTTTTCGACGAGTCGCAGCCGTTTAATAAGCGCGCGCTGGCGGAGGCTGGAGTGCCTGTAGTTTATACCGGTCCGGTTGATAGGTATTTTGACTATAAGCTTGGCGAGTTGAAGTGGCGCACTGTGGACTTTAAGGAAGTGCGTTACGAGGAGAGCGACCACTTTGGCTGCCCAGTTATGAACTATTCGGATGCTGATGTGCCGTTTACGCGCGCGATTGAGTTTAAGAACTTTAATCCAGAGCGTGAAGAAGTTGGCGGAGAGGCTAGTGGCGAGGCTAGCGGTGAAGCTGATTTTGTGCCTGGAAAGAGCGTGAAAGCTGGGGAAACTGTAGTGTGGCAGGAGTATTCTCGCGCTGCAACTCGCGACGATGAGCCTTACTATCCTGTGAATACTGATGCAGATAAAGCATTGTATGCGCGCTATGCGGAGCTTGCAGCTGCTGAGCCTCGCACAGTTTTCGGTGGTCGCTTGGGAACTTACAGCTATTACGACATGCACAACGTAATCGACATGGCTTTGCGCGCTTATGAATCGCAAGTAGAGCCGTTGCTTAAGTAGTCTCAACTTTCGTCGCCGCAAACATTTGCCGGGGATTTGGTTGTGGTTAGTCGCCTAGGCGCGCGCGAGTTTTGTGGGATTTCTCTCCTCGCACGTCCCGTCCTTCAGTCGCTTTGGCTGTTAAAGGTTTTACTGTCTGCTTTGTTCTTTAAAGAACGTTGCTCCATCAGTCCTCTTTTAGTGCTCGTAGAGAAATCCCCCAAACTCTGCGTGCTAACCATTAATAACCTCATTCAATCGCAGAGATTTTTCGATTTTTCTTCTTCGCTTGGCGAATCAGCAGCCTGCGGCTCTGACGTTCGCCGCGCTCAGTGCGAAAAATCTTAAATCTCACCTCGCTGGTATTCGGCAACTAAAGTTGCGTAATTAAGCTGCGGATGGTTTGGTGGGGAAGATTATTCTTGGTGTGTAACTTGCAGTAGCACTAATGCTAGTGTTCTCTAAACAACAAGTAATCAATGTTTGCAGAGCAGTACAGCAAAGCTACAGGAACATTTGCTGGGGATTTGGTTGTGGTTAGTCGCCTCGGCGCGCGCGAGTTTTGTGGGATTTCTCTCCTCGCAAACGACCTTTTCTTTACGCGTCTGTAAAATTTCTGCCGCTATTTAGCGGTTTTTCGACCGAAACTTTACACTCGCGTAAAGTTTCTGCCGTTTTTTGGCGCGTAGCCGACTTTTTCTTTACATGACTGTAAAGTTTCTGCCGTTTTATAGCCTTAATCCGACCGAAACTTTACAGCGTTGTAAAGTTTCTGCCGTTTCGGCGTGTCAACGCGCGTATTAATTTGCAATATCTCAAATTCGTGGTATTCTATTTAAGTTGTTTGCTTATCAAGCGATTTGGTTGTTAAGTTAACATTGGAGAATTCGCCTAGTGGTCTATGGCGCACGCTTGGAAAGCGTGTTGGTGTAACAGCCTCACGAGTTCGAATCTCGTATTCTCCGCGCCTAGGGTTTCTAGCCAATCGCTGGAAGCCCTTTTTTCATGCCGAAAACCCGATTGCCGCTTAACCTAATTTCGTCACTCAATTTCGTCACTCAATTTCGTCACCCAAATTCAGTGCCCTAATTCAGCGTAATGCTGCTCAACTTGCGCTTTAATAGGCTTCCATAAATCAGCGTGAGAGTCATACCACGATATTGTTTCTTGCAAGTCTTGCTTCAAATTGTTGTGCTTAGGTTCCCATTTTAATTGCGTTCGAATTTTCGTAGTATCTAGTGCGTAACGCCTATCCTCACCTATTCTGGGATTTACATACGCTATATTTGTTTCCGGCACGCCCATTAGTTGCATCAAAATCCGCAAAATATTTATGTTGTTAATTTCACAGTTGGCACCGATATTATATGTTTCACCGATTGTTCCACGCGTTAGAACGTGCCATATTGCGTCGCAATTATCTTCAACATAGATCCAATCGCGTATCGAATCTCCTACGCCGTACAATTTTGCTGGCATATTGCACATAATATTTGTAATTTGACGAGGAATAAACTTTTCAATATGCTGTCGCGGCCCGTAATTATTGCTGCTATTCGAAATAGTTGCGCGCAAACCGTAAGTTCTACACCATGCTTTTACCAGCAGGTCGCCTGCAGCTTTGCTTGCAGAATATGGACTAGACGGACAATATGGGCTTGACTCGTCAAATTTAAGCACGCTGTCAATAGGAAAATCTCCGTAAACTTCATCGGTACTTACTTGATGGAAACGAATATTATATTTGTGTGCAAATTTAATGAGTGTATGCGTTCCTAAAATATTTGTGCTTATAAATGGGTCAGAAAACTCGATTGCATTATCGTTGTGTGATTCTGCAGCAAAATTTACGATTGCGTCGATAGCAGGAAGTGTTGTTCCTTCTGCCGTTTTAATTGGATTATGCGGATCTAATAGCTGATCAACTATATTTTCGTCTCGAATATCTCCGCGAATAAAAGCGTACCGGTTGTTTGCAAAATCTTGAGGTAAGTCGTAAAGATTTGCCATATTCCCAGCGTAAGTAAGCAAATCAAGTACCGTAACAGCAACCGTTGTATGATGTTTAGCTATGTAATGCACAAAATTAGAGCCAATAAAGCCTGCGCCGCCAGTAACTAAGATGTTGTGTGGTTGAAAAGTATTACTGCTTGATGCGTAGTTGTGCATGTTACCGCCTTCATATGGCTAGTGCGTCGATTTTGTTGTTTAATACGCGCATTTTGAATTGTAATTTTTTAATACTATACATTTCTCTCGTGTGCGCAAGTAGAGTATGTTTCTCTAAAGTGTTGTTTATAAGCAAATTAGTTGAGTAGATGTGCAATAATTACTGCATGTTTGCTTGTTTTGGGGATGCGAGGTGAATCTAATAATGGTTAAGTTTTCTTGGCGTAGCAGTGCGCGTGATTTGGATTCATCAAATATTGGTGCTACTGGTGCATCTTCAACAAAAAAGCAACAATCTTCAAAATTGCAATCAACAGGTTCAAAGACTTTTGACACATCAAAAGCTGCAGCAAAAGCAATCGAAGGCACTCCAAATAAACCTAATCCAGCGTTAAATCATTCTACAAACGCTATTCTTGTAGGAATATTTTTAACTCTTTTAGGTGGCGCATTTTGGGGTGCAAACGCAACAGTTTCGAAAATCCTCATGTCGACGTATCACGTATCTCCTTTGCAAATCGCTTGCGTTCGTCAAATTGCTGCTGGCATGTTATTTGCCATTACTGCTGCAGCGTGCACTCCGCGAAAGCTTACTGGAGCAGTCAAATCTGGTCGCACATGGATTTCGATGGCGTTTACTGGCGTAGTTTGCGTGCTTCTTACGCAAGTTTCGTATTTATGCACTATTGATTGGACTAATTCTGGCACTGCTACCGTGCTTCAAAGCCTTAACTTACTGTTTGTTCTGGTTTATGCGTGTTTTCACGCTCGCCGCGTGCCAACTATGCGCGAAACTATTGGAGTTGTGTTAGCTTTTGCAGGAACTGCTTTAATGGCTACAGGTGGTAATCTTTCTTCACTATCTTTGCCTGTTATGGGTTTGCTTTGGGGTCTTGCAGATGCTGCGTCTACAGCTGCGCTCGCTATTATGCCTGTGAAATTGATTGCAAAATGGGGAAATCTGACTGTTAATGGCATTACGTTTATTATTTCTGGTTTTATTATGCTCCCGTTTGTGCGACCGTGGGAAACAATGCCTGCATTAGATTTGCGCGCTATGCTGCTTTTTGCTTTTACTGTTATTGCTGGAACTTTTGGAGCATATTGGCTGTTCTTAGAGGGCATTATGCGAGTCGGTTCAGTTCGTGGTACTTTGCTTGGAGCTAGCGAGCCTGTTACTGCTGCAATTACTGCTGTTATGTTTACTGGAGCTGTTTTTTCGTGGGCAGATTTTGTGGGATTCGGGCTTATTTTCGTAATGATGATTTTGCTTTGCAAACGTAGCGCTTAGTAATTTTTAAAGTAACGCATTAAAATAAAACGCTTGTTGTGTCGTACGAGGCGTACAAGCTGCTAAAATAAAAAGCGACTATGTCGCGCAACACCAGTTTGCAAACGGGAAGGCAATTATGTCAACAATTCTTGAAGGCAATCCAAAAAAGCAGATGATGTTAGTTACGGGTCGCGCATACCCAGAGCTTGCTAATGAAACTGCACAGTATCTTGGTATTGATGTGCTTGAGACTACTGCCTACGATTTTGCGAATGGCGAAATGTATGTGCGCTTTACTCAGCCTGTTCGTGGTTCAGATGTGTTTGTGCTTCAAGCGCATACTACTCCTATTAATAATTGGATTATGGAACAGCTGCTTATGGTCGATTCTTTGCGACGTGCATCTGCTCGCAGTATTAACGTGGTTGCGCCGTTCTTTGGATATTCTCGCCAAGATAAGAAGCATCAGGGACGTGAGCCTATTACTGCTCGCTTAATGTTTGACTTATTCCGCGCTGCTGGTGCCACGCGCATTTTGACTGTCGACATGCATGCAACTCAAGAACAAGGCTTCTTTGACGGTCCGGTTGATCATTTGACTGCGATGCCTGTGCTTATTGATTATGTGCGAAACTCTATGAAACTCGATAACGCAACTATTGTGTCTCCTGATGCTGGACGTATTAAAGTTTCTGAGCAATGGGCTGCAAAACTTGGAGATTTGCCTCTTGCTTTTATTCATAAAACGCGCGATATTACGCGTCCTAACCATGCTGAAGCTCATGGCATTATCGGTGAGATTGAAGGGCGCGATTGCATTGTTGTAGACGATATGATTGATACTGCTGGCACTATTTGCGAAGCTGTACGCACTCTGCGTGAGGCTGGAGCAAAATCTGTTACTTTGGTTGCAACGCATGCTTTACTTTCTGGGCCTGCTGTTGAGCGTTTGAAAGCTGCTGGAGTTCGCGAAATCATTGTGACGGATACAGTTCCTGTTCCTGAAGAGAAGCGTCTTGATAATATGACAGTTCTTTCGATTGCGCCGCTTCTTGCTGCTGGCATTCGTTCCGTGTTCCGCTCTGGATCGCTTGTGTCGCTTCGCAACGCACTCCCGGAAGATATGAAACAGCATAATATTTACGCATAAAGCGCATAAAGTTTATAAGAATGTATAAAAACGCATAAAATATAAAATTAAACACATAACCGCATAATTCGCGTTAATGCATAAACTTTATGCATTAACAACGGGTTCAAAACGGCAGGAGGCAAATATGGTCGCCAATAACACAACAGCAGTTGCAGAAAATAATGAATCGCACGAAGCGTTGCAATCTGATGCTTCCAGAGCGATTATTACAGTCGTCGGCTGCGATACCGTTGGTATTATCGCGAAAGTTACTTCTCATGCTGCCGAGCATAATGTAAATATTTTGAATATTTCTCAAACAATTGTCGATGGATTCTTCAACATGATGATGATTGTTGACGTATCTACTGTTGATTGCGAATTTGGCGACTTCGCTGCAGGATTAGAAACGCTAGGAAACGAAATTGGTGTGCGTATTCGTTGCCAGCGCAGCAATATTTTCACTGCAATGCACAGAATCTAAAACTCGTAGCAATCTAAAGCAATCTAAGTAAACGTAAGGAAGTACACAATGCTCAACCTGATGGAAGTAAGCGAAACTAATTCGATGATTGAGCAAGAACAGCTCGACGTTCGCACAATCACCATGGGAATTAACCTACTAGATTGCGCTTGCGAAAACTTGCAGGACGTTTGTAACAAAGTTGAGGAAAAAATCACACGTCTTGCGAAGGATTTAGTAAAAACCGGTAACGATATTTCGCGTGACTACGGAATTCCGATTGTAAACAAGCGAATTACTGTAACTCCGATTTCGCTTATTGGAGCGTCATCTTGTAAAAAGCCTGAAGATTTTGTGCAAATTGCGCACGCATTAGACAGAGCAGCACACACTGTTGGAGTTGATTTAATCGGCGGATATTCCGCGCTTCCTGCAAAGTCGATGACTGCAGCAGAACGCATGCTTATCGAGTCGCTTCCACAAGCCTTAAGTGAGACGGAAATTGTGTGCTCTTCCGTAAACGTTGGCTCAACGCGAACCGGTATAGACATGGATTGCGTAGAGCTGCTCGGACGCACGATTAAAAAGATTGCTGAAGCTACAGCTGAAAACGATTCTTACGGTTGCGTTAAATTCGTGGCTTTTTGCAATGCTCCGGACGACAATCCGTTCATGGCAGGCGGCTTCCATGGTGTAACTGAAGGCGATGCTGTGATTAATGTTGGCGTGTCTGGTCCTGGCGTTGTTTCGAGTGCACTTGATGCTGCTAAAGGAAAAGACTTTGCTTTTCTGTGCGAAACTATTAAGCGCACTGCGTTTAAGATTACTCGCGTAGGTCAGTTGGTTGCACAAGAGGCTTCTCGTAGGCTTGGTGTGCCGTTTGGAATTATAGACTTGTCGCTTGCTCCAACTCCTGCAGTTGGCGATTCTGTTGGTGAAGTACTTGAGAAAATCGGTTTGGATCAAGTTGGTGCTCCTGGCACAACTGCAGCGCTCGCTATGTTGAACGATCAAGTTAAGAAGGGCGGCATTATGGCAAGTAGCTATGTTGGCGGTCTTTCTGGAGCGTTTATACCTGTTTCGGAAGATGCAAATATGATTGCTGCTGCGAAGTCTGGCTGCTTGACTATTGAAAAGCTTGAGGCAATGACTTGCGTTTGCTCAGTCGGTCTTGACATGATTGCGATTCCTGGAAATACTTCCGCTGCGACGATTTCTGGCATGATTGCGGATGAATCTGCAATCGGCATGATTAATCAAAAAACTACCGCTGTGCGAATTATTCCAGTAATTGGAAAAGGTGTAGGCGAAATGGCGAACTTCGGTGGATTAATGGGATACGCGCCGATTATGCCAGTAAACCAAACAAGCTGCGAAGCTTTCGTAACTCGCGGTGGACGTATTCCTGCTCCAGTGCACAGCTTCAAGAATTAGCCACATTTTCGACTTGCTTTCGTGCTTTGCGTCGCAAGCGTCGCGTCTGGCTTTGAGCTTGATGTGCAAGTTGTTAGCTAGCTTTTAGTACGAGCGCATTTTGCGCAATGCATTGTGCATTATCGCAATGCGTTGTGTATTATTGCACGCTAATTAGCACAGGTTCGCTATGCAAACCTTGTACTTGTTTATGCTCAATGCGCAAAACGTAAGTTCCGCGATTCACTTTCGGCAAATCCTCATCAGCGGTGCAGCCTTTGCCGGAAGTGGAATTAGTGTTCCAAGTAATTTTCTTCTCAAAATGGTCGCCTTTTGCCATAAGAAGAGGTCTCAAAGTCATATCACATACGTCTGAACGCCATACTGCGTGGGATAAGTAGTCAACACTCTTACTGGCGTCTTTAAAGTCTTTGCTGTCTTTCTTTTTATTATCTTTAGTTGCTTGCTTACCTTGCGTAACTTCTTCACTACTATTAACAGTTAGAACAGCATTCATATCCGATGCGTCAATAAGGCAAGAAGAGTTTCCTTCGTACACAAATCGTTCTGTCAATTCAACGCTACCGCCCATAGGAACAGTTTGCGACTTAGTAGAAAGCTCAAGACGAATATCTTTATCAGTGCAATGAGGCGTTAAGCCAACAGGACGAGGGTCTGGCACTGGTTGACGAACAATAGTAACTTCATGACCGGCAATCGCTTTACCAATAGCGGCAATACCTTTACCCAAGCTAATAACACAAAATATTGCCAACATAATCAAAAGCAATAAAGCAATACTGACAACAATCCTGCGGCGACGATACATTCTTCGTTTTGCTGCAGTCATGTTGCGTACGGGCTTACGCACGGGTTTGCGCATCGGGTTGCTAACCGATGTTGTGCTCGCATTGCGATGCGGCTTACGTGGTGACGTAGTTGGCATTGACATATTTACCATTGTAATACATAAGTCGATGAGATGAACTGTACTCACTACACAAGGTAGACTCACATACAAAGTAATTAAGTTGTTAATTAAAGAGTTACAAAAGCAGCGTAATTAGTTAGTTACTTAAGGTAGTGCTAAAGTGCCATCCGGCAATATAGTGATAAGACTGTCATGATCGAGCGAAGCAATGCATTTGTCAAGTTGCGTTTGATTTGACCATAAATTGTTGATCTCGCAACGTTGCAATACCTGCTGTTTTTTATGTGCTTCACGCAATGCCTGCAAAATAATGCCGCGCACTTGCCGATTAGTGCCGGCAAAATGTTGCTGTGGGCGGGTATGGCAGCCAAGACCTGGAAATCCAGCAGCTTTGAAACGGCACCATGTTTGCAAAGGGCATGTAGTGCATTGCGGAGATCGTGCTGTGCAAATGGTAGCACCAATTTCCATAATTGCCTGATTCCAAACGGATGAAGTGCAGGTAGTGTTGGTGGTGTTAGTAGCGTTAGCAGTGGCAGTAGTAACATGATTATCTTCCGGCAATACTGCTGCAGCAAGCTCGCGGTCAGATTGCGTTGTGCTGCCACCATGCGATTCAGTTCCAGTAAAAGCGCGCATAAGTACGCGGCGAATATTTGTATCAATCACCGCAACGTGCTTGCCATAAGCAAAGCTGAGTATTGCACTTGCTGTGTAATCGCCTACACCTGGCAAGGCAATAAGTTCTTCATAGGTGCATGGCAGCTTATTGCGATATGTTGTTGCTACAACTTGAGCACAAGATTGTAAACGTAACGCGCGTCGAGGGTAGCCGAGGCGACCCCAAGCTGTAATAATTTCAGCACTCGTAGCGTGAGCTAGTGATTGTGCATCTGGCCAAGTCTGCATCCAAGTGAGCCAATAAGGTACAACACGGCTCATTTGCGTTTGCTGGCTCATTACTTCACACACAAGCACACCCCAAGGGGTAGTGTGCCCAAACCTCCAAGGCAAATCGCGTGCACAACTATGCCAAAAAAGTGCAACATTATCGCGCGTAAGTGTTGCCATTTCGCGCAATGACTGAGAAGTTTCTTCGGTGAGATGTTCTTCAGGAAGAGATTGTGAATCTTGCTGCATGCTTAATTATGTAAACGTCGTATGCTTTCGTGATTACTTTCCGCCTGTAAAACCGAGCTGCCTCCACGCTTCATACACTGCAATAGAAGCGCAATTTGTAAGATTCAAGCTACGAAGTGACGGGCGCATAGGAAGACGCACCTGCTCTGCCACGTGTGGACCAGCCATAACATCCATTGGATCAGGAATATCTCCTGGCTCTGGTCCAAAAAGCAGAATATCGTTCGGCTTATATTCAATTTCAGTGTAAAGTTTCGTAGCATTCGCAGTAAACGCAATAATTCGCGAATTCGGCATTGACTCAACTAAATTCTCAAAATTTGGGTGCAAAACAACGTGAGCCATATCGTGATAATCCAAGCCTGCGCGACGTAATTTAGTATCGTGCAAATTAAAACCAAGCGGCTCAACCAAGTGCAAAATAGTGCCAGTTACAGCGCAAAGTCGAATTGCGGAACCTGTATTTCCTGGAATACGAGGGGAGTAGAAGCAAAGGTGAGGAGTGTGCGTTTCTGCGCGCGCAGCATCGTCGGCGCTGAGCATTGCATCCATAACGCTAATTGGATTTCCGTGAGCGTCGGTTACGAGCTCGTCTGGGCCATAGTTTGACTTGCGGTAGCCGTACTCGTACATTTGCTCTACGCGGCTTGCTGCTGCTTTGTGTGCTTCGGTTTGCTTTTCGGTTTTTTCTGCTGCTTCTTGCGTATTCTCGCTGTTATTCATGCTATTCCTTAGCTTTTTAAGTATCTTTACGTAACTTCGTAATCGTAACGTATTTAGTTTACTCGCAACTTGTATCGTTTAATGTGGCGCGAGTTTTGGTGGGGCGAAAAGTCCGGAGTTTTTGGTAGAGTGGGCAGACTGTGTAAGGTGTGTCATATAGCGGGCATGCTCATGGAACCGAAGAAGGCGCCCGCGCATCGCAACTTGCTTATTTGGCAGTTTCGTTTGCCGCGATTTTCTTTAGTTTTTCAAAGATTAAATAGTTAACTAGCGAGTGATAAAGGAACGTCCATTGGCTGCTGAACAAGCTATGACGAGCACCACGAAAGTCATCGCACGTGCTGACGAACATGATATTAAGTTGCATAAAGCGTCAGATCGTGTGAATTTTGGCTCCATTTGTGAGCCTATTGATGTGCCATACCTCCTCGGCGTGCAAACCGACAGCTTTGATTGGTTGATCGGTTCTGAACGCTGGAAGAAGCGCGTTGCAGAAGATGAAGCAAACGGAACTCACACCGTGCCTCATGTTTCTGGTCTCGACGAGGTCTTCCAGGAGATTTCCCCAATTGAGAACTTTGCTGAGACGATGAGCCTCACATTCTCTGATCCATACTTTGAAGAGCCACGTCACACTGTGCTCGAGTGCAAGGAAAAGGATTACACCTATTCTGCTCCACTTTACGTGAATGCTGAGTTTGAAAACGGCGAAACCGGCGAAATTAAGAGCCAGACTGTTTTCATGGGTGATTTCCCATTGCAAACTCCACACGGCACCTTCATTATTGGTGGCACCGAGCGAGTAATCGTTTCGCAGCTTGTGCGCTCTCCAGGTGTGTACTTCGACCGTGCACAAGATCGCACTTCCGACAAGGATGTTTTCGGTGCGAAGATTATCCCAAGCCGCGGTGCATGGTTGGAATTTGAGATCGACAAGCGCGACGTTTTAGGCGTTCGCGTTGACCGCAAGCGTAAGCAGTCTGCAATCGTATTCCTTATGGCAATCGGCATGACGAAAGACGAAATTGCAGATGCTTTCCAAGGCTATCCACTTGTTTTGGATGCGCTCGCAAAAGAGCCTATCGAAACGCAAGACGATGCACTTACCGACTTGTATCGTAAGATTCGCCCTGCAGATACTGCAACTCCAGAAGCTGGCCGCAATCTTCTCGATTCCTTCTACTTCAACACAAAGCGTTACGATTTGGCTCGCGTTGGTCGCTACAAGATCAACCGCAAGCTTGGTCTCGAAGCAGACTACGGCGATCGCAGCTTGAACCGCGAAGATATTATCGCCACTATTAAGTATTTGGTAACGTTACATTCCGGCGAAAAAACCTTCCCAGGTAAGCGCGACGGTCAAGACGTGCAGTTGCGCGTTGACGTTGACGATATCGATCATTTCGGCAACCGTCGTATTCGTCAGGTTGGCGAGCTTGTGCAGAATCAGCTTCGTACTGGTTTAAGCCGCATGGAGCGCGTTGTGCGCGAACGTATGACAACTCAGGATGCGGAAGCAATTACTCCACAGTCCTTGATCAATATTCGCCCAGTAAACGCAACTATTAAGGAATTCTTCGGAACTTCCCAGCTCAGCCAGTTTATGGATCAAAACAATCCATTGGCAGGCGTTACGAACAAGCGTCGTCTTTCCGCACTCGGTCCTGGTGGTCTTTCTCGCGATCGCGCTTCTATGGAAGTTCGAGACGTGCACCCATCCCACTTCGGACGTATGTGCCCAATCGAATCCCCAGAAGGTCCAAACATCGGTCTTATCGGTTCTTTGGCAACCTTCGGACGTATCAACCCATTCGGCTTCATCGAAACCCCATACCGCAAGGTTGTGAATGGTCACGTAACTAACGAAGTCGAATACATGACCGCAGACCGCGAAGCTGAGCACGTTATTGCACAGGCAAACCAGGAACTCGATGAAAATGGCAACTTCGTTGGCACTCAAGCACTTGCTCGTGTGGACGAAGAAGAAGCAGTCGATGTGCCTGTAAGCACTGTAGATTACATGGATGTTTCCCCACGTCAGATGGTTTCCCTTGGTGCTTCCTTGATTCCATTCTTGGAGCACGATGAAGGCCACCGCGCATTGATGGGTACGAACATGCAGCGTCAGGCTGTGCCGCTTATTAAGTCGGAGCGACCACTTGTTGGTACCGGCTCTGAATGGCGTGCAGCAGTTGATTCTGGCGACGTAATCTTGGCTGAAAAGCCGGGCGTAGTAACTTACGTTTCTGCAGATATTATTCGCGTTATGAACGACGATGGAACTCAGTCAAGCTACAAGCTTTCCAAGTTCCAGCGTTCTAACCAGACTACTTGCTACAACCAAGTGCCACTTATTAAAGATGGCGAGCGTGTTGAAGCTGGTACAGTTTTGGCAGATGGTCCTGCAACCGAAAAGGGTGAACTTGCATTGGGTAAGAATTTGCTCGTTGCATTCATGCCTTGGAATGGTTACAACTACGAGGATGCTGTGATTATTTCTCAGCGTCTTGTGCAAGACGATACGCTTTCTTCTATTCATATTGAAGAGTACGAAATCGACGCTCGCGAAACCAAGCTTGGTTCCGAAGAGATTACTCGTGACTTGCCAAATGTTGGCGAAGATGCAATTGCAAATCTCGACGAGCGCGGCATTATTCGTATTGGTGCTGAAGTCGAAGCTGGCGATATTTTGGTTGGTAAGGTAACTCCTAAGGGTGAAACCGAGCTTACTCCAGAAGAGCGTTTGCTCCGCGCAATCTTCGGCGAAAAGAGCCGCGAAGTGCGCGATACTTCTTTGCGCGTGCCACACGGCGAAACTGGTACTGTGATTGCAGTTAAGGAAATCACTCGTGAAGACGCTGAAGACGACGGTGACGAGCTTCCAAACGGCGTGAACCAAATGATTCGCGTTTACATCGCTCAGCATCGTAAGATTACGCAAGGCGATAAGCTTTCCGGCCGTCACGGCAACAAGGGTGTTATTTCCCGCATTTTGCCAGAAGAAGATATGCCATTCTTGGCTGATGGTACTCCAGTTGACATCATGCTTAACCCGTTGGGCGTGCCTTCTCGAATGAACTTGGGTCAGGTGCTCGAGCTTCACTTGGGTTGGATTGCTCACGCTGGCTGGGATATTAACTTGGATCCAGACTTGGAAGCAGCTTGGAAGAAGTACGTGCCGCAAGGTGCTGAGCATGGCGATCCATGCACTCCAGTTGCAACTCCAGTATTCGACGGCGTTCGACCAGAAACTTTGAAGGGCTTGCTTTCTACAACACTCGCAAATCGCGACGGCGACAAGCTTGTTGGTTCTGACGGTAAGGCAACCTTATTCGACGGTCGTACTGGCGAGCCATTCCCGAAGCCAATTTCTGTGGGCTACATGTACATTTTGAAGCTGCATCACTTGGTTGATGATAAGATTCACGCACGTTCCACTGGTCCTTACTCCATGATTACCCAGCAGCCGTTGGGTGGTAAGGCTCAGTTCGGCGGTCAGCGCTTCGGCGAAATGGAAGTGTGGGCGCTCGAGGCTTACGGTGCTGCTTACACATTGCACGAAATGATGACTACGAAGTCTGATGACGTCGACGGTCGTGTGCGCGTGTACGGTGCTATCGTCAAGGGCGATAACCTGCCACCAGCTGGCATTCCTGAATCATTCAAGGTGTTGCTTAAGGAAATGCAGTCGCTTTCCCTTAATGTTGAGGTGTTGAACGCTGAAGGCGTCGCAATCGACATGAAGGATGAAGAGGACGACCCAGTTTCATCTTCCGACGATCTTGGCTTCAACATTGGCGCTCGACCAGATTCGTCCGCCAAGGAAGATCAGATTGCTGTTGAACCTGAATACCAGTGATTCGGTAACTGATTTGCTAATTAATTTAGTAACTGATTCAGTAACGAACACTACTTTAAGAAATTAAGAAACGTTAAAAACAATTTCATGAGACAGGACGATAAGAGTGCTGGACGTCAACGCATTTGACAAACTGAGGATTGGACTGGCAACCGCCGAAGATATCCGTAGCTGGAGCCACGGCGAAGTAAAGAAGCCAGAAACCATTAATTACCGTACCCTAAAGCCAGAGAAGGACGGTCTGTTCGGTGAGCAGATCTTCGGTCCAACTCGCGACTGGGAGTGCGCGTGCGGCAAGTATAAGCGCGTGCGCTTTAAGGGAATCGTGTGCGAGCGATGTGGTGTAGAAGTTACACGCAGCCGCGTTCGCCGCGAACGCATGGGTCATATTGAGCTTGCAGCTCCGGTAACGCACATTTGGTTCTTCAAGGGTGTGCCAAGCCGTTTGGGCTACTTGCTCGACATTGCACCTAAGGATCTTGAAAAAGTAATCTACTTCGCAGCCTACATGGTTACGAAAGTCGACGAAGAGCAGCGTCACCAAGATCTTCCAGATTTGCAAGACGAATTCGATACCGAAATCGGCAACCTTCGCAAGCGTCGTGATAACGAAATTGAAGCGCGCGCTAAGAAAGTTGAAGAAGACTTGCACGAGCTGGAAGAATCTGGCGAAGGCAAAGGTGCTGCAAGATCTAAGTTGCGCGCTAGTGCAGAACGCGAAATGTCTGCTATTCGTACTCGCTATGACGAGCAAATTCAGCGTTTGAACGCCGTATTTGATCGTTTCAAGGGCTTGCGTGCCGGCGATATGGAAGGCGACGTCGACTTGTGGCGCGAGATGGAAGATCGCTATGGCGACTACTTCGAAGGCTGCATGGGTGCTGAAGCTATTAAGAAGCGTTTGCAAGATTTCGATTTGAAGTCTGCTGCCGAAGAGCTTCGCGCAGAAATCGACAACGGAACCGGTCAGCGCAAGGCTCGCGCTTTGAAGCGACTGAAGGTTGTAAACGCATTCTTGACTACTGGAAACAAACCAGAAGCTATGGTTTTGGACGTAATTCCAGTAATCCCACCAGACTTGCGACCAATGGTTCAGCTCGATGGTGGTCGTTTCGCAACTTCCGATTTGAACGATTTGTACCGTCGCGTAATCAACCGTAACAACCGTTTGAAGCGACTTATTGAGCTTGGCGCTCCTGAGATCATGCTTAATAACGAAAAGCGCATGCTTCAGGAAGCAGTCGACTCACTCTTTGACAACGGTCGTCGCGGACGCCCAGTAACCGGCGCATCCAACCGACCATTAAAGTCGCTTTCTGACATGCTTAAAGGTAAGCAAGGCCGATTCCGCCAGAACTTGCTTGGTAAGCGTGTTGATTACTCCGGCCGTTCCGTAATCGTCGTTGGTCCAAGCCTTCGCATGCATCAGTGCGGTTTACCGAAGCCAATGGCATTGGAGCTTTTCAAGCCGTTCGTTATTAAGCGTTTGGTGGATCAGGGCTTCGCTCAGAATATGAAGAGCGCAAAGCGTTTGGTTGACCGTGGTGACTCCGAAGTTTGGGGCGTTTTGGAAGAAGTTATTTCCGAGCATCCTGTTCTTCTTAACCGCGCACCTACACTTCACCGCTTGGGTATTCAGGCATTCGAGCCGATTTTGGTTGAAGGTAAAGCAATCCACCTGCCACCACTTGCCTGCGCAGCATTCAACGCAGATTTCGATGGTGACCAGATGGCAGTGCACCTTCCGCTTTCTGCAGAAGCTCAAGCAGAAGCGCGCACTTTGATGATGGCTTCCGACAATATCTTGAAGCCAGCAGACGGTCACACCGTTACAATGCCTTCTCAGGATATGATTTTGGGTCTTTACTACTTGTCTACCGTAATTGACGGAGCAAAGGGTCAGGGTCGCGTTTTCTCCTCGCTTGCTGAAGCTGAAATGGCTCTCGACAAGCATGAGATTGATATGCAAGCTAAGGTGCTGATTCGAGTTCCTGCAGACTTCGTATTGCCAAAGAATTGGGAGCCTGCTGAGCTTAAGGTTGTTGACCCTGAGCCAGGCAGCCCAGACGTTGTGCGCGAAGAGCGTTTTAAGGACGGAACTGTACTGTTTGCAACTTCTTGCGGACGCATTTTGTTCAACGGAACCTTGCCAGTCGACTATCCGTTCGTAAACGAGCAGGTGCCGAAGGGCGTACTTTCTAAGATCGTCGACGAAATCGCAACCCGCTATTCTACAGCTCAAGTTGCAGCAACACTCGACGCTTTGAAGGATCTCGGCTTTACTCGCGCTCCTTGGTCTGGCGTAACAATGGCATTCTCCGACATTGTGCTTCCTCCAAATCGCGAGCAAATTGCGCAAGATTACGAGGATCAGGCTGCAAAAATCAACTCTCAATACGATATGGGTCTTCTTACAGACGAAGAGCGTCGTCAAGAGTTGATCAACTTGTGGACTGAATGCACCGACAAAGTTGCAGACGCAATGCGCGAAAACTTCCACGATGACAACAACGTGAACATCATGGTTCAGTCAGGTGCACGTGGTAACTGGATGCAGATTCGCCAGATTGCTGGCATGCGAGGCCTCGTGGCAAACCCTAAGGGCGAGATTATTCCTCGACCTGTTAAGTCAAACTACCGCGACGGCTTGTCTGTGTTGGAGTACTTCATCTCGCAGCACGGCGCTCGTAAGGGCCTGGCAGATACCGCACTTCGTACGGCAGAATCTGGCTACTTGACTCGTCGTCTTGTGGACGTTTCGCAGGAAGTAATCGTGCGCGAAGAAGATTGCGGCACTAAGCGTGGTCTTATGATGAAGATTGCTGATCGCGACGAAAACGGCAATTTGACGCTTGTTAAGGCTGCTGACGGTGGTCCATACTCGCGCTTGCTTGCTGCAGATGTGATTGATCCTGCTGACGGCACTACAGTTTTGGCAAAGTGCGGAGATGCGCTTTCTATGGACGTTTTGCGCGATTTGGTTGCGCACGGCGTTGAAGAAGTTAAGGCGCGTTCTGTGCTTACTTGCGAATCCAAGCGTGGCGTTTGTGCAAAATGCTACGGCTGGTCCTTGGCTACGAGCCGACTCGTGGATGTTGGTGAGGCTGTTGGTATTGTGGCAGCACAGTCCATTGGTGAGCCTGGTACGCAGCTTACGCTTCGTTCCTTCCACTCTGGTGGCGTCGCTTCGGCTTCTGATATTACTCAGGGTCTTCCTCGTGTTACGGAGCTTTTCGAGGCTCGTACTCCTAAGGGCGAGGCTCCAATCGCTGAGTTCCCAGGCGTTGTGAAGGTTGAGGATACTGACCACGGTCGTCAGGTGACTTTGACTCCAGACGACACCACGATTGAGCCAATTGTTTACCCAGTGACTCGTCGTGCGCCAATGCTTGTAAAGGATGGCGACCATGTTGAGGTTGGTACGCAGCTGATTGAAGGTTCTGTGGATCCTAAGAAGATTCTGCGTATTCTTGGTCCGCGTGCAGCTCAGGTGAACATCGTGGAAGAAGTGCACAACGTGTACCGTTCTCAGGGCGTTGACATTCACGATAAGCACATTGAAGTTATTGTGCACCAGATGCTTCGCCGTATTACGGTGATTGATTCTGGCGATACGGATCTTCTTCCAGGTGAGCTTGTGGATCAAGCAAAGTTCCGCGAGGCAAACTTGGCTGCTGTAAAGAACGGCGGAAAGCCTGCTGCTGGTCGACCAGAGCTTATGGGTATTACCAAGGCTTCGTTGGCTACGGATTCTTGGCTTTCTGCAGCATCGTTCCAGGAGACTACGCGCGTGCTTACTGAGGCCGCCTTGAGCCAGAAGGAAGATGACCTTAAGGGCTTGAAGGAGAACGTGATTATCGGTAAGCTCATCCCAGCTGGTACCGGTTTGGCGCGTTACCGCAATGCTAACGTGGAGCCGGATCCTCAGGTTCGCGACTCTATTTATCCAAACTTCGGTTTGGGTGGTGCGGATAGCACGCCTTCGAACTTCGGTGAGAGCGATATGGGCGATGTTGACTTCTCCAACATTGATTTTGGCGATATGAAGCTCGGCGACGACTTTAATCCAGATGACTTCCTTGACGATCAGGGTGGTCAGAGCGATTATGGCGACGAAACTGAGTGATTTCGCTGGTGTGCTGCTTGGTGCGTGCTGAGCGCGTTGCGTTTGGTGAGTGCTGAATGGCGCTAATCTGATATAAAAATGGGGCTTCAAGCTTTCGGGCTTGAAGCTCCTTTTTTGTTGCAAGCTCGGCGCTCCGAGTTGCCTTCGCGCGCTAAATCGCAGCGCTCAAGCAGGTCGTCGCGCTGCGTGAGTGTCTGATTTTGCCTACTTTCGGACACTGGTGCAGATTGGTTTCTGCGTTAGTGTCTCTGGTTGCTTGTTTTGACAAGCTGTGCATGTACTATTTATGCTATATATAACATAAACAGGGGGTTGGGGAATTGTTTGATGTGATTTTTTACAGTGATAAGGATGGTGATAAGCCAGTACGTGAGTTTATTAAAAGTTTGGATGTTAAGTTGCGAGCAAAGGTGGTTTCGGATTTGCATCGTTTGGAGATGTTAGGAAGTGACGCAAGGGAGCCGCTTAGTAAGCATGTTGGCAACCATATTTTTGAACTTCGCACTATTTTAGGTAGCAACATAGTGCGTATTTTATACTTTTTTGATGCTAATAAAATTATTGTTGCCACCAATGGGTTTGTTAAAAAGCAGCAGAAAACTCCGCGTAGTGAAATATTGGTAGCTATGCAGAGAAGGGCTGAATATTTTAATAGAAAGATAGGCTTGTGATGAAAAAGCAAGAGTTGCAGGGAACGCAAGTATGGCAGGGAACGAGTGAAGTACAGGAAACGCGAATGAATGATTTGCATGAACTCACGGATGAGCTTATTAAGGATCCTGAATTCAAGAAGGAGTATGATGCTCTTCAGTCGGAAAGAGATTTGACTATGTCGCTTGTGATGGCTAGGAAAAAGGCTGGTTTGACTCAGGCTGAGCTGTCGGAGAAGACTGGTATAAGTCAGTCGGATATTAGCAGGTTGGAAAATGGTTCGAGGAATCCGACTATTGCGCTTTTGAATCGTATTGCAAATGCTTTGAACGCGACTTGTAGGATTGAGTTTGTGCCGAATGCGCGTTGACGTGTTTTAGCACTGTGATTTAGCGCTCAACTTTCCTTGTGTCTTCCAAACGAACTTGTCGGAAATTCCGACAGGTTGAATTTTTGTTATGAATATAAAGAAAGCGTAATGCAGCTTCAAGCAAGAGCAATTAATTATCATTTTTTGGATTGTTGGTCGGCAGATTACGCTTTCTTAAGAAATAAAGAAAGCGTAATCGTTTGCGCGCTTGTGTTGAAAGCCCAGCATAATTTCTAAAGCACAGCCATACTAACCTGCCCTGCCTTCGTCTTTATTGACGAAGGCAGACCTCGCTTGCGTTGAAAGCACACCGTGCTTTCAACCTTGAGCAAGCTCGGCGCTCCGAGTTGCTTTCGCGCGCGCTGTGCTGCGCTCAAGCATGTCGTCGCGCGCGAAAGCACACTGTGCTTTCAGCATTGAGTCGTCGCTACCGCATTGGGTCGCTTTTCGCGCTACGCTTGAGCGAAAAAGCAAGGCGATTGTATTTGTGTCTTATTGGATTATTGGTCGGCAGATTACGCTTTCTTAAGAAATAAAGAAAGCGTAATCGTTTGCGCGCTTGCGTTGAAAGCCCACTGGGCTTTCAACCCTAAGCAAGCGCTACCGCATTGGGTCGCTTTTCGCGCTACGCTTAAGCGAAAAGCGAATCAATGCGACACGCCGATTTGGTTTTTGAGAAAAAAAATTAAAACGCACAAAAAGCGACTGAGTTGGTAATTTGTCACCCACAAAACCCGTTATTTTTCAACGATTCTTGTACCGGGGGGGGGTGGGTGCTTAGAGATATAAACATTTGACTGTGTTATACTGCACGCGATTTTCCGTCTAAATATCGATTAATATTGTATTTACTCATGGTTGAGCGTTATCGCACATTGCGAAAAATAGCTAAATAATGAAGGTTGCAGTTGTATCTGCGTTCGCATCTGTGCGTTTGCACATTTGCTGTCGTCGATGCAATTGTAAGTATGTCATAATGACACAATTGTCATTATGTCATAACCTTTTGTTTAGCTTGTAACTTGCTGTTGAGGCTAAATAAAGATGTAAGACGATTCGTTTACTTATTGAAGAGAGGGAATATGCGTCTACAGACTTCAAAGTTAAAGCGCGCTGTTGCCGTACTAGCCGCTGCGTGCACACTTGGCACCTGCTGCATCGCTGGATCCATCGCGTGGGCTGGTAATCCACAGGATACACCTGCTCAAGGTGAAGACACCGCAAATATTAAATCTGACCAGGCTACTTCTATTACCATTTACAAGTATGAAGGTCCTGAGGGTTCTGTTAGGAATAATGGTAAAAAGCAGACTATTCCAGATAAACAAAAACCAATTTCTGGCGTGAAATTCAAGCTTACTCCAATCGTTGATGCTCAAGGCAACAAGATTGATTTGTCTCAGACGTCTGGTTGGAAAGCCATCGAGAAATTAGAGACTGAAAATAAAACTGCTGCTCAGGCTTTGACTGGTGCTAAGTTGAAGGTTTCTGAGACCACTGCTGACATTAAAGAACAAGCAACTGGTGATGATGGTTCTACAAAATTCGACCTTGGCAAAACATACGGCTTGTACTTGGTTGAGGAAGACTTGGCTAATAGCAAGCCTATGAAAGAAGGCAAGCCTATTAAGGTTACCAAGCAAGTTAACCCATTCCTTGTAACGGTTCCTCTTCCAGATACGCAGACTCACACTTGGATTTACAATTTAAAGATTTATCCAAAGAATGACGTCAGCACCAACAAGGTGGAAAAGAAAGCTCAAGCTGCTCCAAGCAAGCCATTCATTGACGGTACTAAGACGACTATGGGTTGGGATATTTCCATCCCGCTCACAGCTATCAAAGATGGTGGCAAAGCCTATACCAATGTTTCCTTCACTGATCCAATTAACACAGATTTCTTGAACTATAACAGTGTTAAGGATGTGAAGGTTGTTAGTAAAGATGGCAAAACCTCTGAGACTTTAGTGACAAGCGATTATGAAGTTGAAGGATATTCTTCAATTGGCGAATCTCCTAAGAAGGTAGATGACTTAACTACTGCTGACAATCTCAAGACAGTCAAGTGGATTCGCGTTAAGCTAACTAAAGCTGGTTTAGCTAAGGCTTCTGCCAAAGTTGGCGGTAAACTTACAGCAACAGTTGTAACAACAGTTATTAATCCTGGAAATATTAAGAACTTTATAAACACTGATGTAGATGGAGTTGCAACCGGTGATGGAGATAAAACTCCTGGCTGTGTTCCAACTAAGGATAAGCCATGTAATGAAGATCCAGATCATCCTCACGAAGGTGAAGACACCACTAATTTCGCTACACTCACCATTGATAAGATCGGCTTGAGTGATAACGAGAACAAGGACAATGGTAAACCTTTGAAGGGCGCAATATTTGATGTGTATGAAGCTGCTGCAGGTAAGACTGTAAACGACCTTAAAGGTAAGACAGTTGACGCTGCTGGAAATGATTTAGTAAAGACCGACGGACATGTTCGTACAATGGCTGCAACTGATGATAAAGGTAAGGCTTCTGACTCCTTCTTCGTTGGTAATGGTTCTACTGTTTCGCACGTTTATTGCGCAGTTGAAACTAAAGCTCCAGATGGATTCAAACTTGATAATACGCTTCATTGTGTGAATCTTACTGCTGGAACTGATGCGAACAACACTTTGAAGATTGATAACGCTAGAGCAACCGAACTCGATAAGATCCTTAGCAACCTGCCTATGACTGGTGCTCGTGGCTTGGTGATTTTGACGGTTTGCGGCATTGTTGGTATCGCTGGCACGTTCTTCTACATTGTGATGAAGCGTCGCAAGGAGCAAGAACAGGAGTAAAACTCGCTCGGCTGGTTGAGTTGCTTGGACGATTGTTCAGCTGATTTGCTTTGCCGGTTGCACAGTTTGTTGCGAAACAAGCTATGCAACCGGTTTGAGCGGATTAGTTGCGCAGTCAGGTTGGAGCGCAAACGTCGGAAATTCTCCGTCAAAGTTCCTGAAGCTTTGCATCAGTGCTTTGCAAACGTTGCGTCTGTAGCTTTGCATCATTGCTTTGCAAACGAAGATTCTGAAGCTTTGCGCCAATCCTTCTGCGAAAAGTGGTTTTGTAGCTTTGCAGTTTTGCTCTGCTGACGTTGTTCTTGAAGCTTTGCGCCAATGCTTTGCAAACGAAGATTCTGAAGCTTTGCGCAAATGCTTCTGCGAAAAGTGGTTTTGTAGCTTTGCAGTTTTGCTCTGCTGAAGTTGCTTTTGTAGCTTTGCATCATTGCTTTGCAAACGTCGATTACTTGTTGCTTGTGAACTTTAACAGTATTGCTCTGCAGACGCTGAGTATTTATTGCTTAAAGAACACTAGCATTCGCGCTGCTGCACACGTCACGCCAGACGCACCTACCACACCAAAAACACTAGCGGTTTTACTAGTAGTGAGGGGTGGGTGTTGCTTGGTCGAGCAATATAAAAGCGGAACGATAGTAATAATCGTGATGATGAATACTATTTCTGCAGAGAAAGTAAGTAAAAAACTAAACTTAACTACGCAACCGCTAAGTCCAAATAAGGTATAAGAGCGGAGCGCTGCGAGACAAGCAACCCCACCACTCGCAACCCTACAAAGAAATCCGCCAGCCAAACGCCAGCCAAAATTCATAGCCAAAACTCAAGAATGTCGAAAACAAAATCGTGAGAAAAGAAAACCACTCAAACTCGCGCAACAACGCCAAAAACTGGCACTTCTCTAAATCCTGCATAGTCCCCGCTTTGCTGTTGCTTGCGTCGTTTGCGTCGCTTATTTACCCGCACGCCGCCATGTGGCTGAGCCAGTATCACATGTCGGAAGTTGCTGCTGAGTATGCGAAGCTTATAACTCATGCTGTTCCTGCTCCTCATGAGCAGCTCCGCCGCGCTCGTGAGTATAACAGTCAGCTTTCGTCGGGTGCTATTTACGAGGCAAATACGAACATACCGACTTCTCACGGAGCTACTTCCGATGCGAGTCAGGATTATTGGGATCAGTTGAAAGTGAACGATGACGGGTTGATGGCTCGTTTGCGAATCAAAAAAATTGATCTTGATTTGCCTGTGTATCACGGCACAGAAGATGCCACTCTTCTGAAAGGTCTTGGTCATTTGCGTGGAACTTCGCTTCCGGTTGGCGGCAAGGGGACGCGCTCTGTGATTACGGGGCATCGCGGTTTGGCAAGTGCGGAAATGTTCACAAGGCTGGACGAAGTTGGGAAAGGTGACACTTTTACAATTGAGGTTTTCGACGAGATTCTCACCTACAAGGTTGTTGACAAGATCGTTGTGAACCCTGATGAGACGAAGAAGATTGCAGCCGTTCCTGGTAAGGATTTGATGACGCTGATTACTTGTACGCCTCTTGGCATTAACACGCAGCGCATTTTGGTTACTGGTGAACGCGTGGTGCCAACGCCTGCTGCAGACAAGGCGCTTCGAGGTAAAAAGCCTGATGTGCCGCGATTCCCGTGGTGGATTGTTGCTTGCTTTGGAAGCTTGTGTATTGTTGGCGGATACATTTGGTGGGCTGGTTTGCCTGTAAAGAAGAAAAAGAAAACTGAAAAGAGTGATGATGCTGCGGCGAATGTTGCTTCGAATGTTGTTTCGAATGTTGCTGCAGATGCGCCTTCTGTTACTAGCGCAAGCAGCGGTGCAGTAAGCAGCACAGTAAGTAGCGCATCGACAAGCACAGTAAGCAGCACAGTAAGCAGCGCGGATCTTGTGCTCGAGGAAGCTAAGGCGATTGAAAATCGTCCGAAAAAACGACCGAAAGTCAAAAAGTCTAGTTCGCGCAAGAAACGTAAGCGGAGCGGTCACGGCGAAAAGACTTTCGACTGGCTTATAAGCATTCTCGGTTTATGAGCGATTGCTTATAGGCAATAACAAAACTTAATAGAAAAACTTAATAACAACAAAAAACTTAATAGAAAAACTTAATAACAAACTTGCGTTGCCGTGGGGGCGACGCAAAGCAGTGTAAAACAATGCAAAACAGGTGGAAACAATGAAGAGTATTTGGACGATTATGCTAAACGTTCTTGTTCGCATAGGTCAATTGACTCAATGCGCAACTCGTGTAGCTAAACGTACGACTCAGCATATGTACCGTGTAGCTAAGAGTGCGGCTGAGCGTTTAGCTAGTCGCGTGTCTGAGCGTGTAGCTAGTAACGTGGCTAAGCGTTTGTATAAGCGTATAGCTAATTGCGCGAATAAACGCTCGTCTAAACGAGAGTCTGTTTCTGCATATCGTACGTTCACTAGCTCTTTTGCAAGAGCTCTCAAAACTGTTCTTGTTTGCTCTCTTTCGGTAGCAATGTTGCTACCTATTTGCATTACTGCTGAAACCGCAGTTGCTTTGGATAGTGCTAATAATTCCGCTAATAATTCCGCAAATTCTGATCCTAAGTCTGATTCTAACTCTAATTCTAATAATTCAGACTCTAATCCAGACTTATCTGCATCATCTCAGTCTTCTGCGCTCCAGAGTTTCAACAATTCACAAGGATCTGTAGATTCAGGGAATCCACTCTCTCAATCTTTTAATACTTATGCAGGTTCTGGCACAAGCGTGCCGTTTGCTTCTCCGTTTGCTTCTCCGTTTGACTCCCAACTTGATTCTCCATTCGGCTCTCCGTTCGAATCTCAACCAAAGTCACTTTTTGAGCGCGCTGCAGAAGAAGAAAGAGCAAAAGCGCAAAGTCGCGACGCTAAGAATTACACAGCTCGCGAATCTTACGAAGAGTATCGCCCTGGATGCAACAAGGATTACGCTTTAGGCGCATGCATTACTACTGACGGCGACGGCGCTGGTTTGCGCGCCACAAACGGCCACGATTTGGATGTTAATAGTCTTGGATACAACTTGGAATCTGGTGACCCATTTATTGGCGCAGCAACGAGACCTCGCGGCCACTACGAGAACGGTCCTGTGCCTGAAGATCCTTCCGGCACGGATCATTACGGCGCAACTTACTTCACTCCGTATCCTAAGGGCACTTTTATTATGGGCCGCTTCCGCAACATGGCATTTAACCATAAGGGTTCCGGCGTCGACCGAATGAACTTGCCTATTGACGATACTGCAGACTTCGTGTTTGTAAAGCGCACTCCTAAGCTTTCCGGCGGCGGCTTCGTGTGGGATGTTATTTTTAACGCTGGCGGCCGTACTCAAGGCGCTGGTGCTGCTCTTGATTACTTTACGATTCCAAAAGGTCAGATCCTAGACAAGGGTAGCGAAGGCGGAAGGCAGTATATTCAGCGTGTTCTTTACAGCGGTAGGGAAGCTACTGCTTTGTATAAGAAAAAGCAAGGCAACAATAATCCTCCTCGCGAAACCTGCTCATTTTCTTGGGATAATCCTAATGGTTTGTGCAGTATTAAAACCGACGGTAATGATTTTGATACTGGCGACGACTTAGTCGCAGCTTGGGATAAGATGAGCGGCGAAGACGACAGTAAGAATGGCAATTATTCTAGGCTCCTTCCGAAGGCTGTAACAACTACGGATTTGGGTAGTACTGACGCTATTGGTACGTGCCATGGTGGCACAGGTTTGGACTGCATTAAGTCCAGTAGCTATGGTGCTTTGGATGAAGGCGATCTTAGAGTCGTCCCTAAAGTTGAAGGAAGCTATAACAGAGGCTATAGCCCTGCTTATGTTGCTCTTGTGCAAAATCTTTATCAATCTATAAAAGCTGACACGCAACGCGTATTTAGTTTTGTGAACAAAATTAAGCCTGGTGAGATTGCTTATACGTATAAGATTCACTTCACTACTACAACTTCTACGAATAAAAACGACTCATATTGCACTTCTAACAAGGGCGATGGCACGGGTTGCGAAAACTTTTCATTCTTCTACGCTGCAGGATCTTACTACGGTAAGAAAAATAGCAAAGGTTTTTATGGTGATACTGACCCGTTTGGTGTTACTAAAGCCAGTAAATATTCCATGACTAATTTTGGTCGTGACGCTAACTTCTACATGTACACTGTAATGCATCAGCAGTGGTATGGTGCGCCGCGAATTATGGATATTCAGGCTCCTCGATACCACTTCCTTAAGGGTACTGGTTTGGGTCCTTACAACAGTGACATCGGTAATTATCTTAAGAACAGGCGTATTTCATTCTCTAGTGTGTTACTTGGAATAGTAAATCAGCCTTTGGGATACTCAAGTCTTATGAACGAGAGTGAAGATATACGCTTATTGCCTGATTATTATTCCCCGAATAACGGCTATGCTCGAGGCAATCAGTGGTTCCGTAATCCTGGTATGAACGACCATAATACGAAGGATTCAGAGCCTGGTAGACACAAGCTTGAGCTTAGATATAACGATAGAACGTATCACATGAGCGAAACTCAGGATTTGTGGTATAGGATTATTACGCAAGCGGATGTGTTTAAGCCTTTGCAAACTGAGGAATATGACGAGAATAACAAGACTCCTAAGTATTATTCCTACGATCAGCCGCTTCCTAATCCTCTTATTATTGATAAGAATGATAATAATGCTGGGTTTGTGAATTTTGTTGGCAAACGTTCCGACTTGTATAAGCAGGTGATGGCTTTTGATCCTAACTTGTTCCCGCCTGTTAATCAGGATGATTATGGTACAAGACATAGGTATGGTTCCATAAAGCAGAAGAAGGGCGCTAGGGCAAACGATTATCCGCTTGATGCGAGCTATTTGACTAATAATCCGGAAGGAGATTCTAATACTCCTCTTAAGAATCTTGCTGTTTATAAAGCTGAGTGGACGAATAAGTGGGGTGATGAGCCTCGCTCGAATACCCTTCAGGATGCTGATTTAAGCGTTGCTGCTAAAGTGCCTATTGTCAGCGTTGTAAATCCTTGCGGACATTCTAAGATTCTTGACGAATACAAGGATAAAATTAACGGTCAATCTAGGTCTTCTATTCAATTTAGATCCGTAGATAGCGACGATAATTCCGCTGTGAATGACGATCGTGCAGCTATTGGTGAGGATCGTGAAGACAGTATGCCTGCATGCTGGCCTAAAGCGCAAAATGCTACTAAGCGTAATGTTTGGTTTGTAAGCGATGCTCCTAAGGCAGGTGATGATGGTAAGGAGTTGAAGCCTGGAGATCCTGTAAAGCAAGACTTGCATGACAAAGTCTTGGCTAAAATCAAGCGTATTTACAGAACTTGGATGCGCAACAAGTATAGTGCTCAGTTACAGGATGGCAAGGATCCTAAAGTTTTGCCAAATTACGTGTTTGTAAAGTACGTAAAGATTACGTTCTGGGATAATTCGACTACTGTTATACCTGTTGTATTCCCGTATGTTGATTACGAGAAGCCAACGTTGGATGTAAAAGTGAGCGTGAATAATGGAAATCCTGTTGACGTTCCAGCTGATGGTTTGAAGATTCCTGTTAATAGCAAAATTAAGTTCTGGGTTAAGGGTCATGACGATAAGAGGATTTTGCTTGGCGTGAAGCCGGATGAAGCTACTGAATACTTTACTAACAATAAAAATAAGAGATTCTTTGATAATAAAAAAGTTGTTGTGCGCAATGATTTCGATATGATTACGACTAATCGTGATAAGAAGAATAATTGCGATACCAGCGGTTGCGGCGATTTTACTACAATAAGCTACAATCAGTTCATTCATAAAAATGGTGAGCTTGATAATCAAACGGATCAAGTTGGATGGGTTATTAACAGCGATAATTCTAAAGATGATGGTTCTCCTACAGTATTAGTGGGCGATCAGAATAGAAATCGCGGTGTGCATGATTTGATATTCCACGGTTGGGATGCTGCAGGTAATTCCGTAATAAAGAAACTTAGGCTGATTATTGTATCTCCTGGCTATGGTTTGCCAAACGTTTGGTGGGATAAGAAGCCGAATGGGCATTATGTTGGGCGCGTGAATCCTTGGGATGAAGATAAGCGCGTGCGCTCGATTATGGTACGCATTTGGGCGCGCGGTAAGGAAAAGCCTGGGAATGAGCACAACTACGATAAGATTTGCCCAAGTGATGGCAGCTGCTACGGCATTGTTATTCAGCGAGACGGTAATAAGAAGACTGATCTTTGGCATCAGGTTAATACTTATAACCACAATAATGATGCTGCAAGCCCGGATGGGTCTAGAGCTGCTGAGGATAGAGCTGCTGAGGATAGAGCTGCTTTAGAGGACAGAGACGTAGCTGACGATAAGGCAGCTGATGGCAAGTCGGCTGATGGCAAGGATAAAGATAAATCTAAAGCTGACGGTAAGAATAAAGCTGACGATAAAGCGGCTGACGGTAAGGCTGCTGACGGTAAGGCGAAAGTTGACAACAAGGCTAAAGCTGATAGCGAAAAAACTGAAAATGCCAAACCAAGGGAGAACTCTACCCAAAATCAGCAGGGTAAGCAGGATGAGCAAGCTAATAAGCCTCAAACTAGCAATAAGCCTGCTTCTTTGAAGATTTCTAAAGCGACTAAGAAGAATTCTAAGAAGAATGCTAAGAAGCGCAATGTTCCTGGAAGGCGCGGTAGTGTAAAGCTTGCTGTGCTAAACGAAGGTGATTCTTCTAAGAAGGACAATATACAGAAATCTGAAGTACAAAAACCTGAAGTAAGTGATGGTAACAAGCAGAGTGATGCTGCTAATACTGAAGAAAACGGTAGAGCAAGCAAAGATAATAAAGTCAGTAACGGTAGCAAGAACTCTGATAACAAGAACGCCAAGAATTCTGAGGACGCCAAGGATTCTGAAGATAAGGCAGAAGAATCTAAGGATCAGGATCGCAGTGCTGAAGGCGAAGATCGTTCTGTTGGAATGAATAACGATCAGTGGCGTAAAGAATACAGTAAGCGCATTATTACAGCAAATCTTGGAGACCATATCAAGGGTTGCACTGCTAACGGCGACGATAAGTGCGAAATCACTTTTGATCCTGTAACTGGAAATATTACGATTCCGGAATACTTTGCGGAAATTGGTTCCAGAATTTACGTAGACACTTACTCTGTGTCGGAAAAAACTCCAGATGAGAGGCAAAATAAACTTTGGAAGCTTATGGAGCCAAGTAATATGCAGGATTACGAAGAGTCTGACCCGCTTCCGCTCGATATTGCGTGGCCAAACGGCTTAGTGCAAGTGAACCCGTTTGAGCTTAATAATAACGAAATCGTGGCAATGCTTTCTTGGATGAGGCACGATAAGCGAAACGAGCGAATCTTTGGCTACCGCAAGGAAGAAATTGGCGTTAAGGGTGAAAATAAGTACGATACTTACGACCAGTATGACAATGGCTTTAATCCTACAAAGACTCAAGCAAAGTATGCTTATGGTGAAGATAAGCCTAAATACTCATGCGCGTCGGAGACGGATCAGCAGTGGAAGCTGTGCTTAGGTGGTGTTACTGGTATTGGCAAGCTAGGAGAAATTTCCGAAAAGAAGTATGCCGAAAAGAATCTTGTTTTCAATAAGTTGGAAGCTGATGACGAGACTATTCTTAACCCGATTGAGAATAAGGTAACGCGCTTCGTTGATATGCGTAAGGACTATACGTGGGGATTAGTAAACGACAACAAGAAGAGTGTTGACGGACGAAACGACCCTGGATTTGACGGGCCGCAAAACGGCTTGCATGGAAATCAGAAGTATGGCACACAATACTTTGTGTACAAGTGGAACATAAACTCATACCGCAAGGGCGGCAATGGTAAGCCGTTAAACCTTCAGGATGTGCTAAAGCTTATAAAAGGTACGCCGAATATCAATAAGCAAGAAGAAGAAAGTAAGCCACAGCCTTCGCTAACTCCTATGAGCGCGGCGGATAATAAGCAATTTGACGCATGGAATGGTTCGTACCCTATGGTTAATGAAGCATTAGGGTACGCTGTGCGTGACAATGCATGTGCTGCATCTATTGGTGGCGATGGCAATGTAGGCGAAGGTAAATGCCAGTGGCGAAATAAGCTTAATTTGGTGAAGTATACGCCTGAAGGATTTGCGTCCAAAGGTACTGCATTCCCTTACGACGCTTCTGTAAATATGAAGAACGGAAGTGAAGTACATATTACAGATAGGCTTGTTGAAAATAAGAATAGCCAACATGCTGATGAAGATAAGTATGTTAGTGAATATGCTATTCACAAGGACTTCCTTATGCCTGGCGGTGAATATCTGAACGGTCAAGCGGATGGCGAAAATATTGGCGACATTATAACTAAGAATATTGATGTTGACACTATGAACGACTACGACGCGTACGGTGAGGGTGCTTCAACGCCTGAGGGATACGCAAATAACAGGCCTTTCATGCATGCGCAACTCTATGTGAATAATGGTCAGGTTTACAACGATCTTGCGCTTCGCGATCCTGGTAAGACGCCGGATAACACAACGAACGTGATAAACGTGTGGTTTATGCCGGTTGATAATGAGAAGCCGACTATTAGTGCGAAGAAGTATGGTTCAAATGGCACTCCATGGGATATCCATGGTGACTGCTTGCCTAAAAATGGCGGTGATGTCCACAATTGCCAAATTCGTCGCAATAACAAAGGTAATGATGATGTAAATGATTACGTTTACTTGGATGATACGCGATACTCTTTAGATGGAACAAGTAAATTACCTTGGTATGCTGCTGATCAAGCAACTATGATGTTACCTTATGCGTTGAAGCTAGACGATGATTTCAATGCGTATACTAATGGTTTAAATACTAATAGTGAGGGTTATCAAAGCGATGGCACATCTAGTAAGATTCTTCAGGATAATTTGCAAATAGATATTGTTGCAGATGGTGTTAAGGATCGTAATGGGAATGCGTTGAATCCAAGTGTACGATTCGTTCGTAATGGTGTGATAAATAGGCATTTGCTTAGAAGGTTTGTTGAAAAATACAGAAGTACGGATTTGCAAAATCCAAGTACGGATAAGCAAACTGTATTTAAAATGTATGCTAAAACTACCGATAGTGATGGCAAAGAAAGTGCTGAAACATCTGTTGGATGCTTCAAAGCAATGTGGACAGATGTGGTGAAGCCATCCGTTGTTGCATATGATGGTGAAACAGATGAGGTTGCAAAAAAAGATAAATGGTTTAATAATAACTCGCAAAACCGCGACTATAAAGTTGTAGTTACAGCAGGTTTTGGAGCCAAAAGAATGGTAGTTTACTATCACCCTGCTTCGGATCTTGAAAAAGCTAAGCAACCTGCTTCTAATGCTGTTTTTGGATCTAATGCATCTACTGGAAACCAGAATGAGCCTGACGTAGAAAACAGCATTGGTAAAACAATTTCCATCTGCTGGATAGAACGCGGAGCGTGGGGAAGAAAAAGTAAGTGGGAAGTCTGCCCTGGTACTTCCAAGCCGGACGATGTGAAGCTTGAAAATCCTAAAACCGATAAGGGAGTTAGAGGTGTTCTAACATTCCCTAGCGGTTTCTTAGCTCCAGGAAGCGTGGTTCGAGCACGTAATCGTAAGGATGTTGGTCCGTGGAGTAGTATGCCTGGTGTTAGAAGCCCTGAAGATCTTGCCGATGACTCAGTTAATAGGGACGGAAACAAGACTGCAAGAAGCGGCGGAAGTAGCAGAAGCGGAAGCGGCAGAAGCCGTGGAAATACGCGTGCTGCAAAAGGCAGAAATGCAAAAGGTCGTGCTGCAAAAGATAAAAACTCTTACAAAGACGACGCTAGCTCAGAAGATACTCTTGACGTGTTGCCAATGGCTTACGCAAAAGAAAAGCCTAGCGAAGTATGCCGTCCGGATTACTTGAATGCAGGCGATTGGGAAGGTCAGCTGAAACCTTCTGACTGCGTGTACTTCGACGTTAATATGAAGCGTCAAATAGTGCAAATACACCCAATGTTGCTAAGCGGTCATGAGGAGCGCGCAATACGAATGGATTTGCGTAACGAAAACAACTTTGCAAATGAACCAAGGAAGGGAATTTGGCTTCCAAACGATAGCGAAATCGTTACGAATGAGGATCCAAGGCTTGGACCTGGTAGAACTATGGTGACGTTCAGGCAGTATGACTACGACAAGATGACCAAAGAACAGAAGCCTTTGAATCGGCCTGACTATGGTGACCGCCAATCACAAGTAGGAAATAAGCAAGACGTTGCTGTTCTGACTCGAGGCTGGAGAAGCCGCGTGCTTGTGCCAAATCCGCGAGAAAATAAGATTACGCGATTTGTGCGATTGCGCGCGCCTGAAAACGTCGATAGCGAGCATGGTGGCGATAGTAAGGGTGCTGCAGACTACTTAGCTGATGCGCCTGCTAGCTTCGATGAAACTAAGGGTGATAAAGCTCTGCGCGTAAAGGATCGTCCGGATGATCCAGGATTTGTTCTTTCGAAAGATAAGAAGTCTCTTCTGTATCTGTACAATGCTTCAACTAAGAAACAATTTGAGCTTAATGATTTGCAAGCTGCGTTGAAGCTTAAGCGTAATGGTACTTTGCACCCAGCAAATGAGTGTGGGAAGTATGTTGATGGAAGTGACTGGGACTTTGCTGATTGCCAGCCATCTTTGCTGCCGGAAGTAAGAGGTAGCGATAAGGTCGATGGTGAGCATAACCAAAACGGCTTCAGCTTTGATTGGAATACGCACTTATATACGTATGATCCGTCTGAAGGCCAGGCTGGTGCTAACGGCGCTGGTGCTGCTGCAGAAACTTGGTACGTAAACGTCATAGATATGATTTCAAAGGACGGTACTGGCGGTGGATATAAGATTCCTAATAGCGCTGGCGTAACGTCTGAGAGCAGTGATACTGGTCTTTCACTTACTGACTTCGCTGGTGTTGGCGCATGGGGTAGGTCTGGCAGTATTGGATCTGGCTTAATTGGTCATAAGGTTCTTAAGAATCCAGATAATGATTTGTCGGTTATTATGACATATGGCGATAGCTGGGTTGGAAATACTCATAAAACGCGAGGCAAAGCTGGCGGCTGGAATAACGATGCCAATTACGAATTCGTAATGCCTGTGTACTTGGTGCCTGTTGATAACGTTAAGCCAACTGTTGCTGCAACTGCAGGATCGCTTCTAAGCGGGCACACGGATGCTAATAATCCTTACGTTGTAACGATGAAAGAAGAGGACTACTCTAAGCTCACGGTTAATAGAAGTGAGGCTTCGAAGTCAGCAAGCGATAAGGATAAGAAGACTCTGTTTGCGGATGTTCACGACGACTACGATAGCTTCTCTGGACTCAGCGATCTTAGCTTGTTCGCATGCAAAGTTGAGAAGGCTGGAGGCGCAACTGATTTTAAGAGCTGTACGTCAATAATGGGCAAAGATGGCTCCGTAAATGCTGCGGCGTTTAAGAAGCTAAAGACTGACGGCAGTGGAGTTGAGTACGCTTTGTACGGACGTGCAAAAGATAGCTCAGGCAACATGAGTGAGGACTTTGATAAGAACGACAAGGGTCGCTTAGTCGGCTACTTCAGCTTCGGATACTTAGTGCGTCCGGTTGCGTTGCCTTACAGCGGCGGCCAGGCTGCAATATGGTTCAGCTTCATGTTCGGCGTGCTGTTGGCTTTGTTCTTGGCATCCGGCGCATTCGGAAGGCGCGGATGGCTTGGCTCGGTGCTTAGCGGCAACGGCTTTGGCGGATTAACCGACAGCAAGCACTGCGACGCTTCGGCTGAAGCGCTTCGAAGTGGCAAGCTGTTCAAGTTCAAACTCAAGTCAAAGTTAAAGTTAATGTTCAAGTGGCTTCGGCTGTGATGCGTAATTGCGAGCGCGTTACTCGCGCGATCGTTACCGTTTTTCGTTACTGGCGCAGTATGGTTTCTGCGCTAGTAACGTATGGTTGCGTTTTTTGTTACTGGCGCAGTCAGCATACTGCATTAATAACGTATATTGCTGTTTTTTCGTTACTCATGCAGATGGGTGACTGCGTTAGTAACGCTCGTGACAGTTTTTCGGACACTGGCGCAGTATGGTTTCTGCGCTAGTAACGACCTACTTGAGTACAAACGAGCGCGACGCAATATAATAAAGGTATGACGCAAGTATCAAGTAAGCAGCATACGGAATTGTCTATGCAGCAATCAAATCCAATCATTCCGCGCGTGCTAAGCGTAGCTGGCACAGACCCAACAGGCGGAGCCGGGATTCAGGCGGATCTTAAATCAATCATGGCTGCAGGCGGTTACGGCATGTGCATATCAACTAATCTTGTTGCGCAAAACACGTGCGAAGTGCGCGAAGTATTCACGCCGCCAGTAAGCTTTTTCCGCACGCAACTTTCATGCGTGTACGACGATGTTACGGTTGATGCGCTAAAAATCGGCATGCTTGGATGCACAGAATACATTGAAGCAATGCGAGATTGGATGCGCGATAATCTGGTTCCTGTAAGCGTGCTTGACCCTGTGATGATATCAACTTCCGGGAAGCGCTTGCTTGAGGCGAGTGCTGAAAATGCGATGCGCAAGTTTATAAGTTGCGTTGATGTTGTTACGCCAAATGTGCCGGAATTGGCTGCTTTGAGCGAATCGCGAGTTGCGGAAAACTTTAAGGAAGCTTGCGATCAGGCGCGCGAGTTGGCTGCAAAAAATAGCGTTGTCGTAATCGTAAAAGGTGGGCACTTAACTGGCGAAGACGTTGGAAATACTGCGGTTTTCCCGGATGGCTACGCAAGCCACGTGCCAAGCGAGCGCGTTGAAACCAGCACAACTCACGGAACTGGTTGCTCTCTTTCTTCTGCGCTTGCTACGAAAATTGGGCTGGCTTTGCGCGAGGGAAAGAATTTGAGCGATCACGATACTGTACTTCGCGCGCTTGAATGGTCAACGGCGTGGCTTCGAGAGGCGATTGCTGCCGGAAGTGAATTGCATGTTGGGCGCGGAGACGAGCGCGGGCATGGACCGGTAAACCACTCCGTGCGTATCCTTCAGCAAACTAAGTGATACTCGCGCAGCGCGCAATCTGCGTGAGTAACGAAAAACGGCAGAAACTGTGCAGCTGTGTACAGTTTCTGCCGCCTACGCGTTATGCTGCGCTCAAGCTAGCTTTACTCAGTAATCACGCTTTTAAGCTCGCGCGCAACTTTCCCAGCATCCTCAGCGCACATAAGTGCCGACACTGTGCAAACTCCATCAAGCTCAAGGTCGCGAATAGGGAACACTGTGTTCTCGTGAATTCCGCCAATTACCAACGTTTTTACGCCCATAGAGTGCGCAACTTTCGCAACTTCGTTCACGCCTTCAACTCCCAGCGGCGGCACGTCGTGCGCTTTCGTATGCGTTTCAAAAGCGGCACCAATGCCAATAACATCCGGCAGTGGAACGTCGTTTTCTTTGCACTCGCGATAAGCTTTCTCCATCAAATCCGGTCGAGCGCAAGAAAGCCCAACCATCCACTCTGCTGGCATCGCCTTTCGCGCCTCAACAAACGGCGTATCCTTTTGCCCAACGTGTAAGTTGAAACCAAGCTGAGCTGCGCAATCAACATGATCGTCTATGAACACAGGCACATCGCCGTGGCCGGAATCAATAAGCGCGTGACGCAACTTCTTCGCCTTTGCTGAAATTTCAGCGTCGTCGGAATACTTATCGCGCAATTGCACAACTGTAACTCCGCCTTCAACTGACTCTACTGCAACTTCTTCTTCCGGGCGATTTCCCATGCGCGGATCCGTTACTAAATACAGTGTCCAATCAACAGGCTCCACCGTAAACTCAATATTTGTCAAACTAAACATGTCGTTTACGCTAAGAGTTGAAAGCGCATCCATCCACAGTGTGCGGAAAGTGCCTGGAGCTGTGGTTTGGCGAGCTGCCCAAGTTCCAGCCGCTGCTGCGTGCACGTGCGCTGCAACAGTTGCCGCGAGCGGACGTTCCGGGTTTGCGCCAACGTATGCTGCAACTAACGCTCCCAAAGCGCATCCAGTTCCAACTACTTTGGTCATAGCTTTGTGTCCACCTGTTACGCGAGCTAAACATCCGTGAGCGTAAATCGCGTCTTTTTCTCCGGAAATTGCCACTACGGATCCGTATTTTTTAGCTAATTCGCGAGCAGCTTGAAGCGCGTCGTTTACGTTATCGTGAGAATCTACGCCTTTTCCATTGCTTTCTTTGCCTGCAAGTGCCATTATTTCGGAAGCGTTTGCACGAATTACAGTAGGGTGGTGCTTAATAATTTCGCGTATAAAGCGCGCGCGTGGAGCAAGTGCTGGAACGCCGATTCCAACCGGGTCAAGCACCCACGGAGTATTGGCTTTTTCGCATCCTTCAACGGCTGCGCGCATGTATTCGGAAGTTTCTGGCTGATGGAATGTGCCAACGTTTATGAGCACACCTGTGGCAATTTGCGCGACTGCATGCGCTTCTTCTGGATCGGTTACCATAATTGGCGATGCTCCTGCAGCGAGCAGTGCGTTGGCTGTAATGTCTTGCACGATTACGTTCGTGATGCAATGGGTGAGTGGCTGCTGCGTGCGCACGCGTTCGATGCATTGACGCACGTCGTTAAGGAACATGCGTCGGCGTGCGCGTACAGAGAAGCATGTGTCGACTTGCGTTGTTGAGCTTGTGCAGTATTCGTTTGCTTCGTTGCAGTTATTTGTTTTTTCAGTGTTGCATGTTGTCATAATGTTTCCCTTCGCTAGCACTATCTAGATCAGGTTTTACGGATGTAATCTCAGCGCTTGACTTCACAATTTGTTGCAATTGCGCACTCCGAACCATCCTTCGACTATATCTTTTGTTCATGACTTACGCTCTTTTGCGCTATTGTCTCATTTTGCTTGTTTCGCAGCACTTGCAGGAATCTACAAAAATCGCGCCGCATTTTTGCAACTTCTTCTACATATTTTCGCTTGCAACTGTGTAAACATAAATATAGTAAATAATAAGTAGATTATAGAAGTTACGAAAGCGAGATAACATGGCAAACGATTCCATGCAAGAACAAAAGACTCCGCTCACCGCGCGCGAATACGCGACGCGCACAGCAATACGCGCAATTGCAATCATCGCATCTGTTTATGGCATGGCTGCTTCGTGGGAAGGCTTGATGACCTTCACTTATTTTACGAATCTTTCTAACCTTATGATTTGCGTAGCTCTTGCTGGATCGCTTTTGCTTGATACGGCTGCGTTTATGCGTGCTCGTAATTCTGCATGTTCCGCCGCGCAGCAAGATTCCGCAGCATCTTGCGCATGGTTCGACTCAAAATCCAACGCTTGGTACATTTTCAAATTCATGATGACCATCTCAATTGCTGTCACATTCACTTTGTACCTGTGTTTCTTAGCACCTACCAATAAGCTTGGTTTCGTTGGCGCTTATATGAATAACGGATGCAGCAGCCTTTGCGTTCACGCAGTTGCGCCGCTTCTTGCAATCGCTGATTTTGTGCTTTTTGATTATCGTTTCCGCTCTACTCGCGCACATTTGTATGTTTCTACTGTTCCGCCTCTTGCTTATGTTGCTTATGCTGCTATGCTTAGCGAGTTTGCTGGTGTTCGTTGGGGTGTTCATGCAATGCGCGCGCCTTATAATTTCCTCAATTATGGCGCTCCTGCCGGCTGGTTCGGCTTTGCACCGCAAACTTTTAATGCCACTACTTTGGGCGTTGGAGTTGCGTATTTGTTAATTGTGTTTACTCTTATTTTTATTGGTGTCGGCAGTGTATTTCTTGCTCTTAAGGATGCTCGCGCTCGTGCAATATTAAAAGAATAGTATTGTTGCGCGCCACTATTGCCTAATTGCTAGAATTAAGCGTATGAGTGAGGATATTGCATTACAAGCATTATTTGACGGTACGTTACGCAATTCTTCTGGCAATGTGACTAATACGTTGCTTGTGTACGGTGCGCCGAATACTGGTAAAACGCAGTTTGCTGTGCGCGCAGCAATTTCCGGCTATAAGCGTTGGTCGCATAATGTTACTGCGATGGCTGTGCAAAATCGTGTTCTTGCTTCAAAAATTGACAATATTATTATTCGTCAAATTGGTGTAAGTAAGCAGTCTCGTCCAGTTGGCACTTTGGCTTCTTTGGCTTTTAATATCATTTCTGCTTGCTGTAAGTTAAAGAATGAGCCTTCGCCTAAGCTGCTAAATGGTGCTGAGCAGGATTCTTTGCTTCGTAAAGTTTTGCGCGCACACATTGAGCATGTTATGCGTGGAGATAATGGTGATTGCAATATATGCGCGCTTTTTAAGGATTATTTTGAAACGTCTCAATGGGTTATTCCATTAACTTGCGCAGTTTCTAATACTTCCGCCACTTCCAACACTTCCAACACTTTCGCCACTTCCGCACCTTCCGTGCCTTTCGCAACTCAGGCTGCTCAAGCAGCTTCTTCGTCTCCAGAATTTTTGGCAGATAGCTTCGATATTAACAACGCTTTTATGCATCAATTGCGCGATATGCTCGCTCGTTTAGATGAGCTTGGTATTAGCGATTTTGAAAGCGAAAATTCAGTTCTTCGCGCTCTTAGTGACGAGCAATCTTACGCCAATAATAGTGATATTTTACAAACGTCTGTGCTTATTAAACGTAGATTAACTCAATGGCGTTTGGCGTTTGCTTTGCGTGCTGAATATCGAAAAATAATTGCCGACACTTATAAATCTTCTTTCCGACTTGACGCTTCGCAACTGTTGGTTGAGGGTGCAAAATCTGCGCGCGAATTAGGCGAGCATGGTTTAGTAAACTCTTCTGAAATTCCGGCTCTTCTTGTAGTCGATGATTATCAAGATATTACTTTGGCTGGCTTGAGTTTTATTGAGACTTTGTCGAAGATTGGCACGCGTTTAGTTTTGCTTGCGAATCCGGATGAATCTGTGCAATCGTTTAGAGGAGCGTACCCGGATTATGCAATTTCTGCAGCTTTGAATGAGTTGAATGCTGCTGAGCAAACTTTAGAATATATGGGTTTTGCCGATTCTTGCGAAAATTCTTGCGAAAATTCTTCCGACAATTCTGCTGATTCTTCTAAAAATTATTCTGCAGATCCAACTTTTGCAAATTATACCCAAGCACCTTCGATGCGTGAATTACTCGCTTCACGCGTTTCTCTTTCGCTTACTTCGCAATATAAAACAGATGTTGCGCTCCCAAATCGCCCTTGGAAAATGCCAAAATTTGCAGGGTCCTTACCGATTGAGCCTATAGAAACCACACAAAATTCTCATCTAAACTCAGACGACACTGTTTTTACAGCGTTATATCGTTCACAGCGTGAGGAATTAGATGCTGTTATTTGGCAAATGAAGCAATCTCACGTAAATAATAAGCGCAAGTGGAGCGATATGGCGTTAATTGCGCACGACAATTCCACTGTTCGTCTTTTTGGCGAGCAACTTCGCGCTTCTGGAGTTCCTGTGCGATACTCGTTAGTAACTCGCCCATTAAAAGATGAGCCGTTTGTGCAAGGTTTATTTGCTCTTATTGAACTTGCTCAATTTGCGCAGCACGGTTTTTCTGGAATTGTTGAGCAAGTAAAACATGGTAGAAGTTTGCAAAATTTGGCTTCGTGGGTGCGTTTGCGAGTTCAGAATATTATGGATAGTCCACTTTCCTCGATTACTAAGAGTGATTCTGGATTTTACGGTGATTTAGACGTTGAAATACCTGCGAAGTTATATTCTGTAGATTCGCTTATGCGTTCTCTTTCCTCTCTTTCGGCTGTTTTAATTGAGAAAAATTGTGAAAATAACAAGAGCTTTGAATCTAATGTGCCTTTGCGAAATCTTGTTCATAACTGGGATTTGTTGCAAAATTCGCTTCATAATGCACAAAGCAAAGCGTACTTTGAATCTCAAATTTTGGTTGATAATAGTCGTATTGATGGCAGTTCAAATGAGCTTATGCCATTGTCTCTTGATGCGTGCTATTTGCTTTGTGTAGCAGATGTTGCACGTTTTATAGATGATGATTCTAATGTTCGTAATGATTCTACAGTGTTGCAAATATTGCAGAATATGGCACCTCGAAATCCGCACGTTGCATCTTTTGTAAAATTGTGGAAAAACGTGCAAATTCTCGCTTCTCGTATGCACAATAATCCTGATTTGAGTAGTGCTCAATACGCTCTTGGTGAGGCTTGGAATATTTGTCATGTTGCTGAGCGTTGGCAGCGTATGTCTTTACAGCATAATTCGGAAGGTTATCGAGCTAACGATCGCTTGGATGCTGCAATGCGTCTTTTTGATTACGTTTCTTCATATGTTTCTTCTGATATCTCGTCAATGAATACGTTTGACGATACTTTTAAACAAGAAAATATTGTAAGTATTGCAGATTTTATAGCTCAAGTTCGTGGCATGGAAATTGAAGCTGATTCTCTTGCTAAAGTAGCGCCTGTTCCAGATGCTGTAACGCTTACTACTCCTGCTGGTTCTGTTGGAAAACATTGGAATCTTGTGTGGATGCCTACTTTGCAACAACGTGTGTGGCCAAATCTTGCTTCTCGTAGCACTATGTTTGGCGCAGAAAGTTTAGCGAATATTATTTTGCATTCTAAAATTTCTGCTTCTAAATTGACTGTGAATGCGTCACTTCTTTCAAATAATGATAAATCTGCAGTTTTTGCCTCGGAACAGCGCAGTTTTTTGTTAGCTATTACGCGCGCAACAGAGCGTTTGTATATAAGCGCGCAATATAGCGATAGTGCTGTGCCAAGCGACTTTCTTTATTATTATTTGCCTGAAAGATACTACAATAATGAAAATTCGCGCACGCCTTTTACGGAATTTACTACGCCTTTTGCTGGTTTAGATATGGATGCTCGTGGACTAGTGTGTGCTGCTCGTTCGCAAATTTTGCGTGCTTCTTCTATGAAAGAAGAGTTTGGAAATAATGTAGGTAATGCAGGTAGTGCAGGTAGTGCAGGTAGTGCAGGTAGTTCCGATAGTGAGAATAGTAAGTCTAGAAATGCGATTATTGACGCTGCTCAAACGTTGCAATTACTTAAAGAAAATGGAGTATTTTGCGCTGATCCTTTTGAGTGGGATTTTATGAGCGATGTCGATGACTATGTTGATGAGAAATCTTCTGTTGAAAAAGATAATGAAAAATACAATGAAAAAGCTAGCTCTGCTAAAAAAACTAACTCTGTTATAAGCTTGTCTCCTTCAGCTGTAGACAGTTTGTGGGCATGCCCTGTGTGTGGATTGGTAAATCGTCAGCTTTTAGGTCCTCAGCCCGGCAGTGCCGCAACGTATTTTGGCACGCTAATTCACGAAACTGCAAGGTGGGCAAGCGAAAATCAGCATTACGATATGCCGGAAACTGAAGTCGATGAAACTGAAGTCGATGAAACTGAAGTGACGAATAATTCAGCCGACTATTCGCCTTACTCTCCGCTTGTGCGCCGCAGTAACGCAATCGCAAATCTTATGGAAAAGTATTACTTAAGTATTGCGCCTGAACTTGCAGATATTCGAGATAGTAAGGAGCATTATTCGGCTCTTGCGCGTGAGAAGAATATTAAACGTGCGTTACATGCAATTGCGCAATATTTTGTTACTTCTTACGATCAATCAACATATGCGCTTAACTCAAAAAAGTCAGAAAACGGCATATTAGAATCTCTTACAAAGAGTGAAAAATCTTTAGAAAGTAGCATAGGTAGATTGCAACAAGCGTATTGCGAATTGCAAACAAGCGCGCATTTTGGATTTAATGATATTACTCGCGTATTGAACAATACTTTTAAGAATGCAAGTTTGCAAACCGTTACTACGCATGACTGCTACGAATTGATGGGTGCTTTAGTTGGAGGATGGCCGGATGGCGCAAGTGAAGATATGCAAGTGCATATTCACGGTCGAATTGATCGCATGGAAAAGCGCATCAATTCAGATGGTTCTGAGCATATTCGTTTACTGGACTACAAAACAGGAAAACCTTTAACAGCAAGCGGAGTTTTTAACGATTTGCAGCTAGTTTGCTATCAGCTTGCTTTACTTTTTTCTGATGAGAATCCGCTTATTGATGCGTCGAATGCGCCGATTATTTCACGAAGTGTTCTATTTCACGTTGCTAAGAACGATTATCCTGCTCAAGATCATAACGTTGCTGAAAACGTGTATCAGCCGCCGCTTTGCGTAAAAAATGCTTTAAATAATAATCCGCTTGAGTTACGAGTTGGATTCAAAAATATGGCAAGATTGTTAGATTGTCCGCAGCTTGACGATATTGCGAAGAATTGTCCAGAAAATGTAAGCGAAAGCGCTTGGCAGTCGTTTACATCATTAAATCAAAGTGCAAAATGGTCTCTTACTATGATTTCGCGCGTTTGCTATGCTGCTGCTGCAGTTCGTTCGCATAAGATTATTGCGCACCCAACTTCTGAACACTTGAAGTATTGCAATGGAAAACAAGTATGCCCAGCATGCGCAGGTTGCATAGACACTGTATATGAGGTGCTGTAGTTATGATTGATAAAACAAATAAGCAATTTACTCGCAAGAACACCGATAGCGTGGAACAAGCTGCAGCAATTCAAGCGCCAACAAATAAGAACATGATTATTGTTGCAGGAGCTGGAAGCGGCAAAACGTATACGATGACTCGTCGCGTTATCGACCTTATTGAGCGCGGAGTTGCTCCTGAAAGTATCTTGGGGCTGACTTTTACTAATAAAGCAGCTTCTGAGCTGCTTGCAAGAGTTGCTCAAGCTGTAAGTCAGCATAGTAGCGAAATAAATAAGCTCATCAATAACGGAAATTCTGCATCTTCAAGTGGCTTTTTGAAGCCAGAAGTAATGACATACGATGCTTTTTTCCAGTCAATTGTGCGCCAATATGGTTTGCTCGTTGGATTTGATCAAAATACGCAACCTTTAAGCGATGCAGGTGCGCGCGAATTAATAAAACCGCTAGTAAACGATTATGTTACTAATCATGCGGAAATACTGTCTTGGTATAGTTTTGATGCGCTTATTGACGACGTGCTTGCGCTCGCAGCAGATATTTCATGCTCGATGATTGGCATAAATAGCAGGGGAGAGTCTATAGATAGCACGTCTAAAGCTGTTCTAGAAATTCAAAAGTGGAATAACGCTTGGATTGAACATTTGCAAAAAGCAATTAATTGCGCTGAAACTACTGAAATAATTGCAAAAAAGCCTAGCTCTATTAAATTGCGTCGCGGAAAAAACGATTCGGATGAAAAATATTTCGAAAAGTGCGAAAATTACGGAAAAGAATACGTAGAATACCTGAATATTACATTAAAAAATAAGTGTTACGAATCTTGTAATAACTTGCTTGAAGCTGCTAAGAAGCGCAATGCATTACTTGAATTAGTTTTGGCTTTTGACGCAGCAAAGCAGCGCGCAAATATGGCGCAATTTAGCGATTTTACTATTGCTGCATACCGTTTGGTAACGCATTTTCCTTCTATTGCAGAGCAGTATCGCCGCCAATACAGCCAAGTTTTGCTTGACGAATATCAAGATACTTCTACCACTCAAGCAATGCTGATTGCAACGCTGTTTCATAAAAAAACTAGCGGTGTTGAAGAAGCTAGTGTTGCTGCGAATACTAGTGAAAATCAAGACTTTTTAACTACTCAACAAACGCATATTGCTGCAGTAGGCGATCCCTTCCAAGCTATTTACTCGTTTAGAGGAGCTAGTTCTGGAGCTTTTAGAAAGCTTGAGCAAGCACTAAATATTGACCAGTCAAGTGAGTTTTCTCTTACTAGGACGCGACGCAATTCGCAGCTTATTTTAAAAGCTGCAAATTCTATTACGAAACCTTTGCGGGTGCCTGCGCTTCGTCATAGTAGTTCACTTGCTGCAGAAGTAGAAGTGAAAAACTTGCAATACTTAGATAATGCACCAAAAGGTACTTTTAGTGTGTTAAATATGCCTACGCAATATCAAGAAGTAGAAGCTGTTGTGCGTTTTGTAAAATATGTAAAACATAATGCGCTGTCTCAAAACGACGATACTAATTCTGCATCTGCTCGAGTTGCAGTTCTTTTCCGTAGCAAAAATAATATTCCGTTATATGAAGAAGCATTACAAAAAGCAGGTTTGCGCACTCTTACTGTTGGGTATTCTGCATTGCTTGAAAAACCAGAAATTCGAGATGTTTTAGCTCTTCTTTCTGTTGTTGCAGATCACACAAATACTCAAGCTTTGATGAGATTGCTTGCAACTCCTCGTTTTGCGCTTAATACTGACGATTTGGCTGCTATAGCTAATATTGCAACATCAAAGAATATCGAATATGTTTTTCGTGCTTTAGTGCAAGCAGGTTTAGTAGACGCTGAAACTCCTCGCTCTAAGTGGTCGCAAGTTGTTCGAGAACAGCAATCTCAAGCTTCGCAAACCAATAGTATTCATGGTGGAGTTTTTGTGGCGGATGTTTTGCTTGAAGCATACGAAACTCAACTAAGCGAAGAAGCAAAAAATAACGACAAAAACGACAAAAATGACAATAATTTGCTTTCTGAGCTAAAAAATAATTTAAGCTCTAAAGCTTATGTAGCAGTGTTAAGAATAGGGCAAATGATTCATGCAATACAACGTGCTCAATCTGGCTCTTTGCAAGATATTATGCGCGTTGCTGTAGAAACGCTTAACGTTGATATTGACGTTGCGCTATCTCGCGCACTTATGAATGATACTTCCTCTAATGCAACGCTTCTTGACGATATGCACTCTACTGTCGATTCTATTTGTCTACTAGCAGACGCGTATTTGCAAGAAATGAGCGATTTTACAACTCCTACTTTGCATGGGTTTATGTCTTGGATTTTCAATATAGACAAAATTAACGATCAACCTTCTTCAGTGGATGAACTTGCGGATGTCGTATTAATGACTATTCACCAATCGAAAGGTTTGGAATGGCCTGCTGTGGCGATAGTTGGGCTTAATGAAGGCGTGTTCCCAAGTAATCAAGGCGATAATTTGCGCGTAATAGCAACGCAACAAAGTGGCGTGTACAGGGAAAGGGCATACGCAACGCTCGAAGTTGCTGCAAAAGTGCCTGTTTCTATGAGAGTGGATGCAAATATATTGCCAAGATTCCCTCACGATGTTGATCTTGAAACTAGCATGGAACCTCAAAAATCTTTGAAAAATATGTTAACTGTAGACGATATTGACGCAGAAGTTTATGGTTCAAGAGCTAGAGAAATGTTTGATTTGGCAGAAAAGTTCCATGAGCATGAGCAGGCTCCAGTAGAAGCGATTCCTTCAGAAGCTAGCGAAGTGTATAACGCTGTGATGAAAACTGGCACATTGCCTCTTTCGCAAGTCGAGGAGCGTGGGCGCGCTTTGCACATTGACGAGCGTCACCTTATGTATGTTGCTTTGACGCGTGCTAAATTCGCAGCATTGCTCACTTGCAGCCAGTCTAATGCTATGAGCGTTGTTGAGAATAAAGAAAATTCTGCAAATAGTGCAGCTTCTTCTGTAGATGAATCTTCAAATATTTCAACTTCTAGAGTTAAAAAACCTTCTGTTTTTTGGCAGGAAATGTATGATTCAATGCGAGGATCTGAAGAATCTCCGGTTCAGGTCACAGCTAAGGTTTCAGATTCTTCAAATCAAGTAGGTTATGTTGTAGGGGAGTCAGCTTCGCAACTTGCGCAATTATTTAGCGAGGAAAGCTCTATTCCAACTGAAGATAATAAGAAGCAATTATCTTGGCCGAGTGCATCTAGTGAAGCTATACGTAGTGTATTGCAAAAATCTGCGCAAGACGTTGTAAATTCAAAAATTAGTAATCAAGTTTCTGGTATTTCAAAAGATAATTCTTTGCTTTACAAAGCTCAAGCTTTGCTACAAGATGCGGATTTAATGCCGAAAATTGATTGGTATCGCAACATTCAAGAGTTAAAAAACAGAGCAGAGCAGCTTTCTAATGTTGAAAATGTCAATGTGACTGCTGTGCAAAGACGCGCTATGTTTCGTAATGATTATTCGCGCGCGAATGAAGATTTTGATGATGCGGATGCTAAGCGTTTGCGAAAGGAATGGATGGCAATTATTCGCCCTATTCCTAGTGTTTCTTCGCCTGCTTCTGATTTGGGAACTCGTTTTCATGCTTGGGCTGAACAGTTTGTAAAAGCTGGTTGTGTGAATAAAAATTCTATTCAGTATGACGTTGATGAGAATGTTGGTGAGAACGTTGCTGAGAACGTTGCTGAGAACGTTGATGAAACTTGCGAGAATATTTCGCAAAATGCAAAATCTTCGGAGCGCAAATTGTTGATATGGAAGCAGCGTTTAATAACATCAAAATGGGCGCATCGCCGTCCTATAGCAGCAGAGCAGCCGATTGTAGCTCATGTTCCAGAATTAGGCGATCAAATTATTAATGGAAAAATCGACGCAATATTCGCAGGTGGTTTAAATCCAGAAGATCCAAGCAAATTGTACACGATAGTCGATTGGAAAACCGGAAGAAAACCAACCAATCCACAAGATATTGCGCTTAAACTTGGTCAGCTTGACTGGTATCGTCTGCTTTTGTCTCTTATGACTAAGGTTCCGCTTGATGCTATCGATGCCACCCTTTATTATGTGAACATATCGGATGAATGTGAACGGGAAATTCATGCCGAGCAAAAAACGAAAGATGAGATCCTTGCCGAGTTACACTCTGACACGTTAATCTCCCTCGATGATGATGACGCATAAACGAATTATGAAGTAAGGAAGAACCATGACTGTTGAATTTCGTTCTGTAAAACTCAGCGATATTGATGCAATGGTTAAAGAATATGAACGTACTTGGGGTATTGCGCAAGAAGTTGGGAAAGATGCTTCGTTAAGTCTTTCTCGAAGATCTGTGTTGCATTACTTGGAACCTTCAACGCATGGTACTATTGCTGAAATAGACGGTAAGTTTATGGGTCTGCTTTTGGCGCGAGTTTTTGACGCACCTGTTTTATTTCCAGAAGTAGGGAGAATGCTTCGCGAGCAAGAAGCCGCAATGAAAGAAAATTGTGACAAAAACTATGCTCTCGCTTTAGAAGAAGCGTATGGCATGCGCGCGTTGGAAACTAAACTTGAAGCGAAATCTCATATCAATAATTTAACTCAAGCGGAATTGGAGCTTTTCCTTGTATCTCCGGATGCTCGTGGGCATGGTGTCGGTGGAGGCTTGTGGAAGCGAACAATGCATATGCTAAGAAATAACGGAGTAAATCGTTACTATTTGCATACTGATTCAGCGTGTGACGTAAGTTTTTATGATTATCACGGGCTTAGAAGAGATGCTTCTTTTATGCGCTCGGATCATCCTTATGAAGCTAAGAACGTGAAATCTTTGGTGGATGACTTGTATATTTACTCAGGTGAGCCGAGAGTTCGTTCAAAGCAAGCGAATGCTCGTTCTAAAACGTGCTAATAAAAAATATGCAAATGTATAACGTGTGTGACTTGCTTGACAAAAGGAGTAAAGAAATATATGTCGTCGCAAACGGCAACTAATAAAGCATCGGTATTTTATCAATATTCTAGATTATTTTCATTTAATGGAGCTAAAGCGTTTTGTGTAGCAGGCGCGATTGCGCGTTTGCCAATGTCTATGATCGCGTTGGGAATTGTTCTTGCATTAAACCATTTGTATAACAACTGGACTGTTGCTGGAGCAATGTCTGCGTCGTATGTGCTTGCACAGGCTGCGGTAACTCCTGTGTATGCTAAGCTTTTCGACCGTTTTGGTCAGCGTAAAGTTGGGGTTATTGCGCTAAGTGCTCAAGTAATCGCTATGATTTCTTTTGCATTTGCAGCTTTATTTAAGGTTCCTCTTGTTTTGCTTTTTGTGTTAGCAATTGTGATGGGCGTAACTCAGTTTGCTTTTGGCGCGTTGGTGCGTACTCGTTGGGCTTATACATTGCGTGCAGAAGATGACGATTCTTTATTAAACGTTGCTTATGCGTTGGAATCTGGTATCGATGAAATTGTGTTTATATTAGGACCTATTTTGGCTGCGTGGTTAGCAACTTCCGTGCATCCTGTTTCGCAATTATTCGTGCCAGTATTTGCAAGTGGATTGGGCGGAGCTTGGTTCTTTTCTCTAAAAAATACTCAACCTGCTGTGCTTAAAGTAGTAGAAGTTCCAACTGCTGCAGCTGAAGATGTCGATGTATTAATCGCTTCTCAAAAAGAAGATGAAATTTCTAAAGATTATGCGGAATCTCAAAAGCAAGAAGCGAAACGCTCATTTGCAGACAAATTTAGTCTTAAGCAATTGCACAATCATCACTCAAAAAAGCGCGGCAAAAACGTGCTGCTTTACCGCGGTATTATCCCGCTTGTGCTCATGTTTGTTGTGTTTAATATGAGTTTTAGTGCATTTGACGTGTCTGTAACAGCTGCAATGAAAGCTCAAGGGCTTGATCATTTTATTGGTATGCAGCTGGCATTGTTTGCATGCGGTTCGCTTGTGGGAGCGATTATTTTTGGATCGCATAAATTCCGCGGTTCTAATTGGTCGCATTTGATTGTATTTTTGACTGGTTTAACTGTTGGATTTGTGCTTATGAGTCTTAATATTGACAGACTTATGCTTATGAGCGTTTTTGAAGTGCTTTCCGGCTTATGCGTTTCGCCAATTTTTGCTACTGGAAATCTTATCGTTAAAGCAACTGTTCCTGAAGAATCGCTTACGGAAGGTCTTTCATGGCTACCAACTGCGTCTTCTGTCGGATGTTCTTTAGGCTCGATGGCTGCTGGAGCTGCAATCGACTCGTGGAGTGCTCACGCTGGCATGATGGTTCCGTGGATTTCAACACTGGCAGCTATACCTATCGCAACGTTCGGCTGGTTTATTGTAATGGTGCTTAAAAAGCGACATTAACTGCGCGCGCGTGTAAAGTTTCTGCCGTTTTTTCGCGCGTAGCCGACAGAAACTTTACGTCCGTGTAAAGTTTCTGCCGTTTTTTGGCGGTTTCGCGACCGTTTCTTTACACACGTGTAAAGTTTCTGCCGTTTTTTCGCTTTAATCCGACCGAAACTTTACGCCCTTGTAAAGTTTCTGCCGTTTCAGTAACAAAAGCTGAGTTGAGTCCTAACGGTACACTAGAAAGAAGTGCGCAATATCGCAAGATGTAGTGAGATGAATATGAAAATAGAATATGATGAACGTACTGAGGAAATTCTTGCTGAAGTAGTACGCGATGCGTTGCAATCTGACGCTGATAATATGCGTTCTCTTAATAACCAAGAATCTTCTGCGTCGTCTAAGCAAATTCGACAGTCGGTGAAAAAAGTGAATAAAAAAATGTCTTCTGATACTTCAACTAAACCAGTATCTACTAAAGATGTAAAATCTGCTAAAACTAAATCAACTAAAAAAGCTAAATTCAACAAAGAAACTAAAACAGAAAACGCAAAGTCATCAACTCGTAGAACAGGAAATGTTCTTCCTCCTGTAGTTAACGATCAAAGAGAAGGTGCGATTATTGCGCCGCCAAAGTATCGTAAAGGCTCAATGCGAATCGTACCGCTTGGTGGTTTGGGTGAAATCGGTCGCAATATGAACGTAATTGAATATAACGGTCATATTTTGCTTATCGATTGCGGTGTGCTATTCCCAGAAGAAGAGCAGCCGGGCGTTGATTTGATTCTCCCAGATTTTCACTACATTCAGGATCGCTTAGACAAAGTTGAGGCATTGGTTTTAACGCATGGTCACGAAGATCATATCGGTGGCGTGCCTTACCTTCTTAAGATGCGTCCTGACATTCCGTTAATTGGTTCAAAACTAACTCTTGCTTTTGTGGAAGCTAAGTGCAAAGAGCATCATATTGATCCGGAGCTTATTCGCGTAGAAGGTCGCGATAAGATGAAAGTCGGTCCGTTTAACCTTGAATTTATTACTGTTACGCATTCTATTCCGGATGCTCTCGCTGTGTGCGTAAAAACTCCAGCCGGAACGCTTATTGATACTGGTGATATTAAGCTTGACCAGCTTCCTCTTGACCATCGCATTACTGATTTAGTTGAGTTTGGGCGTTTAGGTGAGCAAGGCATAGATTTGCTTATGGCTGATTCCACTAATGCTGAAGTTCCAGGATTTGTGAAGCCTGAAACTTCGATTGGTCCGGCTTTGGATCGCGCTTTTGCTGAAGCTACGCGCAAAATTATTGTTGCTAGCTTCTCAAGTCACGTGCATCGCGTGCAGCAAGTGGTTGACGCTGCGCATAAGTTTGGGCGCAAAGTTGTATTCGTCGGGCGCTCGATGGTTCGCAATATGTCAATTGCTGCAGATTTAGGCTACTTGCATATTCCTGAAAATACTGTTGTTGACTTAAAACAAGCGAAAGATATTCAGGATGACAAGCTCGTATACATGTGCACTGGTTCACAAGGCGAGCCTATGGCTGCACTTGGGCGTATTGCAGATGGCAGTCACCGAGATATTACTGTTAACGAATTCGATACTGTTATTCTTGCAAGTTCGCTTATTCCAGGCAATGAGCACGAGGTTTACAAGGTTATTAATAAGCTTGTGCAGTTGGGTGCGCGCGTAATTAACAAAGATAACGCTGCAATTCACGTGTCTGGTCATTGCAATGAAGGCGAGTTGCTGTATTTGTACAACATTGTGAAGCCAAAGTGCGCTATGCCAATTCACGGTGAGCATCGTCACTTGGTTGCAAACGGATTGATTGCTGTAAAAACTGGCGTTGATCCAAATAACGTTGTGCTTGCTGAAGACGGCGATGTTGTGGATTTGTATCATGGCAATGCTGCAGTTGTTGGTTCTGTGCCATGCGGCTACGTGTATGTTGATGGCGATTCTGTTGGTGAGCTTACAGATGAAGAGCTTGAAAAGCGCAGGATTTTGGGCACGGAAGGTTTCGTTTCGAGCTTTGTTGTAGTTGATACAGAGCACGCTGACGTTGTTTCGGGTCCGAAGATTTTTTTGAATGCTGTTGCTGAAGACGAGGCTGATTTTGAGAAGGTTCGTCATCAAATTGTTGAGCAGTTGCAGGATGCTATGATGCGCGGCGAGCATGATACTTATAAATTGCAGCAAATTATGCGACGCACGTTGGGTAGTTGGGTGGCTCGCGCTTTACGCAGGAAGCCTATGCTCGTACCGGTAGTTGCGGATATTGCAGAAAATAATCAAATATAATCAAAAATATCAAAAATATTCGCAATTATTCGTAAATAGCTGAAAATAATCGTAAATATAATTAAAAATAAGAAAAAATAAGGAAGGTACAAAATATGCCAGGAGCAAATCTTACTCGCGTAGAAGCTGCCGAACGCTTCGATGCTATCCAAATGCCAATTCATTACGATGTTGCGCTTGATTTAGGAAAAGGCGGACGCGATTTTACATCGCGCACGAAGATTGAGTTCGATGCTAAAGCTGGTAGTGTAAGCTTCCTCGATTTGATTGCAAACAGCGTAGAATCCGTGGTGTTAAACGGTACCGCTCTTGACGTTTCTAAAGTTTTTGCAGACAGCCGAATTGAGCTCGCAAATTTGCTTGAGCATAATACCGTAGAAGTTGTAGCAAACTGCCAGTATTCCAACACGGGCGAGGGTTTGCACAGAAGCGTGGATCCTTCCGACGGAAACGTGTATTTGTATACTCAGTTCGAAGTACCGGATGCTCGCCGCGTTTATGCTGTGTTTGATCAGCCAGATTTAAAGGCTGTTTTTGACTTTACGGTAGACGCTCCGGAAAGCTGGATCGTTACTTCCAATATGCCAGTTAAAAGCGAAACAGCGCTTGAAGGTCGCAAGACGGAAGATGGCACTTTGGAAAATGGCGCTGTAGAAGGCATGAAGCGTTGGGTATTCGAGCCAACTCCAAAGATGAGCTCCTACTTAACTGCTATTTGCGCAGGACCTTACGCCGAATGGCACACAACTTACGACAACGAAGACGGTCGCGTAGTGCCAATGGCAATGTACTGCCGTCAGGCACTTAAAGACGCTTTTGCAAAAGACGTTGACTACTTATTCGATATTACAAAGAAAGGCTTTGCTTTCTACGCTAAGACTTGGGGAGTGCCATATCCGTACGCAAAGTACGATCAGATTTACGTTCCAGAATATAACGCTGGAGCTATGGAAAACATTGGTATGGTTACAATTCGCGACCAATACGTGTTTGAATCCAAAGTTACGGACGCTTATGCTGAGCGCCGAGTTGTAACAGTTTTGCACGAGCTTGCACACATGTGGTTCGGTGACTACGTGACAATGAAGTGGTGGAATGATTTGTGGCTTAACGAATCCTTCGCAGAATTCACTTCTACTCTTGCAACTGCTGAAGCAACCGAATGGCATGACGCTTGGAGCACTTTCAATTCCGGCGAAAAAAGCTGGGCACTTAATCAAGATCAGCTTCCAACAACGCACCCAATCGTGGCTCCAATCAACGATTTGAACGACACTTCTGTCAACTTCGACGGCATCACTTACGCAAAGGGTGCTTCCGTATTGAAGCAACTCGTAGCGTACGTTGGTCGCGAAAAGTTCTTTGAAGGAATCCACAACTATTTGAGCAAGCATGCATACAGCAACGCAACTTTGGCTGATTTGTTGCACGAGTTAGAGCTTACAAGCGGACGCGATTTGAAAGCTTGGAGTGCTCAATGGCTTGAAAAGGCTGGAATTAACACGATTTCTACCGAAGTCGAAGAAGCTAGTGACGGCACTATTGCTTCCTTGCGTTTGCGTCAGAGCGCTCCAGCTGAGCATCCTGTTCTTCGTGCACACCGTTTGGCTGTTGGATTCTACAATGTAGATGAAGCAACTGGCGAAATTAAGCGCACAAAGCGAATCGAACTTGACGTAGACGGCGAAGTGACGGAAGTTGTTGAAGCGCGCGGCGAAAAAATGCCAGCACTTATTCTCGTAAACGACGACGACTTGACTTACACAAAGTTACGTTTTGACGAAAAGTCGCTTGAGTTTGCTGCAGAAAACTTGTATCGTTTCAAGGATTCTTTGACGCGCTCGCTTATTTGGCTCGCGTTGTGGGACATGACTCGCGACGCAGAATTCCCAGCAGAACGCTTCGTGGAACTTAGCCTTAAAGCTTTGGCAACTGAGCGCGAATCAACTACTTTCCGCTATGCTCTTGGTCAAGTAAAGGTAACTGCAAGCCACTACGTGGTGCCTGAGCGTCAAGCAGAAGTCTCAAAGCATGTTGCTCACGAACTCTGGCAGTTGGCTTTGGCAGCTGCTGCAGGTTCCGACGAGCAATTCCAGTTGCTCAAGGCTTATCTTGGCTACGGCGAAGTTGGAGATGCTGAGTTCTTGCGCGTAGCTAACGGATTACTTAACGGTTCCGTGAATCTGGAAGGCTTGGAAATCGACAACGACTTGCGTTGGAGCATTCTTATTGCGCTCGCAGGTGTGAACGCTTTGGATGAAGCTGGAATTGACGCGGAACTCGCTAAGCGCGACACGACTGAGAATCGAGAATACGCTTACCAGGCTCGTGCAGCTCGCTCGACTGCAGAAGCTAAGGATTGGGCTTTCGAACAGGCTTTGCGTAATCTCAATTTGACGAATATGCAAATGGGTGCTGTGGTTGCCGGCTTTGCAAGCACAGCTAAAGGCGATTTGGTTAAGCCTTATGTTGAGCGCTACTTTGCTGAAGTTGAGTGGATTTGGAAGAACCGCACATTCCATATGGCTGAGGCTCTGATTGAGGGCTTGTATCCTGTGTATGCGCCGGTTGAGGAGCTGGTTAAGCACGGTGAAAAGTGGCTTGAGGCTCATGCTGATGCGGATCAGGCTTTGCGCCGCATGGTTCTTGGCAGCCTCGATTCTTCTCGCCGCACGCTTAAAGTGCAGCATTACAACGCTTCTTTGCGCTAAATTCGGACACTAGTGCAGTTTCATTTCTGCGCTAGTGTCTGATTTTGCTCATTTTGGGACACTTGTGCAGTTTCATTTCTGCGCTAGTGTCTTTGTTTGGTGGTTTAACTCTCACTGGTTAGCTCGGTCAAAGCGCTAGCGCGTTATGTGAAACAGTGAGTAGAATTGCGAATAGTGTGTGACGCGCTAGTATGCGATGTTGTTTGCTTGCGCGCAGGATGAAGTGATTTTTGCGAAAGAGGCTTTATTATGCCAAGAATGTTTGGTACAGACGGTGTGCGTGGATTGGCAAATCGCGATTTAACAGCGCAACTTGCTTTGGATTTAGGTGACGCTGCAGTGCGCGTTTTGGGAGATAAAAGCGCGGTTGCGTCTGCTGTAGAGGAAAAAGCGTCATCAGATACTTCTTCTCGCTCCGCTCATGCTCGTCGCCGCGCGCTTATTGGTAGAGATACTCGCGTTTCTGGCGATTTTCTAGCTTCTGCTCTCGCTGCTGGCATGAGTGCTGGCGGTTTTGATGTTATCGATGCTGGAATTATCCCAACTCCTGGCGTTGCTTTCCTCACTTCCGTGCTTAACGTTGAAATGGGTGCTGTTATTTCCGCGTCGCATAATCCTATGCCAGATAACGGCATTAAATTCTTTGCGCGCGGAGGCTTTAAGCTTCCAGATAGCAAGGAAGATGAGATTGAGGCTGTGCTTGGTCAAGATTGGGAGCGTCCAACTGGTGCTGGTGTTGGTCGAGTCAGCCATGATACTACTACAGCAACAAACCTTTATATTGATCACTTGGTTTCTGCTGTTGCGCCTTTAAGTAACGCTTCTACTACGCGTCCAAAGCCGCTTGCAGGTTTGCGTGTTGTAGCAGATTGCGCGAATGGTGCTACTTCTGTTGTAGCTCCTGAGGCTTTGCGCCGCGCTGGTGCAGAAGTTGTAGTTATTAACGCATCTCCTGACGGCTACAACATTAACGATCATGCAGGCTCGACTCATCCTGAGCAGTTACAAGCTATGGTTAAAGCTTCTAATGCTGATTTGGGTGTTGCGTTTGATGGCGACGCAGACCGCTGCTTGGCTGTCGACGAAAACGGCAATATGGTTAATGGCGATCAAATTATGGGTATTCTTGCTCGCGCTAAAAAGGCTGAAGGTAAGCTCAATCATGACACTCTTGTAGTTACAGTTATGAGCAATCTTGGCTTAAAACTTGCGCTTAAAGATATGGGCATTGCAACAGTGCAAACAAACGTTGGTGATCGCTACGTTCTTGAAGAAATGCTCAAGCATGATTATTCACTCGGCGGCGAGCAGTCTGGTCACGTTATTAATCGCGAATTTGCAACCACCGGCGATGGCACGCTTACTGCTTTGACTTTGTGCCGTGAAGTTGTGCGTTCAGGCAAGAAACTTTCGCAAATGGCTGCAGATTTCCCACAGCTTCCGCAAGCTCTTGTAAATGTGCCAAATGTAGATAAAATGGCTTCGAAAACTAACGCAGCTGTGCTTGCAGCTGTTGAGAAAGAATCGAAACTTCTTGGAGATACAGGTCGCGTGCTTTTGCGTCCTAGCGGCACCGAGCCGCTTGTGCGTGTTATGTGCGAGGCTGCAACTCAAACTCAAGCGGATGAGGTTTGCGCTCGTCTTGCTCAAGTTGTGGTTGATAATCTGAAGCTATAAGTTTGCTTATTTTTGCGTTCTCTGTCTGCTTACATTTCAGTCTGCTCTAGCAGTGCGCAAATAATTTTGATACACTTATATCTTTAGTGCGGATTTCAAATTCTGCTCGCGGCATGTAAATTTTGTATATTTTCGCGTTATTATGCGCGTTATTTAAAACGGTGAAAAGGAGTCCTATGTTTACGCATCATGCAAGTGTCGATACTAAGCTCAGTCGCGCTGTTGAGCGCTTGCTTGATTCTGCTACAGAAGACGGTATTTTGCCGATTGTGCAAGCAGGTGAGCCAGTTCTTCGTCAGCGTACTGTTGCGTATGACGGTCAGCTTACTCGCGCAACTCTTACTAAGCTAATTTCGTTAATGCATAGCACAATGCTAGAAGCTCCTGGAGTTGGTTTAGCTGCTCCTCAAATTGGTCTTGGTCTTGCTATTGCTGTTATTGAAGATCATGTTCGTGACGATGAAGACGATCCTCGAGACATTGCAGAGCTTCCGTTTAGAGCAATTATTAACCCTCATTATGAGCCGATTGGCACTCAAACACGCAGTTTTTATGAAGGCTGCTTAAGTGTTTCCGGCTATCAGGCTGTTCGTCAGCGTTGGCTTGATATTCAAGCTACTTGGCAAGACGAGGATGGCAAACAACACTCCGAGCGTTTGCATGGTTGGCCTGCGCGTATTTTCCAGCATGAAACGGATCATCTTCGCGGTGAACTTTATATTGATCGTGCAGAGATGCGTTCGCTTTCCACTGATGAGAATCTTGAGGATTATTGGGCAGATGAAGCAGTTCCAGTAGCTGCAGCTCGTACTTTGGGATTTGCTATCTAGGTTTTATTGCAAATTTGTTTATTAATTTAATTTAATTTTGCTTTTGATTAATAAAAACTTAGTATATTTTTTTGTTTTTCTATTCTTACATCGTATTTTTTACTGATTTACGTAGTATTTATAGAATTTTTTTGCCTTAAAATAAGCACTTTTTGTTATAATTAGTTTGTTTTGGGTGCTTTTAGTAATAGAATTGAGCGCAAGTGGTTTGTTAAACATTTCTCTGTTAACAAATTTATTGGATCTGTTCCATTAACAAAGGAGAGACGAGTGAAAGTTTGCGCTCAATGCGGTACTCAGAATATTGATACTGCAAAATTCTGCAAGGGCTGTGGAAACAAGTTTGAGGCTGCTCAGCAAGCACCTGTTCAGCCTGCTCCAGCCCAGCCTGCACCTGTTCAGCCTGCTCCAGCCCAGCCTGCACCTGCTCAGCCTGCTGTACAGCATGCTCCACAGTTTGCGCGTCCTAGTATGCCTCAGCAGGGTGCGCCTCAGCAGGGTGCGCCTCAGCAGGGTGCGCCAAACATGCAACGTCCAGGCTATCCATATGCTCAGCAGGGTATGCCAGCTCAGCCAGGAATGCCGGGTATGCCAGGAATGCAGAATCGTCCAAATACTCCAGGAGTTTCACACTACAGCCAAATTTCAAACCAGATTAATGCTGAACAGATGATGAACTTCTTCCGTTGGTTGGTAACTGCTCTTAAGAATCCTTCCCAGAAGTATCGCGTATCTAACCTCTACGCAGCATTGATAGCACTTATTTCTGGCTTGCTGTTTGGTTTGCAAGGATACTTGTCTTCTATGACTATTGTTAACGCAATGACATCACCAGCTGCCAGTGTTGCAAATGCAGTGTCAACTTCTTTTGGAGGACCAAGCATTCCAGCTACTCCAGGCGTTCCGTTTACAGTGTTCCTTTACAAGTTTATTATTGGTGTCTTAACTGTATACGCAGTTTACGGTGTTGCTTTGTTGGGCATGAAGATGTTTGGTGATGAGGTTTCACCAGCTCAGCTTCATGTTCTTTTTGCACAAAAGCTTGTTCCACTTGTTGGTTTGCAAATAGTTGCTACAGTATTAGCATTTATTCCACCGTCTAGGACTGCTTTAGTTGGATTAATGACTGGACAAGCTGCTAATGTTGCGCAAGATTTCATGTCAGGCAATACGCAGGGAGTGAGTATAAACCTTGATTCTGTAGATGCGTCTTTGTTCATCCATAATCCTTCTTTGGCATTACAGATTCCATCTATTGCTTTGCAAGCTCTTTACCTTGTGCTGCTGATTTTGGTGCCTGTGTCCTTCTTAGCGACTGCACAATATAAGGGCAAGCTTGATCGTGAGTGGATGTGGGTTATCTTCATCCTCGTAGGCGTTATTGCAATGTTCATTGTATCGGCCATCGATAAGAGCTTTATGTCATCTGCATGGTCAGGTTTCTGGGCAGCATATAAAAATGCACCATCGTTGCCTAAGTTTTTTTAATTAAGAATAATTGAGCCTAGTTGGGAAACCAGCTAGGCTCCCTTGTAATTTTTTTAAAAACGTATTGAGAGAAATGTATGAATTGTCCATATTGCAATAGTCAAAATGCTTATGGAGCTATAGTATGCTCATCTTGTGGAGCGAGTCTTGTGCCGCAACAAGTTAATTCAAATTATCAGCCAATTCAAAATGATCAATATCAGCAAAATCAAATGAATGATGTGCAACAAACGCAGTTCATTCAGCAGAACACACAAGCTTATCCTCAGCCTGCTTATAACAGCCAAAATGCTTATGGGCAGCAGGGGTATCAGAATCAGCAGTATTATAATCAGCAAGATTATTCACAAAATCAGCCTACAGAATATTATAATCCTGATTCTTTTGATTCTAATTTCGCAGCAGGTAATGTTGTTAAAAGCGCACCGATGAAGCGCAGCACAAAAATTATGCTTATTGTAATTGGCATTGTTATTGTGGTTCTTGGTATAGGTTATACAGTTATTCAACAGAATGTGTATTCTCCACAAGCAACTATTCAACGTTATGTGAAGTCTTTGCAAGAAGGCAATTTTGATGAAGCTAACAATATGACAGATTGGTCTTCTTCTAGAATTCCAGAAAATTATCGTACACTACTTACAAGCGCAATAGGCAGAGCTTCTAAGAATCATATATCTTATATGAATGTTGATAATGGCCCATACAATTCATTTAAGCTTTCTTACAAAGTTGGAGATAGAGATGCCTCAACGGTAATAACTCTTGTGCCAGCTGGCAAACAGTGGCTATTCTTTGACTCTTATAAAGTTCAATATCCGCCGCTTGGTCACATCAACATAACTGTGCCAAATGAAGTTGATAAAATAAAAGTTAATGATTCTGAAATAAACTTGTCTGCTCTCAAAAAATCGCCAAAATATAGCGGTGACACCTACAGTTCAGACTACGGTTATTCGGAATACACATCAACTACAGAATATAAGCTTCCTGTGTATCCTGGGTCTTACCGCGTTGAATCTGCAAAAAATTCACAACTATGGACCACAAATTCTACGAATGTGTTAATTAGTGGAAAAGATAGTTCAGAATCTGCAAGTTTAGAGTTAGAAGCTACAGAAACATTAAAGGATGAGCTTACTAAGGCTATTCAAAAGCATGTTGATAAATGCGTAGCGTCAACTGAAACCGATGTTCCAGAAAGTTGTGGATTTGCAAGCTTTAGTTACTACACAAGGTATAGCTATGACAATATTAAGCGTAGTGTTAATGGCACTCCTACGTTGGATCAAGTTGACATGTCGTCAGGAACTTTCCAGAGCGATGAGATTGGTGTAGATATCTCTTATCGTTATAAGCACAATGACGATGATGATGATGACGATAATGAATGGAGAGACTATCATACTACCAATAGTGGTTATGTTTATGGAAAGTTTAGTATTAAAAATAATAAGCTTGTAATAGATTTTAACCAAGACTAGATCTAACGAAATGTGCAAAATTTAAAGGCGCATTAAATACAAATAAAAGTTTCCCTCTACAATTTGTTTTGTAGAGGGAAATTTTTTATAGCATAGATTTATGCACTGGTAGATTTGCGCATTGTAAAGTATGACACTAAACGCATTTTTCAGTATTGATATGTTATACTGGTGACCCGTATATTTAAAGGTTGATATACAAGCAATTTTCAATGAAGAAAGGTAGTCGATGACGTTTATCTCTCGTGCAATACGCTACATTCTGAGGAAACGAATAAAAACAGCAATAGTTTTCATTATTGTATTTCTTATTTCGACATTGTTATTTTCTACTTCTGCAGTTTCAAGTGCTGCAGGTAGAGAAGGAGAAAAAGTTGAAGCGCAAGCAGAGTCTAGTTTTGTGCTCGCAAATAACCCTCAAATAAACCCTGGAACTCCTAGAGGAGCTGGAACTGTAAAACCTAAAGATGTACAGGCAATTGCAAAGTTAAATGGAATTGCTTCCTACGTTGTTCGACAAAATGTAACAGCGGATTTAGTTAATGCTAAAGCGGCAAGAATTCCAGGCGTACAAGAGTATGACAATAAGCGTGAACAGCAGTTTGGCAATGCCGTTAATATTGAAGGGACGAATGACTCTACTGGTTTAAATACTTTTAAAACAAAAGCAATAACTATGTCTAAAGGCAAGCATCTTATTGCTAACAACGTTCATGCATCACTGATTCATGAAGATCTCGCTAAAGCTAACGGATTGCATGTAGGAGATACTCTTACACTTCGCGCTAACCCTTACGATGCCGACAATATTAACCAATCAACTGCAACCGTAAAAACTCGTATTGTCGGAATTTATTCGGGAGCAAATAAGCGTCAAGTTGCAACTAGAGCGGAATTGACTGCCAATATGGTTTATACTGATTTGCAAACTACGCGCGAATTGTATAAATATAAGCCAGGAAAAGAAATATATCAGGACGCAAGTTTTAGGGTAAAGCGCGGCGAGGATGCGGATAATATTATGGCGCAAGCTGCCAAATTGCCTATTGATTTGCAAAACTATCAACTAACTCGTGACGATCAGTTCGTTTCTGGTTTGCTGAAAGCAGCAAAGGGAGTGCGCTCAATAATGACTGTTACAACAATTGCTGTTGTATCATTTGCTATTATTGCGCTTGGATTGGTGCTTTTGCTGTGGATGAATGAGCGACGTAATGAAATTGGTGTGTTTGTTGCGATTGGCACTGGCAAATTATCTATAGTTAGTCAATATCTTGCTGAGATTGTGCTTATTTCAATACCTTCGTTGATTGTGGGTTACCTTTCTGCAAAAGTTATAGCTCCGTTGATGGCTAATGCTGCCCTTGGCTCTGTGCAATCATCAGCTGCCCGTGAATTGAGTAATATGGGTCAAGCTGGTGGAAATCTTGAATCAACTTTGGCAACAAAAACTTTGGAAACACTTAGCGTACAAGTAGACGCTCAGTGTTTTGTTGGAGTTTCTGCAATAGTATGCGCTGTAGTTGTTGCTGTAGTAGTGTTGTCTTATTTGCCAATTATATGCAAACCTCCTCGTGAGCTCCTCGGATTGCAAAAGTAAAACTATGCTGTTTGGCGGCATAGTTTTCATAATTCGTCGTATGAAAGTTATTTGAAAAGTTAGTGAGTAACATTATGAATGGTGAAGTAATTTCTTTATGTGCTCGAGCGAAACTTGCAATATTGCGCAAACCTCGACGCAACGCAATAATTGTGCTGATTATGACTCTTGTTTTAAGCGCGCTAGTTTCACAAGCTGGTATTAGTGCTTCTGTTGATGATGCTAGAAATCGTATTCAATCAAGTATTGGTTTAGGTTTTACTGTGCGAGCAAAAACTCGAGGTGAAACTCTTCCAGAGCAAAGTAATACAAATTCTAATTCTGTTGCTACGTCTAATTCTCCAATTCCGCAAGATTTAGACGCGAATGAAGGAATTGACTCTAGTCAAATTCGTAAATTTGCTGCGATTTCGGGCGTAAAAACTGTAGTGGAAGAGCGCGATGTTTTAGCTGTACCTGTTGGAAAGCAACTTGTGCTTCCTGCGCAGGGTCCAAGACTAGACGATGATGTTTTGGCTCATGCTGCTGGAATTACTGGCACAACAGATTCTCGATTGTCTCAGGGTTTTCAAGAAGGATTGTACCGTTTAGAGCAGGGTGAGCATATTACTAATCGTTCTTCTGGTAGAGCAATAGTGCATCGTGATTTTGCTAAAAAGAATAATCTTAAGATTGGTTCTACTATAACTCTTAAGCAGGGGTTTAATGTAAATGTTCGAGTTGTTGGCATTTTTGCCGGCAAGTTACAAACTAAAGGAGCGCTTCCTTCGGATGCCTCAGAAAATCGCATATTTACTGACTTAAGTTCGGCGTTGTCTTTGGCTGGCTCTTCTAAGCGAGGTGTTTTGCGCTGTGCTGTTGAGCGTTCTGATTTATTAGCTAGTGCAATACGTGATGCTAAAAGTATTGCCGGCAAGTGGGCGGATGTAGAGCAGAACGCTTCGCAACTGTCTGATGTAATAAGCTCGGTTAATTCTGTGCAACAACTTGTGCGAATGATTTTTGTTGCGCTAAGTTTTGTTGGAATTTTAGTGCTTGGACTTGTATTAGTGTTCTGGGTTAGGGCGCGTATGCATGAGATTGGCGTACTTGTGTCTATTGGATTATCTAGAGCAATAATAGCTAGTCAATTGCTTGTTGAAATAGTGATACTTAACATTGTGTCATTTGTTATTTCGCTGGGATTGGGTGCTGCTTTTTCTGGCGTTATTGGTTCTGCGATTTTGCATAGTGCTGATTCGTCATTTATTGCGGATGGTATGCCAGTATTGCCGTTGACACAAACGTTTACTTCTTTTGTTATGGGTTTGCTTATTTCAATAGTTGCGTTGATTGTTGCAGTGCTGCCAATCTTAATAAAGAAGCCTCGGCAAATACTAAGCGCTATGAGTTAGCAGAAGCACAATTAGCTAGCAAAATGTAGTTGCGTATGCGAATTTTCTACTAAAAGCGCAATTACAAACAGCGCAATCGTATAAATGAAACAAATCGTATAAATCATATTTAAATTATGTAAAAATAAGGAGCTTATTATGTCTGCTTTATTGCAATTAAAAAATGTGAAGTACACTTACGGACCTGCAAATATTGCGGTACTAAATGACGTGAATGCAGAGTTCGAAACTGGCAAAATGTACAGTATTATGGGAGCTTCTGGAGCTGGAAAGTCCACTATGCTCTCGCTTTTAGCTGGATTAGATACTCCGTATAGTGGCGAAGTGCTTTTTAACGGTGAAAATATTGCAAAAACAGGATATGTTGAGCATCGCAAAAAACATATCTCGCTTGTTTTTCAGAATTTTAATCTTATTGACTATTTGACGCCGTTAGAAAATTTGCGATTAGTAAATTCGCGCGCGGATGCTCAAGTGTTAGTAGATCTTGGGTTAACTGAAGAAGAAGCAAATCGTAACGTTACTAAACTTTCTGGTGGTCAACAGCAGCGTGTTGCAATTGGGCGAGCCTTGGTATCTTCTGCGCCGGTAATTTTGGCTGATGAGCCTACTGGAAGTCTTGACCCTGCAACAACTAAAGAAGTTATTGCAATATTAAAAAATGCTGCTAGCAAACACGGCAAATGTGTGATTGTTGTCACTCATGATTCGAAGGTCGCCTCTCAAGCTGATGTAAAATACGTGCTAAAAAATAAACAGCTAACTCATCAATCTGCTTGAACGCAAAAAGCCGACCCCGCGAAATCGTAGGGCCGGCTTATTTGTAGAATAACTTAACTACAAATCAGATGTGGAAGTAAAGCTCGTACTCGAGTGGCGTTGGAGCCAAGCGAGCCATATCCATTTCCTCATGCTTCAAATTCAGCCAAGTTTCAATCAGATCGCTAGTAAACACGTCGCCTTGCATAAGGAAGTCGTGATCCTCTTCCAAAGCTTGCAAAGCTTCACCAAGCGAAGAAGGAACCTGCTTAATGCCGTCATGCTCCTCTGGAGGAAGCTCGTACAAATCTTTATCAACAGGAGCAGGAGGCTCAATATGGTTAATAACACCATCCAAGCCTGCCATAAGCTGAGCTGAGAATGCTAAGAATGGGTTGCAAGAAGGATCCGGTGCGCGGAACTCAATGCGCTTAGCTGCAGGAGCGTCTCCAGCGAGAGGAATACGAATAGCTGCAGAACGGTTACGAGCAGAGTAAACCAAGTTGACTGGAGCTTCGTAGCCTGGAACCAAGCGGTGGTAAGAGTTAAGCGAAGGATTCGTAAATGCAAGAACAGAAGAAGCGTGCTTAATCAAACCGCCAATATACCAACGTGCAATATCAGAAAGCTGAGCGTAGCCAGTTTCTGCATAGAACAATGGCTTGCCATCTTTCCAAAGTGACTGATGGCAGTGCATACCGGTGCCGTTATCTCCAGCAATTGGCTTTGGCATAAACGTTGCAGCCTTGCCAGCTAAAGCAGCAGTCTCGTGAACCACATACTTGTACTTCATCAAATCGTCGCCAGCGTGAACAAGCGTGTTATAACGGTAGTTGATTTCCTGCTGACCTGCACCGCCGACTTCGTGGTGAGAACGCTCAAGAATCAAGCCGACCTTTTGCAAATTTGAAACCATGTCATCGCGCAAATCCTGATTGTGATCTACTGGTGGCACAGGGAAGTAGCCGTGCTTTACGCGGTTCTTGAAACCAATATTGTTGCTGCCGTCATCTTCAGTGTCGATTCCAGAATTCCAAGGAGCTTCGTTAGAATCAACCTCATAGAAGGAGCGTTGCATGTCATTAGCAAAACGCACCTTATCAAAAATGAAGAACTCGGCTTCAGGAGCAAAGCTTGCAGTGTCAGCAATGCCAGTGGACTTCAAATAAGACTCTGCTTTAATAGCGACCTGACGAGGATCCCTAGAATATGGTTCATCTGTTACAGGATCAACAATAGAGAAAGCAACGTTTAAAGTCTTATGCTTACGGAATGGATCAACATAAGCAGTGTCAACATCTGGAATAAGCTTCATATCTGATTCATTAATAGCCTGGAAGCCTTGCATAGAAGAACCATCGAACGCCATTCCATCAGTGAAAGCGCTGTGTAAGAACTCGTCAGCTGGAACAGTAAAGTGCTGCTGAACGCCAATCAAATCAGTAAATCGTACGGATACGTATTCAATGCCTTCCTTTTCAATGAGGGCTGCGGCATCTTCTTTAGTTTGCAAAGTGGTCATGGCCACCATTCCTTTCTTAAAAACCTATTAATGAGTTTATGACTATGAATGCCATTTTGGATTTCAGCGACTCGAATATCTCGTTAAGTTTGTGTTACATAATGTTACGAGTAATAGAGTAGATGCGAATAAATTAATACTACATGCCGCTAATTCGCATTCATCAGTTCGCGCAGTTACAATAGTGTCTATGGATTATCAAGAGCAAGAAATGCATGAATATGAAATGCATGAGGATATTAATGGAAGTGAAAATAAGCTAGATTTAGCTTCACTTTTCCCTGCCAAAGGCGACGATAGAAGACCGCCAGATTGGCTGGGGCGTGCACTTATTTACGTTGCAATTGTTACTTTTGTGTCTATCTTCTTATGGTTCGCTTGGAATAGTATTTCATTCATTGTTTTTGATGTTGTGATTTCTGTTTTTATTGCGCTCGCAATGGAACCGCTTGTCGTTCGACTAGTTAAGCACGGCTGGAGGCGAGGAGTTGCTTCTGGTTTTACGCTAACTGGTTTGCTTGTTGTAATTAGTTTGCTACTTGCTTTGTTCGGTAATTTATTTGCTCAACAGGTTGTTTCAATGGTTATGGGCTTGCCTGATTTATACAACCAATTTGCGAATTTTGTGTTTCACTATACCAGTTTTAAAATGCCTAATATTGAGCAGCTTGGCATGGAAATTTTGAAGCATGTGCAAACATCTTGGGTTGTTGATTTTGCTGGTCAAGCACTTAACACAACATGGGGATTGATGACTGTTCTGCTTGATTTGCTCACCATTATTATGGTTACGTATTACATTTCTGCAGCAGGTCCAGCTATGCGTCGTAGCATGTGCCGTTGGATGAATCCGCAAGCTCAGCGTCGTTTCCTATTTATTTGGTCAGTTGTTCAAGAGCAGATTTCGAGCTTCCTGTTTTCGCGAATTATTTTGGCAGCTATTAACGCAGTAGGTACCGCAATTTTCCTTATTGTGATGAATATACCGTATTGGCTTCCGCTATCCTTATTCTGCGGAATTGTTTCGCAGTTTGTGCCTACAATTGGTGGTTATTTGGGTGGAGCTTTGCCTATTTTGGTTGCGTGGGGTTCCAATGGTTTTGGTGCAGCTGTTGCAACATTAATTTTTATTACGATTTATCAACAAATTGAAAACATGGTTATTTCGCCGAAGATTTCCGAAAAGACTATGGATTTGAATCCTGCAGTAGCTTTTATTTCAGTTCTTGTAATGGGCGCTGTATTTGGTGCTCTTGGAGCATTTTTGGCTTTGCCTGTAACTGCAAGTTTGCAAGCGATTTTCAGAGTATGCACGAAGCAATATAGTTTAGTTTCTTCTCCGCTTATGAACGATCCTCATCCTGATCATACTTCTATTATTGTTCGTTGCGTTGAAGCGATTGGTCGTAAGTTCATGAATCCAATGAGCGAAAGTGTTCATCGCGTAATGAAAGGCACAAGCTCTCGCGTTTCTTTGAACGAAGATATTTTATATTGGTATAAGCAAGCTTATGTGTCAGACTCTGACGATGCGAATAGCAGCAAAGTTTCCTCTAATGATTCTGATCAAACGGACGTATTGGAAACAATGCCGATTTCGCGCGAAATATTAGATGCTGTAAATAAAGATATTGCGAATCGTAAAGTAAATTCTGAAAATAAGGATTCTCCTAAAGCAAAATTGCAAGTAGGTGAGTCTAAAATAGTAAGCAATACAAAAAATACAAAAAATAGTAAAAGTAACGTAAAAAGTAATCCACGGAGCGGATGGAAGCGATGATTCTTCTATCAATATTTGATGTACTAGTAATACTTATTGGCATAAGCGGTGTTGTGTATCAAGGTGTTTGTGCCGTTGCATCTTTATTCGCTAAACCTGTTGTTTTTCCTGAAGCGCCAATGGATAAGCATTATGCTGTGCTTATTTCTGCGCGTAATGAGGAAGCTGTTATAGGTAATCTTATTCATTGCATTCAAACTCAAACGTATAGGCAAGATTTTATTGATATTTGGCTTGTTGCAGACAATTGCACTGATTCTACTGCACAAGTTGGTCGCAATTGTGGATGCAACGTAGTCGAACGTTTTGATAAAGAGCATATTGGTAAAGGTTATGCGCTCAGCTATCTTCTCGACCATATTATGAAAATTGGTGCAGATAAAGTTTATGACGCATACTTCGTTTTCGATGCAGACAATAAACTTGATCCGCATTATTTTGAGGAAATGAATAAAGGTTTCCACGCAGGATATCAAATTTTAACTAGCTACCGCAATTCCGTGAATCTTTCAGATAATTGGGTTTCTTCCGGCTCTGCACTTTGGTTTATTCGAGAATCGCGATTTACTAACAACTCTCGAATGCTATTCGGTTCAAGTTGCCATGCTGGTGGAACTGGATTCATGTTCTCGCGTGAGATTATGCACAGAAATAGCGGATGGAAATTCCATCTTCTTACTGAGGATCTTGAATTTACTATGGACGCTATTCTTCACGGAGACAAAGTTGGATATTGCGGTTCTGCAGTATTATATGACGAACAGCCTGTGTCGTTTAGGCAGAGTTGGAGGCAGCGTCTTCGCTGGAGCAAGGGATTCTTGCAAGTATTTCGTTACTATGGAGCAGCTCTTATTCGACATGGTATTCGCGAAAGAGATTTTTCGTCGGTTGATTTTACGCTTATGCTTTTCCCGTTTATGGTTTTGGCTGTTGCAAGAATAATACTTGGGTTTATTTTTGCTGCATTTGGATTTGTAACATGGATGAGTCAAATCTATTCAATGATTAACTTCATTACAACTACTGTTACAAGCGTTTTAGGCATGATGATATTTGTGTCGCTCACTATTTTGGTCGAACACGATAAGCTTGGCGCAACGAATAAGGAGCTGTTTGCGTACGCTCTTAGCTTCCCGATTTTTATGCTTTCGTACGTGCCTATTGCGTTCCAAGCTATTTTCTCAAAGAGCGAGTGGAAGCCGATTCAGCATACCGGTCGCTGAGTGCTTGTGTTTAGTGTGGTGTGTGCGGCGGCTGATGGCGTTGTGATTGCGCAAAGATTGCGAGTATGAGATAATAGAAATCTTGATATAAACGTGCGATTGCGCAATTAATGTGGTGTACTGCGTGCGTTTATCTGTATACTGCGAGGTTTTTATGGTAGATTCTGTCCCGTCTGAATATCCGTCCGGAAATACTTTTGCTAGCAGCGTTCCAGTTTTTGGCGTAAACACTTACGACGCTACTAACGAAGATGTTCCAGCGGTTTCTATTCGCGGATTTGTTAAGACTTTTGGCAAGAAAGTTGCTGTAGATAATCTTTCTTTAGACATTCCAGCAGGCTCTTTCTATGGATTGGTAGGCCCTAACGGTGCTGGCAAAACCACTACGATTAAGATGCTTACAGGCTTGCTTATGCCAGATGCTGGCTCGGCTTCGATTTTTGGCAACGATGTTTGGAGCGACGTAAATAGCGCTAAGCGCGCGATCGGTTTAATGCCTCAAGCAGACGAGATTTTTAAGACGATTACCGGCCTTCAGCTTTTAACTTACGCTGGCATGCTTCGCGAGATGAGCCGCGCTGAGGCTGTTCGTCGCGCGACCGACTTGCTTTCTGCATTCGACTTAACAGAAGCTGCAAATACTATGGTTTCTGACTATTCAACTGGTATGACTAAGAAGATTTGCCTTGCAACAGCTATGATTCATAGCCCGCGCGTGCTTGTGTTGGACGAGCCTTTTGAGGCAGTGGACCCTGTTTCTAGCGCGAATTTGAAGGATATTCTCGCAGAGTACGTTTCTACTGGCGGCACGGTAATTATTTCTTCGCACGTTATGGAATTAGTCGAAAAAATGTGCTCGCACGTGGCGATTATTAACGAAGGTCATGTTGCGGCTGCTGGCTCTCTTGAAGAAGTTGCTCAAGGTAAGAATCTTGAAGATCGCTTTATGGAGCTTGTTGGCGGACGTCACGCGGCTGCACGCATCGACTGGCTTAATGGCGGTAAATCTGATAATGCTCCTGCATCTTCCGCCAATCTCAACGCTTAAAAAGGAGAACCGTAATGTCTATGATTTTTACAATGGTTCGCCTTCGCTGGGCGCTTACTTTTTCTGTTATGCGAAAGTCAATTTGGCAAAAAATTGGTTTTGCTATAGTAATTGTTTTTGGACTTGCAATCATATGCGCTTTTGGTTTTGCAGGCTGGAAAACAGGCAATTATCTTAATCCGGGAATACTCGCAGACGCTAAAGAATGGCGGGAATTCCAAGTTGCTCCAATAATGGTTGCGTCGATTGTGTCAATTTTTACGTTGTTTGTAAACATATTTATGTTTGGCAGCGACACAACACTAAAATCGCGTAGCTTTGCGCTTTACGGCATTCCTTACGTAAAACAGCAAGCAGGTATGCTTCTTGGCTCTCTTTTTGGAGCGCTTTCAATAAGCTTCACAATCGCACTTGCTTTGTGGTCTTTAGCGTACCGAAACTTTGGAATTGTGCCGGTTTTAGTAAGCGTAATTGCAGCTCCGCTTTATGTTGCAACAATCGTGTCTTTAAGTAAAATGCTTATTGAGCTTTTAGATACTATTTTAATAAACAAGCGTTCAAGAAACATTTTTTACGTTGTTATTTTTATAGTGTACATGATTTTTGTTTCTGGTATGGGTGCGAATAGCAAAGCCACAAATAGCTCAATTGAAATCAGCTCAAGTTTCTGTGCTGCGTCCGCTTTTACGCCATTAAGTGCAGCTATGGCCTTGCCGCTCGATGCAATTAATGGCAATTGGCTTTCGCTTGTTATTCGCTTCTTTATTTGCGTTGTAACGATTGCTGCTTGCTTTGCAATCTCTGTATTTTGCGCAAAATTAGAGCCGAAGCTTATTCGCGGTGAGCAAAAAACAGTTGTTAAAACTAAGGGAATCGGCTTGTTTGCACTTGTTCCAGACAACACAGTCGGTGCGATTATTGCGCGAATTGTTAGCGTTATGAGAAGAGATATGCGTCAGCTATTTTTGCTTCTTATGCCGCTTTTTATGCTGCTAATCGCAGGAGGAAATAGTTTTAATGCTAAAGGATTTGAGTCTCTAACAGATAACTTAGGTATTTCTGGCTGGATGATGTATGCTGCGATGCTTATGGGCATGGTTGTTGGAAACAATATTGCATACGATGGCACAGCTTTTACTATGCACGCGATTATTGGAGTAAAAGGCGTGCACGATCGCTTAGCGAACGCAATAGTTTGGTCAGTGATTTGCGCTGTTTATTTCGCGATTATTGGAGTAGGGGTTTACGTTTTCCTTTTCTTCGTAGTAAATGTTCAGCAAAATGTGAATGCAGTTATATTCCAAACTCTTTGTCCAATTGGAATAGCTTTTGCTTCCATAGGCATTGGCTTAATTTCTTCGTGCATTGCAATGTACCCTGTAGCGTCAATCGAAAAGCCATTTTCTAGGCCGCAAGGTTCTGCAGGCGCTAGATCCTTTGCTCCAATAGGTTTTACGCTTCTTGCTGCAGTATGCATGATTCCGTCTATTGCTGCAGCTATGGCGTTTTTGGCTATTAACCCGAATCTTTTGTGGATTGCAAGCATTCTGTTCATAGTAAACGGCTTGGTTGTGCTGGTTGTTGGCGTAATTCTTGGCGGCAAAGTGATGGACAAGCGCATGATTCGCATTGTAGAAAACTTGCGCAGATTCGCGTCTATTACTGCGTAACTTACGCACGCTTTGTTGCAAGCGCAATGTATAGTTAAGCGCGGTATTTGCAATCGATTTAAAGGTGTGCTCGCATGGAAAGTAGTAAAGGCTCAAACGATGCCTTAAATACTCCTAATGCGAGCACGCCGACGCAAAGCGGCGAACCCAACAAAAGTATCGAGCCTAAAGCAAGTATTGAACCTAAACCAAGTAGTGAATCTGAACCAATCAGTGAGATTGAGATTAAACCAAGTAGCACACAGAAGAAAAGTAAATACGCTGCTATGGTTTTAAGAAGCCAATATCCTTCTCGTTGGCGATTACTTATTGCATTTATAGCAGTTATAGTTAGTGCAGCAATTATTTTTACTTATTTTTTGCTTGACGTATATGATATTCTTCCCGGTCCTTTGACGTTGCGAAGCCAACATTATGCTGTAACTGTTTCTTCTCCTAAATCACTTTTGCGAGTTAAATCCCTAGCTAAAGGCGTGACTTATGGTAAAGAAATAAATCATTCGCAAGCTCAAAAACTTATTGACGAGTTGGTTTCCGATGCTTCTATGAGTAGCAGCACTTCGGCAGTAATTATGGATGCTAATGGGCGAGTAGTTGCTTCACATGAGCCAAATGCTTTAAGAGAGCCAGCGTCAACGCTTAAAACTTTAACTGCTAGCGTGGCTTCTCGCACTCTCGACATGGGTTCAACTCTTGATACTCAAGTATTTTTGTTGCCGAAAACAGGCGGTGAGCCAGAGCGAGCTTCTAGTACGAATGCTAGAAAGCTTGTGCTTCGCGGCAATGGTGACATGCTTCTTGGAGTTGGAGAAAACGATTGGAACCATGTTAATGGCAGAGCAGGCTTAACAACATTAGCGAGAAGAACAGCCAACGCGCTGAAACTTGAAAATATTCACACAGTTTCATTAGCTGTTGATGACTCATTGTTTGGCGCAAAACGTGCTCCTGATTTGATTTATGAAACAGATGTTGAACGACGCTTTTATGCTCAAACGTCATCTTTGGCTATAGATGATGCTCGTCAGCGTGACCTTTCAGTGCAAGGTGTTGACGCTGACGCTATGACAGATTTTCCGCTTTCTGATCCTCATCCTGCTTTAAGTGTTGGTCGTGTTTTTGCTAAATTATTAAGCAAACAAGGAATAGTTATAAGTAATTATTCTAATAAAACCACTTCTGACGAAAAAAATTCCGGTTCAGACTCATCTGCAGATGATTCTTCTGAAAATAACAAAGATTCTGAAAATGAAAATAAATCTGCACAATCTGAAAATCTTGTAATACCGGTGAGCGAAACTAAATCGTTAATATCATCTAATTCGCGTTTAATTGCACAAGTTTCTTCTGCACCTTTAAACGAAATAATGGCATATACGCTTCGTATTTCAGACAACACATTGGCGGAAGAGTTTGGTCGTTTGACTGCGCTTGCAACTCACAAATTCAACTCTCCGGAAGGTGCAGTTCAGGCAGTAAAAGAGGGATTGCGCAAGCTCAATATCGATATACGCGGTTTGCACATGTCTGATTGCTCAGGCTTGTCTCCAAAATCAAGGTTGCGCGCAACAACGCTAGCTCAAGTACAGGTGCTTAATATTAAAGCCGATTCTGGAGGTGCTGCAGCTGCTGAAGGATTGTCTCTTCCTGGTTTAGTTGGAACAGCAAGAAAGCGTTTGGCGGATGAATCTTCTGCAGGTATGCTTCGCGTAAAGACTGGTTCTTTAAGTGAAGTTACTTCTATGGTTGGTAATGTATCTAGGAAAAGTGGTGGAGTACTAACTTTCGCTGTTGTTGCGAACCAGCCAGCTGATATTTGGGGAGCGTTCGTAGCGATTAATAAGTTTATGGCAGAATTGCCAAAACTATGATTTATGAGTTGCAATTTAGCGTTATTAGCGCGCTACACTAGAAGCTATGGTGTATTCTTCTCGCATACGCGCAGGAATTGGCGCAATCAAGCATTGTTTTGACGAACTTTCGTTGTGTGCACAAGACGCGCGTTTTTCCGAACATGGCAACCACGCGACAGATGTTGATGCTCCTTTGGTTCTTATTGCGTGCTCTGGAGGTAGAGATTCTCTTGCACTTACAGCATTGAGCGTGATTGTGTGCGCAAGTAGGGGTATTCGTTGCGGTGTCGTAATAGTAGATCACCATTTGCAGCCACACTCAACTGAAATTGCCAATACTGCTGCTAAGCATTGTTTGCAATCTGGAATAGATGAAAAGTACGTGTATATTCAATCTGTGAACGTTGAAGATTCGGGAGAAGGCGAAGAGTCTGCTGCTAGAAATGCTAGGTATCAAGCAATTATTGATGTTGCTAAAAAGCAGCAAGCTGCAGCCGTGCTTCTAGCTCATACTGCAAATGATCAAGCAGAAACTGTAATGATGGGGCTAAAAGATTCTGCAGGTTTAGAAGCAGTTGCTGGCATGAAAGCAGTAACAGTGCGTCAAAACGTGCTTTTTGCAAGGCCTCTTATTAAGCTTAGTAGAGAAGATACTACTGGTATTTGCGAGGATTTAGGCATTTCATGGTGGGATGATCCTACAAATGGTGACGATATTTCGCAAAATGAGGAACTTTCAGAAAATTATCCATTGAGATCTCGAGTTAGACACACGTTAATGCCTTATATTTCGCGATTTTTTAATGCGAATATGGTTACTTTGCTTTCTCGTGGAGCTGAAATAGCTAGAGACGATCTTGACTACATTAATTCTCAAGTTGACGAAGCTAGTTCACAAGTTATGGAATTTGATAAAAATGCGAAAACTGTTAGGTTAAAAGCTGATAAATTAGCGCAATATCATCCATCAATTCGTAGACGAATTATAGTGCGTGCGTTAAGTGAGCTTGGTCTGCGTTTCTCGTCAAGTCACATATCTGCAGTGGACGAGCTATGTACAAAATGGCATGGCCAGAAGCCTTTTTCGTTGCCAAATTATTACGAAGCGACTCGGCTTTCGCGCAATATCGTCATTCGCTTATGCAAAGATAGTGAACATGCAAATTGCAGATATACGAGATGACATCGACTATGAATTAATTAGCCACGAAGACCTTATGAAGCGTATTCGTGAAGTTGCTAAACAAGTAAGCGAAGATTACAAAAACCGTAATGTCTTGCTTGTTGCAGTTCTAAAAGGTGCTGTAAATACTCTTGCTGTATTTTCGCAAGAATTAAGCATTAACGCATCAATGGACTTTATGAGCTTGTCTAGTTACGGCAGTGGCACTCAAACTAGCGGACAAATTACTGTGCGCGAAGATTTAAGTACTGACGTGCGCGGTCGAGATGTGCTTATTGTAGAGGACATTGTTGATTCCGGTCGCACGCTAGCTTGGCTTGTAGATGAGCTAAAAGGTCGTGGTGCTGCAAGTGTAAAAGTTTTTGCATTGCTCAGTAAGCCTGCACGTCGCGAAGTAGACGTACAAATCGACTACTCGGGCTTTGAAATTCCTGATGCATTTGTCGTTGGTTTCGGAATGGACTACGACGAACGCTACCGCAATCTCAATAGTATTGCGGTATTAAAGCCATCAGTGTATGGTGCTTGATTTTATAGATTCTATTCAGAATTTTTATATAAATTGAGGAGTTTGAAAGGAGCCTTATTACATGGGCGCTTCTCCTATGACACCGCAAGGCCCAATGGGCGGTCCTGGGCGTGGAAATAACGGAAATAATCCGTTTTTAAATCCACGCAACCCTAGGAATCAGCGAAACAACGGTCAGCAGGGTAAGAATAATAAAAATAACGAGAACAACCACAACAATCGTCGTTCCTTCTGGCAATCGCCATGGACGTGGATTGTGCTTCTTGTGTTGCTTTCAGTTGTCGGATTCCAAATGTTTGTTCATAACGGATCGCAAACTATCGATACTCAGGATGGTATTGAGTTAGTGCGATCTCATAAAGCAAGTTATGTGGAAATCATTGACAACAAACAGTTAGTTAAGCTTACGCTTGATAGTCCGTTTAAGAAGTTCGATAAACGAAGTAAGCAAAATCGTGACTTTGGCAAGGATGTGCAATTCTACTACGCGTATGCACAAGGTAGATCAATTGTACAAGAAGTCGAAAAAGCTAAGCCTTCTAACGGCTGGACTGCTAGCTTACAGTCATCTAGCATTATTTCGTATTTGATTACTTCGCTTGTTCCAATATTGTTCTTCCTTGGCATGATTTGGTTCATGTTTAGCAGAATAGGCGGTGCCGGCGGAAGTATGCTTGGCATGGGCGGCGGACGTGGCCGTGGCAAGCTACTCGAAGGTCAGACTCCTAAAACTAAGTTTGCTGACGTTGCTGGTGAACAAGCTGCTGTTGAAGAAGTTGAAGAGATTAAAGACTTTTTGAAGGATCCTTCGCGCTACAAGGCTTTGGGCGCTCGCATTCCGCGCGGTGTGCTGCTTTATGGTCCTCCAGGAACTGGTAAGACTTTGTTGGCTCGTGCTATTGCAGGCGAAGCTGGTGTGCCGTTCTATGCAATGGCTGGCTCTGACTTCGTGGAAATGTTCGTAGGCTTGGGCGCGTCTCGTGTTCGTGAACTTTTTGACGAAGCTAAGAAGAATGCTCCTGCAATCATCTTTATCGATGAGATTGATGCTGTTGGTCGTCGCCGTGGAAGTGGCATGACTGGTGGTCATGATGAGCGCGAGCAGACACTTAATCAGCTGCTTGTTGAGATGGATGGCTTCGACAACGACACTAATTTGATTATTATTGCCGCAACAAACCGTCCAGATGTGCTTGATTCCGCACTTCTTCGTCCTGGTCGTTTTGACCGTCAGGTGGCTGTTGAGGCTCCTGATTTGGAAGGTCGCGAGGCAATTTTGAAGGTTCACGCTAAGGGTAAGCCTTTTGTGCCGGATGTTGATCTTCATATGGTTGCTGTGCGTACTCCTGGTTTTACTGGTGCAGACTTAGCTAACGTGCTTAACGAAGCTGCGTTGCTTTGCGCTCGCTCTGGCGCTCAATATATCGATAATCGCGCTATTGATGAGGCAATTGATCGTGTTCAAGCAGGACCTCGACGTAAGTCTAAGGGCATGGCTTTGGATGAATTGCGTAACACTGCTTACCATGAGGGCGGTCATGCTCTTGTTGCTGCTGCGTTGCACCACACAGATCCTGTTACTAAAGTAACGATTTTGCCGCGAGGTCACGCACTTGGCTACACTGCTGTGATGCCAACAAGCGACCGTTACTCGCAGTCTCGCAACGAATTGCTGGATCAAATGGCATATGCTATGGGCGGACGCACAGCAGAGGAAGTTGTGTTCCACGATCCAACAACTGGTGCTTCTAACGACATTGAGAAAGCTACTGCCATTGCTCGTAAGATGGTTGTTGAATATGGTTTCTCGGCAAAGCTTGGAGCTGTTAAGTGGATGGATGCTGACGAAGATTCTTCCGGTTCACTCGATTCTTTGCAATCTCGTAAGTTCTCGAATCGTACTGCTGAAGTAATCGATGAAGAAGTTCATAAGCTTATCGAAACTGCTCATACTGAAGCGTGGGAGATTATTAACAATAATCGTGACGTATTGGATGAGCTGGTTCGTCAGTTGCTCGCTAAGGAAACTCTTAACGAGAAGGAGCTTAAGGAAATCTTCAGTAAGATCCGTAAGGCTCCTGAGCGTACTCTTTGGCTTTCGGACGATAGAAGACCAGATTCTGATCTTCCTCCTGTTGAAATTCCAGAAAGTTTGAAGCGCAACGTTGAAGGTAAGAATGAGCAGAGTGAAGCTTCTGAACTTTCTGAATCTTCCGATAACGCAACTTCAGAAAACCAGCAGTCTGATCAGATGCCTGTTGATACGTCTATTCAGACTCCTGCACCTGCTCCTCGAACTGTTATTGGAACTGTTAAACCACCAGTTAATCCGCCTACTAATCAAAATGACGGCACTCAATTTGGTGCTTAATAGTGTAAATACAGTGCTAAAAAGCAGATAAAATAAAATTATTAATAAACGCTGATAACAATATAATTTATTGCTGTCAGCGTTTATTTTTATTTTTCTAAGAATTTAATAATAAAAATTAGTGCTATATGCAAAAAATTAAGCATGTTGATTTATATCGAGTACAATATATCAAAATATTAGTTTTGCGTATTTATAGGCAAGAGTAATAAAAGATAAATAAACGAATAATTGAAATTTTAAATTGTTTTTATTAGAGAGTAGAAGATGAGATTATGAATACGACCATAAGTTTGAAGGGTATTCGCCCAAGCGGTGACTCAATAGTCATTGGAATATATTCTTCTATTTATATAGATGCTGTTTTAAAAGTTAATTTGAGTAATGCGTTAGACGGAGATGAGACTAACGCAATAGATATTCCTCAAATTGCTGAGCGTCTTGCTTTTATGCTTAAACGTTGCGAAAAAGATAGCGAGATTGAGGAGCATCCTGCTATAGCTTTAGAACTTATTGCTAAATCTGTTTTAAATTCTGCTATGCACACTTGGCAAATTAGTGAGGCTGATATTACTGTTCATGCTGCTTTAAGAAGCGAATATTACGGCATGAAAAGCACTGTTGACGATGTTTGTGTTACTTTGAATAGCGTTTCTAGAGAAGAGTTAAATTATTCGGAACGGCGTGTAGTTCCTGAGTCTCTTGCGCATGTTGCTGTTCGCAGTGGAAGCGTATCGGTTGACGATCTTGAGGAAGGCGAAATAGCAGATTACTATCGTTCTCTTATTGAGGAAGATAGAAAAGAAAAGCAACGCAAAGAAGATGAAGACGCTGCTGCAGCTGCTAAAGCTGCTGTCGATATTGCAAATTCTTTCGCAGATGATTATGAAAATAATGGAGATTCACAGTGCTCTTGTGGCGATGAATCTAAAAGTGCCAATTATGGCAATGAGCTTGTTAAAAGAGAAACTAAGTCTCCTTTGTTCCGCATATGTCCAACTCCGTTACAAACAACCGCAGTGATTTCTATGAAGGGTGTCGCGAAACAAGACACGCGTTCTGCTATGCTGAGAATAGTTGCAATGCTCGAGCAGGATAGAGAATCTCGCGTTGACGGTGTATCGGCATTATATGTTGCCAATATGCTTGATGCTGATTATTACGCGGCTGTATTTATTCTGTCTTCGGGTGGTGACGAGTATGAGCTGCTTCGCTTGCTTCGCGCTGTTGCTACTTTGTATAAAGATAAAGTGACTGTGCGAGTGCTGGGTACGCGTTCATATGGTGCTTCTGCTGCTGACACAAGAACTGTTGATGCAGAAAAATTGCCACAACAACTAGCGGAAATGGTGACGGTTGACCCTAAGGCGCCTGAACTTATGCCGTGGATGCAGATAGAGTCGGATGCTGCTTTGGACGATAACTCAGTTTCGTACTCATTAGTGTTTGCTTTTGATGCTCAAACTGTTGGGGTATACTCAGAGCAATGGCTTATAGGGGATGGTTGTTAATGAAAGCGTATCGCACACCTTGGTGGTATTTGGTACTAGGGTTACTGTTTGGCTTTGTGCTAGGCGCATTTCTAGTGTCGTCAACAGAGTCTAGTGCTATGTCATTAGCAGGAGCTCCGTGGATTGTTGTTGCAATTATGGTGATTGCTGGTTTAATAACTTTTGTTATGGCATTGCAAACTCATCAAAGTGTTGCCAACAACAAAGATAAGAATAAGAAGCATGTAAGTTCTCAATTTGCTGTTGCTGCTCTTATGCTGTCGAAGGCATTGGGAATGGCAGGTGCTATTTTGTCTGGCTGGTATGTTGGGCAATTGTTAATGAGTTTGCCACACAGTGAGATAATTCTGTATAACTCTGTTGTGCGTGAATGCTCTATTGCTGGCTTGGTGTGCTTTATTGACATGGTTGTTGGAATTTTGGGCGAGTGGCTCTGCCAGATTCCGCCTGAAGATGATTCTGAGTCTGTCAATAAGTCAAATCGTACGCCAGCAACATGCTAGTATTTGCTAGGCTCGTATTTACTAGCTATTAGTTTGCGTAGTTTTATTTAAGTTGCATCTTGCTTGAATTAAGTAGGTAAAAGTATCAAACGCTTTTGACGCAAGTTGCAACAAACGCTGGAATTTCAACGTTTGTAAGGATGGTATATTACTTTGGCTGAATTTATCTATCAGATGATTAAGGCGCGTAAATCGTACGGAGATCGTGTAATTCTCGACGATGTTACTTTAAGCTTCCTTCCGGGCGCAAAAATTGGTGTTGTGGGTCCGAACGGCATGGGTAAGTCGACGCTGCTGAAAATTATGGCCGGTTTAGAAAATGTGACCAACGGTGAAGCTTCTTTGACCCCTGGTTATACGGTAGGTATTTTGCAGCAGGAACCACCTCTTGATGACACTAAGACGGTTGGAGAAAATATTAAGATGGCTTTTGGTGAAATTGCGCAAAAAGTGGCGCGTTTTAACCAAATCGGCGAAGAAATGGCTAATCCAGACGCTGATTTTGATGCGTTAATGGAAGAAATGGGTAAGCTTCAGACTGAAATTGACGCTGCAAACGGTTGGGATTTGGATTCGCAGCTTGAGCAGGCAATGGATGCTTTGCAATGCCCAGATCCGGATTCTCCTGTTTCTGTGTGCTCTGGTGGTGAAAGGCGTCGAGTTGCATTATGTAAGCTTCTTCTTGAAGCTCCAGATTTGCTGCTTTTGGACGAGCCTACAAACCATTTGGACGCGGAGTCTATTTTGTGGCTTGAACAGTTCTTGCACAAGTACGAGGGTGCTGTTATTGCTGTTACGCACGACCGCTACTTTATGGATAACGTAGCAGAGTGGATTTGCGAAGTTGACCGTGGTCAGCTTTATCCATATAAGGGAAATTACTCAACGTATTTGGAAACTAAAGCAAAGCGTATGGAAATCCAGGGTGCCAAGGATGCCAAGCTTGCTAAGCGTTTGAAGAATGAGCTTGATTGGGTGCGTAGCTCGCCGAAGGCGCGCCAAGCTAAGAACAAGGCTCGTTTGGAACGTTACGACCAAATGGAGCAAGAGGCACGTAATTCCAAGAAGCTTGATTTCTCTGAAATTCAAATTCCAGCAGGTCCACGTTTGGGCTCGCAAGTTTTGGAAGCAAAGCATATTCACAAGGCTTTTGGCGACCGTGTACTTATCGACGACTTGTCGTTTACGCTGCCTCGTAACGGTATTGTTGGCGTGATTGGTCCAAACGGTGTTGGTAAGTCTACGCTTTTCAAGACGATTGTTGGCTTGGAGCCTCTTTCTGGCGGCGAGCTTATTGTTGGCGATACTGTGAAGATTTCTTACGTGGATCAGAATCGTGCAGGATTGGATCCTAATAAGAACTTGTGGGAAGCTGTTTCGGGCGGACTTGATTTTATTGAGGTTGCAGGTGTTGAGATTCCTACTCGCGCATATGTTGCAAGCTTTGGATTTAAAGGCTCGGATCAGCAGAAACTTACGGGAGTGCTTTCCGGTGGTGAACGTAACCGTTTGAACTTGGCTTTGACTCTTAAGCAGGGTGGAAACTTACTTCTTCTCGATGAGCCTACTAACGATTTGGATGTTGAAACTTTGGAAAGCTTGGAAAACGCTTTACTTGATTTCCCAGGCTGCGCTGTTGTGGTTTCGCACGATCGTTGGTTCCTTGACCGAGTTGCAACGCATATTCTTGCTTGGGAAGGTGACGACGAGAATCCTGCAAAGTGGTACTGGTTCGAAGGTAACTTCCAAGCTTACGAAGAAAATAAGATTGCTCGCTTGGGTGAGGAAGCTGCTCGTCCGCATCGCTTGCATCGTAAGCTCACTCGCTAGATTTTGTGAATATAAGTCGCGCAAATTGTATATAAATTTTACAGTTTGCGCGACTTTTTTCTATTTTTGAGTGTTAAATTAGTTTCCTATTTAAAAGTGATAAGAATCACACATGCTGCGCTTGAGATGTATGAATATGCGAGTATCATACAACTTGTATTAGTGTCAGTTTGCAATTTTATGTGCGCTGAAACGTATTGAGAGAGTATGAAGCGTTCTAGATAGCAACTTGGCGTGAAACAAAGAAGCGAATGCTAATTTATTGGCTGCCGCATGATTGCATATTACAAATTATGCCTAATCAGAAACATAAGGAAGACACATTATTGAAGTGAGGAATAATGGCGAAGAAGATCATGAATGCAAAGCATCTTGCTGATTTGCAAAAGTCTATGCAAAAGTCTAGTAACAGCGTTATTTACGCGCCACTTTCTAAGAGTGTGTGCGCAGCTATGCTTGCCGGCGCAATGGTGCTTGGGGGGGGGGGGTATTCGTTTCTACTCCTTTGCCTGCATATGCTGACGGGTATGTAGACGGCACTGGCAACAATGTTTATTACGGTTTCAAAACCGATGCAAAATATGCCGAGGCTCATTTCAACATTGACGTTGAATATTACGATACCTTTGCGCACGCCAAAGCTGGCGGTACTGAAGGAAGAGATCCTTTAGGAAAATTTGTTCGTGTTCATTATCTTTCTAATTGCCATGACAATGCTACAGCTGATGATTGGAAGTTCCGCCCTATGTGGTGGTTTGGCGTTCCTGCTGGTTTGAAAGATCCTCAAGATATTCAATTTAAGCGTATTGAAAAGTTAACAAAAAATGGCAAGGGGCAGGTTAAACCTGCTGGTTCTTCGCAATATATTACAACCGACGCAAACGGTTATGGCGCTGTTTCTGACAAACATTTTAATAGTCCTAAGGAATGGACTAATATTTCTAATTATTATTTTAGTGACAAAAATATTCTTGCCAGCAAAGGCTGGAAACAGCTTATGGGCTTGGGTACCAAAGACAATAAAGGCTACGATAATGCGGGCAATACTGCACAACAATGGGAAGAATACCAAAAGCAAACTCAAGGCCTTAAGGGTATTTTTGTAGACTGGGAATCTGCTGGTCAGCGTTGGTATGACATGACTTACATTTCCGAGATGGAAGATGCAGCATGGAAAGAGCGCGATAAGAATCCTTTGCGATTTGCGGCTGGTGTTTATCGTTTTGCAGGTAACTGGCACTATGCAGTTGGTCAAAAGCACAATACGCCAAAGATTGCGGATTATTTGAAGCTTGCGTATCCAGAGGTTACGAAGGTTAAGAATCCTAACGCTTTAAGTGAAGCCGAGCAAAAGGCAATTAAAGACAAAATTGAAAAAGCTAATGAAAACACCAAGTACTATAAAGAATTGGTTGCTGATAATGGTGTTGTAGTAAATAAGGATGGCTCTGCAACTATCACCTTTAAAGACGGTACCAAGCGCACGATTCCTGCGAGCCTGCTTGTAACAAAAGACGAGACTGATAGTGATAAGTATAAGCCAGTTATGCCAGATCGCATACCTGTTGTAAAGCCTGATGCGTTAAGTGATGATGATAAAAAGGCTGTTATTGATGCGTTTAATAAAGCGAACCCTGATAGCAGCGAATTTAGCAAGCATCTTGCCAAGGAAAATGCTATTGCTTTCGACAAAGAAGGCAAGAACCTTGTTGTGACTTACGAAGATGGCTCAAAGGCTACGATTCCTGCGTCTGAGCTTGTGTTCCAAGGGCCAAAGATCTCCGATTGGGCGCCTTACGTGGTACCCGATCCAATTGAAGTCGCAAATCTCACTAGCTTGACTACAGAAGAGCAAGGGAAAGTAACAGCTGCCTTCGACGAAGCAAATAAAGATTTGGATGTTTATACTGCAGCTAAGAAGAATGGTGTAACTCCTGTAACCTTTGATAAAGACTTCAAGAACGCTATTATTACTTGGGCAGATGGCTCAACAACAGAGATTCCTTCTTGGCAATTCTTAACTAAGAAGCCTGCTGCTCCAACTCCTGGTCCGGTTGATCCAACTCCAACGCCAGCAGAAAAGAAGACGTTCACGGTTGATTTCTCTAATACTAAGAGTAGGGTTGTACCGAACTTTGACCCATTTAATGCTTCGTCTGCAAGTGATACAGCCAAGGATGCAGTTAGAGCTTTTAAAGGTATGCTTAATAAGCTTACAGCAAAGGATTCTGATGGTGAGACTGTAACTATTACTGACGTTGATTTTGATTTTGCTAACGGCGAAATTATTTTTAAGGCTGGAAACGATTATAAAGATCAACGTTATCCTATGTCTTTGCTGTTTAAGAAAGGTAGCACTGGCGCTCAGAATCCTACGCAGCAAAAAAATGAAGATACTAAGGATGGATATACATATAAAATTCCTCATGTCAACATTGCTGGTGATTCTCCAACGTTAGCAGAAAGGCAAGAGGCTCTTAAGCAGTTCATTACGTTGAATTACAACGGTACAGTTCCTGCAATAAAGGACGACGGTAGTAGTAACACTATCACAATTGAGGGTTCTGGTTTAACTGCAAAAGATCCATCAATGACTCCTTATGGTAGTGGAGATGGTCATATTGTAGATGTAATGGTTTCTCATTTGGGAGACATAACAATTAATTATGATATTACACCTGTAGAGGATGATGATGATACTGATCATAGTATGACCCAACAGTTATTTATTGATAGCGAAGATATTTACATCAAGAAGAATAACAATAAAGACAACACCATCGAAAAATTGAAAGAGCTTGCTAAGCAGATTCGTGATAAGCGAAAGACTGCTGGAGATTTAACAGATGATGTTATAAAGAACACTCTCAAAGCTACTGACAAAGATATTGATGGCATGACTGATGAGAATACTCTTCGTGATCTTATCAAGAAGATTGCTGATTATCAGAAGCCAAAGCCAGTTGAGTATAAGTACAACTTTGAGAAGTTGACGTTGGATCATGATGGTGAGCCAAACGATGATGATTACAAGAAGATTGTTGTAGATCAGTTCTTGAAGAAGAACTATACGACAAATGATTGGTCAAAGCTCGAGAATGCTTATTCTAAGAGTGCTACTGTTCTTTCTGTCAACAATGCGAACACGTATGGCTTAACTCCTGCTACAAGTGGAACATCCGGCTTGAATATTTACACTGGGGATAGGCAAGCAGGTGGTGTGACGAGTGTAGTTGTTGATTCAAAGACCGGAGATTTGGTTGTTCGTGGCTGGAAAGCAGGTACTACCAGCGCTAATGCGGAAGAACTGATTCGTATTAAGAAAGCTGATTTGTTTACTCCAAAGTCTAAGGAACAAAACCCAACTCCATCTGCTGAAGACCTCAAGAAGTTTAAAGAGCAGGCGAAGCAGCAAATCGACCGCAATCCTAAGCTTACTGATGAGCAGAAGAAACAGTTCAAGGATAAGATTGACAAGGCTGATACCGATACCAAAGAGAAAATCCAGAATATTCTTAAGGAAGCCAGCGAACAGGCTGGTAAGAATAATGTAAATCCTAACGATATCAAGAAGAAAGAGAACGAAGAAAAGGAGAAGCGCGAAAAAGAGCAAAAAGAGAAGGATAAGAAGGAGCGCGAGAAGAAGCAAAAACAACAGCTTCAAGATGACAAGAAGAAAGCTTCTGATGCAATCGACAAGCTCGATAATCTAACTAAAGAAGAAAAGGATAAGCTCAAGGAAAAGCTGAATGGAAAGAGTGGGGATGCTACCAATCCTGGTGCTAAGACTCCTGAAGAAGTTCAGAAGATTTTAGATGAAGCTAATAATCTTAATGAAGCACACAAGCTTGTTAAGGTCGGGGAGCTTCCGTTCTTAAGCCACGGCAATGATAACAGCGATGACGATAAGGCTCTTAAAGAGTTAATCGGTGCTGACATAACCAAGAAGGATAAAGCCCTCACTGCTTTGGAAGATGCTCTTGCAAAGAAGGATCCTGCTGCTACTGCAGAAGAGATTAAGAATGCTCTTGACGCAGCTAAGCGCCAGAATACAAGTAATGAGCAGAATGCCAAGATTGCTGGTGTTGCGAAGCTTGATGCTAAGAAGGCGGAGCTTGATGCAGCATATAATGCTTTGACTGAAGATCAAAAGAAATCAGCTAAAGATAAGTATGAAGCTGCCACTAAGGCAATCAATGATGCTAAGACTACTGTAACTAACGCAACAAAGCCTTCTGACATCATGACAGCTGTTGATAGCGTGAAAACTTCGTTTGAGGATGCAAACAAGGCAATCGAAGGTGCTAAGGGCAAGCGCGATACTTCTGGTAACGACAACGATAATCCTGACGCTCTAACTAAGGAAAAGGATGCTCAGAAGAAGCGCATTCAAGATAGCAATCTCCCAGATGCTGACAAGCAGAAGGCTATTGATGACATCAATAATGCAAAGAAGCTTGGCGACCCAACGGGTATTGCTGATCGCGCGCTGAAGGCTCAAAAGATTGCCGATGCTCTAAAGAAGATTGATGAATTTAAGCATTTAAACAAGGCTCAAAAGGATGCTTTCAAGGCAATCATCAATGGTACTGATGCTGGTAATCACACCAATGATGACGGTACAACTTCTGACGACATTGATGATGCGCTCGCAAATGCTGCAAACACCGATAATGCTATGGCTCGTCTTGAAGAGTTGAAGAAGAAAGCCAACGACTTTAAGAATGAGAAAGACGGCAAGTATTCTAAGCTTACTAATTCTGACGATGATCAGAATAAGAAGAAAGCTTTCGATGGCTATCTCGCGGATGCAACAACTCTAACTAAGGCTGATCAGGGCGACGCCAAGACTGCGGATCAGGTTAATGAGCTGTACAAGGATCTTCTTAAGGCAATGCAGGCCATCGATCCTGATGCTCAAAGTGCTGGTCTTAAGACTGATGCTCTTGCTGCTGAGATTAAGTCTGATAAGGGCTTGAAGCCAGATACTACGGTATCTCCTGCAACTAAGGGCGATTCGGTTTATACCACTGCTTCTCAAGATAAGAAGACTGCGTTTGACAAGGCTTTGACTGCTGCTGAAACCGCTTTGCAAACTGCTGAAGATACTAAGAAGCCTGATGCCAAGAAGATGAGTGCTGAAGAGGAAGCAACAGCTCAGAAGGCTGTTGACGAAGCTCTTGACAAGCTTATTAAGGCTCGCCTTGCTTTGGATGGTGTTAACACCAAGCCGTTGCAAGAAGAGATTGATAAGGACAGCAAGGTTAAGAACTCAGATAAGTATACGTATTCTACAACGACGGAAAAGAAGACCGCGTTTGATAATGCTCTTAAGGATGCTCAGGAGCTTATCGATAAGCTGACTGGTAAGAAGCAGGCTAGCGCAGACGATCATCTTGACACCAAGGAGAATAAGCAGAAGGCTTTGGATGATGCTCTTGCAAAGCTTAAGGCAGCTGAAGAGGCTCTTGATGGTAAGAAACCAGTCGAGCCAACTCCAACTCCAACTCCGACCCCGACCCCAACACCAACTCCAAGCCCAATTCCAACTCCTGGTGCTGGAACTGGTGCCGGAACTGGCGATGTCAACCCTGATTCTGAAGCAGGTTATGGTGTGAATGATAACGCGCCTACTACTGTGGATAAGGGCGAGTTGAACATTCAGATTGATAGTGCTGAGTCTGATTTGCAGCCTGGTAATGCTGGTAACGGTAACGCTGGTGCAGGTAACGCTGGCTCTAACAACGCCGGTAATGCTGGTAACGGTAACAACAACACTGCTAACGCTAATGATGGTTCCAACGCCTCTAACGCTAATAATGCTAATGGAGCAAATTCTGCTGCTGTGAATGCTGCTGTTGAGAGTAACCAGGCTGTGAAGCAGGCAGATGCTCAAGTTTCTAAGGCTCAAGCTGCTTTGGACGCTGCTTTGGCTGAAGCTAAGAAGGTTGCTGCTGATCCTAATGCAACTCAGGCTCAGGTTGATGCTGCAGCTCGTAAGCTTGCTGCCGCTCGTAAGGCTTTGGCTGCTGCTAAGGCTCATGCAGCTGATGTTCGTGCTTCTGTGCGCGCTCAGGTGTTGAAGAGTGGTAGTGTTGCTCAGCTCAGTAAGACTGGTAGTGACGTGTCTGCATTTGGCTTGTTTGCTGCAACTATTAGTGCTGCCGGTGCCGCTCTATTCGCTGCTAAGCGTCGTGGTATTTCTCGCCACAGCAACAAGTAAGCGATGCAGTTGCAAAACCTGTAAAGATTTTGCAAGTTATGTAAGTTCACGTGCGCTTAGCTCTAAGCTTACATAATCTTCTAAGTAAACTGACTAAAGCCTCACCTGTGATTCTTCACGGTGGGGCTTTTGCATTCTTGATTGGCGGAAACATTTGCCGGTGATTTTTCTGGCCTTCGCGCTTTAGTGCGAGCGTCTTGGTGCTTTTTGACAACATTTGCCGTTATTGTGCCAGGCGTGTGCTAGGCTCGATTAGTTCACGTTTTGAAATTTAAGTTTTGAATACACATATTTTACGAAAGGCTATTGTGCCGCATACTCATCATGCTGCGTTCGCTCAAAAGCGAGGCGCAAAGAATACCAAGAATGTCAAAAATACTAGGAAATCAGCTGAAAAACGCAATCCTTTTGAATATCAGGGTAGTCATAAAAATTACGGTTCTAATCACGAGTTCAATTCGCGCAGGGAGCGCAATCGCAAAGCAGAAAAAGCTCGTCAAAAAGCGCGCGAAAAAGCCTTGCGTTATGAAGAAGTGGCTATTGCGGATGCTGAACAAGATTTTGCTAAGCATAATAATGCTAAAAATAATGTTGCTAAGAATAATATTGCTAAGAATAATATTGCAAAATCTAATAATGAAAAACAAAATTCTGCAATATCTTTGCGCGCTACTTCAAAAAAGCAAAAGCAAGATTCTCATAACGCAACAATTATTCCAGACTCTGCTATTGAATCTCGTGAAAATTACCGTGACGATGTAACTTTTGCGCAACTTGGCGTTCCAGAGCCTTTAGTAGAAGTGTTGCGCGCGGATGGTAAAACCACTGCATTCCCAATTCAACAAGCAACGCTTCCCGATTCCTTACAAGGTGCGAATATCCTAGGGCGAGGTCGCACAGGAAGCGGTAAAACATTAGCATTTTCTATTCCACTTGTTGCGCGTTTAGCTGAGAATTTTGTTGATTTAATTAATTCTGGTAAAAACCGTAAGTCGCGCGAGTCTAGCGATATTCCTGCTCCTAGAGCAATAATTCTTGCTCCAACTCGCGAACTTGTGCATCAAATTGATGACGTAATAGCGCCGCTTGCTGCAGCTTATGGCATGCGTACTGTGACAGTGTATGGAGGCGTGAGATACCAGCGTCAGGTATCGCAACTTAAGCAGGGTGCGCAGATTGTGCTTGCTTGCCCTGGTCGTTTGGAAGATTTGCTGCGTCAGGGGGCGCTTACGCTTGAAAAAGTGATGGTTAGTGTGCTCGACGAAGCAGACGAAATGGCGGATATGGGATTCCTTCCTGCTGTTACTAGACTTCTTGAGCAAGTTGCGCCAGATGGTCAACGCATGCTGTTTTCTGCAACGCTTGATAAGCAAGTTTCTACATTAGTTGAGCGTTTCCTTCCAAACGCTGTCGTTCATGCTGTGGATGATGCTGATTGCCAAGTTGACACTATGACGCATCATATTTTTGCTGTGTCAGCAGGGGATAAGTACGAAGTTTTGCGAAAGCTTGCTTCCGGAAAGAAACGTTCTATATTCTTTACGCGCACGAAATATCAAGCGAAAAATATGGCGAAAAAATTTGTGCAGCAAGGTATTCCTGCAGTCGATTTGCAAGGTAATTTGTCGCAGAATCAGCGAGATCGTCATTTGGCTGTGTTCGCTGAAGGCTTGGTGCGTGTGCTAGTTGCTACGGACGTTGCTGCGCGAGGTATTGACATTAGTGACGTTGCGTTGGTTGTGCAAACTGAGCCTCCTGAGGATCCTAAGTCTTTCTTGCATCGTTCGGGTCGCACTGCTCGAGCTGGTGAAGAAGGCGATGTTGTAACGCTTGTGCTTCCTAATCAAAAGCGCGCTGCTCATATGATGCTTCGTAAGGCTGGAATTCATGCGAAAGCTGAGGATGTGAATCCTGCTTCGCAAGTTCTAGATGAGATTGTGGGTGAAGCTGCTGAGCTTCAAGAAGGCTGGAGTATGCCGGAGCCAGAGCAGCAGAAGCGTAAAGGTCGCGGTCGTGGACGCGGTGGTCGTGGGCGCGTACGTGGGCAACGCGGTGAGCGCGGTGAACATGGTCGTGAGAGTGAGCGTGGTGAGCGCGGCGAGCGCGGCGAACGTAACGGTCACAGCAGTAGCGGTGAACGCAATGAACGCAATAAACGCAGCGAACGTGGCGAACGCAGCGAGCGTCGTTGGCACGGTAAACGTGGCGAGCGTGGTAACCGTGTTAATCGCTTCGGTCGTTAGTTTGGCGGCATTGCGTTAACGACAGTTAGTTTGGTGGCATTACGTAGCGGCCGTTAGTTTTGTGGCATTGCGAGGCTGGTATATTTCTCTCCGCGCGCTTTTATTTGCACTATTTTTGTGCGTTTTGTCGATTTCACCAAATTGTTTGGTGTTTTCGACAGAATTGTCCCGTTTTTTGTCGAAAGTATCGGATGGATTGGTATTTTCGACAAAAACAGCGCAATACTACAAAAGTAAGTAGCGAGTTAGCAAGCAATAAGCAAGAAATAAGCAAGAAATAAGCGACTTAGCAATAAGCAAAGCTAGCAATTAAGCAAACAGGCTGTTAAACAGGCAGCTAAACAAGCAGTTACGCAAACCAACGGTCGGTTAAGATAGTTACGTCAACTAGCAAATACTGCAACTAGCAAATATACAACTAGCAAATACTACTTGGATTGACCTTTACCAAATGCTCGCAATTGCACACCATTCCAGTCAGCACTTACTGTTAACGGAGTGGCTGCGTTCATGCCAGCTGTTTTTGCTGCAGATTGAACTGTACTAGAACTTGGGGAACCTTCGCGACCTGGTTTTGGAGTAAGAACCCACATAGGCGCGTCATCGTCAAGCATATTTGTGGCATCCATAATGGTATCTGCGAGCTCATCTTCATCGTCGCCGTCGCGCCACCAAATAATCACACCATCAACAGCAGCGTCGTAATCCTCATCTACCAACTCTTCGCCGGTAAGTTTCTCGATGCTTTCGCAAATTGTTTCGTCAACATCGTCATCCCAGAGCCATTGTTGCACAATGTCTCCTGGTTGGAATCCGAATTCCTGTGCATGCTGAAAAGCTATCTGTTCCACGTGATTCAATATATCAAAGCGTCACGAAGTGCGCGCCTACAACGGCGTGTATTGCACTTACTTAAGTAATCCTGCTCTGTTTACGCTCGTGTAAAGTTTCGGTCGGCTACGCGCCAAGAAACGGCAGAAGCTTTACAACGCTGTAAAATAAAGGTCGGTTGCATGCCAATAAACGGCAGAAATTTTACAACGCTGTAAAATAAAGGTCGGATACGCGCTAAAAAACGGCAGAAGCTTTACAGCGGTGTAAAATAAAGGTCGGTTGTGCGCGAATAAACGGCAGAAACTTTACAGTCGCGCGCAGTTTATGCCGCCTACGCACCAAAAAACGGCAGAAACTTTACAGTCGTGTGAAGTTTCGGTCGTATTTCCCCAAACCTCCTGAAGCTTTGCACCAGTGCTTTGCAAACGTTGCGTCTGTAGCTTTGCAGTAATGCTTTGCTAACGGCGATTATTTATTGCTTAGTGAACTTTAGCAGTATTGCTCTGCAGACGCTGAGTACTTGTTGCTTAAAGAACACTAGCATTCACGCTGCTGCACACATCACACCAAGACTCCTACCACACCAAAGAACACTAGCGGTTTTACTAGTAGTGAGGGGTGGGTGTTGCTTGGTCGAGCAATATAAAAGCGGAGCGATAGTAATAATCTTGTTGGCGAATACTATTTTTGCAGAAAAAGTAAGTAAAAAACTAAACTTAACTACGCAACCGCTAAGTCCAAGTAAGGTATAAGAGCGTAGCGCTGCGAGACAAGTAACACCCACCACTCACAATCACAAAAAGAAACCCGCCAGCCAAACACCAGCCAAAACTCATAGACGATACTCGAGAACGTCTAAAACAAAAAATCAACACTAAAGAAACTTAACACGCCAGCAATCAAGCCTACCTCCTCCTCGACACGCCTCAAAAATCGCGATTGTGACAAAAATCACTATATATAGGTGGTTATCTTTGCGTCTTGCCCTAGATATTGTGCATGAGTTGGGTTATAGTAGAGCGAGTTGTTAAAAATAGTTCCCATATTCGCAACGAGAGAATTTGCTAGAAGGAACGGTGTTTGAGAAAGGTCTGTACCGATGCAGGTTTTGGAAGAAACTGCTGTCACAAGCGCAGAAAATTGTACGGATGATGTAGTTGAAGCTCCAGTTTCTCGCGTGCAGGTCGAAAAGCGCGATGGTCGCGTAGTTGATTTTGATCCGCTGAATATCATTATGGCAATTAAGGCTGCTTTTAAGGATTTGGGCAAGGAAGTCGGTCCGCAAGAAGAGCAGTTGATTCGTAATATTTCTGATCATATTGAGGCTGAAATTCAAGATCGTTACAATGGTCCAGCAAAGATTGAAGATATTCAGACTCTTGTTGAGCATGGTCTTATTGAAAATCACCTTTATGAGGTTGCTCGTTGCTACACGAGCTACCGCCTGAACCGCGATATTGATCGCGCTAAAGCTACTGATATCAACGAGGCTGTTAACCGCCTTGTGAACCGTGATGAGTCTCTTGTTCGCGAAAACGCCAACAAGGATTCTAATGTTTACGCAACTCAGCGTGATCTTCTTGCAGGCGCTGTTTCTAAGGCTTCTGCGTTCTCTATGCTTCCTCACGCAGTTTCTAACGCTCATATGAAGGGTGATATTCACTTCCACGACGCTGATTATTCGCCATTTACTTGCATGAGCAACTGCTCGCTTCCTGATTTTGGCGATATGCTTGCTAAGGGCTTTGCTCTTGGTAACGCAATGATGGATAGCCCAAAGTCTATTGGTACCGCTGCAACTCAGGTTACGCAAATTATTAAGGATATTGCTGGAGCGCAATACGGCGGTCAAACAGTTAATCGTGCAGACGAGATGCTTGAGCCTTACGCTAAGTGCGATTACGACAAGAATCTTGCTATGGCTCACGCAATGATTCCTGATTCTACGCCAATTCAAGTCGCAAAAGATATGATTGACGGCTTGAAGGCTCAGGAGCCTAAGAATCTGCACTGCTTGGACAGGGATCCACTGCCAGCTGATACTCCTTTTGATGAAAACTTGAGCGAGCTTGATCAGCTTCGTGAAGTTTACGCAAAGATTATGACGCGTAAAGCTATTTACGACGCTATGCAAACTATGGAATATCAAATTAATTCCAACCGCGTTTCTAACGGTCAGACTCCGTTCGTAACTGTTGGATTTGGTTTGGGTACTTCTTGGTTTGCTCGTGAAATTCAGCGCGCTATTTTGCTTAACCGTATTCGCGGCCTCGGCAAAGATCGCCACACTGCAATCTTCCCTAAGCTTGTGTTTACTATTAAGCACGGCGTAAACGCAGACGCTGGCGACCCGAACTACGATTTGAAGCAGCTTGCGCTTGAGTGCTCTACTAAGCGCATGTATCCAGACGTTGTGTTCTATGAGAATATTGTTAAGATTACTGGCTCCTTCAAGGCTCCTATGGGTTGCCGCTCATTCCTCCAGGGTTGGATTGATCCAAAAACTGGTAAGGACGTTGAAGATGGCCGTATGAATCTTGGCGTTGTGACTGTTAACATGCCACGTATTGCTCTTGAATCTCACGGCGATGTGACTCGCTTCTGGAAGCTTTTCGACGAGCGTATGGAAGTTGCTCACCAGGCTTTGCGCTTCCGCATTATGCGTTGCAAGCAAGCAACTCCTGTGAATGCTCCAACGCTGTTCCGTTACGGTGCTTTTGGTCGTTTGGAAGCTAACGAGAGCGTTGATCAGCTGTTCCGTAACGAGCGCGCAACCGTTTCTCTTGGTTACATTGGCTTGTACGAAACTACTGCAGTGTTCTTCGGCAAGGATTGGATGCAAGATCACAGCTGGAATGAGGAAGGCAAGGAGTTTGCGCTTTCTTTGGTTCGTCGCATGAATAAGCTTTGTCAGCAGTGGTCAAAGGCTGAAGGCTACCATTATTCTGTTTACTCAACTCCTGCTGAGTCTTTGACTGACCGCTTTAACCGCATGGATCGCCAGAAGTTCGGTCGCATTGAAGGCGTAACCGATCACGACTTCTACACTAATTCCTTCCATTACCCGGTTTGGTTGCAGCCAACTCCTATGGAGAAGCTTCGTTACGAGGTTGACTTCCCGTATCTTGCTTCCGGCGGCTTTATTAACTACTGCGAGTTCCCATGCTTGCAGGCGAATCCTAAGGCTTTGGAAGCCGTTTGGGATTACGCTTATAAGATTGGCATCGGCTACTTGGGTACGAATACTCCAATCGATCATTGCTTCGTTTGTGGATTCCAGGGTGATTTTGAGCCGACTAAAGAAGGCTTCCGCTGCCCGGAGTGCGGAAACAGCGACCCGGATAAGTGCAATGTGACTAAGCGTACTTGCGGCTACTTGGGCAATCCTGTTCAGCGCCCAATGGTTCACGGACGTCACGAAGAAATCGCTCACCGCGTAAAGCACATGTCTGGCGAAACTGGTCACGTGACTCTTAACAACGGTGAATCTCGCGAATGGTATGAGGAAACAAAATAAACTTAGCTAATTAACTATGTTGAAACTTAGTAAAATAAGTATGACTAGATAATTTAGCTAAATAAATAGCTTTTCTTGTGTTTGTTGTTTGGTGATAATCTGGCCGTTAGAAATGTATTGCGTTTTGTGATTGCACTTTCTAACGGCTGGATTTATTTTATTTTCGCAAATTTGGTTGTTTATTTTTAGTTGTTTATTTGGTTTGAAAGGGGGTTGGATATGGCTCGCATTAGTTTGCACGATTTTGCGCCTGCAGATGTGAATCGTGGACCGTGGATTCCTACCTCTCTTTCAAATAACCCTCGCGCAGGACAGTGGTCTAGTGAGCGCATGAGTCAGGGCATGATTGCCGATTACAAGCGTTTTTTGATGACTGACGGCGAGGGAATTCGTTGCTCGATTTACGTCTCAGGTTGCCCGTTCCATTGCGTTGAGTGCTATAACGAGTCGATTTGGGATTTTCGCGCAGGCCATCCCTATACTCAAAAGCTTGAAGATCAAATCATGGAAGATTTAGCGCAGCCTTATGTGCAAGGTTTGACGCTTCTTGGCGGTGAGCCGCTGCTTAATACTGGCATTTTGCTTCCTTTGTGTAAGCGCATTCGAAAAGAGTTTGGCAATACGAAAGATATTTGGAGTTGGACTGGATACACTTGGGAAGAGCTTATGCGCCCAGGGGAGACGCCTGATAAGCTTGAGCTTTTGCGTTACATTGATATTCTTGTTGACGGCCGCTATATGAAGGATTTGCATGATTCGCTTTTGCAATTCCGCGGCTCTAGCAATCAGCGCATTATTGATGTGCCAAAGTCATTGGAAAATCCGCAAAATCCTCCTGTAATCTGGGAAAAGCTTCACGATCAGGAGCGTTTTATTCCGTCAATTTACGGCAAAGATCGCGCGCAAGGCGAAGGTGATGCTTCGTAAACCCCTGCCTGCCTTATATTCAAAGGTGATATTATTAAACATAAGTATTTGATTTAGAGTAGGGGAAGAATGGCAGAGAAGTCTGAGAAGCCAAGTGAGTTTGATGAATCGAAAAAAGATTCTCGTAAAAAAGACTATGCCCCTCGAGCACTTCGAACAATACTGAGTTCTTTAAAAAAGTACCGTTTTCTTGGCGTTTTAACAGCTGTTGCTATTCTCGTTGAAGCTGCTATGCAAATTGCAATCCCTACAGTAATGTCAAATCTTATTGATTTTGGCATTATGTCACGTTCTCAAGAAGCTGTGCAATATTATGGTTTGCAATTGCTCATTTTTGCTGCAATTGCAATGATTACAGGCATTATTTCTGGTATTTGCTGCGCGCATTCTAGTGCTGGTTTTGGTAAAAATTTGCGTCACAACATGTTTTCACGCTTGCAAAGTTTAAGTTTTTCTGATTTAGATAAGTTTTCTAGTGGCACTGTTGTTACGCGTATGACTAGCGATGTGTCAAATGTGCAATTTGCTTATCAAATGATTATTCGCTCTGGTGTTCGCAGCGTTATGATTATCATCACTGCTTGGTGGTTTACTTTTTCAATTAGCCCTGCTATCTCGTGGGTTTTTCTTTCGTTTGTGCCTATTGTTGGTGCAATTGGCGCTTTTGGTGCGAGTATAGTTGCTCCAGCATTTTCTCGAATTTATCGAATGATTGACGAGATGAATAATCGAGTTGGTGAGAATTTGCATAATATTCGCGTAGTAAAGTCTTATGTGCGTTCTGATTATGAAATAAGTCGTTTTACGCGTATTTCGCATAAAATCTATGATTATTTTATTAAAGCTGAGTATGTGTTAAATTGCAGTATTCCTTTGTTTAACTTATGTTTTTATTCTGGAATGCTGCTTATTGCGTGGTTGGCTTCGCACGAAATTGTGGCTTCCGGAAATAATCCTGCTTTTGGTTTAACAACAGGAAATCTTGCTGCATTAGTGGTGTATGCTTTGCAAATTTTGTTTGCTTTAGCGAATTTAGTTGCAGTTTTTGTAATGTCGTTAACAGCTCGAGCTTCGATGCATCGTATTTCAAAGGTTTTGCAATCTCGAAATACTGAAGTTATTTCAAAGCATCCACTTACAAAGCTTTCTGACTCTTCTGTGCGTTTTGAAAATGTTTCGTTACGCTATCCTAAATCGGATAATACAGATGAATCTACTCCAGCAGAACAGGAAATTTTACACGATATAAATATATCTATTCCTTCTGGAGCAACTGTTGGCGTTGTTGGCGCAACGGGATCTGGAAAATCAAGTTTAGTGCAATTAATTGCAAGACTTTATGACGTAACTTCTGGCACTCTTTTTGTAGGCGGAAAAGATATTCGCGATTATGATTCTTCTAGTTTGCGTGAAGAAATTGGTGTTGTTCTACAAAAAAATATTTTGTTTAGTGGCACAATTGCAGAAAATCTTCGCTGGGGCAGAGCGGAAGCAAGCGATGATGATTTGCGTCAAGCTTGCGAAATTGCTTGTGCTGATGAGTTTATTAAAGATTTACCAGACGGCTACAATACGCATATTGACCAGGGTGGTAAGAATGTTTCCGGTGGTCAGCGACAGCGTTTGTGCATTGCGCGCGCACTTTTGAGGAAGCCGAAAATTTTAATCCTCGACGACTCGATGAGTGCAGTTGATATGAAAACTGATAGTAAAATTCGCGATGGCTTGAAAAAGTTTATGCCTGATTCTACGCAAATTATCGTTGCTCAGCGCATATCTTCAATCGAACATGCAGATATTATTGTTGTTCTTAAAGATGGTCGTGTTGTTGCCAAAGGTTCGCATGATGAGTTATTTAAATCTTGTGAAATTTACAGAAATATGGCGATTTCTCAAGAAAAAAGTCGCATAACTAGCGCAACTAAAGAAGAAGGAGCTAAGTGAAAATGTCTAATAATAAAACTGCTCACTCTTCTAAAAAAGATTCAGCTATTAGTTGGAAAACTCTTAGCAGACTTGCCTCTTATGTGCTTGTGTATCGAGTTAAAATTTGCGTAATTATTGCATCAATAATAGTTAGCGCAATTGTGCAAGCTGCAAGCGCAGTGTTTTTGCAATCTCTTGTTGACTCGTATATTCTTCCGCTTGTCGGTAAGCATAATCAGGATTGGATGCCTCTTGTTCGCATGATTATTCTGATGGCAAGTGTTTTCGCTGTTGGCGTGTTTTGTTCTTGGCTTTGGAGCAGGCTTGTTGCGAATATATCTGAAAGTGTTATGCGTGATTTGCGAGACTCGATGTTTAAGCATCAGCAGAAGCTTTCATTGCGTTACTTAGATTCTCAAGGTTACGGCGATATTATGAGCCGTTACACAAACGATACTGAGGTTCTTCGTGAAGCAATTTCGTGGGCTTTTCCGGACTCTTTTTCTGCACTAATGTCAATTTTGGCAGCGTTTATATCTATTATGTGCTTATCGCTTCCGGTTGCAGTTTTTGTAGCTATATTTACTGCAATATTGCTTTATTTAGTGCGTTTTATGCTAAAGAAATCTGGCAGTTTATTTGAGCAATTCCAGCATGCATTAGGCGAGTTAAATGAGTTTGTCGAAGAATCTGCAACTGGAAGCAAAGTAATTAAAATTTTCAATCATGAAGCAGATTCTATTGAAAAATTAGATAATTGCATAGAAAAAGTGCAAAAAATTTCTGCAAGTGCGAATTCTTATGCAAATAACGTAATGCCTGTTATTAGTAATGCAAGCTATTTGCTTTATGTATTAATTGCTTTACTCGGTGCGTGGTCTGCTTCAGCTGGTCTGCCAACGCTGGGATTAGCTGGATCTAGTACTCTTACATTGGGTACGCTTATATCTTTGCTGGCACTTTCGCGCGCATTTATTAATCCTATTGGCGAAATTACAATGCAAGCTAACGCACTTATGATGGCTCTCGCAGGAGCTTCTCGTATTTTTGAACTTCTTGACGAAGAACCTGAGTCAGATGCTGGCACTGTTCGCCTTGTAAAAGTAAAGATTTGCCAATCTTCTAAGCAGCTTTCTGACGAATCAACATTTAAAGTTTTGCAAGAAGTTGACGAAAAAGAAGAAGGCGCGAATATTTATTGGGCTTGGAAGCGTGATGCTAAAGATAACGGCACTAAAGCAACTAAGCGCGCTCAAAACTTAAGCGAAATGGCTCAAGAGATTGTGTGCCATGCAAAGCGAGATGCTCGCACTTCTAAAGATGGCCGCTATACTTTGCTTCGAGGTGACGTACGTTTTACGGATGTGGTGTTTGGTTACAAAGAGAATCATCCTGTTTTGCACGATATTACGTGGTTTGCAAAGCCTGGTCAGAAAGTTGCTCTTGTTGGAGCTACAGGTGCTGGAAAAACTACTATTGCGAATTTACTTACGCGTTTTTACGACATCGATGATGGACAAATTTTGTATGATGGCATCGATGTGCGCGATATTTGCAAAACGGATTTGCGTCACGCTATTGGCACTGTCTTACAAGATGTGAATTTATTTACTGGCACAATAATGGACAATATTCGTTATGGAAATCTTGATGCTAGCGATGAAGATTGTATTCAAGCTGCAAAATTGGCCCATGCTGACGCGTTTATTTCTCATCTTCCTGACGGATACAATACGCAGCTTAACAATGGCGGTGAAGGGCTTTCTCAAGGTCAGAAGCAGCTTATTTCTATTGCTCGTGCTGCAGTAGAAAATCCGCCTGTGTTAATTCTCGATGAAGCAACTTCATCGATTGACACGCATACTGAAGAATTAGTTCAACATGGAATGGATTCTTTGATGGAAGGGCGTACTGTGTTTGTAATCGCTCACAGGCTGTCTACAGTGCGCAATTCTGATGTGATTATGGTGCTGGATCACGGTCGCATCATTGAGCGCGGTTCGCATGAGGAATTATTGGCAAAACGTGGGGAGTATTATCAGCTTTGCACTGGAGCTGTTGAGCTTGAATAATAGCTTGATTTTGTGCCGCAACACGCCGAACACGCGCGGCACTTGCATTTTGCTAAGGATTCTGTAAGATAGTGACTCGGCTGTTCGAGAGAACAAAGCCACGGCCCCGTAGCTCAGTTGGTTAGAGCGCCGCCCTGTCACGGCGGAGGTCACCGGTTCAAGTCCGGCCGGGGTCGCGATTAATAGAATACCCGGTTCGCCGGGTTTTTTATTCGTCATGGCTCTGTAGCTCAGTTGGTAGAGCGAACGACTGAAAATCGTTAGGTCAGCGGATCGATCCCGCTCGGAGCCACAACAAAAAACGCGCGACACGATTTGTGCCGCGCGTTTTGTTTTATTCGCTAGTCAAGTTGCTTCCACGAATCAACATCAATATGATGTTCAGGGTTTGCCTGCCAAGCTGCCCAAGCAGATTCTACGATGTCCTTCACGTCGTAGCGAGCATGCCAACCCATTTCTTCGTTAATTCGCTTCGTGCTGCCAATAAGCTGTGGAGGATCTCCAGCTCTGCGATCAAGAACAGTTTCTTTAAATGGCAAACCGGTAACTCTGCGCACTTCGTCAACAATTTCGCGCACAGACGTACCCTTACCAGTTCCTACGTTAAAAGCGTCATACTTGCGTTCGTCGCGATCCAAATACGTAAGTGCTGCAATATGCGCGTCTGCTAAATCAGAAACGTGAATATAGTCGCGAATGCAAGTGCCATCAGCAGTAGGGTAGTCGTCGCCAAAAATAGCAGGTGCTTTTCCTCGCTGTAGTCTGTCAAGAAGCATAGGAATTAAGTTCAAAATCGCAGGATCTTCCAATTCCACCGGACCGCATCCAGCTACGTTGAAGTAACGCAGTGCGCAGAAGCGAATTCCGTATGTGTGCTCGCAAGCGCGTGCCATCCATTCGCCAAAAAGCTTGGTTTGACCATAAGGGTTAATTGGCAACATTGGCACAACATCTTCTGGTACAACTTCAACAGGAGGAACGCCATAAGTTGCTGCAGAAGAAGAAAATACGAGCTTCTTAACTCCGCTATCTTTCATGCCTTCAAGCACATTAAGCATGCCGTTAATATTCTGTTGATAATACCAAAGTGGCTTTTCTACGGACTCTCCAACTTGCTTTCTAGCAGCAAAGTGAATTACAGCATCAACATGCTCATCTTTCATAATTTGCGCAAGTCGCTTTCCTGCATCAGGAGAAGAGATATCCATACCATAAAGACGTGCGCCTTCAATTCTTGTAGGCTTTCCGTAGCTTAAATCGTCAACGACGACGACATTTTGCTTTGTTTCATGTAAGGCGTGAACTACGTGTGCTCCAATGTATCCGCATCCACCTGTAACGAGAACAGTCATTGTCGACCTTCCTTTTGAATAATATCAATACAATCAGTGAGATTATATCTCGTAAAACTGAAGTTTCATGGTATGCATCTGTTGCATAGCATTTGTTATTCTTGCATTTTGATTCTGTAGCGTATGCTTAACTTGAATGTGTCAATCGTATTATTTTGTAAGGTGATGTTCGAATGATATTTGTTGCGTTATCTGTATTGCGTGTGATCATACGCGCTTATTTGATAATAATGATTATTCGAATGGTTGCAGATTGGTTATTTGTGCTTATTCCTCGTATGCGGCCTAGAGGTGTTTTTAATTTTCTAATACGGATTATTTATTTCATAACAGAGCCGCCATTGCGAGTATTGCGTAAGTTTATTCCGCCAACTCGTTGCGGAAATATCAGTATTGACGTAAGTTATATGCTTTTATATTTTGCTTTGTACGTTCTTCAAATTTGGTTATAGATGAGTTTATGGTTTTAAGAGCGTAATTTTTATAAAAGCGGCGTTTTGTTACATAAATTTTTGTATTAACCGCACTAATTTTCTGCGGACGTGATAGCATCGAATAGATATATATCAAAGGGCTATGCCCAAAAAGCGAGGTGTAAAGCATATGACTCTGTTGACGCCTAAGGACATTCGAGAGCATACCTTCCAAATTGTACGTTTTAAGGGAGGTTATGACGTTGACGAGGTCGACGAGTTTCTCGATCAGGTTACAGAAACAATAGAAGCACTCGGTCAGCAGGCAGTGCAGGGCCTAGGAGCTTCCACGCAATCTCTTGGCCGTGATGTTGCGGGTTTGAATACGAAGATTGCTGAGTTAACTTCTAAGGTAGAATCCTTAACTAAAGAAAATGAGGCATTGCGTAATGCTTCTAAGAAGCAGGGCGAATCAAATGAAGCTGCTTCTCAACTTGAAGCTACTGCAACTAAGTTGCGTGAAGCTGAAGAAAGTAATCGTGCTTTGACTGCTCAAAACCAGCAGTTGAAGGAACAGTTAGATGGTTTGGGTGCGCAGGTAGATCAGTTAACTGCTCAAACTGCTCAAGCAGACAATGCTAAGCAGGTTCAAAAAGAGCTTGAAACTGTTACTCGCGAGCGCGACGACTTCCGTGCAAGCAGTGAAAACTTGGGTCGCGAGCTTGAAACTGTTCGCCAGCAGCTTGTTGTCACTCAGCAGGAAAACACTAAGGTTGAGGAACTTTCCAAGCAGTTGGAAGAGTCTCGTCAGCGTGAAGAGCAGCTTCGAAAGCAGGTTGCTAAGATGGAACCAAATACTGAAACTGGTAGCTTGCAAAAGATTGCTGGTGCTGGTGCAGAAGCACAAGGTTCTGAGCCAGAGCGTGCAACTGCAATGTTGACTCTTGCTATGCAATTGCATGATCAATACGTAGATAAGGGCAAGGCTAAGGCTCAACAAATTGTTGAAGAAAGCCAAGCTCGTTATAACGAAACTGTTGCTAAAGCAGATGAATATTCTGCACGCACTCGTTCTGAAGCTGAAGAATACAGCAAGCAGACTCATGCTGATGCTGACGATTACTCTACTCGTACTCGCGGCGATGCCGATTCTTATGCTGCTCGTGCTCACAATGAGGCTGATGCTTACTCTGGTAAGGTTCGTCAAGCTGCTGATGATTACTCTAAGCAGACGCACGATCAAGCTGACCAGTATGAAGCTGAAGTACAGCATCGTGCTGCAGACTATGATTCTACAACTCGTACAGCTGCTGATGCATATGCTCGTCAGGTACGTGAGAATCTTGAGAAGCAAACTCAAGTTATTGAAGGAAATATTCAGAGCCTCAAGCAATTTGAGACTGAATATCGTACTCGCTTGACTGATTTCCTTGGTCAGTTGGTTGCTCAAGTTTCTGATGAAAATACCTATGCTGCATTAGGCAACAAGCAGGGTGAAGAATCTGGTAAGCAAGAGTAGTTTTTAGCAGTGCGTGACTGATATTTTAAAATGTTGCGCACTGCACCGATACTATTTGAATTACTAAAGATCGGATAAATATTGACGCATAGAGATGTGCGTGTGAAACGGCTACGTACTCGCGTAGCCGTTTTTGCACTGATTGTTTTTATTGGTGTTGTGCTGGATCGCATAACAAAACTTTGGGCTTTGGCGACGCTTAGTGACGGGAAAAACATTGAGCTTGTGCCGCACTTGCTTTCTTTAACTCTTGTACGAAATCCTGGAGCATCATTTGGCTTAGGTTCTTCTTTTACGTGGGTTATTAGCGTATTAGCTTGTGCTGCTTGTGGTGCAATGATAGCTGCTGTTAAGCACACAAAATCTTTGTATTGGACTATTGCGTTTGCTCTAGCGTTTGCTGGAGCTTTTGGAAACCTCATTGATAGAGCGCAATATGCTCAAGGTTTTTTGAATGGCAAAGTCGTAGATTTTATAAACTACGGTTGGTCTGTTGGCAACGTTGCAGATATTGAGCTTATGTTTGCAGGAATCGCAGTTGTATGCCTTATTTTGATTGGGATTCCTCTTTTAGAGCATGCCGATGAGTGATATTTGCTTTAAAGTTACAAGCCAATTTTCCGGCTGCAGATTTGACGTTTGCTTATCAAAGCTAATGGGAGTTTCGCGTGCAAATGCGATATCTCTTATTGAGCGTAACCAAGCGAAAATCTTAGGTAGAAAATCGCAAAAATCCTCCATTTTGCAAGATGGAGATACGATTGTTGTCGATCAAAAAGAAAGTGCAGAACGAAAAGAAGAGCAAAATAATAAATCTTCTGTATGTAATATTCCAATTATTTACAACGATGACGATGTTGTTGTAATAGATAAGCCTGTTGGAGTGGCGTCTCACGCAGCAAAAGGATGGAGTGGGCCGACAGTTCCAGAATGCTTAGAAGCTGCTGGAATAGATATAAAAACAACGCTGTGCGACGAATCGCGCAAAGGAATCGTAAGCAGATTAGACGTTGGAACAAGCGGATTAATGCTAGTTTGCAAAACAGACTTTGCTTATGAAGCAATGAAAAAGCAGTTTGCAAAGCATATCGTTAAAAAAACGTATCATGCGCTTGTTCAAGGAGATTTAGCGCAAGATAAAGCTACTATTGAGGCTCCTATTGGTCGTGCAAAAGTATCTGATTTTCGTTTTACTATTACTTCTGACGGCAAGCCTGCTGTTACGCACTGGGATGTGCTTGAGCGTTTTGGTCAAGCAACGTTAGTAAGCGTTAATTTGGAAACTGGTCGCACTCATCAAATACGCGTTCATTTTACTTCTATTGGTCACCCTTTGGTTGGGGATTCAATGTATGGAGCGAACCCAGTTTTGGCTCAAAAACTTGGGTTGCAACGTCAATGGTTGCATTCTATGGAACTTACTTTTACGCATCCGCGCACTGGTAAATCAGTGACAGTTAAGTCGCATTATCCTCTTGATTTGCAACACGCGTTAGAAGCTATGCGAGCATTATCAAAGTAACGTTTTTGCATTTTTCAGTCAACTTTCGCTTATAGAATATCTTTTATGACTCAGCCGGAAACCAACTTCGTACATTTGCACAATCACACGCACTATTCGCTTCTTGACGGTGCGTCGAAAATCCCTGATTTAGTTAATCGTGCTAAAGAGTTGGGCATGCCGGCTGTAGCTATTACGGATCATGGCAACATGCACGGCGCGTACGAAATGTGGAGTACGGCTGTAAAAGCTGGGATTAAGCCAATTATTGGCATAGAAGCGTATGTTACTCCTGAAACAGCAAGACAAGACAAAAGTCGCGTGCATTGGGGCACGGAAGATCAGCGTGCAGATGACGTTTCTGGTGGCGGTTTAATTACGCATATGACTTTGTGGGCGCAAAACGATACCGGCTTAACAAATCTTCTTAAAGCTTCGTCTGTGGCGAATCTTGAGGGTAGAGTTATGCGCTACCCGCGTATGGATAAAGACGTGCTTTCAACCTACTCAAAAGGTGTAATTGCGTCTTCAGGATGCCCTTCTGGAATTATCCAGACGCGTCTTCGCTTAGGTCAGTTCAAAGAGGCTTTACGAGCAGCTGGTGAGTTTCAAGATATTTTCGGGCGTGACAATTTCTTTATCGAGCTTATGAATCACGGGCTTTCTATTGAAACGCGCGTAACTAAAGACTTGCTTGAAATTGCGAAAAAACTTAACGCTCCTCTTCTTGCAACGAACGATTTGCATTACGTTCATGAAGAAGATCGTGAAGCGCAAGATGCTATGCTTTGCATTAATTCCGGCTCGCGCTTGGACGATCCTGACCGTTTTAAGTTTGACGGTTCAGGATACTATTTGAAGTCCGCTGAGCAAATGCGTGAGCTTTTTAAAGAGTTTCCAGAAGCTTGCGATAACACGCTTGAGATTGCTCGACGTTGCAATGTCATGTTCGACGACGGCGAAGATGGCGCTTTTATGCCGCAATTTGACTGTCCGGAAGGTTGGGATGAGACTTCGTTATTCCTTAAAAAAGTTGAGGAAGGTTTGGAGCGTCGTTACAATAACAACATTCCAATGGAAGTTTTAAAGCAGGCTGATTACGAGTGCGGCGTGATTTGCCAAATGCAATTCTGCGGATACTTTTTAGTTGTTGCAGATTATATTAATTGGGCTAAAGCGCATGGTGTAATGGTAGGTCCTGGTCGTGGTTCTGCTGCAGGCGCTATGGTTGCGTACGCAATGGGCATTACTGAGCTTGATCCTATGAAACATGGTCTGATTTTTGAACGCTTCTTAAACCCGGAGCGCGTATCCTTGCCTGATATTGATGTTGATTTTGACCCGGATGGTCGAGCTAAAGTTCTTGAATACGTGGGCGAAAAATACGGTAGAGATAAAGTTGCTCAGTGCGTTATTTACGGAACTATTAAAACGAAGCAAGCTCTTAAAGATTCTGCGCGTATTATGGGCTACGAGTTTTCAGTAGGCGAAAAAATTACGAAAGTTCTTCCTCCTGCTAAAAACGGCAAAGATATGAGCTTGCACGACATTTTCGACGAAAAAAACAAGCGTTACGCTGAAGCGCGCGAGTTCCGCGAAATGTACGATACGGATCCAGATACTCATCGCATTACCGAAGAAGCTAAGGGCATTGAAGGTTTGATTCGCCAAACAGGTGTGCACGCTTGTGCAACAATCATGGGCTCGGAGCCAATCACAAACACTTCGCCGCTTTTAGAGCGCACTGATGGAACGATTACAACAACTTTTGAGTATCACACTTGTGAAACTCTCGGTCTTGTAAAAATGGACTTTTTGGGTCTTTCCAACTTGACTGTTATTCGCGATACTTTGCGAAATATCGAAAATAATGGGAAAGATCCGATTGATTATACTAAGATTCCGTTAGACGATAAAGCTACTTATAAACTGCTTTCCAGGGGGGACACTTTAGGCGTTTTCCAGCTTGATTCCGACGGTATGCGTGCGCTTCTACGTACTTTGAAACCGGATAATTTCAACGATATTTCGGCTTTGATTGCACTTTACAGGCCTGGTCCTATGGATATGGATTCGCATACGAATTACGCTAAGCGCAAGAATGGTTTGCAAGATATTATCCCTATTCATCCAGAAGTTGCTGAGCCGTTAAAGGAAGTTTTGGACGAAACTTACGGTTTGATTGTTTACCAGGAGCAGGTGCAGTCTGCAGCGCGTATTTTAGCAGGCTACAGTCTTGGTAAAGCAGATGTTTTGCGTCGAGCAATGGGCAAGAAAAAGCCGGAAGTGCTAGCAAAAGAGCAAGTGCCATTCTTTGAAGGTATGAAAGCTCACGGATATTCTGAAGAAGCTGCACAAGCTGTGTGGGATGTTTTGGTTCCGTTCTCTGGTTACGCGTTTAATAAAGCTCACTCTGCAGCTTATGGTCTGATTTCTTACTGGACGGCATACTTAAAAACGCATTATCCTGTGGAATTTATGGCAGCTTTGCTGCAAAACGAGCGCACGAATAAAGATAAAACTGCACTGTACTTGGGCGAGGCAAGGCGCATGGGTATTCAAGTTTTGCAGCCTGATGTAAACGAGTCTGTTCTTGAGTATTCCGCAGTTGGAGATGTTGTGCGCTTTGGTTTGGGCGCTATTCGTAACGTTGGAGACAAAGCAGTAAACGATATTATTGCTGAGCGCGAAGGCGAGCGCGGACGTTTCGTAAACTTTATGGATTTCGTAAAGCGCGTGCCAATTACCGCACTAAACCGCCGACTAGTAGAATCACTTATTAAAGCTGGAGCTTTTGATTCTATTGATTCAAATCGTCGTGCTCTATTTCAAATTTGTGATCCTGCGATTGATTCTGTGATTGCGCTTAAGCGTAAGCAGGCAGAAGGTCAGTTTGATTTATTTGCTGATTTTGATTCGTCTTCTGACTCGGATGACGACAATGGTATGGGAGATATGCAAATTACTGTACCTGATGTTGAAGAGTGGGATAAAAAAACAAAGCTTAATTTTGAGCGAGAAATGCTTGGATTGTACGTTTCTGACCATCCACTAAGTGGATTGTCTGCGGTTTTGGCAGATTTACGTGAGATGTCAATCGCTCAACTGATCGACAGAGCAAGAACTATGAGTGACGGCCAGCAAGTAACTATTGCAGGCCTAGTTACGAGCGTAGATAGGCGAGTGTCTCGAAAAGGTAACGCTTGGGCGATTGTCACTGTTGAAGACATGGAAAGTTCAATACAATGCATGTTCTTTGGCAAAGTGTACGAAGCTTCAGCGCAAGAACTTGCAATTGACCAAGTTGTGCGTATTCGCGGACAAGTTGAAGTGCGTGATGAAACTGTTTCAATGCGTGCTACAGAGTTTGAAATACCAACTCTCGAATCAGTTGATGAAAGACCTTTAACAGTTGTTATTCCTCGTAAAGTTCTAGATAAAGGTCATGTTGCGCAATTAAGTGACATTTTGAGACGACACCCAGGCTGCTGTGAAGTGCGCTTGGCTCTTGTCGATGATACTGGCAAGGCGCAAGTTCTTACTTTTGGAGATCGTTTCCGTGTAAAGCGAGATACTTCTTTGTTTGCTGAAATGAAAATTGTTTTTGGATCTAGTTGTTTGCCTAGCGCGTAGAAAATATGCACTACTGATTTGATAAAATATAAAACTAGGTATGCTTTAAGAAATTACATTGAAAGGGGAGGAAACGACGAATATGTTAAACAACGGTGACGAGCACAATAATGACGACAAGCACAATAATGACGATTCTGTGCGCACTTCTTTTACTGATGCGGAATTAGATAATGCGCTCGCAGGATTTGAACGTGAATTTAAAGAAGCGTCGCAAGAAAATTTAAATAGCGAAAATTTAGAAAATAACCAAAAAAGCGACGATAATCAAGAAAATGATTTTCTTGATCAAGCTATGCGCAATATTGAAGAAGCTAATTTTGAAGAAGACTTGCAAGGTCTGCTTGGAAATAAAGCAAAAGTTGCGTTAATGGTTACGTATGTGCAGCCTGCGCAGTTGCTGGCTGCTTTTTGCAAAATGGCTAGCGTTTCAGCACAATGCTTCGATGAAGAACAAGGTGCTGTTGCAGTATTAAAAAATTTGGACGGCAATGAGCCGGAAGAAGCAGTGCAAAAATTTGTTGATTTCTTCCGTGGAATGGATGTTATGCTCATTACAAATAGAGCTGATAAATTAAATGCAAAAGTTTACGAATATAATTGCGAGCCACAAGAAATAGTTGCGCCTATGGCGTTAGCTGTGTGGTCGCGTGCAGTAGAAGATTTAGCTATTGGCATGGAAACAGTTGAAACTATTTCGAAACAAAATATAGAAATTTTTAATAGTGACGATTTAAGCGATGCAAACGCGTACGAGCTATTTCAAAAATATGGCAAAAGAAAGTAAAAATAATTAAGCAATTAATTGGCATATTAAATTGAAGAAGTTGTGACGTAACGTAGAAATTTCATTACAATTACGTAAATTCATTGAATATAAGCTCAACATATGAAGCGTAATGCGAAATAATACACTACAATTGCATGTGAATATGCATATGTGCGTGGCTATGCATACAACCGGATGATACCCAAGGGGCTTATTATGGATCGACAACAAGAGTTTGCTCTGCGTACTGTTGAAGAGCGAGACGTGCGTTTTATTCGACTCTGGTTTACGGATGTCTTAGGCACGCTTAAATCCGTTGCTATTGCCCCTGCTGAATTAGAAGCAGCTTTTGAAGAGGGAATAGGGTTCGACGGCTCAGCAATAGAAGGAATGACTCGCGTCCTAGAAGACGATATGATTGTGAAGCCGGATCCCTCGACGTTCCAAATTCTTCCATGGCATGGAGGTCCGGAAGGTACAGCGCGCATGTTCTGCGATGTGCTAACTCCAGACGGAGAGCCTTCGCTGGGAGACCCTCGTCACGTTTTAAAGACTGCGCTCGCAAAAGCGAAAGAAAAAGGATTTACTTTCTACGTGCATCCTGAAATTGAGTTTTATTTGTTTGAAGCTCAAGATGATTGGTCCAAAACTCCTGTGCCGATTGATGAGGGTGGCTATTTTGACCACGTTCCTAGAAGTTCGGCTATGGATTTCCGTCGTAGCGCAGTTAGTATGCTTGAACAAATGGGTATTTCTGTAGAATACTCGCATCACGAGGGCGGTCCTGGTCAAAACGAAATTGACTTGCGTTATGCAGATGCTCTTACTACCGCGGACAATATTATGACTTTCCGCACTGTAGTTAAGGAAATTTCTCTTGAACGCGGAATGTACGCAAGCTTTATGCCAAAGCCGCTAACTGATCAACCTGGCTCGGGTATGCATACGCATTTGAGTTTGTTCGAAGGTGATACGAACGCTTTTTATGAGGCAGGTCAAGAATTTAATATGTCTCTTATTGCGCGTCAATTTGCTGCTGGTATTTTGCATCATGCTTCAGAAATTTGCGCTGTAACTGATCAATATGTGAACTCTTATAAGCGTTTGTGGGGTGGTGCGGAAGCTCCTAGCTACGTTTGCTGGGGTCATAGCAACCGTTCTGCGCTTCTGCGTGTGCCGCAATACAAGCCTGGTAAAGGCAATTCTTGCCGAATGGAATTCCGCGCGCTAGATCCTGTAGCGAATCCGTATCTTGCTTACTCTGTGCTTCTTGCTGCTGGCTTGGATGGTATTGAAAAGCAAATGACTTTGTGTGATCCAACTAGCGACGATGTGTGGGAGCTTACTGATGCTGAGCGTCAAGCAATGGGTATTCAGCCATTGCCGGAATCCTTGGATGAAGCACTAAAGATTATGGAGCGCTCGGACTTCGTTGCAAGCGTATTAGGTGAACACGCTTTTGAGTACTTCTTGCGCAATAAGCACCAGGAGTGGGAAGAGTACCGTCGTCAAGTTACGCCTTTTGAGCTGGAGAAGTATTTGCCGCGATTGTAGCGCGAGCGCCTTTGACGCTTTTATGAAACATTTGCCGGAGTTTTTCTCCGGCATTTTTAGTTGTTAAGACCCTCATGCAGATTGCGCTCGCGCGGATTACGCGCTCGCTGCTGAGCTTGCGCGGAAAGTCCACTGGACTTTCCGCCTGAGCAAGCTCACGCTCCGAGTTGCCTTCGCGCTAAATGGCAGCGCTCAAGCAGGTCGTCGCGCTGCGTGAGGGTCTTTTGTTTGTTGTTTTGGGACACTCGTGCAGTACGCGTTCTGCGCACGTGTCTCATTTTGCCTGTTTTGGGACACTGCTGCAGATTGCACACTGCTTTAGGGTCTTTTGTTTTTTTTTATTGGTGATTTGCTTCAAAAAAATCAAAAATTTTGTAAAAAAGTGGGGATTTTTGGGGAGGAATGGGGTAAAATGGTGAGCAACGTGTAAATGGCATAGTACATGTTGAATTAAGGAGGTGGAGTATGGCACGTCGTGATGCTAATAAGCAACCGCGCAATAGCGCCAATTCTTCCTCTGAGCATTCCATAAATCAGGCTCAACAAGTTGCTGATTCAAATGTTTCTCAGCAATCGCAGATGCCACTGCAAATGCAAGATTCACAAGTGCCTCAGCAACAATACGTTCAGCCTGTTCAACCTATACAATCTAAGCAGTCGATTCAGGGTTATTATGGTATGCCTTCAACTGTTATGCCAGCAATGCAGCAATATATGCCAGCACCGGTTTTCACCTCCACTCCGTCCGGCGCTGCTGATTCGTCTGCACAAGCTGCAGCTATGCCAATTGCACCGTTCTCTAATGTTCAGCAGCCAGTTCAGCCAATGCAGCAGCCTGTTCAGTATGTGCAAAATCCTGCTGTTTCGCCATTAGCTCCTATTTTGCTTGGAACTTACACTCCGAAAATCGACGATAAGGGTCGCGTGGCTCTTCCTGCAAAATTCCGCGCTCAACTTGGAAGCGGTTTTGTTATGGCTCGTGGCCAAGAGCGTTGCGTTTACGTGCTTCCAATGACTGAGTTTCAGCGCATGACCACGCAAATTCAGCGCACTTCTATGAGCAATAAGTCTGCTCGTGATTATTTGCGCGTCTTTCTTTCTGGCGCTGTTGACGAAGAGCCAGATAAGCAAGGTCGTATTGTTGTGCCGACAATGCTTAGGGATTACGCCAGTTTAGGCAACGAAATCGTTGTTATTGGTGTTGGTACGCGTGCTGAAATTTGGAATAAGTCGGCTTGGGAAGCTTATCTTGCTGATCGTGAGCAAGGTTATTCCGATATTGCTGACGATGTACTTCCGGCGGTGATGTAATGCAAGATATTACAACCATACACGCCCCGGTTTTATTGCAAGATTGCGTCGATTTAGTAACTCCTGCTTTGCAGCATAAAGACGCGGTTGTAGTGGATTGCACACTAGGTCTTGCCGGCCATGCTACAGCATTTCTTAAAGCAGCTCCTTTTGCAACTCTTATTGGAATTGATCGAGATTCTGAGGCGCTGTCTTTAGCTACAGAACGCATGCGTAACGAAGGTTTGGAAAATCGTTTTATTCCGGCTCACGCAGCTTTTGACGAAATTGACTCAGTCTTAAACGCGCATAATATTGATTCAATTGACGCAGCTTTTATGGATTTGGGTCTTTCTAGCCTGCAAATTGACGAAGCAGATCGCGGCTTCTCCTACTCTCACGACACCGCTCTTGATATGCGTATGGATACTACGCAATCTACTACTGCGGCAACGATTTTAGCAACATATGATGCTCGCGAATTAACTAAGATTTTCCGCGAGTATGGCGAAGAGCGTTTTGCGTCTCTTATTGCGCGTCGAATTGTTGAAACTCGCGAAGACCAGCCTCTTTTAACTTCCCTACAGCTTGTTCGTTTAGTTGACGATGTGATTCCTAAGGCTCATCGCGCTACTGGAAATCCAGCTAAGCGCGTTTTCCAGGCTTTGCGTATTGAAGTAAATGGTGAGTTAGATAAGCTTCAGCGCACGCTTCCAAAGATTGCTTTGCATCTTCGTGAACATGGCCGTCTTGTAGTTGAGTCTTACCATTCTTTGGAAGACACAACTGTTAAGCGCTTTATGAATAAGGGCTTAACTGTTGACGTTCCAGCGAATATGCCTGTTATTCCTGAAGATGCTCAGCCTTTCTTTAAGTCTCTTACAAGAGGCGCAATGAAAGCATCTAAAGAGGAGATTGAGCATAATACTCGCTCTTCCTCAGTTCGTTTGCGCGCTGTTGAATTGTGTCGTCCTATTCCTAATCGTTGGCTTAATAGGCTTAAAGATGAAGCTTATGGCTTAGAGCCTCGTAAAGGAGGCCGATAAAAATGGTATTGAATACTAAAAATCGCGTATTGCGTTCGGCTTCTTCTACTTCCGCTCCTGCAGGTCGTGTTAAGGATTCGTCAACTCGTAAAGATTATTCGCGAAATTCCTCCACAGCAGTATTTGGTGCTGCTAAGCGTCAAACTTCCGTTGTTCTTAATCGCTTGCAGAAAGTTATGAACTGGAGTAATACGCGCAAAGTTCCAATCATAAATTTCATGATTATTGTGATTTTCATGGTTGTGACTTTGTCTACTTCGCTTATGCTTCGTACGCAAATGGCTGAGCTTTCTTTTGAGCAGACTGCTACGCAATCTCGTATTTCACGCTTGCGTCAAGATGTTGAGGCTAAGCAAGCAAAGCTCGATACTTTGGATGCTGAGCTTCCTTCGAAAGCGCAACGCATGGGGATGATACCGCAGCAAGGTTCTATTGCGATTGATTTAAGTGATTATGCGGCTAAACGAAAGCATAATCAAAAGAACAAAAAAGAAGTTCCAAAAAATAATAATTCGCAAAATAATACGCAGGATAAAGCTAAAAACAAAACTAAAAATAAACCTAAAAATAAAACTAAAGAACAGCAACAAAAACAACAGTCACAACAAACAAAACAGGAGAAACATTGATGCGCCACATTTTTAAACAACGTTTCGCCAGAGAACAAAACTTTGTTCGTAAATGCGCTGTTATTGCTATAGTTTTCGCTTTCATAGGCATTTGTGCCGTTGTAAAGCTTAGCTATATTCAGCTAATTAACGCACGTTCTACTGCACAGGCAGCTCAAGCAGAACGCAGTAGAGTGCGCCCAATTCTTGCTCGTCGTGGCAAAATTTTGGATTCCAATGGTGCTGTTCTTGCACAAAGCGTTGAGAGATTCAATATTATTGGAGACCCTCTTAACGCTCAGGCTTTTAAGCCTACGCCATGCACTAAGCAGACTGAAAATAATTGCCATATGCTAAATGGTAAACCGGTAGAGGGCACGGGCGCTGTGGCGGTTGCTCGTTTGCTAGCTCCGATTCTTCACATGAGTTCTGTAGAGCTTGGCGGAAAATTAGCTGGCGTTGGTCGTTACGTTTTGTTGAAGCGTAACGTAACTCCTGCAGTTAAGCGCGCTATTGACAATCTTAATCTTTCCGGATGCATTTATGCAGAAAATAGTAGTGAGCGCGTGTATTCTAGCGGTCCAATTCTTGGTTCTGTAATTGGCGCAGTTTCAAATGCAGATGAAGTTAATCGTAAAGACTTAAAGAATCGCAAGGGCGAAGTTGGTGTTTCTGGACTTGAGCTAACTCATGACTCCACCTTAAACGGTGTAGACGGCTACCAGCGTTATCAAGGTAATAATGTTGGAAATGAGAAGATTCCAGGAACTGTAACAGAATCTAAACCTGCTGTAAACGGCAGTGATATTAAGCTTACGATTGATAGCGATGTTGATTGGTATGTTAAGAAGGTTCTTCTTGACGGAAAGAAACAATATCGTGCAGCATGGGGTGTTGCAGTAGTTCAGGATGTTCGAACTGGCGAAATTCTTGCTTTGGAAGATACTGACGATATTAAAGCTGGTAGCACACAATCCAAAGTAAACGTGTCTCGTGCAGTAAGTCAAACCTTTGAACCAGGTTCTATTGGTAAGGCTTTTGCAATGGCTGGTATGTTGCAAACCGGCGCTCACAAGCTTAGCGATCAGTTTGCGGTTCCTAACAGCATTAATAAGAATGGTCAAACATATCATGATGCTGTTGATCATGGTGTTGAACATTGGACTTTGGCTGGTATTCTTGCTGAATCTTCAAACATTGGTATGGTTATGGCTGGCGAAAGGTATCCGTTAGATAAGCGCTACGAATATCTTTATAAGTTTGGTCTTGGTCAGTATACCGGATTGAATTTGCAGGGTGAATCTCGCGGTTTGCTTCCTAGCATGCAATCTTGGGATGGTCGTAAGAAAGATACTGTTCTCTTCGGCCAAGGTTATGCTGTGAACGCTTTGCAGCTTACTAATGCTATGGCAACTATTGCGAATAAAGGCGTGAAACTGCGTCAAACTTTGATTAAGTCTGTTATTGATTCTAATGGTCATGTAACTAAAGCTGGGCGTGCTCAAGGAACGCGAGTTATTGATGAGAATGTTGCAGCTCAAATGATGAACGCTCTTGAAAACTCAGGTGAGCATTATCACAGTTTCGCAGGTGTTGATGGTTACCGTGTTGCTGCAAAGAGTGGTACTGCAGAAGTTGCGGGACCTGATGGCCGTCTTAGCTCCACAATTAGCGACTGGTCTGGTGCTATTCCGGCGGATAATCCTCGATTCATCGTAACCGTTGTGCTAAAAGATCCGCAAGGCGTTTACGGTGGTATGACTTCAGGCCCATTGTTCAAGACAATCGGCGAATTCCTTATGCAAAAGTACGATGTTCCAACTTCTGCTGCACGCACGAACCCTGTTGCGGTAAATTGGTAATGAGCGCATTACAATGTTGTTTAATACTAAGTAGGGTGTGCAATGAATGTGGTTGATGAATATTCAAGAGTAAGAGTTACTTTAGGTTTTGCTGCAAAAAACTATGGTTTTGAAGTTGTTCCAGCGTTTGCATCTGAGGTAACTGTTACTTCTATTGCTCATGATGTGCGTCAAGTGCATCCTGGTTGCCTGTTTGTGCCGCTCGGCCACGTTGATCGTCGTCAACTTGAGGCTGCTAGAGATGCTGGAGCGTATGCTGCTCTAGTTCCACCGGAGTTTCGTAATGAAGCTGTGGATTTAGGAATACCGCTACTTGTATCTTCTGCTAATCCTGTTGCTCTTGGAAAGCTTGCTTGCGATATTAATTTCGATCCTTCTTCTTGCATCGCAACTTTTGCTGTTGCAGGTGACGATGATGATGAAATTCATGCTAATGTTTTGCGATTGGCAGACTTTTTACACATGCTTGGTAATCCTGTTGGCGTGATTAGTGACGCCGGTTCGTCTTCTTTGCAGCGTGAACTTTCGCTGGAATATCCGTTAAATATTGCTGATGTTCAGCATACTCTGTCAGTTTGTGCAGAAGATGGTGCTGCTGCAGTAGTTATTGCACTTAATTCTGCAACTTTAGCTAAGAACGCGTTACAATCCGTTAGTATTGATGTTCTTGGCGTTGAGCAAACTCAGAATGAAAGCAATTCTGGAGCAGAATCTGATTCTAAATCTAATTCTGAATCTGAAGATGAGACTGAATCTAAAGATGCGGTATCAAATGTGAAAGTTAGTGCAAAGACATCTTCTTCACCGCTTTACCCGGCATATGCAACCGGCATGAGTTTTTATGCGCTGCGTCAACGTTATGGTTTTTCTGGAAGAGAGCACGCTTATTGTGTTACTAGATCGGCTGAGTCTGACGAATTAGCTGAATTAGCGGATCAAATTGGTGGCAATGATGTGCAGCGGCATCTTTCATTATCTATTGCAATGGTGTTAGCTGCTGGTGTTCGTCGTGGGACTATTAAAAGTGCGCTTCGAGTTTCGCATGAATTGCACTGAATAGTGATGAAGCGCTGATTTCATTCGAGTTTTCAAATAAATTAATTGCGTGAGTTTTGTTTAAGAGCTTTTAATTATGTTGCTAATTTGGAGGATGTTATGAGTTGTGTTGAAACTTCGTGTGCCAGCAATGCTAAGAGTTTAGATCATGCCGATATGATGCCTATGAGCATAAGCGAAATTGCTAAAGCTGTTCATGGTGAAATACACGAGTTTAATAGTTGTGGCACAGATTTAGTTGCAAATTCCGTTTTTAGTGATTCTCGTCAAATTCGTAAAGGTTCTGTGTTCGTAGCTATAGTTGGTGAACATGTTGACGGTCATGATTATGTAAAGAATGCTGAAAAATCTGGAGCTGTTGTAGCTATTGTTGAACATGTTGTCGAAGGCACTAATCTCAATCAAATAGTTGTTAATAATTCTGTAGAAGCGCTGGGTTTGCTAGCTAAACATAATTTGGAACTTCGCCGCAATCTTAACAAACCTTTCACTATTATTGGTATTACTGGTTCCGTTGGCAAAACAACAACGAAAGATATGTTGAAGGCTTTGTTGAGCACGCTAGGCGAAACAGTTGCTCCTGTTGGATCTTTTAATAATAATATTGGTTTGCCTCTTACTGCTTTGCAAGTTGGCAGTAATACTCGATTTTTAATAGCAGAAATGGGTGCTAACCATGTTGGCGAAATTGCCAATTTAACTCATATTGCTCCTCCGGATCTCGCAATAGTGCTTAAAGTTGGTGTGGCTCATTTAGGTGAATTTGGCTCAGTTGAGCGAATTGCGCAAGCAAAAAGTGAGATTGTGCGTGGGCTTTTGCCACATGGCATAGCAGTATTAAATTCTGACGATAAGCGAGTTTCTGCAATGTCTTGTCTTGTAGAAAATAAGCATGTGCGCTGGTTTGGTAGAAATGCTAAAAATGGATTGCTGGAATCAGCTAGTAAAGATGACTACCAACTTTCAGCTAGCAATATAAAGTTAGATTCTTTTGGTAAAGCAGTTTTTACTATCACTGAACGCATTAATTCTTCTGATTTAGTCAATCATGTTGAGGCGCATCTTGCTATACAAGGCGAGCATAATGTTATGAATGCACTTGCAGCAGCAAATGTTGCAAGATATTTGGGAATGACTTTAGATGATATTGCTTCTGTGCTGTCTAAAGTTTCGCATATTAGCCCACATCGCATGCAATTGAGTACAGTTTCGAAAAATGACGAGAAATTTACGCTTATTGACGATTCCTTTAATGCAAATCCTGATTCTATGAAAGCAGGAATCGATGGTTTGTGCGCTTATGAAAATGATTCTTGTAGTGCATCTTCGAAACCTTTCCGTATAGCGGTTCTTGGTTCTATGTTGGAGCTTGGCAGCAACGAAGATGAATTGCACACAAATATTGGAGAATATGTGGCAAATTCGAGTGTCGATGCGGTTGTTGCTGTTGGTTCAAAAACGGACTCTGACTTAGATAAATTAGCTCACTGTATTGCTCAAGGTGCGCGTTCTTCTTGGAATAATAAACTACTTTCTTCTAATGATGCAGTCTATTTTGTACACAGTGCGGATGAGGCTGATGATATTGTTTGGAAAATTGTGGCCGAGCATCCGAGTAGTGTTGTGTTATTGAAAGGCTCTCATGCTTCAGGCTTGAGTGTGCTTGCTGAACATTGGGCAAATATTTAATTGCTCGATGCTCAATATAAGTGTGAAATTAATAAATTAAGTATTATAGCAAACGGAACAGTAGACGGAGGTTAAGCGGTGATTGCGCTTATTGTAGGAATTGTGGTGTCGCTCGTAGTTACGATTGTTGGCACGCCTTTGCTTATTCGTTTAGTGCATCGTTTGCACTACGGTCAGTACATTCGCCAAGATGGACCACAATCTCATTTAGTAAAGCGTGGCACGCCAACTATGGGTGGTGTTGTTATTAATTTTGCTGTAGTAGCAGGTTGGGCTGCTTCTGCTCTTTATAGATATGTTTCTGTTGGCCGCTCGCCTTCATGGTCTGCTGTTTTGGTGCTGTTTGCAATGCTTTCAATGGGTTTGCTTGGCTTTATTGATGATTTTGCTAAGGTTCGTAAGAAGCAGAATCTTGGTCTTTCTGTACATGCGAAGTTTACTGGTCAAATTATTTTTGCAAGTATTTACGCGCTTTTGTCATTGCTATTGCCAACTCAATCTGGTATTGCTAGCGCTCAACCTGGAATGAGTTTTATTGAAAAACCATTTTTTGATTTTTCTATACTCGGTAAAGGTGTAGGAATCGTAGTATTTATTGTTTGGGTTAATTTCCTTATTGCTGCTTGGTCTAACGCTGTAAACTTGACTGACGGACTTGATGGTTTAGCTTCTGGATCTTCTATGATTGCTTTTGCTGGTTACGCTTTGATTGCTTTTTGGGAAAGCTACCATGTGCGCGGAGGCGGTCATTTTGGATTCTCTTACGCTGTTTCTGACCCTCTCGATTTAACTATTATTGCTGTTTGTGCTGCTGTTGCTTGCTTTGGATTCTTGTGGTTTAATTCGAATCCTGCTCAAGTATTTATGGGAGATACTGGTTCGTTGGCTTTAGGCGGATTATTTGCAGCTCTTTCGATTGCAACTCACACAGAGTTTTTGGCCGTGATTTTGGGCGGATTATTTGTAATGGAAGCTGCAAGTGACGTTATTCAAGTTGGATTCTTTAAAGCTACGCATAAGCGTGTGTTCAAAATGGCTCCTATTCATCATCATTTTGAATTGCTCGGCTGGACAGAAACCAAGGTTGTTGTGCGATTCTGGATGATTGAGCTTATGTTTGTGCTTTCTGCGCTTATGATGTTCTACGCTGATTGGGCAGGGCGTTCTGGCTTGCTTATTTAATTTCAAAAATTGGAAGGCTTCAATATGAATATTGTCGATGGCAATGACGTATCTGTTTCGTCTGAATCTACATGTAAGTCATGCACAAGCGATAAAGCATTTGCTTTTAAGCGTGTATTAGTTGCAGGTCTTGGAGTTTCTGGTCGTGGTGCAGCTGAGGTTTTGAGCTCTGTTGGATCTGAGCCTGTGACTGCAGACGAAAATAAGCCTGATGCCGATATACATGATTTTTCAGCAATAGACTGGTCTAAAATCGATGCTGTTGTTACATCTCCAGTATTTAATCCTCGCACGCCATTTTTGCAAGAAGCTGCATCGCACAATATTCCAGTAATGAGCGAAGTTGAATTAGCGTGGCGCTTGCGCGTACCTTCTAAGCGCACGAATAAACCTGCTTATTGGATTGGCATTACTGGCACAAATGGTAAGACTTCTACTACAGAAATGACTTCTGCAATGCTAACCGCTTGCGGATTAAATGCTCCAGCCGTGGGAAATATTGGAAAGTCTGTGTCACATGCTGCTTTGGAATGTGAGCATGATGCTTTATGCGTTGAATTAAGCTCTTTCCAATTGCATTTCACTGATTCTTTAGCTCTTGACTGTGCTGCTATTACTAATATTGCTGCTGATCATTTAGATTGGCATGGTGGCATGGAAGCGTACGCTCGTGACAAGTCAAAAGTATTTAATAATGTGCAAAAAGCTTTGGTTTACAATGCTCAAGATGAGCGTGTAAGCAAATTGGCAGATTGTGCACAAGTTGCTGATGGCTGTAAAAAAATTGGTTTTACGTTAGAAGAGCCTAAAGATGGTGAAATTGGCGTAAAAGACGGTTGGATTGTCGATAACAGCGGTGTTGCTGGAGGAACTAAAGGCACTCTAAAACCTATTGTCGAATTGCGTGAGCTAAAACATCTGTGCGAGCCTGATGGCAGTGTGTATCCGCATTTATTAGCTGATGCTCTTACTGCTTTAGCTTTAGCTTTAGGTTTAACTGGTGATGTAGATTCTTCAGTTCGTGCTTTACGCGAGTTTGCTCCTGGAGGTCATCGCATTCAAACAGTTGCGACTTTGATGTCTGAAGATGAAAATCCTTCGCATTGTATTAGATTTGTAGATGATTCTAAAGCAACTAATGCTCATGCTGCTCGTGCATCTTTAGCTAGTTTTGCTAATAATTCGGTTGTTTGGATTGCTGGTGGTTTAGCTAAAGGTGGTCATTTTGAAGATTTAATTGCAAACCAACTTCATGTGATTAAAGCAGTTGTTGTTATTGGAATAGATCAACGTCCAATTGTTGAAGCTCTTCACAGTTCAGCTCCTCACATTCCAGTAACTATTGTTTCACAGGATGGTTCTTGCGCTAAATCATATGATTGCGTTGATGACTTAGTTTATGAGAATATTGAGAATACTTCGCTTGTAAATCCTGATTCTTCATTCGGTGAGGCTGTTATGCGTCAAACTGTAGAAGCTGCTGGGCGTTATGCTAAGCCTGGTGATGTTGTTCTGCTTGCTCCTGCTTGTGCCTCTATGGATCAATTTGTTTCGTACGCCGATCGCGGCAATCGTTTTGCTAAAGAATCTCAACGATGGGTGCATAATCATGGTGTTCAACAGTAATAAGCCTAAAAAGTTTTTGCGTTCATTAACGCGCAAAGTCTCAGAAGTTATTATGGAAGATCATATTGAAGCAGATTCAGATTCTTCTCATTCTTCTAAAAAACAAAAATTCGAATCTTTTAAAAAATCTATTAGAACGTCAGCAAGTAAAGTAGGCGAGTCCGTAAGCAAAGTAGGAGCGTATGCAAGCAAAGCTGGTAAGGAATTAGGCAAATCTGTAGGAAAGTCTGTAAGTAAGTCCGTAAGTAATTCTGTTACTAAAGTTAGCAAATCTGTAGGCTCTTCTTTAAATGAATCTGTAAAATTTGTAAAAGATGTAAAGAAGTCGAAAGTTGCTAAACCAGCTAAACTAGCAAAGCCGGTAAAACCAGTGAAGCCAGCTAATCTTGTAAAATCAGCCAAGCTTGTAAAATCAGCTAATTTTGTAGAGCCTGTAAAGCAAGCAAATCTTGTCAATCCTGTGAAGCCTGCAAAACTTGCAAAACCGGCAAAACCGGCAAAATCAATTAAATACGCAAAATTAGCACATACTGTATCTGGAATATTTTCCTCGAAAAAAGACTACTCAAAAAACTCGTTAGAGCGCAAAACTCAAGATTCAGAATTAAAGAAATATGTTGGCTTGCGCAGTTTAACTAACCCACTGTGGTGCTTATACGGCATGCGAGTATCAGTAGTTATACTGTCGATTTTCGGCTTATTCATGGTGTTTTCTAGTTCTTCAGTAACTATGATTACCTACGGAATTGCACCTTGGGGTCAAGGCGTAAACCAAACAATGTATTGCGTTTTAGGCTTAATTGGCTATATTTTCGCTTCTCGACTTCCAGTTACAGTTTATAGAAGATACGTTGCTGTTATTTACGTTATTTCTGTTATTGCACAGTTCTTAACATTTGTTCCAGGTTTACGACGTGAAGTTAATGGTAATGCTGGTTGGATTGCTTTTGGACCTATTACTTTGCAGCCTGCAGAAATTACGAAACTTGCGTTATGTATTTGGCTTCCAATGGCTTTGATTGCTGCAAAACAAGCATATGAGCGTGTGCAGATGCGCGCGTATATTCCTGTAGTAGCAGGACTCGGCGTATCGTTGTTGCTTGTTATTGCAGGTAAGGATCTTGGTACTGCTTTAATTATTATTCTTATTGCACTTATAGCTTTTTATCTTGGTGGATTCCCTACGCGCTGGCTGATAGGAAGTATTTTTATTGCTATTGCTATGGTCGCTATGCTTGTTTTGACAAGCCAAAATCGTATGCGACGTATTCTTGCTACTTTGCACGGATGTGATTCAAAAGCAGCTAAAGGCGTTTGCTTCCAAGCAATTCATGCTCAATATGCAATGGCTTCTGGTGGACTATTAGGCGTTGGCATCGGAAACTCTCGTGAAAAATGGAATTATTTGCCTTACGCTCACAATGACTTTATTTTCGCTATTATTGGCGAAGAGATGGGCTTTTTGGTTGCAGCAGCAGTGATTTTGCTATACGTAATTATTGGTTGGTGCATACTATCTTCAGCATTAAAAGCGAAATCGCAATTTATTTCAATCGCATTAATGTGTATTGCAACGTGGATTGTAGGACAAGGATTAGTTAATATTCTCGTTGTTGTGCAAATACTTCCGGTTATGGGAGTGCCTATGCCGTTTGTGTCCGCAGGTGGATCTTCGCTTGTTATGTGTTTGGTTGCAATTGGCGTAGCTGATGGTCTTATGCGTTCCAATCCGCAACTTACTATATCGAAGTAGTAAGTATTTACAACTTTTTCATAATATGAAAGTTATAACAAGGGTAGTGAAATGAAGTTTGATAATGCTATTGAGCATGAAGTGCATATTGTTCTTGCAGGCGGGGGTACTGCAGGTCATGTCAATCCTTTGCTCTCTGTTGCAAACGCGATTAAAAAGCTCAATCCTGAAGCGTTAATTAGTGTAATTGGCACAGAAGTTGGTTTGGAAAAAAGTCTTGTGCCGAATGCAGGATACGAACTTGACACTATAGAAAAAGTGCCGTTCCCGCGTAAGCCAAATCTAGATGCAATTAAGTTTCCAATTCGATGGATGCGCGAAAAACGCAAAGTGCGAAATATACTAGCTACTAGAAAAGCAGATATAGTAGTTGGCTTCGGTGGCTATGCTTCTGCTCCAGTATATTCTCAAGCTCATGCGCAGCATATTCCTATTGTGATTCACGAGCAGAATGCTAAATCTGGAATGGCAAATCGCTTGGGTGCAAGTTGGGCTGATGCTGTTGGAACAGTTTATGGGAATACTGATTTGCGCACACGAAAAGGTGTCAAAGTTGAAAGAGTTGGTTTACCTCTTAGACCTGCTATTTCTAAATTGTGTGAAAGATTAGAAAAAGATTATGATTCCGCTCGCGTTGAAGGTGCGCAAAAACTTGGCGTTGACCCTAAACGTCCAATTATTCTTGTTACCGGCGGATCTTTGGGTGCAAAAAGCATAAATCAAGCTGTTGCTGCAGCAGCAGGAGATATTTTAAAACATGCGCAAGTAATTCACTTAACTGGTCGCGAAAAAGCGGAAGAAGTGCGAAATATAGTTGCAAAGCAAGTAGGCGAATCGCAAATAAACGATATTAAACCAGAGCATGCTGGTTGTGGCGATTATCATATTGCAGAATATTTAGAGCGTATTGATTGGGCTTTTGCTTGCGCAGATTTAGTTATATGTCGTGCAGGAGCTGGAACGGTTGCAGAAATTTCTGCACTTGGCTTACCTGCTGTATACGTGCCATTGCCTATTGGCAACGGCGAGCAGCGTTTCAATGCTGAGCCTGTAGTAAATGCAGGGGGAGCGTTAATGGTAAATGATGCTGATTTCAATGCGAAGTGGTTTATAGATGAAGGATTAGCTTTATTGCAAAACAAAAATCAACTACAAGCTATGCGCACTAAATCTTGGAATTATGGTATTCGTGATGCTGCAGACGTTATGGCGAAGCGTATTCTTGAAATCGCAAAAGAAAGCAGAAAGTAATGACTAATCTTAATAGCAATACAACTTCATCTCATAACAACATTGATTTAAACCCAGTAAAATCAGCGTTTGATGATTCGCAAACTATTTCAAAATTAGGGCGAGTGCATTTTATTGGCATTGGTGGAGCTGGAATGAGTGTTCTGGCAGAAATGTTGCATGAAGAGGGAGTAAGCGTAAGCGGTTGCGATCGCGAAGCAAATGATCACACTCAACGCTTGGAAGAATTAGGTATTGAAGTAGAAATTGGACAAAGTGCTTCGCATGTTGAGCATGCAGATGTACTCGTGTATTCAAGTGCTATTAAACCGAGCAATCCGGAGATTATGGCAGCATATGAGCGTGGCATAAAACTTGTTCATCGCAGCGATATTCTTGCGTTATTATTATCTGCAAAAACTGGCGTGACTGTTGCTGGAGCGCATGGGAAAACAACTACTAGCTCACTTCTTTCTCATATATTAACTGTGGCTGCAGTAGGTGATTTGGCTGATCCAAGCTACGCAATCGGCGGATCTATTCAAGTTGCAGACGGAACAGTTTTAGACGGCGGTCATGCTGGCAATGGAATTGTTATGGTTGCTGAAGCTGACGAATCTGACGGAAGTTTTGAAAAATACAGCCCAAGTATTGCAATCGTAACAAATGCTGAAGCAGATCACTTGGATCATTATGGCTCTAGTGAACGATACAGAGAAGCATTTGTTGAGCACGTAAGTCATGCCGTTAATAACGTAATAATTTGTGCAGAAGACGAAGGTGCTAGAAAAGTACTTGAAGCTATGCCGGATAATATTTTAAACAAAACAATTGCTTACGGTAATTTGGATACTTGGAGCCTAAAAGTCAGCTCGCGCGTACAAAAATTAGCCATGTTCGCAAGTATTGAGCATGAAAATGAGCAAGCTGTAAGTGGTCGAGAAATGTTTACGCTTGTATTGCCAGAAAAAATTTTGGATGAACATGCTAAATGTTCAAACAAGGTGCAAGTTAGCTTGTTAATACCAGGTTTGCATAATGCGCTTAATGCTTCTGCAGCTATTGTTGCTGCAGTATTGCTCGGTATGGATCCAGAAGATGCGGCTCGTGGTGCAGAAAGCTTCCGAGGTGCATCTCGTCGTTTTGATATTCGTGGATGTGTTGATGGTGTGACAGTTGTAGACGATTATGCTCACCATCCAACTGAAATAGCTGCATTATTGCGCGCTGCTCGAAGAAAGTACACTTCTTCCACCCTTCGCGTGCTGTTTCAGCCTCATTTGTTCTCCAGAACGCAGGCTTTTGCTAGTGAGTTTGCAAAATCTTTGGCTCTTGCAGACGACGTAATTGTTACAGGAATTTTCCCAGCTCGCGAAAAGCAGGAAGATTTTCCAAATATTAATGCTGAAACTATTGTTAAAGCTGCAAAATCGCAGAATCTTGATGTAAAAATTGAAGCGGTTGACGATATGCGCGAAGCTGCGTTGAAACTGGCTTTGCGTGCAAAATCTGGCGATGTGCTGCTTACAGTTGGTGCAGGAAGTATTACTGCTATGACGTCTGTTATGCTAGAAGCATTGTAGTGCTTTGAAATTAAGCGATTAAAGTATAAATAAATTATTACGAGAGGCAATTATGGGTCGCGTGAGGTCAAGCAAATCGTACGATGCTGATGCAAATAATTCGCATCGTCGTACCGTTTCAAGTCTTAATATTGCGCATACTGAAGAGTCTCGTAGTAATAAATCAAGCAGCATTGCGTCTCGTCGTAGTGCTTCGTCGTTGCGCAAAGACCAGCGTTTCCAAAGGCATATAATCAGCCAAAACACATCGCAAATACGAGTAGCTGATGTCAATGAAAAAAATCATCAAGGTAAGTTTGTTGACGCTAGACTTTTGCCGAAGCTTGATTTTGTAAGAAAAACTTTAAGTCAAACTTCTGGTTCTCTTGGAATGATTACTCGTCCTAGAATAATTAATTTTCGAGAGCGTTTGAAAGAACGTAAATCTGCTTATTTGCAATTTACTGTTAAACGAATTCTTGCAATTCTTGCAGTGATTGCTTCTGTTTCAGCGATTGTTTGGTTTTTATTCTTCTCGCCAGTTTTTCTTCTTAAGTCTAGCGATATAAGTATTTCTGGATCTAACGAGTGGGTGAGTGAGCAAAAAATTGCTTCAATTGCGTCAACTCAAGTTGGTAAATCGCTATTTTTAGTTTCTTCTCAAGAAGTAATTAACCAACTTAACGATATTCCTGGCGTAACTGAAGCAAAAGTTTCTAAGAATTTTCCTAATGGTTTGCATGTTTCTGTACATGCGCAACGTCCTGCAGCAATGCTCAAAACTCGAGATAGCAATAAATTAACTGCTGTCGACGCTAAAGGTCGCGTGTTAAATGCCGTAGCTCAAGTTACAACACAAGGAATACCTGTTATTGAAGTTTCAAATGTGCAAAGAAGTTTGAATAATAGAGCGGTACTTGAAGCTGTAAAAATTGTTAGTTCACTTTCGGAATCTTTGCGAGCTAGAGTTACGAAAGTTAGTGCAAAAACTCAAGATTCTGTCGAAACAGAATTAGGGGATGTTAAAAAAACTATCATATGGGGCAATTCGTCTCAGATTGAGTTAAAGAAAGCTATTGTTGCCAAGATTATTGATGATCCTAGTAAAATTGGGAACAAACGCAGCTTAGATGTGTCTGCTCCTGTGCGTCCAATTCTTAAATAGGGTTTTAAAACTTTATTAATTACATTGTCAAGATTAGGTGTATAATAGTAGTCTGTGTGTGCCAACGGCGTGCCTTATGTTATAGGCGTGCGTGTTGGGATATCCCAAGTGCCAAAGATAGCGTGCAGTAATGTGTGGCTGGAGGCGCGAGGGCCATCGGGCCGGTGGACTGTGGCTTTTACTCTTTAACCGATTCTTTGGTTATGGTGTGCTGCAGTGTGGCGGTTTTCACCAAATAGAAGATAACAATGAATCGGAGAACTTAAGTTGCCTACGATTGAACAACTTGTCCGTAAAGGACGTCAGGCCAAGCCGAAAAAGTCAAAGACTTTGGCCTTGAAGGGTAGCCCGCTGCGTCGTGGCGTGTGCACCCGTGTGTACACCACCACTCCTAAGAAGCCAAATTCCGCGCTTCGTAAGGTTGCTCGTGTGCGCCTCAGCTCTGGTATTGAAGTAACCGCCTATATTCCAGGCGAAGGTCACAACTTGCAGGAGCACTCCATCGTGCTCGTGCGTGGTGGCCGTGTGAAGGATCTCCCAGGTGTGCGTTACCACATCGTGCGTGGCGCATTAGATACCCAGGGTGTCAAGGACCGCAAGCAGGGTCGTTCCCTGTATGGAGCAAAGAAGGCGAAGTAAAACATGTCACGTAAAGGACCTGCAAAAAAGCATCAACTGCTTCCTGATCCAATCTACGGCTCGACCGTCGTGGCTCAGTTGATTAACAAAATCCTTCTCGATGGTAAGAAGTCCATCGCAGAAAACATCGTCTACACCGCTCTTGAGCAGGTGAAGGCAAAGACCGAGCAGGAGCCAGTTTCTGTATTGAAGCGCGCTCTTGATAACATTCGTCCAAATCTTGAGGTTCGTTCTCGCCGCGTTGGTGGTGCAACTTACCAGGTTCCAGTCGAAGTTAAGCCTGCTCGTGCAAACACTCTTTCCCTCCGCTGGCTTACTGACTTCTCACGCGCTCGTCGTGAAAAGACTATGGCTGAGCGTTTGGCCAACGAAATTCTCGATGCCTCCAATGGCTTGGGTGCTTCCGTGAAGCGCCGCGAGGATACCCACAAGATGGCAGAAGCAAACAAGGCTTTTGCTCACTATCGCTGGTAATCCACAAGATAATCGGTATCTTAAAGAGCTAAGGATAAGAATATGGCACAAGATGTGCTTAACGACCTGAATATGGTTCGTAATATCGGCATCATGGCGCACATTGATGCTGGTAAGACTACTACCACCGAACGTATTCTTTACTACACTGGTAAGAACTACAAGATCGGTGAAACTCATGATGGTGCTTCTACCATGGACTTCATGGCTCAGGAGCAGGAGCGCGGTATTACTATTCAGTCTGCTGCAACTACCTGCTTCTGGAAGCGTCAGACTCATGACGTTGATGATCGCTATCAGATCAACATCATCGATACCCCAGGCCACGTGGACTTCACCGCTGAGGTGGAACGTTCCCTTCGCGTGCTCGATGGTGCTGTAGCAGTCTTCGATGGTAAGGAAGGTGTGGAGCCTCAGTCTGAAACCGTGTGGCGTCAGGCTGATAAGTATAGCGTCCCACGTATCTGCTTCATCAATAAGATGGATAAGCTTGGCGCTGATTTCTACTATTCCGTCAAGACCATCAAGGAGAAGCTCGGTGCAACTCCACTCGTTATTCAGCTTCCAATCGGTGCTGAAAACGACTTCATCGGCGTTGTTGACTTGATTCGTATGAAGGCTTACGTCTGGAATGACGTTAAGGACGATATGGGTGCTCACTATGACACCGTTGACATTCCTGAAGATTTGCAGGAACGTGCAGAGCAGTATCGTGCTGAACTTATGGATCAGGTTGCTGAAGCTGACGATGAGCTGGTTGAGAAGTATCTCGAAACTGGCGAACTTACTGAAGAGGAAATGCGCGCTGGTATCCGTAAGCTTACCATTGAGCGTAAGGCCTTCCCAGTAACTTGCGGTTCTGCATTCAAGGATAAGGGTGTTCAGCCAATGCTGGATGCTGTTGTCGACTTCCTCCCAAGCCCAGAAGATGTTCCATCTATTAAGGGCTTCAAGCCAGGCGACGAATCTGTTGAAATTGACCGTAAGCCAGTTAATACAGATCCATTCGCAGCATTGGTATTCAAGATTTCAACCCATCCATTCTATGGCAAGCTCGTGTTCGTGCGCGTTTACTCTGGCGAAGTAAAGCCAGGCGATTCCGTGTACGATTCCACGAAGTCCAAGAAGGAACGCGTTGGTAAGATCTTCCAGATGCATGCTGATAAGGAAAATCCTGTAGATTCAGCTGAAGCTGGTAACATCTACACCTTCGTTGGTTTGAAGAATGTCAGCACTGGTGATACTTTGTGCGACGAAAAGAACCCAATTTCTTTGGAATCCATGACATTCCCAGATCCTGTTATCGAGGTTGCTGTGGAGCCAAAGACGAAGGCTGATCAGGAAAAGATGAGCTTGGCTTTGGCTAAGCTTTCTGACGAGGATCCTACATTCCAGGTTAAGACCGATGAGGAATCTGGTCAGACTTTGATTTCCGGTATGGGCGAGCTTCAGCTTGACATTATCGTTGATCGTATGCGTCGTGAGTTCAAGGTCGAAGCGAACGTTGGTAAGCCACAGGTTGCTTACCGTGAGACGATTCGTAAGGCTGTTATGAACCAGGAATACACTCACAAGAAGCAGACCGGTGGTTCTGGTCAGTTCGCAAAGGTTTTGATGAACTTCGAGCCTCTCGATACAGAATCTGGCGAAACCTACCAGTTTGTCAACGAAGTTACCGGCGGCCACATCACCAAGGAATTCATTCCTTCAATCGATGCAGGCGTGCAGGAAGCTATGGAATCCGGCGTTTTGGCTGGCTTCCCAGTTGTGGGTGTAAAGGCAACCGTCACCGACGGTCAGACTCACGATGTCGATTCTTCGGAAATGGCCTTCAAGATTGCAGGTTCCATGTGCTTCAAGGAAGCTGCTCCTAAGGCTAATCCGGTAATTCTCGAACCAATTATGGCTGTCGAAGTCCGTACTCCAGAAGAGTACATGGGCGACGTCATGGGCGATTTGAACTCTCGTCGCGGTAACATCCAGTCTATGACTGATGCTACTGGCGTGAAAGTTATCGACGCCAAGGTGCCGCTGAGCGAAATGTTCGGCTACATTGGCGATCTTCGTTCCAAGACTCAGGGCCGCGCAATGTTCACCATGCAGATGGACTCTTACGCGGAGGTCCCGAAGGCAGTTTCGGACGAGATTATTAAGGCTCAGCGCGGCGAATAAAGCGCACGCTACTTCGGTGTTTTCTGTCCCCGGTCAACGCTAGAATTTCCTACGTTGACTGGGTTCTGGCACCGAAGTGGCACCTAACCCAGAAACCCAGTAATATGTAGCGAAAGACCTCTCACAAATGTGTGAGGCAAACTACGAGACGTCCAGGAGGACAAACACATGGCAAAGGAAAAGTACGAGCGTACTAAGCCGCATGTTAACATTGGTACCATTGGTCACGTTGATCACGGTAAGACTACCTTGACCGCGGCTATTTCTAAGGTGCTGCATGGCGAGTATCCAGATCTGAACCCTCAGTATGACTTCGATCAGATTGATGCCGCTCCAGAAGAGAAGGAACGCGGCATTACCATTAACATCGCACACATCGAGTATCAGACCGCTGAGCGTCACTACGCTCACGTGGACGCTCCAGGCCACGCTGATTACGTGAAGAACATGATCACCGGTGCTGCTCAGATGGATGGCGCAATCCTCGTGGTTGCTGCTACCGATGGTCCTATGGCTCAGACCCGTGAGCACGTTTTGCTCGCTAAGCAGGTCGGTGTCCCGAAGATCCTCGTTGCTTTGAACAAGTGCGATATGGTTGATGATCCAGAACTTATCGACCTCGTCGAAGAAGAGGTTCGTGACCTCCTCGAAGAAAACGGCTTCGATCGCGACTGCCCAGTCATCCGCACCTCTGCTTACGGTGCTTTGCACGATGACGCTCCAGATCACGACAAGTGGGTAGAGACCGTCAAGGAACTCATGAAGGCTGTTGACGAGTACATTCCAACCCCAACTCACGATCTTGACAAGCCATTCTTGATGCCAATCGAAGATGTGTTCACCATCTCCGGTCGTGGTACCGTTGTCACCGGTCGTGTTGAGCGTGGTAAGCTCCCAATCAACACCCCAGTTGAGATCGTTGGTTTGCGTGACACCCAGACCACCACCGTTACCTCCATCGAGACCTTCCACAAGCAGATGGATGAGGCTGAAGCTGGCGATAACACTGGTCTTCTTCTCCGTGGTATCACCCGTACCGATGTTGAGCGTGGTCAGGTTGTGGCTGCTCCAGGTTCTGTGACCCCACACACCAAGTTCGAAGGCGAAGTTTACGTCTTGACCAAGGATGAAGGTGGCCGTCACTCGCCGTTCTTCTCCAACTACCGTCCACAGTTCTACTTCCGCACCACCGACGTCACCGGCGTTATCACCTTGCCAGACGGCGTTGAGATGGTTCAGCCAGGCGATCACGCAACCTTCACTGTTGAGTTGATCCAGGCTATCGCAATGGAAGAGGGCTTGACCTTCGCAGTTCGTGAAGGTGGCCGTACCGTTGGTTCCGGTCGTGTGACCAAGATTCTTGCCTAGTATTTTCTCTAACTGAAAATATTAGCTAAGGCTTAATAAAGACCCCGCGAGGAAACTCGTGGGGTCTTTTGTTGTTTCGTGCACGACGACCTGCTTGAGCGCTGCGGTTTAGCGCGCGAAAGCAACTCGGAGCGCCTAGCTTGCTTAGGGTTGAAAGCACGGTGTGCTTTCAACGCAAGCGAGGTCTGCCTGCGGCTTTATTGACGCAGGCAGGGCAGGTTTTTGTGGTTGTTTGTTAGGAATTATGTTGTGTTTTGTGTGCGCTGACGACCTGCTTGAGCGTCACCGTTTTTGGGACACTGGTGCAGATTGCGTACTGCGCGAGTAACGCTAAATCGCTGTTATACGTCACTAACGCAGATTGCGTACTGCGCCAGTGTCTGAAAACAAGCAAAATGAGACACTCGCGCAGAACTCCACTGCGCATAATAAAACCCTGCCAAATACTAATCTGGCAGGGTTGAATAACTAAGCAACTAACACACTTATGTTAGTTTTAGTATTATTAATCTCTATTATCTCCAAGCAACTCTAGCAAGTAGATGAACATGTTAATGAAGTCCAAGAACAGCTGGAATGCGCAGAAAATAGATACTTTCTTAACCATTTCAGGCTGATCTTCATATTGTGCAAGTAATGCGCGAGTTTGCTGAGCATCGTAAGCTGTTAAACCTGCAAAAATAACGATGCCAATTCCAGCCATAAGACGCATTGTTCCAGTATCTTGCCCAATAAACGAAATAATAATTTGAGCAACAACGAATACAAGTAATGCAACCATTAAAATTGGACCAGCTTTAAGCAAATCCTTTTTTGTAGTAAGTGCAAGCATTGTCAAGCACAGGAAGAATCCTGCAGTTAAAGCAAATACTAATGCCACGGATCCAAGGCTAAATACTTGAAATACTGAGCTTAAAGTAAATCCTGTTAAAGCAGCATAAGCATAGAACAAAACTCGTACTGTTGTCTCACTCATCTTCATTAAGCGCGTTCCAAGAACAACTGCTATCACAACCTGAGCAATTGCCAGCATCATCCAACCCCATCCGCGGGTTGCAAACATAAATCTAAGCCAGAAATTACCGCTCTGAGTGAACAGTGCCACAAGAGTTGTAACAATCAATCCAAGCGTCATTTCGCCATAAGTACGTCCTACTGAAACTCTTTTTGCTTCTTCAAAAGCATATGTTGCCTGAGTGTCAATAACCTCAGGAGCACCGCTTCTGTAATAATCTTGAGTAAAGTTTGTCATTATTTCTCCTTAACAGCTATGAAATAAAACGCTGTCAAGACAACGTTCTCACATAATTATAGTTAAAGCATCTGGGAAAATGCTAAAAAATGTAACGAAATTTAGTACGTTTGCACAATAAGCTGATTTTAGTATTGCGTAATCTTGCGCTTAATATTGCGTAAAATTGCGCTTCGTATTTGTATTATGCCTTACTATTAGGTGCCTCTTCAACTTGAGGAGCACCATTAATATCGCGATGAATACCTTGCATTTGTGTTTCAATATTTTGCAAGCTATGCGCGCAATCGAGCAAAGTTTGAGAGTGTTCAGCCAACTTTGCATCCGGCAAACCGGCTTTGTATCTTAAAGCGTGCTCCAAGCTAGCCCAATAATCCATAGCAATAGTTCGGAATTGCACCTCGACTGGCGTGTAGTGTGCTCCAGAAGACAAGAACACAGGAACTGCATAAATTACGTGCAAACTGCGGTATCCATTAGGTTTTGGATTCTTAATATAATCCTTAACTTGCAATACTTGAATGTCTGTTTGTTTAGAAAGATATTGCGCTACAGAATACACATCGTCGCAGTAGTTGCAAATTACGCGAATTCCAGCTACGTCGAAAAGATTATCGCGTATAGAGCGTGTGGAAATATCTAGATGACGCCTTTGCAGCTTCTCAAAAATTGAGTGCACTGATTTAAGACGGCGTTCCATGTGGTGAATTGGGTCGTGAGAGAACCGCACTTGAAATTCGCTGTCTAGAATCTCGAGCTTTGTACTTATTTCGTACATTGCTCCTTCGTAAATTTGCATCATGTTTACAAATTCGTCGATTTGGTCTTCAGGGAGCATAAGCGAATTAGTTTTGCCGCATTGGGAGCAATTTTGTTGGTTTTTTGTATTGCTTACATTGCTGCTTAAATTGCTGCTTTCATTAGCTGATTCGTTGCTATGAAGACGCGCATAGAGTTCGGCTGCGTTTACGCAGTTATGACGATCAAGTATCACGTCTTTTAATAATACTATAAAAACTGCTAATCGTCTGGGGGTGCGTATGTAAATGTAATATTCTTTGTAAAGCGTGATATAAATATCTTAGGTAATTGCGCGCAAGCAAAATCTAGGAAAGTATTTTGACGGGGAGTGTATTTTGTCTGAAAATAAGCAGGATAATATTCCTAAAGTAATTTCAATAGTTGGTCCTACAGCTTCAGGCAAAACTAGTCTTGGTATTGCGCTTGCGAAAAAATTAGCTGAGTGCGGGATTCGTGCGGAAATAATCAACGCGGACGCGTATCAAATGTATCGTTACATGGATATTGGTACGGCGAAGGCGAGCGCGCAGGAGCAAGCGGAAGTACCTCACCATTTGCTTGACATTATTGATCCTGAAGAAACTATGACGGTTGCGCGCTTTCAAACTCTTGCCAGGAAGTGTATTAGTGAGTTGCAATCGCGCGGTGTGAGGCCGATTTTAGTTGGAGGATCGGGATTGTATGCTCGTGCTGCTGTGGATGATATTACTTTTCCGGGCACGGATGAGTCTGTTCGTGCGGCTTTGGAAGAGCGCGAGCGCAAAGAAGGAGCAGGCGCGCTTTTTGATGAGTTGAAGAAGAAGGATCCGGTTGCGGCTGCTAATATGGATGCGCGCAATCCGCGACGTACAATTCGCGCGCTTGAAGTGATTGAGCTTACGGGAAAGCCTTATTCCGCAACACTTCCGCGCTATAAGTATGTGATTGATTGCGTGCAAATTGGCTTAGATTTGCGTCGTGAAGATTTAGATAAGCGCGTTGATTTACGCACGCAAATTATGCGTGAGCAGGGTTTTGTGGATGAAGTGCGTGCGATTCGAGGGCGATTGGGTGTGACTGCAGCTCGTGCTCTCGGCTATCAGCAGATTATGGATTATTTGGATGGCGTGTGGAGTGAGGATGAGGCTTTTGCAGATATTGCGCAGAAAACTCGACGACTTGCGCGCAAACAAATGGGTTGGTTTGGTAGAGATGCGCGCATCCACTGGTTGGATGCGTTGCGACCAGATCTTGCGGAAGCTGCGCTCGCAATCGTTGATGCTGCGGACGCGGGGGAGTTTGATTGCGATAATTCTGACGATACTGAGCACACTGCTGAGCACACTACTCAGCACCATCTCGGAGATGCTTTCGACGCTTAACTTAAATCTTGAAAACGTTGGGTTTTAGGAAATAACTCAAATAATTTGGGTTTTGCTACAAAAAACGCCACTGTTTACCTGTGCGTTAGCGATGGTATAGCAGTGGCGTTTTTGCGTTTGTGGAGTCGCGGGGAATTTGCATTTAACAGCCACTAACGCCTTATTTTTCTAAGAGTTTTATAGAATAACGTTTTAGTACCAATGCGCTCAATATCGCCTTATCTTGCGTTTTTGTGGTAATATTAACAAGATATTCTGTAAAATATATTTTACTCTTGTATGTGTAATAAGTTTGTTGAAAGGAGATTAAATATGAAAGCTTTAGATATAGCATCAATTTTTATTGATCGATATGGAAAAACGCTAGCATTAACCAATCTCACTTTGAATAAACTAGTATATTTTGCGCAGGTGGAATCGTTGCGTAATAATCCTGAGTGTCCGCTGTTTACGGATGAGATTCAAGCTTGGGAATATGGTCCTGTAGAGCCTAGCGTTTATAACGAGTTTAAGCAGTTTGGTAGGAATCGTATTTTTAATGCGCCTAATCACGAAACTAGCCAGTATGCTGATTGCATTGTAGATACTGTTGTTGAAAAATATGCTTGGATGAATGCGTTTGATTTAGTAAATTATGCTCATCGTGCTGGCGGTGCATGGCACAATGTGTATGATGCATCGCGCAATAAGCCGATTCTTGTACAGAATATTCTGCAATCGTCAGATGTTACTTCGTATCCTGCTAAGAAAAATACGTTTATTAGTGCTGTAGATGCTGTAAAAAAACAGTATCCGAATACTTTGCGTATCCTTGGTGACGCATGAGCCAGTATGATTCTCTTGTTTGGAATGAGGAACAGATTATTGCCTTCGCGGGAATAGTTTGTTCTATTCAACGAGAGATTGTTGATACAAGCCAAGGACTTGCTACTGTTAAGCAAGAAGTTCAGGGCAGTGTTGAAAATGTTTTGTATTCTTCATTTGCGATTATTTTTGATAGCTCTCCAGCCGATCGAAATAATTATACGGATATTTTTGACCAAATTGCTGACTTTGCTACGCATCTTGCTAAAGACCATATTTTTCCTGATGCCAATAAGCGTACAACAGTATTAACATGTGTAGCTTTGCTTCGCAATAATGGGATTATTCTTGATATCGAAGATAGCGTAAATCCTTTTGACAATGATTTATATAAGTGGATTCAGAATATTGTTGAAGGTAAGATTGCGCGTGCGAGTTTAGCTGAACAGTTACGTTCGCGCGCACATTTATTATAGAATGAAGTTAATTAATTAAATAGAGTCCCGAACAGACCAAGTGTCCGGGACTCACTATCCACTATACTGCAGGCTCATTATGAAATTAGATGCAATAGTATCGGCTATATTCTCGCTTGTTATTATCGCTGGAGTATGGTGTCATTTTTCGACTTGGCTCATTACTGGTTGCGCTGTAATCAGTGCTGTATGCGCGTTAGATGCTGGCAGAAAACACAAATAACTGATGTTTGGCTTCTTTCTGAAGCTCTTGGCGTTACTTGTGATGTTATCCAGGATTATCGCTCTTTCCTTTCCACTCCCGTTCTTGTGTGAATCATATAGAGACTAGGCACGCGTCAAATAAGCCAAATCGCAAATATTCACTTTTTTAATAGTAGAATATATATCTAATGAAAGGAGGTGCAGCATGAGTGATGTGCAACAAGCAATTGAAGCTGCTGTACAATTGCGTCTAAAGACTATTGGAGAAGACGGCCCTACTACGCCGCCAATTGATGTTAAGGATATAGCAAATAGGCTTGGAATTAAAGTTGAAGTAACTTCAGAACTGAAAAATAACATTGATGGCTTTATTCTTAAGAAAAAGGATGAAGATATTCCAACTATTTATGTTAATGAAAATAGCTCTTCGGTTAGGCAAAGGTTTACTATCGCGCATGAGCTTGGTCATTATTGGAAGAATCATGTCATCGATAAGAACTCTGAATATGGGTATGTTGATTTCAGGAATGAGCAATCTTCTAAAGGCACTAATTATGATGAACGTTGGGCTAATTCTTTTGCTGCTGAACTCCTTATGCCTGCAAAGTTTTTGTATATAGTTTGGGCTTCTAATTGGAGTATTTATAAGATTAAGAGTACTCTTGATGTTTCTGACGCTGCATTGGGGAATAGACTTACCAATTTAGGATTGTTGAAAATATGAGTGGACAAGATGAATTATATTCTAAAATTCGTGAAGCTCAGCATCTTGAATTTAACTATAATGGTGTTACTTCGGATGCGGAAGAATTTGCGGCTAAAGATGAACATTTGTCCCTTCAATCTGTGAGGCTTCGTATAAAAGCTGCGAAGGCTCAGAAAAAGGAAGATGAGAATAATCTTAGAAAGACTTTAGCAGAAAAGGCGTTGTTGTATATTAAGTGGCAATTGATAGCGACTAATGTAGGTTTTATCCTTTGTCTGATTCTTTTCCCATTGGTACATTATGCTATAACTTCTGAAGTATTTATAGCGTGGTTCACTGCAACTATTGTTGAAATTATTGGTATTCTTTGGGTTATTGCTAGGAGCCTGTTCCCGTTCCACGATAGGAAGAGGGATAAGAAAGCTGAAAAGCGTTAATATATTTTATCTACACAAAAGGCGTTGAAAATTGCGATTTTTGCATTTTCAGCGCCTTTTTTGCGTTTGTGGAGTCGCGGGGAATTGAACCCCGGTCCGGTGACCGTACCCTCGGTCTTCTACGTGCGTAGTCTGCTGGCCGTGCGGCAGTTTTTCTGCCCCCATGTTATCGCAGACAATTCATGGCGAGCATATCTACAGTAAAAGTCCCTGAATCACCCTGCAGCCCGGCAATTCAAGCAAGTCTTCTAATGACGTTCAGCACCACTCCGAAGACGTGAGTGGGTGAACGGAGCGGCTGCTCACTGGTTAATCCTGGCGCGAAGCTCAGGCAGCGAGAGCGAACTCAGTGCGATTAGATTTAGCACTTATTCTTTTGCGAAAGGACGTTTACGAGTGGACTTTCGCATTCTCGGCACGCTTCCCCGCGGCGAACAGATCGCCGTCGAAACCGATCGACCCCTTTTGATTTTTCAAACAATCGTTGCGCTAAAGCACATTTGTTGCGCTAAAGCACATGTTTTCACATTGTATCATATATTGCGCGCGATTTTTCCTTTACGCGACTGTAAAGTTTTTGTCGTTTTTCTGCTATATTTCGACATTTTCTTTACACCGCTGTAAAATTTTTGTCGTTTTTCTGCTATATTCCGACATTTTCTTTACATCGCTGTAAAGTTTTTGTCGCTTTTGTGGAACATTTGCCGCAAAGTTACACAGTGTTTGTTTACGTTTTTTACAAAATTCTATTTTTATGGGGGGGGGTATTGAGTAATATATCTTTAGTTAGGTGGTTTTATTTGCTAAGAGTAAAATATGAGTTGTAGTTGATTTGTAATGAATAAAAAATTATAACAAATGTTTATTTTATTCTCATATACTGTGTTTATATATAATATATATGAAGATTTATAAGTATGCGCAGTTTACTTGAAATTGGTTGTAGCGAGGAGAAATAATGTCAGAGCGTAAAGATTTATATGGTGATAATAAACCAAAGAGAACACTTCGTAAGGCTCATGCTGTGAAGCGTTCTCGTGCTTTACGTAGGGGAGTTGCTGGAGTTGCTGTTGCTTCAACTTTGGCAATGATGCTGCCGTCTGTTGTGGCTTCCGCGCTTCAGCCTACCCAAAAAGATATTATTGATGCGTCTAATACGACGCAAAAAATGGGCAAAGGTAAGCCTGATGTAGAAGAATTGAACATGCAGCGTTGGGGTGCTGGCGTGCTCAAGAAGAGTGCTCAAACACAGAAGTTTGTGGAGCTTGCGCGCCATGATGCACAAATGCAACAGTTGCGCGAGGCACAACAGCGTGAGATTGAGCAGCGTGAAATAAATAAGAGTGAAGCAAAACAGCACGAATCGCAACAACAAGAAGCACAACAGAGCGAAATTGACTCGCAGTTAGGCAGTTCTTCAGAACAGGTTAATTTCGGACATTCTTACAAGACCATTGAGAACGCTCAGAATGCACGTGATTTGCAGAATGCGAAGAATTTGCAAAATGCGAAGAATGTTGAGTCTGCAAATTCTAATAAAGCTTCTAATAGTGTTCAGTCTGCTACGCATACAAATACTTCTGAGATTAAAAATGCAGCTTCAGGTTCAGAGGCAAATGTTACTGAAAATACGGTAAATGCTGTTGGATCTGCTGGATCTGCTGAAGTAAGTGCGCCTGCGTCGGTGCAGAATACAAACGCACAACCTTCAAGCACTCACGCAGAAAATACGAATACAGTAAGTGCTGAAAATAAGCCGAAAGTGCGTAAGCATAGGTCTGTTGAGAGCGGCGATGGTGATTCCAATGGGAGTAGTGTACCTTCTGCGGCAAATTCACCTGCAACTCCGCCTGCATCTCCTGTGACACCTGCAGCTAATACAGTTACACCGTCTACTCCTGTAACTCCTGCAAGTACAGGATCTAACGCTGGTTCTGGAACTGCAGCGAGCCCAAGTACAGATACAACTGCACAAGGCAATACACAAGGGCAAGGTTCACAAGGCTCTGCTCAAGGTTCGCAAGGCTCTGCTCAAAGTTCGCAAAGCAGTGCAGAAGGTGCAACTACAGGCGCCACAGGCGAGAATAAAAACGCTACGCCTTCAGATCCTGGCTCAACACCTGCTCCAGAGTCTAGGTCTGCTTCTACGCCGAACAATCAGCCAACGTCTTCACCTACTTCTACACCGGCCGCTGGCATATCGAACACTGGCACACCAAACGCTCCTGCACCGGCCGCTGGCACATCGACCACTGGCTCAGCAAACGCTCCTGCACCGGCCGCTGGCACATCGAACACTGGCACACCAAACGCTGGCGCAACAAACACAGCAACTGATCCAAACAGCCAGGTAATTAAGCCGAATACAGATAATCTAGAGGCTGACAGCACAGATACAGCCAACAAACAGGTACAAACTGACAAAAAGCCAAGAGCTACGTACAATTTGAAAGTTCGCTACACGATTGGTGGCGCTGCGAATAAGCAGCTTGTGCAGCCGTATGAGCTTACGATTGACAAAGACGGCTTCGATAATCTTGGCAAAGATGGCAAGTACGAATACATTGAGCTTCCAAAGTCTGCTGGATACCGCCCATCTGTATATCATTCCGGTGATTACCAGTACTACGTTAAAAAAGGTGAGGGAGATAACAGCAAGTTTGTTATTGACGATGGCACGGATGCGGATGCTATTCGCTACTTGCGTATAGACAAAAAGCTGATTACTGATTACGCTGTAAAGGAAAGGCCGGCTGTTGGGGGCAACAACGGCGCTCAAGCTCCGCAAACCTCATCATCTCAAGCAACTACAAATCCGCAATCTTCGTCCTCTACAGAGCCAAAAGCAGAAGATGGCATTCAGTACTACGGCGAGTTGAACATCAACTACGCTCCTAAAACAGCTAAGTACTATGTGCGTCACTTGGTGCAGGATCTTGATCATAAGGATGAGTTCCACGATGCTTCAAATTTGGGTATAGGCAAAGTAATTACTGTAAAGTATAAGGATGGCAGTACTGAGAGAATACACGTTACGGAGATTACGGGCACAGTCGGCTCTAATGTAAGCGCTATTTCAACGTATATTCCAGGCTACGAACCAGAGCACAATCTTATTAGCTCGCCACTTTCGGATTCTGAAGATGAAAGCGACAAGCTTATTTTGAACCTTCGCTACTACCGTAAGGCGTATGAAGTTACTTACGATTCTAATGGCGGCACGGATGTTACTGCTCAAAAAGTGTATTACCAGCAACCTGTACCACCAGTTACGAACCCAACTAAGCGCGGTTACACGTTTAAGGGTTGGTCTGTAGTCGATCCTAGCAAAAAGAATGATCCGCTCTATGCTGATGATACTACTATCGCTTCTCTTGATGACTTCAAGATGCCGGATCACAATGTGCAATTCCGCGCTAATTGGGATGCTAACAATACTACCAGCTACCGCGTGAATGTGTGGGTGCAAAAAGCGGATTTGGTTGACAAAGAGAATCCTAATTCGCTTGCAAATTACGACTTTGTTGGTCTTGTTGAGCGCAAGAATGTGAAGACAGATAGCGACGTTGCGCTTAATAATATGGATGATGCTGGCGTTGCTAATGATACTAGTAAGCTTAATGGCACAAGCGAGGATAATTATGTAAGTGCCCCAGAGCTTGGCTTAACTAGAGAAGAGCTTCAGGGTACAGATTCTGACCATGAGACCGGCTTAATTTCAAAGTTCAACTGGATGAACGATAAGCATGTAACAGACTTAGAAGGGTATGATACTAAGAATCCTGGTGCTGCTTCAAACAATGGTAAGGACATATTCACGCGCTACTTCCACGTGAATAAGGATCTCACTAAAAAGCTTAACAGTGAGGAACATTATTTTGTGCCAGGTCGCCCAGATTTAGGCAAACGTAGTAAGTCGAAGCTTTGCGCGGACGACTTAAACAACACTCTTAACTTAGTTTACGACCGCAATACTTACGAGCTTATTTTTGCTAAGCCTGCTGTACTTAAATCTTCAGAAGATGCTGAGCGTTTAAACAATGCTGCTATAAAAAGACTTGACGAAAACGGCAAAACAACTATTTATTGCTATGCTGGCGGCGGCAATTGCTCAGAGAAGTATGATGATAATAACGAAGATGATGATGACAATACAATTAACCACAAAGGTTACCGTGTAAATGTTCGTTATGGTCAGAGTCTTACTGATATTTGGCCTAATGCAAATGAATTAGATTTTAATGAAGATACAGGCTCTCTTGGGTGGCGTATTGGATATGCAGGGGATGTAGAGTTTCGTGATACTCCTCCATTTCGTTTTACTAAAAAAGAATTTGCTGACCCTAAATTCCGTGTAGTGGGTAATAAGCACAATCTTAAAATTAGTGATAATCCTGATAGTGATCCAAATAATACATACGAGTTAAAAGATAATCAGCGTCTGCTTACAGCTGATACCAGTAATATTCAGGTTATGCCTATTCAGGTAATCATTGAAAAGCAAAGTATTGCCTCTGCTAAAAAAGACAATGATTCAGACAATGATTCAGGCAATAATCCAGGCAATGATTCAAGCAATGATTCAAGCGATGATTCAAGCGATGATTCAGGCAATGATCTAGGCAATGATGATTATGTGCTTTCAACGGATTCGTATAGCAAAGATGATACTAGTAACAAGGAATACGATCATAAGTCTTCATCCATAGCTGGTTTTAACTCTGTTAAAAAGACGGGTCGTATAGATATACATGAGGAATATGATTTTGATGATAATCTATTAACAGATTTATATTCACATTCTATCGAATATGAAAAAAATGGTGAAAAAGACTGGGATGATCTAGATGATAATGCTAAAGAAGTTTTTAAGAAAGAGTATCATGTAGGCTTCCGTAATCACTTAGCTGGTGGAGACGAAGACTCAACAGAATATAATGAAAACGGCTACCTTGTATTTAAATACAAGCGCAAGTCGTACTTTGTGCAGTTTTATAATGCGGACGGCAATGCTATAAGTGCTGGTACTGGTAGTAGCGATGTTGCTAAAGAAAAACTGCCGTTTGAGTATAGCTTGACCAAGCGCGGCAATGCTAAATTGAAGGGCAAAGACGCAGACTTGTACTACGACGGTGGCAACGTTAAGTCTTACGATGCTTCTGTAACTAAAGACGATGCTAAAGATACGTCTAAGCAGTTAGATGGCAAGTACACTTTCACGCTTAACGGCAAAACTTACTCCATCATTCGCCCTGATTATTTGCCAGAAGATTACGTGTTTAAAGGCTGGGCCGTTGATCAAGCCGGCACTCGGTTTATAAATGGCGAAGACAAAGATATTACAGTGCCAGTCAACGGCATTAAGCTTTACGCTGCGTGGGGTAAGCCAGAAGGTATTAAGCACACTGTAACGCTTAACTACAATATGCCTGAAACCGACGAAAACGGCAAAGAGAAATCTGGAACAAACGTAGTTACGAAAAAGCAGTTCGATCACTACTATGTTATTAAGGAAAATAAAGATATAAAGGTTCCAACTCGCAAAGGCTACGACTTCTACGGCTGGGAAATTGACAAGAACGGCACAAAACTTCCGTACGCTTTCGGCAACAAAGTAGTAGAAGATATAACGCTTAAAGCAGTGTGGATTGAGGATACTCGCTACAACGGCACTTTTAAGCACATATTCTTAAAGCCTGGGTACACGTTTGATGACTATAAAAAAGAGGGTCTTTCAGACGCACAAAAAGCCGCGATGGTGGACCACGTTTCTACTCAAACTGTTTCCGGCTTGCGTGAGCATTTGCGCTACAATGCGGAAGCAGTCTACAGTGACGAAACGCACTTCTCAGATAAGCAGTTCACAAGCTTTGAAGCCTCGAGTGACGAGAATAAGAATACTGGCGAGTTTATTTACCAAACGTACAATACGCGCAAGTATAAGGTTCGCTATGTAACTATTGGTGAGGATGGCAAAGAAAAGGATCTTCTTCCTGAAAGCGAAGTCAGCTCTGTAAACAGAAAGTATGACGTAGCGTTCTACAAGCCGATTGAAGGCTTTATGCCGGAAACTACGCAGCAGAATATTGAATACGCTACTGACGAAGATGGCAAGCAGATTGGCGAAAAAACAATCACCTTCAAATATAAAGACGTTCGCGTGCTTAAGCGCAAGTGTTATCCTCCTAAGGATATTGAGCATCCTAAGGATACTGAGTATCAGGATCCTAAGCATCCTCAGTATCGCCCGGATCACTACACGCGCTACGTGTTTAAAGTGGCCAAAGACCAAAGCTCTATGGGTAGCGTTGTTGACTGGCAAGGAAGTAAGGTAGCTGACGGCTCTGCTCTTGTGTACGACGCAATTAAGGGCACGAAGGCATATCAGATGCCGCTTCCAACAGTAAAAGCGAAGCCTGGATTTGAGTTTGTAAAATGGACTTCGCAAATCGGTTCGTATGCCCCTGGCTCTACGGAGATTAAGTATGCTACCGGCTTAGAGCGCTTGCCGATTCGCTCCGAAGAGCAGAACGGTCCTGAAGTAATTTACACCGCTAACTTCAAGCTAAAAGCTCCTGTTGCCGCAGCTCCGCAAGTGCTTACGCCAACTGAACAGATTAGTACTACAAGTGGAGAGTCTGCTAAGAGGCTTATAACGAATGCTGATGAGTATCCAGAGGGTGCTACGTTCAGCTTTGCGCCTGGCGAAAAGTTTGACAGCACTCCGGGCTTGCACAAGATTAAAGTGCAAGTGAAGCTTGGCGGCGAAAAGCCAGCTGAAGCTGAAGTGCTGTACCGAGTGCTTCCAGATTTGGTGTACGCAAGCGATTGGGATAAGTTTAAGGCTACAGAGTACGGCAGCAAGAATGCTAACGACTACGTTCCAATTACCTTTACCGGCAAGAATGATGAAGGCACTATTATTGGTCACGATACGACTGACACTACTCATCCTGCTGGCGGAACAACTACGCTTACTGCGTACGTTTATAAAGGTAAGGATGTTAGAATCCGCGTGCCGCAAGCTTTCGGCATGGATCATGGTAAAGATAAATACCACTATGTGTTTAAGGGCTGGGCGACTAGGGTTGTAGAGCCGACTGTTGAGAATCCGAATCCAGAGCAGAAGTTTGACATAAATTCAAGCGACCGCTACTCGGATGCGAATTTGCAAGACGGTGTAACTTACCACGCTGTTTACAAGAAGATTGACTACTTCTCCAATTCGTCTGACGGTGGTGAAGTTCCTAAGGATGCTGTAGTTGCAATCTTCAAGCCTGCTCCAGGTAGATTGTGGGATGACAAAACAAGTGGCCCTAAGGTGTTCTACGTAAAGAAGGGCACTGATCTTGAAAAGATTACAAAAGACGGAAGTAATGCATTAGACTGGCTTAATAATCAGCTAACTGGTGCTAAGGGAACTTGGTCTCGAAGCAGCATGCGTAATGATGGTAAGCCAGTTGATGCTATTCCAAATGTTGCTGAATCTAAAGGCAAGTGGATTGTTAACGAATCATTCCAAGAGTTCGTTGCAGATCAGGAGCCTTTATCTACTCCAGAAGTTGAGAGTAATACTTTGCTTGCAATTCGTGGAGATAAAACGACTCTTCCAGAGCCAAAAGATTACATTGCTAATTATTCTGTTTTTGACGGCGATAATAAGAATCCAAATGTAGAGAGTGTAACAGTTGAGTATGCATCTACTGCTCCGACTGTTGATAAAGCTGGCGTTTACACTGTTCCGTTAATAGTTAGTGTTAAGTATAAAGACGTGGAAAAGCCTGTTCCTTATAAGACTGTTGGCAAGCTTAAAGTAATGCACGACTTGATTTACGGTGAAAATGTAAAGGATCTTGGCGCTAATCCAACTAAAGATGATCAATCTGAGCATGACAAAATAGCTAGTGAGTATAAGAAGGTTAACTTCATTACGAATAATAGTTATGGAACTATGGCTAGTGGTTCTCGAACCTTGTTCTACGCACATACGAACAAGACTTCTGGCGTGCGCGCACCTCAGGCTATTGGCAAGGATTATGACGCTGATGGCTACCATTACGAGTTCGTTGGTTGGAAGAAGCTTGATAGCTTTACAAAAGATAACAGTAGTGCTGAGACTCTTACTACGGATAACGTTAAGTCAAACGAAATTTTGCAAAGCTCAAGCATATCGACAAATAAATATGATGCTAACACTACGTATCAAGCGGTTTATAAGCGCGTAGAGAACGTAATCGACGCTTCCAAGCAAGACGAGATTCCAGACGGTTACGTTGCGACCATATTCCTTCCAGGATTTGGTAGAACGTGGGCTGACGGTTCGTATAAGCCAAAACTGCTGTATATTCGTCACGGAAAAGATAAAGAAGATAACATTAAGTTTGCTAAGAAGGTTGCAAGCGACACTGCTGCAACGCTTTCCGGTTTTACAAAGTGGCAAATGTATAATGCAAGAGGCGATAAGTCGAACATATTCTTACATGACAATTGGGATATTAGTAAGCCGCGCATCTTCGTTGCTGAGCAAAATGGCGTTGATGATGTGAAGATTCCAGAAACAGTTATTGGCGTTGGAGATGAGATTCCAAACGCTAATAAGCTCGTACATAACACTGACCCTAAAGTGAGTGTATCTATAGATGATAGCTCTACGGTTGATGTTTCAAAGCCTGGAATTTCAACAATTATGGTGAATGTCACTAAGCCTATTGATGAAACTGATTCTAGTGGTAAACAAAAAACTGTTACAACTAAGTTGCCTGTGCGCGTGTACGTTTTGCCTAAAGTTATTGCAAATAACGATTTGCCAGCTGAAGGCACTGCTGCAGCTAAGTTCATAGAAAAGAACTATACGAAGGTGACGTATGTAGCTGGAGATGGCGGAAGTTTGCAAAAATCGCCTCTTGAAAATGCTGGTAGCGAGCCAGTTTCAGTATATTGGGTGCGAAATGACGCTAATGGTTTCCTTATGCAGGTTCCAGATGTGCTTGCAGATAAGGGCTACGTGTTCAAGAATTGGACTTCTATTACGAATGAGACTCCAGCAGTTCCAGCAGATAAGCGCAAGGCTACAGAAGAAGAACGCGAAGCTTTGGCTCGTTTGGCTAAGATTGACGGAATGCACTATGTTGCAAAGCTGATCAGTGATTCGCGTAACTCTACGCTTTCTGCTTTGCAAAATCTGCTGAACGATGCGCAAAAGCAACATGCTGCGCAAGTCTACAATGCTAAGCGTGAAGAATTAGCTAAGATTGCCGAAAGTAAGGGTAACACTGATCTAGCTTCTAACATTCGTAAGTCTAACGATTCATTGCAAAATATTAAGAATAATATGCTTACACAAGAAGGCATTGATGTTGATGAAATCGTTGAGCATAATCGTGAAAAAGCTTTGCTTGCAAAAATTGCTAAAGAAGCTGGAAATGAAACACTTGCTGAAGAAATTAGTAAGTCTAATGATTCCTTGGACGATTTGAGTAAGAAGCTAGAGAATGCAGGAATAGACTTAGCTGAATATGACAAGCTTACTTTTGATAAGAAGAAAGAAGCGTTAGCTCGGTTTGCGGATATTAACGGCTTACATTACGTAGCTAGTATTATTCGCGCTAGCCACGAATCTTCTTTGGAAGCTTTCAAGAATCTTATAAAATCTGCTAAGCCAGATGTGAAGATTCCAGCCTATAAGGTCAATGAAGAAGATTACGCTTCGGAAGAACAGCGCGAGCTTCTTATACAAATTGCAGAAGAAAAGGAAAGGCCTGATATTGCGGCTAAAATTAGGCTTTTGCATAGCTCGACTTTGCAAGATTTGAAGAAACTCTTTGCTGATGAGCATGTGGATTTGTATGCTATTCCTGACGCTAAGCCAAAGAAAGAAATCACTATTACTGCAAACTTCGAGAAGATGGATCCTGTGGAGTTTAAGTTTAGCGGCAAGGCGATTGAGGGTGTTCCTGCAACGTTTACACTTGCAAACTTAACTAAGGGAGTTCTTAAAGATGACGGAACGCCGGATATTAATAACACAAAGATTACGGTAGACAGCAAGGAAGTAAATATTAACGAGTTAGTTCCTCAAGGCTTGATTTCTGTAAACGGCATTAACGCAAATTGCGCTGGCACTGCTTGCACGATTTCCGGCACTCCAAAGATTCTAAACGGAAAGCCAAAAGTTGAGCTAACGTTTACTACTACCGATAAGTACGGTCGCGAAGCGAAAGTTACTGTTGAAATTGATGTGATTTCTGAGAGCAAACCTGCTCCGGCACCTGTACCAACTCCTCCAACTCCAGCACCTGTGCCAACGCCTGAGATTCCGTTTGTGCCAGATTTTGCGCCTTCTGTGATTCCTGAAGCTCAAGTTATGGAGCCTGAGGTTGAGCAGCCTGAAACAGAAGAGTCACAACCAGAGCCAGAGTCAAAGCCTGTGCTCGCCAAGACTGGTAGTGACACGTCTAGAGTTGCATCCGCTGGTATTTTGTCGGCAGCAATCGCAGCAATTGGTCTCACGGTTGTAAAGACTGGCAAGCACCATCGCAAGCGTCGCAATAATAAATAATTTATTTAAATTTGGAGCGTTTGAATTTTTCATGCGCTCCATTTTTATGCGAATTATAAGCGCGTCGAGGGTGGTGACTAAAATAACGAAGGTTCCGGTTCACGCTTAGCTATTGGGGCTTTGCGACCCGGGTCGCCCGAATTCCATAGGAGACATTATGAAGCAGGGTATTCATCCCGACTATCACGCAGTGCAGGTTACCTGCTCTTGCGGAGACACTTTCGTAACTCGTTCCACCGCTGATGGAGATCACATGACGGTTGACGTGTGCTCAAAGTGCCACCCATTCTATACCGGCAAGCAGAAGATTCTCGACACCGGCGGCCGCGTGGCTCGCTTCGAGAAGCGCTACGGTAAGAAGACTAAGTAGCTTTTGTGACGCCAGCCCTGCTTTCGTGTAACTCGCGGAATCGGGGCTGGCGTTTTATGTGTTAAATTAAATATTTTTAACTTAAGGAATATGATGGCTGAGTCAGTAGAGGAACAGTTCCCGGCAGCAGTTACCGCGTTAGAAGAGTATCGCGATATTGAAAGTCGTATGGGTAGTCCGGAAGTTGCATCAAATCCGGACGCTATTCGAAAACTCGGCCGCAGGCATGCAGAACTCGGCTCAATCGTAAACGCTTACCTCAACTACAAGCAGCTTTGCGACGACTTTGAAGCAGCAAACGAGATGGCAAGCGACGATCCAGATTTCGCTGAAGAAGCTAAGCGATTAGAAGAGCAGCTTCCAGCAGCAAAAGAAAAGCTTCGCACGGCGCTAATTCCTAGGGATCCGGATGATGCGCGCGATATGATTATGGAAATTAAAGCTGGCACAGGCGGCGAAGAAGCTGCATTATTTGCTGGCGATTTATTGCGTATGTACATGCGTTACGCAGAAAAGCGCGGCTGGACTACCGTAATCCAAAGCGAAAATTCAACGGAACTTGGTGGCGTAAAAGACGTTCAGCTTGCGATTCGCGCAAAAGGCACGCCTGCTCCAGAAGACGGCGTGTGGGCAAGCATGAAGTATGAGGGCGGCGTTCATCGCGTGCAACGAATCCCAGTTACTGAATCGCAGGGGCGCATTCAAACTTCCGCAGCCGGCGTAATCGTGTTCCCGGAAGCAGATGAAGATGACGACGAAATTGAAATCGATCCAAAAGATTTGAAGATCGACATTTTCATGAGCTCCGGTCCTGGCGGACAGTCCGTGAACACTACTTATTCCGCGGTTCGCATGACGCATATTCCAACCGGAATTGTTGTTAGCATGCAAGATGAAAAGTCGCAGATTCAAAACCGTGCGGCAGCACTTCGCGTATTAAAGTCTCGTTTGCTTGCTATGAAGCACGAGCAGGAAGCGGCTGAGGCGGCAGATATGCGTCACTCGCAGGTGCGCTCGTTGGACCGTTCTGAGCGAATCCGCACGTACAATTTCCCAGAAAATCGTATTGTGGATCATCGCACGAATTACAAGGCTTACAATCTTGACCAGGTTCTTGACGGCGATTTGCAGCCTGTTATCGACAGTGATATTCAGGCGGATGAAGCTGACCGCTTAGCGCAAGCCAAGTAATAAGTAATATCCTTTAAACTTGTTGCTTGTTTTAGCTTGTGTTAGTTTGTGTTAGCTCGTAGAAATTAGCTTCTAGGAATTGCTTGTATTATGCGCGAACTTTTGCAAAATGCTATTGCGCGTCTTCGTGAAGCAGGCGTTGAGTCTGCGGAATACGACGCGCGTTTGCTGCTGGGTAAAGCTTGCGGCGTAAGCTTAGCTGAGCTGAACAAGGCGCTAATACTTGGCGATTTAACCGATTTTTCGCCCGATTATGCTAGAAAATATAGCGAGTTTGTAGCTAGGCGTGCTTCTCGCGAGCCGTTGCAGCACATTGTTGGCCGCGCGCCTTTTCGCTACTTAGATTTGCAAGTTGGCAAAGGCGTTTTTGTGCCGCGGCCCGAAACGGAAATTGTTGTTGATGCTGGCTTGGATTGGTTGCGCGAATCTGGTATTAGCAAGCCTACGGTAGTCGATTTATGTGCAGGTTCGGGAGCGATCGGATTGTCGATTGCAACGGAAGTTGCAGACGCGCAAGTGTGGGCTGTAGAAAAATCTCCTGAAGCTTTTCAATATTTGCGAAAAAATTTTGAAGAAACTGCAAAGAATTACGAAAATATGCAGATTTCCAGTCGATACCATGCTGTTCTTGCAGATGCAACCAAAGCGCATATTTCGGATTTAACTCCGGAACTTCACGCAATTTGCGGCAAAGCAGACTTAGTCATTACAAATCCTCCATACGTGCCAGAAAATCAAGTGCCGGAACAGGTTGAAGTGCGAGAATATGATCCTCCGCTTGCGTTGTACGGTGGTTCTGCGGACGGTTTAGCTATTCCGGAACAGATTATGCACGTGGCTTTTGAGCTGCTTCGCTGCGGGGGAGCGATGGTGATGGAACACGATATTTCGCAAGGAGATGCGCTTAAAAAGTATGCGGAAAGCGTAGGTTTTTCGCGTGCTAGAGTTGGAAATGACTTAACTGGCAGACCGCGATACACTTTTGCGCAAAAGTAAGATTTGACTAAAACGAAAGATTTGACTCAAACTAAAGACTTGACTCAAACGAAAGACTTGACTCAAACAGAATAAAATAAGCAAATAAACAAAAGCAACAAGATAAATAAAAGCAACAAAAGAGGCAAAAATGAGCAAAATTTGCAATATCAACGAGGAATCACTGCAAATGGCAGCGCAAATTATTAACGAGGGTGGCGTAATCGTAGTACCAACTGACACCGTGTACGGCGTTGCTTGCGACCCGTTTAACGAAGCTGCAGTTGCAAAAATTTACGACCTTAAGCGCAGACCGCGCACGAAGGCGCTGCAAATTTTAATGAGCGGAGTGAAAGATTTAGAAAAACTTGGGCTGTATTTGCCGTCTCCACTGGATATTTTAGGCAAAAAGTTCCTTCCGGGTGGATATTCTCCGATTGCGCGCGCGAAGAAAGGCTCGGTTGCTTCAAAGCTTGCAACGCTGTGCAAAACGAATGAAACTGATGAGAAAACTCAAGCAACTCAAGCAACTCAAGCAGCTGAAGCAACTCAAGGCGTGCGCGTGCCGGATTGCCCGGAATTAATGCAAATTCTGCGCGTTACAGGTCCTTTGGCTGCTTCTAGCGCGAATCGCAGCGGTAACGAAAGTGCAGACAGTGTGGAAGAAGCGTTTGCGGCTTTCGGCAACGAAATTCCGCTGTATTTGAACGCAGGTCCGACTCGCTCGCACGTGGCAAGCACGGTAGTTGGCGCGGATTCAAACGATAAAGACGGCATTGTGATTTTGCGCGAAGGTGTGATTTCGGAGAGCGAAATTCGCAATGCGTTAAGTGAGTAAGTTTATTAACTTATTTCTGGTACTAAATTTCTGGTACTAACAAATCGCTACAATCAAAATAAGCAAGCGAAAAATTTAGTAAACGCTGCTAAAACCAACGAAGTAATCGCATAGCAAAGGACGCATTCATGAGGGTATACCTGTTTATTGCAGCAATTGCAGGCGGTGCTACGTGGCTTATTATGCCTCTTGTTCGTCACCTTGCAATCCGCATGGGTGCTGTTGGCAAAGTTCGCGCTCGCGACGTGCATACTATTCCAACGCCACGTATGGGTGGTGTAGGTATGCTTTTTGGTTTCGCAGTTGCGATGGCTTTCGCTAGTTCTATGCCGTTTATTTCCGGGCTTTTTGCAGGAACGCACCAGCCGTGGGTTGTGCTAGCAGGAGCCGTTATGATATGCCTGCTTGGGGTATGTGACGACATTTGGGATTTAGATTGGATGCTAAAGCTTGCCGGTCAGCTGCTTATAGCTGTTTTTGTAGCGTGGGGAGGGTTGCAAATTGTAACTTTGCCGCTCGGCTCGCTCGTAACGGCATCTCCAAGCGTGTCAATCGCAATAACTGCAATACTAATCGTTGCTTCAATTAATGCAGTAAATTTTGTAGACGGATTAGACGGCTTGGCTTCTGGAATTGTTGCAATCGGAGGAATTGCCTTCGCAACATACTCTTACATGCTTGCGCGCACGTCGCCATCCTACGCATCAATGGCAACACTTATTGACGTTGCAATGGTAGGTATGTGCGTCGGATTTATCATGCACAATTGGCACCCTGCGAAACTTTTTATGGGCGATTCCGGCTCCATGCTAATCGGCTACTTAATTACTTGCGCGTCGATTATTATGACTGGCCATTTGGATCCGTCCGCCGTTCACACGAGTATTTATTTGCCTGTATTTATGCCGATTTTGTTGCCGATTCTTGTGCTGTTCTTGCCGGTTCTCGACATGTGTTTGGCGATTTTCAGGCGCGTTGCTAAAGGGCAGTCGCCAATGCACCCGGATCGAATGCACTTGCATCACCGCATGCTGCGCATCGGGCATTCTGTGCAAGGTGCTGTGCTGATTTTGTGGGGATGGGCGGCGCTGATTGCGTTTGGCTCTATTATGATTCTGTTCTTTAAAGCTGTGTATGTGCTTGTTGGAATGATTCTTGCTGCTGCGTTGCTTACTGTGCTCACAATGATGCCGTACTTGCGTCGCCGCCTGCCTGAACTTCGCAATTCGTAGCAACTGCTTAATTTTGTTTTCCTTAATGTGGAGCGAGTTTTGGGTGCGTTTCGGCAAACGTCATAGCAAAAACGTATAGTAACCCTATGGCTACAACTGATATGAACACGGAATCCGTGTATGCTCCTGTTCCACCAATTTTCGAGAAGCTCGGCCTCGCTTATGACGATGTCCTTTTGCTTCCAAACGAAACTGATGTTATTCCGTCCGAAGTGGATACTTCCACTCGTCTGACTCGCGAAATTACCATGAAAGTGCCGACTATTTCGGCAGCTATGGATACTGTTACCGAGTCCGATATGGCTATTGCCATGGCGCGTAACGGTGGCATTGGAGTACTTCACCGCAATCTTTCTATTGATGATCAAGCTGCGCAGGTTGACATTGTTAAGCGCAGCGAGTCGGGAATGATTACCGACCCTCTTACAGTTCATCCAGACGCAACGCTCGCAGATTTAGATAAATTGTGCGGGCGTTTCCATATTTCTGGCTTGCCTGTAGTAGATAGCGAAAATCGTTTAGTTGGTATTATTACCAACCGCGATATGCGTTTTATTGCTTCCGAAGATTACGATCGCTTGAAAGTTAAGGACGTGATGACGCGCGAAAATCTCGTCACTGGTCCTTCTGATATTTCTAAGGAAGATGCTCACCGCTTGCTTGCGGATAACAAGATTGAAAAGTTACCTTTGGTTGATGCTGAAGGTAAGCTTACAGGCTTGATTACTGTTAAGGACTTTGTGAAGACTGAGCAGTATCCGGATGCTACTAAGGATGATCAGGGTCGCTTGCGCGTTGCTGCTGGCATTGGCTTCCTTGGTGATGCTTGGCAGCGTGCGTGCGCTCTTATGGAAGCTGGAGTTGACGTGCTTGTGGTCGATACTGCAAACGGCGAGGCTCGCTTGGCTCTCGACATGATTCGCAGAATTAAGGCAGATAAGGCTTTCGACGGCGTGCAAATTATTGGCGGAAATATTGCAACTCGCCAAGGCGCACAGGCTATGATTGATGCCGGCGTTGACGCTGTAAAGGTTGGCGTTGGCCCAGGTTCTATTTGCACTACGCGTGTTGTTGCAGGCGTTGGTGTACCTCAGCTTACTGCAGTTTACGATGCTGCTCAGGCTTGCAAGGCTGCTGGTATTCCATGCATCGCTGATGGTGGTATTCACTATTCCGGCGATATTGCTAAGGCTTTGGTTGCTGGTGCTGACACCGTTATGCTCGGCGGTACTTTGGCTGGCTGCGAGGAAGCTCCTGGTGAAAAGGTTCTTCTTCACGGCAAGCAGTACAAGCTTTACCGCGGCATGGGTTCGCTTGGTGCAATGGCTCCTCGCGGTAAGAAGTCTTATTCTAAGGATCGTTACTTCCAGGCAGACGTTACCAGCTCCGACAAGGTGGTTCCAGAAGGCGTTGAAGGCGAAGTTCCATATCGCGGTCCACTTAATGCTGTGCTTTACCAATTGCTTGGCGGCTTGCATCAGTCCATGTTCTACGTTGGTGCTCACAATATTAAGGAAATGCAAGAGCGCGGACGCTTTATTCGCATTACTGATGCAGGTCTTCGCGAATCGCATCCTCACGATATTGTGATGACTGCAGAAGCGCCAAACTACAGCGGTTTCCACAACTAAATCGAGTGGTGCGTAAGTTGCGCGTTGTGCGCTATTAAGTCGCGTATAAATCGCGTATAAATCGCAACTATTTTTGCATTAAACGGCGAAAAGTTAAGCAAGTTACTCACAACTTGCCTGCTTTTCGTCGTTTTTAATACGCGCCTCGTCTGTACGAAGATGTAGGCTGATGGGTTCGAAAAAATATTAGGAAAGGAACGAAAATGGCTGAAGCTAAGGAAGATCTTACGTTTACGCCGGAAGAGTCGCGCTTAATTTGGATTGATTGCGAGATGACGGGACTCGATATTTTCCACGACGAATTATGCGAAGTATCTGTAGTTCCAACCGACTTTAATCTGAAAGTTTTGGACGACGGAATTGATTTAGTGATTAAGCCGAGCGATGCTGCTGTGGCTCACATGAACGATTTTGTACGCAATATGCACACTTCTTCCGGACTTGTTGACGAGTGGAATAAGAATGGTTTGCCTTTGGAAGAAGCGCAAAAGCAGGTAGTTGAATACGTAAAGCGCTTCCTGCCGGCTCGCGGAAAAGCTCATCTTGCTGGAAACTCCGTCGGTTCCGACAAAAAGTTCCTCGACCGTTACATGCCAGATTTAATGGCAAATCTGCACTATCGCGTAATCGACGTAAGCACGTTGAAGGAAATTTCGCGCAGGCTTTACCCGGACGTTTACCGCAATAAGCCGGCAAAGCATGGCGGTCACCGTGCGCTCGCGGATATTATTGAGTCTATTGACGAGCTTCGTTACTATCGTGACATGATGTTTGTTCCAGCTCCAGGCCCAAGCGAAGCACAGGCAAAAGCTGGCGCGCAGCATATTGAAAGCACGAGCTTGCTTCGTGACTACGAACGTCGCGGAGAGGCGCTAGAAGACGTAAATTCCGCAGAAAAGCGCGACTACTAAACACAGCGCTACTATTAAATAAAGCGCGACTATTAAACGCAATAAAAGGTACTGCCGATGAAGCAATCCGAAGCTCTAACCATAATCGACGCTGGTGCAAGCGCGTTCATTACCGGCGCTCCGGGTGCAGGTAAAACCTACGTATTAAACGCGGCTATTCGCGAAATGCGAAAAAACGGTTTAAGCGTGGCTGTAACGGCTTCTACCGGAATCGCAGCAACTCATTTAAACGGTCAAACAATTCACTCTTGGAGTGGAGTTGGAGTTGCAAACGCACTTACGGATACGCTTCTTAAAACCATTAGAGCTAGGCGAGGAAAGCGCATAAAAGCCACGGACGTGCTCGTGTTGGACGAAGTTTCAATGATACATGCGTGGCTTTTTGACATGGTTGACGAAGTATGCCGTAAAGTGCGCAAAAATCCCGCTCCTTTCGGCGGGCTTCAAGTAGTTATTTCGGGCGACTTCTTCCAGCTGCCTCCTGTTAGCACTTCTATGCGAAATCGTGACGTGTTCGAGCCGAGTCAGGAGTTTATTTCGTCGCGCGAAAAGTATGCTGCAGCTGGAAAAAATCCGGAAGGCTATATTACGGAATCGTTTGCGTGGGACGCTTTGAAACCTGTTGTATGCTACTTAACTGAGCAGCATCGTCAAGATGACGGCAAGTTACTTGATGTTTTAACAGATATTCGTAGCGGTCTCGTAAGTGACGACGATAAGCAAGTGCTTTCCAGCCGTCTTGGCGAATATCCTCAAGATGACGAAGTTGCAGTGCATCTTTTCCCAACGAACTCGCAAGCAGACGGATTAAATAATGCTAAACTTGCGCAAATTGATGCTGATACTCACGAGTTTGTAGCAACGGAAGCCGGCTCTAAAAATCTCGTCGAGCGCTTAAAGAAGAATATGCTTGCTCCGGAGCGTTTAGTTTTAAAGGCTGGGGCTGCTGTGATGGCGTTGAGAAACGACCAGGAAAAGCAGTACGTAAACGGCTCGGTTGGGCGTGTTTTGAGATTTGCTCCTGAATCTAAGGGTGGATGGCCGATTGTTGAGTTTGAAAACGGCAATATTGTAACTCTTAAGCCTGCTGCATGGGAAATGACGGATGGCGAAACGGTACTTGCTAGCGTAAATCAAGTGCCACTTCGTTGTGCGTGGGGAATTACGATTCATAAATCGCAAGGTATGACGCTCGACAGTGCGGTAATGGATTTGCGTAGAACTTTCGCTCCCGGAATGGGATACGTGGCGCTTTCTCGCGTGGAAAATCTGGGTGGGCTTTATCTGGAAGGTATTAATGATCGCGCGTTTAGCGTTTCGGCGGATGCCGTACTGCTTGACGGATCCTTGCGTGATGCTTCAAAGCGTGCGAGTGAGCTGCTTTCTAGCGAGGGCGCAGCTGCTTTCGTAACAAATAATATAGAAGCAGATTTCGCAAATCAGCAAGAGTTTAGTCTTTTTGAAAATGCTGGAGACAGTGTTACGGACGAGTTTTCTTTCGACGATGAGTTTTAGTGCGATACGCGTTTTTACTGGCGCGCGGCTTTTTCTTTACGCGACTGTAAAGTTTTGGTCGGATTTCGCCTAAAAAGCGGCAGAAACTTTACGCGCGTGTACAGAAAAGGTCGGCTACGTGCGAAATAGCGGCTTTTTCTTTACATAGCTGCTTAGTTTATGTCGCTCTGGCAGATTTGCGCGCTCCATGACCTAATCGAAATTACTAATCGAGCATCACTTTTGTTGATGCGCGTAAACAAGTGTTTATGTCCTCATGCGCAAATAGATTGGAACGCATGAATTCCAATGTACTTCGTATGTCTCAGCTGTTCCTTCGTACGCTGCGCGAGGATCCTGCAGACGCGGACGTGACTTCCGCAAAACTTATGCAGCGCGCAGGCTATATTCGTAAATCTGCACCAGGCGTGTGGACTTGGTTGCCGCTCGGACTCAAGGTTTTAAACAAGGTTCAAGCGATTATTCGCGAAGAAATCAACGGTATCGGTGCGCAGGAAGTCCACTTCCCAGCGCTTCTTCCACGTGAGCCTTATGAGGCTACAAACCGTTGGGAAGAATACGGCGATAACATTTTCCGCCTTAAGGATCGTCATGAAGCTGACTATCTTCTTGCTCCAACGCACGAAGAAGTTTTCACGCTCCTTGTTAAGGATATGTATTCTTCGTACAAGGATTTGCCTGTTACTTTGTATCAGATTCAAACGAAGTATCGCGACGAATTCCGTCCTCGCGCAGGTCTTATCCGCGGCCGCGAGTTTATTATGCAGGATGCTTATTCGTTCTCAATTGACGAAGATGGTTTGAAGTCTGCTTACGTTGAAGAGCGCGCTGCTTACGCTCGCATTTTCGACCGTTTGGGCATTAAATACGTGATTGTTCACGCTGTTTCCGGTCCAATGGGCGGTTCTGATTCTGAGGAATTCTTGGCTCCAATGCCAATTGGTGAAGATACTTTTGCGCTCGCTCCTTCCGGAAAAGCTTGGAATGTTGAGGCTCTTACCACTCCAGAAATGTCTGATGTTGATTACTCGGCAACTCCTGCAGCAGAAGCACTCGAAACTCCAGACGCTAAGACGATTGAGGCTTTGGTTAAGGTTTCTAACGATTTGCATCCGCGTAAAGATGGCCGCGAATGGCAAGCAGACGACACTTTGAAGAATCTTATTATTGCTGTTAAGCACCCGGCTGACGCTGAGGGTGGCGAGCATGAGGAGCCATGGCGCGAGATTGTGGCTATTGGTATTCCAGGTGACCGCCAGGTAGATATGAAGCGTCTTGAAGCTCAGTTTGCTCCTGCAGAAATCGAAGAAGCAACTGAGGATGATTTGAAATCTCATCCTGAGTTCGTTAAGGGCTACATTGGATTTAGCGTATTAGGTCCTCAAGCTCGCAAAGAGGGTAGTGGTATTGCAAATCCTGTTCGCTACTTGATGGATGCTCACGTTGCAAAGGGAAGCGCCTGGATTACAGGAGCTGACGAAGAAGGAAAGCATGTTTATAACGCTGTTTATGGCCGCGATTTTGAAGCTGACGGCGTTGTTGAAGCAGCCCAGGTTCGTGACGGCGATATGAGCCCAGATGGTTCCGGTCCGCTTAGCTTCGAACGCGGTGTGGAAATCGGACAGGTGTTCCAGCTTGGCTTAAAGTATTCTAAGGCTTTGGGCTTAAGCGTTCTTAACGAAAACGGTAAAGCTGTGCCAGTTTGGATGGGCTGCTACGGTATTGGCGTTAGCCGCGTGATTGCATGCTTGGCAGAAACGCATCACGATGATGCTGGTCTCGCATGGCCAATGGCAATTGCTCCAGCTCAAGTTCACGTCGTTGCTACGGGCAAGGATCAGGTTGCTTTTGACGCTGCTGAAAAGGTTGTTGAAGAGCTTAGTAAGCAGGGAATTGAAGTAATCTTTGACGACCGTCCAAAGGTTTCTCCAGGCGTAAAGTTTAAGGATGCTGAGCTTGTTGGCGTGCCTCTGATTGCTGTAGCGGGTCGCGATACCGTGAACAATGGCACGATTGAAATCCGCGATCGCAACGGCTCAAATGTTGAAGCAGTTCCAGTTGACGAGGCTGCAAGCCGCATTGTAGAGCGTGTCAAAATACTTTTGAATAAGTAAAATTTGGTGCGTAATTTTGAATCGTGAGAAATATTAATAACTTGTGGGCTCTGCGTTTGCATCCCACTTGTTTTATATATACGTAATAGGAAGAAGTTACACATATGTTTTGTGAAAAATGTGGATCACAAATTAGTGATAATCAGCAATTTTGTAATGAGTGTGGAGCGAGGATTGATTCTTCTATTGGTTCGCAAACTTCTGCAGAACAAATAAATAATCCACAGCAAGCAGTTTATAACCAATCAGAACAGCAACTGTATACTCAGGTTTATGAGCAGCCTGTAGATGCGCCTAAGGATAAGAAAAGTAAGCATTCAAAATTAACAATTATTATTTCGGCAGTAGTTGCATTGGTCGTGGTAATTGCTGGAATAGTTTGTTTTTTGAATCTAAATAAAAGAGTAAATAGCGCTGATAAGTCTCATAATAACGTAATTAGTGAGGCTGGAAAACAATATAAAAAAGTTCTAAAAGATTTTAGCAAAACAAAATCTTCAGGCAGTAGTGACATGAAGTATTCCTACACATTATGGGATATGAACAAAGACTCTATCCCAGATTTAGTGATTACTTCTTGGCACAGTTCTGATCCTATTAGGATGATAAACGTCACATATGGTGTTCGTGTTGTTTCTTACGATGGTAAAAAACTTACAAAATCAGAAAAGTTGACTTCTAGTAGCGATTCGTATGCAACTTTGTATTTTAACAAGAATCATGATGGAATAGTTACACTTGCACCAATTGGTTACGATGCTACGAGTGATGGAGATATGCCTTGGACAAAAACAATATATCGCCTAAATAAACACCATAAATTCACAACTAGCTCTGAAACTGTTAAGCATCCGTTAGGAAGCGATGGTGTTGTTCAAGGTAGTGATGAATTATCAAAAGTAGTAATGCCTCCGTTTATTTCAATTTCAGACATGAGAGGTGTTGACGCATTAGTGAATAATGAAGAAAATTCACAAAAAGTGCGTGAGCATAATAAGAATGTTCAGGATTGGATTGAAAAGGGTTACCAAGTCTACACTGGAAAAGTAAAGACGTTAAGTAAGAAAGAGGCTAAGAACTTACCTGGCGCTGATAAGGATGATACTACTGGCTTCACAGACACTTATGATAATAATGTACGCTTTACTGTTCTTTTGCTAGATAATCCATCTTCAGTTACAGTGGATAGTGGTTTTATGGATTGTTCTTTAAGACCAACTATTACTTTCGCTAATAAAGTAGCTGTGCTTATCAGTGACTCTAATGATGGAACTAATAATAATTTCAAACAATACGAAGGTAAGAGAATTACTATTGCAGCTAAACCTAATGGCATTATGTATCATGGTGGTGATTTGCCTTATGGTCAGCCATCGGTTTCTTCTGATGACATACATGTGATTAAGTAGCAGTAGATATCTCAGTTTCAGTAAATTAGGAAATACTTAATTTGCGAAATAGAGAATAAATAGATTTGCCGCCAGGAATGTTGATTCTTGGCGGCTATTTTATTTTATTCATATTAATTTGCTTACCGTTGCGCGAGTTTGAGGGATTTATTGAGTTGTGATTTTAATCCCTAAATATCAGTTTCGCCACCAAATTCGTCATTCGAAATGTTTTCGTTAGAATTATTTTCTTGTGCTTTATTGTTCTGCTGTATTTGATTACTACTTTTTGCGTGATCATTTTTAGCGGAATCAGCGTTTCGCTTTGTAAATTGAGTAGTTCCACGATTTAAATCGTGACCAATAGTAGCCGCTTCTAAAATTATGCGATTATAATCATTTCCGTCTTTTGTCCAACTTTCAGTACTCAAATTTCCAGAAACAACAATTGCATCACCTTTATGTACACTTTTAAGAACATTTGAAGCCAAAGTTCGATACGCTTTTACAGTCATCCATGTGGTTGGACGCTCATGCCATTGCTGCTCATCATTTCGATAATAAGATTGTGTGCTTGCAATTCGTAGAGAGCAAGCAGGAGAATTTTCGTTGCGTCCAAAACTTATTGGTTCTGCGCCTACAAATCCGCTAATAGTCACAGTTGACTGTTGTTGTACCATATTCATCATCCTTTCACGATTTGGACTGCAGTCATTTCAGCCCCGAAATCAGAGCCACTATTGCCCCTGAGCTTCGCAGCCACGAGGAAATGCCGCAGTAATAACAACTATGAATGTTTTGCGAGAATTGTTCTAGAAAATTCTTTTATTGTGGTTAAAAGCTATGTTTTAACCACAATTTATTAAAAATATTGACAATAAAACCAATTTAAAGACCGCAATATTGCAAGCATTTTCGCAATAATTCCTCATTAAGAGATACTATTGACCTATATTTATTGCATTGAATGAACAGAAGAAGAGTTTACTATGAAAAATAATAAGCAGGGATTGGTGCGCAATCTAGCTATGCATGTAAATTCATGCTCCTCTAACTTATTTAAATCATTTGGTTTTAAATCGAATAATTCAATAAATTCGAAGAATGCAATAATTAAAAATACTGTAGTGAAGCGCATTGTATGTTCGCTAATAAGCCTGTTCGCTGTAGTATCCTTTGTGTGCTTGCCTGCGCAAAGCTACATGAAAATGAATTTTATGGGCGTAAATTCGTTAGAATTAAGCCAAAAAGCATCTAATTCGTCTACGTCAAACCTGTCTATTAAAAACCCGATTATTAAACAAAAAAACGTTGCACGTAGTGTTGGCTGGGTTCGATCTGTTGATGTAGTGCGCTATGTGCTGGCTTCAATTCGTAATGCACGTTCGCGTTTATACGACGATCGTAGTATTTACTTTGAAGGAATTCCTTTGCAAGATTATGTGAGTCGTTGCGGTTTAACTAAACAAGCTTATGTGAATAATATTCAATACGATTCCGCAAATGAAGAGGATGCCTATCGTCGCGCGCAAGAGACTGCTCAACATGGTAAATTTGGTCATTTTGCTCCAGATGGTAAAAGCGCGCCTGATTTTAATGGTAGAAAAGCTTGGGGCGAAAACTTAAGCTGGGGTACAGATCTTGCTGGTTCTATGAGTTTATGGATTCAAAATGAAGAGGGACCATTGCGCGCTACTCGTGGTGCATTTACTGAGGAAAATGGTCATTTGTATCAAATTTTGAATCCACAAAATATCTCCTTTGGTTATGGTGAAGCTCAAGGCGGTCCATACGGCATTGTTGGTGATTTAACATTGTCAGAATATAACGGTGATATTGATTATCCTGATGGCAAAATTGGTTATGGAAGTCCTCAAGTTTATCAGCGTCCTGCTGCCGCAGCGAATAATACTAATAAAGCTAAAGACGATAAGGATAAGAAAGACGATAAGGATAAGAAAGACAAGAAAAAACTTAAGGATAAGAAATCTAGCAAAAAGAAAGTATTTGAAAAAGATAAGCATTTAACCAATAAGGTTAATTCTCAAATTGCAAATAGTAAAGATTCTGCTAAAAATACTGAAAAAACTGGTATTTCTGGAATGGTGGTTGCTGTAATTGCAATTGTAATTATTCTTTGTGCTGTAGCTGTGTGCTCTGTTTTGCTTTATAAGTCACGTAAAAATGCGCGTGCAAAAGTTGCTTCTGTAGACACTGCTGTTGCTAATACTGATACTGCTGTTGCTGATTCTGCTGTTGCTGATGCTGAAGCTGTAGCAGAAGTTGCTGATGCTGAAGCAGAAGAAGCCGTTTCGAATGAGACTGTTTCGCAAGATTTTGCTGCAGAAGAAGCCGTTTCTGAAGGTTCTACCTCTGCAGAAGAATAAAACTTATAAAGCAATATAAATTAAGCCTGCAAACGTTTAATAAAGAACGCATGCAGGCTTTTTTATTTTCTATTGTTAGTTTTCTGTGCTCAATTTGAGATGCTTTACCAAATGTGCACGCGCTCGCTTGGGTTGAGCCACATCTCGTCGCCTTCTTGAACATCGAACGCATCGTAGAACAAGTCAACGTTTCGAGCAATGCCGTTAGTGCGGCATTCGGCTGGGGAGTGTGGGTCGATTTGAAGCAGCTGTTCCGCAATTTCATTACGAGCCTTGGAACGCCAAACCAACGCGTAGCTTAAGAAGAATCGCTGCAAAGCAGTGAAGCCATCTACTTCAGGAGCGTTAAGCAAGGTTTCGCGAATAGCATCGTCACTTCCGTCGATTTCTTGCCCTTTGCTCTTTTGTAAAGCGAAAGCGTATGCTTTAAGCGCAATAGTCACGCCGCTTAAATCGCCAATATTTTCGCCGATTGTTAAAGCACCGTTTACGTGAGGCATCGCATTGCGCTCTTCTTTGCTCTTCAAGTGAGAGTACTTAACGATAAGCTGCGTTGGTGTAAAAGCATTGTATTGCTCAATAAGCTTCTTAGTACGTTCAGCAAAGTTAGCTTTGTCTTCTTCAGTCCACCAATTGTTAAGCACGCCGTCGCCGTCGTATTCGCAACCTTGATCGTCAAAACCGTGACCGATTTCGTGACCAATCACGGCACCAATAGCACCGTAATTTGCTGCGTCTGGAGCGCTCGGGTTAAAGAATGGAGGTTGCAAAATTGCAGCTGGGAACACGATTACGTTCAGTAGAGGATCGTAGTAAGCGTTCACAGTTTGCGGAGTCATCTGCCATTCTTCGCGATCCACAGGATTTCCAGCTTTTGCAGTATTTCTACCAAAACCAAAGCGGTAAACTTCGCGCATGTTATCAACTAAATCAGCATCTTCCTTAATATTTAGCGCAGAGTAGTCAACCCAATGGTTTGTGTAACCAATATTTGGCTCAAACTTGCTAAGCTTTTCCAAAGCCTTCGCCTTAGTTTCCTCGCCAAGCCAGCTGCTGTGAGAAATCGACTCTCGGTAAGCGTTAATAAGATTGTCAACTAAGCCTTTCATATACTCTTTAGAAGACTCAGGGAAATGCAATCGCACGTATTCGCGCCCAACTTCCTCACCGCAAGCATTGTCAACAACTCCAATTGCTCGCTTCCAGCGGTCGCGCTGTTTTGTGGCTCCAGAAAGCACTTTGCCGTAGAAGTCGAATTTAGCTTCTGCAAAATCTTCGCTCAATAAGCTTGCCCAAGACAAAATCACGTGCAAGCGTGCCCAAAGCTTTAAATCTTCTAAGTCAGCTTCCTGCCAAATCTTATTCAATCCCTCTATAAAGCTTGGTTCGTGAACTACTACTTTGCTAAAAGCTTCACGAAGATTGATTGGCTGATGTGCTTCTTCTTCGCAGTTGTCGTACGCTTTTTGAGCAGCTTCTAAGAAAGCGTCGAGATTAAGAGCTTCAAGATTTTTTGCCAAATTAGCATAATCGTAAGGATTATAAGTTTTTTGAGAATCGCGAGTTGCAACGTTATCCCAATGGTGCTTCGCGATTTTAGTTTCAACATTCAAAAAACGTTCGGCTTGCGCTTGGGTAGTAGCGGTATCTCCGTAACCAGCCAATCTCAACAAAGAAGCTACCATTTTTACGTATTCAGCGCGAATTGGAGCGTAATTATCTTCGCGATAGTATGCTTCGTCTGGCAAGCCCAATCCCGATTGTTCAATATGCATAATATTCGTCTTAGGATCTTTAGGGTCTCCGTAAACGCCAAAAGAAAACATTGCATCTGGGCCGCCATACGGGTTAAGCGCGCCAATAGTGCGAACCAAATCTTCTTTGCTGCTAGTCGAATCCACAGCGTCTAAATCGCCCTTAATTGGCGTAATTCCAGCTTTTTTGATAGCTGCAGTATTCAAATAATTACGGTATAAAGTTTGTGACTTTTTAGCTGTGCAATCTTCGCTTTCTAAAATATCTCGAATTTGCGTCTCTGCATCTTCTGCAAGCTTGTGGAAAGCACCATACATCGGTTTGTCTTCTGGAAGAGTGTAAGTGTCAATCCAAGGACCGTTTACATAACGGAATAAATCGTCTTGTGGTCGAGTAACCGAAGAGAAGGATGCAGGGTCGAAATCTACAGCAGAAATTTCCTTCTGCAATCCCTTATTTTTACTATTATTTTCATTATTGTTAGACATGAGATTAGCTTACAAGTATTAAGCGACACTATTAGTTAATATTTCCGCCATATTTTCTCGTTATTTTCGCCATATTTTGCGCTATTTTCGTGCCTGCGCGTTAGTCTTAAAGCATGATTGAACTTAAAACTCCATCTGAAATTGAAGCGATGAAGCCTGCAGGTCGCTTCGTCGGTAGTATTCTTAAAGACTTGAAAGCAATGACCAAAGTTGGCACGAATCTTCTTGAGATTGATGATTTCGTTCGTCAGCGAATTATGAGCCGCAAAGGTGCGTCTTCTTGCTATGTTGATTACGCTCCTGATTTTGGTACAGGACCTTTTGCACACTATATTTGCACTTCTGTAAACGATGCTGTTCTTCACGGAGTTCCATACGATTACAACCTTAAAGACGGCGATTTGTTGACTCTTGATTTGGCAATTAACGTCGACGGATGGGTTGGTGATTCCGCTATTAGTTTCGTGGTTGGAAATCATGCTGATCCTGAGGATTTGCGCTTAATTAAGTGCACTGAGGAAGCGTTGGAAGCTGGTATCAATATGGCTCAGCCTGGCAACCGTCTTGGCGATATTTCTGCTGCTATTGGCTGCGTTGCTCACGAGTATGGTTACAGCGTAAACCTTGAGTTTGGTGGTCACGGAGTCGGTCATATTATGCACGGAGATCCGCACGTTCCTAACGATGGCACTGCTCACCATGGCTACAAGCTTCGCCCAGGTCTTGTGATTGCAATTGAGCCATGGTTCTTAAAGACTACTGACGAAATTTATCAGGATCCTAAGGATGGTTGGACTCTTCGTTCTGCTGATGGTTCTCGTGGTGCACACACTGAACATACGATTGCAATTACGGAAAACGGTCCTGAGATTTTGACCGTGCGCTAAACTTATAAATAGTTGATTTTGTAAGTATTTTGCGAGTAGTAATTGCGTAAAACAGGTATGTAAAGAGGTACTTTAAATAAATGGCGGAATTTGATTTTTCCCAAGCACTAAATGATGTTGAAGCAAAGTATTCTTCGATTTCTAAAGCACTAGATGTCGATTCGTTGAAGGCTACGATTGCTGATTTAGAAAAGCAGGCTGCAGAGCCTGGACTTTGGGACGATTCTGAGCATGCTCAGCAAGTCACTAGTAAGCTTTCTGCAGCTCAGTCTCAATTGAAGCGTTTGCAAGCTGTTGAGCAACGCATTGAAGATACTAAGACTTTAATTGAGCTTGGTGAAGAAGAAGGCGATGCTGATTCAATGAATGAGGCTCAAGAAGAGCTTGGAAATATTGCTCACGAGTTGGACGATATGGAAGTTCAGACTCTTCTTGACGGCGAGTATGACGCTCGTTCTGCAGTTGTTACGATTCGCTCTGGTGCAGGCGGCGTGGATGCTGCTGATTTCGCTCAAATGTTGCTCCGTATGTACTTGCGTTGGGCTGAGCGAAACGGCTATAAAACTAAGATGATGGACACGTCTTATGCAGAAGAAGCTGGTATTAAATCCGCTACTTTCCAAGTTGATGCTCCTTATGCGTATGGTCGTCTTTCTGTAGAAGGCGGCACTCACAGAATGGTTCGTATTTCGCCATTCGACAATCAAGGACGTCGCCAAACTGGTTTTAGCGCTGTGGAAGTAATTCCTCTTGTTGAAGCTACGGATCATATTGATATTCCAGATTCGGATATTCGCGTGGATACTTTCCAGGCTTCAGGGCCAGGAGGCCAGGGCGTGAACACTACGTATTCTGCTGTTCGCATTACGCATTTGCCAACCGGCTTGGTTGTTTCTATGCAAGATGAGCGAAGCCAGATTCAAAATCGCGCTGCTGCAATGGCAGTTTTGCAATCGCGTTTGCTTGTGCTTAAGCATGCTGAGGAAGCTGCAAAAAAGAAGGAACTTGCTGGAGATATTAAGGCAAGTTGGGGAGATCAAATGCGCTCTTACGTGCTTCACCCTTATCAGATGGTGAAGGATTTGCGCACTGGTTACGAAACTTCACAAACTCAAGCTGTTTTTGACGGTGATATTGACGGTTTTATTGAAGCTGGCATTCGTTGGCGTCACGAGCAGCGAGTTGCAGCTCAAAAAGAAGCTGAAGCAGAATCTTAAATAAAACTAAAGCTAGAACTAAAAACCAACAATTACACATAATCTTCGGAAGGAATTGAAATAATGTCGCTGATTTCATTAGATCATGTGTCAAAAATATATCCTCGAGGTACACGTCCTGCATTAGACGATGTGTCTTTGCATGTAGATCGCGGAGATTTTGTGTTTCTTGTTGGTGCTTCCGGTTCTGGCAAAACTACATTGCTTAGTTTGCTGCTTCGCGAAGAAGAGGCAAATGGTGGGGAAATTCACGTAGCCGGTAACGATTTGCGCAGACTTTCTAACCGACAAGTGCCGCAGTATCGTAGATCTCTTGGCTTTATTTTCCAAGATTATAAGCTGCTTAATAATAAAACAGTTTATCAAAATGTTGCTTTTGCTTTGGAAGTGATTGGTACAAGTAGAGCGACTATTCGTTCTCTTGTTCCTCGTGTTCTTGAAACTGTTGGTTTGACTGGTAAAGAAAATAATTATCCACACGAGCTTTCCGGCGGTGAGGCGCAGCGAGTTGCAATTGCTCGCGCATACGTAAATCACCCTCAAATTATTCTTGCAGATGAGCCTACTGGTAATTTGGATCCGACTACTTCTCTTGGAATTATGGAAGTTTTGGATGCTATTAACCGAACTGGCACAACAATTGTTATGGCTACGCATAATGAGGAAATTGTGAACTCAATGCGTAAGCGAGTTGTGGAGCTTCATGCTGGAAAAATTGTGCGTGATGAGCGTGAAGGATCATATGATTCTGCATTGTATTTCCCGGATAGTGAAGTTGAGCATAATTCTAAAGCACAACAAACTGTTGAAAATTCTCAAGATCAATCGGATAGTGATGCTCAAAAATCAATTGCTCAATCTGAGCATGCTGAACGTCATAAGAGGCTTTCTAAAAAAGCTCAACGTGCTGCTCAGGCGCGTGAAGTTGTTGACATGGTAACGCAATCGTTGAAGAGTGACACTTCAGAAAATGAAGGAATTGCACGTTTGGCGCAGTCTGTTCATTCCGGCAGAACTGGTCGTTACGGCGAAGTGTTCCAGTCTTTGGAAACAACGATGACTTGGGGACTCGGATTGATTTCTTCAAACGATAATGAAGATGTTGAAGAGAATGATTCAGAAGTTGAGATTTCGGAAGATAATAAAGAATCCTCTGAAAATGCCATAAATTCTGAGTCTACTGAATCTCACGAAACTGACGAGTTTACTGAATCTCAGGAATCTCACGAAACTGACGAGTCTGCTGAATCTCACGAAACTCATGAATCTACTGAAACTGATGAAGTGAGCGAAGAATCACAATCTGAAACCAGCGATGAATCGCAATCCGAAGCAGAAAATCGTTCACAATCCGATGCTGAATCTGAGCAATCTGAGCGATTTGAGCGTAAATCTCAGCTCCCTCCTATGCCTCCAGCTCCGCCTAAGCCACCTGTTGCGGCTGCAAATACTAATAATGAGAACATTAGTGTTGACGATAGTAATAATGACACTGATAAAACTGAAGGAGCAGAGTAATGCGTTTAAGATTTATTTTTTCCGAAACATGCATTAGTTTGCGTCGTAATGTTTCGATGATTCTTTCGGTTATGCTTGTAACGTTCATTTCTTTCCTTTTTATTGGTGTTTCAGTGCTTATGCAAGCGCAAATTACCAAGGCAAAAGGTGACTGGTATGACAAAGTAGAAGTGGTTGCTTGGCTGTGCCCGGATGGAACTAGCCAATCGCCTTCTTGTGCTTCTGGAAAAGCGCCTACTAATTCCGAAATTGTAAAATTGGAGCATATTATTCACCAAGAATTAGGCGATGATGTTTCAAATATTACTTATGTTAGTCGCAATGAATTTTATAAGAACACATTCTTAAAGCAATATCCTAACGGAATGTATCAAGGACGTACTTTAACTGCGGCAGATATGCAAGATTCGCTGCGATTGAAGCTTACTAATCCTATGAAATATCAGGTTGTTTCAGAAGTTCTTTCTGGACGCGACGGTGTGGAAGAAGTTGTCGATCAGCGTCAGATTTTTGATCCTGTTTTCAGTGTGCTTAATCGAGCTACTGTTGTGACAATTGTGCTTGCAGCAGTTATGGTTGTTGTAGCTATTATGCTTACTGGCACTACGATTCGAATGTCTGCTGCTAGTCGCCGTCAAGAAACCGAAATTATGCGCTTAGTTGGTGCTTCTAACTGGACTATTCGTATGCCGTTTATTCTTGAAGGAGCGTTCGCGTCGTTTGTAGGTTCTTTACTTGCTGGTGTTGCGCTAAGTTTAGTAGTTAAAGTTTTTGTAACTGATTGGCTTGCACAGAATGTGCGTTGGATGCCATTTGTTACTCAAACAACTGTGTGGCTATGCGTTCCAGTACTTGTAGCTGGTGCAGTAGTGTTATCTATAGTTGCTTCTGCTATTGCTTTGAGACGGTACTTAAAAGCTTAAGATGCAAAATAATAGGTGCGTAATTATTTGCGTTATTTTCGCATGAGCATTGTGAAAGTAATATTTTAGAAGATTTTAAGTAGAAACTCGCACGATTCCTTGTATTACGGTATAATTCGCAATAGTGATGTTGAAAGGGAAGTGATATGAGCGAAGATCGACATAGCATGTATGTAATTCGACGCACTCATACTGTAGTGAGTTTAATAGTTGCTATTTCAATGATGTTTGCTGGTGTTGCTGGTACATTATTTAATGCGTCTACAGCAAGTGCTGTCAATATGAAGGAATATAGGCGCAAAATACAACGAAACGAGAATTTGAAGCGCCAACTCGCTGGTGTAAATAAACAACTTGCAAATAAAATCATTGAATTAAATGATTTAAATGAGCATAAAATTCCAAATCAAATACGAGCTGCTCAACAAGCAGAAGAGCAAGCTTCTCAGGCGCGCAGTCTTGTAGAATCAACGCAGCAGCGTCTAGAATCTGCGCAAAAAGATAAGCGTGATTTGGAAGAAAAAATTAAAAAAACTGGTGAAGATTTTGATGATGCTAAGGCTGCTGTAGCGCAGCTTGCTCGTAAGAGTTTCCATGGTTCTCAAGCATCTAATGTTATGAATATTGTGACTAAATCAACTACTACAGAACAGTTTGTTGGAAAGTTGCAATCCGAAGCTGCTGTTGCTAGAAGTGAAGCAAATGCTGCTAATGATGCTGCTATTAAGTTGAATACTTCTATGAATCGTCGTCAGCGTTTGGCTGCTATTGAAGCAGAAATCGCCAAGTTAAAGCAGCAGGCGGATGCTCAAGCGCAAAGTGCTCAAATTGCTGCGAAAGCTGCCAATGATCGCAAAAAGTCTTTGCAAAGTTTGCGAGATCATGGTGAAGAAATTCGCAAGCAGCTAGAAAGTCAAAAGAGTAGTTTAACTTCTCAGTCTGCTCGTGAGGCTGCAGAAATTATAGCAATGAAATCTGCTATTGATGCTCAAGCGCGTGCTCTTGCTAATAAGTCATTTGCTAAAGCTGATCCGAATGCTGGTAATCGTCAGCAATTAAATGGAAGCTCTGGAAGAAATATTTACCTTCCTCCGATGCAACTTTCCAATGGCGCTGCTAATGGTATGAATTATACTGTTCCTGGAAATTGCGCAGAGGGTTCTAAGTTCTGCTACGGACATGATACTGGGAACACTGTTGGTGGTTCTGCTTATCCTTCTCGTCAATGCACGTTATGGGCTTATTTGCGTCGTTCGCAACTTGGTCTTCCTGTTGGTTCTTACATGGGTAACGGTGCTGAGTGGGCGAATACTGGCCGTAGGCTTGGATATTTAGTTAATAGAACTCCACATGTTGGTGCCGTTATGGTGTTTGCTCGTGGCCAACGCGTTGGCAACTGGAATGCTGATTGGCAATATGGACATGTTGCGGTTGTGGAACGTGTAAATGCTGACGGATCAGTTCTTATTTCTGAAGGTGGAACTGGTTTTTCGACATTCCCTGCTTATGAAACTATTTATAATCCAGGCGATTACGAGTATGTGCATTATTAAATATAAGCACTTCAAGGTTTTCAATTTGTTGAAATTGAAGACTTTGTAAGTTTACGACTTATTGTTCTTGCCATAAGATAGTAGTATCTTATGGCAAGTTTCTTTTGTGCGTGATGTGTACTGGAGGGGAATTATGGCAAATAAGCCTGCGCAAGATGGCACTGTTACTGTGGCACAAAACCGTAAAGCGCATCATGATTATGTAATTGAAGATTGTTATGAAGCAGGTCTTGCTCTTACTGGTACTGAAGTTAAGTCACTTCGCGAAGGGCGCGCTTCTTTAGCTGAATCATTCGTGAATATTGATCGTCGCGGTGAAATGTGGCTTGAAGGAGCAAATATTCCTGAATATTTAAACGGTACGTGGAATAATCATGCTCCTAAGCGCAAGCGTAAGCTTCTGCTTCATGCTGTTGAAATTGCTAAGCTTTCTAGGCAAACTGAAGCGAAAGGCTACACTGTTGTGCCTTTGCGTTTGTATTTTAAGGGAAGTTACGTAAAGGTAGAAATTGCTTTAGCGCGCGGTAAAAAGGAATTTGATAAGCGTCAGGCTTTGCGTGAGGAGCAAGATAAGCGAGAAGCTTTACGTGAAATGCGTTACCGTAATTTGCGCGCTCGTGAGTAGTTTATGTCGCTTTCCAGCTAGATTCCGACCGAAACTGCTCATCCGTGAGTAGTTTATGTCGTCTACGCAAGAAAATCCGACCAAAACTGCTCATCCGTGAGTAGTTTATGTCGCTTTCCAGCTAGATTCCGACCGAAACTGCTCAGCCGTGAGTAGTTTTGGTCGCAAGTAAGTTGCGCGCTCAATAATCCTCTCAACGCGACACGCACATATTATACATTATTGCGAATAATATACAGTTTTTGATTATACAAAGCATAATTGTTGCGCGAATGTACTGTATGAGTATCTTCGTATATTCAATAATCGCATAAAAGGCTGTTGAATTTGTAGCGTTATCGTGTATAGTTATACACATTAATGCAAATTATAAATTCTTAGTAAATAAATGAGGAGAAGAACCATGTTTAAATCTATGAAACCTGTTGCTATTGTTGCATCTTTAGTAATGATTGGCAGTATTGCTGCATGTGGACCTGCTGATTCTAAAAAAGCAGACCCTGATGTTGCTCGTAGCTATGATGTAAGTCATGTGCAAAAAGATGATGCTGTTGCAGCATTAGTGCCAGCAAAAGTTGCGAAAACAGGAGAGCTAACTGTTGGTGTAAACGTAAGTTATGCTCCTGCAGAATTCTTTGCTGCAGACGGTAAAACTCCTGTAGGTTACGAAATTGATTTTTCGAAGGCTCTTGCAAAGGTCATGGGCTTAAAAGCAAAAATTATGCATGCTCAGTTCGACTCAATTATTCCAGCAATAGGAAGCAAATATAATGTCGGTATTTCTGGTTTTACAGTAAATGCTGAACGTATGAAGTCTGTAGACTTTATTACTTACGCAAACGCAGGTTTGTCTTTTGAAGTGCGCAAGGGAAATCCTACTAAGGTAGATCCAAAGAACCTTTGTGGCAAGAAAGTGACTTTGGAAACTGGTACTGTTGGCGAACCTATTATGGAAGAAGCAAAGAAACAGTGCGCAGCTAAAGGTGATAAGCCTCTTGAAATCATGAGTTTCAAGGAGCAAACTGACGCAACTACCGCACTTATTTCCGGTCGCGCTGACGTTATGTATGCAGATACTCCTGTTGCAGGTTACGCTTCAATTAAGAATCCTGGAAAGCTTGAAATTTTGGAAAACAGCAAGGATTCTGAACCAATGGGAGCGGCTGTTAAAAAGGGTGATACAGCGATGCTGAAGGCTGTAAAAGCTGGTATTGATAAGCTTATGAAGTCCGGCGTCTACAAGGATATCTTGAAGAAGTGGGGCGTTGAAGATGTTGCTATTGAAAAGTCTGTAGTTAATCCAAAACTATAAAACTTTAGCTATCAAACTTTAGCTATCAAATAATCAAATAATTATTTAAAATGATATCGTTAATCTGAGTCGTGATTTAATTCTCGGCTCAGATTGTTTCGTTACTTTGCTGTTTTGTATAACGTACTTATTGGAGCATATTTTGAATTCTTTAATTGGTAACTCTTCTAAGAGCAAGTCCGGAGTAGCTAACTCTGAACGTATTTTGCCAGTAAAAAAGCCAGGACCTATTGTTGCCGGAGTAATTGTAGCTGTGATAGCATGTTCGCTTCTTTACAGTATTATTACTAACCCTCGTTTTGAATGGGAAGTAGTTGGAATATATCTAATAAGCGATAACGTGCTTTCTGGTATTGGCTGGACGTTACTTCTTACGCTAATTGCTATGGTAATTTCAATCGTGTTTGCTGTAGGCTTAGCGATGATGCGTAAGTCAGTTAATCCTGTGCTTCGTGGCGTAAGTTGGTTCTTTATTTGGTTTTTCCGTGGTACTCCTGTTTATACGCAGCTTGTATTTTGGGGTATGTTTGCGGTTCTTGTGCCGAGAATTAGTATTGGTATTCCTTTTACATCTGTAGAATTTTGGTCTATTGATTCTAATGTAATTATGACTTCTCTTACTGCTGCTGTAGTTGGTTTGTCTTTGAATGAATCCGCTTATTTGTCGGAAATTGTTCGCGCAGGATTGGAAGCTGTCGATAGCGGACAAGTTGAAGCTGCTAAGGCTCTTGGAATGGGTAGAGCTTTAACTATGAGGCGTATAATTCTTCCTCAAGCAATGCGTATTATTGTTCCTCCGCTTGGTAACGAAACAATTGGTATGCTAAAAACGACTTCGTTAGTTCTTGCAGTTCCGTTTACTCTTGAATTGCAATTTGCTACAAACGCTATTGCTAACCGTATTTATAAACCAATTCCGCTTCTTCTTGTTGCAAGTATTTGGTATTTGATTATTACTTCCATTTTGATGGTTTTGCAATACATGCTCGAGAAGCATTTTGCTAAAGGCTTTGAAGCAAGAGATATTGTAAAACATGCTCAACTTAATACTGATTCTGATCAGCGCGGCGATCAATCATTAGATGCTAAACGGAAAAATGTTAAAGGACGAAATGATGCTACTATGCTCGGATTTAATGCTTAAATAAGCGCATAATAGCTTAAATTTTTAAATATTTTTCTTTGTAAACTTTAAATTTTGCATGAAACAAACAAATTGGATGTGAATAAATGGTAGAAGCAAAATCTAATCTTCCTGCGGTTGCTATTAACGACGTGCAAAAATCTTTCGGTCAATTGCATGTACTTAACGGTATTAATATGACAGTGAAACCAGGTAGCGTAACAGTTATTTTGGGTCCGTCTGGTTCTGGAAAATCGACGTTATTACGTTTAATTAATCAACTAGAAACTTTGACTGCAGGAAGTATAAGTATTTATGGCGAGCGCATCGGCGTAAAGCAAGTAACGTATAAGGGCGAGAAGTGTCTGCAGGCTCTTAACGACAAAGAAATTGCTCAACAGCGTGCAAAGCTTGGCATGGTATTCCAGCGTTTTAATTTATTCCCTCATATGACGGCTTTAGAAAACGTTATGGAAGCTCCTGTTCATGTTATGCATATGAAAGCTCAAGAAGCGCGTGATTTAGCTATTGAAGAACTAAAGCGAGTCGGCATGGATGAGCGTATGAACCATTATCCTGCAGAGCTTTCAGGCGGTCAGCAGCAGCGCGTTGCAATTGCTCGTGCTCTTGCTATGAAACCGGAAATTATGCTATTTGACGAGCCAACATCCGCGTTGGATCCAGAGCTTGTAGGTGAAGTGTTAACCGTTATGCGAAATCTTGCTAAAGATGGCATGACTATGATTGTAGTAACTCACGAAATTGGTTTTGCGCGTGAGGTTGCAGATCAGGTTGTGTTTATGGATGGCGGTGTCATAGTTGAGCATGGTAGTGCAGATATTATTACCAATCCGCAAACTGATCGTTTTAAAGATTTCCTAAATCACGTATTGTAATTTACGTAAGAAACGTATCTTATTTACGTAAGAAACGTATCTTATTTATGTAGTTTTGCGTAGTTTTTGTGTGCTTCTCTGGCGTGCGCTCTCTCGCATAACGTACAATAGAAGATTATGTGTGGCATTGTAGGATACGCAGGTTTTGGAAAAGTTTGTGCAAAACCTTTAGAAGTTTGTTTAGGTGGGTTAGAGCGTCTAGAATATCGCGGATATGACTCTTCGGGTGTAGCTTTAGTTGCTCCTGGGATGAAATGTGCGACTGTGCGAAAGAAAGCTGGTCGTTTATCTGTTCTTCGCAACGATATTGATGCAAATCCTATGCCTGAAGCGAGTGCAGCTATTGGTCATACTCGTTGGGCTACTAATGGTGCTCCTTGTGACACTAATGCGCATCCTCATACTAGTGCAGATGGCAAAATCGCGCTTATCCATAACGGCATTATTGAAAATGCTGTTGTATTAAAAGAGCAACTTCACGAAGAAGGATACGAATTTTCTTCTCAAACAGATACTGAAGTTGCTGCAAAATTACTTGGCAAAATTGCGAATGATATTGTGAACGAAACTGGTAAGCCGGATTTATTCACAGCTCTTCGTCGTACTGCAAAAATGTTAAAAGGAGCTTTTACATTACTTGCTGTTGACGTTCGTCAGCCAGGTATTGTGGCTGCTGTTCGTCACGATTCGCCTTTGGTTGTAGGTCTTGGAGACGGTGAATATTTCCTTGGCTCTGACGTTGCAGCTTTTGTTGCTTATACGGATCGAGTCTTGGAAGTTGGTCAAGATCAAGCGGTTTGCATTGGAGATGTAGATGGCAGTGGCAAAGCATCTTTGCTTCTAACTGATTTTGACAATAATATTGTTGAAAATCCTACTTGTTTTAAGGTTGATTGGGATGCTTCTGCAGTAGAAAAAGGCGGTTGGGATTCCTTTATGGATAAGGAAATTCATGAGGATCCACATGCTGTTGCTGACACTTTGCGAGGTCGCTTTGATGCGCAAGGAAATATTGTGCTAGATGAAGTGCATATTAGCCAAGATGTTTTGCGTTCAATAGATAAAATTATTGTTGTTGCTTGCGGAACTGCAAGTTATGCCGGATTGGTTGCAAAATATGCTATTGAGCATTGGGTTCGTGTGCCTGTAGAAGTTGAATTAGCGCATGAGTTTAGATATCGCGATCCTATTTTGACTCATCGCACATTAGTTGTTGCTATTTCGCAATCTGGTGAAACAATGGACACGCTTATGGCTTTGCGTCATGCGCGCGAGCAAGGTAGTCGAGTTCTTGCAATTTGCAATACGCAAGGTTCTAGCATTCCGCGCGAATCTGATGCAGTTCTTTACACGCATGCAGGTCCCGAAATAGCAGTTGCGTCTACTAAAGCTTTTGTTGCGCAAATAGTTGCAGCCTATATGCTTGGTCTGTTTTTGGCGCAAGTAAAAGGCACTATGTATCGTGACGAAATTCAGCAAATAGTTGCGCAATTAAAAGAGATGCCGGATAAAATTCAGCATGTACTTGATACACAATCTGAATCAATTATGAAAGCTGCTGAGCATACTCTAGAAGCTAAATCTTTCCTTTTCTTAGGTCGACATGTTGGATATCCTGTTGCACTAGAAGGTGCGTTGAAGCTTAAGGAAATTGCGTATACCTTTACTGAAGGTTTTGCTGCAGGTGAGCTTAAGCACGGTCCTATTGCGCTTGTAGATGAAGGTGAGCCGGTAGTTGTGATTGTGCCATCTTCTCGCGGTCGTGATGTGCTTCATGCGAAAGTTATTTCTGGAATTGAAGAAGTTAAAGCGCGCGGAGCTTTCACTATAGCTGTTGCAGAAGAGGGTGATCCAGATGCTTCTCGCTATGCTGATATTGTGTTCTGGCGTCCTAAATGTGCGACTTTGCTAAGTCCTCTTGTAGATGTAGTTGCATTGCAATTATTTGCGATGGATATGGCAAAGTTAAAAGGTTATGATGTTGATAAGCCTCGTAATCTTGCAAAGTCTGTAACTGTTGAGTAAGCGCATAACAACGTTGAGTAACATAAAGTAACGGATGGCAAATCTTATGTCTGCATTTGCAAGAATTTTGCAACAACGCAATCATTTTTCGCGTTTGCTTCTGTCGATACTTTGTGTTTTTTCTTTGCTATTTTCTTGCGGATGCGGAACTAAAGATTCTAGAACTCAAATTAGTGTTTGGTCTTGGGAACCAAGCATGAAGCGACTTGCTGAAGAATTTGAACTAAATAATCCGGATGTTCATGTAACTGTAAAAGATACTAGCGGATACAATAATCTTAATAGCGCTATTCAAGATGGCTACGGCATGCCAGATATTGTTCAATTAGAATATTTTGCTCTTCCGCAATATGCTGTAAGTGGACAACTTTTAGATATCACTGATCGTGTGAAAAATACTCGCACTTTCTATACTCCTGGAACATGGTCTTCTGTGCAACTTGGTGGACGCGTTTACGGTTTGCCAATGGATTCTGGCCCAATGGCTTGGTTTTATAATGATGACGTGTTTAAGCAGGCTGGTGTAGATGCCACAAAAATACACACTTGGGAAGATTACCGTCAGGCTGCTCGTAAGCTTAAAGATATCGGTGTGTATATTGCGGCAGACTCAGGTGACGCAAGTTTTTATAACGCTATGATTTGGCTTGCAGGCGGACACCCGTTTATGACTTCTCATGATGGGAAAACAGTTACTGTTAGATTGAGCAAAGATAAGGGTACTGAAGAGTTTACAAAGTTCTGGCAATCAATGATTGATGAAGGATTGATTGACATTAGAACTACAACTTGGAGTCAACGCTGGAAGAACGGTGTTGGAGCTGGCAAGATTGCTTCTGTTTTCTCAGGAGCTTGGATGCCGTCTTTGCTTTTGGAAAATGTGCCTGGAACTGCAGGATTGTGGAAAGTCACGAATGTGCCAACTATGCACGGAGAAAAGCGTAATGCAGAAATGGGCGGTTCTTCGTTATCTGTACTTAAATCGAGCCGTAAGCCTGAAGCAGCAATGCGATTTGTGAATTTTGTATGTCACGATATGCGTGGAATTCGTACTCGTGTCAATGGTGGAGCGTTTCCTGCGGATGTTGTTACGCTCAGAGATAAGTCATTTTTAGATAGAACAACTATTCGTGATTCACGAGGCATTGATATACCTTATTTTGGCGACCAGAAGTTTAATCGTGTATTCGCAGATGCCGCTAATCGCGTGGATACGGGATACAGGTATTTGCCTTTTGAAGTTTATTCGCGCAGTGATTTTAGAGCAACTATGGGTCAAGCGTATAATTGGAGTATTAAATCTTTAGCTAGATTAAACGTGCAAGCCATGATTGATGCTGGTTTTACTCGAGATGATGGAAGTAAATTGTGGCTTCCAGATGCTCCTGGTAAACGCATTTCTTTAAAAGATGGTCTTTTATTGTGGGAAAAAGATCTTCAAGAATATGGTTACAATCAAGGATTTGTAGTTAGATAATTTCGTAACTTATTAAAATTAAGTGATTTCATAAAAGCAGCTTAATTTTGCGTAAATGTAAGATTATTAGCAAAAGTAGTATAAATACAATAGGATAGTATAAATACACGTATAAATAGTGCGTACGTGATTGCAAATTAACTTAAATCCGCTAAATGCCAATATAGGAAGTAGGCACACATGTTATTAGCAGTAGACATTGGTAATACGAATATTGTGCTGGGTTTTTTGGAAAATAACAGGATTGTTGGCACTTATCGTATGACAACAAAGTCCAATCATACTTCAGACGAGTATGGCATTATGATTGCGCAATTTTTGCATTTAAGCGGATTTAAAATAAGTGATGTTGAAGATGTTATCGTTGCTTCTGTTGTGCCGAAAGTTATGCATTCATTCCGTGCTAGTATTATCAAATTTCTTCATATCGATCCTATGATTGTAGGTCCTGGTGTTAAAACCGGCATGAATATTCGCATTGATGAGCCAAGAACTCTTGGAGCGGATTGTTTAGCTGATTGCGTTGGCGCGTTTAGTGAGTATGGAGGATCTGTATTAGTTATTGATTTTGGTACAGCAACAACTTACAACTATGTAGATAAAAGTGGTGCGATTACTTGCGGACTTATTTGCACAGGAATTCGTACTGCAGCTGCTGCACTTTGGGATAACACAGCTCAGCTTCCAGAAGTGGAAATAGCTAGACCGCAGTCTGTTCTTGCAAAATCTACTAAACTCGCAATGCAAGCTGGATTATATTACAGCTTCTTGGGTGGGATTGAACGCACAATTGCGCAGTTTAAAGCTGAAATAGACGAGCCATTTAAGGTAGTTGCTACTGGTGGTTTGGGTAGGCTTTTTGAAAATGACGTGCAATCGATCGACTATTACGATCCGGATCTTATTTTCAAAGGTATGGCTTCGATTTATCAGCGAAACTTGCACTAATAGTAAATATCGTTTATTTGTTGTTTTGTGCTCCAAACGTGGGAGAGGTCTGTCTTTGTCTTTATTGACGAAGACAGACCTCTCTTGCAAGGCTTTTTGTATTTACGAAAGATTGCAAATTCGATTACAAATCCAGGAAAAGCTGGTGAATTCGCGTATCGTCGTCAAGCTCCGGGTGGAAGGATGTGCCGATTTGCTTTCCTTGGCACGCGGCGACAACATGGCCATCTACAGTTGCAAGAACCTCAGCATTGGCGCCGACCTCTGCAATGTAAGGCGCGCGAATAAACGTCATCGGCACATTGCCTAGATCACCAAACTCAGCCTCGCAATGGAAGCTTCCGAGCTGACGTCCGTAAGCATTGCGTTTAACTGTTACGTCTAAAGTGCCAAAACCGTTTACTTCGTCACCTTCCACGTTCTTCGCAAGCAAAATCAAACCTGCGCAAGTGCCAAGAACAGGCATTCCGCCTGCAATCCGCTCGCGCAAAGGTTCGAGCATATTTTGCTCACGAAGAAGCTTAGCTTGCACAGTGCTTTCGCCGCCCGGAAGTACTAAGCGGTCAAAAGACTGCTCCAAGTCGCGCGCTTGACGAAGCTCAATAACGCGCGCGCCTAATTTTTCAAGCATTAAGCGATGTTCAAGAAAAGCACCTTGAACAGCTAAAACTGCTACAGTATGAGCGTAGTTATCAGTATTGGTAGGTGAGTTTGACAAAATCACTCGCCTCGCTCAGCCATCAAAAGCTTGATTTCCTGCTCGTTAATGCCAACCATAGCTTCGCCTAAGTTTTCGGAAAGCTTAGCAATCATCTTGGCATCCTTGTAATTAGTTACAGCCTTAACGATTGCTGCAGCGCGCTTTGCTGGGTCTCCAGACTTAAATATGCCGGAGCCAACGAACACGCCTTCAGCGCCAAGCTGCATCATCAAAGCAGCGTCAGCTGGGGTAGCAACGCCGCCGGCTGCGAAGTTAACAACAGGAAGCTTGCCGTTTTGTGCAACGTACTTTACGAGTTCGAAAGGCACGCGCAAATTCTTAGCTTCTTCAAAAAGCTCATCCTCGCGCATGCTTGTAAGCTTACGAATTGCGGAATTCATCATGCGCATGTGACGCACAGCCTGAATCACGTCTCCAGTTCCAGGCTCGCCCTTAGTACGAATCATGGAAGCGCCTTCGTTAATCCTGCGCAAAGCTTCGCCCAAATCCTTAGCACCGCAAACGAAAGGCACAGCAAAATCGCGCTTATTGATGTGATACACGTCGTCGGCTGGAGAAAGAACTTCGCTTTCGTCGATGTAATCGATTTCAATAGCTTCAAGCACTTGCGCTTCAACAAAGTGACCGATACGGCATTTTGCCATAACAGGAATAGACACAGCCTCTTGAATGCCGTGAATCATTGCTGGATCGCTCATACGAGAAACGCCGCCGGCTGCGCGAATATCAGCAGGAATACGTTCCAAGGCCATAACTGCGCACGCGCCAGAATCCTCAGCAATTCGCGCCTGCTCTGGGGTGGTGACATCCATAATCACGCCGCCTTTAAGCATTTGTGCCAATTGACGGTTCAATGCTGTACGGTCTTCGCCGCTTTTGTTTTGCGGATCCGAGGATTCGTTCACAGTTACCGTAGTATTCAAGTTCTCAGCCATCATTCCTCGCTTTAGCTTTAACATATGAGCTTTTAACATATTAGATACGTGTATGCATCTTAATATTTCGTGAATTTGCGCGCTTCTACGCTTTAATCTTATGTCGATTATTGCGTACGTTTGCAAGTTTACGTTCTGTTGGAATTTAACCACATTCGTAGGATATATCTCATATGTATTGGTATAAAAATATTACAAAAATATACAAAATATTATTTGATTTTTTGGACGCGCCATAGGTGAGCCTGACTTGTCAATCGACTACGATTAGTAATGCCGTCGACTTGTATTTGGGTTTATGTGGTATGCAAATAGTTATGTTTGCAAATGTGCATTTCCAATAAAGCGGCGAGCTATAAGACAAAAATAAATAAAGAATAAATAAAAAATAAATAATAACAAATAAATAATGTTTATATGCCATTAAGAAAGGTTTATGGTATGTCTAACAGCAAACCTGAGGAAAGCGTGCACGAAGAAAACGGCGCGACTGAAAAATTCTCCGGTAAAACTAACGATGAAGCTAACAAAAGCACTTCTTTCGCTGCGAGCACTGACTCTTCGCTGAATGAAGCTGAAAAATATGCTTATTCAGGCTCGAAACGCAAAATGGGCAAGATGTGGCTATTTAGCTTAGCTATTGTTTTTATAGTAGTGTTTAGTGCAATTTTTGCAACTCTTACTACATCTAATAAACCAAATAAATCAAATTCAGTATCAGAAATTTCGAACAAAACTATATCTGTAGGTCTAAAGCTAGCTCCTACGAATCTTGATATACGTAACCAATCAGGTTCATCGCTTGACCAGTTGCTTATTGGCAATGTGTATGAAGGCTTAGTTGCTCGCAATGCTACTAATCAGGTAGTTCCTTCGTTAGCTCAAAGCTGGGAAGTAAGTAAAGATGGTTTGCGCTACACATTCCACATGCGTAAGGGCGCTGTATTTTCTAATGGCGATAAGCTTACTGCGCATGATGCGGAATGGTCGTTTAACGAGCTTATTGCTAAAAAATATCGCGGCTCTAACATGGTTGGAAAAGTTGAGTCTGCTAAAGCAAAAGATGATTACACGTTTGAAATCACTCTTAAAGAGCCAAATGCTAAGCTTTTGTGGGCACTTTGCAGTCGTTCAGGTTTAGTTTTTGATAAAAACGCAAAGTATGATGCAAAAACTCAAGCAGTTGGTTCTGGACCGTATTTAATTGACAAATTTGTGCCAAATGATCGCGTTGTTTTAAAAGCAAATCCGCGTTATAAAGGCATTCATCGTGCGAAAACTAATAAGATAGTAGTTCGCTATTTTGTTGACGATAACGCAGCGGTTGACGCACTTTCTTCCGGTTCTGTGCAAGCATTAGCTCCTATTTCTGGTCAACTTGCTAAGCCTTTTAAAGATGATTCCAAGCGTTACGATGTCAGTGCAGGTAATGGCACAGATAAATTTGTTCTAGCTATGAATATGAAAGGCGAACGTACTAAAGATAAGCGCGTGCGCAAAGCTATTCGTTACGCGATTGATCACAAGCAAATTATTGCATCTCGTGGAGGTACGGATTTAGCTCTTGGCGGTCCAATTCCTTCTCTTGACCCTGGTTATGAGGATTTAACTAAGCTGTATCCGCATGATTTGCAGCGCGCTAAGGAGTTAATGAAGGAAGTCGGATTTGACGAATCTCATCCTATGGATTTGACGCTTACTTATCCGAATATTTACGGCACGCAAATTGGCGATCAGCTGCGCTCGCAATTGAAGCCTATTGGAATCAATTTGAAAGTTAATATTGTTGAGTTTACTACTTGGCTTCAGGATGTTTATAAGAATAAGCAGTATGATTTGTCGATGGTTGATCACAATGAGAGTCACGATTTTGGACAGTGGGCGGATCCTACGTATTACTACGGTTACGACAATAAGCAAGTCCAGGATTTGTATGCTAAAGCTATGCTTTGTGCGGATCCTAAAGAGTCAAATAAATTGCTCGCTAAAGCTGCGCGAATTATTAGCGAGGATGCTCCTGCGGATTGGCTGTTTAACTATCGTGTTGTAACTGCGAAAGTGAAGAATCTTGAAGGAATGCCTTTTGACATGAATCAAGAGATTTTGCCGCTATACAACCTGCGACTTAGTTGATTTTTATTTGCTAGTTGCCATCTAGTTTCTAATACATTATATAAATATGTTCTGCCTTCGTTAGTAGAAACGAAGGCAGAACATCGCTTGTCATGTGCTCTAAGTTCACTATTGAGTTTGCATGGAAAGTCCATAAGAAAGGAGGCATTTTATGTTTCGCATGATTTGCTACAGAGTATTGCTGTTTATTCTTGCTTTACTTGGCATTTCTGTAGTTATTTTCATATCGTTACGTGTACTTCCGGGCGATGTTGCGCAAGTTATGGCTGGCTTAAACGCTCCTAGCGGAAAAGTAGAGGAGCTTAGAGCAGAACTTGGTATTAATAAACCACTTTTTACTCAGTATGTTGACTGGATTTGTGGTGTTTTCCGCGGTGACTTTGGCGTGTCTATGTTAACTGGTCGTTCTGTAAGTTCAACTATTGCGATGCGTGCTTCTATTACTTTTCCGCTGATTCTTTTGGGTCTGTTTATTGCTTTAGTAATTGGTATCTCACTTGGATGTTTGCAAATTACTCATGAAGGCAAACTTTCACAGGCAATTATGCGCTTTTTGGCTATTACAGCAGGCTCTGTTCCAGCATTATGGGGTTGCATGCTACTTATTTTGCTATTAGGACGCGGTATTGGTGTGTTCAGTTTGTTGCCAACTCAAGGTTTCCCTACAGATGGCTGGAGCGAATTTCCTGAAGCTTTTGCGTCTCTTCTTATTCCGGCTCTTACGGTAGGACTTATTGTTGGCTCTAGTTTTATGCGTTATACTGCTGCAACTGTTGAAAATATTGTTAAAAGTGAAGTAGCTTCTCAAGCTATGGCTTGCGGAATGACTCGCAAACAAGTTGTGTGGCGTGTTGGTTTGCGACTTGCTCTTCCTCAACTTGTATCTGTTATTGGTTTAACTTTCGCTCATATGGTTATGGGTGTGATGGTTATTGAAAACCTGTTTTCCTTACCTGGTATTGGTACGGGAATGGTTCGAGATGTTGGTTTGCGCGATCTAATTGCAGTGCAAGGTGAGCTTTTTATGCTTGCTGCGCTGTTCTTACTAATCGGCTTTGTAGTTGACATTACCCACCGACTACTTGACCCTAGGTTATCTAAAGATAGTTTGAATTAATTTCCTATTGTTGAATCTAACATGCGAATAAGGTGAGTTTTTATGTGCAATATGTCTAAAAAAAGTATCAAAGTAAAATCTACTTTGTTTAAGCGCATATGGAATGCTACTTTCGGTAAATTTGTGTGTTTAACGTTTGCAATATGGTTTTTTGTTGCTTTGCTTTCGCTTTTATGGACTCCGTACTCACTTTTAGAAACTAATGGTTTTAAAGTATGGCAGAAGCCGTCTTTTTCGCATTGGCTTGGCACGGACGGCACTGGTTCAGATATGCTTAGTTGGCTTATGGCTGGTTCAAGAATTGAGCTGATTCTCGTTTTTTCTACTGTTCTAGTTGCTACTTGTGTTGGGTTTATTGTTTTGAGCTTTATGATTTCTAGTTCACAAATTGTTCGCACAATAAGCATTATGTCTGTTGACGCATTGATTTCTATTCCAACTGTTTTAATTGCGCTTATGCTTGCAGTTCCGTTTGGAGCTAGTGTTGTTGTGATTGTTATTGCTTGTGGAACTGGCTATGGCTTGAATTTAGCACGTATTGTACGGCCTAGTGCGCAGCTTGCGTTGCAATCTGATTATGTGACTTCAGCTGTTTTGCAAGGTTCCTCGCGTAAATATGTCCTTATTCATCATGTTTTACCAAATATTATTCCTGTTGCTTTTGTTGAGCTTTCTCTTTCTGCAGGAACCGTTATTTTGGCTGAAAGTGGCTTAACATACTTGGGTATTGGTGTTCCTGCTGGAGTTCCTAGCTGGGGGCGCGTGTTGGCTACTTCTGTTTCGTTAATTCACGTAAATCCTTTATCGGTTGTCTGGCCGGGTTTGATTGTGACTGTGGTTGTTGTTGCTCTTAATCTTTTTGGTGACGTATTGCGCAAAGTTTTAGATCCTTCATCAAAAAGCACGAATAAAGTAGGGGAAAAATGAGCTTAAATATTCAAAATCTCACGCTAAAACTTGGCGGAAAACTAATTCTTGACAACGTATCAATTGAGATTTCTGACGGTGAGCGTGTTGGCTTAGTTGGTTCTTCTGGCTCTGGTAAATCTATGCTAATTCGAGCTATAACTGGATTATTGCCGTCAAATGCTGAAATTTCAGGCTCTTGTATGCTTGGTAATCTTCAAACAGTGAAAGCAAAAGATGAAAACTTAGCTTCTATTCGCGGAAAATACGTTGGCGTAGTATTTCAGCAAGCTAATAGAGCGCTTAATCCAATGTTAAGCGTTGAAAAACAAATTTCTTTGCCTTTGCGAATACATTACAATCTAGATGATGACGATATTCACAATCGAGTATGCATTATGCTTGAAAAAGTAGGGTTGTCAAAAAATCTCGCATCTAAACGCACGTTTGAGCTTTCTGGAGGTCAACAGCAGCGAGTTGGTATTGCTACAGCTTTGATTACCTCTCCGCGTTTGATTTTGGCTGATGAGCCCACTACTGCGCTTGACTCGGTTACACAAAGTGAAGTTGTTCGAATGCTTGCTTCACTTGTAGATGATATGGGCGCTTCAATGCTTTTTGTAACGCACGATTTTTCTGTGCTTTCACATGCTGCTAATCGTTGTTATGTGCTCGATTCTGGGCGTGTGGTCGATAGTGAAAATGTTAAGAATTTGCTTGATAATCCGCGTATTTCTTCGACTAAACAATTAGTGAGCGCTGCTAAAAAGTTGACTTTTAGAGCGCAAAATTTAGATTCTAAAAATTTAGATTCTGCAAAAGTTGGTTCTGCAAATACTGATTTTGCAAATATTGGTTCTGTAAATACTGGTTCTGAAAACGATGATTTTAAGGAATTTAATTCCCATATTGGCAACAGTGAAGAAAATTCGCTTATAAATGCAAAAAATATTCACGTTACTTTAGGTCGCGCAAAAACTCGTGCTGAAGTGTTAAGCGGTGTAGATTTAAATCTTAATATCGGCGAATCTTTGGCGATTATTGGCGGATCTGGTTCCGGCAAAACAACTCTTATACGCGCTATGTTGGGGCTTGAAACTCTTTGCGAAGGAAACGTTACTTATTGCGGTGAAATCGTAAATAATGCAAATTTATTAGAAGTAAATAAAAATGCTTGTACTCTTATGAGACGCGAATCGTCGCTTGTATTTCAGCATCCGTTTGCTGCATTAGACCCACGCTGGACAGTTCAAAAAAGTGTTGCTGAGCCTCTTAGAATATGGCGAAAATCGCTTAAATTAGACGATGCAACTATTGAACAGCGTGTTTGCGAAATGCTGAAATTAGTAGGCTTAAAACCTGAAGATTTTTTGGAACGTCACCCTCACGAGCTTTCTGGCGGTCAAGCGCAATGTGTTTGTATTGCTCGCGCATTAATCAATAATCCTCGAGTTTTGCTTGCCGATGAGCCTATGAGTGCAATTGACGTTGCGGAAAGAACTCGCATTTTAGACGCTTTTGCGGCAATTCGCTCGGAGCGTAAAAACATGTCATGCATATTTGTAAGTCATGATTTGGGTATGATTCGGCATTTAGCAACGCGAGTTATTGTTCTTAATGAAGGAAAAGTTGTGGAATGTGGCAGTGTAAGTGATGTGCTCAATAATCCACAAAATGACTACACTCGTGCTCTTGTAAACGCAGCAATCATGTAAATAAATATTTCAACTAATAAATCTTTCAACTATTTAGGCAACTACCGTCTACTATAGAAGTACTTAGTACGTTAAAGAGTACATTGTTTATTGTGTAGTTAAGTGAAGGGAATACTTATGAATAAGCAGGATGCGTCTAGACCTAGACCAGAAAGTTTTGAACTAGATCATACTAAAGTAAAAGCACCTTATGTGCGCTATATAAATACGCAAAAAGGTCCTAATGGGGATGTTATTTCCAACTATGATATTCGTTTAACGCAGCCTAATGAGGAAGCAATTCCTACTGCAGCTTTGCACACAATTGAGCATATGATTGCAGTGTTACTTCGCGAGCGTATTGATGGCTATATTGATTGCTCTCCTTTTGGTTGCAGAACTGGTTTTCATCTGCTAACTTGGGGCGAACACAGCACAGAAGATGTGGCGCGCGCTTTAAAGGAATCTCTTGAGTTTATTGCGTTTAAGGCGACTTGGGATGATGTTCCTGCAACAACTATTGAATCTTGCGGCAACTATAGAGACCACAGTTTATTTGGTGCTAGTCAATGGTGTAAAGATATTCTGGCGAAGGGAATTAGTTCGGATCCTTTTGAGCGCAAACTTGTGTAAGTAATAATTAGCTAATTTTGCGTAGCTTTATTTGCTTTCTTTTAGAGGTTGGCATGGAAGATATAACATTGAGAAAAGCAACTCTTGGTGACTTGCGAAATATTGAGCATATTTATGAAAATGCTCGCAAATTTATGCGTGTTACAGGCAATCCTCATCAGTGGGGGAATAGTTTTCCACTTGTTTCAAGTGTTATTGAGGATATTCGTTTAAAACGTTTCTATTTGATTGTTGACGAGGATCCAGAATCGCATAACGAGCGTATTCTAGCGCAATTCGCATTATGCGAAGGTGTTGATGAAGTGTATGCCAGTATTGACGGTGCGTGGCTTGATGATATTTCTCCTTATGTAACAATTCACCGCTTAGCATCTTCAGGAATAAAACCAAAAATGGCAACAGCGTGCTTGCATTGGGTGCAGCAAAACTATAATAATGTACGCATTGACACGCATCCAGATAACGTAATTATGCAAAAAGTAATTACGCGTGCAGGGTTTAATCGTTGTGGGTTGGTCGTTATTCCAGATCGTGCACACAGTGCAATACGTATTGCATACCAATGGGTGCAAACACTTAATCATGTCATATGAAATGCGCGTGTGTTCTTAAAAGCTTATGGAGAGTATACAAAAGAGCATGTAGCATTAAAGCATACTAAATCAGTTAGGTGAGTTATGAGTACAGATTTAAGTAATGCGGCAAGTAATAGTGCACGTAATACAGCAATGTTAGAAGCAAACTATGCTCGCGCGTTAAGTGCATACCCTGGGCAGGTAATCGTCGATTTGAAGGCGCTTCGAGACAATATGCGCACTTTGGTTGCGCGAGTTTGTAAAGATTTGCAGCCTGGTCAGAATGCGCCGGAAGTTATGGGAGTCGTAAAAGCAGACGGATACGGTCACGGTCTTATCCCTAGTGCGCTCGCGGCTTTAGCTGGAGGCGCTACTTGGCTTGGCACAGCTCAGCCGTACGAAGCGTTACGTTTGCGCGCAGCAGGTATTGATTCCAGCTGTTGTCATATTCTCACTTGGCTTACTAGCGCTCCAACTACGAGATTTGCAGATCTGATTACAGCAGATATTGATATCTCAGTAGGCTCTGTTGACTCTCTTGATGCTGTAGCTTTTGCTGCACGAAAGTTAGGTAAACCTGCTCGCGTGCACGTAAAAGTCGATACTGGTTTTGGGCGAAATGGTTTTACGCCAGCAGGTTTTAGCGCCGCTTTAGAAAAGTTAAAGCAGTATTCGAGCGAAGGCGTAATTGAGGTTATTGGTCAATGGAGTCACTTAGCTGTGGCAGATTCGCCGGACGTTCCAGAATTTGTAGATGCAACCGACCGGCAAATCCAACAGTTCCACGAGTTTACAAAACGCATGAGTGAAGCTGGTTTAGCACCTAAAATCCGCCATTTAGCTAATACTGCTGCAACGCTTAATCGTCCAGAAATTCATTTTGAGCTTGTTCGTCCAGGAATTGGTTTGTACGGGTACGAGCCGGATCCTGCAATGGGGGATTCTCAAACTTATGGATTGCAACCAGCTATGACGCTTCAAGCGCAACTTGGCACTGTAAAAGCTGTAGAAGAAGGGCATGGAATTTCCTACGGGCGCACGTATTTAACTCCAAATAATACGAGTACTGCTATTGTGCCGCTTGGTTACGCTGACGGAATTTTGCGATCTGCTTCCGGATTTGATATGCAAGGTGCGCGTCATGTTGATAAGCAGGGCGGACCAGTTAGAGTAGAAACCAATAAAGGTGCGCGAATTTTGAACGTTTCAGGGCGAGTTTGCATGGATCAGTTCATAGTTGATTTAAAAGGCGATGCTTCAGAGTTAGGAGTGCGAGAAGGCGATACTGTAACGCTTTTTGGACCTGGAAGAGGCGTGGAATTTGCTGAGCCTACTGCAGACGATTGGGCAGAAGCTGCAGGAACAATCAGCTACGAAATCATGACTGGAATCGGGCCTCGCGTGCCGCGCCTTTACCGCAATGCTTACGAAGTGCTATCTTCTAGCGATATTGCAAAATTGGACGCAAAAAGTCTTATATAGTTTGTTGCTGCTTGTTATTGCTTGGTTTTTTAGAAGGTCATTAATAGCCTTAATTGCAAATAAAAGAGGTGTTGTATGTGCGACGAAGTAATTGCATCAGATAATGAAGTCGTTGGCGAATACGATTTGCACGACACTGAGCGTTGGGCGAGTGAGCCTCATCACACTCGTGCGAGAACGCCTTTTGAGAGAGATCGCGCGCGAATCATACACTCGTCTGCTCTTCGTCGATTGGGTGCAAAAAGCCAGGTTTTAGTTGCAGGCTCGGATGATTTTGCTCGAACTCGCTTGACACATACTTTGGAAGTTGCGCAAATTGGTAGGCAAATTGCAGCAATGCTTGGATGCGATCCGGATGTTGTTGATTGCGCTTGCTTATCGCACGACTTAGGGCACCCACCATTTGGTCATAACGGGGAACGCGCGCTCGCAGAATTAGCGAAAAATATTGGTGGATTTGAAGGAAACGCACAAACTCTTCGCTTACTTACGCGCTTGGAACCGAAAGTTTTTCGTGAAAACGGCAGTAGTGCAGGAGTAAATCTTACGCGCGCAGCATTAGATGCTGCAGTGAAGTATCCGTGGGGATTAGAAGAAGCAAAAGCGCACGATAAAGGCGAGCGTGATTTGAAATTCTGCGTGTATCCGGATGATCGAGATGTGTTTGAATGGCTGAAAATTGGTGCTCCACGCGAAGCAAAACCAATGGAATGCCAAATAATGGATCTTTCAGACGACATTGCTTACAGTGTGCACGATATTGAGGATGCGATTGTAACTGGCGCTTTTAATCCGGCTTTAGTTGCAGATTCAAAAGTTGTAGATGAAGTTATTGAAGAAACCCATGCATGGTATGGTGAGCGTTGGGATGTAGATAAACTTTTGGCTGCTTTGCAACGTTTGCGCTCGCTTCACATGTTTCCTAATTCTTTCGACGGTTCTCGTCGAGCGCTAGCGCAGCTAAAAAATATTACTAGTGCTCTTATTGGTCGTTTTGCAAGCTCTGTTGAGCACGCTACGCGTGAGCGTTATGGTAACGGCCCGCTTGTTCGCTACCGCGCAAACCTTGTGATTCCGGAAAATACCTCCTACGAAATTGTGATGCTGAAAAGCTTAGCTGTGCACTTTATAATCGCTCCTCGCGAGCGTGAGGTTTATAAGCGCGAACAGAAAATTTTGACAGATTTAGTAGAAGTATTTATGAGCAAGTCGCCGCGCTCGCACGATGCAATGGAGGAAGTATTCGTGGGAGATTGGAACGAGTGCACTAACGATGATGAGCGTCTTCGTGTTGCAATCGACCAGGTGGCAAGTCTTACAGACGGTTCTGCTACAACTCTTCACGCGGCTTTGTGCTAGGTGCTTTTACTAAGTGCTTTTTCTGGGTGAGCTGTGAGTGTAGATTTGTTGTAAAGACTAAATTGTGCGAAGAAGGTTGAGAATGTTTTGTGCAAATTGCGGGAATAATATTACTCCTGGAGAAAAATTCTGTGGTAACTGTGGTGCTTCTGTTTCATACGGGAATAACGTTGAACAATCTCAGCCTACGGAAGTGATGCAGTCTACTGGAGTAGAGCAGCCTACTGAAGTGATGCAGCCTGGAATTCAAATAGCTCAGCCTGAATATGCAACTCCGCTTATAAAAAATCGCAAGCTAATTATTATAAGCGCATGCGTTATAGCAGCGGTTGCAATTATTGCTGCAGCAATCTTCTTCTTTACTTTTCCGCATTTTCATAAAGCATCGCCAACTGATCGCATAGTCGTACCTAAAGCGAAAACCTCACAATCTGCGCAAGATGTTGTACGTGAACTGCAAGAAAAAGGTATTGAAACTCACGTAATAAAAGATTTCGGAGGAAGTAAACCAGGTAATTTTGCGCGATATCAAAACGTAAAACCTGGGCAAGTTATTCACGGGGATCGCGTTGTAACGGTTGTTGAATCCAAGGGACCGGGCGTGCCAGCAAAGGGAGTAATAGGAAAAACTGTTGAAGAAGCAGCGCCTCTATTAAAATCAATGGGAGTTCCAGTAAAAGTTTACAAAGTAGCCTCACTTCATCCTGGAAAAATCGCCGCAACTAACCCAATGCCAGGAGATCCTTTAGATGAAAATAAAGAAATCTTCATAGGCGTTGGAGAAGAAGATAAATATCCTGACAGCGGCAGGTCTGTTCCTGTTGAATTATTCGATAAAGATAAAGACGAAGCGTACAAAATGATGTCTGATGAAGGATTCAAAGTTAGACTCGTACCAAGGTACTCATCCCGAAAACACTTAGGCAAAATTGTTGGGTCTAATCCTGGATTAGGGCAATCACATAGGGGAGATTCCGACATAACGCTTTATTATGGCGCTGATGCTTCTGAAACTAAGAAAATGTTTACTTCAAAAAAGTACTATAGCGAAAATCTCACTACAGTTGAAGTATCAACACTTACACCGTTTGTTGGAAAATGGTGCACTAAATCGGGAGATTGCTTAGAGTTTGAACCTGGAAGTAGCATGGACCGCGACGATCCAGAACAAAATAGTTCACTACGTCTTCACGGGCCACATGCTATGGATGATTTAGTTAACGACGATAAGACACAGTATTATCACAGTTTTGGAATGTGGCAGTTTACTCAAAACCTCGTAGGAAGCGCAATCAAAGTTTACGACGGTGAAAAACATAATTCACTTCCTATGCAAAATACGTTGCTATTTGGCGACACGGGAATGGTTGATATATTCCGCGATGGCGGTGATCCTTATTGCGGCAATGAAATATACACTTCGCCTGCAGGACCTTGCATTAACGGAAAATTTGTTTCGTATGAAGATTTAGATAAGAATCCTCTTTATTCAAGTTACGGACCTGGTTACGAGAAAATACCTGGAGCTAACAAGGGTATAACGTATAGAATGCGCGCATATTTCGTTCTTGTTCCGGTTAATGCAAAGCTCGACGAACTAGAAGCAAACGGATTCTTTAAGGGCAAAGGAAAGACTAAACCGGATATGGATCGTCCGTTTATTTTGCGCAGAGATCCTAAATATTACAGTAAATCAGAGCTAACAGTTGAGGCAAAAGATGGAGATGTGAGGCATAATCCATTTGTCCCAACTGAATTTAATAAGCCTGTACCTTTTGCTCCAGCTCCGGATGATTCAAACGTCTACTACCTAGTTGAGAAGCCGTTTGATTGGTGGTTCCTTAAAGATAGGGAATTGTAAAGTAGCAAAAGATTGCGGAAGATTGCGGAAGATTGCGGAAGATTGCGGAAGATGCGGTTTGCGCAATTATTTGCGATTTGTGCATCTTCCGCTGATTTCGTCTCGTATTTTGTCGATATTATCGGTTGGTTTGGTGTTTTCGACAGTTTCGTCTCGCGTTTCGTTTATTTCACCAAATGATTTTGTGTTTTAGACACAATTGGTATAAAAGCGTGCTAATACCAAGTAAAGTAGATAAAACAAGCACGTTTTACAACGATTCGCTAGGGGAATCGTCCCAGTCGAAAGGTTCTTCCACAAGATAATACGCGTTCGAATCATCCGGTGCTGGTGCGAACGGAACTGCGCGACTACTCTCCGTAGGCACAAAAGGATTAACCCAAGCACTTCCCGGTTTCTGGTTCCTGCGTGTTTCTTTGTATAGCTTAGGATCTCTGCGCAAAATAAATGGACGCTTCAAATCTGGCTTGTGTGTAGGCTTTCCAACAAAATATCCGCTGTTTACAAGCTTGTCGAACTTCGCTCCAACTGGCACGATTACCATAAAATCTCGCATAGTGTAGTAGTAGCCTAGGTCGTAGCCTGGTTCATTATGAATTCTGTCATATTCTTCTGGATTGTTATCTGGAAACTGAACATATTTTCCGTTCACACACGTGAATCCAGCGCCCATAATAAAAGCATCCTCACCGCCGCATTCTATAACTGCTCCACCAGAATACAGTTCAACAGCACCAGTATCGCCAGAAATAAGATGGTTCCTCATAAATTCACTATCTGGAATATTCTTATCAAATATAGCGCGATCAGTTGGATCTTGACCTCCTGAATTTAGTTCAAGAACACCTTTCGTATTTATATAACCTTTGTTGTCTTCATCAGGTATTCTACCGTTTTTATCTGCAATATCTGCAGGTATAAGTTCTGTAATACTTTTTTCGTCGCTTTCCCACTTTTTCTCATTTTTATAAAGACGTGGAATAAGAGTTATGCATTTACCACTCTTCGTGCACCATTTGCCTATAAAAGAACCAGCTCGGGTTACAAGATAAGCCGTTTTATCGTTATAATCCGTTGGTTCTGTTACAACATCCCTAGTCTTGGATGCGTCAACACCATAATAAAGCGTTACGGCTTTAGGCTTGCCTTTAGTGCCCAAAGCAGGGTACGCGCCAACAATTTTGCCGAAATATTTTGGCGACGAGAACTTCGGGCGAAGGTTAACTCCGAAAGGCTTAGAAGATAGCATTTCCTTGGCTTTGTCTTTATCTAATCCAAACAAATCAACTGGCACGCCATCGCGTTTTTCGCCGATAGCAACATGAATCACGCCGTCTTTACCAACAGCGTTTCCAGGCATCGGGCTAGACGAAACGATTTTACCTACTGCAGCATCTGTGGAAGGAACGTGATGCAGCCTTACCGGAACACCCATCGACTTCACGATTTTTTTGGCTTCGTCTAAACTTGCTCCAACAACGCCTTTCGCTGGAACGCCAGGACCTTTAGATCTTAAAATCTTCACAACCGTGCTAGTAGACTTGTGCGAACCTGGCTTAACATTCACATACCGAAGGAAACTTCCCTGTTTCTCAGAACTAAACTCGTCTATAACTTTCGTGCGGAAACCGTTATTTTCCAGGGTTTTTGCAATATTATCCGCATTGTCTCCAACTTTTGCTTTGGGGATTACTCCTGGATTTGAATTTAATCCTATAGAAGTTAAAGAAATATTTTTGGCGAAATACCAGACTGTTCCAGCTAATACAAGCACTACTGACAGCACGATGCTAGTAATTATGATTGCAATTTTTTTACTACGCTTATTTGGTTTATTGTTAGTTTTTTGATCTTCAAAAGTTTTATTTTGTTGGAGTAGAGGTAATTGCGAAGATTGTTGTGATTGCTGTTTAGTTTGGGTTGGCTGGGTTGGTTGAGTTGGCTGGGTTGGTTGTGTCGGTATAGTCTGTTGTGTTGGTATGGTCTGTTTGGTTGATTGAGCTGGCTGGGTTGGTTGAGCTGACTGAGTTTGCTGAGTCGACTGCGCTTTTTGAGCTTGTTGAGTATATGTATAACTTTTAACAGGGGTTCCGCACAAATTGCAGAACTTGTCTCCTGCATTAATTTTGCTTCCGCAATTCTCGCAAAACATACTATCCCTCTTACAATCTTTCTAAAATCTCTATTTTTTCGGATAATAAACACCTACTTGTATATTACCTCCGTATTGAATAATTTGTAGTCAATATAGAAGTCGATTTCACCAAGTGATTTTGTGTTTTCGACGGTTTCGTCGCGCGTTTTGTTTATTTCACCAAATGATTTTGTGTTTTTGACGGTTTCGCTTTGCAGAAAACACTAAAGTTATGTGCGCAATACCACTCGCCGCAGATTTGCGATAAGCTAGATAGCATGGTTGGAATGATTGTGAAAGAAGACATTGAGCGCGTGCGCGCTGCGGCAGATTTGTATGACATTGTGTCTGCAACAGTGACGCTTAAGCCTTCCGGAACTGGCACTTTTGTAGGTCTTTGCCCATTCCACGATGAAAAAACTCCAAGTTTTAGTGTGCGACCAAGCTTGGGAGTATGGCACTGTTTTGGTTGCGGCGCTGGCGGCGATGTATTTAAGTACGTTGAGCAAAAAGAGAATATTGATTTTCGTGAAGCGGTCGAGTTTTTAGCAGATCGTTACCACATTGAGATGCATTATAAGCAGGAGCAAAATAGTGATTCTCAAGCGCGCGGTTCTAAGCGAGCAAGGCTTTTAGAAGCAAATGAGGAAGCACAAAAGTTTTTCGTTTCAAATCTCGGCACCAAAGAGGCAGCTCCTGCGCGCGAATTACTTGCAGGGCGAAACTTTACTCCTCAACAAAGTGCGCGTTTTTCTTGTGGCTACGCGCCTAAAGGCTGGGATAATTTAGTTAGATATTTGGCAAATAAAGGTTTTACGCGTCAAGAGCTTCTCGACGCTGGACTCGCTAGACTCGGTCAGCGCGGAATATATGATTATTTCCGCGGCCGCTTAACTTGGCCTATTCGCGACTCGACTGGTCGAACTCTCGGCTTTGGTGCAAGAAAGCTTTACGACGACGATTCTATTAGCGCGAAATATATTAACACTCCTGACACTGTACTGTATCGAAAAACGCAAGTTTTGTACGGAATTGATTTAGCTAAGGCGAATATTGTAAAAAAGCGTCAAGTTGTAATTGTTGAGGGCTACACGGACGTAATGGCATGCCATTTAGCTGGTATTGATACTGCTGTTGCAACTTGCGGAACTGCATTTGGTGTTGAGCATGCGAAGATTGTGCGACGCCTTATTGCAGACGATTCTTTGGGTGCGATTCAGCTTGTTGGCCCACTGAAGGTAGATGGACAGTCTGTAAGTTCGCGCATCGTTTTTACTTTCGACGGCGATGCTGCAGGACAAAAGGCTGCGCTTCACGCTTTTGGTTTGGATTCTGCGTTTTTGACGCAAACTTTTGTTGCCGTAGCAGACAATAATCTCGATCCTTGCGATTTGCGTATTCAGCGCGGTGACGAGGCTGTACGTTCGCTTGTTGCACATGCAAGTCCGCTATACGATTTTGTTATTGACACAGTAATTAATCGTTTTGATACTTCGTTCACGACTGGCCAAATGGGTGCGGTTAAAGCTGTTGCGCCTCTTATTGCGCAGATTCGCGACCGTTCTCTTCTTGATTTGTATGCTCGCAAAGCTGTTCGCGCAATTGGCGTTGATTTAGCTGTTATGCGTAGGGAAGTTGAGGCTTCTCGCCGCCGTTTGCAAGTTCGCGACGACGACGCTTACGCATCTAGGTATAACGCTGCTCCTGCTGTCTTGCCGCAGGCTGCTGAGCGTGATGCAGATTCTAAAGCCTCTAGAATGGCTATTGTTCGAAGTTCTGCTAAAAATCAGCATTATTATCGTGTGGATGATGCTGTATTTATGTGCGAACAACAATTTATGGCGTTACTTTTGCAAGTTCCGCTTGCGTTTAACGAACAGTTATTTGCAAAATTAACGTTAAATAATTTTATTACACCAGTATTTCGTACGCTGTTTCAAGCATTTGTAGCTGCAGGTGGATTGCCGGTTGGCAATGTTTCGCAAGGATTGTGGCTGCACATGATGACAAAAGCTTCAGGTCCTTTGCTTGAGTCCGTTATTACAGAGCTTTCTGTAATGCCGTTGCCGCTTCCTGCAGCTTCAGACTCGTTAGAAGATACCGGCAATCGACAGAATCAGCAAGTTTCAAACGGATCTCCTTCAGATCTTTTGCGGAAAGCTACGAGTGCAGAAAGTAAGTATGCAAACGAGCTGCTTATTCGTCTTCTTGATATCGGCTATATGCGTAGAATCGGTGCTGCTAGAGCGCGTATGGCGAAACTAAAGGATGGTCAGGAAAAGCTTGAGCTTCTAGGGAAAATCACCTCAATGGAAGCTGCTCGCAAAAACTTACAGTCGCAAATCATGTAGCCTTTCATGCAATCTTTTGTACAAAACTGTACTAACAAACAAAAGACCACGTAATCTAGTGTGATTACGTAGCCTTTTGTCTGCAAAAATTTATTGAAACTCAGTTACTAAAGTCAATATCTCCGAGTTTTTCAATAAGCTTCATATTCTCGCTGTAATCAACCGGGCAGGAAATCACATCGACGCCGCTTTCCTGATCCAGCGCTTCACGCAGCATGTTGTACAAATCCTCCGGCCTTTTAACAGAGTGACCGCGCGCGCCAAAGCTTTCAGCTAGTTTTGGCACATCCGGATTATGGAAATCAACGTATTCGTGTTCGCCTGCATGAAGTTCCATCTTCCACTTAATTAAGCCATAAGCGTTATCTTCCCAAACAAGAACTACCATTCGGCTGCCAACGCGCACTGCAGTTTCAATTTCCTGCACGTTCATCATAAAGCTTCCGTCGCCCATCACAGCCAAAACCGGTTTCGTGTTAATTTTGCCGGAATTATCGCGAATAAACGAAGCTCCAACAGCACCTGGAAGCGTCCAAGCCATAGTTGAAAGACTGTTGTCGATTATGCAAGTATTCGGATGCATAGTTGGGTACAAGCGTGCCATCCACATTTTCAAAGCGCCTGTATCTACAAGAACCTTTGTGCCTTCAGGAACAGCGCGGCGAATATCGTAAACTACGCGCTGTGGTTTCATTGGAATGCTTTCGTCGTTTTCGCAAGAATGTAATTCTTCCGTAAGTAGTTGTCGAATACGTGGGTGACTTACGTCAAAAGTAATGTTTCGTGTCTTTAATACTTCTGTAAGAGTTTTAAGCGTTTGGCCAATATTCGCCATAATATTCAGCGCAGTAGGGTAGTGTGCGTCGGTATCTTCCACAAAAGTATTGATGTGAATAATAGTTTTATCAATATTTGGGTTGATTTTCTTCGGGTCGAACTGCTGAATTGAGAAGCCGACAGCAATAATCAAATCAGCAGTGTCAAACGCGAAGTTCTCGTAATCGCGATGCATGAAACCGACTACGCCAAGTGCATTAGGGTGATTGTCTGGGAAAACGCCCTTACCTTCGAAAGTAGTTGCAACCGGCACATTAAGCTGCTCAGCAAACGCAAGAAGCTGATCCTCAGCGTGAGAGCGCGCAACGCCGTTTCCAGCCAAAATAATAGGTTGCTTTGCTTGACTAATAATTTTTGCAGCTTCTTCAATAGTGTCTGGCGCTGGCATAATATGCAGAGGATGCGGAAGTGGAAGAGGCTTTGCATCGTCAGGTGCTGGCATTTCGCTAATATCTTCCGGAATAACAAGGCATGTGGCTCCCGGACGGTTGTGGCCTGCAATAGAGAAAGCTTTTCGAACCATTTCCGGCGCAGATTCTGGAGCAAGCATCATAGAAGACCATTGCGTAATCGGTTGGAAGAGCGCAACCAAATCAATAATTTGGTGAGATTCCTTATAAAGCCTAGAAACGTTACCTTGTGCGCAAATCGCTACAAGCGGTGTGGTGCTTGCGTTTGCTTGAGCTACAGGAAGTGTTAAATTCAATGCGCCAGGACCTAGAGTTGCCAAGCATACGCCCGGTTTTCCAGTAATATGAGCGTATGTTGCTGCCATAAAACCAGCGCCCTGCTCGTGGCGAGTAAGCACAAAACGAATTCGTCCATCGCGCTCAATTGCTTCAAGAAGCGGAATATTTTCCTCACCTGGAATACCGAATACTACTTCAACTCCTTCGTTTACCAAGCATTCAACAACTAAATCTGCAGTATTGCGCTTGTGGTTTTCACGAAGATGCATTTGACGAGCAAGTTTTTGTTCAAGCTTTTGATCTTCTGTTTTGTTTATTTCTGCCATAATTCGCTTCTTGTGTAGACGACAAATTCTTTGTTTTATTATGATATACGTAATCTTGTCTTTAAATGCAATTTTTGCAATGCGCGTGTCATAAAAAAGGGCGGAATTTTATGTTAGCTACTTTAGGCTAAATCACGCTATTAATAGTCGCTAATTTATTGTTATTGCAACGATTTTGTCGGGAATTTAACCCGATTGTGGGACTGGGTTTCTAGTATAATAGAGCCATTATGTCTATTGCGTTACGGAGGAATGATGAAGCGCTGGCTGTTGAATGTGGTCAAGTGTGAAACCATTCTTATTGTTGCCGCAATTTTGGCAGTTATTTCCTGTTTTTTGGTACCTCCAGATCCGCAATATTTGAGTTATATTCATCTCAACACTATTTCGCAATTAGTGTGCCTTATGATGGTTGTGTGCGGATTCCAGCGCATTGGTGTGTTTAGATCTATTGGTGCGCGTTTGCTAAGGCATGTGCGCACTGAGCGCGGCTTGGTGCTCGTGCTTATGTCGTTAACATTCTTTTCGGCAATGTTTATTACGAACGACGTTGCTCTCGTAACTTTTGTGCCTTTTGCACTATCTGTGCTCGTAATGGCGAATGCTGAAAAGCAGTCAATTCTTGTAATTACGCTTATGACTATTGGTGCCAATGTTGGAAGTATGCTCACTCCTATTGGCAATGCTCACAATCTGTATTTAAAGGCGCTGACTCATATGTCTACGCAAGATTTTTTGAAGATTATGGCGCCTTATACGATTACAGCAGCACTGTTGATGATTGTATTTGCATTCGTATTCTTTAAATCGCGCAAAGTTGATCAGTTTGCAGGTTTGCATGGTGACGATATTGAGCAAAGTGTGTTGGCTCCTTCGCATGGTCATCCGCAGCCTGATGAAATTCGTGTTATGGGCTATGGTATGAGTTTTACTCGCTGGCGTGTTACTGTTTATAGTTTGCTGTTTGTTGTTTGCTTGTGTGGTGTTAGTGGATGGATTCCTGACTGGATTATGGTGTTTATTATGGTTGCAGCTTTTCTTGTTTGCGACCGCCACGTATTCCGTGTTTTAGATTGGGCTTTGCCACTCACGTTTATTATGTTCTTTGTTTTTATTGGCAATATGCGTCGAGTTGATGGATTTAGCGATCTTGCGCAAATGTGGGTTGGCACGCATCCGATGGAAGTTTCTATTGCTTCAAGCCAATTTATTAGCAACGTGCCGACGACGATTCTGCTTTCTGGATTCTGTGATCAGTGGAAGCTTCTTATTATTGGCACGAATCTTGGTGGAATGGGTACTTTGATTGCTTCTATGGCTTCGCTTATTTCTTATAAGGGAATTACACACCAGTATCCGCATTACCGTGGGCGTTATTTGCTCACGTATACTATTGTCAATGTGTTCTTCCTTGCAGTGTTGATGTCACTTGCGTGGATTATTGAATAACAATTTTTTATGTAAACGTTTGATATTTATAATTTTATGGCGCGTTGATAGCAGTTTTTGGTATAATATTCATTTGTTTGCCTCTGTAGCTCAAAGGATAGAGCAACGGCCTTCTAATCCGTTGGTTGCGCGTTCGAGTCGCGTCGGGGGCACTATGAAATCTTGAAATCGCATAGTGCATTTCAAGATTTTTCATAGTGCCGAGCTTGCTCAAGGTTGAAAGCACGGTGTGCTTTCAACGCAAGCGAGGTCTGCGCGCGTCTTAAAGACGCGTGCAGTGTGTTCTTGTTGGGTTTGTTTTTGGTTTTTGTTTGGTGTTTTACGAAGCCCGAAATTATTGGAATTTCGGGCTTTTTAAAAGTGCCGAGCTTGCTCGTGGTGCAAAGCACGGTGTGCTTTGCACGCAAGCTCAGTCGAATGTAGATTAGCCATGAGGACAGCGCTCCGCTCTTGCTTGCCGTGGTGCGAGTTTTTGGGGGATTTCTCTACTCGCAGGCGCGACGACCCGCGTTCGCGCAGTCGCTCATCTGCGCCAGTAACGAAAAAACGTTGTTATACGTTACTCGCGCAGAAACCGTACTGCGCCAGTAACGAAAAAACGTTGTTATACGTTACTCGCGCAGAAACCGTACTGCGCCAGTAACGAAAAAACGTTATTATACGTTACTCGCGCAGAATACCAACTGCGCCAGTAACGAAAGAACAGTCAGTGCGAAAGTGTCTCGGAGCGCTCACTGCTCGCGGCAGCTTTCGCATAAGCCGAATACTTCTAGCGTATGATCCACAACAGTGTACCCGTGAGATTCAGCTACTTTATGAATCCAGCCCTCATCGTCAGGCGGCTCAATGTCGACTGTTTTCCCGCAACGTTCGCACACTAAATGATGGTGATGAGTATTTTCATCGCAAATACGGAATAATTGCTGTCCCTTAAAACGCACGGTATCTACTTTGCCGCTTTGAGTTAAAGAATTAAGTTGACGATACACTGTTGCTAAGCCAACAATCTCCCCGTCTTTGGCGAGTATTCTGTGCAAATCTTGTGCAGAAACAAAATTACGAGACTCGCGTAAGTAGGAGAGTACTATTTCCTTTTGTTTTGTATGTCTATGCATAGGCTCACTAGACATTTCGCATCCTTTCGTTGTTTTTAGTCTAGTTCGTCATCCCAGCAGCCTGTTGCATCCAATGCAGCTGCGGCTTCAACAGGATTATCGCATAGCACAGTAATATGACCCATTTTGCGATTCTTACGAACTTCAGCTTTTCCATAATCATGTATATGCCATTCTGGATGTTCCAAAATCAGCGAACGCGTAGGAGCTACATGTTGTCCAAGAACATTTACCATAACAGCAGGAGAAAGCAGTTTAGGCTTCTTTAAAGGCCATCCAACAATACCGCGAATATGCGCTTCGAATTGATCCATATCGCAAGCTTCAATCGTATAATGCCCAGAATTGTGAGGACGAGGAGCAAGCTCGTTTACTACTACGCGATTATCTTTAGTGATGAAAAGCTCAATTCCTAACGTTCCTGCTAGCTCGAATCCTTTAGCTAAGCGCAAAGCTAATTCATGAGCTGTTTTTTCAACTTCAGGATCAACTACTGCAGGAGCTAAAGTCATGTGCAAAATACTATTGTGATGCACGTTTTTTACTAGAGGATAAGTTACGAAATCCTTGCCATTTCCAGAAACCAGAATCGACGCTTCGAAAGCAAAATCAACGAAACCTTCGAGAATTGAAGGAGGGAATTTTCCTCCGCGATCCGCACGATGGTGAATATTAGCAACATCTTCTTCTGTGCGCAAAACATCTTGACCGTGACCGTCGTAGCCGCCGCGACGAGTTTTAAGAATTGCTGGCAAGCCTATTTCGTCAATAGCAGCATCTAAATCGTCTAAATTATTTACTTCACGCCATGGAGCTGTTTCGATTTTATGGCTATTGATAAACGTTTTTTCGCTGACGCGATCTTGAGTTACGCGCAACAGGTCAGTTCCTTGAGGAATTGCTGTTAAATGACGAACTTTATCAAGTGCGTCTGCGTTAACATTTTCAAATTCATAAGTTAATACATCGCAACGCTCTGCAAGCTCACGCAAGCCTTCAGGATCGTCATAATTAGCTTCAACTTGCAAATCTGCTACTTGGAACACAGGGCAGTCAAGCGTTGGATCGAGAACGCCAATACGAAAACCCATATGGCGAGCTGCAATAGCCATCATGCGTCCCAACTGACCGCCGCCGATAATTCCAATAGTGGCTCCCGGCATTAAACGTTCAACAGCGCCATTAGTGACTTCAGATAAGGTTGGCATTTGATTCCTCGACTTTTTCTTTTAGATCATTGCGATATTCTGCTAGTTCTTCAGCAAGACGATTATCAGTTGTGCTTAAAATGCTTACAGCAAGCAATCCAGCATTTGTTGCTCCAGAGTTTCCGACTGCAGTAGTTGCAACAGGAATACCTCCTGGCATTTGTACTATTGAAAGCAATGAATCCCAGCCCGATAGCGCATGCGAGCGCACTGGCACGCCGATAACAGGAAGCGTGGTTTGTGCTGCAATCATGCCAGGCAAGTGGGCAGCTCCGCCAGCTCCAGCAATAATAATTTTGAAACCGTTTGAGCGAGCATTATGCGCAAAATCTGCCATTAATTCTGGTGTACGATGTGCGGAAATAACTCGTTTCATATACGGAACTTGGAACTTATCTAGAATTTCACAAGCATGACGCATGGTTTCCCAATCACTTGAGGATCCCATTACGACAGCGACGGTTGGCTTTACTTCTGACACGATGAACCTCCCTGACGTGCACTTGTTACTTTACGCAACACTAGGGAGAACTCGCCGAAGTTTATCTAAAACTTAACAAATTATTTGTTCGCTTCACTACTTTTTGGACGTAAAGATTTCACCATTTCTAGTATTTGTTTAGGATTAGCTTCCGGTAGGTAGGCGTGAGTTACAGCTAGCGAGATCTGAGCTAATTTTGCAGAATCCATGTAGCAAACATATACGGAACTTGCGGATGGTTGGAATTTTTTCTTGAAGAAATATAGTGATTTGAATCCATAAGCTGGTTCCAAAATGTCAGACATCATTTCTAGCGCATGATTAATAACGTTAGAAGATTTTTGACCATTTTCGTTCAATGTGTCTTCGTTTATGCCAGCTAGAGGTGCTGCAGAAAGGCTCATAAATTCTACAGCGCAATCTGGGTTTTCTAATCCTTCATCTCTTAAATGTTCTGCCATTCTAGCAATTAATAATTCCATAATCCCATTAGGACTATCTGTGCGGTGACGCATAAAATCAAGTGTCCAACCAATAATTCGATTATTTCTATACGTTGGCATCCAGCTAGTTACTCCAAGTACCCTGCCGTCTTCATTAATAGCGTATAAAATTTTGACGCGGCTATCTTGAAGTTCGTCAAGTCCACCGAGAGTAAATTTCATTTCTGGAAGAGCTTTTAACTCTGCCCATTCTTCTGAAATTTCTACAATTTGTTGCTGTATGTCCCAAGAGGCTTCGTTATATGTTGTAAGTACGTCGGCAATTCCATCTCGTTTTGCTTTGTTTATAGCTGTGCGAATATCTTGCCATTTTTTCCCTCGCGTCTGCCAAGCATTAGGGTCTACTAGCATGTCTGTTCCGACTTTAATAGAAGTAAATCCAAGTTTTTCTAGTTCTTGACGCGTTTTATCGTGAACAGCATAGAATGCTGGAGACCACGAATTTTGTTCGCATAATTTAATAAATCCTCGAATATCTTGCGAATACTCTTTTTCATCTCCAAAAGGCTCTGTAAGAGTAAGTGCAATGCCGTAATTTAGTCTATATGCTATTGCAGATTGTCCGCTTTGAGAGAACCAATAATGGTTATTCGCCCAAGTTGTCATAAAGCTCATTGTGTTTCCGCCAAGTTCTACTAATGAGCTTGCTTTTTTTCTATCGTTTTCGTTTGTAGAGATGCTACTGCGGAACCATGTAAAGCATACAATAAACAATACTGCCCAGAATATCACGCCAACGCTTTGCGCTAGTAAAGAAGATAGAGGCGTTTCAGTGCGAAGCATTGCGTTAGATCTGTTTCCAAATCCCATAGGCATCCATCGCCCTGGTAAATCTCGCAATAAGTGATAAATATCAGCAGATGGAGTAAATTCTTCTGGTATCGTAAGGCCAAAAATAACATACCCAGCGCCAGTTATGTACAATGCCATAAAAATTGCCATTAGTCCCAAACGCACTTGTAGTTTGCTTGTATGAACAGAAAAATGCTTTAAATTAATTATCAACAAAATAGTAAGCAATAATGGTGGGAGAGCTGTAAGCATAAAAGCAACAGCTACAGCATTGTGTTGATGTTCCAAAATATTTTGTTTTGTGGCAATTAAAGGCAAAACAGTGAAATACATTCCTGCATACAGTACAGTTAGTGCGTTTATAAATATAGAAGTTAGTGCAGCTAGTCTACGTCCGCGTAACATTCCCCACGCAACAATCATCAATGTGATACTTGGTAGTAGGATGCGAATCCACAATCCTCCAATAGCAGCGTGATGTAGTCCTGAATGAAGAAGACAATTATTTGTGCTGTAATTTGTCATGCATCGCGTAAGCCATGTTTTAGAGCCTAGTTGTGGTGACATAAACAAGCCAAGATTTGTAAGAATTCCTGCGTGAGAGCGCGAAGATAATGCAAACACTGGTCCTAATGCAATAATGCTTTGAGCTACTGCAAAAAGTCTACGAATTTCGTAATCTGTACCTTCCCACCAGTTTGCATTTCGTTTGACGCCCTTTGTTTTGCTCATAATATTGCCAATAATGTGCCCTGTAAGGGCTGCAATAATAGTGCAATAATCTCCCGGATTGCCACTATAAAGAAGCATTGCTGAAGTAATAGCGTATCCAATTACTAAAGTTCTTCTGCGCCACAAAATAGATTCATAAGATGCAGAAGCCATAAAAGCGCCAATAAACAGTGTGAATGGAGATAGTCGAATAGGAATTTTGGTAATCCAATGCATGTTTCGAATAATGATTGAAAGATTACCTATGATTGTTAATCCTACAATTATGCCAACTATTGTGCTAAATATTGAAATATAAATAATATTAAGTTTGCTTATACGAGTTTCTGCAACGCCAATAATTACTGCAACAAGTAAGCAATTAACCATAAGAGATGGCATATTATTTACGAAAATAAGCGAATGGCATACTTTTATCAGCAGCTCTGTGATGTTTCCGTGACCGAAGAATAAGCTTGGACCTTTTGAGCGATGGTGCCGCATAAATAACTGTGCAAGAGTAGTGCTTGTGCCATAAGTGTAAAAATGCATAAGCGTTAACACAATCCAATATGTGCAATTTATAATAATAAAAATGCACGTAAGCGTTAATGCGAAAACTTTATGTTGCATCCAGACTATGAAGTCTTGCATCAATATTTTTGCATGACGAATTATTGAATGTTTAGAGTCAGAATCATTTTTCTTACAGCGTTTATGAAAGAAAGACGGCATCATATTAGTCTCGATTCACTTGCTGGTTGACAAGAATTTGTACATTTTGGTAGGTATTAAGTTTTGGTGCAGTACTTGAAATACCTGTTTTTTTGCAGAATTGATCAATTGTTATTTTTAAGCCAGCTTTTACTGTGTGCCAATCATGACCAGTTCCTTGAGAAAGCATGGTTATAACGTTCATTCCAGCGCGATGTGCGCTTAGCGCGATAGTTGCTTGATTTGCTTGAGATTTAGTATCCCATGAGCCTGCGATAGCGTAATAATTTTGTTTCAAAGGAGCATTTTTACGCATTATCGTACTAGGTACGTGTCGCTCGTATTCCGATGCGTTTCCATTGAAATAACGATTTATTGTTTCTTGACGATTATTATACGTTGGTGCTAGTTCACCTCCGGCGGAAAAAATGCTGCCAAATATATCAGGGTGAGATGGAACTAGTTGTGTTGAGCAAGTGCCTCCTTGTGAGAATCCGCCCATAAGCCACATTTTAGGATCTTTGCTTACTGGCAAATGTTTGCGTATCCATTTAGGAACATCATCAGTTAAATATGTTTCTGCTTTGCCGAACACATGAGTATCTGCGCACAGAGAATTATGTGAAGAGTCGCCATTTTGGTCAGGAGCTACAACAATAGGTGCAAGACCGTAGTGATCTTTTGCGTAATTGTCTAAAGTGTTTGCAATATCGCTTGCTGCAAAAAAGTGATTAGGGCTACCAGGTTGTCCTGCAAACATGACCATAACTGGTAGTTTTGGCGAATCTTTAACAAGTGCAGCAGGTGGCAAGTATACGTTTGCTATTCTGGCATTGAAATGTGAAGCAGTATTAGGGATATAAATTGAACGGACAATACCTTTTTTAGGAAGTTTTGGCAGTTTATGTTCTGCTGCTAACTCTCGCCACTGCTCAATAGTAGAGGATGCAGATTTTTGTCTATTAGCTTCTAATTTTGGAAAACCGCCCATTCCAAATATTGAACCTATTGTCGTGTATTCTCCATAAATCATGTCTACTTGAAGAGCTGTGCTTAGTAATGTCAAAATAATAGCTATTACTGCAACTAGTTTCCTCCATTTGTGTAAGAAAACGAGTGCTGTTGCTGCAAAACCTATAAGCCCGAAGCCGCATGCAATAGAAAAAATAACGAGCCATCCAAGACTTACTCCGAATACAAGAAACACGTCGGAAACAAGCCAAGCAATTATTCCACCTACAAAAAATGTTATGGCACCTATTGCAAGCTGTATTAGTAAGTGGAACATTTTCTTGCCGCGTTTTGTTTTCATAAAAAGCAACAAGACTAAAGAAATACCATTTACACTAAAAAGGCTTATTGGTAGCCATCCTTGCAAAAGACTCACTTTTGCCAATTGCAGCATGCTTGACTCCTATACTTTCTAGTCTAATTTGCGTACCAGTTACTAATCTAAGCGACATATACGCACAGTAATTGCCCAACCTAGTAATGTAATGCTAGTATCTGAAATTTTCCTCAATATTTGTTTTATTTTTTATTATTTATTCTATTTAAATAATAAATATCGGAACATATATTGTAATCAGTCCTAAGTATTAAAATCGCTATTTTTCTTGTTTAAATGCATTGTTAAAAAGTTATGACGATAGCAATAAGTAAACTTGCAAAATATTAGTAACAATTAGTATGCGTGTGATTTATTGGGGATAGTATGAAGTCATTTTTGCGCTTGAAAGTTCCGTATTGGCTGTATGCATTTCTTTTCTTTGTTGTTGACGGCATATCGGTAATTATTGTGCAAATGGGTGTGCAGCGCGCTGGAAGAGTTGAGATGACTTCTGCAATGTCTGGTGGATGTTGGGGATTAATAACTAAAACTTGGAGAGAACTTAATTTTGTTATTGTTCTTAACATGCTAGTTGTTGCAATGATATACGGTTTAATTCTTTTAATTAGTAACCGATTTTGGATATCAAGCGCAATAATTCTAAGTATTTCATTGCTTATTGCTGTTATTGAATATATGAAAGTAAATGTTCGTTATGAAACTATTCTGCCTGCGGACTTAAACTTTTTAAAAAGTAACACTGGTAATGTCGCTTCATTTTTGCCAGATAATGCTCCTGTGGTAATTGGCGTTGCTTTAGTCGTTTTTATTCTTCTTTTAGTTGCAACTGTTTGCTTGCACATATTTGATACAAATCATGGAAAGATTGTGCGATTTAAAGATTGGCGTTATTCTGCTGGCATTCGTGTTGCAATTGCGTTGATTTTAATAGGGAATTTAAGCTGGTATATTGGCGGAGTTGGCACAGTCGACTCTTCGGCTAATGTTTTTTCTAAGATGCTTGGTGACAATCCTGCTATGTGGGATTCTGTTTATGACGCTCAACGCAATGGTGCTATTGTGGCATTTTTGCGTAATGTAAATCCTAAAATTATGGATAAGCCGGCTGATTACAGTGAAGAAACTATGAAGGCTGTATACAAGCGTTATAACGATGAAGCTAAACGTATAAATCGTTCTCGTACAACAAATATGAACGATAATACTTTTATTCTTATCTTGTCTGAATCCTTCTCTGATCCTACGCGTGTTCCTGGTTTGAAGTTGAACAAGAATCCAATGCCATTTATTAGCAATTTGAAGAAGCATACGGATAGTGGTTTGATGCTTTCTTCTGGTTACGGTGGCGGTACTGCAAACTTAGAGTACATGTCTTTAACTGGTTTGAGCATGGCTAATTTTGATCCTTCAATGACTAGCCCGTATCAGCAGTTGGTTCCTAATGCTCAATGGTCTCCAACTATTAATCAATATTGGGATAATTCTAGCAATTCTATTAAGTCTATAGCTTTCCACCCGTATGAGCCGAGCATGTATTTGCGCGCTACTAATTACAAAAAGTTTGGATTTAGTAAGTTCTACGCATTGCAAGGACCTGATGTTATTGCTCACCGTGATGTGATAGATAAATCGCCGTATGTTTCTGACGCATCAGCATATAAGAGTGCGTTAGAAAAGATTAAAGAGCATAAGCAACCTAGGTTTGTACAAATTGTTACTATGCAAAATCACATGCCTTATAGGGATTGGTATGCGAATAATGAATTCGAAGTGTCTTCTAAAGATGGTGCCGCTGATCTTGGTGATGATGAAAAAACTTCTATTGAAACGTACTCTAAGGGTGTGCAGCACACTGATGAGGCGACGCAAGAGTTTTTGAATAGTTTAGATAAGCTAAATAAGCCTATTACTGTTATGTTTTATGGTGACCATTTGCCAGGAATTTACGGAACTGCAAGTTCGGATGAAAAGAATTCATTGTCTTTGCATTTGACCGATTATTTTATTTGGTCAAATAAAGTTGCTTTGGAACGTAAGGCTCTTAGTGAGAAAAAATCTTCAAACAAAAATGTAGAGAATTCTAATACAAATAAAGATGTAGAGCGTACTAATAAGTATTCTTCTCCTAACTTCTTTATTTCTCAGGCTGCTCTACATATGAACGCTAAAGTTTCTCCGTATCTTGCTTTCTTAACTCGTCTGCATGAGCATGTGAGTGCTATGGAGCCTCCTGTTGTAAATACTATTCAAGGATGGGATAGAATTCCTGAAGGACAATCAATTTATTTGGATAACGATGGCAATCCGATGATTTTGTCTAAGATGGATAAGAAGTCACGTCAACTTCTTCACGACTATCGCTTAATACAATACGATATTACTGCTGGAAAGCATTATTTGCGCAATACTGATTTTCTGAAATTACCGCGCTAAAAGCTAGTTTGATAATTAAAATGCCCCTCGTTTGTATTTGATAAATATTATTTTTCAAATAGCGAGGGGCTTATTGATTTGCAATTTGTTAATTAAAACTATATTTAATTAACAAACTATTTTAAAGCTTTTTCTGCGATATCATGCCTAAAGAACATGTGTGGAAGATTAAGCTTATCTAATATGGTGTAGACGTTGTTTTGAGCATCTTTCACATCGTCTCCGTGCACTTGTACAAGAGCTACTCTGCCTGAAGACGTAAGAAGTTTGCCGCTTTCTTCATCGCTTTTTACTCCTGCATAATACACGTGCTGATCTTGATTTTCGTCAACAGGAATTTGAGGAAGAGGAGTTCCAGTAACTAAAGTGCCAGGGTAGCCTTCGCTTGCAATGATTATGCCGAGCGTAACACCGCTATTTTTCCAAGTAAAAGTCGGATTTTTATGCTGCAAAATATTCCATATAGCTGCACCAAAATCTGAAGTGAGTCTAGGAAGTACAACTTCTGTTTCTGGGTCTCCAAAGCGAGCGTTAAACTCAATAACTTTAGGTCCTGTTGCTGTATCAATTAAGCCAGCATAAAGCACACCAGTAAAAGGCGTACCCTCTTTAGCTAGTCCTTCAACAGTTGGGCGCACAATTTCGTCTATAGCACGCTTAACTGTTTCGTCGCTAATTTGCGGAACAGGGCTATAAGCTCCCATGCCGCCAGTATTTGGTCCTTTGTCGCCGTCGTAAGCACGCTTGTGATCTTGAGAAATAGGCATAACCCAAAAATCAGTTCCGCTTACGAAACTCATAAGTGAAAACTCTTGGCCTTGCAAAAATTCTTCAATAACAACTTTTGCCCCAGCTTGACCAAAACGATGATCGACGAAAATATCCTCCAAAGCATCAACTGCTGTTTGCTCATCCATAGCAACAGTAACGCCTTTTCCAGCAGCCAAACCGTCCGCTTTAATAACAATTGGAGCGCCATGCTCAAGAACGTATTCGCGTGCCGGCTCCAAAGCGTCAAATGTTTTGTAGGAGGCGGTTGGAACGTTGTGACGAGCCATAAGCTTTTTTGCGAAATCTTTAGAGCCTTCAATTTGAGCTGCGGCTTTGTTTGGACCAAAAGCGGCAATTCCATGCGCTTCAAAATCGTCAACAATGCCATTCATAAGCGGAACTTCAGGACCAATGAACGCAAAATCGTAGTTATTGTCTTTAACGAACTTAATAAGAGCGTCATGATCTGATTGACTTATGTTTGCAGTTTGAATGCCATCTGCTGCAATACCAGGATTTCCAGGAGCAACAGTTACTTCTTCAACGCTTTCTCCTTTAAGTAGCGCGTGTGCAATAGCGTGTTCGCGAGCGCCAGAACCAACTACTAAAACTTTCATTTTTAATCCTTTATTGCTTTAAGATTTTGCTGTCTAATGTTTTGCAGCTTTATATTTTTCGGTTTTGCGGTTTTGCAGTTTACAACAACTCAACTGCAGCGTTTTCGCGCTTAGCCATTTTGCCAATAATATAAGCGGTTTCGTTATGCTCGTTTAGTATACGCATTGCGTCGTTTGCTTTGCTTTCGTCAACAGCCAAAACCATGCCAATGCCCATATTAAAAACGTTGAACATTTCAGCGTGAGCAACGTTTCCGGCTTTTTCAATAACGCCAAAAATAGGTGGAACGCTCCAGCTAGTGGTATCAATTTTTGCAGCCAAATCATCTGCGTACATGCGCGGAACATTTTCAATAAATCCGCCGCCTGTAATATGAGCAACTCCCTTAATAAGATGTTCAGCAAAAAGTGGCTTCAAAGCTTTTACGTAGATTCGAGTAGGTTCAAGAAGAACTTCTCCAAGCGTTTTGCCGTCAAGTTCATCTAACTTCGTGTCGACGCTAAAACCTGCTTCTTCAAACAAAGCTTTGCGAACAAGAGAGAATCCGTTTGAATGAACTCCTGAAGAAGGAAGTCCTATAAGCACGTCGCCGGCAGTAATAGTGGAGCCGTCGACAATATTCGAACGTTCTGCAACTCCTACTGCAAAACCTGCAAGATCGTACTCGTCTTCGTCATACATTCCAGGCATTTCAGCAGTTTCGCCGCCAATTAAACCTGCTTCTGATTGCACGCAACCATCTGCAACGCCTGAAACTACTTGCTCAAGTATTTCAGGATTGTTTTTTCCGCATGCAATGTAATCGAGGAAGAAAAGCGGCTCGGCACCTTGAGCTGCAATATCGTTTACGCACATTGCAACGCAATCAATGCCAATAGTGTTATGCTTATTCATCATTTTTGCAATCACAAGCTTGGTTCCAACGCCATCCGTGCCAGAAATCAGCACTGGCTCTTTGTAACCAAGAGATGCCAAATCAAATAAGCCGCCAAATCCGCCAATGCCACCTACAACGCCTGGGCGCTTTGTGCGATTTACATGAGATTTAATACGACGTACTACTTCGTATCCTGCTTCTACGCTTACGCCAGCTTCTTCATATGCGTGTGGCATATCGGTTCCTTTCGTAACAATGTTATAAGTATTTTCTTAAGTTTTATTTATAAATTGCAATGAACAATTAAATTATTAAGTTATATAAGATTTTCGTGCGAATATTTACTGTGCTTCCTTACTTCTTGCAAATGTTCGCGTTCTTCAGGAGTAAGTGAAGCCAAGAATTCTTCGCCGTAATCGTCTAGTGCAGTAGGGTAGTCGCCATTAAAGTAAGCAACGCACAAACCGCCATAAGGAGCAGGCTTTTTTAATCCAATCGACTCGACTAATCCATCTAAAGACAAAAATGCTAAGGAATCAGCATCAATATACTCGCGAATTTCTTCAACTGAATGCTTTGCTGCAATAAGTTCCTTCGTAGTTTGAATATCGATACCGTAGAAGCAAGGATATTTAAGCGGAGGGGAAGAAATACGCATATGCACTTCTTTAGCACCAGCTTCTCGAAGCAATTGCACAATGCGCTTAGAAGTAGTTCCACGAACAATCGAATCGTCAATAACGATAACGCGTTTTCCTGCAACCACTCCGCGAACAGCAGAAAGTTTCATACGAACGCCTTGCTCGCGTAATTCTTGCGTCGGTTGAATAAAAGTGCGTGCAACATACTGGTTTTTAATCAATCCCATTTCGTTTGGAATTCCGCTTGTTTCAGCGTATCCTGCAGCAGCAGAAAGTGAAGAATTAGGTACTCCAATAACCATATCTGCTTCAACAGGAGATTCTTTAGCTAAACGCGCACCCATACGCTTTCGCACAGAATGAACATTAATACCGTAAATATTAGAATCTGGGCGAGCGAAATAAATAAATTCCATTGAGCATACTGCATGTTGTACGTGCTTCGTATATTGCTCAATAGTGTAGCCATCGTCATTAATAACAATGATTTCTCCAGGCTCAATATCACGAATGAACTCTGCTCGCACAATATCAAGCGCACAAGTTTCAGAAGCGAGCACGTAAGCGCCGTTCTTCATACGACCAAGCGAAAGTGGGCGGAAACCATTTGGATCAGTTGCTCCGATTAGTGCATCTTGAGTAAGCAATAAGTAAGCAAAACCGCCATGAACAGTTTGTAAAGCTTCTTTCAGGCGATCCATAAAAGTTTCTTTACTAGAGTGACGAATCAAATGCATCAATATTTCAGTATCAGAATTTGAGTGGAATATTGAGCCTTTATCTTCCAAGGAATTACGTAGGCTAGTGCAATTCGTCAAATTTCCGTTATGTGCAAGAGCTACGTCTCCATCGTGGAAACGGAACAGGAAAGGCTGAATGTTATCAACGCTTCCAGAACCTGCAGTAGCATATCGAACGTGACCGATAGCCCGGTTTCCAGTAAGACGATCCATAACTTGTTCATTGCTAAATACTTGAGTTAGCAATCCCAATCCGCGATACCCATGCAGTTTGCCATTGTCGTTAGATACAATGCCGGCACCTTCTTGTCCTCGATGCTGTAGCGCATGAAGTCCAAAATATGTCAGCCTAGCTGCATCTTGATGACCCCACACACCAAATACGCCGCATTCTTCGTGAATATCTTCAAGTTCTGCAGACATTCATACCCCCTAATAATCGATGATTGTAATCGTCGAATTTGTAGTTATTTTGATACAAGTTTTGCAACTGTAAACTAAAGCTCATGCAGTGAAATATTCAACGCCAGCTTCAAACAATGGTTGCTCATGGAAATCAGGAATATTGACATACAAGTCACGACCTGCGCGCTCGCAATGTCCCATTTTTCCAAAAACTCGACCGTCTGGGCTTGTAATACCTTCTACTGACATCATTGAGCCATTAGGATTTACGTTTAAGCTCATACTTGGTACGCCATTGCTGTCAACATATTGTGTAGCTATTTGGCCGTTTTTAATAAGCTTTTCCATAACTTCGTTAGTAGCAATAAAGCGACCTTCTCCATGAGAAATTGCAACAGTATGCATGTCTCCAACTTGCGTATTTGCTAACCATGGTGAAAGATTTGAAGCAACTCTAGTGCGAACAATCCTACTTTGGTGTCTGCCAATAGTGTTGTAGGTAAGAGTTGGGCAGTTGGAATCCATAGGAACAATATCTCCAAAAGGAACCAAGCCCAGCTTAATAAGCGCTTGGAAGCCATTGCAAATTCCAAGCATTAAACCATCACGATTATTAAGCAAGTCACGAACTGCGTCTGTTACTGCTGGATTCCTAAAGAATGCTGTAATGAATTTCGCAGAACCGTCCGGCTCATCGCCTCCGGAGAAGCCTCCTGGAATCATTACAATTTGACTCTTTTTAATCTCTTCAACCAATTTCTCAGCTGATTGTGCAATATCTTTTGCACTTAAATTATTAATAATAAGCGTATGAGCGTCTGCTCCAGCTTTTTCAAAAGCAGCTTGAGTATCGTATTCGCAATTATTTCCAGGGAAAACTGGGATAATAACGCGCGGATGCGAAAGCGACTTTAGTTTTCCTGTGTGCATGCGGTCTGTAGTAGGAACATTAGTTTTGTTATTAATAGTTTCTACAATCTCACCAGGCTTTTTATACGGGAAGATTGAAGAAAGTTCGCTTTCCCAAACCTTTTGCAAATCACTTAAATCAATTTCTTCGCCATTTGATGAAGTAATTGCGTAATTTTCAGTTGTTTCGCCAACAATCTCAACGTCAACCAAGCTTGTATTAGCTAAAGATGGAACTTCAGCGTCTTCCTTGAGTTCAACGTAGAAGCTTCCATATGCTGGCTTAAATAAATCATCGTCGCTTAAATTGTTTAATAATTTAAGACCAATATGATTTCCAAGCGTCATTTTGAATAAGCTTTCTGCGCTAGCACCGTAGCCAGGAGTAGATATAGCAAGAGCTTGCTTGTTTTTCGTAATATTTTCTACAATTTCTAGTGCTTTCAGGAAGCTTTCTTTTTCTGGAGTAATTCCGTCGGATTTATACTTTGGAGCAATACGTATAACTTTATGATTTACACCCTTAAATTCAGGTGAAACAGTTAAACGTGCGTCTCCAGTAGAAACAGCAAACGAAATCAAAGTTGGTGGCACATCCAGATTCTCAAAACTGCCGCTCATAGAATCCTTGCCGCCAATAGCACCAACGCCAAAATCAATCTGCGCACTTAAAGCACCAAGAACTGCTGCAGCTGGCTTTCCCCAACGCTCTGGAATATCGTGAGGCTTGCCAAAATATTCTTGCAAACTCAAGTAAGCACGTTCGCGCGTGAAACCGCTAGCTGCTAGCTTTGCCAATGATTCAACAACAGCAACATAGGCGCCAGTGAATTGGTTTTTTTCCATTAAATACGGATTAAAGCCCCAAGCCATTGCGGAAGCTGTGTTTGTTTCGCCAAATACTGGGAATTTAGCAACCATAGCTTGAGCAGGAGTAAGCTGGCGACGACCGCCAAAAGGCATAAGCACAGTAGCAGCGCCAATAGTAGAATCAAATCGTTCAGATAAGCCTTTATTTGAAGCAATATTAATATCCGAAACTAAGTTATGCATGCGCTTTTCTAACGGCAAATCTGACTGATTCTGCCATGGAGTTTCGTAAGATTCTCCACTTTCGATATGCAGTATCTGCTGTTTTGGAGCGCCATTAGAAGCTAAGAATGCGCGGCTTAAGTCAACAATGGTTTTTCCTCGCCAAGTCATTCGCATTCGCGCTTCTTCAGTAACAGTCGCTATTATTTCTGCTTCAAGATTTTCTTCACGAGCATACTTCAAAAATTCTTCAGCATCACTTGACGCAACGTCAACAGCCATGCGCTCTTGAGATTCAGAAATAGCAAGCTCAGTGCCGTCGAGACCTTCGTACTTTTTAGAAACTTTGTCGAGATTAATAGTTAAACCGTCCGCGATTTCGCCAGTTGCGACAGAAACGCCGCCAGCGCCAAAATCGTTGCAACGCTTAATAAGTTGGCAAGCATCCTTGCGTCGGAAAAGTCGTTGGAGTTTTCGCTCAATAGGAGCATTACCTTTTTGAACTTCAGCTCCGCACTCTTCAATACTTTCAACATCTTGAGCTTTAGAAGCGCCGGTAGCACCGCCAATGCCGTCTCTGCCAGTGCGTCCGCCAAGAAGAATAATCACATCTCCAGGAGCTGGAGTTTCTCTGCGCACATGGTCGGCTGGGGTAGCGGCAACAACCGCACCAACCTCCATACGTTTTGCAACATAGCCCGGGTGGTAAAGTTCGTGCACTTCGCCAGTAGCTAAACCAATTTGATTTCCGTAAGAAGAGTAGCCGGCTGCAGCAGAAGTTACGATTTTTCGCTGTGGCAGCTTACCGTTTAAGGTTTCGCTAATAGGAGTGCGTGGATCTGCAGCACCAGTTACTCGCATTGCTTGATACACGTAAGAGCGTCCAGAAAGAGGATCGCGAATGCAGCCACCAATGCAAGTTGCAGCTCCACCGAAAGGCTCAATCTCTGTAGGATGATTATGCGTTTCGTTTTTAAACAGGAACAGCCAATCCTCATCGTGGCCGTTTACATCAACCTTAACTTTTACTGTGCAAGCGTTGATTTCTTCTGACTCGTCCAAATTTTTAAGCTCGCCAGTATGCTTTAAGTATTTTGCGCCAATAGTTGCCATATCCATAAGGCAAACAGGCTTATTTTCGCGATTTAGTTCTTTTCGCAAATCAAGATAACGGCTAAATGCTTCTTGAACAGTGTTATCGTCAATAGAAATATCTGTAAGCTCGGTGCCAAAAGTCGTGTGACGGCAGTGGTCGGACCAGTAAGTATCAATAACGCGAATTTCTGTAATAGTAGGATTTCTATGTTCTTCACGGAAATACTTCTGGCAGAACTTTGCGTCAGCCAAATCCATTGCCAAACCGCGAGTATTAATAAAGTCTTGTAATCCAGCTTCGTCTAAATCGTTAAATGAACTAATTACTTCTACATCAGATGGTACAACTGCTTCTCGCTGTAAACTTTTTACCTCATCAAGTGAAGCTTCTCGCGCTTCAACAGGATTAATAACGTAGTGTTTAATATCGTTTAGTGCTTTTTCGTCAAGATCACCTTTTAAAGCGATTACTCTAGCAGTGCGCACCGTTGGGCGTTCGCCTTGACTAATAAGTTGAATGCATTCGCTAGCAGATTGCGCACGCTGATCGAATTGACCAGGCAAAAATTCTACAGCAAATACGTGCTCGTCGGTTTCAATAGGCAAGTAATCGTAAGTATTATCAACTGGAGGTTCGCTCAATACCGTTTGCACAGCATTGTCGAATAAATCTTTGCTTATACCTTCAACGTCATAACGGTTAATAATTCTTGCGGAAGTAATCGCGCTTATGCCAAGAATTTCCCTAAGCTCATGTAAAAGCTGTTGCGCTTGAACGTCAAAACCAGTGCGTTTTTCCACATATACGCGAAATACCACGAGAAACCTACCTTGTTGAATGTGCGGTATGAATGCAGTGTTTATTGTTGTATTGGTTTTAAATTATAAATATTAAATTATTCAAAATCACATTAAGAATGCATGTGGCTCGCACCCTTAAAGGTACGAGCCACAACAATCATTATCGTTCTACGCAATCGTCAGGTTTGCGAACAGAAACATCCAAGCCTTCGCTTTGAGCTAAAGATGCAAGCCTATCGTGAATTTCTTCATAAGCAGGAATAATGTCGCCTAAATCGCGCCTGAACAAGTCCTTGTCCAAATGACTTACTCCGTTCGTACCAGCATTGCGCTTATCCCAAAGTCTGCAAGTATCAGGAGTTATTTCATCAGCGAGAAGAATATTACCTTGCGCGTCCACGCCCTCTTCAATCTTGAAGTCGACAAGCTGAACATCAATCTTTGAGAAAATATCCAACAAAGCATTGTTAACAGCATGAGCTTGACGAGTGACTTCCGCCATTTCTTCATCTGTTGCTAATCCAAGAGCTACAACGCCTTCTGGATTAATAAATGGATCACCGAGCTCGTCGGACTTTACGCAGAACTCCAACAATGGCTTCTTTAAAGGTGTTCCTTCTTTAACGTTATAACGTTTTGCAAAAGAACCTGCAGCAGTATTTCGCATAATAATTTCCAGCGGGAACATGCGCATACGCTTTACAAGTTGTTCAGTATCGGAAATTTGTCCGAGGAAGTGGCTTTTTACGCCGCGCGCCTCAAGTAAATGGAATAGTAACGAAGTAATCCGGTTATTTAAACTGCCTTTACCTGCAATCTGAGCTTTCTTCAGACCGTTACCAGCTGTTGCCTGGTTCATGTATTCAACCCATAGCACATTGGTGTCATCGGTAGCATACAGTTTTTTGGCTTTGCCTTCGTACAACTTCTCAAGTTTTTCCATGATATGCCCTCTCTTATGCGCATTCACAGTTGTAGGCGCAAACCAACAATATTTGTAGGTTTACCTGACCTTTGCCAGCACGATTAGCGTAACAATTGTTACCTACAAAATTTCCCTTCGTGCATACTGTAAATTATTATCTTTTTTAACTCCTATGCCTTAATTTTCAATGTATCTAAGCATTTGTTTGTGTAGTTTTTAGCGACATGGCGATGCGTGTCGCATTTTCTCTAGCTTCTTCTTGCGTTAATCCAGTAGCTAAAGAAACTGCCATGCGTCTGTGACCATGTACAGAAGGCTTAGCAAAAATACGCAAGTTGCATCGATAATTTTCGCCAGATTGCAAAGCTTGAGCAATATTCATAAAACCAACAGGTCCTTCCGCATTAATAACAATGGCGTGACTTGCTGCAACTTCATTATTTTTCAAAGAAAGCTCAGTATAGTTAGCTGTAACTGGAACTCCCAAAATAGCCAATGCATGCAATGCAAATTCACTGTAATGCTGCGAAATCATAGTTACCATGCCAGTATCGTGTGGGCGAGGTGACAATTCATTAAAAAGCAAAGAACCATCAGTAAGCACGAATAATTCGACTCCATAAACGCCCCAACCTGTTTCGCCAGCTTCTTGCGCAATATCAGTCAAACCTTCTACAGCGCGCTTTGCAATATCTTTCGCATTAGTGCGGATCGATTCAGGAATATTTGCAGGCTGCCAAGATTCTCTATAGTCTCCGTCTTGCTGACGCTGAGCGATCGGCTCACAAGTAGTAATTCCTGCGCAAGAGCTTATTGTAAGTACTGTAAGCTCATAATCAAGCGGAGCTAAAGCTTCAACAATAACTCGCGAACACTCATTTTCATGCCCAGCTGCTGCACGCCTGCCATGCTGAGCTTCATTCCAAGCTGCAAGCAAATTTTCAGAACTACGAACTATTGACTGACCGTGCCCAGAAGAGCTCATAACAGGTTTAACTACACATGGATATCCAACTTTTTTAGCTCCATCCTCTAACTCTTCATATGATGACGCAAAACGGTATGGAGTAGTAGGCAGTCCTAAATCTTCGTGCGCAATCCTACGCAAACGCTCGCGATCCATTGCAATCGCGGCAATATCTGAGCTAGGAACGACTTGAATATTCTTTTTAGCAGCATCTTTCAAAACTTCAGTAGCAATAGCTTCAACTTCTGGAATAATAATGTCAGGATTCACATTTGAAATAAGTTCTTGCAATTCTTGCGGATTCGACATATCTAGCACGTGGTATTCGTGAGCTATTTGCATTGCAGGAGCGTTTTTGTAGCTATCGGCAGCGCATACTCGCACGCCTAGTCGCATAAGCTCAATCGCAATTTCCTTGCCAAGCTCGCCTGAGCCAAGAAGAAGTGCCGTCGTGTTGTTGCTGTTTGCAGTTACGCCAAAAATGCGTTGATTTTGCTCAGAAAAACTCATACACCCATTGTTGCATTTGCCATTGTCGAACTAAACAATTTTTGTTTGGTGTGGCGCGAGTTTTGGGGGCTGGTGTTTGGCTGGCGGGTTTCTGAAGTGGCTGCGTGAGATAGGAATTACTTGTCTCGCAGCGCTCCGCTCTTATACCTTATTTGGACTTAGCGGTTGCATAGTTAAGTTTAGTTTTTTACTTACTTTCTTTCAAAAATATTTATTTATCAAAAAGATATTACTATCGTTCCGCTTTTATATTGCTCGACAAGCAATTCCTATCTCCCACTATTAGTAAAACCGCTAGTATTCTGTGGTGTGGTAGGAGTGCATGGCGTGGTGTGTGCAGCAGTGTGAATGCTAGTGTTCTTTAAGCAATAAATACTCAACGTCTGCAGAGCGCAACTGCAAAACTTCATAAACGTGCAAGCGTCCAATCTGTGCAAAAAATCTCAAATCTCCACAACACGAATATGAGTATGATGAATATGAAATATATTACGACGCGCCGAGGTGTGTTGCTCTGGCGGAAATCGAGGAAATCGTGTATAGTATCCCTTTGTTGTGTGATTACGTATGTTTTCACGCGCATGGTGGCTATAGCTCAGTCGGTAGAGCATCTGATTGTGGTTCAGAAGGTCGCGCGTTCAAGCCGCGTTAGCCACCCCACTTAAACGGCTGGTAACTGACCAGCCGTTTTTTTGTTTTGCGAAATGGTGGGGCAATAGGGGGTAAGCGGTAAGCTGCAACCGCTTCATTTAAATAACCTCAGTCTATGGAGTAGACTGGTATGGTTACGCATATGTATGTTGATGATGACATGGCGTACTAAATAGCACATGGTGCAGAAGGAGTATTTATGGCTGGTAAGGCTTCACCTAGTGAACCATTGTGGGAGACAATTCTCCTGTTTGTGCCTAGAACTTTAGGAAAGTTAGTGCGCTCGCTTTTTGGTGTTGGAGAATACGATGAGGCATATCGCAGGGACGGCTTGTGCTTCGTTATGCTTGTTCTTGCGATTTTGTTCTGCGCATCAGAATGGTTTAGAGTTAGTGGGTTTATTGGAGTAGGTCTCCATTTTGTGTCTTCTAGTTTGCTTGGAATTATGAGCGTTGTTCTGCCTGTGTGGTTAAGCGTTGTCGCTTTTAGGTTGATGCGTAACAGTGGAGCTGGCTCTGGTAATCCTCGTGTTATTAGCGGATTTATTATTCTATTGTTATCTGTTTGCTCAATTCTTGATATTTCTTCTGTACCTCGCGGAAAAGCATTTAGTTTAGACACTGTACAGAAGTCAGGTGGGTTATTAGGTTTTGTGCTCGGATCTCCGCTATCGTGGGGTCTTTCTCGTATTTTTGCAATTATTATTTTTGTAGTAGCTGCTATTTTTTCGATATTAATGATTACTCGCCTTCATGTAACTGATATAGCTCAAGTCGTGGCTGCTATTCTTACTAAATATAACAATAAAAAGTCTTCTGAAGATTTAGGAAACTCTGAAGAAGATAATTCTGACAGCAAAACCAATTCCTTGGAATTTGCAGATGGCGTGCCAACTCACAATGAAGAGTCGCCGAAAAATAATAGCGGATCTTCTCAAATGTCTTCTGTGTTGAAACTGTTTAAATCATTCTTTAAGCGTAAAAACAGTAATAATAATGGGGAATTGCTTGACGAATACGCCGGCGATGATGCATTTTCGCATGCTGCTTCTCACGGTAATAGTGTAGATAATCTTGAAAGAGTTGAACCTCGTAAAGCAAGAACTGTGAGCAGCTCTTCCGATAATAATGCTTCAAATAATTCCCAATTTGAAAATGCTGATAATAATTCGAGTCAACTTACACCTAGAAGTGTTTCATCTTCATCAAAGCCTGTTCCTGAGGAAATATTGCCAAAAGCTCCTATGAGTGATTCCTCTTTATCTGCAAGCGATCCATGGTCAAGTATTCCAGCTGAACGTATGGATCAATATCGCAGGGATCAAGAAGATTCAGATGATGAAAATGATGCCGAAAGCGAAAATGGTGCTGTCAATAATAATGAGCCTTCTTTTGATTCTTCCTCTGAACCTTACAAGCTCCCTGATTTGAATCTTTTAGCTCATGGAAAGCCTCATGTTGCGAGAACTCCAGCAAACGATAACGTTATTCGTGCGCTAACTTCCACTTTCGAGCAGTTTGACGTTGACGCTCATGTTATTGGATTCCTTAGAGGTCCATCTGTTACGCAGTACGAGGTTGAGCTTGGTCCTGGTGTAAAAGTTGAAAAAGTTACGAATTTGCAAAAAAATATCGCATACGCTGTAGCTAGTACGGATGTGCGTATTTTGTCGCCAATTCCAGGAAAGTCTGCTATTGGTATTGAAATTCCAAACGTCGACCGCGAAATTGTGCATTTGGGAGATGTTCTGCGCTCGCAAAAAGCTATGAATGACCCTAATCCTATGCTTACAGGCGTTGGAAAAGATGTTGAAGGTCATTTCGTAACTGCAGCTCTCGATAAAATGCCGCATTTACTTGTTGCTGGTGCTACCGGCTCTGGTAAGTCGAGTTTCATTAACTCAATGCTCACTTCTATTATCATGCGAGCAACTCCTGAGCAAGTTCGCATGATTATGGTCGATCCTAAGCGCGTGGAGCTTTCTGCTTATGCTGGCATTCCGCATTTGCTCACGCCAATTATTACGGATCCTAAGAAGGCTGCGCAGGCTCTTGAGTGGGTTGTTAAAGAGATGGATGCTCGATATGATGACTTGCAATTCTTTGGTTTCCGTCATGTTAAAGATTTCAACAAGGCTGTCCGTGAAGGAAAGGTTCACGCACCGGCTGGATCTGAGCGAAAAGTTGCTCCATACCCGTATTTGCTTGTGGTTGTGGACGAGATGGCTGATTTGATGATGGTTGCTAAGAACGATGTTGAAAGCTCTATTCAGCGTATTACTCAGCTTGCTCGAGCTGCAGGTGTGCATTTGGTTCTCGCTACTCAGCGTCCGTCTGTTGACGTTGTAACAGGCTTAATTAAGGCGAATATTCCTTCTCGTTTGGCTTTTGCTACTTCGTCTGCTACTGATTCAAGGGTTATTCTCGATACTGTTGGTGCAGAAACTTTGATTGGTCAAGGCGATGCTTTGTTCCTTCCAATGGGTGCTGCAAAACCTCAACGTGTTCAGGGTTCGTGGGTGAGTGAATCTGAAATCCGCAAGGCTGTGGAGTATGTTCGCACGCAGCGTAAGCCAAAGTATCGTGAAGATATTGAGCAAATGGCTCAAAAAGCGGATGCTCAAGCTCAAAGCAAACTTAAAACTAGTGATATTGGCGACGATATGGATGAGTTGCTTCAGGCTGCTGAGCTTGTTGTCAGCTCGCAATTTGGCTCTACTTCAATGCTTCAGCGTAAGTTGCGCGTTGGCTTTGCAAAGGCAGGTCGATTGATGGATTTGCTTGAATCTCGAGGCGTTGTGGGACCTTCTGAAGGTTCTAAAGCTCGCGAAGTTTTGGTTCAGCCGGAAGATTTGCCAAAAGTTTTGGCTTTTATTCGTGGCGAGTCAGATTCGTTATAAGATATTGTATTATTATGTGCAACACCAAGTTGTGTGATGTGCTAGAAGTTTTTACTTTGCAGTAGAATGAAGGTTATGCGTATGAAGAAAAAAGCTAAGTCATCATTTTTTGCTGGCTGGAATTATGCTCCAAATATTGTGACTTATATCCGTATTGTGCTTTCTATTGTTTTTATTGTTTTATATTTGAAAGCAGGCACATGGGGTTTTGGTTCAGTTTCGTTGCGTTGGGCTGCGTTTGTGCTGTTTGTTGTAGCTGCTTCTACAGATAAGCTCGACGGGTGGATGGCTCGTAAATATCATAAGGTTACAGAATTAGGTAAGTTGCTTGATCCAATTGCGGATAAAATCCTTATTCTAGCTGCACTTATTATTTCTTCTGTTTTTGGCGAAATTTATTGGTGGATAACCATCTTGTTCATGATTCGCGAAATTGCTATTACTCTTGTGCGAATTTATGTTGTTAATGTTCGTGGAAGAGTAATTGCTGCATCTTCTGCAGGAAAATATAAGACTCTTACGCAATCGATTGGTATTGCAATGATTATTGCACCTCTTGTTGCAACTATTCATGCTAATACATTGCCTTCTTGGATAGTTTCCTACTACGCAGTGGCTTTCGGCTTGCTTGGTATTTCTTTGGGCTTTGCTTTCTATTCTGCAGTTTTGTATGTCTATAGCGCTTTCTTTGAAAGTTCTTCAGATAGCGAATCTCAAATTGATGATGAAAAAAATTCAGTGCCTTTGCCTCCTGTGAAGTAAATAAAATCAATAAGTAAACTTCTTGTTTGTAGCTTACGGTTTTTCATAAATTATCCCTAAAGGGTTTATGTTGTGGAAAATCGTAAGCTACAATCATATCGAGCGTATTATGAATAATTCTTCAGATTTTAATACAGTTTCTTTAGCTGCGAATCTATTGGAAAAAAGTTTTATTAAAGGAATGCATATTGCTTCAGCAGAGTCGTTAACTGGCGGGCTTTTGGCTGATGCTTTTGTTTCTGTTCCTGGCGCATCGCGAGTTTTTTGTGGTTCTGCTGTCACTTATGATATTCATGCTAAATCCAAAATTCTTGGCGTAAATTCTAATCTTTTACAATCTGAAGGCGCGGTTTACCAGGATGTTGCTTTTCAAATGGCGATTGGAGCTGCTCAAATATATCGTGGCAGTGGATGGGCGTATGAGGAAGATTGTGAGTGTTGTGCAAATTTTCCTATTATTGGCTTGTCTACAACTGGTGTTGCAGGTCCTGGTCCCGATGGTAATAAACCAGCAGGTTTAGTTTATGTTGGAATATTTTTGCCTAAAGTTAATGATGCTGTGGATTCTGTTAAAGATGCGGCTCGTAAAGAACTTGAATATGGATGCGTTAGTAACGTCTATGATTATGATTTTGCTCAAATTGAAAGTCAAAGCGTAACTAAAATTGCGCAATCAAGTGTTGCTTTTGTTTTTGAATTGAGATTATCTGGCAGTCGTCAAGAAGTTCGTGAATCTACTGTATTTCAGTTGTTGAGAATTGCTAATGATCTGATTGCTTATGTCGAAGATTGTAAGTAGTTGGGTTGTAATCAAGACACGCGCTATCGAACAAATGTTCGCATATGTAGTATACTTGTGTTTGTCGAGATGATTTAAGCTGAGTTAAGCGTTTAAGTGCTTGGATTAAATGTTTTATCCACATTGCATAAAAATGCTTGCACTTGAATCTAGTATGGAACTAAGGTCGTTCGATACATAACGGCATGCGAAAGGAGTAGCATACATGGCGCAAACAAAAAGTAAAGGCAATATTAATCGCCTTATTGATGCGGATAAAACAGATCCGCGTCGCCAAGCAGCGTTGGAAACTGCTTTAGCCAATGTTGAACGACAATATGGAAAAGGTTCTGCAATGCGCTTAGGTGATAGACCTATGCAAGATGTAGAAGTTATTCCTACTGGTTCATTAGCGTTGGACACCGCTTTGGGGATTGGCGGTGTTCCTAGAGGGCGAATAGTTGAAGTCTACGGTCCTGAGTCTTCTGGTAAAACAACTCTTGCTTTGCATATTGTTGCAAATGCTCAAAAAAATGGTGGGGTAGCGGCATTTATTGATGCTGAGCATGCGTTGGATCCTGTCTATGCGAGAAAGCTTGGAGTAGACACGGATGCTCTTATTGTTTCTCAGCCAGATAATGGTGAGCAGGCATTGGAAATTGCTGATATGCTTATTCGTTCTGGGGCATTAGATGTTATTGTTGTTGATTCTGTAGCGGCATTAGTTCCTAAAGCTGAAATCGATGGCGATATGGGAGATAGTCATGTGGGCTTACAAGCTCGCTTAATGAGTCAGGCGTTGCGTAAGATGACTGGTGCTCTTTCACAAGCTGGCACTACTGCTATTTTTATTAATCAGCTTCGTGAAAAAATTGGTGTATTCTTTGGTAACCCTGAAACTACTACTGGTGGTAAAGCTTTGAAGTTCTATGCGTCTGTGCGCATGGATATTCGCAGAGTTTCTACTATTAAAGAGGGCGAAGAAGCTGTTGGCAACCGAACTAAAGTTAAGATTGTCAAGAATAAAATGGCTCCGCCTTTCAAAACTGCTGAGTTTGATGTTCTTTATGGAGAAGGTATCTCGACTGAAGGTTCTGTTATCGATATGGGACTGCAAGCTGAAGTTATTAAGAAATCTGGTTCTTGGTTTACTTATGACGGTGAGCAGCTTGGACAAGGTCGTGAAAACGTCCGTAAGTTCTTGAAAGATAATCCAGCTATTACTGAAGAAATTAGCGAAAAAGTCAAAGCTTCGTTAGGTTTAATGCATCCTGAAGATCAATTCGCTGAAGATTCTGAACTAGATCAATTCGATGATGATTCTGTAGCTAAAAATTCTGCACAAAAGTCATCCGAATCGAAGTAATAATAAGATTACAGTGTAAAGCGAATGCAATATGCCTATTAGTGTAGAGAGTTTTCTTCGCGATCATCCAGTAGAGCGTGTTGAAGGAGATGACGAAAATAATAGCGTAAAGCCACATACTCGCAAAAAAATATCGCATAAATCAGTACTTTTAAGCGCAAAAAATAATACAAAAAACATGCCGTATGTAAAAAACGCTAAAGTAAGTGATTTAAGCGACGAACTTTGCAATAGTAGTGAAGATGATTGCAGGGAAGCTGCTTTAAGGCTTTTAGATTATGCTCCTCGCTCTGTGATGGACATGCGCAAAAGGCTTAAAGAAAAAGGCTACACGGAAGTTGCTGTTGACGCGGTTATTCGTCGTTTGCTTGAATTACATCTTCTTGATGACAATCAATATGCTCAAATGGTGATTCGCTCTTGCGCAGTGAGGCTTCTTGGTGCTAGAGCTACTCGAATGGAATTGCAGCGTAAAAATGTTGATCCTGCTGCTATTTCACAAAACGTAGCTTCTGCTCAAAATTCTGGAGTATTTACTGAAGCAGCGTGGGAACTCGGTCGCAAAACGGCTTCGCGCACGAGAAATCTTGAGCCTTTAGTCAGAAGACGAAGATTTTTCGCAGCAGCTGCAAGAAAAGGTCATGATTTAAACGTTATTAACGAAGTGTATGCAGCTTTATTCGAAAGTAATAACGAATGAATAGTAAAAGAGGCTGGCTTATACAAGTAAACCAGCCTCTTTCGCTTAAAACTTTATGATTATTTTGCGAAATTATGCGCTTGAGCTAAAACATACTCAGGCATATCTTCAACATTAATAACATCATTAAAGCGTGGAGATTTTTGCTCAAGATTTCTAAGCATGCTTGGAGCTTTAGTTCCTGTAGCTTCACTAAGCGCATCCATGCATTTGAAGTCATCCATATCTTGCACATGCTCAATATTCAAAGATTCAGCAACAACACGAGGGAATTTATACGGGCTTGCAGTGCTTAGCAATACTCTAGGTGTGCTTTCGTCATGTGGAATATTTTGCATAACAAAGAATCCGCAAGCAGTATGTGGATCGATTACATACTTGTACTTGTTCCAGCAGTCATAAATAGCTTCGCGAATTTGATTCTCATTCGCCCAACCGCAACCAAACAGTGAGCGAATCTTTGCAAGCACATTTTCTGGAATTTCAAAAGCGCCCCACTGAGTCAAGTCATTCATAAGCATTTGTATTAAACGCGTGTCTTTATCGCACATGTAATAAAGCATTCGCTCCAAATTAGAAGAAACCAAAATATCCATAGAAGGAGCAACAGTGTGATGGAATGTGCGCTGACGGTTGTAAGTGCCGCTTACCAAAAAATCAAAAAGCACATTGTTACTATTGCTGGCAACAATGAGATGCTTCACTGGAAGACCAAGCATTTTTGCATAATATCCTGCTAGAATATCACCAAAATTGCCTGTAGGAACACAAAATTCTACTTCGTCTCCAAGTTTTATAACTTCGCGTTCAATAAGCTGCTTGTATGCTGCAAAATAGTAAACAACTTGTGGCACAAGACGACCAACGTTAATCGAGTTAGCTGAAGACAATACTGTATTCGCATCTTCTTCAATATTTTTGTTGAGCTCATTATTTGTGAAAATCTGTTTAACACCTGTTTGAGCATCGTCAAAATTACCGCGAACTGCGCAAACTTTCACATTTTCGCCCACCTGCGTAGTCATTTGCAATTCTTGAACGCGGCTAACTTTTCCTTCTGGATAAAAAGTAACCATAGAAGTGCCTGGAACATCAGCAAAACCAGCCAAAGCAGCTTTACCCGTATCTCCAGAAGTTGCAGTTAGAATCATAACGTTTTTTTCAATGTCAGATTCGTTCTCGTGTTGAGTTTTAGTGCGAGACATTAATTGTGGCAACATTTGCAAAGCAACGTCTTTAAACGCGCAAGTAGGACCATGGAAAAGTTCCATCACAAAATCGCTAGTGTTTCCAAGCTGCTGGAGTGGAGTAATAGCGTTATTGGCCCATTGATTGCCGTATGCCAGTTTAATGCAAGAAGAAAGCTCCTCTGAAGTATAATCAGGCAGCAACAGCTGCAAAATATCTTGCGCAATTTCTTGATACGATTTGCCTTGCAATTTAGAAATATCGTAACGCTCGCTACCAAGGCTATCAGCTACAAATAATCCGCCATCTTCAGCAATTCCTTTACGTATTGCCTCTTTTGATGTGCATGTTGTCTTAAGAGAACGAGTGCTATGGAAAATAGCTGTATCTGATGCCATAATGACTCCGTAACCGTCTGTTTATAAAAAATATTTTTACTTACATAGATTATTTATGTAAATTATTTACACAACTTATATCAAATTATGGTACCTGAAGCGCTGGGCGAATGGGCGTGTGCTAATCTCATATGTATAAATACTTTTGTTTTACTATTAATTAGTTGATGATTAGACAAGTAATCTACAGGGGGTAAACGTTGTCTGTTGATGATTTAGTGAATGCTCGTGCTGATTGTGCACGAAAAGCGTGGCGTAATTTTGCTCATGCAGATACTCGCGCAAAAAATGCGCTTCTTGAAAAAATGGCAGATGCTTTAGAGTTTGCAGCTTCAAATATTGCTGAGGCTAATAAAAAAGATCTTAAAGAAGCTGAAGCTAAGGGAATGGATGCTGGAAAGCTTGATCGACTTAAATTTGATGAAGAGCGAATCCAAGCTTCTGCAAAAAGCGTGCGAAAAATCGCGCAATTGCAAGATCCTGTAGGTCAAGTAGTTCGCGGATACACTCTTCCTAATGGAATTAAACTTTCGCAAATTCGAGTTCCAATGGGCGTTATGGGAATGATTTACGAAGCTCGTCCAAACGTAACTATTGATGTAGCTGCTTTGTGCATTAAATCTGGAAATGCTGCGATTTTGCGAGGCGGAAGCGCGGCTCTTCATACGAATCAGGCGAGTATTGAAGTTATACAATCGGTTCTTAAAAATTCTAACTTTAGTGCTGATTTGATTCAGTCTGTTGATGATTTAGGAAGAGACGGAGCTACGTCAATGATGAATGCTCACGGTCATATTGATGTGCTTGTGCCTAGAGGTAGTGCAAATCTTATTGCAGCAGTTGTTCAAGAATCTACGGTTCCTGTTATTGAAACTGGAGCTGGAAACGTACATATTTATGTAGATAAAAGCGCTGATATTAAAAAAGCTATACCAATTATTATTAATGCAAAAACGCAACGAGTAGGTGTGTGCAACGCTGCTGAAAAATTATTGGTACATAGCGATGTTGCGCAAGAATTTTTGCCAAAAATCGCTGCTGCTTTAGCTGAACATAATGTAATTTTGCATGCAGACGATAAATCTTACGATATTTTGCAATCCGCTAATATTCAAGGATTGCAGCTTGAGCGTGCCACTGATGAAGATTGGAAGCGAGAATATTTGTCGCTGAATATGGGTGTGAAAGTTGTAGATGATTATACTGATGCAGCTTCTCATATTGCGAAATATTCTACTGGCCATACTGAAACCATTATTGCTGAAGATTACTCAACTATTCAAAGTTTTATTGCAAGTGTTGATTCCGCTGTAGTTATGGTAAATGCTTCAACGCGCTTTACAGATGGCGGCGAATTTGGTTTTGGTGCAGAACTTGGTATTTCTACGCAAAAATTACATGCAAGAGGCCCTATGGGTTTGCTTGAAATGACAACAACCAAATGGATCGGCTACGGCAGCGGTCAGATACGCGAATAGTCCTGGCTTTAATAGTTACGTGGCGGTAAGGTAAGAGTATGCCTAATAATGACGTGAATTTGAGTACAGCTGAAGCACTTGATATTGCTGCTGAACGTTTGTCCATTGTGCGATATGTTTTTTTGGTGCAAATTGAAGATGGTATTGCTTCTGCATCGCAACGTTCATCGCTTGAGTATGCTGACGCAGTGTTAATGGGCTGGCCAGATTCTGATTCGAATGATGTGACTATTCCTGATGAAGCTTCGTTTAATAATGTTCTTAAAAATGTTCGCAATATGGAAAAGAATATTATTAAGTTTAGCGAATTAGAACGTGATCATGATATTGATGGCATGACATCCATGCTTGCTAAAATTTCGGAATCTGTAGCGAAAATTCGTGGTGCGTATCAACCAGATTTCCTTCTTCCAACTTTTGCCGAAATCCAGCGTGTTGTAAAAGATGAGTGGGATGAAGAAATGGGCAATATTAATCCGGATAGCGCAAATGTTGCATCTGGAGTAGTGAATGAAACTCAAGTGGAAGACAAGGAATCTGAAGCGAATGAGTCCTGAAATTCACGAAGATGCAGAACGTCGCATGTCTGACCTATTTCATGGCGCGTTTACTGGTAAAGAAGCGGCTCCTCCTGCGGTTGTGAATTCAGTTCATAAACGTACTTCTGCTCGTGGAAATGTGCACGAACGTCAGCGCATTGGAATTATGGGCGGCACATTCGATCCAATACACAATGGCCACTTGGTTGCGGCTTCGGAAGTTGCTTGGGTTTATGATCTTGACGAAGTTATTTTCGTTCCTACCGGTAGGCCTGTTTTTAAGCTTGATAAAAAAGTTACGAATGCAGAAGATCGTTATTTAATGACTGTTATTGCAACAGCCTCAAATCCAAAGTTCACTGTTTCTAGGGTTGATATTGATCGCCCTGGAGTTACTTATACTATCGATACTTTGCGAGATATACGCGCTCAACATCCTGATGCGGAACTTTTCTTTATTACTGGAGCTGACGCTATTGCTGAAATAATGCAATGGAAAAATGCGCGCGAAATGTGGAATTTGGCTCGATTCGTGGCTGTTACTCGTCCTGGCTATTCGAGACCAGAAAAGTTAGCAGATTCTAATTCTCCGTTAATGCCTCGCCAAATGCATACGAATGATACTGGTATTGCAGCGAATCGTGACGATATGGTTCATTGTGATTCTACACATTTGCCGGTTGATATTTTAGAGATTCCAGCGTTGTCTATTTCTTCTACTGATGTTCGTCGTCGAGCTGAGCATGGTGAGCCTGTGTGGTATTTAGTTCCAGATGGAGTAGTTCAATACATAGTTAAGCATGGTTTGTATCGTGCGTAATTATTGATTTTGTAGGCTTGTCGTTTATCGTCTGTGCAAAAAGTTAGTATTGATTATGTTCATTTCGCGAATTAAAGCGAACTAATGTTTGGAGATATGGTGAGCATCGTCCTTGAAGGAAAGCCAGATAAAAACCTTGTTCTCGTTACCGGTCGCACGCATCCGAAGCTTGCTCGTGATGTAGCTGATCAGCTTGGAATTGATGTACTTGAAACTACGGCATACGATTTTGCTAACGGCGAAATGTATGTTCGCTATACGCAATCTGTGCGTGGTACAGATGTATTCGTTATTCAAAGCCACAGTGATCCTGTTAACAAGTCCATTATGGAACAGTTAATTATGATTGACGCTTTGAAGAGGGCTTCTGCTCGTTCAATTACTGCAGTATGCCCGTTGCTTGGTTATTCTCGACAAGATAAAAAGCATCGCGGTCGCGAGCCTATTTCTTGCCGCTTGATGTTTGACTTGCTAAAGACTGCTGGTGCTGATCGCATTATGAGCGTCGATTTGCATGCAGCTCAGTCTCAAGGATTCTTCGACGGTCCTGTTGATCACTTGATTGCTATGCCAGTTTTGGTTGATTACGTACGTGATCGTTTCCGCGATGATCTTGCTAATGTGACTGTTGTGTCTCCTGATGCTGGTCGTATTCGCGTAGCAGAACAGTGGGCTCAGCGCTTAGGCGGCGGTCCTTTGGCTTTCGTGCACAAAACTCGCGATATCACTTGCCCTAATAAGACGGTTGCAAATCGCGTCGTTGGTGACGTTGCTGGACGCGATTGCGTTATGGTTGACGACTTGATCGATACTGCAGGAACTATTGCAGGAGCTTGCAATGTGTTGAAGGAAGCTGGAGCTAAGTCTGTTACAGTTGTTGCAACTCACGGCGTGCTTTCTGGTCCTGCAGTCGAGCGTTTGAAGTCTTGTGGTGCTAGGGAAGTTGTTTTGACTGATACTGTGCCTATTCCAGAAGAGAAGCGTTGGGATGGTTTGACTGTTCTTTCAATTGCTCCGCTTCTTGCAAGCGCTATTAAAGCAGTGTTTGAGGATGGTTCGGTTGCTAAGCTTTTCGACACTTATCCTGAGCATCACGGACAAGGATTCTTATTTGCTTAAGTATTGATTTCGTGCGGTTTGCTTTTCGGCACGCCAATTTGACGTTTTTCGATATTATGGCATAATAGTGACTTGGCGGTTTTTCCGCCGTTCCCTCATGGTGTAATGGCAGCACACGGGTCTTTGGAACCCTTTGTCTTGGTTCGAATCCAGGTGAGGGAGCTTACTTGAAGCGCTACTCGTTTAATCGGGTGGCGTTTTTTGTTTTAAACGCTGCTAATAAGTAATAGAATTAAATACAGCGAAATTTATTGAAATAGTATAAGGAGCGTATGCGTGGAAAAGCATGATGTAACTGCGGCAATAATTTTGGCAGCAGGCGATGGGACGCGTATGCGTTCAGAAACTCCGAAAGTACTACATCCATTTGCTGGTAAAACATTTCTAAATCGTGTTATGGATGCCATGAACGGCGTAAATCCTAAAAAACTAGCTGTAGTTGTGCATGCTCAAGCTGAACGCGTAGCTGCTGCTGCCGTTAGCTATAACGAAAATGTGCATATTGTAAATCAGGACGAAACTCCTGGAACCGGCAGAGCAGTGCAATGTGCTATTAAAGATCTTAACGAAATTGCTAAAAACGAAACGGGTGAAGCATTAAAAGGAGCTGTGCTGATTGCAGCAAGCGATATGCCGCTACTTGATACGCAAACTTTGCAATCTTTAATTGATTTTCACAATAATAATAACAATGTGGCAACAGTTCTTACAGCAGTTTTAAGCGATGCAACTGGCTACGGTCGTATTGTGCGCGAAGCAAACGGTGACGTTTTGCGTATTGTTGAGCATAAGGATGCAAATGCTGGAGAGCTTGCTATTCATGAAGTGAACACTTCTGTATATGTATTCGATGCGACTGTATTATGTGACGCAATTGCAGATCTTAACTCTCAAAATGCTCAAGGTGAGTTCTATTTGACTGATGCCTTGGAACATGCTCGAAAGTTTGGTCATGTCGGTGCAATGTCTGCTCCAGATCCGCTTACTGTAGAAGGCGTAAATAATCGTGTGCAATTAGCTGCGCTCGCAAAAGCACATAATAAGCGCGTGTGTGAAAAATGGATGCTCGAAGGTGTAACTATTCTCGATCCTGATACTACTTGGATTGAAGATAGTGTTACGCTCGCACAAGATGTTACTGTGCTTCCTGGGTGCTTCCTTCAAGGTCGTACTACAGTTGCAAGTGGTGCTGTAGTTGGCCCTTACACGACTCTTATTGATGCGCAAATTGATGAGGATGCTGTGGTTGAGCGTTCGCGCGTACAGGAATCGCATATTTGTAGAGCTGCAAACATTGGTCCTTGGACGTATTTGCGACCAGGAAACGTGCTTGGAGAGGAAAGTAAGGCAGGAGCTTTCGTAGAAATGAAGAAAGCTCATATTGGAAATGGCACTAAAGTACCTCATTTAAGCTATATTGGCGATGCTGATTTGGGTGAGCATACGAATATTGGCGGCGGTACGATTACTGCAAATTATGACGGAGTGCATAAGAATCATACTACGATTGGTTCTGGTGCTCACGTTGGTGCAGGAAACCTGTTTGTAGCACCGGTTACTGTGGGAGATGATGTTACTACCGGTGCTGGATCGGTGGTACGTCACGATGTTCCTGCTGATTCTATGGTGTACTCGGAAAATACTCAGCATGTAATCGAAAATTGGAAGCCAGCTTGGGAACGCTAAAAAGCGTTTGTTGGAGAATTAAGGAGTAGTAACATTATGACAGCTTTAGAAAGCTCAATTAGTGCAATTCGTATTGCTGCCGCTGCTGCAGACCGTTTGAAAGCAACGAACGAGCAGGCTTTTGATGTAAGCGATTTGCTTGGTATTACGGATGCTATGTTAGTTGTTTCTGCTTCAAATGAGCGTCAAGTATTGGCTGTTGCAGAAGAAATCGAAAAAGACTTGTACTTGAAAGACAACAAACGCAAGGCTTTATCTCGTGAAGGCTTGGAATTAGCACAGTGGATTTTGCTTGATTTTGGCGATTTTGTGGTTCATGTAATGCATGAGGAAGCACGAGCATTCTACCGCTTGGAACGCCTGTGGAATGATTGCCCGGCAATCGATTTGCAACTGCCAGAGCATGCTAGCGAAACTGAAGATGCTAGCGAAACTGAAGATGCTAGCGAAACTGAAGATTCTAGCAAAACTGAATAACAAGAAGAAAGTACGGTACAAACCATGGTTGATTTCGTAGAAAATGTTGCGAGTAACGTAAATAATTCCATTAATAGTGCGCACGAAGGAATTGCTCGCTCTGTTATGCTTATTCGCCACGGTCAAACTCCGTATAATGCACAGTTCCGTTTGCAAGGCATGATTGATATTGCTTTGGATGAGTCTGGAATGGATCAGGTGACTCGCTCTGGAAAAGCTTTGCGCGTGCTTTTTGGTGCTTCTGATTTAGAAGATTCGAAGGACCCAAACAGTGCTGAACACGTGCGCATTACGCCGGAAGAAGCGGACGCGAGTTTTGTGGCGATTGTTTCTCCACTTATTCGCGCTCAACAGACTGCTCATGCTTTTGCAGATAAGATTGGGCTTCATGTGCATGTTGAAAATGGTGTGCGCGAGCGTTTCTTTGGCGAGTGGGAAGGTTTGAATCGTCAGCAGATTAGCGAGCAGTGGCCGGAAGATTTCAAAGCTTGGGTTGAAGGTAAAAGCGGAGAGCTTCGTCATGGTGCTGAAGCTAAGCAGGAAGTAGGAGAGCGCGCTGCTGCTGCAGTAGAAGATTGGGCTCGCAAAACTGGCGCAGACCGTGATTTGCTAGTATTTTCGCATGGTTCCTGTCTTTCGCAAACTGTTCATAAGCTGCTTGGATTAGATAAAGTAGATCCTTCTTACAAGACGATTGGCGGCATGGGAAACGGTCGTTGGGCGCGCTTAATTCCAAGTCTTAACGCTGATGGTTCGATTCATTGGCGTTTGGATGCTTATGATCAAGGTCCTGCAGCTGACCCTACAAGCCAGCGTCTTATTCGCATTTGGGGTGCTGCGTAATCTCTCCTTTACCGCTTAATTACCGAAAGCTACCGTTTAGCGATTTTGTAAAGACAGACTATTTACAGTGCCGTATAGTCAAAATTACAAAACAAAAAGCTAACAAACGCTAACAGTAGTGTACGGAAAGGAGGCTTGATGAAAGTAACTATTGCTATCGTTCCGCCTGAGGAAGAGCAGTCAGTTCAGTTGTCAATTCACAATATTGACGATGAGCTTAAGCACATTATCGCTCAGTTACAAAGCATTGACTCCAATGATGCAAATGTAAGAAGTGCTGAAAATAATACTGAAATTAATACTTCAGATAAGTTGAGCAACAATAATCCATTCATATACGGTTATATTAACGATTCGATTATTGTTATGCATGAGCCAGATGTGATTATGATTTGCGTTGAAAATTCGCGCGTAATCATTCACGGTGATAAAGGCGAGTGCGTGTCTTACAAGCGCCTAATGGATTTTGACAATCCGCAATTCGCGTCGTTTGTGCGCATATCTAAATCCGCAATCGTGAACTTGAATCGCATTGTTCGAGTTGATCCAGGATTTGGTGGAAGTATGAGCGTAAAAATGGACGATGGAAGCGTTGAGTGGATTAGTCGCAGATGCTTAGGTGGGTTCAAAAAGCGCTTGGGAATGTAGTTTTAAGCGTAATCAAATATAAAACTATCAAAATTTTTAATACTGATTTTTTTTTAATACTAGATTTTAATACTTAAAAGGAAGCGATTATTATGGAAAAGCAAGTTGCAACATTAGGTAAAACAATGGTAAAAAACATTGTTAAAGGCATTGGCATAGGGTGCACTATTTTTACAGTAATGTCTTTTATATCAAGTCTGTTAGCGCATAGTGAGGTTGGAAATAGAATTGCATCTTATGCTGTAGCATCGTTTGTTATAGGCATAGGATATGGAGTGTTCGCTATTTTTTGGTCGAATGAACGCATGTCAAATTTTGCAAAGTTCGTTTTTGCGCTAGTTCCGCCAATTGCTATTCAGTTTATTGTATCGGTGATTGTTGGATGGATTTCGTTCAAAGATGAGCCAGCGGTGATTTGCGGATGGATTGCGTTCACTGTTATTTTACCGATTCCTATTGCTGCAATAATTTATTACTTCGAGAAGAAGAAAGCGAAAGAAATGAACGCTAGACTGAAAGCATTGCGTAAAGAAAGCAAGTAAATTAGTGACAACTAAATAATCAAGTAAAGAATTGAGTGGTGTTCATCTTCGCCTTTGAGGACGAACGCCACTCGATATTGTATGTCGCCTACTATAGACGTACTAATTCGGCGTTTTGCGCAGCTATAAATTAATCTTTTGCAATAGTTTTGCCGGCAGTAGCTCCAGAAGTCAAGTCCTGAATCTCAGTGATTTCCATAACTGGAACTGCAGCTGGCTTCTTTGTGCCTTTTTCTTCAGCCACACGCACCTGCTCTTCGTAAATCGCGTCATCAGTGTGAAGGGTGACGGTTCCGCGGAAGCGATAGCCCTTCTTTTCTGCCAAATTCGCAACTGCTACAACCAGCTGGCTGCCGTCTTGCAAGTTCTTATAATGCTGACCTGCAGTGCGCTCGTGGTAGGCAAGGTGGTTGTCGTCGAGTACGAACATAGACATTTTTGGTCCCAAATCAAGCTCGCCATCTTTGCTCACTGTTGCAATCCAAGCCAAATTATTCGCAATAAATTCTTTCATATCTGCGCTAAGAGTTGCCATAATATTCCTTTCCTAACAAGATTGCGCACTTTCTTCGTGCGCAATTTATAAGCCTACATTGCTACATTACGCTGATTTAGAAGCGTATACGAGTGCGTAGCATAAAAAAGTTGTAAGTTGTGATATAAATCACCCAATTCTTCAATAGTTTCGTGTGTGAAATTTATACAGCGAAATGCTTGATTGTTATTGTTTTCTGAAGCGTATATCGGAAATTTTACGGAGGAACGCCAGAAAGTTGTACTTTTCACGATTTTATGGCTATTCTGTCTATTTTATAAGCTTAAACGCTTCATAAAAGAAAAATTTTAAAGAATTAACTTTTATAGTTGAAGGGGAACATTATGAAGGTGAAATATGAAACAGCTAAATCTATAGCTGAACCGCTTTCGGATAAATCTGGCATGCCTCAAGGCAAAAGTGTTCACACTGCTCAGATTATGCTGTTGATTTGTGCTGCTATTTGGGGTGGCAGCTATGTTTCTTCAAAATATGCTCTTGAAGTGTTTCCTGTGCAATGGCTTATGGGCGTTCGTATGGTTGGTGCTTGCGCAATTATGGCTGTTATTTTTTTCGGTACGCTTCGTAAAACTTTTACAAAAAAGCTTATTATTCCTTCTTTGCTAACGGGGATTACGTATTATGCTACTTTAGTTTTGCAAACTGAAGGATTACGTTCAATTGATCCAGGCCGTAGCGCGTTTTTGACAGCAGCATATTGCGTAATTACGCCATTTTCTGCTTGGTTAATCGTCAAGAAAAAACCAACTCTTTTAGGATTAGTAGCTGCAGTTATGTGTGTTGCTGGAGTAGGTTTTGTGGCATTAAAGCCTGGAATGCTTGTGCTCACATTGTCTTATGGAGATTTTCTTACTTTATTATGCGCTGCAATTTTTGCTTTTAATCTTACGTTCCTTGCGTATTATTCTCGTAAATATAATCCAGTTACGTTAACTTTTGGGCAATTTGTTGTTTCAGGCGTACTTTTTGTAGCTGGTGCGCTTATTTGTGAGCCTTTGCCAAACTTTAATGCTGCTGATCATTTCTCTATTTTTGCTAATATGTTCTACCTTACAGTGGTAGTAACAGTAGTTGCACAAATTATGCAAAACTATAGTTTGGTGAATCTTTCTACTGCAAACGCTTCTGTGATTATGTGCACTGAAAGTTTGTTCACGCTTTTATTCTCTATTGTTCTTTTTCATGAGCATGTTTCTAGCATGGCTTTTGTGGGATTTGCTTTAATATTTGTTGCAATTATTACTGCAAGCTTAGGTGAGCATTATTGTGATAAAAAAGCCGATTGTGAGCTTTCTTATAAAGATAGAGATTTTGAGGTTGCTAAGTCTTAGGCATCTAAGTTTGTGTAGCTAAGTCTTAGGCATCTAAATCTTGTGATTTTGTTGTAAGAATGCTCTGGCAATACTGTGCAATTTTTGCGTAGAGTGATACCATCATTGTTGTAATGATGTTGGTATTTGAGTTTGCATATTTGCCATGCGTTTTGGCATTATATTCGCATAAATAGTTAAGGTGCATAAGTGAAGAATTTCTTCAAAGGCATATCGTTTACGCAAGTATTAGCTGGATCGCTCGCTGCAGTGACTTCGTTTTTACTTGCTTCTAAAATTGGTATTGCTGGTTCAGTTATTGGTGTAGCTATTGGTTCTATTGTTTCTGCAGTAGCATCGCAGTTGTATCAGAATGTTATTCACGCTTCATCGCGTAAACTTTCGGAAACGAATCCGAATACTTCTACAGAACAGCCTAATTTTAGTAATGCGTCATATCCTTCTAGCGTGCGTTCAAATGGTTTAGATAATGTCGATTCTAAAAGAATTGGAGATGATATTCATATGCAATATTCATCAAATCCGTTGCAATTTAATACTGATCCTTCAAATGACAGAAATATGACTGTTCAAAACGCAAGATCTGGACGCACTGTTAGCTCGCAAGTTAGTAATCCAGAATTAGAAAATACGCGTATTTTGGAATTGTCGAAATTACGTGAACAGCATGAAGAAGACATGGAACTGTCGGAAGGCACAATTCCAGAGCCGGTGCCGTTATCTAAGGTTGTTAGTGAAAACTACGGTTACTCTTCTGTGCCTTACAAAAACAGAAACGATCATAGTACAACAATTGTTGTTGCTGTTCTAAGTGCGCTTATAGCTGTTATTGTTACTGCAGGTGCTGTTCTTTTGTTTACACAAGGAAAAGGCACAGACAATATTAATAAGCCTGAAGAAATTAGTCATGAGCAGCAGCAAAATCAGCCGCAACCTAAGCAACGTCTTAACACGAATACTAATCAAGACCATAAGAAATCTCATGATGATTCTGATAGTAAAAATGCTAATGAAGACGAAAATGATGAGCATAGCAATGAAAATGCAGATAAATCAACAGGTGGTCATTCTGATAATGATTTAGGTAGTGACACTAACAATGATTCAGGAACGAATTCAAGTGATGCTGCTAGTGGGAATAGTGGATCGGGTGCTGATAGTTCTGATGCAGGTGCGGGATCTGCTGGCTCTTCGGGATCTGCTGGCTCTTCGGGATCTGCTGGCTCTTCAAACAATGTAACTTCTCCTGGTAATGGTGATCAATCTGGAAGTGCCAATGGTAACTAGTTCTGGAATTGGTTTGCAGAATTGGTTCTTGAATTGGTCCTTGAATTGGTTCTCAAATTTGCGACTAAATTGTTGGTAGAATTTGCATAATTTTTGGGATTTGTAAGTTGAATTCGACACGCCGCATTTGGATAGAGCGGCTATTTGTTGTATTCTATCAAAGGTTCGTTTGAACGGCATAAATAAAAACGGGGCTATGGCGCAGCTGGTAGCGCATCTCCATGGCATGGAGGGGGTCGGGGGTTCGAATCCCCCTAGCTCCACAAGTTTTAAACGTCACTTCTTATGAGGTGGCGTTTTTTTGTTATTATTTTTCGATTTTTATGCGCCACGCCGTATTTTTTACAGTTTGTCTGCAAGTCGTACTATTAATGAACAACATCGACCAGAGGTCGCGCTCGACAAGAGTAGTAAGCATGAGCTGGGAAAGCGTTGATTGTTTACAAAAGGGGAGAGCGCCGAAGTTTACTGCTTAATCCCAAAAGTAGTGAGCTGGGACTTGGCTTAATATGCCAAGGACTGTCGCAGTGATTTGGCATTCGCTGCGGAGAGCTATCGACACGCTTGCTTTTGCTTGCTTGTTTTGCCTCTGATTGTCATGAAAGGAGGAAAAATGAGTAGTTCATTATCATCTACTGCTGCACAGAATACTCAGCAGAATACTCAGCAAAATAACGATGTCCATAGAGGATTAAAAACCCGCCATATTTCCATGATTGCTTTAGGTGGCAGCATTGGTACAGGCTTATTCGTTGCTAGTGGTGCAACAATCCATATGGCTGGTCCTGGCGGCGCTTTGCTCGCTTATGGTGCGATTGGCATTATGGTGTACTTCCTTATGACTTCCCTTGGCGAAATGGCAACATTTATGCCTATTAGTGGTTCATTTGCATCATATTCTGGACGTTTTATTGATCCTGCACTCGGTTTCGCAATGGGCTGGAACTATTGGTTTAACTGGGCTATTACGGTTGCAGTGGACGTTAGTACTGCAGCAATAGTTTTGCAATATTGGTTCCCAACAGTGCCAATATGGATTTTCTCACTGTCGGTTCTTATGCTTATTTTGCTTATCAATGTGCTTACAGTTAAGTGCTTTGGAGAAACAGAGTACTGGCTTTCGATTATTAAAGTGTTGGCAGTAATCGTATTCCTTGTTATCGGTTCGCTTACAATTGTTGGCGTTGTTGGTGGCAAAGCTCCATTCTTGCAAAACTTCACTCATAAGGACGCTCCATTTGCAGGCGGTGTTCCTGCAGTGTTGTGTGCATTCGCTATTGCAGGCTTCTCTTTCCAGGGAACTGAGCTTATTGGTATTACTGCAGGCGAGTCTGCAACTCCAGAAAAGAGTATTCCAAAGGCTGTAAAGCAAGTGTTCTGGCGTATTCTTCTCTTCTACATTCTTGCTATTTTCGTTATTGCTTGCATTATTCCTTACACTGACAAGAACTTACTTGGTTCTGATGTAACTGATATTGCTATTAGCCCATTCACGCTCGTGTTCCAGCGTGCAGGTCTTGCAGCTGCTGCAGCAGTTATGAATGCCGTGATTTTGACTTCTGTTATTTCCGCAGCAAATTCTGGCATGTATGCTTCAACAAGAATGCTTTATTCGCTCGCAAAAGAAGATAACGCTCCAAAAGTATTTGGCAAGGTAAGTCTTCGTGGTATTCCTGTTCCTGCGTTGATTGCTACATTTGTAGTCGCTTTATTTACTTTCTTTATGAGTATTTTTGGCGATCAAATATACATGTTCCTGGTTGCTGCAAGTGGTTTGACTGGTTTTATTGCTTGGGCTGGTATTGCTGCAGCTCATTATCGCTTCCGTAAAGCGTACTTGGCTCAAGGTCATTCCTTAGATGAATTAGTCTACAGAGCAAAGTGGTATCCGTTTGGTCCTATTGTTGCGTTCTTCCTATGCGTTCTTGTTATTGTTGGTCAGGATTTGCACTCATTTGCAACTCTTAACTGGCAGGCTATTGGAATCACGTACATGTCTGTGCCGCTATTTATCGTTCTATACATTGGTTACAAGATTAAGAATCATACTCGAGTAATTCCTCTTGAAGAAGTCGATTTAACTCATGTTCGAGTAAACAAAGTGAACGAATAATTTATAAAGTTCAACATCGTTTACGATGTAGATTTAGATAATATAAAAGCTCCCAGCGTATTGCTGGGAGCTTTTATATTGAGTTAGATAACAGAGCAATATGTTTTATGGCTGTGTTGTGCCATGATCTTCGATTTGTACAGGTGGTTCTTCGTTGCTCTTTTTCTTGTTGCTCTTTTCCTCACCACTCTTCTTCGGTTCTGTCTGACCATTATTTACTTTATGGCTTTCGTCACCAGATCCGTCTCCGCTGCCTTTTTTGTCTTTGTCTTTGTCTTTTTCTTGTTCTTTGTTTTTGTCCTTATCTTTGTTTTTGTCCTTATCTTTGTTTTTGTCCTTATCTTTGTCTTTGTCCTTGTCTTTATCCTTGTCTTTATCCTTATCCTTGTCTTTTTCCTTGTCCTTTTCCTTATTCTTATCAGTATTCTGTTTCTTAGTGTTTTGATTATTCTTCGTCGGTGCTGGCGTTGGCTTTGGCTTTGGTGGGATAACATTTGAACGCTGAATTACAATTCCAGTCGATTCATTTATCTCTTGCTTCTTTGTTTCTTCGTTTTGCTTGTCTTTGTCTTTATCTTTTTTGCTATTTTCATCTAGTAGCGTAACAGCTAATTCGCGCACTCTTTTTGCTTTAACTGCATACCACTCAGAAGCAGCTAAAGCTTCTGCACTTTTGGAACCAAGTTCTTCAGGGGAGTCTGCTGTGCAAGATACTTTATCAGGAACCTTTTCGCTCATGATTTTAGCAAGTTCTTTTGCGTTATCAGAGTCACCTTTTGTGAGATCTGTTATTACTTTGTCATGCATTAAACTTTTCCACACAGTGTTGGCTTTAGAAACTTGCGCAACTTTTATTTCGCACTGTCTGCGAGCTGCTTTAGTGCGTTCAGTTTGTTTCATGTACCAAAGTGTGCCAACTATGCCAAGAGCTAAAGCTAGCACAACAATTCCCGCTATGAGAATAATGAGCTTTTTCTTTTGGTTCGTTTCAACATTATCGGAGCTATGTTGATTCATGTTTATCCTCTGTTATCTATTGCTACTCAACATTAGCGTATTTGAATACGCAACTTGTTTATATAATACGCCAAAGTGTTTATGTTAGCCACGCTAATTAGTGCTAAACAATTAAGATTTTGCTTGTGATTGCGAGTAGTAATATATAACACAAAAAGCCACTGGATAACCAGTGGCTTTATGGCTCCTGCGGCTGGGCTTGAACCAGCGACCATTCGATTAACAGTCGAACGCTCTGCCAACTGAGCTACGCAGGAATGTCTTGTGCTCAACTAAGCGCTGTGCACAAGACATTTATATTACACGTAATTTTCAAAGATGCAAATATGGCGTGTTTTGGCGTGTCGAAATAGTGATTATAAGCATATGTTTTATCCACAATGCTTTAAAAGCTTATGATTTTCGCAAATTAGCTGCAAAACTTTTATAAAAGCAGTTTTATAAAAATATGGATGGGGAATATATGTGTATTCGCAAAAATTATGAATTATATTACAAAATAGCTGCCTGTTTGGGGATTTTTATAATCTCAGTTATTTTATTAAATGCTCTGTTTTTACAACCCGAAATTTCGCAAAATAAACATCATCTTAAATATTATGTTGTAGAATCTGCTGTGAAATGTTGCCACAAGTGTGCTCTTTCTAAAGGTGAGTATAGTGAAAAAACATGCAAGTCAGCTATGCAATGGCCTGTAAAACCTGCGCGAATTGTAAAAGCTTTTAATCCTCCGCCTAAACCTTGGATGGCTGGGCATCGCGGTGTAGATTTAGCTGCAAGCACAGGAACTCCTTTATTTGCGCCTGCAGATGGCGTTATTAGTTTTGCTGGTAAAGTCGCTGGTAAATCAGTTGTGACTATTAGGCATGGTGAACTGACATCTACTTTTGAGCCTGCTGTAACAAAGTTTAGCGTTGGGGTTTTTGTGAAAAGAGGCCAGAATTTTGCACATGTTGAAGGAGGTTCGGACCATTGCGGCACAACTTGTGTGCAGTGGGGTTTAAAGCGCAAAAATCGTACATATGCTAATCCTGAAGGAATGACTGTTAAGCGTCGCATTGTACTTAAGCCTGTGGAATAAGCACGATAATATATTTGTATCGTAAATATTTGTAGATAAATGAACAAAATTGATTACAATCTTGTAGATATTCGCATATGCGAAGGCTTGCAAATCGCGTATAGTAAAGATATACGTCAATTCAGCAGATAGAGGAGCTAATATGCAAGAATATTCTCGTCCACTTGATGAGTCTATTGATATAGATGTTAATGTTTTCTCACTGCTAGAAGATCGAGCAGAGCGCAATCCTAATGGCTCTTTGGTTGAATACGTTGGAGCTGACGGCGCTTGGAAGTCATATACTGCTGAAGAATTTAGAGATAAGGTAATAGCTGTTGCTAAAGGCTTTATTGCTAGAGGAGTAATGCCTGGCGATGCTGTGTCAATTATTGCTCATACTTCATGGCAGTGGACAGTTCTTGATATGGCTATTATGTCTATAGGCGCATTGACAGTGCCGATTTACGAAACAAGCTCTTCGTTGCAAATACAACATATTGTTCAAGATTCTCAAGTATGCTCAATATTTGTGGAGTCTCCTGAAATGTTGCCAAAAGTAGAGGCTGTTCAGGAAGAATGTCCTACTCTTCACGACGTATATGTAATGAATCGTGGTGCTATCGACGCGTGCATTGAATACGGTAAAGCAGTAACTGATGCTGAATTTTATGAGCGCGTGCACGCTGTTAATGGAAGTGACATAGCAACAATTGTGTACACTTCAGGTTCAACTGGTGAGCCAAAAGGAATTGAGCTTACTCATAGCAATTTTGTTTTTATTGCTAAATCAGGTGTTATTTCTATGCCAGACATTGCGTTAAAGGGCAGCCCGCGTCTTTTGCTGTTCTTGCCTCTTGCACACGTTTTTGCTAGGTTTATGCAATTGTTCTGTTTTGCTGGAAATATAACTCTTGGTTTGACTAGTAATTTGAAAACTGTATTGTCTGATTTTCAAACTTTTAAACCAACATTTATTCTTGGTGTTCCACGCATTTTTGAGAAGATTTACAATGCTGCTTCTCAAAAAGCAGGCAGGGGAGTAAAAGGTTTTATTTTTGCTTATGCGTCTAAGGTTGCTCGCGAATGGTCTCGAGCTCAGCAGTCTAGTTCAATGGTTCCTCCAATGCTTGCTCTTAGCCATTCAATATGTAAAAAATTGGTGTATGCTCCACTGTTGCACGTCTTTGGAGGCTCTGTTTCATACGCTATTTCAGGCGGTGCGCCTTTAGATTTGTCGATTGCGCATTTCTTTAATGGCATCGGCTTGCCTTTACTCGAAGGCTATGGAATGACAGAAACTTGTGCTCCTTCTATGGTGAATCCTACAACAGGTTATCGCATTGGTACCGTTGGTTTGCCTGTAAAGGGTGTATCTGTTGCTATTGCTGACGATGGTGAATTGTGTATTAAGAGTCCTGCAGTATGCAAAGGCTACCATAATAATCCTGAGCTTACTAAACAGCAGATTGTAAATGGCTGGTTGCATACGGGTGACTTTGGATCTTTAGATGATGACGGTTTTGTGCGTATTACCGGCAGAAAGAAAGATCTCATTATTACTGCTGGCGGTAAGAACTTATCTCCAAATGCGTTAGAAGCTTCATTAATGTCTTCGCCTATTATTTCTCAAGCTGTTGTTATTGGAGACAGAAAGCCGTTTGTTTCAGCAATTATTGCGCTCGATTTATCAGAAGTAAATGCTTGGCTTTCTACGCGTGGCGCATGCCCTGTGCGGTCTTTAAAAGAGGCTTCACATAACGGTATTGTGCGAGCAGAAGTTGAGCGTGCTGTCAGTAAAGCAAATGAGCTAGTTTCTAGAGCTGAGTCTATTCGCAAGTTCGAAATAGTTCCAGATGAGTTTACTCAAGCAAACGGTTTGATTACGCCAAGTTTAAAGGCGCGTCGTCAAGTTGTTGTAGAGCGTTATAACGATCTTATCGAACATGTTATCTATGCTCCGCGCAAACGTTAGCTGCGCGTAAAGTCTTGGAATATAGTTTGCGTTACGCAACTTGTATTACGCAACTTGCGTAACGCAACTTGCATCCAAAAATTGTATTTACAAGCCTGCGTCTGCTAATGATATGTAGCCTGGGTCAATTAAAAGCGACTTTAGATTTGTTGCGCTTATTGCCACTAATTGCTCATTAACAGTAGGGACAGTTTCCCCATGCTCAATTTTTGTTTGCACTGTAGCGATTTTTTTGTCAAGCTTACCGTTTTTGTTTAAAGAATAACAAGTAGCAGTAAGATCTTGAACAATCTTCTTATGATTTTCTATAGATGTCATCCATTGCTTTCCGTTCACAATGTTTGGCATAATATTTTTGTACGCGCCATAACCAGTTATTACTGGCCATTTCTTTGCTTCTGATTCTTCTTCCTCATCTTTTTTCTGCTGTTGTTTTAATTCTTTTTCGGATTTCTTTGCAGAATCTTTTGGAGCAGGAACTGGTCTTTTATTAAGATCTCGTTTTCCTATGAAGTTTCCAATAACGTCCGGCAAATTGAAAGATGGGTTTATGTCTGCTGCGCTTCCTTCATAACCAAGATCATTTAGTGCTTGTACAGATTGTAGAGCAATTTGGTCATCGAGCGCAATAATTCCATCAACGCGATGCCTTGAATGCGTAAAAAGACTCGTGCTTCTCGTAATTCGTTTTGTTAACTCATTTTTCACAGAGTCAGCTACATCTGCGTCGAAAGCAACATTAGTCCAGTCTTTTTCGCTACTATTAACATTCAATCTTCCAGAAGTGCTTATTAATGTTCCAGAAGCAAAATATGGTCTCAAAACTTTCCAAATTCCAGCGAATGCTTCTTGAGCAAAATCATCATTGAACTCTGTTTCGCTATTTGCATGCGCATTGTTTTTAGAGTCATCATCCTCGCTTGCTTCGTTGCTGCCATTTTGTTGATTGTGATTGTTTGCATTAATATTTTTTTGATTGTGGCATGGCAAAAGAACTTCAATATAGCGTGGATTTTCTTTAGTTGCACGATCTAGAGCTATTTTTTGTACAAGAGTTGTTGCTTGAATTTCGCCAATTGTTCTTGCGTCAGATAAATGGAACATCACATCAGGTTTGAAACCGTTAACATTCCGTGAAAGCATAACAACGTGGATTCCTGCCTTTTTTGCCAGGCTAAGTGATGATGCCAATCGTTTTTCTGCATTAAGCTCATCTTTGGATGATTGAGAGTTATCGGCATTTTGCAGATTTAAGCCTTGAGTATCTGATTTTTGCGTATTTTCAGAATTAGATGCAGGTAATGTTGCATAATCTCCATAGTTATTATTGCCGTTTTTGCTAGTCCATGGAGCTATAACAATTGTCGTCTTGCTTAATTGTTTTTTGATTTTTGAATTTTCAGAAACAGAATTGTGCTTTCCTGAATTATTCTGTTTTGCATTGTTCAATGAGCTTAGCAAATTTACTACATAGTCTTGCACATCGCGGCTTTGTTCTGAAAGACTAGAAGAAGTTTTAGTAGTAATAGAATTATCGTCAAATCCCTTATCTTTTAACGATTTTATTAATTCTGGAACCAGTACATCCCACGTGCTTAAAGGCTTATTGCGTGTTATTGATAATCCGTCTGATGGAGTAAAAACAATAACGTTACCGTGATTCGCCTGTTCTTTATTTTCAGATTTTAAAGAAGTTTTTGTTGAACTTGCGCACGAGCTAACAACAAAAAGCATCGTAACTAATGCTGCAAGCATAACTAAAGAACGATGCATAGTTCTGTTGCACAAACGAATCATAGTAGTGACCTCTCGTTTCGTGGTCTATCTGTTGCTGTCTATATGTGTTCTACTTGTAACTATCTTCTAACATTGTATATAGCTGTGTGCTAAATACTTTACGTTGCTGTTTTAGTGAGCAAAATTATCTTATAGAACTTTTATAAGACTTTCGCACATATTACGGTATTCGCTCACGTAGCCTCCACCAAAGAACACGCAATGTCCTGCAATAGGGTAGAGCTGCCAGATAATCATACGCTGCTCAAAACCTGCTTTAAGTGGGTGAATAGACTGATAGCCGTCTAAAATCTGCTTAAAATAGCTGATTCCAAATAAATGAAGCATAGCTAAATCTTCTTCGCGGTGCCCACCATGTGCTGCAGGGTCTATTAGAACAGCTTCAGTGTGTTCGCCGTCTGAGCTTTTAGTCCATAACACGTTTCCACTCCACAAGTCTCCGTGAACTCGAGCAGGCTTATCTTCTGCAGCTTTTCCTAATAAATCAGGCAGCGCATCAATAACTTCGTTTGTAAGATCTAAATCGCTTTTAGTAAGCTCTCCGCGAGCAATCCCAAGCTCAACCATAGGGCGCAATCGTCCGTCCGCAAGGTAGTCAATAACATTACTCCAAGTGCCAGTTGGCATTTCAACTGGATCGCTTAAAGGTCCAAAATAGCATGTGCCATCGTAATCTGCTGGTGCTTCACCAAAATATTTTGCACCGTAATCGTGCATATGAGCAAGCGCTGCACCAAACTCAAATGCAGCAAGTGGTGTTGCTGAGTGAGTGTCAATGCGCTCAATATTAAGGTAACCGTTTCCCCAATCAAATACTTCAGCCACTCTAGGGCCGCCGTATTTGTGAGCTTCAGAAAGCCATTTTAAGCCTTTACCTTCGCATTCAAAGAAACGCTCAGGCGCGTATAATCTACTTTTCTTATATACAGCGTTGTTCATAGAAGCCTTCTTAACGTAGTAGCGCATACGAAACATGCGCTACATACCTAATAAAATATTTATTAATAAATTAAATTATTCCCAAACTCACTATTTTACTGAAGTATTAGCACAATCAGATGCTTTGTGTTTAAGTGCAGGGCAGAGTGTTTTTGCAAATTGATAACCAAAAAGTAATCCTGCTAAAAATAGTGCAGTTCCTAAGCCTGTGTAGAACACTGCAATAAACTGTTCTGGAACTGCGTTAGTTGCGCGCAAAGTAATTCCGCCTGTCATCATAAAAGCCATAATTATGAAGGATTTTATGTCAAAGAATTTTAGGAAAAATTGCTTTTCTTCCGCATAGCCGTTAATTCTTTGAGTATGCTTTTTTACGAGCTTGCCAAAAATTAGGAATTGGAATATGACAAAAACTAATAACGATAAAGCGTAATTTAGTGGTTGCAAATAATTTTGGTATGCTAACAGCCCAATATTCAGAATATTAAAGCCTGCTGCTGCCCAAACTAAACAAGCAATAAGTAGTAGTGTATTCTTCGGTACTTTCAATTCTTAACCTCTTGTATTAAAAAGTTATTTAATAATAATTTGTTTACTATTGTTTTGTTTACTATTGTAATAACGGATTTTATGAAAAAGCTTGTTTGCATAAATTTATTGCATTAAACAGTAAAACTTTCGTAAAAAGCATATTTTTCTTAACAAAACTTGTAAAAAGTGTTGCGTAATGACGATATTAGACGCTATAGTCCTAGGGTATGAACGACAACGATCAACAGTATGCAACAGCTGACAACAAAGCTACTATTGCTGAGCCAGCTTTTCGTTACAACGCGCAGCTCGCACAAGATATTGAGCAGCGCTGGCAAAAAACCTGGGACGAGCAGGGCACATTCTGGGCTGCTAATGTTAAGGGCAATTTGAAGGATGGCGAAGGCAGGAATGCTGACGGTCGTCCTTCTTTCTTTGCAATGGACATGTTCCCGTATCCTTCCGGCAAAGGCTTGCACGTTGGACATCCTCTTGGATACTTGGCAACGGATGTTGTAAGCCGCTACCATCGCATGAAGGGCGAGAATGTTCTTCACGCAATGGGTTACGACGCTTTTGGTTTGCCGGCGGAACAGTACGCTGTTCAAACTGGTCAGCATCCGCGCATCACCACTGAGGCGAATATTGCTAATATGCGCAGGCAGTTGCATCGCATGGGCTTGAGCTTTGACGATCGTAGGTCTTTTGCAACGATTGACACAAATTATGTGCGTTGGACGCAATGGATTTTCTCTAAGCTTTATGACGCTTGGTATGACACTGATTTTGTGCGCAAAGACGGCGGAAAGGGTTCTGCTCGTCCGATTGCTGAACTCGTTGACGAGTTTAAGAGCGGCAAGCGCGAAATTCCTGGTTTTGCAGGCAAAAAGTGGGAGGAACTTAATAAAGTAGAGCAAGCGGACGTTTTGAACGACTTCCGTATTGCTTATATTTCTAAATCTCCTGTGAACTGGTGCCCAGGCTTGGGAACTGTGCTCGCAAACGAGGAAGTTACTGCAGAAGGTAAGTCTGAGCGTGGAAACTTCCCAGTATTCCAGCGCAACCTTCGCCAGTGGTCCATGCGAATTACAGCTTACGGACACCGCTTGGTAGAAGATTTGAATACTATTGATTGGCCAGAAAAAGTTAAGCTTATGCAGCGAAACTGGATCGGCGAATCTCACGGTGCATCTGTGCACTTTGAAGTGCCATGTGCTGACGGCGAAACGCGCGATTTGGAAGTGTACACTACTCGTCCAGACACACTTTTTGGTACAACATTTGCGGTTGTTTCTGTGGATCACCCAATTCTTGAGCATGTTCCAGAAGCTTGGAGTGCAGACGTTCCAGAAAGCTGGAAGGGCGGTTACGCAAGTCTTAAAGAAGGTTTGGCAGAGTATCAAGCTCAAGCTCGCGCAAAAACTGCTAAAGATCGCACGGAAGATGCAGGAGCAAAAACCGGCTTGTTTACTGGTCTTTACGCAATTAATCCTGTAACTGGAGCGAAACTTCCGCTGTTTGCTGCTGACTACGTGCTTATGGGTTACGGTACAGGCGCAATTATGGCAGTTCCTGGTGGCGACCAGCGCGATTACGATTTCGCAAAAGCATTCGGTTTGCCAGTAATTTACACTGTTGAGCCTTTGCCTGATTCCGAAGAAAAGTTGGCAGATTACGAAGGTAAAGCTCCGTTTGTGTCACACGACGGAATTGTTATTAATTCAGCAGTAGAGCATACTCATAAGCTTGGCGATGCTTTGTCTATTAACGGTTTGCGCGTAGACGAAGCTATTAAAAAGGTGACGACTTGGCTTGAAGCTGCAGGCGTAGGAAAAGGTAGGGTTTCTTACCGACTTCGCGACTGGCTGTTCTCTCGCCAGCGCTACTGGGGTGAGCCATTCCCAATCGTTTACGATGAGGACGGTGTTGCTCACTTAGTTCCAGATAGCGAGCTTCCAATTGCATTGCCGGATGTTCCAGACTATCAGCCAAAAACTTACGCTCCAGACGACGCAAATTCGGAGCCTGAAGCACCTTTGAGCCGAAACGATGATTGGGTAAAAGTTCAGCTCGACCTTGGCGACGGCGTAAAGACTTACTATCGCGACACCAACACTATGCCAAACTGGGCTGGTTCTTGCTGGTATTACATGCGCTACTTGGATCCAAACGACGCTGAGCACATGGTTGACAGCGACGAATACGACTACTGGATGGGCACTAACCGTCCAGGCAAAGAGCATGTTTCTGGCGGCGTTGACCTTTATGTTGGTGGTGTAGAGCACGCAGTTTTGCACTTGCTTTACTCCAGGTTCTGGCATAAGGCGCTTTACGACTTGGGTTACGTGGATTCTGCTGAACCATTCCACCGCCTGTTTAACCAGGGCATGATTCAGGCTTACGCTTATACGGATGAGCGCGGACAGTACGTTCCTGCTGACGAGGTTGAAGAAGGTGCTTCAAACAGCGCTGGTGAGCCAACCTTTACATGGCACGGCGAAACCGTGAACCGCGAGTTCGGCAAAATGGGCAAGAGCTTAAAGAATATTGTGACTCCAGACTACATGTACGAAAACTACGGTGCAGATACGTTCCGCTTGTACGAAATGAGCATGGGTCCGCTTTCTGAGTCTCGCCCTTGGAATACGCGTAACGTCGTTGGCGGCATGCGCTTCCTTCAGCGCTTGTGGCGTAACGTAGTAAACGAAGAAACCGGAGCTTGTGTTGTAACTGACGACGCTTTGGACGATAAGACGCTGAAGATTCTTAACAACACAATTGCAGAAGTGACTGTGGAAATGGAAGCAATGCGTCCAAATACTGCAATTGCTAAGCTGATTGTGTTGAACAACCATTTGACTTCGCTTCCTCACGTGCCGCGAGCAGCTGTTGAGCCTCTGATTCTTATGCTGGCTCCAATCGCGCCGCATATTTGCGAAGAAATGTGGAGCAAGCTTGGGCACGCAAAGTCAATTGCTCACGCAGATTGGCCTGTTGCGGATTCTCGCTACGTTGGTGAGGATACTGTTACTGCCGTTGTGCAAATAAAGGGCAAGGTTCGAGCAAAGCTTGAAGTTGATCCAAATATTGACGCTTCTGAGCTTGAAAAGCTCGCGCTAGAAGCTGTAGCTGATCGCTTGGGTGGTAAGGCTCCGCGCAAGGTGATTGTGAAGGCTCCGAAGATTGTGTCTATTGTGCCTGACGAAAGCTGAGTCAAGGTTAAAGTCGGCTTAATTAAGCTGCGCATTGACTTGCCGGAGCGCTCAAAGCGTAGCGCGCGTAGGCATTTCAATGCGGAAACTCGCTTAAGTTGGAAGTCCAGTGGACTTCCAACGCGAGTTTCGTAGCGAGCGCGTTACCCGCGCGAGCGTTTGATTCTTCGCGCTTAACAGCATTTTTTTTTTCGAGGTTTCTGCGTTAGTAACGAATAATTGCGATTTAGCGTTACTTGTGCAGTGCGTAGACTGCGTTAGTAACGAATAAGTGGAGTTATACGTTACTCGTGCAGTGCGTAGACTGCGCCAGTAACAGCGTTTGACGGTTTATTGCTAAATATTCAGCTAATGCATGCTTCGAACGCCAATGTGTATAAGAAATAAATCACATTCGATATACCACGAGCCCTACTGCAGTAATGGTTATGAGCTTATTTTTACGCACTTTTTGTACGTGTGACGAATGTGCAAAAACAGATTCGATTACCGCAATACGTTTGTATTGCAAGACTCAAGACATGATTTTTACACATTTTCGACCTATAGTCAGAAAAAATTGCTTGCTATGGAAGAGATGGTGCGAAAACAATAAATATAATTTACAATAACAGCGAAAATCAATTAGCAAATTATAAAAGGTAAGTTAAAGTAAATACAAATATAGTATATGTAATCTTTTTAATTTTAAGATGTAAATATTAATAATATTTTATGAAGTTGTAAAATGAGATAGGAAATTTAGCTATGTCAAAAACGTTCGGATTTGAAGAGCACAAAGTGTTATCTTTATTTAGTATAGATAATACTTTCTCGTATAAAGATAAACAATTTAAAATAATTAATTCTGGAAAACCAACTTGTAAAAAAGGTGAACCAAAAACTGATATATACGTACGGGCTATTGACGCTAACAGTAATATTAAAGAATTTAAAATATCTTTTAAGAAAGAAAATGCTGAATTTCTTGAAAATAAAACTAATGCTATTAGAGCAGAACAGCTATTTGGCTATAAATGGAAAGAAATTATAAGTGCATCTACAGCTAAGCTGAAGAGTAGTTTTGAATCAAAACCATTGATATATAAAAGTAAATTAGGTCGCATTGAAGATGGTGCAATTACTCTTGGCTGGAAATTTGAATTATTAAATGTTAAAAGCGGGAAATTAAGTGAAAAAATAGATCTTACTAGGCAGCAAGTCATTGATGTTTATGCAGGTACAAACCTATCTGAAGATAAAAGAAATGCGTACGTTAATAATACGATTGTAAAAGATAGCGGTGTCGCTAATTTTTTGCTATTTGAAAAAGATAATGTAGATACTGTTCAAGATGCAGTTAATTCTCTAGTTACTATTGAAGAATATGTTAATAATCACCCAGAAGTATATTTTGCTTGCAAAGCCCTAAATTATCGATCGATTAAAGACGAATATGATGGTAACAGACCTTTGGCTGTTTATGTAAATTGGTTCGTGAATAACGGAAAATTGGATTATAAATTAGTATTTGATAGACCTCTTTTGGAAAAGGGAGATGCTGTATATGAACGATTAAAATCAGCTTTAGATTTATTAGGCATTTCCAATACTAATGATTTAAGTCTTGAATTAATAATGCATACTGAATCTGTGAACATATAGGCATAAATAAGTGGTGGGAACTTTAAACTCAGATCCCACCACTTATCTGAATTATGATAGAACTTTTTTAATTGCAGTAGCTATTTCAAATGCCAAATTTACTGGTACTGCGTTTCCAATCATTTTATAGCCTATATCTAAGCTATCGTATATGAACTTAAAATTATCTGGAAATCCTTGTACTCTGGCTACTTCTCTTATTGTCATTCGACGGTATAGAGATTCTTTTCCTTTTACAAACCTGCAATCATTAATACCTAATTTAACCATCTTAGGAGCTTGAGGATGGAGCTGACATTGTCTTCCAGAAGCTTGCACAGTGAAACCTTGTTCATTCCAAGAACGGACTCTGTTTCTACTCATAAAAATAGATGAGAATGCGCCAATAAAATATTCATTATTGTTGATAGAGTCTGGGTTGTGGTGATTTTTTGTTATTGCAGGAACTGCAGTATTCTGCAAATCCCAAATGACATCTTTTAAGGTAAGTTTTTTGTCATCATCCTCTGTAGATCCTTTTGGAAAAGAAAATTTTATATTTAAATCTTTTCTAAATCCTATATAGAATACGCGTTTTCTATCCTGAGCAACACCATAGTCTTTAGCATTAACGAGTGTAAGATTTACATCATAACCAGCCTCATTAAAAAGTTTCAGAATACTTTGAACCGCGCTGGAATGCCTATTGGCTAACATGCCGCTCACGTTTTCTGCTAAAAAGAATTTAGGTTTAAAATCCTTCAGTATACGAATATAGTCGAAGAAAAGTTTCCCTCTGTCGTCATTTATGCCTCTCAAAGAACCGGCTTCTGACCAAGATTGGCATGGCGGTCCACCGATAATTCCATCCAAGTCGTCAGACAGATATTTAGAGATATCATTTTTTGATACTTTTCTAACATCACCTTCGATTAAATGTGTTTTCGGATGATTAATCTTGAAAGTATCCCATATAGTCTTGTCGAACTCATTAGCTACCGGTATTTCAAAACCAGCTTTCTCGAATCCTAAATCCAATCCGCCGCATCCGCTAAATAAACTAAGTACTTTCATTATTTTCCCCCCAAGTTGCTGATATCAATATTGAAATCAATTCCGCGGTCCTCGCAAAACTTCTTTATTTTTGTTAAGGCCTTGTAGTTAGGAACCGCTCTATCATTTTCCCATCTATTAACAGAGCAAAAGGAAATGTTTATGCTGTTTGCAAAATCTTCCTGACTTAGAAGACTTTGCATTCTTATACGTTTTATTTCCTCATTAATACGCACTACAACTCCTTTTACTATATATTTAATATAGCGTTTATATAAAGTTTAATCAAGTAAATTTTAAAAGCATAGGTAGTTGGAAGAGGAATTATATTCAGCAATATATGTGTTGCGCGATTTTTTGTGCTTTACAGCATTTTTTTTTTCGAGGTTTCTGCGTTAGTAACGAATAATTGCGATTTAGCGTTACTCGTGCAGTGCGTAGACTGCGTTAGTAACGAATAAGTGGAGTTATACGTTACTCGCGCAGTGCGGTTTCTGCGTTAGTAATACGATTGTAAAAGATAGCGGTGTTGCTAATTTTTGCTTTTAACCACAGGCGCGTATTTTTGTTGCGAAGTGTTATAAGTTGCCCAATAGTTAAGTTAAGAACTTTAAGAGTTGGGGGATTTATGGAAGACTTTGAACGGAATTTTGGGCAGAATTATGCGCATAATTTGAGGCTTAATAAGCCTGCATCTGATTTGCCTAGGAGACGAATTGCAACGTCTTTAGAAGAATTTTCTAACAGCAATTTTGATAAAAATTTTAGTGACGACTATTGCGAAAAAGCTTGTAATTCTTTTGATGAAGAAATTATAAGTAACAAAACTTCTCCTAGATTTCACATGAAGCCTGTACATACGCTTGCTTTAATGCTGATACTAGTTGCGGCTCTTTGTGCAAGCTTGACAATGCTTATTTCTCAATCCTTAACATATCAACGAGTTCAGAACGAAAAAGCGGACGCGTTTGCAATAGAAAACGACGATACTAGCCGCGAAAAGCCTTCTTTTAGAGATTTAAAAGGTAACAATAAAAATGATGATGAAGAAAAAAGTGTAAGTAATGAAAGCGACGAAAACAGCGGAGGTGACGGAAGTAAAGGCAACAGAGGAAGTAAAGGTGACAGTGACGACAAAAGCGACAGAAGCAACAAAAGCGACGTGAGTAACAAAAGAGACAAAAGCGACGAAAATACTGCTTCTAATCAAAGTAACACTGGCAGAATCAATATAAACACGGCAACGCTTGATCAACTACAAACATTAAAAGGAATCGGCCCCAAAACTGCTGCGCGCATTATCGCTCAGCGTAAAAGAGTTGGTTATTTTCGCAGTTTAGAAGATTTGATGCAAATTAAAGGAATTGGGCCTAAAACCTTGAATAAATTCCGTGGGAATATTGACGTCAAATAGGTGAATTATGCGAGAAAACGTAGAAAACGTAGAAAAAGTAGAAAACGTTTCTGGAAGTCGTGACTTTCGTATGATTCCTGTTGCTGCAGCGTGCTGGGCTGGGTGCTTAATTGGAAAATTCTTATGCAATTTTACTATAATTTATTGCATTTCAATAGTTTTATTCAATGCAACTATAGTCTCGATTTTTATATTTTGCGAAAAATTTAAGTTTTTTATATGGCGTAGAACGGTTTTAGTAATAATAAACGCTTTTGTAGCTGCGTGCATGCTTTCGTACATAACTCAATATGTGATATCTGGTGACGTTATTATGCAAGAAATACGCGGCAATAATCCTACTAAAGTACTGTATTCTCAAAGAAATAATGCCGGGCGCGCACATTTTGCAGAATTTACAGTAGTTACTCCTGTGCGCTCGTCTAGAAGTTTTAAAGGAGATTGCCAAGCTAATGTTCAAGTGCATAAGTTTGATGCGCAAAAAAGTTACGTTCAAGCGCGACTGTATGCGTATTCGCCAATATGCAAGCAACTTAGCTATGGTTCGAGTCTAACTGTTCCTGTTATCGTGAAAGCTTCGAGATTTGATAGTAGTAAGCCTGAATTGCATGTAGAAAAAACTCAACGAAATTTGCATGTTATACAAGACTCAGACTTTTGGCACAAAGCCGTTAGTAATTTGTGGAAATCGTTTTATGACGTAACAAATAAGCTCGATATGCAAGGCAGAATGTTGGTTCCTGGAGTAACTGTTGGCATGCTTGGGCAAGAATATGTGCCAGTAGAGGATGCAAGTTCACTTGAGCCTGTCGACGAAACTTATGCGAATATGACACGTCAACATTTTCAACATGCTGGAATCATGCACGTTATGGCAGTTTCAGGCGGACACTTTTTGCTACTTAGTATGATTATTCGCAAGTTTTGCGCACGATTACTGTTAGCTCGTTGGGCTACATCTTTAATACAAATTACGTTGCAAATTGCTTTGGCTGCGATAGTTTACCCTTCTGCATCCGTGCTTCGAGCGTTAATTATGGGAATAATATCCGCTGTTGCGTGGTGTTGCAAACGCCCATACCAGTCAGCTAGTGCTTTAAGTTGGACTGTTATAGGCGTGCTACTAGTAAACCCTTCGTATGCTTGGGATTATGCTTTTGCTCTTTCTTCTGCAGCAACTTTGGGAATTGTTGTTATGGGAGTGCCGATTTCTAAAACGTTTGCAAAATATATGCCATCTTGTGTTGCTTCTGCTCTAGCTATAACGCTTTCTGCACAATTTTGGACTATGCCAGTGCAAATTCTTATGCAACCGGAAGTGTCATTTATGTCTGTGCCAGCTAATCTAATAGTTGCGCCTCTTATGGATTGGGCAACAGTGTGCGGCTTAATTTCACTAGTTTGTGCGAGCTTTAACGATGGATTATCGCTTGTTTTCGCAAAAGCTTCATCAATTGGAACAAGCTTTATGCAAAAGTGCGCGTGTTGGTGCGATGAAGTATCTTTTGGCGTGTTTCCATGGATAAAAGGTGCCGCAGGAGCATGGGCAATGTTGTGTGCAGAATTTGTGATATTGGCTTTGTTTATGCTAGCTTTGCGAGCTTTTCGCAATAAGTATTATGTTCAAAGAGCTAGCATAATTGGTCAACTGTGGTCTGCTTCGGCAAAGCGAATGTTACGAGAAGCAGAGAAAATTTTCGAAGAGTAGCAAACACGCACGCATATTCGAATGCAATATTATGATGGTTAAGAGTTGGTTGGTTTAAGGAGCATTATGGCAGCAAATGATAAGCGCGCGCAACGCGTTATGCCAGTTACGCTGGTAGTTGGAGGTGACGCTTACTTAAACGAGCTAAATGCTCGAAATGTGCGTGAAAAAGTTCAAAAAAGTGCTCCGGATGCTGAAATTATTGAACTCGATGCGTCAACTGCGGATCAGTACGCATTTGACGAAGCTGTAGGTCCTTCGCTTTTCGGTGACGGAACGATTGTAATAATAAATAATTTGCAACAAGCAGACGAGTCTTTAGTAGACGCAATCGAAAATTTCTGCAAACAAGCGCAAAATAACGAAAATAATTTTGACAAATCTCCTTTAAGCTGGGTTATTGCACGTCACGAAGGTGGGCTTAAAGGAAAGTCTATTATTACGCGCCTTACGAAAGCTGGCGCAAACACAATTACAGTGCCGGATCTTAAAAAAGACGATGCAAAGCTCAACTTCGTTATGAGCATATTTGAGCGTCGCAATCGAAGCGTTGAGCCTCAAGCAGCACAACGTCTTGTGTCAGTTTTGGGAAGTAAAACGGGGGAGCTTGCAGCATTATGCTCGCAATTATGTTTCGACTATGACGATAATCCAATAACGCTTGATATTGTCGACCGATACTTGATTGCAGATCCGCAAGTTACCGGCTTTTTTGTTGCAGATAAAGCTGTTGCAGGTCATGCAGGTTCTGCTGTGCTTGCAGCAAGAACTGCAATTGCTCAAGGAGTTGACGCCATAGCATTAATAGGTGCTTTGGCTGCAAAAGTACGCGTAATTGCGCTCGCAATAGCAATTCGCAACGGCACGATTTCTAGTGCTGAAGCGAAAGTAAACCCGTGGGCTCTGAAAATGGCAATGCGTCAGCTTGCTGGATGGAATAGTGCAGGTGTTTCTAAATGTTTGCAATCTTTAGCTTGGGCGGATGAGCAGTGCAAAGGCGGATCTAGTGATGCGAATTATGCGCTTGAAAAATGTATTATGCTCATTGCGTCTCGAGGAAATTAGAAAGCGTAAATTAAGAATCGTAAATAAGAATCGTAAATAGGAATCGTAATTAAGAATCGTAAATAAGAAACGTAAATTAAGAACTGCAAATTAGAAAGATTGTGTTAAGTATGAAAGAAGAAACGGTGTCAGAACAGCAAAAAGTTTGTACTGTGCCTACGGATACTGATATGCGCGAGCTTGGTAAAGCTGTGGCAAAACTTGTTAAAGAAGGTGACGTTCTGCTGCTTTCTGGCCCTCTTGGAGCTGGTAAAACAACGTTCGCGCAAGGTTTTGGCGCAGGGCTTTCAATTAGCGAGCCGATTGTGTCTCCAACTTTTACGATTGCGCGAGAATTGCACGGCACTTTTGCGGATGGCAAGCCGGCGACGCTAATTCACGTTGATGCTTACCGTTTGGGTGGTGAAGATTTTGCTCCGGGTCAAGATACTGTTTCGCGTTTGCTTGACGAGCTTGAATCTTTGGGGCTTGACGAAGCTTTGGAAGAGCCGGGAGATGGCACTGTTGTGCTTATGGAGTGGGGTGAGCAAATGGCTGGAGTGCTTGCTGCTGAGCGCTTAGAGGTTCATATTGCAAGACCTATTGACTCTTCGCAAGTAGATGATTTTACTAGCGACGGTGAGCGAATTGTAACTTTGAAAGCTGTTGGCAAGGATTGGCTTAATCGACTTGCAAAATTGTAACTAGAAATACGTGAGTAAATATCACAACAAATATCGCAGTAAATAATGCAAGTTGTGCTAAGCGAGTAAGCTAGTCTGGTACGTGATTTCGAGGAATGAACATGAGTAATACGCTGATTATTGACACATCATTTGGCTCTACTGTTGGAATTGTGGGCCATGAGCCGATTGTTGAAACCGACTCTCGCACTCACGTGGAGCGTTTACAAGTAAATATTGCAAAAGTTGTGGAGGACGCTGGGCTTAAGCCTTCCGATATTAAACGCGTGGTTGTGGGAGTAGGTCCTGCTCCTTTTACAGGACTTCGCGCAGGATTAGTTGCAGCAAAAGCGATTGCGTTTGCAAATAATGCTGAAATTTTGGGCTGTGATAGTCTTCTTCCTCAAAGTTTGATGATGCGATCTGGAGCGTTTGAAGAAGCTCGCAAAAATGGCGTTATTTGCAAGGATTTGCTGCTAAATCTTCCGAATGATGCTGATTCTTGCGAGTCTAATATTCGTCACTACGTGCTTTCTCTAAACGATGCGCGCCGTCGCCAAGTGTACATGTCCTTGTACGACGACGAAGGAAATGCACTGATAAATATGGATATTGACTATCCGCAAAATGTTGTGTCTCGCGTAAACGAGTATTTAGCGAGCGAAAATGGCGAAAATTATTGCGTTGATGTGCTCGGACACGGTGCTAAAAAATACGTTGAAGACTGGCAAAATATCGTGCATGTTGGCGTTATTGCAGAAGTTTCTGCGCTTGACTTGGGCTCAAACGGTTTGCAAATTTTCGAGCAGTGCGCTGAGAATTGCACTGAAAATTGTGCTGAGAGCTGCGCTGAGAATTGCGCTGAGCATTGCGTCGATAAAGATGAGCACGTAAAAGCTGTTGAACCGCTTTATTTGCGCCGTCCGGACGTGTCGGTGCCAAATCCGCTTAAGCATGTGCTTGGCTCTGGCGAAGCGAATAAGGTAAAAGAGAAATAGAAGCGTTTTATAACGATTTGAGTAATTATGATTGTTGATATAACGCGTTCTAAATTTCCAGCAGTAGCCGAAGGTTGCAATATAGTTCCAAAGTGCGATTTTACATGCGATGAGTTAGCGCAAAAAATAGCGCCTATTGAAGCCGACTTGTTTGGCAAAGGCTCATGGAATGAGAGCATGATTTCGCAAGAATTGCAAGCTCCTATGCGCGCGTATTACGCTCAAATCGACGAAAATACGCATACGTTATGCGGGTATGCTGGCTACTGGTTTGATGGCGACGATGCGCAAATAATGACAATTGGCGTTGCTAAGCAATATCAACGAAAAGGCATAGCTTCTAAACTTTTGTTGACAATGATTAAAACCGCAAAACAAATTGGTGCTAAACGCATGCTGCTAGAAGTGCGAGTTGACAATGTTCCTGCGCTCGCGTTGTATGAACGTTTTAGTTTTAAGAAAATGGGTTTGCGAAAGCGTTACTATCAGCCGGAAGGTGTGGATGCGTACACGATGTGTGCTGATCTAACCGCAAAAAATAACGGAACTGAGGAATAACGAGGAATAAAGAGGAATAAAATGAGCGAAGCAATCGTATTGGGAATTGAATCAACTTGTGACGAAACTGCCGCAGCTATTGTGCGCGGACGTACGCTGGTGTCGAATGTGGTGGCATCTTCAATGCAAGAGCATGCGCGCTACGGTGGCGTGATTCCAGAAATTGCTTCTCGCGCGCACGCTGAAGCTTTCGTGCCGGTTGTTTCTAAAGCATTGGCAGACGCAAACATGGATTTAAGCGATGTTGACGCGATTGCAGTAAGCGCAGGCCCTGGTTTAGCAGGCTGCTTAGCTGTGGGAGTTTCGGGAGCTAAAGCTTTGGCTTGGGCTGCAAATAAGCCAATTTATGGCATTAACCACGTAATCGGGCATATTGCAGTAACGCAATTGCAATTCGGCGATGTGCCGGAAGATGTGCTTGCTTTAATTGTTTCCGGCGGTCACACTTCGCTTCTTCACGTGAACGATATTGCTAGAAGCATTGACGTTGTTGGTACAACTTTGGACGATGCTGCCGGCGAGTGCTTTGATAAGGTTGCGCGTTTGCTTGGATTCCCATACCCGGGTGGCCCTCATATTGATAGGCATGGCAGGCTTGGAAATCCGGATACTTTGAAAGTTCCGCAAGGTTTGACGCAAGGTCGTTCCGGCAAAGAGCATCCGTACGATTTCAGCTTCTCGGGTGTAAAAACTGCTGTTGCTCGTTGGGTTGAAGCGCGTGAGGCTCAAGGGCTTGAAATTCCAGTTGACGACGTGTGTGCTTCTTTGGCTAATTCTGTGGCGGAAGTGCTTTCACGCAAAGCTATGATGGGCTGCGAGCAGTACGGTTCTAAAACGTTGATGATTGGTGGCGGATTCTCTGCTAATTCGCAGCTTCGTGAGCATTTGCTGGCTTGCGGCAAGGAGCATGGAATTGAAGTGCGTTTGCCAGAGCTCAAGCTTTGCACGGATAACGGTGCGATGGTTGCAATGCTTGGTGTGAATTTGGTAGAAGCAGGGGTTCGTCCTTCTGCTCCTGATTTTGCAATCGATTCTGCAATGCCTCTTACCACTGTGAGCTTATAATAGTAGAAATAATAAAAGTCGTTTTAAAGTTGCGAGGTGTTTAGTGCGTGCAGGTAGTTCGCGTAGCGGAGTGTTACGAGTAGGTGAGAAGATTCAGTTCACTGATCGTAAAGGTAAGCGAATTACTGCACAACTTATTGCAGGCGGATTTACACAAACTGAGCATGGTCTTATTTGTCACGACGACGTGATTGGTCAAAGCGAAGGCGTTGTAATTACTACTGTTAGTGCAAAGCGCGAATCTCAGCAAACTAGCGAAAATCAAGAATCTAAAGACCTTTCAAAATCTGGCAATAAGCCTTGGAAAGCAGCTCGCGCTATTGGTGGCTGGGATTATGTAGTTATGCGACCGCGCATGGTTGACTACGTGCTTTCTATGCCTAGAGGCGCGCAAATTATGTATCCTAAAGATATTGCGCAAGTGATTGCTTTAGGAGATATTCGCTCCGGAATGCGCGTTTTGGAGTCGGGTGCTGGCTCTGGTGCTATGAGCTTAAGCCTTTTGGACGCAGTTGGGGAGAGCGGAAAGCTTACGACGATTGAGCTTCGCCCGGATTTTGCGCGCATTGCCGAGTCTAACGCAACTTTGTACTACGGGAAGCGTCCAGAATGGTGGAATTTGCTTACTGGCGATTTTGATTCTGTTGCAAAAACTTTGGACGCTCACAGCGTGGATCGTATTATGCTAGACATGCTTGATCCTTGGAATCGCCTTGAACAAGCACATCGCGTTATTGTGCCTGGAGGCGTGCTTATTGCGTACGTTACGACTACTACGCAAATGTCTCGAATGGCTGAAGCTTTGCGAGAAAGCGGCATGTGGACGGAGCCAGAAATTCAAGAAACATTGGAGCGCACTTGGAAAGCTCAAGGTTTGGCGGTTCGTCCGGATCACGCGATGATTGGCCACACTGGATTTTTGATTGTTTCGCGCGCAATGGCAGAAGGTTTTAGCGCTTTGAAGAAGCGTGAGCACGGTACTAAAGATACTGTGAGCGATATTGACGATATGACAGCAGAAGAGCGCGCTGAACAGTTGGAAGACTTGTCTTTGCGCGATATTTCGGATCGTAAATTGCGTAAAGTTTTGCGTGATTTAGACGTGCAGCTTGCGCAATTGCCGGAAGATTTGCAGTTGCAAGATTCGCAAGATTCGCAGTCTGCACAACAATCAGCGCTTAATCAAGCTAAGTAGGAGAGCATTATGGCATCACCAATGAAAAAGCTTATGAAAAAAGCACATCATAGTAAGTACGTTTTGTTGCTGATGCGTCATGCTAAAGCTGAGGCTCCTCAAATGGGTGACGATTGGGGTCGTGGGCTTACCGATAAGGGCTTGAAGCAGGCGAAAATTATGGCAAAAGGCTTGGAATCTTTGAAGCTTGTGCCGGATTATATTGTGTGTTCTAGTGCGAACCGTACTGAGCAAACTTTGAAGCGAATGTTGAAGCGTTTTGGCGATGCGCCTGTGGTTGAGTCTCGCAAAAGTCTTTACGATGGTGGTATGCAGTCGGTTATGGACGAGTTGCAGGCGGTTCGAAGCGATGTTCATACGACGATGATTGTGGGCCATGAGCCGACGATGTCTATGGCTGCGCAGTGGCTTTCTTCGCCGGATTCGGATCCGGATGTGCTTGGGGCGATGCGTTTGGGGCTTGCTAATGCGTCTGTTGTGGTGCTTGTGTCTGATCGTCCATTTGCAACTTGCGGCTTGCGCGGCGCCACGGCCCTCGCAATCCTAACCCCCAAATCCTTTGCCTAACCACACGAAATTAAGCATATAAATTAATCTTATAACGACACCCCAAGTTCTTGAATGACCGCATTCAAGCATTTCTTTGCTAGGCTAAAGCGAGTCAAAGAAATTTTTTGGAGGATGTATGTCTGCGGTTTTTACTTCTGTTTCCGGTTTCCCACGTATTGGCGCTAATCGTGAGTTGAAGAAGATTATTGAACGTTACTGGAAGCAGGATGCTTCTTTGGATGAAGTGCGTGAAGTTGCTCAGTCTTTGCGAGCTAAGCATTGGCGTTTGCAAGCTGAAGCTGGAATTGATTTAATTCCAAGTAACGATTTTAGCTACTATGATCAAATGCTCGATACTGCTATTTTGCTTGGTGCTGTGCCTGAGCGTTATCGTAAATTGAATTTTGAGCATGCTGAGGATACGCTTTTTGCTATTGCGCGCGGCTATCAGGGTGAGCGCGGAGATGTGACGGCTTTGCCAATGAAGAAGTGGTTTACTACGAACTACCACTATATTGTTCCGGAAGTTGAGAATCCGGAAGACTTGCATTTGGCTGGAACTAAGCCTTTTGACGAGTTTTTGGAGGCTCGCGCGCAGGGTTTGGAAACGAAGCCTGTGTTGATTGGTCCTTACACGTTCTTGAAGTTGGCTCGTACTCCTGAAGCACAGGAGTTGGAAGTAACTGAGTCTGTTATTTCGGCTCTGGCTTTTGCTTATGCGAGTATTGTTAAGCGTTTTGGCGAGCTTCACGCAACTTGGTTGCAATTTGATGAGCCTTATTTGGCGCTTGATAAAGAGGAAGGCGATTTGGAGCTTTTTGAAGCTTTGTATAAGCCTTTGCTTGATGCTAGGAGTGCGGAAGTTAAGATTCTTCTTAACACTTATTTTGGCAATATTGCTGATGCTTACGAAACTGTGAATAATCTTGGTTTTGACGGCGTTGGTGTTGATTTGGTGGAAGGCAAGGACGAAAATCTTGCGGCCATTGAGCGTTATGGTGTGAACGAAAAAACTACGCTTTTTGCGGGCGTTGTAAACGGACGTAATATTTGGCGCAACGATTATGCTGTGAGCCTTGGGCTTATTGACGCTTTGCGCGAGAATATTACGGATCGAGTGGCTGTTTCTACTGCTTGCTCGCTTCTTCACGTGCCTTTTAGCACTGCTGGTGAGGATGCTTTGGGTGCGGATGTTTTGCAACATTTTGCTTTTGCTGTTGAAAAGTTGCAAGAGATTCGCGATATTGCAAATCTTGCTGCAGAAAGTGACGAAAGCCGCAAGTCAAGTAACGTTTTGGCTAAGAATCAGGCTTTGTTTGACGGTTCGCGCGTGAAAGCAGATGCTGCTGTTGCTAATCGTCTTTCGAATCTTAAAGAGTCTGATTTTGTGCGACTGCCGGAAAGAGCGGAACGCCAGCGTTTGCAAAAGGAAGCTCTTGGCTTGCCGGATTTGCCAACGACTACTATTGGATCTTTCCCGCAAACTAAGGATATTCGTAACGCTCGTGCCGCTCTTCGTAAGGGCGAGATTTCGCGTGAAGCTTACGACGAGTTTATGCGCGATCGCATTGCCAAGTGCATTGAGCATCAGGAGCAGATTGGCTTGGATGTGCTTGTTCACGGCGAGTTTGAGCGCAACGACATGGTTGAATATTTCGGCCAGCATTTGCGCGGCTTTAAGTTTACGAAGAACGCTTGGGTGCAGTCTTATGGTACTCGCTGCGTGAAGCCTCCAATCGTGTGGTCGGATGTTTCTCGCGAGTCTGCAATTACCGTGGCTTGGAGCGCTTACGCTCAAAGCTGCACGAAGCATATTGTTAAGGGCATGCTTACTGGCCCTGTGACGATTCTTAACTGGTCTTGGCCTCGCGAGGATATTACTCACGAGCAGCAGACTCAGCAGTTGGCTCTTGCTATTCGCGATGAAGTGTTGGATTTGGAGCGCGCTGGTATTCGTGTGATTCAGATTGATGAGGCTGCTTTGCGCGAAAAGTTGCCGCTTCGCCGCTCTGATTGGCATAAGAAGTATTTGGATTGGGCGATTGCTGCTTTCCGCTTGGTTCATTCTGCAGTTGCTGCGACTACGCAAATTCACACGCATATGTGCTATTCGGAGTTTAATGACATTATTCGCGACATTGATGCTATGGATGCGGATGTGATTTCTTTCGAGGCTTCTCGTGGCGACTTGGTTGTGCTTGACGCTATTCACGACGCGCATTTTGAAACTGAGGCTGGCCCTGGCGTTTACGATATTCATTCTCCTCGCGTTCCTGGCAAGGCGGAGCTTGTGGAGCGTATTCACGAGATTTTGCGTAAGATGCCTGCCGAGAAACTGTGGATTAACCCGGATTGTGGTCTTAAAACTCGAGGCGACGCTGAAACTTGGCCAAGCTTGGAGAATCTTGTCGCTGCTGCTCGCGAGGTTAGGGAAGAATTGCAAGATAACAAGCTAATAGATCAGCCGAGCAGGGGGTGAGTTGTGGCTTATAAACCAAAGTTTTCGCTAGAAGTTTTTCCACCTAAGCGAACATCTCCTATTGGTACGATTTACGATACTTTGGATGGCTTGAAGGGTCTTGACCCGGATTTTATTTCGGTTACTTACGGCACTGGAAAGCTGCAGGATCGTACTGCTACTGCGCGTATTGCTCATACAATTCGCTCCGAATACGGTATTGACGCGGTTGCGCATTTAACAGCTCGCTACCTTGATTATGATGCTGTTGATGAAGCTTTGGAAATGTTTGATAATGCTGGTGTTTCCGGTGTTTTGGCTTTGCGCGGCGACGTGATTGCTGGCCAGGAAGCGGCAGGCGTTTTTGAGCACGCTAGTGACTTGGTTTATTATATTCGTTCAAAGCGCCCGGATTTGCCGATTTTGGGCGCTTGCTACCCGGAGAAGCATCCGGAGGCGGAAAGTTTGCAAGCGGATATTGATAATTTGAAGCGCAAGGTTGATGCTGGTGTTACGCATTTAATTTCGCAATTATTCTACGATAATGAGGATTTTTTGCGCTTCCGTGATTTAGCTCGTGCGGCTGGCATTAACGTGCCGATTGAGGCTGGAGTAATGCCTGTGGCGAACGCTTCGCAAGTTAAGCGCATGACGAGCTTGTGTGCGTCTCGTATTACTTCGCAAGTTTCCGCAATGATGAATCGTTGGGGGAGTAATGCTGATTGCTTGCGCGATGCCGGCAGTATTTTTGCATCCCAGCAGATTAACGATTTAATTGCCGAAGGAGTGGATGGTATTCACTTGTATACCATGAATCATCCGGGAATTGCGCGCAGAATTTGGGCGAATGTGAAGCCGCTGTTTACGAAGATTGGGTAGGTGGTAGCGTTACGCGAGTTTTGGAGGATTCTTGCGTATCGTCTATGAGTTTTGTAACTGATTTAGTTTTTTGGTTTTGACGAGGCTGGAAAATTTGTGTTTGCGCTTATAGCGCTCGTACACTTTGCGTGTACTCGCTGCTGAGCTTGCGTTGAAAGCACACCGTGCTTTCAACTTGAGCAAGCTCACGCTCCGAGTTGCCTTCGCGCGCGCTTTGACCGAGCTTGAAATCAACAGGATTTCAAGCTCCTTCAAAGCGTGATTTGGCTCAATTGTGAAGCACGGTGTGCTTCACATACCAAATCAGCCGAACGGCTATGCCGTGAGGAATAAGCGCTACGGCAGGTCGTCGCGCCCAGTCCTTCGGGCGCTCTGGCTGCTAAAGGCGCTTATTGTGTTCGCCTATCTTTAAAGAATGTAGCTTCTCAGTCCTCTTTTAGCACTGAACACAATTTTTCCAGCCTCTCAACACACTAAACGACAACACAAAACTCATAGACTCGTTAAGTTTGTTACGTAAAGTGCGTGGTTTACTAAGTGCAACTAAAGTCGCGCAATTAAGCTGCGGTGTGGTGCAACTATCTATTTTTATAGTTTGTTTTGCATATTAATTGCTTCGTTATTCATTCGCGTGGATATTAGTGTGGTAGAGATTTGAGATTTTTTGCACTGAGTGCGGCGAACGTCAGAGCCGCAGGCTGCTGATTCGCCAAGCGAAGAAGAAAAATCGAAAAATCTCTGTGATAAGGCACGGTTATTAACGATTAAACACGCAGAGTTTGGGGGATTTCTTTACGAGCACTAAAAGAGGACTGAGGAAGCAACATTCTTTTAAGAACAAAGCAGACAGTAAAACCTTTAACAGCTAAAGCGACTGAAGGACGGGACGTGCAAGGAAAGAAATCCCACAAAACTCGCGCCACATTAAACAAAGTGCAATATAAATGCATATCTATGTATATATGCGTAAAATAAATGCAATTTATACTAAACATGCGTTTAGAATCGCCATTAAAACTGTAAGCTAGCTTACATTTACTATATTCATTTTGATTGCAAAAACCTGTCGAAAACGTTGAAATAAAGCCCCACGGGGGGGGGGTAGTAGGCTATACGTCATAACAAATATGTTGCAAAAAACTTGTATATTCGGTATTATTGAGTGTGAATCTCAACAAAAGAGATTGCGATTTTGAGAGCTGAACAGAAGTTTGATACGTATTTGACCGTAGTTCAATCAGCGTTTACTGCACAAAGCTCTTTATTGATAAATTCACAAAGACTTGTTCAGAGAGAATCTGTTATTCAAGGAGATACACAATGGCTAATTCAAATTCCGGAAAGCACGCTCGCAAGGTTACATTGGATGCTGCAGTAAGTAATGCGATTGCGAAGGCTGTTGACGCTCGCAAAGTGGCGGCGTTTACGGTTGGAGCCGCTGGCGTGCTGGCTGGTGCAGCGTTCGCTTTTGGCGCAACTCCTGCAATGGCTGCGGAAACTGGTGTGACTCCTGACACAAAGCCGGATGTAGCACAGACGCCTGTGACTACTGGTGAGAATGCTGGTAAGAAGGATGATGCTGGTAATGCTGATTCCAAGGATGATAAAGCTAAGGATGATGCGAAGAAGAATCAGACTGATATTAATAAAGATTTTGAGCAGAAGTCTGAAGAAAAGAAGCAGACTGCAAGCAATGCTGATGAAAAGAAGACTGAGCAGACTGTAGCCAAGACTGAAAATAAGAAGTCTGAGAATACTGCAACTACTGATGATTCTAAGACTGAAACTACTGATGTAAAGACTGCTACATATGCTTCTGTGGGCGTCACGGATCGCGCGTCGAATGCTTCAGAAAACCAAGATTCTAATAAAATTAATCCTGATACATCGGATTCCACTAATACCAAGATTGAAATTAACGAGAATAACGCTGAAACTATGCCAAATGTGTATGGTTGGGGAAGCTCAGATAACACGTATAGCGTAGATGGTGAAAATCACACTATTACTTTCCACTTTGCAGCACCAAAAGATGGTGGAAAAATTACAAATATTGCTATTTTACCTTCTATAACAAATGGTTTGGATAACGCTACCGGCAGAAAGTCTGCTGAATACTATTCTGGCAATGATAGTCTGCACCAGAGCTTCTCTGGAAACTATACGTTTACTCCGAATGATCAAGACGGCTCTGCAACTCTTACGATGAGCACTCTTTTTAGAGATGGCAATATCGGCGCTGCTGAGAAGTATGCAGCAAATCGTTCTATTTTTGTGTACGTAACTGCTAAAGATGGCACTACAACTATTTATAAAACGAATGCATTCCGTGCAGCAACGCTTGTGCCACCAAAGACAGCTGGATCAGTTGTGCTGAAATATAATCAGCCTCTTACGGAGGAGCAGATTCAAGCAGCAATTACCGCTGCTGCTAATGCTGAAACTGCTCGCACAGATAAGAAGTCTGTGAACGATCAGCTTACTGCAGCAAGTACATCGAAGGGTGTATTTACCAGGGAGAATGGTAAAGCGGTACAAGTTGCCGATACCACTGATGGCAAGATCAAAGTAAAATCTGCGGATGCTTATGACGCAAAGCAGTTTGCGGCTATTAATACTAAAAAAACTGGCGATACAGACTCTTATGTAGCTGGTGCGAAGACTCTTAACACCTATATGGTTACGGATTTGGGCTTTAAGTCCGGGGCTATTCCGCTTACAGTTGCGCGCTACGATACGCGCATTGATAAGCCGATTGTTGAAGATCCGACTAATGTTTCGGCTGAAGTTAAGGAAGATATTAAAAAGAAGCTTGCGCGCCTTAATAACGTAAGCCTAGATCAGGTGACCATTAACGACCAGGGTGAATTCACTATCAACTTTGCTGGCGTGGATCCAAAGGACGCTCCTAAGATTGCACTGCGAGACCTCGTTTTGAAGAAGCTCACGGACGGCGAGTTTGTTGTTCCTTCAAACGACAAAGCAGTCTTTGTTGCTAATCCACTTGGATATTCAAAGGCCGAGATTGAACGAATCAAGACAGCTATTTTTGAAGCCAACAAAGATAATCAAGAGCTTGATCTTACCAGCAAAGATCAGATTACGCTTGAGTATGTCAAAGGAGATACTACCGTTGGTCATGAAAATATAGGCATCTCGAATGGTCAAGCGGAAAATACAATTACCGTTAAAATCAAGACCGACAAGTCAGTTGCTGAGTTTACATCTAATGTAAAAGAGAGCAAGCTCACCAAGCTTCCAAATATTCGTACGGATTACGACGTTACTTGGACTAAGACTAAGATTGATGGTCGCGATACCGACGAGGGTATTTCTTGGAGTAATGATAGTAAAACCACTATCATCTACCGTTACGACCCAACTAAAGCGCAAGAGTTTGATACAACAAAGATTCTTGGTTTGCTGAAGGCTAAACCAAAGGATCCAAAGTCTGGTTTGCGAGATCTTACAGGCGGCGAGCAGCTCGATCATGAAGATGTAAACGGTAAGCCCCGCAAGTCGCACATGAAATACGCCCTTAAAGATAATGAGCCAACTGGCGAGCTTACGCTTGGCAATATGGGTGGCGCTTATTGGTCTGGGAATCAGAAAGTTTCTAATTCTGACGTAGACCTCGGTGATAATTTATCAATATCTGGTTCGTATTCATGGGATCCAGAAGCTGGCTCTGTAACGGTAGCAGGCAAAAAGGACAAGATTTTCAAGGCGCGCTTGTTTGTTGAGCCATATGCAATGTCGTACTATAAGGATGTTTATCTGGAGAAAAATCGCCATCCAGGCAATACAGCAAAGGCAATTAACGTTATCTTTGTGCCGCAAACGAATCACAAGACGAGTGATTTGAAGAAGTCGGTTGATGATCACAAGACTGTTCCTGTTGAAGGCAAAGATGTTCCAACACAGTCAGCCTATTACAACGCTTCTGATAAGAAGAAAGAGGCGTACGATAAGGCGTTGCAAACTGCAAAGGACTTGTATGAGTCTGTAAAGGATATCGACGAGTCGAAGCTTACCGAGCCGCAGAAGGCTGATATCGATAACGCCACGATTAACCTTAATAAGGCACGCGCCGAGCTTGATGGTCCTGACACCATCAAGGACGGCTTGGATAAGTCGATAACCGAAGATGGTACGCCTGCTGAAGGTCAACAAGCTACAACTGGTACAAAAGCTAGCGATAAGTACAAGAATGTTACTGAGCCTGACTTTAGGAAGGCCGACGGTTCTGCTGACACTGAAAGGAATGAGGCAGCTAAGAAAGCCAAGGAAGATTACGACAAGGCTCTTGAAGACGCTAAGACGTTAAAGGAAGACAAGAACGCTACGCAGAAGGCTGTTGATGCTGCCAAGGCTAAGCTGGACGCTGCGCGCGCAAAGCTTAACGACTTCACCACCAACAAGGATGAGTTGAATAATGCCATCGCTCAGCATGGTAAGGTAAACACGGGCGATGCAAAGAAGACTGATCCTACAGAGAAGATTAAGACTGCCGACCCAACCTACCAGAACTCGAGTGAGAAAGAGCGCAAGGCGTACGACGACGCTGTAGCAGAAGCGGACAGAGTCTCCAAGGAACCAAACGCTTCCCAGAGGGAAGTGAACGAGGCTATCAAGAAGCTTAAGGAAGCTAAGGATGCGCTCGACAAGAACGCAACCAACAAGGCTCCTCTTGACGCTGCTGTTCAAAATAGCTTCGATAACAATGATGGCAAGCAGAGTGTGTTCTATACGAACGCCAAGAATAAGGCTAATGATTCGAGCGCAAGTGACGCTGATAAGCAGGCGGCTCAGAAGGCAATCGATGATTACGATAAGGCACTTGCAGAAGCTAAGAGAGTGCTTGGTGAAAAGAACGCTACAAATGCCGATGTAAAAAAGGCTAAGGAAGCGCTTGAAAAAGCAGAAGCAGCACTTCATGCTGATAAGTACTCTACGGATGAAACCGATCTTGGTAAAGCGCTTGCTGACAACTTTAGTGGCTACCTGATGCCAGCCTACTTCAACGCCTTTGATAAGGCGCAAACAGGTGACGAGCAGGCTAAGAAAGACTTCAAAGCCTATAACGACGCTTATCACGCTGCAAAAGACTTGATGGAAAATTTGAAGAAGCCTGATAGCACAATAACGCAAACAGACGTTGACAAAGTTAAGCAACAACTTCTTGACGCGCGTAAGATTATCGACACTTATGCAACCGACACCAGCAAGATTTCGGCGGCGTTGCTTCACAGCTTGGCTATAACTAAAAGCCCAGCGTATCTAAACGCGTCTGCAAATACTGATCCAAATTCTGAGGAAGCTAAGGCAGCGAAAGCATACGATGATGCTCTTAAGGCTTTGCAAGATGCCTTCAATGATAAGATGCCTCAAGATACGGTAGATGGCAAGCCTGGTAGTGCTCCAATCTCAACAAATAATATTCCTGTAAAGAATGGAGATACTAGTAGCCCTGACTATCTTAAGAACATCCAGTCTCATGCTAAGGGTCAGCCTTTGAATAGGGATGTAACAAAGCTCCTTGCAGATCTTAAAAAAGCTGTTGAAGGTCTGGATAAGTTTAAGACTAAGACCGATGACTTGATTAAGTCTGTTAACGAGGATGATGCTACCAAGCAGACCCCTGCGTATAAGAATGCTTCGGTACCTGATTTCAAGAATGACGATGGAACTGAGGATACAACTAAGAAAGAAGCAGCTAAAAAGGCGGTGGACGCTTATGGTGAAGCGCTCAACAAAGCAAAAGAAAAGCTAAACGATCCTAACGCTACACAGAAGGACATCAACGACGCCAAGACCGCCCTTGATAATGCCCGCAAAGAGCTTGACAAGTACAACACCGACACCACCAAGCTCCAAAAGAGTGTTAGCGAACACGGTAAAGAGAAGCAGGGTGACGCAGCTGCTACCGAAGGTACTGTTACATCTGATGCGTATCGCAACGCGTCTGATCCTCACTTCATGAAGGAAGAGGGCGGCAAACTTGTTCCTGATAAGGAGAAGAATGAGAAGGCTGCTGCAGACAAGAAGGCGTATGACGAAGCTTTGACCAAAGCTCAGGAGCTTTTGAAGAAGCATGACAGCGCCGATACGCCACAAGATGTAAGGCCAACGCAAAAAGAAATCAACGATGCACTTAAGGCTCTTGATGAAGCACGTACCAAGCTTGACACGTACAAGACTGATACCACTGCTTTGAACACAGAAGCTGAGAAGTCTAAGGCAGATACCGAAGGCGCTAGTGTAGATGGCAAGTTCGAGGACTCTCCAGAGTTTAAGAATGCCGACGGTAAGGAAACTGGCAAGGACGACGTTAAGGCATACAAGGACGCACTGAAAACTGCGCGCGATCTTGTAAAGGCTGCAACGGAGCAAGGCAAGAAGAACAGCGAGCGTCCAACGCAAAAGGAGATAAACGAGGCGCTTGACGCTCTGAAAGCGGCCAAGAAGCAGATTACCGACAACTACAAGACGAATCTTGAAGCGTTGACTGCTGCCAAAGACTTTGCAGGTGGCGACTTCAAGAATACGCCTGAGTATAAGAATGCTGTGGCGCTTAAGGATGACAATTCTGCAACCGCTGATCAAGATAAGAAAGGTAAAGCTAAGGACGCTGTTGAAGCTCTTGACGATACCGTTGATAACAGCGCTCTGAAGAAAGCTAAGGCCATCATTGACAATCCAACTGGTAAAACTCAGAAGGAAGTTGATGAAGCGCTTAAGACTTTGCAAGAAGCCATGGACAAAGTTACCAGCGACTACAAGACCAACGTTGACAAGCTTAATAACGAAGTTGGTGATAAGGATGCCCAGGGCAATCCTGTAACTCCTAAGTTTGAAGAGTCGATTCCGTACAAGAACGCTCTTGAAAAGAAGAACGCTGGCGACACTGATGCGACCTCAAAGCTTAATGCTTACGCCGAGAAAGTTGCTGCAGCAAATGCACTTATCGAGAAGGTCAAGAATCCTGATCCAAACGCAAAGCCAGAAGATCGTCCAACTCAGAAGCAGGTTGATGATGCTCTTGATGCTTTGAAGAAAGCAAAGCAAGACATCGATGACAACTTCAAGACCAAAGTTGACGACTTGCAGAAGGAAGTTGACGATAAGGATAATACTGGCACAACTAAGGTTCCTGACATTGAGAATACAACCGAGTTCAAGAACCTCAAGGACAAAGTTGATGGAGATAAGAAGCCTGATGACCTTGTAGCGTATGAGCAGGCTTTGGCAAAGGCTAAGGAACTCATCGATAAGAACGATGGCGAGGTTGCTGATCCTGCAGACCCGACTAAGAAGGTTGCTGTTCCAAAGGATCAACTCCCAACACAACAAGAAGTTGACGAGGCTCGGAAGGCTCTTAAGGAAATCAAAGACAAGATTCTTGCCAACTACAAGACCAATCCAGCCGAGCTGCAAATGGAAGTCGATAAGTCTAAGGATGGCAAAGACGACCCGCGTGAGGACGTGTTCGAGAACACTCCTGCGTTCAAGAACGCGACTGCTAAGGGTGATGAAGCTGCTCAGAAGGCTCTTAAGGATTACAACGACAAGCTCGCGGAAGCCCAGAGGCTCCTTAGTGCCTTTAATCGCAATGATGGCACAGTAAAAGATAAGAATGATTTCCCAGAAGGCATGACTCAGGCTCCAACCAAAAAGCAGCTCGACGATGCACTTCAGAAGCTACAAGATGCTAAGTCGAAGATAGAAAAAGACTATGCAACTAAGAAAGAAGAGCTGAAGTCTGAAGCGGATGCTGATGGTGATTTCACTAAGTCTCCTGAGTATCAGAATGCTCAAGCTAAGGGTGATGACGCATCTAAGCAAGCTCTTGAAGACTACAAGAACGCGCTCGACGAAGCTAATTCTGTGCTTGCAGATCCTAATGCAACTCAGGCTGAGGTTGATGCGGCATTGCAGAGGCTTAAGGATGCTAAGAAGAAGCTTACTGATTCTAATAAGACTGATAAGTCTGGGCTACAGTCTGAAGCTGATGCTGATGCTAAGTTCCGTAAGTCTGTGTACTTCATTATTGGCAATCGCGACGATATTGACGCGTATAACAAGGCTTTGGCTGAGGCTAATAGTGTGCTTAACGATCCTAACGCAACTCAGGCTCAGGTTGATGAGGCTTTGAGAAAGCTTCAGGCTGCTAAGTATAAGATTAATCATCCGTTTGGCGTTGGCAGTGGTGTTGGAAGCGGTAGCGGCTATGACACCGATGCTGATGCTGGGGATGGCTTTGATACTAGTGATCCTCAGAGCGCTTCGGTTGATAAGTCTGCTTTGCAACTCGAAGTTAATAATTCTGAAGCGGATTCTTCTGCTGCGTCTAAGACGAATACTGCTGCTGCTAGAGCTTATGTGAGTGCTTTGGCTGAAGCTAAGCGTGTGCTTGCTGATAAGAATGCTACTCAGGCTCAGGTTGATGCGGCTTTGAGGAAGCTTCAGGCTGCTAAGGCTGCGTGGCGTAATGCTTCTGGTGCTTCCGGTAATGCTATTGGTCTTGCTAAGACGGGTGCTGCAACTGGCTTGTTTGCAAGTCTTGCCGCAGTCTTCTCCGGACTTGGTGTTGCAGGCGTAGCTTCTCGCCGTCGCAAGCACTCTAACGAGTAGTCTCGCTCATAACTAAGTAATCCCTCGCAGGTTATCCTCCGATAATCCGCGAGGGATTTTTGTACACCACCACAATGTAAAGTTGCGGTATGGAAAGTGCGAACAGAACAGATAGTGCAACTACTGAAACCAACTGCAACGAAAGCAGCACAAACTCTTCCGCACTCACCTCAAGAAGCCTTATTAAAGCCGGTTTTTCTCGCCCGGATGCCGCACGTTGTGCAATGATGGCAATACGCAAAAACTGCAATAAAATATCGTTTGAAACACTACTAAGAAGCGCGCTCACAGTTGAAGATCCAGATTCTGCATTGCTTTCATTGCAAGATTTAAGTGAAGCATACCCAGAAATAATAAATAATATTTCAACTTCAAATTCGCAAGTATCTGACTCATTAACAAGCCTAATGCAAGTATTAGGTGCGTCTAACGCGTTGGCAATGCTTATGCGCACAAGACCTAATCTTATAAAAGCTGCAGCAAATGACCCGAATCATCTTTTTGCAATGACTAGGGAAGAACGCGTAAAAGACTTACTCGAAGCAATACAAGCGTATACTGCAACAGTTGTTTCTTCTGAAAGCAGCGATTCTAACACAATTTATTTAACATCACTCGGCTTTGCGCAAGCAGTTTCTGCGCTTCGTGCGCGCTACCGTGAGCATGTTGCTGCAATTATGGCAGCTGATTTAGCGAGCGCTGACCCTGTTGAAGTGCAGCCAGATATTAGTCGTAAGCTCTCCGACGCTGCCGATGCTGTTCTAGAGGCAGCGTTGTCTATTTCGCGAGGACAGGTTACTGGTTCTTCCGCATGCAGATTTGCGATTATTGCTATGGGCAAGCTTGGTGCGCAAGAAATTAACTACGTTTCCGATATCGATTTGATTTATGTTGTGGAGCCTGCGGATTTAAGCAACAAGCAGAACCAGGATGCTGCCTTGCGCGTTGGTGCTTCTATGGCGATGGTTTTGCAAAAAGTATGCCAGTCGGTGGTTATGGGCTCTGTGGAGCCTCCGCTTTGGCAGATTGATACTGCGCTTCGCCCGGAAGGTAAGGATGGTCCTCTTGTTCGTAGGCTGGATTCTCATAGGGAATATTACGAAAAGTGGGCGAGTAGCTGGGAGTTTCAGGCGCTTTTGAAGTCGCGCCCTGCAGCAGGGGATGCGGATCTTGGAAAAGCTTATCGCGATATGGTCGAGCCGTTTATTTGGAAGGCTTCTGGTCGTGAGCATTTTGTGGCGGACTGCCAGCATATGCGTCAGCGTGTGGAGTCGCTTATTCCGGCTTCTCAACGCGATTTGGATATGAAGCTTGGTCGCGGAGGCTTGCGTGATGTTGAGTTTACTGTGCAAATGCTGCAGCTTGTGCACGGAAGTGAGGATGAGTCGCTTCGAGTAAGGGATACTATTTCTGCTTTGCAAGCGTTGGCTCAAGGTGGCTACGTCTCTAGGTCTCAGGCTGCGCTTTTGGCAGAACACTACCGTTTTGAGCGTGTTCTTGAGCATCGTCAGCAAATGTGGAGTATGCATCGCACGCATTTGTTCCCAGATTTGGGTGCGCAAGGAAACGGCGGCTTGGATCGCGCGCGCACAATTTCTACAGAGCAGCTTAACAACAATGAGCAGATTTGCCGCCTTGCTCGTGCTGTGAGGCTTCGTCCGGAAGAGTTAGTTGCGCGTTTTGATAAAGCTCGTCGTGAAATTCGGCACTTGCATAAGGATATTTACTACCGTCCGATGCTTCCTATTAACGCTCAAACGGATGCGGATCCTATTGTGCTTTCGCCGGAGGCTGCTCGTGCGCGCTTTGCTTCTATTGGTTTTGCGGATGCTCGCGCAGCACAGTTGCATGTTGAAGCGCTTACAGAGGGGCTTTCTAGGGCTGCTAAAATTCATAGAATTTTGCTTCCGGCAGTGTTGAAGTGGCTTGGCGACGGGCAGAATCCGGATATGGGTTTGCTTGCGTGGCGGCGTCTTGCTGAGCGTTTTGGCGGAAAGAACACTTATCTTGGTTTTTTGCGTGATTCTCCTTCCGCAGCTCAGCGTCTTTGCCACGTTTTGGCGGATTCGCGCTATCTTGGCGACGCTATGATGCAGTCTATTCAGTCTATTACTTGGCTTGGTGACGACGAAGCGTTATCTGCGCGCGATAGGGCAAGTCTCGACATGCAAACTAGTGCAATGGTTGCGCGTTATGCAAGTAATATTGCGGATTTTGCGCAGTCTTTGCGCGCTCTTCGCAGGCAGGAAATTGAGCGCGTTGCTTTAGCTTGGATGTGTGGTCTTATTGATGACGATACTTCTATGCTTGCAATGAGTGATGTGTTTGATGCTATTTTAGATGCGACTTTGCAATGGTCTATGCGTGAAGCTGTGTCAGTCATGAATTTGAATGCTCCTCAAGCTGAGATTGCTATTATTGCTTTAGGTCGCTACGGCGGTAGAGAAGTAAACTTCTGTTCTGACGCAGATATTATGGTAATTTACAAGCCGGTTGGTGAAGATTGCGATTTAAACGCAGCTCACCGCTTTGCGCAAAAAACTGTAGATATTTTGCGTAATATTTTGCAAGGTCCTCTTACGCTTGAACCAAAAATCATGGTCGATTTGGATTTGCGTCCGGAAGGAAAAGACGGTCCGCTTGTTCGTTCGCTAGAATCTTGCGAAAAGTATTATCGTCAATGGGCTAGCACTTGGGAGCATCAAGCGTTGTTGCGAGCGCGTTTTGCTGCAGGTTCTAAGGAGTTGGCGGATGCTTTGCTCAACGGAGTTGTAAACGAATTGCGTTACGCTGCAAATCCTCTTAGTGAATCTCAGCTTGCTGAAATTCGTAAGCTTAAAGCTCGCATGGAAGCGGAGCGTTTGCCTCGAGGAGTTAGTAGGGACAGGCATTTGAAGCTTGGTCGCGGCGGTTTAAGCGATGTTGAGTGGACTGTGCAATTGATGCAATTGCAATATGCTTCAAAGCATGAATCTTTACGAGTAGTTGGAACTATGCAAGCGCTGAAAGCATTGCAATCTGAGCATTTTATAAGCGACGAGGATGCTGAAGTTTTAAGCCGCTGCTGGCATATGTGTTCTGCAGTGCGCAACGCAAACTTCTTGTGGTCTGGATCAATGGCTCGCGCAGATATTATTCCAACTGACTCGTATTCTTTGGGTGGAATCGCAACTTACCTTGGCTACGAGCCGAATCAGGGCCGCGTTTTTGAAAACGATCTTCTAGCAACTATGCGTCAGTGCCGCGAAATCATGTCTCGTCTTTTCTACGCTCGCTAATCATTTCATCTTTAGTCACTTTGCGTTTATTGTTGCATTATTTGTTTTAGGTTATAATTACAAAACGGGAGGTGATTTTTAATGAAAAATGCAGTAATAAGTAATGATGTAAAAGAAAGAGCTAACTCTTCAGTTTTTTATGCTGATGCTTCTGCGCCTATAAAACAAGCAGTCAGTAGTGAAAATTTAGAAGAAAATGACGAATTATTATCTACTGATTTTGCTGCAAAACTTATGCATAGTTATAAGCAGTCAGTTTCTGGTTTAGCACGCCCATATGCGGATGTTTTTGCTGAGTTAGAAAAGGGCTTGTAATGAGTTCTTTTAATATTCTTGTTACTCAAGATGCAGAAAATGATTTAAAAAATATAAGAGACTATGTTGCATCTAATATCTCTAAGAAAACTTCTGTAAGAATTATTAATCTTATTAAATCTAGTATTGAAAGACTGTCTCTTTTTCCTCAGTTTGCACCTGTAGTCAAGTATGAGCCTTGGAATTCACTTGGCGTGCGTCGTATAGTTGTAAAGAATTTTCTTGTTTATTACAGAGTTGTTTTAGAAGAAAATACAGTTTATATTTTGAAGGTTACTTATGGTAAACGTAATCAACAAACTGTATTGGAACAAATAGATTTATTGGATTAAATACTTATTAAATGTTGCATAATAAGTTATAGTTCTTCGCCACTCCGGGTGGTGGATTCGTCAACGCTAATCAGTAAAATTACGTAGGTCGCGTGTGGTTGCGACCGTCTTGCCAATTGACGGAAGGTGAGCGGTACTTATTATGACGAACGCAATTTCTAGTTCTTTGCATCAAACTTTTTCTCGCAGCACAATTGCAAATTCTCTAGCTGGCAAAAGTGTTGTTACATTAGACGATATTTCAACAGCACAAATACGAATGCTCTTAGACAAAGCGCGATACATTGATTCGCACCGTAAAGAAGTGGCTCACACTTGCGATGGCAGAGTGTTGGCCACTCTTTTTTATGAGCCGAGCACGCGCACTCGCTTAAGCTTCGAAACAGCAATGCTGCGTTTGGGCGGAAAAGTAATCGGTTTTGCAGGTGCGCAACTTTCTAGCGCAAGCAAGGGTGAAACTGTAAACGATACTTTGAAAGTCGTGTCTAACTATGTTGATGTTGTTGCAATGCGTCACCCAAAGGAGGGTGCTGCTTTCGTTGCTACGCAAGCTGTGAGCACGCCTATTATTAACGCGGGCGACGGCGGTCACATGCATCCTACGCAAACTCTTGCAGACTTGGCAACTATTCTTGCGCGATTTGGCCGCCTTAATAATCTCACTGTCGGCTTGTGCGGCGACTTAACATATGGTCGCACAGTTCACTCGCTTATTGAAACTTTGTGCCGCTTTGGAAACGTTCATTTTGTGCTAATTAGCCCAGATGAGCTTAAAACTCCTCAGTACGTAATCGACCGCATTAACGATACGCCTTCGTGCACTTACGAAGAAACTCACGACTTGATGGAAGTTATTGGCAAGCTTGACGTGCTTTACATGACTCGCGTGCAAGAAGAGCGTTTTACGGATCGCGAGCAATACTTGCGACTTCGCGACACGTATATTTTGACGGAAGAAAAGTTGCAAAAAGCAAAGTCGCATATGCCTGTGCTGCATCCGCTTCCGCGAATTAATGAGATTGCTGTTGACGTTGATGACGATCCTCGCGCAGCATACTTTGAGCAGGTTAAAAACGGTATGCTTATGCGCATGGCTTTGGAAAGTTCCGTTCTTGGCGACGAGCTTTGCGGCTACGAGCCAACTGATTTTGTGAACGTTCCAGAAGACGAATTGCAATCTGTTGACGCGCACGGAATTTCATTAGCGGATCCTCGCGTGCATGTAACGGACGTGAATGCGCCTGAAAATCTTACTTGCCCGAATCCTCGCTGCATAACAAACAGCGAACTAACTCTTAAACGCAAGTTCTACAAAGCTGATTCCGTAAGGCAAGAGTATCGCTGCATGTATTGCGACGAAGAAGCAGAAAGTAAGTAAAAAATTTAATAATATTATTGTATAACTGTAAAAATTACGCAAAACCAGGAGTGAAATGAACGAATCAGGCACCTTAACTTTGCGCAATATCTTTGTGTGGGATACTGGCGAACGTATTGATCTTATTGTTGATGGCGTTCGTCAGGATGCCCTTATAGAGCAGAATGCGCGCGTTACTGGCGACATTGACGCAAGCGATTGGGTTGTTGCTCCTGGTTTTGCAGATCCGCATGTGCATTTTAGAGATCCAGGTCAAACAGCAAAAGAAACAATGATGACCGGCAGTGAGGCTGCTGCGGCTGGCGGTTATACGCAAGTTTTGATTATGCCAAATACTGTTCCAGCTCTTGACGGCGAGCCTTGGGAAGATGCTCCATTTGATGTAGAAAACGTAGTTGACTATTTGCAGCGTTATGGTTGCATTTACGGCGTAAAATTGCCAGTTCGCTACGATTTGAGCGTGTGTGCATCATTGGGACGTAAAGGCTTAAAACCAAGCAATATTGAGCTTTGGAAAAAGTATGTTGCTGGAATCGATGACGACGAAAAAACTTCTCCTATGAAAAAGCACCCGATTACTGCTATAAGCGACGACGGTGCTGCAGTACCTGAACCGATTTTGCGAGATGTGTTAGCTATGGCAAAACAAACTGGTTTGCCATTCGTGGAGCATTGCGAGCATCATGATACGGGAGCTGTGAACGAGGGGCCGATTGCAAAAATGCTTGGCGTTGGCGGAATTCCAGCTTCTACTGAGCTTGCAATTGTTCAGCGAGATATTGATGCTTCCCGCGAAACTGGCGTACATGTGCATTTCCAGCATGTGAGCACTGCTGCTGCGTTTGAAGCTATTCGTAAGGCAAAGAAAGAGGGTTTGCCAATTACGTGCGAAACTGCGCCTCACTATCTAGCTTTGTGTGATGAGGATGTTTTGCGATATGGTGCTATGGCTAAGATGAATCCTCCTCTTCGTTCTAAAGCGGACAGGCAAGCAACGCTCGCTGCTATTGCAGATGGCACAATTGACATGATTGCAACAGATCACGCGCCTCACACTGCGGAAGAAAAGTCAGGAGATTTTGCAAGTACTCCTAACGGAATTATTGGGCTTGAGTGCGCGTACGGCGTGTGCCGCAAAGTTTTGGTTGATGCAGGATATACGGACGATAAGCATTTAATCGAATTAATGGCAGTAAATCCAATGCAATTGATGAGCAGAAGACCTACTGATATTGCGGCTTTGCTTAATGTTTCTTCGCGATGTGCAAACAAGCGAACGCTGCGTTTAAGTATTACTGAGCACCCTGAAAACGTTGATTTAGTGCTGATTAATATGCGCGAAAATTGGGCGGTTGACGCAAATTCGTTCCATTCAAAAGCTCGAAACACTCCTTTTGATGGATGGCAGCTTACAGGCAGGCCTGTTGCGACGATTATTGGTTCAGAAATTGCTTTCTCGAGAATGTGATTGATTGAATATAAATTTGGAATGGTAGTAAATTATGGACGAACTTATTGAAGCGATTGCAGCCAAGCAAAATCCTAGCGTTGTGGGCTTGGACCCTAAGCCTGGAATTGTTCCTGCGGAAATTATTAGCTCTCTTGCGGACGAAGTTTTGCAAGAAGTAGAAGGCGAGGATGCGCTGCCAACGCTCTTAGCTACAGCTTATTTTGAGTTTAATCGTGCGATTATTGACGCGGTTTCGGATATTGTGCCGGCAGTAAAGCCGCAAATTGCAATGTACGAGGCGCTTGGTCCTGCAGGTATTGATACTTACGCAATGACTTGCGAGTATGCGAAATCGCAAGGATTAGTTGTAATAGGTGACGCAAAGCGCGGAGATATTGGCTCTACTGCTGGTCAGTATGCGGCTCATTTAAGCGGTTTTGCTAATCTTTCTGCATATTTTGAAGACGAAAATGCTACTGATAACGCACTGCCACAATCTCTTAAAAATCTTCTAAAAAGCTCTAAAAATCTTGACGTTTGGCATGAAGATTCGCTTACAGTAAACCCTTATATGGGTTCGGATGGTGTGAAGCCTTTTATCGATGAAGCATTAGCGCATGATAAAAGCATTTTCGTGCTGCTTCGCACTTCGAATCCTTCTAGCAAGGAGCTTCAAGAGCTTATTTTGCAAGATGGCAAGCCAGTGTATGAGCATATGGCTGATTTGATTGAGAACTGGGGTGCTTCAAGCATTGGCAAGCACGGTTATTCAAGAGTTGGTGCAGTTGTAGGTGCCACGCATCCGCAGGAGGGTAAGCGTTTGCGCGAGATTATGCCGCATACTTTCTTCTTGGTTCCAGGCTATGGCGCTCAAGGCGGTACTGCTCAAGATGTTGCTGGAATGTTTGATGCAAACTCTGAAGGTGCTATTGTAAATTCTTCGCGCGGTATTATTGGTGCTTGGAAAAAGTCTGAAGATTACGCTAAAAATCAAGGGAATATGTCTCTCGATGACATTCTTGATATTGTGCGTGATTCTGCAGCTTTTGCCGCGAGAAACATGCGAGATGACTTGCGTAATGCAGTGTATCGCTAGAATGTATAACAAAATGTATAACAAAAAATAAAACTTAAAAATAAAATTAAAAAATAAATTAAAATCAAAACTAAAAAAGTAACCAAAACGCAACGGTACAAAACACATACAAGGGTAGGGGAAACCACATGAGTGATGGCATGTTTATTCCAACGCGAAAAGCCTCTGGAAACGCCATAATTACGTTACGTGAAGACGCTTTTGATTCTTCCGGCTCAAGTTCTGCAGACGAAAGCAATAATGCAAAATATTCGCGCCTTTGGGGGCGCAGAGCTGTAGAAGTGCTCAATAATGAGAAGCTAGACGAAGGCGTGTACCGTTTGACTTTGCGAGATTTAGAGATTGCTAAAAAAGCTGCTCCTGCGCAATTTGTAAACTTGTATTCCCCTGACCCAACTGCTATGCTTCCGCGTCCTTTTGGAGTTGCAAGCGTAGAAGGTGATACTTTTACTTTGATTTTTGCTGTGATTGGCAAAGGCACTGCTAAGTTTGCTGAGCTTAAACCAGGAGATAGCATTGACGCTCTTGGACCTTTGGGAATTGGCTTTAATATTTCCAAACCTGCACATTATGTGTTGGTTAGTGGCGGCTTGGGCGTGCCACCTATTTTGTGTGCTGCTCAGGCGCTTTCAAAGCGTGAAGATTCTAGCGTAACGGCAGTGCTTGGCTACCGTAACAAGCGTTTTGCAGATGATTTAACGAAAGAATATATTTCAGACGTACACAGTATTACAAATGCTGAAGGAACTGTTATTACACTTCTTGACGAACTTGAAAAAGTTAAGCATTTTGATTTCGACGACGATTTGCCAACGGTTATTTTGTCTTGCGGACCTTTGCCTATGATGAAAGCTGTAGCTCACTGGGCGCATGAAAGAAATATTGAGTGCCAGCTCAGTTTAGAAGCGCGTATGGGCTGTGGATACGGAACTTGCGTTGCTTGCGTTGTTGACACTTTGGAAGGCAGGCTGAAAGTTTGCAACGACGGTCCTGTTTTTGATGCGAATCGTTTGGGTTGGGAGTAAAAAATATGAGTGCTGTAAATAATGCCGAAAATAATTCTGTAAATAACGCAAATTCCGCAACAAATTCCGCTGAAACTTTTGGCTTTGACACTAGCCACGTTTGGAAGCATCCAACTCAAGTTGCAGGCGTTAAGTGGAAAAACATGGTTGGAACTGCTTCTGGAACTTTCCAGCTTGCAGCTTGCCGACGCTTTTACGACGTAAGCCAACTCGGCGCAATTTGTACAAAAGGTGTTTCTCCTGTTCCTTGGGAAGGAAATCCTTCTCCGCGCACTGCAGAATCTCCTTCTGGAATGGTAAACGCAGTCGGATTGCAAAATCCTGGTGTCGACCATTATTTAGTAGACGAGTTGCCAAAACTAAAATCCATGGGAGCGCTTGTTATTACTAATGTTGCAGGGCACAGTGACGACGATTATGCGCAAGTTGTTGAAAAGCTTGCAGATTCTGCTGCAGACATGCTCGAAATTAACGTAAGTTGCCCAAACGTGACTCATGGCGGAATGAGCGTTGGCACTGATCCGGTGGCACTTCACCGATTAATTAAGCGTCTTCGTGCAATGACCGATAAGCCAATGATTGTAAAAATGACGCCAAATGTGACTGATATTGTTTCGATTTGCAAAGCTGCAGTTGATGCTGGAGCGGATGCTTTAAGCATGATTAATACGCTTGTTGGTTTGCGAATTGATATTCGAACAGGCGAGCCGATTATTGCAAACCGCACGGGCGGCGTTTCCGGTCCTGCTATTTTCCCGATTGGACTTGGATTCGTGTGGCGAGTTCGCCAGGCTATGCCAGATATTCCAATTATTGGCATTGGTGGCATTGATTCTGGCGAAAAAGCTTTGGAATACTTGTATGCTGGTGCGAATGCTGTAGAAGTTGGTGCTGCTGCTTTGGTTGATCCTACTGCTCCTATTCGCATTGCTCGCGAGCTTGACGATTTGCTTGATTCTCGTCCAAAGCTTGCGTCTTTGCTTGCTGAAGGAAAGACTTGGCGCTGAAATTAAGAAAGTAAGCGTATTTAGAAAGTATTTAAAATTATTTTAAGAAAGAGAGTTAATTATGGCAGAATTAGACGAACGTTTTACAAAGTTTTTGCTTGATTCAGGCGCGCTTAAATTTGGTGACTTTACGCTGAAATCTGGTCGTCAATCACCTTATTTTATTAACGCTGGCGCTTTTGACGACGGCATGAAAATCGCAAATCTAGGCGCATACTACGCTGAGCGCGTTGTTGCAGCAATCGAAGATGGCAAACTTCCGCAAGATATCGACACTGTTTTCGGTCCTGCTTATAAGGGCATTCCGCTGGCAGTTTCTACGGCAATGGCTTTGACGAATAATCACAATATGCCTGTTGGCTTTACTTTCGATCGCAAAGAGCGAAAGGATCATGGTGACGGCGGAATTATGGTTGGAAAGCCGTTAAAAGACGGCATGAAAGTGCTACTTGTTGACGACGTGATGACAGCTGGAACTGCAGTTCGTGAAACTTTGCCAAAGCTTAAAGCGGAAGCAAATGTGCAAGTTGTTGGCTTGATTTTGGCAGTAGACAGAATGGAACGCACGAAAGACAGTGAGCTTTCTGCAGTAAAAGCAGTAGAGCAGGAGTTTGGCTTCCCAGTTTTGCCAATTGCAAACGTGCGCGAAATTTTCGCTGCAGCAAAGCGCTTAGTTAATGCTGATGGTAAGCCAGTTATGGATGAGGAATTAGCTTCGCGCGCTGCAGATTACTTGCGTACGTATGGTGCGTAATTATCCTCTACAATTTCGGAACCAAACGGCCACAACGCAAGTTTTGCCATTTTGAAAGATTGTATGCCAAATGGAATGCCAACAATTGTGCAGCAGCAAATGAATCCTGAAACGATATAGCCTAACGCAAGCATTGGCCCAATGAAAAATACAATCCATAGTATGTTCCAAATTGTGCTAGTGCCGCCTTGGTAAATAACGTGTTTTCCAAATGGTGTGAGCGTGAGCTTTGCCATTTTGAATGCTTGAATACCGAATGGTATGCCAATAATGGTTATGCAAAGAAGGAAACTTATAATTAACCAGCCTGCAGCAATGAAAAGACCACCGAATATCAGCCACACAATATTGCCAAGAAGTTTCATAAAAGTAGTATATAAGTTTTTTAAGTTTTAATGAAGTATGATTTTTGATAAGTAATCTATTGTAAGCGGGTGTAAAATAATGCGTTGCAATAGATGTATTTATTTAAAGGAAGAATATGTTCTGCACGCAATGTGGTAATAAAAATGCTGATAATAGCAAGTTTTGCAATACTTGCGGAGCGCTTTTAGAAGTTACGCCAGCAGCCGAGTCAGCAATCCAAAATCAACAATACGAATTGCCTACTAACGAAGCTCCTACTACTGTATTTCATGCGCAGGAAGCTTTACCGGATAATCTAAGCGTTTCAGGTTCTCCTATTATGGGTTCTTCGAGCGAACAGTCTTCTATGAATAATTCATCTTACGCACAAGGCGAAGCTCCGGCTAATTATTCTCATTCAGATGAGGATAAGCGCAAGAAGAAAGTAATTATTACTTTAATAGCCGCTATTATTGCCTGTGTTTTGGTTATAGGTGCTGGTGCATGGTGGTATGTAAATAATGCGCGAACAGCTCAATCAAATAATAAAACTGAATTAAAATCATCAAAATCAAAGAATAATAAATCTAAGCAGCATGTTCTAACCAATGATGATTTAGGTTCAGACGATGAAGATAGCGATGCTAGCAGCGATAAGGATAACGCTGTTGGCGCGAGTGAAAAGCTCAATACCAAAAAAATCAATAAATTAGTAAACAATTTTGCTTCAAATAATAGCGTGTCTGTAGCAATTTCTGGCAAGAAGGGCATATTGTATGAGTCTTCTAATTCTCGTAAAACATTCCCTGCTGTAGGTTTTTATTTCCCTGTTGTTCTTTATACTAAGGATAATCAACAGCATGATTATGAAGATAAGTGTGAAGATGTTATTAAGACAATGAGTAATGACTCCGCTAATGAGCTTTTAGATGATCAAGGTGGCATAGGCGGATTAGATCAATGGCTGTCAGATAATGGCTATTCAAATACATCTTTTACTCGCAAATATGGTGACGTTGATGCATCGAACGATGGTCACGAAAATCTTACTTCTTCTCATGATGCTGCGATGATGCTTTCAAAAGCTATGCAAAATTCGACTATTGCCAATGCAACGGGTTACGATATTTCTGCTGATGGCGTGAATGTTCCAGACGGCATAGAGGTTATGGCTCATCGTGGTCAAGGAATTAAGAATGTTTATAACTATTTCTTGATTCTTAAGAAGGGCAAGAATAGGATCGGAGTGTCTGTTCTAACAAAAGGTGCAGATAAAGATGACGTTGCTGAATTTGTTTCAAAACTGTTGAATTTGTTGAAAAATAATCTATAAATCCATAATCTAAGTAGTAGGGCTGAAAATTATTTGCGAGAATATGGTGCGTAAATAGTTTAAATGATAGAATTTATAAGATTCGTATTTTATAAGTAGATTTTAAACTAGCGTCTAATTCTGTCTGCTAATTAAAGTCTATTTTAGTTACTTTTTAGATGGTGGAATGACTGATTATGAGAGAGCAAAATAGTTCTGTTTCTAAAAATAGTAAAGTCGTTATTGCTGTAGTTGCTGTTTCGATTATAGTAGTTGCAATCGTAGTCGCAGCAGTATTCTTCTTAACTACCAATAAAAACAAGCCGAAAAATAGTGTTTCTGCTCCTTCTAAAACTTGTATTCAAATGCGAGAAAAAGCAGTTAATGCTCAAAAAAATCTTATAAAATCTCTTTCAGATGATGACGTTATTCGCGCTATTAATATTAAAAAAGTTGAATTCAATTCGTATTCAGATGAAGCTAAAAGTGCGTTTGAAGATTTTGAATCATCATTAAATTACGCGAAATCTGATTCTAAAGAGAAAATACCTAACTGTCCTGCTGGAACTGATTCTGATAATTCTTCATCTGTTGAAAATAAGCTTTCAGATAAAGTCGACTCTTTTAATAAAGACGGAGACGCTCTTGTAAAATCTGCTAAAACAGCTTTGGAAACAGGTAGAAAAGAAATTTCTAATAAGCTATTAGAATTAGTTAAGCAAGGTCAAGAGCTTATAGATAAAACTAAGAATGTTCCTATTTTTGGTGCAGCTAAAGCCGATTTAGAAAAAGTTGTTGATACTGCAGGAAAAGCTCTTGCTAAAAGCAGTAACAACAGCGATGAATTAAACCAGTGTATTACAGATTTGCAAAATGCTATTAAAGATTATTTGGCGAAAATTAAGAAGATAAGCGCAGATTTTACAAATCTTGATGGCAATGGGTATCCGTTAAATGCTCCACATCCTAAGGATGATCAAGGCGGTTATATTCCAATGGGTCGCAGCAATAATCCGGAATCTTCAAATCAAAATGATAAACAATAATCAACTAATTGCGCTAGGAAAGTGTTGTTATTTTAATTAGTTGAGGCATTGTGGCATAATTAGCAAGGTTTATTACATGGCCGCGTTAAACGGCCTACGTCGAAAGAAACGGGTAACTCGTGGCACAGACTACCAATGATATTAAGAATGGATCGGTTTTGAACCTTGACGGTCAGCTTTGGACCGTCGTTAAGTTCCAGCACGTGAAGCCGGGCAAGGGCCCTGCTTTTGTGCGTACCACCATTAAGAACGTGCTCTCGGGCAAGATTGTCGACAAGACTTTTAATGCCGGCATGAAGATGGAGTTCGAGACCGTTGATAACCGCACGTTGCAATATTCATACGAAGATGGCGACAACTTCGTCTTTATGGATATGACCACTTACGACCAGGTTTATATTCCTAAGGTTTTGGTTGGCGAGCAGAGCAAGTATTTGCTTGAAGGCACCGACTGCATCGTAAGCTTCCATGACGGCACTCCTTTGAGCGTTGAGCTTCCAGCTTCCGTTATTTTGACTATTACTCACACTGAGCCAGGCTTGCAAGGCAATCGTTCTAACGCTGGTACTAAGCCTGCAACCGTGGAAACCGGTGCTGAAATCCAGGTTCCACTCTTCGTGGGTGAAGGCGAAAAGGTGAAGGTCGACACTCGTGACGGCTCTTACCTTGGTCGTGAAAACTAAAGAATTAATTATCTAATTAAAATAATTAGTTATCTAATTAAATTAGCTATTTATTTCTAAATAATTTTTATAGAGTGACCCGGTGGCGATTATTCGTTGCTGGGTCGCGTAATTTTTGATACAACTTTATTAAGTAATTTTTATACGTTACACAGAAGGGCGTTACGATGGCACGTTCTACCGCTCGTAAAAGGGCTTTGAATACGCTGTATGAGGCGGATGAGAAGAATCAGCATATTCTTTCTTTGCTTGAGGAGCGAGTTAAGGAGCCTGGCGCTCAAACTCCGCTCCCAGAGTACGCGATTGAGATTGTTCGAGGCGTAGGAGAGCGACGTAACAGAATTGACAAGACGCTAAACCGCTATTCGACTGGCTGGAAAGTTGGCAGAATGGCTGTTATCGATCGCAATATTTTGCGCATTGCGGTGTGGGAAATGCTTCTTAATGATGAGATTCCAGATAAAGTTGCTATTGACGAGGCTATTGCGCTCGCAAAAATGTATAGCGACGACGAAGCTATTGCGTTTATTCACGGCTTACTAAGCGCGATTATGGCAGATAAAGACGCTTGCTTGGCAAAGTTTAATGGCGAATCTTCTCCTGAAGACGCTGCTGCAGAACCTATTACTGAACCTACTGATGACACTCAGGAGTAGTTGAGTTACTATTTTAGCAGTTCTGCTCTGCTGCCATCACGCCAAAACAATTCACCATTAAAACACAAAACCCGGCGTGGTTATAATACTTCAAATTAGGAGTATTCGTGTGGTGGAGATTTGAGATTTTTCGCACTGAGCGCGGCGAACGTCAGAGCCGCAGGCTGCTGATTCGCCAAGCGAAGAAGAAAAATCGAAAAATCTCTGCGATAGACACGGTTATTAACGATTAAACACGCAGAGTTTGGGGGATTTCTCTACGAGCACTAAAAGAGGACTGAGGAAGCAACATTCTTTTGAGAACAAAGCAGACAGTAAAGTCTTTAACAGCTAAAGCGACGAAGGACGGGACGTGCGAGGAGAGAAATCCCCCAAAACTCGCGGCACGTTAATCAAGAGACAAATTGTGTAGAATTACGAGACTAAAACTCGTGCCACACCAAACAAAATACTAAGCAAAGATGCTATAACCACCGCCGGCGCGTCGCCCGTCCGCCAACCTGAGTAAACTTACCACGAATATCCTAAAGCCATAAGGGGGTTAAGGTGGATTACAACGACACCTTTGCCGGATTCGGCAGTGATGATGCAGTATTGGTGTTGGAGGATGGTCAGGTTTACGTTGGTAAGCCTTTTGGTGCGCAAGGTTCTACGCGCGCTGAGATTGTGTTCTCCACGGGCATGACTGGTTATCAAGAAACATTAACTGATCCAAGTTATGATCAACAAATCGTAGTTCAAACATTCCCACATATAGGTAATACGGGAATGAATCACGAAGATCCAGAATCTTCCCACATTTGGGTTGCGGGTTACGTGGTTAAGGAGCCAAGCCCAGTAGTTAGCAATTGGCGAGCTGAAGGTTCCTTGGAAGACGATTTACAAAAGCAAGGTATCGTTGGCATTAGTGGTATTGATACTCGAAAGCTGGTACGTCATTTACGCTCGGTAGGCGTTATGCGTGCCGGCATTTTTTCTAATAAGGCCCTGGTTGATCCGTCAACCGGGGCTTTTCGTACCGTCGCTTCTTTCGTTGACGAAATTAAGCAGACTCCTCAAATGCAAGGCTTGCGCTTAACAGATGAAGTCAGCACTAAAGAAACGTATACGATTGAGCCTTGCGGTGATTTTGAAGGAAAAGATCCGCTTTACGCGGTTGTAGCAGTCGACTTTGGTATTAAATCCATGACTCCTCACCGTTTGGCTGAACGCGGCTGCCGCGTACACGTTGTAAGCTCCTCAATAAGCTTCGAATCGCTGCAAGCTCTTAACGCAGACGGCGTATTCTTCTCGAATGGTCCTGGAGACCCTGGCCAAGCAAATCGCGAAGTTGAGCTTTTGCGTAAAGTTTTGGATGCAGGCTACCCGTTCTTTGGTATCTGCTTTGGAAACCAGTTACTTGGTCGCGCGCTCGGCTTTGGAACTTACAAGTTGAAGTTTGGTCACCGCGGTATTAATCAGCCTGTAAAAGACGTTACAACCGGAAAAGTGGAAGTTACGGCTCACAATCACGGCTTTGCTGTGGACGCACCTCTTGACGGCCCTGTCCAATCTCCTTACGAAAACGGACACTTTGGTCGCGTGCTAGTTTCGCATATTGACTTGAACGACAATGTTGTAGAAGGCTTGCAATGCCTTGATATTCCAGCGTTCTCAGTGCAATATCATCCGGAAGCTGCAGCAGGCCCGCACGACGCTTCCTATCTATTTGATCGTTTTGTGCAATTGATGCGCGAAAACGCTCGAAAAAGCAAGTAATACTCGAAAAAGCAAGTAAGATTTTAATATTTACGGAAAGAGAAGTTTACTATGCCAAAACGTACTGATATTAAGTCGGTTATGGTAATTGGTTCCGGTCCGATTGTTATTGGTCAGGCTGCAGAATTTGATTATTCCGGAACGCAGGCTTGCCGAGTTCTTCGCGAAGAAGGTATTCGCGTAATTTTGGTTAATTCCAACCCGGCTACGATTATGACCGACCCGGAGCTTGCGGACGCAACATATATTGAGCCAATTGACACTTCGATTTTGGAGCGAATTATTGCGAAGGAACGTCCGGATGCGCTTCTTCCAACGCTTGGTGGTCAAACTGCGCTTAATGCTGCAATGGATTTGGGTCGTGCAGGAATCCTAGAAAAATATAACGTTGAGCTTATTGGTGCTTCTTTGGAAGCAATCGACCGCGGAGAAGACCGAGAGCTTTTCAAAAAAGTTGTTGAAAAAGCTGGAGCTGAGTCAGCAAAATCATTTATTGCTCACTCAATCGAAGAAGTAGACAAAATTGTTGAAACTTTAGGATACCCGGTAGTAGTACGTCCAAGCTTCACAATGGGCGGCTTGGGCTCTGGTATTGCTCACAATGAGGAAGAGCTTCACCGCATTGCAGGAGCTGGCATTCACTATTCTCCAACCAACGAAGTGCTTATTGAAGAAGGCATTGAAGGCTGGAAAGAGTTTGAGCTTGAGCTTATGCGCGACGCAAAAGATAACGTCGTAGTTGTTTGCCCAATCGAAAACGTCGATCCTGTAGGTGTGCACACTGGCGACTCGATTACAGTTGCTCCTTGCTTTACACTTACAGACCGTGAGTATCAAAAGATGCGCGATATCGGTATTGCTATTATTCGAGGCGTTGGCGTCGATACCGGCGGATGCAATATTCAGTTTGCAATTAACCCTCAAACTGGTCGCATTATCGTAATCGAAATGAACCCACGCGTGTCCCGTTCTTCCGCGCTCGCATCTAAAGCAACCGGCTTCCCAATCGCAAAAATTGCAACGAAACTTGCTCTCGGCTACACTTTGGACGAAATTCAAAACGATATTACGCGTTCAACTCCTGCAAGCTTCGAGCCAACAATCGACTACGTTGTAACGAAGATTCCGCGCTTTGCTTTTGAAAAGTTCCCAGGAGCAGACACCACGCTTACAACTTCTATGAAGTCTGTTGGCGAAGCAATGGCTTTGGCTGGAAACTTCCAGGAATCCCTTGGAAAAGCAATGCGCTCAATCGACAAGCGTCACGCGTGCTTTAGCTGGGATGGCGAGCGTCCAAGCAAGGAAGAAGTTAATAAGCTTCTTGAAGAAATGCATACTCCAACCGAGCATCGCTACTTGCAAATCCAGCGAGCACTTTGGGGTGGAGTAACTCCAGATCAGATTTTTGCAGCAACAAAAATTGACCCTTGGTTTGTAGAGCAGCTGTCTCAAATTAACGAGACTGCGCTCGCAGTTCGCGAAGCTGAAACATTAACTCCTAAGGTTTTGAAGCGCGCTAAGCTTGCCGGCCTTTCGGACGTGCAGATTGCGCATTTGCGTAATCTTGGCGACGAAGGCGAAAATATGGTTCGTGAGCTTCGTTGGGCTTACGGCTTGCGCCCTGTTTACAAGACTGTTGACACTTGCGCAGCTGAGTTCGACGCAGCAACTCCGTACTACTATTCTTGCTACGCTGACGAAAGCGAGTTGAAGAAGCGCGATCGCGAAGCTGTGATTATCCTTGGCTCTGGTCCAAACAGAATCGGCCAAGGTATTGAGTTTGATTACACTTGCGTTCACGCTGTTCAGGAATTGGGCAAGGATTACGACACCATTATGGTCAATTGCAATCCTGAGACAGTTTCTACAGATTACGACATGTCTGATCGCCTTTACTTTGAGCCGCTTACTTTCGAAGATGTGCTTGAAATTTACGAAGCAGAAAAGAAGCTTGGTCCTGTTAAGGGCGTGATTGTGCAGCTTGGTGGTCAAACTCCACTTTCGCTTGCTGCTCGTCTTAAAGCTGCAGGAGTTCCAATTTTGGGAACAACTCCTGAGGCTATTGATTTGGCTGAAAACCGTGAGCTTTTCGGCGAGGTTCTTCGTCAAGAAGGCATGAACGCTCCTCGATACGGCACAGCGTTAAGTCTTGAGGAAGCAAAAGATGCAGCTCATGCAATCGGCTACCCGGTTCTTGTGCGCCCAAGCTACGTGCTCGGCGGTCGTGGCATGGAAATTGTATACGACGACGCTCAGCTTGCAAAGTATGTTGATCGCGCATTGGATGAAGCTCGAGCAGACACTGTTGTTTCTGGCCGCTTGCCTTCGCCGCTTTTGATCGATAAGTTCCTTCAGGACGCTATTGAAATCGACGTTGACGCGCTTTACGACGGCAACGAGCTTTATATTGGCGGCATTATGGAGCATGTTGAGGAAGCTGGCGTGCACTCTGGTGACGCTGCTTGTACTCTTCCTCCAAGCACTCTTTCGGACGATCAGATTCGCCGCCTTCGCGAAGGCACGCTTTCGATTGCGCGCGGCTGCTCAGTTCGCGGTCTGATTAACGTGCAGTACGCTTTTATGGCAAACACTTTGTATGTAATTGAAGCAAATCCTCGAGCGTCTCGTACTGTTCCGTTTGCTTCTAAAGCTACTGGCGTTGCTCTTGCTAAAGCGGCTGCTCGAATTATGGCTGGCGAAACAATCGCCCAGCAGCGTAAGCGCGGTCTTCTTCTTCCAAAGGGCGACGGTGGCGACATTCACCCAGGTCAGCAGGTTGCTATTAAAGCTTCTGTGTTGCCGTTCAAGCGTTTCCGCACTCCTGTTGGTCGCACGGTTGATATTTTGCTCGGACCTGAGATGCGTTCTACTGGCGAAGTTATGGGCTTCGACCGTGACTTCCCACACGCTTTTGCTAAGAGCCAGCTTGCAGCATACAAGGGTGGTTTGCCTACCAGCGGCAACGTGTTTGTGTCTGTAAGTGATGCAGATAAGCGTCAACTTCCGCTTCTTGCAGTGCGATTAGTGGAGCTTGGTTTTACTATTTGGGCTACTGAAGGTACAGCTTCTGTGCTTCGTCGTTACGGCATTGATTCCGTGATTGTCGATAAGCTTTCTAGTCAAGGCGACACGGCGAAAGATATGCCAAATAGTGAGAAAGCGCACGAAAGAATCGGTAAGAATGTTGTAGAGCTTATCGAAAATGGTAAGATTGATATGGTATTGAATACGCCGAATTCAAGGGGATCGCGCACTGATGGTTATGCCATTCGTGCGGCAGCTGTAGCAGCTGATCTTCCGCAATTCACTACTATTACCGAATTCGCACCAGTATTAATGGCTATTGAAGCTGTTAAGAACAACGATTATCAGGTGATGAGCATACAAGAACATGCTCAGCAGCTGTTTGCAATTGAACAGGCAGAAAGTCAAGAAAGTCGGGCTTAATACATGACCGAGAGCATTCGTGATCAAGAAGTGCAGGCGCAACGATCCGATTTTGGTTTGCGTTTGAAGAACGCTATGGCAAAATATGGACCATTGTGTGTTGGAATCGATCCTCATCGCAAAATGCTGCTTAATTGGGGATACAACATGGATGCTCTTGGAGCTGAGCTTTTCTCTATGCGAATGCTGCAAGCTATGAATGGTAGGGCAGCAGCAGTTAAATTCCAATCCAGCATGTTTGAGCGCTACGGTTCTAAGGGTTTCGCAGCGCTTGAACGTGTGCTGTATGCCGCTCGTCAAATGGATATTATTACTATCGTTGACTGTGGCCATGGTGGATTGTCTACTACTATTTCTGCGCTTGCAGACGCATATTTTAAGCCTGGAGCTCCGCTTCTTGCTGATGCTATTACTTTGCTTCCTTATTATGGTGCACGTTCTATGGGCGGCTTAATTAACGAAGCTCTTAATAACGGTCGCGGTGTTTTTATTGCGTCTCTAACTTCTAATCGCGAAGGCGCAAGTTTGCAAACTGCTATTAGGCAAAGCGGAACTTACCGCGGAACTACTGTAGCTCACGGAATTGCTCAAACAGCTCAAAGTTTTAACAATAAAACTAAAGGAATGGGTTCTGTTGGTTTAATTGTTGGAGCTACTATTGGCGACTGGATGAACGGTGGCGGAATTGACGTAACCAGTTTTACTGGTCCAATTCTTTCTCCTGGTTATGGTTGGCAAGGTGCAGAAGCTGACGATTTAAAGCGTGTTTTTGCTGGTACACATGGTAATGTATTGGTAACTGTTTCGCGTTCGATTGCGTCGCATGGTCCAAATATTGGTGAACTTTCGGCTGCAACTGAACGCATAGCATTGGATATTCGTCAGGCTCTTGTTGATTCAGGCGAATGTGCGTAAACGAGAGGTAAGCAAATGGGTGCCACAGATGAGGCTGCAGTTTCGCAGTCTAGACGTCGATTAATCGTATTAACGGGTCCTACTGCGGCTGGTAAAGGCACAGTAGAAGGCATACTTCGCGAGAAACATCCTCATATTTGGCTATCTGTTTCTGCTACCACTCGTGCGCCTAGACCTGGTGAATTTAATGGTATTCACTATTGGTTCTTAGATGAAGAGGAATTTGAGCGTCGTAGGCGTAATGGCGAATTCTTGGAAACTGCTCTGGTTCATGGCATGGCTCATTATGGCACCCTTCTGCAGCCTGTTTTGGATCATCTTACGCAAGATATTCCTACTTTGCTGGAAATAGATTTGCAAGGAGCTAGGCGAGTAAAACAAGAGGCTGCTCGTCTTGGATTAGAAGTCGTGTACGTGTTCATTGCGCCTCCGAGCTTTGAAGAGCTTAAGCGTCGTCTTATTGGTCGTGGTACTGAAACTCCTGAGCAGCAAGCAAAACGTTTGGAAACCGCTAAAGTTGAGATTGCTGCAGCTAAAGAGTTCGATGTTGTTATTGTGAACGATAATGCTGAGCGTGCTGCAGATGAACTGTGGAATGTTATTGCAAGCGAATACGACTTATAGTTAAAACTTACGCAATATCCAATCGATAGCATATAATAAGCCTTTTGGAACTATTGTGGCACCATAGAATTTGGAGAATATTATGGCATTAGGCACTCAGCCAACACCTACTGGTCTTGCGAATCCACCGATTGATGATTTAATGCAACATGCGGATTCCAAGTATGCGCTTGCCTTATTTGCTGCAAAACGAGCACGTCAAATTAATGCTTATTTTACTCAGCTTAATGAAGGTTTGCTTCAAAATGTTGGCCCACTAGTTGAGTATCAAAATCAAGAAAAGCCTTTAGCTATTGCTTTCCGCGAAATTAATGCTGGATTGCTTGAAGAGACTCTTGGTGAGGACGATTTAAGCGAAGGTAATTAATAAGCCTTGCTAATAAACGTCTTTATGGGTATTCGCAGTCGCGTATCATCCGTGCTCAATAAAGCGGATGCACGGCTGCGTTTTCGCTTTATTTGGCCTGTATTTAGCCTTTATCGACTATAAACTTAAGGGGGAAATGTGGAAGAGCGTAAATTAATTTCTGCAGAATCTGTAACTGAAGGTCATCCTGACAAGTTATGCGATCAAATTGCTGACGCTATATTGGACGATATGCTTCGTCAGGATCCTCATGCGCATGTTGCTGTAGAGGTTTGTGCTTCCGTCGGTCAGTTCGTTGTTTTTGGCGAAGTGCGTGGTGAAGTTTATAGCGATATTCCGGGAATTGTGCGTCAAGTTGTTCGTAATGTTGGCTACACGAGCTCCACAATTGGTCTTGATGCTGATTCTTGTGGTGTTATGGTTTCTTTAACTGAGCAAAGTGCGGAAATTAATCAAGGTGTTGCTAGGTTGGATACTTCTTGCGAGAGTGCATCTTCTCGTGAGGAGCGCTACGCTGCTCAAGGTGCAGGCGATCAAGGTGTTATGTTTGGTTACGCTAGCGACGAAACAGATACTTTAATGCCTTTGCCGATTTATCTTGCTCATCGTTTAGCTCAAAAGCTTGCTAAAGTTCGTAAAGATGGCACTGTTGCGCATTTGCGTCCGGATGGGAAAACTCAGGTTACTATTGAGTACGATTCCAAAGGCACGCCTAAGCGTTTGGATACTGTGCTTATTTCTACTCAGCATGACCCAGAAGTTTCCAGAGACTGGTTACAAGATCAGCTTGTTGAGCATGTTGTTAAGCCTGTGTTGGACGAAGTTCTTGCTCAAAAAGTTGCGCACGATTCGTACTGTATGCTTGTAAACCCTACTGGCTCCTTTGTTTTGGGAGGTCCTGCTGCTGATTCGGGCTTAACTGGTCGAAAAATTATTGTTGACACTTATGGTGGTGCTGCTCATCATGGTGGTGGAGCTTTTTCTGGTAAGGATCCTAGTAAAGTTGACCGTTCTGCAGCTTATGCAGCTCGCTGGGTTGCAAAAAATATTGTGGCAGCTGGTTTAGCTCATAAGGCAGAAGTTCAAGTTGCTTATGCTATTGGTATTGCTGATCCTGTAAGCGTAAACGTAGAAACTTTCGGAACTGAAGCTGACGGTATTACGCGCGCAGATATTGTGCGTGCTGTTCGTGAAGTATTTGATTTGCGTCCGGCTGCGATTATTGACGAGCTTAACTTGCTTCAGCCAATTTATGCTCCAACTGCAGCTTATGGTCATTTTGGTCGTACGGATGTCAAATTCACTTGGGAAGAAACGAATCGTATTGAGCAATTGAAAGATGTGCTAAAAAAGTAGTTTTATTGATAAATTTTGCTGTAAAATAACAGTAATTATGTGATGTAATTCAAGTAAAACTAAGGGTTATTTATGGCAGAGCAACCTTCGCTAGACGGCTTAGCGCGTAAAACAAGACGTAAGCGCAATGCTGTTTCTCTAGTGCCTGCTAATGAATGCCCTATTGCGCATGTGATGCTCGATGTTCAAGCTTCACATTTAGGTCGTACTTTTGATTACTTGATATCGCAAGATCAAGATGAATCTGCTCAGCCTGGGGCGTTTGTACGCGTTCGTTTTGGAGCACAAAAGCTCACTGGAGTTATTTGGTCTCGTTCTTCGCATACTGACACCCCTCATGCTGCTTTAAGATTTTTAGAGCGCGTGTTTCCTTCAGATGTTTTGCTTTCTAAATCTTTGCGAGACGATATTGACGCCATAGCTAAAGCTTATGGTGGAACTATCTCAAATATTTTGCGTCTTGCTGTGCCTCAACGCGTAGCTCGTGTTGAGCATGAGGAAGTTTTTGACAACATACGCTTGCAACGCAGAAAACAGTGGCGTGAAAATCTTAAGAAGCGTTTGCAAAACGATAACAATACAAACCCAGGTTACGCTACAACTTCTCGCATGATTTATGATTACGAAAATGCAAATATTTTATACAATGCATTAATCAAAAAATCTATTGACGCAAGTTTTAGTGAAAATAAAACAGAAAATCAATTAGTCAAGCAAGCAGAAAATAATTCTTCTCAATCTTTTATTGTAGACGCTTTACCAGGTTCTTGCCGACTTGCACAAGATTTAGCGTGGATGATTGTCACTGCTTTAAGTGCGTGTAAGCAAGCTGTTGTAGTTTTGCCGACGCTAAGAGAAGTAAATGATGTAATGCGCGCGCTAATGGTTTACGGCTTAAAGCCATATAAGCGCGTAAGTGAGAATCATCGTGGTTTTTCTGCTGGAAGTTTTGATGGCGATGTCGCTCGACTGTGTGCTGCGGATCCTCCAGCTGATAGGTATAGAGCTTGGCGCGCAATCGCGTCCGGAATAGTTCCTTGCGTTCTTGGCACTAGAGCTGCAATGTATGCTCCAGTTGAGGGAGATGCTTTATTTGCGATTGTTGAAGATTGCGCGTACCAATATGCTGATGGCATGATGCCGTATGCTCAAGCGCGTGGCGTTATGCGGCTTCGTGCGAAAAGGCATGGAGGCGTATTTGTGTCAATGTCGTATTCCAGAAGCGCGCTTAGTCAAAGTGAAGTAGACTGCTATATGTCAAGTGTGCAAGATGCGCAAAGTGTGCAAGGTGCGCAAAGTGTGCAAACTGCTGAGGCTGCTAAAACTGTTAAAGCTATTCAAACTGCTAAAACAATAAGCGGATCTAGTATCCCTGTAAGCGCGAGTAAACTTGCTCGCGAAAAGTTAGTTCCTTGGGTTCGTTGGCTTAATCGTGAAGCTTTACTAAAACTAGCTGACCCAAGTATTGGCGCTCGCATACCGCATAGCGCAGTAAGAGCTATTAACGATGCTATTTCGGATGGTAAGCCTGTGCTGCTTTCTATTGCGCAAGATGGCGTGACGCAATCGGCTATATGCTCTTCTTGCAGACGTCAAGCGCGCTGTAGACGATGCACCGGGCCTCTCGATGTTGCAAATAGTCAGCAAACAGCACGTTGCTCATGGTGTGGTGCTAGTGCAATAAATTGGTCTTGTTCTAATTGTGGCAGTAGCAATATGCGAGTTATACGAGTTGGTGCTGCTGGCGTTGCGGAAGAATTATCTAAACTATTTCGTAACGTGCCTATTATTATTTCGTCACAACACCAACCGAACGGAATTATCCAGTGTATTGATGAAAAACCTGTAATTGTTGTTGCAACTCCTGGATGTGAGCCTCGCATACAAACGCAAGACGCAAATTGTAACGGAGAATATGGTGTTGTAGCAATACTTGATACGTGGGTAAGTTTGTACGCTTCGGGGCTTGATGCGCGAATAGATACGCTTAATTCGTGGATGAAAGCTTCTGCTTTATGTGCTCCTAGAGAGCGTGGAGGAAGTGTGCTTCTTATTGGTGAAACGTATCCTGTTCTTGCGCGTGCGCTTACATTGTGGGATACGACTCAACTTTCTTGCAATGAGCTTTCAGAAAGAGCTCAAGCAATATTGCCGCCTTGCGTAACTGCAGCATGCGTATGGGGTGCTCGTGATGCGGTTATGCGTGCGCTTGAAAATATTGGTGCAATGCAAGAAAATCTTGGGTGTGAAAGTAGTCAAGATGCTGATTTTTCAGCAATTTCTCCATTATTAGGAATTGTTCCAATGCATCCGCCTGTTACTGACAGATACCAGCATTTTGACGATATTTACGACCGTGTAAAAGCTGTAGTAAGAGTTCCGCTTTATTTAAGGCAAGAATTAGTGAACCGATTGCATAAGGAAGTAGCTCGTCACGTAGCAACACGTGCTGCAGGGGAGTTGCGTTTTTGTGTTGATCCAAAAGATTTATTAGCGTACTAACTTACTAATAGGGGAGAGAAAAATGGTAAAAACATATCATTGCGCAGTTTTGGGAGATCCTATTTCGCATTCGCTGTCGCCTGTGCTTCACAACACGGCTTATAAGGCTTTAGGTCTTACAAATTGGCAATATAGTAAGGAAAAAGTAAGCGAAACAGAGCTTCACGATTTTATTACGCATCTTGACGATTCTTGGAAAGGCTTAAGCCTTACTATGCCGCTTAAAAAAACCGTAATGAAACTCGGCACACCTTGCGACTACTGGTCGCGCGCACTTAACGTGGCAAATACTGCAGTTTTTACTAGCAATCCAGCAATCGCTTCGCAATCGCAAATAAAGCTATACAACACGGACGTAAGTGGCATATTAATAGCATTTATGCAAGCATTACATGAGCGCATATGCGAAGTAAAAAAGGCTGTTATTATTGGCAGCGGCAACACTGCATCTTCTGCGCTGGCAGCTTTAATTGAAATTGCGCAAGTAGCAAAACTTGAGCAAGTGCAAGTTGTTGCTAGAACTGAAGATGACGGTAGTATAAAAGGCGTTGAACGTTTTAATAATCTTATACAAAAGTATTGCGCTGATTTTCCAAATAAAATAAGCATAGGTCAAAATAATAAAAGCAAAGAAAATGACGCTATGTATAAGCCTGTGCAAGGTATTGAGTTCCCAACAATAAGCGAAGAAGTATTTTCAAAATTTGCAGACTATAGTGCAGAAAAATTGAGCGCAGAAAAATTGTCAGAATGTGATAAATCTCTCATTTTGAAATCTTTAAATTCACTAGAAGCTGTTCGTGCAATCGCAGAGGCAGACATAGTCATGAGCACGGTTCCGGCGCACGTAGCAGATCCAATTGCGCTTGCGTTGAAAGCATACTGTCAAGATATTGCGCATAATCAAACGAAATTAGGAACATTGCTTGACGTAGTGTACGATCCTCGCCCAAGCATGCTACTTAGTGTATGGCAACAATACGGTTGCGCTATTGGCGGAGAAGAAATGCTTTTGCAACAAGCTTTAGCACAAGTAAGTCTTATGACGATTGACTATAGGCAATCTAAAGAAAATTTTGAGAATTGTGCTGAGGATTGTGCTGAGGATTGTGCTGAGGATTGTGCTGAGACTGGCGCTGAGAATTGTGCTGAGGCTGGCGCTGAGCTTGGCTATAAACCTAGTGCTGACAAGGCTAGATATTACGATGACTTAAGTAGTCTCATGCGAAAAGCCTTACAGGAGGCATTATGAGCGATAATATGCAACATACTACGCAACATACTACGCAAAGTGATGTGCAACGTGATGCGCAACATACTACGCAACGTTCCGCGTCGACTAGTGTGCAACTAGCTGACGGATTTGAAGTTATGCTAATTACCGGCATGAGCGGAGCTGGGCGCTCGCATGCTGCTAACGCGTTGGAAGATATGGGATGGTATGTTATCGATAATCTTCCGCCAAAACTGCTCATACCGCTAGTAGATATGATGACTTCATCCGGTTCTAAAGTGCATAAGCTTGCTGCTGTTATTGACGTGCGTTCTAGAGGATATTTCGACGACCTGTTTGCAGTTCTTGCGCATATTGACGAACTTGGCGTAAAAACGCGAATTCTGTTTTTAGATGCTTCGGATGCTGTGCTTATTAAGCGTTACGAGTCTGTGCGCAGACCGCATCCTTTGCAGCGCGGCGGCAGACTTATTGACGGTATTCTAGAAGAGCGAGAGTTGCTCAGTCATTTGAAAGATTGCGCGGATATTATTATCGATACTTCTGCACTCAGTATTCACCAACTTTCTACAAAGCTTTACGAAGGATTGCTTGGAAAAGGCTCTTCTACTGTTTCTGTGCATATTTTCAGTTTTGGCTTTAAATATGGCATGCCAATGGATGCTGATTTTGTTGCCGATATGCGCTTTTTGCCGAATCCTTTCTGGGTTCCTGAATTAAGGGAGCTTACAGGTAAGGATCAAGCTGTGCAAGATTATGTTTTATCGAATCCTGCGGCAATTGCATTCTTAGATTCTTACGAAAATGCGCTTCTTACAGCTATCGACGGATTCGCTAAAGAAGACAAGCATTACGTGACTATTGCTGTAGGATGTACTGGCGGTCAGCATCGTTCTGTTGCCGTAAGTATTGAGCTTGCTAGACGTTTGAGATTGCATGGTTTGCAAGTTACAGTATCTGCAAGAGAGCTGCAGAGAAGATCGTAGTAAGCGAAAAGTAAAGTAGTGAAAAATAAAGTAGTGAAATGCGATTATGAAACTAATCAATTAAAATTAATTAAAAAATTAAATAAAATTGTGTAAATTATATAAAATATAAAAATCTTGTACTAAAAGCATGTAAAGCATGCGCAAAAACCGGTAAAATGTCCAACGTATTCTGTATCACAGAAAGCCGGGCATGTCGTGTGCCACAGCATCATGCAAGTACCCAACAGCACTCATATTTTAAGAAGAACAAAAGTAGGAGGTTGTCCCTTGGCTCTTCTTGACGACGTCAAAAATGAACTCGTTTCAAACAACAATGAGCTCCCGACTGTCATTATGGCTCAAGCTGCAGCAATGATGCGCTTTGCTGGCGGCTTAAGGCCAGTAAATAATCAGGCTGTTATTCGCGCTCAGTTAGATTCTCAGCGCGCAGCTCAGTGGCTTGTTGAGGTATTGAAAACTCATTTCCAGAGGGAAGCAACAATTGCTCAAGTTTCTCGTCAAACTCCTACGGGCACTGTAGTTCGCTATGACGTTGTAGTTGAGCGTGGTGCTGCAGCATTGGCTTTGCAATCTGGTCTTCTTGATCGACGTATGAGAATTGTTGCAGGTCTTGCACCTGAGATTGTTGGTGGAAGTATCGCCCAAATCAAAGCAGCTTGGCGTGGTGCTTTCTTGGCTCACGGTGCTATTTCGGATCCTGGCAAAGCTAGCTATTTGGAAGTTGTTTGCCCAACTCATGAGGCTGCAAATGCTTTGCAAACTATGGCGGCGCGACTTGGCATTAGCGCCAAGGCTCGTCAGGTTCGTAGCTCTGAGCGAGTGACGTTGCGCGATTCTGACGCAATTGAGCGAATGTTGATTCTGATTGGTGCTCCTCGTTCTGCTCGCGAATGGACCGGTAAGCGTTCGGACGGTGAAGCTCGCGGAAAAGCAAACCGTTTGGCTAATTTTGACGATGCGAATATGCGTCGTAGCGCTAAGGCTGCTGCTGAGGCATGCGAAAAGGTTCGTCACGCATTCGATATTTTGGGCGACGATATTCCAGATAATTTGTTGATGGCTGGAAAGCTTCGTCTTGAGCATAGCGACGCAAGTTTGGAAGAGCTTGGTCACTTGGCTGATCCTCCTATTACAAAGGATGCGATTGCAGGACGAATTCGTAGACTTTTGCAGCTTTCGGCGAAGGTTGAGAAGTCGCGTATGCAGCAGCTTTAATGCTGATTTTGCGTGATTTGTGTGCGTAACTGTAAAGTTTATGCCGTTTTTTAGCTCGTAGCCGACTTTTTCTTGACACCGCTGTAAAGTTTCTGCCGTTTTTTCGCGCGCAACCGACCTTTATTTTGCGCGCCTGTAAAGTTTCTGCCGTTTTATCGTCTTAATCCGACCTTTTCTTTACAGCGTTGTAAAGTTTCTGCCGTTTTTTGGTTTTGGGTGGCGTTTGGCGGCGGGTTTCTTTTTGTGATTGTGAGTGGTGGGTGTTACTTGTCTCGCAGCGCGAGATTGGTGGATTCCTTTTTACCGTTGAGTGAGTTCCCGTTTGCTGTGTCGCGAGTTTTGGGGGATTTCTCTCCTCGCGCGTCCCGTCCTTCAGTCGCTTTGGCTGTTAAAGGCGTTTATTGTGTTCGCCTTTCTTTAAAGAATGTAGCTTCTCAGTCCTCTTTTAGCACTGAACACAATTTTTCCAGCCTCTCAACACACTAAACGTCAACACAAAACTCATAGACTCGTGCAGAAAGTTACGCAACTGCGTGGTTTACTAAGTGCAACTAGAGTAGCGAAATTAAGCTGCGGGTTGTTTGGTGGTTGGGAGATTATTCTTGGCGTGGTGTGTGCAGCAGCGCGAAGGCTAGTGTCGCTAATAAACAGGAGAAGTGCTCGCAGGAGCGCTGGTGCAAAGCTGCGTTGTTCATATGGATTGTTGAAGATGTGCGGTATAATTGCACCCGGCAATGTGTTGATGTTTGAGGCTGATTTTGCGTTTTGTTGAACGAAGTAAGCCGGCACGGTAAGCCAGTATGTAAGTCAAATATGGTAAGCCAATATGGTTTGGAAAGGATACCAATGAAGACACTGAAAGATTTGGGAGATTTGAGTGGTAAGCGCGTATTGGTTCGCGCTGATTTTAACGTTCCTCTCAAGGATACGACGATTACTGATGATGGTCGTATTCGTGCTGCTTTACCAACCATTAAGGCTTTGCGTGAGCAGGGTGCTAAGGTGATTTTGATGGCTCACCTTGGTCGTCCAAAGGGTCAGGTTGTTCCAGAGCTTTCCTTGGCTCCAGTTGCGCAGCGTTTAGGTGAATTGCTCGGCACAAATGTTGTTTTGGCTGCAGACACTTACGGCGAAGATGCTCAAGCTAAGGTAGCTGCCATGAATAATGGCGACGTTGTTTTGCTTGAAAACGTACGTTTCAACGCCGAAGAAACCAGCAAGGATGCTTCCGAGCGCGCAGCTTACGCTAAGAAGATTGCTTCTCTTGGCGAAGTATTTGTTTCCGATGGCTTTGGTGTTGTGCACCGCGCTCAGGGTTCAAATTACGATGTTGCTGCCGATCTTCCATCAGCTGCAGGCTTGCTTGTTGAGAAGGAAGTTAAGGCACTTTCTCGCGCAACTGAAAACCCAGAGCGTCCTTTGACTGTTGTTCTCGGCGGCTCCAAGGTTTCCGACAAGCTCGGCGTTATTGAGAACTTGCTTTCTAAGGCTGATCGTCTTGTTATTGGCGGCGGTATGGTGTTCACATTCCTCAAGGCTTTGGGTCACGAAGTTGGTACTTCTTTGCTTGAGGAAGATCAGCTCGAGAAGGTTAAGGGCTACATTGAAACCGCTAAGAAGAACGGCGTTGAGCTTGTACTTCCAACCGATATTGTTGTGAATGCTGGCTTCCCAGCAGGTGATACTCCAGTTGCTCCAGAAGTAGTTCCAGCAGACGCTATTCCTGCAGACAAGATGGGCTTGGATATTGGTCCTGACTCTCAGAAGCTTTTCCACGACAAGATTGTTGACTCCAAGACTGTTGTTTGGAACGGTCCTATGGGTGTGTTCGAGGTTCCAGAGTTTGCAGCCGGTACTCGCGCTGTAGCCCAGGGCTTGGTTGATGCAACTAAGAACGGCACTTTCACTATCGTCGGTGGTGGCGATTCTGCTTCTGCAGTGCGCAACCTTGGATTCCCAGAAGATGGCTTCTCGCACATTTCTACTGGCGGCGGCGCTTCTCTCGAGTTCTTGGAAGGCAAGACTCTTCCAGGTTTGAGCGTGCTTGAGTAATTAATGTTGCTTGAGTAAATAATATTGCTTGAGCATGTAATGTTGCTTGAGCATGTAGTATTGCTTGAGTAAGTAATATTTACGCGAGCAAGTATAAACTAAATATTTCCGCTTATGCCGACTTTCGATTTTATGAATCCGCTTTGTAAATCGAGGTCGGCATAACACTAATTTGCGCAATACTATTAATCTCAATCGTAAACTTTTAAGGGTGATTATGGTTTCCAAAAGAAAGCCGTTAGTCGCTGGTAATTGGAAAATGAATTTCAATCACCGCGAAGCTACGCATTTTATACAAAAATTTGCGTGGCTGCTGCGTGACGCGCATTACGACTACCACGATTGTGAAATTGCACTTATGCCTTCTTTTACTTCAATAAGAAGCGTGCAAGTTCTTGTTGAGTCTGATCATTTGCCAATATTGTACGGAGCTCAAGCTGTTTCTGTTACTGCTCAAGGTGCTTTTACTGGTGATGTTTCTGCAGATATGCTTGCAAGTCTTGGATGCTCAATGGTTATTGTTGGTCATTCTGAAAGACGCAAGTATCATCCTGAAGATGATGCAAATATAGTTGATCAAGTTCGAGCTGTTCTTGCCGCAGGAATGCAGCCAATTCTTTGCGTTGGTGAAAGTCTTAAAGAACGTCAACAGGGTGTTGCGCTCGATTTTGCTGTAGGGCAAGTGCATGATGTAACGCGCGATTTGGATGCTAAGCAAGCTAAGCGTTTAATTATTGCTTACGAACCGGTTTGGGCAATTGGTACGGGTATGGTTGCCACTGCTAACTCAGCTCAGGAAGCTGCATTGGCTATTCGTGAAGACTTGCGCGTTACGTTCGGTGACGATGTTGCAGATACTGTCCGTATTCTTTACGGCGGATCTGTAACTTCTTCTAATGCTTCAAGTCTTATTGCTGAGCCAGATGTTGATGGATTCTTAATTGGTGGCGCTTCTCTTGATGCGCAAGAACTTGCTAATATTGTGCGACTAACGGCTGCGCAAACACGTTTAGAGACTAAATAAGCTTAAGCGGTCAAAGGTTATTATTAAACTTAATCGAGTACTGTAAAACAGGAGGTTGGTTGTGTCCACTGTGAAGATTATTTTGCAGGTGTTGCTTGTGCTCACTAGCATTTTGCTCACATTGTTAATTTTGATGCACAAGGGCAAGGGCGGCGGACTTTCCGACATGTTCGGCGGCGGTTTAACGAAGAACGCTGGTAGCTCTGGTGTTGCAGAAAAGAACTTAAATCGTTGGACAGTTATTATTGCATTAATTTGGGTTGCTGTGATTGTGGCTTTAAACTTAATGACTAAGTTCTCGCTCATCTGAGTATTCTTTTTGAAAAGCGCATGGTCGTCAGATTGTGCGCTTTTTATTTATATAAGTGTTTAATATTATGCGTTTTTCTCCTTCTTTAGTAATTGCGGATCTTGATGGCACCATGCTTCACGATGCCGATACTTTTGAAAGTCGCTTTTTAAGCAACGAAACTGTGAAAGCAGCTAAGTGTTTGCGCGAAAACGGAATTCCTCTTGCGATTATTACGGCTCGTCCTGTCGGAAGTGCTTTTGATTTTATTCACGATTTAAATGCTCAAGTTTGTGCGTATCTCAATGGCGCGTTAATCGATTTTGATTGCGCTAATAGCACGATTTCGGAGCTTACTTCTCAGCGTGAAATAAGCACATTATTACGTTTTGGTTTTGATTCTAAGCATGCTTGCGATGTGTGTTTGCGTTTGCTTGATAAAATCCCTACATTGCGTCTTGGAGTTGTGATGAATGATGTTCGTTACACGAATTTTGATGTTCGTATGCTTTGGAGCAAACAGGATTTTGTTATTACAGACTTTTCGAATGTGCCGCGCGGAACTGCAGACAAAATAATTATTGTTCCGCGAGATAGCGAGAAGGAGCAGCTTCAGCGCATTCTTCCAGACGATTTTTCGCTGCATATTAGCGAAGACGTTTTATGGATGCTCACGAATCCTCTTGCAAACAAGGGACATGCACTGAACGTTATTTGCGATCGTTTGGGCGTGAAGCCTAGCCGTACTGTTGTTTTTGGCGACGATATTATTGACATCGACATGTTCCGTGCCGGCGGCTACGGGGTAGCGGTGGCGAATAGTAATCCGCGTTTGCTTGCGATTGCGGACGAAATTTGCGCTTCCAACAATGACGACGGCGTTGCCAACTGGCTTAATTCAAACCTTTTTACTAGATTGTGAATAACCCACCTTTCGTTACTAGTGCAGTTGGCGCTCGCGCGAAACTCGCGTTGGAAGTCCACTGGACTTCCAACCTAAGCGAGTTTCCGCTCCGAGTTGCCTTCGCGCGCTACGCTCTATGCTCTCAGGCAGGTCGTCGCGCTGCGCGCGTGTCTGTTTCTTTAACATTTAAAGTAAGTGCGCTATAGCTGTTACTGCGTTGTTGGAGTATATTTGTAAGTGTCGAGAGAAAATTTTGCTTTTGCTATGTTTTTAAATATTGCGAAATGCTGAGAAATGCTGAGAAATATCGCGAAATATAGCTAATGCTGCAAGGTAGCGTTAAGTAGCGCGAAGTTGCGCAAACTAACGCGAAGTGGTGATAAGGAGTGTGAAGGTGAAACGTAAATATAGGCTTGTTTCGGGTTGTTTGGTTGTGGCTCTTGGTTGCATGTGTGGTTTGAGTGCGTGCGGTGAGCCTTCTGCTAGCTATATGCCTTCTAATGGTGGTTTTGAATCTACTAATGCTTTGGATTCTACGAGCAGTTCTTCCGTTTCTAATGACTCCAGTAGTAAGAATTCGTCAAAAAATGTATCTCTTAAAGATATAGCTAAAAAATGTAATTTCAAGTTTTGGCGTCTCGAGTCTTTGGGCTCTCATAGTTCAAATTCTGCACCTGACTCACTTACTATAGGTGAAGATCAGGATAGTTCTAGCGAAAGAGAAACCTTTAAGAGAGATTATGCTTGTGCTATAAAAAATGCCAATCCTGGAGATCCGATTGCAGAGAAATTCAGTGATAAGATAGCATCTTCAGATATCAGTTCTTTTTTCTCTGCTGATACTGATGGCTATACCAAGTATATGCCACCATATCTTAGTAGCGCATATTATATATATTCTACATACAGTGAAATAGATATAGATAAAGTTAAATAAGTATTTTATTGGCTAATTATCTGTTTAATGTCAAAAGAATATTATTGAGTTAGTTCGTATTTCATAATATCGGCATCAGACATTGATTATTAGATTTTTATATGTATAAATAATGGAGTTATTAGTAGTTATGAGTAGAGCAAAAAAATTTATATATTTTGTAGCATCTTTATCAATAGCCTTAACAGGTTTATCTGGTTGCGGTGAGAATAATTATAAAATAAATTCTTCGAGTACGTCGGTAGATCCTATTAAGTCGTTGGCTGCAGAGTGTGGATTAAAAGTCATGAAGGATCCTGTATATTCTAAATACAATATGGCTATTATTAAGGGTTTTAAAACGTTTAAGGATTTTAATAAAACTAAATTGTGCTTGCTAAAATCTAATATTTCTACCTCAAATCAAGATAATATCAGTTTTCTTGGTTCATATGATACTGAAAATTCTTTTAGATATTTAAACTCGGATGTTGTTGCAATTGCACAATACAATGATGATTTTAAAGATTCTAGGTTATACAACTGGTCATTGCCTTTATTAAATTGTGGTAAAAATCCATATAAGGAAAGTTGTTCTAATTCTATTCTCATTATGACGAAAGAAGATTTAAACAAGTTCAATCTTGATCAGTTGGATCAAAAGAAATGAATATTGCGGAATTTTTTAAATATTGCAAGGTAGCGTTAAGTAGCGCGAAGTTGTGCAAACTAGCGCGAAGTAGTGATAAGGAGTGTGAAGGTGAAGCGTAAGTATAGGCTTGTTTCGGGTTGTTTGGTTGTGGCTCTTGGTTGCATGTGTGGTTTGAGCGCATGTGGTGAGTCTGTTCAAAATAGTGGTACTGTTGCGGGTTCTGTTAACAATGTAACTAACCATTCTAAAAATGTAACTCTTAGAGAGACAGTTATTGCATGCAATATCCCCGAAAGTAATGTCATTGACAATGGAGCTTTCTCTGATGGCTACGCGTTAGATATGGAATATATTGACCCTGATGACGATGATACACATGATTATTCTAAAGAAATGAGTAGTAAGGCTTTTCATTTATTGACTAAAGATATTCCATGTATTCTTCGAGGATTAAATCATGATGATCCTAAGGCTTTAGAATTAGCTTCTAAAATTGAGAGAAAACTTAGCAAGTGTAATCCTGATAATCTTAAGGACTATCTTAAAGAAAATAACCTCTCGTTTATTAATTATGTTGGACGTTCGTATGTAATGATGTTACGCGTTGAGGATGACGCAGTTGAATTTCGTGTTTTAAGTTTTGATAATTTTAACAAGTATTTTTTGAAGTGATTATTAAACGTAATGGTAGTAAGTAGTTGGTTTTATTTATGCGAAGGAGTTTTTGAGTATGTTTAAGAGAGTGTTTGCATCTGTTGCAATGGCTGTTGTTGTAATGTGTTTGTGCAGTTGCGGCTCAGACGGTAATAGTGTTAAAAACAATGTAGTTAATAATATTAGTTTAGTTGCTAATAATTGTGGTATAACCGAGCTTTCTAAGGAACCGTTATATAATAAGGAAGATATTTATATAAAGAATAATTTCTCGTCTTTTGATGATTTTTATAATAAAGCAAACTGTTTAGCTGATTCTATTGCTCCGAATGATTCTGCTTTAAAAGATGAATTAAAAGTATTTAAAACTTATTATGATAAGAAGAAACCACACGTAGGTTATTATTTTCATGGAGACTACGGAGTATTCATGAGATATAACTCTTCCGATAAGTGCGGTGGAATATATAATCCAGGTATGTTTGCAAACATTAATTCCAACATCGACTCATCTAAATATTGTCGCGTTATACTCTTGATTAGTAGAGATAGTGTTAACGATATGATTCAATATGGTAACTCTCGAAAGAATTAATTAAGCGTTACTGGGATGTAGCGTGGTGCTTATTTTGTTTCTGGCACGAGTGTAGTAACCGTACTGCGCGCGTGTCCGAAAATCTGCAAAATCGGACACTTGTGCAGTAACCGTACTGCGCGCGTGTCTGTTTCTTTAACATTTAAAGTAAGTGCGCTATAGCTGTTGCTGCGTTGTTGGAGTATATTTGTAAGTGTCGAGAGAACAATAAAGAAGGTTAGATATGGCTTTTTGCATACAGTGTGGTAGCAATCTTGAAGACGATTGTTCGTTTTGTGAAATGCGTACTATCTAGTAGAACAGCCGTTTGATTGGAATACGATTAAGTAGCTTAAGTAGCTTAAGTAGCTTAAGTCGTTTAAATTAGGTGAGTAGCTTAAATTAGGTGAGTAATTTTAATTAGCTAAATATAGTTTTTATTAATAATTTATTATGTTTTTGCTAATTTATTGGTTTAAAATAATAAATATAAGTGCATATATATAACTTAATCATGTTGCAAATTCTTATTGCAAATGAGTAAAAGAGTAGAGGAATAGCTTATGAAATATTGCAACCTATGTGGAGCAGGTAACAAGGATGATTCTATCTTTTGTGATTCTTGCGGTGGTTTAATTGATGGCAATAATCATCAATATGAAAACACACAAACGCAATATACGCAGGCTGTTCCAACGCAGACTACTACACAGTATTCTCCAACTCAGGTGTATCAAAATACTCCGCAATATGAATATGGTTCTGAAAATCAGCAATATGGTTCTGATTATGCGTATCAAGCAGGCGCTGTGCCTCAGCAGGATTATTCTCAAGCTTTTGAAGTTCAAGACTATGATGCAATGCTTAAAAAGTCGAGAATAAAAAAAATAAAAATAGCATCATGTATCTTTGCTGCTCTTGTTGTTTTGCTTGGTGGTGCGTATGTTCTTATTGATAATTTAGTTTATTCTCCTACAGCTGTTGTTAAAAAGTATATGAACATGATTTCTGCGGGTCACTATACTAGTTCTACTTCTGAATATGAGAAATCTATAGGACTCAGTGGCTTCCAAACTAACGGTAGTTATGGTTTATTGTATGACAATTATGCTAAGGAATCTAAGACTTCAGGATTTGTAATTAATTATACGTCCCAATATAAATGTATTGCAGGATTGTCTAAAAGTGTTGATGAAGCCCGAGATTTTGGGCCAAGAGGATTAAATGTAAATACGGATACTTGTTACAAAGTTAACGTAACGTATGAAGTTAATGGTAAAAAAGTAAATAAGAATTTATTGCTTAGACCTAGTGGAACGGACTTTTTAATTTTTAAAAAATATGTTATTGATATTGGATCTTTAGCAGATGAGATTAAGGTTAACAATGTTTCTAGTATTGGAAATATCAAAGTTAACGGTGAAAACTTTACTATTACAAATTGTTCATTATATGATGATTCGTGCACTTTGTATGTTTATTCTGGCATTTATCATTTCACGATATCCGATAAAAATGGAGATGATCATACTTATACTGTTGATACTTCTGAGCAAAGTCAAAGTGAAGTAGGTTCAGATTTGCCGAATCCTTTCGATGATTATTCGTCTGACGACGACGATTCCTCTTCTGACGATTATGACTATTCATCGGACGACGATAGTTCTTCATCGGACGACGATTCTTCCTCCGACGATAGTAGCGACAATAGTAGCGATTCCTATAGCGATGACGACAATGATTAAGTTATATTAAACTGTATTAATAAGCTATAGTCTATTAAGTGATTAAGCTGTATTAATTAAGTGACTGTATTAATTAAGTTATTAGCTGCTCGAACACTTTGTAAGTTAAACAAAAACCGCATCCTACTTAGGAATTCTCCAAAAGTGGGATGCGGTTTTATTTATGTTTTACGCGAAAAGTAAGACGCTATATAAGCATCAGGCGTTTACGCGATCGATGCCGGACTGCACGTCAGCAATCACGGAATCCCAAGACTTGATGAAGGCGGCAACACCGTCAGCCTCAAGCTTGTCGGTAACGTCCTTGATGTTGATGCCAAGCTCAGCGAGCTTGTTCATAACAGCGTGGCTCTCTTCGTAAGTACCCTTAATAGAAGCAGCACCGTTGCCGTGATCAGCAAGAGCGTTCAAAGTCTTCTCTGGCATGGTGTTAACAACATGCTCAGCAACCAACTCATCAACGTACTTGCAATCGGAGTAAGCTGCGTTCTTGGTGCCAGTAGAAGCCCAAAGTGGACGCTGCTTCTTTGCGCCCTTGGCTTCAAGCTCAGCCCAACGTGGGTCTGCAGCGAACTTCTTCTCGAAGAGTTCGTAAGCCAAACGAGCGTTAGCAACAGCAGCCTTGCCTTCAAGAGCCTTAGCTTCAGCAGAACCGTTAGCTTCGAGGAGCTTGTCAACAGCGCTATCAACACGGGAGACGAAGAAGGAAGCTACGGAACCAATGTGCTTCAAGTCGTGGCCGTTAGCAGCAGCCTGAGCGATACCTTCGATGAAGGCGTCGATAACCTGCTCGTAGCGCTCGAGGGAGAAGATCAAGGTTACGTTCACGGAGATACCCTTAGCAAGGGTAGCGGTGATAGCTGGAAGACCTTCCAAAGTTGCAGGAATCTTGATCATAACGTTTGGACGATCAACCTTTGCCCAAAGCTCTTCAGCCTGCTTCTCAGTGTTAGCAGTATCGTGAGCCAAGCGTGGGTCAACCTCGATGGAAACGCGGCCGTCAACGAAGTCGGTCTTTTCAGCGATCTCGCGGAAGATATCGGTTGCGTTACGAACATCGGTGGTGGTCAACTCGCGAATAGCGGTTTCAACGTCGACCTTGCCGAGTTCCTTAAGCTGTGCGTCGTATGGGCCAACCTGGCTCAAAGCCTTCTGGAAGATGGATGGGTTGGTGGTAACGCCAACAACATTCTTATTAGCAATCAAATCCTGCAAAGAGCCGGACTCAATGCGGGTACGGGACAAATCGTCCAACCAAATAGAAACGCCGGAATCGCTGGTGCGCTGCGTTGCTTCAGTCATGTTATCTCCTTAACACTGTGCTCCACCAATTGGGGCACGTCGGTAGTTTGGCGTTTTTACAAGAAACAGCGGTTGATGTCGAACCAACGGTAGCTCGGCATCAACACGCCGTCGCTGTTTCTGTGAAGTTACTAAATTAGCACTTCTAGTTTTGTGATGAATCAATTTTATTTTGATACATCAAGTTTTATTTTGCTTACTTTCTATCTTAAGCGCGAGCTTCTTCAATAGAAGCCTTAGCAGCTTCTACTACATGCTCAGCAGTAATGCCCAAGTCGATCATGTTCTGACCACCGTCACCCTGCAAGCCGTACTGTTCGATAGAAACAGCCTTGCCGCAATCGCCAAGATACTTGTACCAAGGCAATGCCAAGCCAGCTTCGATAGAAACGCGAGCCTTGACGGACTTTGGCAAGATTGCTTCCTTGTACTCTTCGTCCTGCTCTTCGAACCATTCGAGAGATGGCATGGAAAGAACGCGAGCCTTAATGCCTTCAGCTGCCAAAGTCTTGGCACCAGCAACAGCCCACTGAACTTCGGAACCGGTTGCCATGATGATTACGTCTGGAGTGCCTTCGCAATCAACCAAAACGTAAGCGCCGTGCTTTACGCCTTCGCGAGCCTTTTCAGCAGTCTCAGCGAGGGTTGGAACGCCCTGGCGGGTCAAAATCATAGCGGTTGGGTAGCTGTTCTTCTTCTCGAAGAAGTAACGGTAAGCTTCAGCAGTTTCGTACTCATCTGCAGGGCGTACAACCTCAAGCTGAGGAATAGCGCGGAAAGCAGCCAAGTGTTCGATTGGCTGGTGAGTTGGACCATCTTCGCCCAAAGCTACGGAATCGTGGGTCCAAACGTAGAGGTTTGGAATCTCCATCAAAGCAGCCAAGCGAACTGCTGGACGCTCGTAATCAGAGAACTGGAAGAAGGTGCCGTTGAATGGGCGAGTGTCAGAGCCAAGCAAAATACCGTTGGTAATAGCACCCATTGCGAACTCGCGAACACCGAAGTGAAGCTGACGACCGTACTCGGAAACGTTTGGCCAAGTGCGAGTTGCATCCTCGGATGGACCGAAGGAGTCAGCACCCTTAATGTTGGTGTTGTTGGAGCCGCCCAAATCAGCGGAACCACCCCAAAGTTCTGGCATAACGGCAGCAATTGCGTTAAGAACTGCGCCGGAAGCCTTACGTGTAGCGACCTTAGAGCCAACTTCGAAGCCAGCAACCAAGTCGTCAATAGCCTTGTCGAAGCCTTCAGGAAGCTTGCCAGCCTTAATGCGCTCGTAGAGAGCAGCCTTATCTGGGTTGGCGGCAGCCCACTTTGCAAGAGCTTCGTCCCAAACCTTGTGAGCAGCCAAGCCGCGCTCTGCAACCTTGCGAGCGTGAGCCAAAGCTTCTTCGTCGATTGGGAATTGAACTTCTGGGTCGAAACCGCAAAGTTCCTTCAAGCCCTTAACAGCTTCTTCGCCAAGCTTAGAGCCGTGGGAAGCTTCGTTGTCTGTCTTGCCTGGAGTTGGCCAAGCAATCAAAGTATTAACCTTAATGAAGTGAGGCTTATCGGTAACTTCCTGAGCCTTTTCAATAGCTGCAGCCAAAGCCTGAACGTCTTCCTTGTAGGAGCCGTCTGGCTGGATGAAGCTAACTTCATCGGTGTACCAACCGTATGCACGGTAACGAGCAAGAATATCCTCAGAGAAGGTGAGCTTAGTATCGCCTTCAATCTGAATGTGGTTTGCATCGAAGATTACAGTCAAATTGCCAAGCTTCTGGTTTCCAGCCAAGGAAGCAGCTTCAGAAGAAACGCCTTCTTCAACGTCGCCTTCGCCGCAGATAACCCAAACCTTGTGATCGAATGGGGAAGTGCCAGCTGGAGCTTCTGGATCAAGAAGACCGCGCTCAAAGCGCTGACCATAAGCAAAACCAACAGCAGAAGCAAGACCCTGACCGAGTGGGCCAGTAGTTATTTCGATGCCTGGAGTCAAGCCGTATTCTGGGTGACCTGGAGTACGCGTGTCTGCGCCGCCACGGAAATACTTGAGATCGTCAAGAGTCAAGCCGTATCCAGAGAAGAACAACTGCACGTATTGCGTAAGCGAAGCGTGACCGCCAGAAAGAATAAAACGATCGCGGCCAGCCCACTTTGGGTCAGCAGGATCGTGCTTAATGAAATGCTGGTACAATGTGTACGCAATCGGTGCTAATGAAACAGGGGAGCCAGGATGTCCGTGTCCTGCTCGCTCAACAGCATCAGCCGAGAGAACTTTCGCCATCTTTACGGCGCGCTCGTCTAATGCAGACCAGTTGAAATCGGTCATGTGATCTACTTTCCTTCCAATAATCCGGGTTTTTAAGCACAGCTTACGCTGGCTTTTTACCCTCTCATTGCCCTTCAATCCTATCTTTCGCGCGCGACGAATATGTTACAAAGTGTGTCAAAAGTTTGCTTTTATGTTCTGTTGCGTGCTAAGAAATAGACTACTATAGGAATATAGTATTTAGAGTGTTTGTAAGGAGTGGTAATGCAGTCACGACGCATGATGATTTTGCGCGCAGTTGTTGAGGATTATATTCGTTCTCAAGAGCCTGTTGGTTCTGCGGCTCTTGCAAAGCATCATCAGCTTGGTGTGAGTTCAGCTACTATTCGTAACGATATGTCGGCTTTGGAAGAAGAGGGATACCTTGTTCAACCGCACACTTCTGCAGGTCGTATTCCTACTGAAAAAGGCTATCGCTACTTTGTTGACGGTTTGGCTTCTGTTATTCCGCTTTCTGAACCGCAGCGTCGCGCTATACGTAACTTTTTAAGCGGATCTGTCAGTTTACAAGATACTTTGCAACGTTCCGCACGTCTTCTTGCAAGTATTACGGGTCAAGTCGCTCTAGTAGCATCTCCAGCATTGTCTAAGTCAAAAGTAAAAAGAATTGAGATTGTTCAAGTATCGTCTTCTACGCTTTTGGTTGTTGTGATTACAGATGCTGGAGGCGTAGCTCAGCACATGATTCAAGCAACTAATATAAATTCAGATGACTTGTTGCATCTAACTAATATGGTTAATGAGTGCTGCATTGGGCTATCCCTTTCATCTGCAGCAAAACGCGTTTATGCGCTCGCAAATCGCAAGGATTTAGCATCAGCTTTGCAAATTATTAGTCAACTTGCTAACGCTTTAGAAGACATGCATGACGGTGAGCATGCTCACGACTTATATATGGCCGGAGCTTCTCAACTTGCGCATAGACAAAGTATTGTTGATTTTGCTTCACTTTTTGACGCGCTCGAAGAGCAGGCTGTTATTATGCGACTTATGACTTCTTTAAGTGAGGAAGCAAGCGATTGTGCAAGCGGTGTTAGTGTTGCAATCGGCTCGGAAACGCATACTCCTGGTTTGCTTAACGCTTCTGTTGTAACAAGCGCTTACGGCTACAATGCTGATTCTGACTCTGCATTTATTGGATCAATTGGTCCTACGCATATGGATTATGCTGCAACGATGACTGCTGTTAGGGCTGTTGCGCGCTACCTTAATTCGTTTATATCCGAAAATTCATAAAAACATGGCTGGTTTATGGCTGGTTATTCGGCTTATGTCTGGCTGTGCCTTATGCAAAAATGTTTTTAGAAAAAGGTAAAAGGGGAATTAATTGACTGATTACTACAAAGTTCTAGGTGTTGATCACAATGCTAGCGACGACGAAATTCGCAAAGCCTACCGCAAGATGAGCCGCAAATATCATCCTGATATTGCAGGCGCTGAGTTTGAAGAAAAGTTTAAGGAAGTAAATGCTGCCTATGACGTGCTTTCTAATCCTGAAAAGCGTCGAATGGTAGACATGGGTGTTGATCCTAACGATCCTTCTGCAGGAAGTGCCGGAGCTTCAGGTGCTGGTTTTGCAGACATGGGAATGGGAGACATTTTTAGCCAATTCTTTGGTGGCTCTTTCGGCAATTCGCAAGGACCAATTTCGCGTGTGCAGCCTGGCGACGATGCGTTAGCTGAGGCTCGGATTGATTTGAAAACCGCTATTTTTGGTGGAAATGTTAGCGTACGTTTAACTACTTTTGGTGTTTGTAAGGATTGCTCTGGTTCTGGTTCTGCCGACAATTCCGCTCCAGAACAGTGCTCGGTGTGTCACGGTTCTGGTTTCTGCCAAAAAGTTGTGCGCACTATGCTCGGTCAAATGATGTCTTCGATGCCTTGTGAGCATTGCGAAGGTCATGGCACGATTATTAAGAATCTTTGCCAAAACTGCCACGGTCATGGTCGCGTGCGTTCAATTCGTGAAGTTGGTGTGAACGTACCGGCTGGAATTCGTGATGGCAGTCGTTTACGCTTAGCTTCTCAAGGAAGCGTTGGTGAGTGCGGCGGTCCTGCTGGCGATTTGTACGTTGATATTCATATTCGTGCAGATAAGCAATTTACTCGCAACGAGGATGATTTGCATTGCTGGATTACAGTTCCTATGAGCTGGGCTGTTCTTGGTCGCAGTCTTGAAATCGACACTTTTGATGGTGCTCAAAAAATAACTATTCCTGCAGGCTGCCAAAACGAAGACACTATCACTTTGCCAAATCTTGGTGTAACGAAGCTTCGTTCTAAAGATCGCGGAAATATCGTGGTTCATGTTCTAGTGCAAACGCCTTCCAAGTTGAATGATGAAGAGCGTTCTTTGATTGAAAAATTTGCTAAGTTGCATGATAGTTCTGTGAAGCAAGTGCAGCAGCATTCGTTAAGTGAGCAGTCGAGTGAGCGCAAAGGTTTCTTTAGTAAATTAAAGGAAGCTTTTGCCGGCTGATTTTACGGCTGTAATTTACTACTTTAAACGTATTCAATTTACGGATTTAATTTACGGCTTTAATTTAAAATAGTGGGGAAATATGGCATTACCAATATTGTTTGCTGGAACTCCGGAAGTTGCGGTTCCATCTCTTCGCGAGTTATCTAAAGATAGTGAGCATTTTGATGTTCGCGCTGTTCTTACGCGACCGGACGCTCCGACTGGTCGCGGCAGAAGGCTTGTGCCAAGCCCTGTGAAACAGGCTGCTCTCGAGCTCGGCTTGCCAGTGCTTGAATCGGATCCTAAAGATGAAGATGTGTTTCTTGAACAGCTTGCGGCAACTGGTGCAAAAGCTGCAGCAGTTGTAGCGTACGGCAAGATTTTGCGCCAGAATGTTTTAGACGCGTTGCCGCTCGGCTGGTATAATCTTCATTTTTCGCTTCTTCCGCAATGGCGAGGTGCAGCTCCTGTGCAGCGCGCCATTTGGGCTGGGGATGACATTACAGGTGCTACTGTTTTTCGCATTACACGCGGCATGGATTGCGGGCCTATTTTGGCGCAGTTTACTACAAAAATTGAGACTCACGAAAATTCTGGCGATCTTCTTGCGCGACTTGCAAACGACGGCGCTCCGCTTCTTGCAGCATCTCTTCGTGGCATGGAAACTGGTGAAATTGTGCCGGTTGAGCAAGAGCAAACTCCTCAAGAAGTTGCGCAAAAAATCACTGTTGAAGATGCTCACATTGATTTTCATGCGCCAGCTTTTGCTGTTGATCGTCAAATTCGCGCTTGTACGCCAAATCCGGGTGCGTGGTGCGAGCTTCACGCGGACGATGAGAATAACGCAGAGCCGATTACTTTGCATGTTTTACGTGCAGTTCCTGCAGATGCTAACGATCCGCATGGTGAGGAATTGATGAAGCTTGATCCTGGAAAATTGCTTGCTGGCAAGAAGCAAGTTTGGGTCGGTACTTTAAGCGGCGCACTTGAGCTTTTGGAAGTAAAAGCGCAAGGTAAGAAAGCTATGAAGGCGGCCGACTGGGCGCGCGGAGCCAGGCTTTCGGCAGCAGCTTACTGCGCATAAAATTATGAGTATGAACTTTTCTTCGATGTTGCCAACTTTGTCTAAACCGGGGCTTTTGGTTATGGATGTTGATGCAACGCTTATTGAGGAAGAAGTTATTGATTTGCTCGGTGCAGAAGCTGGATGCGGAGATGAACTTTCTGAGATTACAGCGCGCGCAATGCGTGGCGAAATCACTTTCGATACTTCCTTGCGTTCGCGTGTGAGTATGCTTCGCGATTTGAATCTTGACGAGTGCAAAAAGCGTATTATTTCTAAAATTCACGTAACTAAAGGCGCGAATGTTTTAATTGACACGCTTCACGCACACGGATGGAAAGTTGGCGCAGTTTCTGGCGGTTTTCACGAGATTTTGGACGAATTTTTGCCGAGTTTGAATATTGATTTTTGGGCGGCTCATCATTTAGAGTCTATTGACGGCAAGCTTACTGGCAACGTGCTAGGAAATATTGTTAATGCTAATGCAAAAGTTGAAGCGCTTAGAACTTGGGCAACTAATCTTGGAATTGATCGCGAGCAAACTGTTGCCGTGGGGGATGGAGCGAACGATATTTCAATGATTAAATTCGCTGGATTAGGCGTAGCTTTTTGCGCAAAACCAGCGGTTCAAGCGGCCACTCCTTACCGCATTCTTACTCGCGATTTAAGCGCTGTATTGCGTTTTTTGAATGCGAATTAATAAGAGGATTTCTTGCATTTATAGAACGAAAAGTTGATGAATGTACATAAGCAATGTAAAATAATGAAGCAATGATTAAAGATTAATGATTAAATTTTTTTGTGAAAGTTCTGTATCTTTTAACCACAGAGCTTAAATGTGTTGGTGGATCTTTCTATTAAGTGAGTAAAATAAAGTTAATTTATAGGAGAGAGAGCGTGCATAAATACGGGAATTTATGCATTTAGGGTAGGGAGTGTAAGTTGAATTTACGAGAAGTTGCGCTTGAAGTTGCGCGTATTTTGGAAGATGTTGGTAAACATGCGTATCAGGATCAATTAAGCCCTCAAGATATGACGTCGATTGCGTTGGGTGATCCTAATAAATCTGAATCTGGTTTTGGCGATAAGCTCGTGCGTTTTATTCAAAATCGTTTGACTTATGTGAATCCTTTCCAAGGTTTTTGGCAAACTAGGCCGGAGCAGTGCAATCCGGGAGACCGTTTTTGGTGCGTTGGAAACGTTGACGGCGCTATTAATTTTAATCGCGATATGGCTGAGTGGACTCTTACGGTTTCGCTTTTTGAGTTTAACGATGAAGGCTCCACTCGTCCGGTTCTTGGTGTTGTACACGCTCCTGCGTTGGGATTGACTTATTTGGCTGCAAAGGGTCAGGGTGCTATTCGTGTTCGTAAGACTCCGCAAGGAGAGAAGCGCGAGAAGATTACGCCTTCCACAACTTCTACTTTGCAAGGATCTGTGGTTTGCTACGGAATGTCTTATATACCTGGTGAATCTAAGCGCGCGCTTGGCGTAGTTGCTTCTGTTGAAGAAGGATGCCCTGCGGATATTAAGCGCATTGGGCCTGCGTCTCTTGACTTGTGCAAGGTGGCGGACGGCACGTACGACGCTTATTTTGAGCCGCATTTGCATCAGTGGGATATTCCAGCTGTTTCTGCTGGTGCTGTGGTTGTGCTAGAGGCGCAGGGTCAGGTTTGTCAGTGGGATGGAAGCCCTATTCATTGGCGCAAGGAAAATGATGTGGTTGCTTCTAACGGTTTGCTTATTAACGAGTTAAAGCCGTATCTTAAGTAACTAAATCTTTAAGCCGTCCCCTCGCTTCGAATTCACTACAGTAGGCGAGGGAATTTTATATCTAAAACCAACTTAAGCGTTTCGACTCAAGCGTTTAAAGTAGTCGCGAATATATGGAAAGATTACAAATATGACTACAGTTATTATGCATACTTCTGAAGGCGATATAAAAATCAATTTGTTTGACAGTAACGCGCCTGAAACCGTCAAAAATTTCGTTGGATTAGCTACCGGCGAGCGCGAGTGGCTTGACCCATTCAGTGGAAAACCTTCGAATGAGCCATTTTACGATGGTTTAACTTTCCACCGCATTATTAAGGACTTCATGATTCAGGGTGGCTGCCCACTTGGTAACGGAACTGGCGGTCCTGGATACGAGTTTGACGATGAAATTGACGCATCCTTGAAGTTTGATAAGCCTTATTTGCTCGCTATGGCAAATGCTGGAAAGCGTCGCGGTCGTGACGGTCGTTTGCATGGTACTAACGGTTCGCAGTTCTTCATTACAACTGTGCCAACTCCATGGCTTGACGGTCACCATACAATTTTCGGCGAAGTTGCTGACGATGAATCGAAGGCGGTTGTCGATAAGCTCGAGGCTGTTGCAACGGATCGATCTGATGCTCCTCTTGAGCCTGTAGGTATTATTTCTATTGAAGTTTTGTGATTAAACGTTATTTGATTTAATATTCTTTAATATTCTTTAATACTACAGTTCTTAATTACTAATCCGACCTTTTCTATACGCTTATGTACAGAAAAGGTCGGATTTTTGCTGTAATGCGGCAGAAACTTTGCGCGTGTGTAACGAAAAGGTCGTTTGCGCGCCAGAAGGTGGCAGAAACTTTACGCGCGTGTAACGAAAAGGTCGTTTGCGCGCCAGAAGGCGGCAGAAACTTTGCGCGCGTGTAACGAAAAGGTCGTTTGCGCGCCAGAAAGCGGCAGAAACTTTACAAGCGCGCAACGAAAAAGTCGGATTAATAGAATCTAAATGCGGATATAAAGAAAGCGAGTCTTATAGCAAGCGTAATAGCTCACTATAAAACTCGCTTTGGGTTATATCAACCTTCTTCTATTATTATCCGTTGTAAGTATCGTTATTGAAGCACTTGCAATTCAGTTTTTGCTTCCGCACTTCCGTACTTCCGCACTTCAGCGCTTCCGCACTTCCGTACTTCTGCACTTCTGCACTTCTGCACTTCAGCACTTTATGCTTTCACGCTTTGATACAGCGATGAGCCGGATTCTTGGAACTTCTTGCTCATCTCTTTCATACCATCGGCAATTGCCTGACTGCGTGCTTCTTCAACAAGCTGCTCCTGCTGAGCTGCTCCGCCAAAACGCTTACGAATATTTTGCGAAATAGCCATCGAGCAGAACTTTGGTCCGCACATCGAGCAGAAGTGAGCCATTTTTGCTGGCTCTGCAGGAAGTGTTTCGTCGTGGAAGGCGATTGCGGTATCCGGATCGTAGCTTAAGTTGAACTGATCCAACCAGCGGAACTCAAAGCGAGCCTTACTGATTGCGTTGTCGCGATCCATAGCATGTGGATGGTGCTTAGCAAGATCAGCTGCGTGGCAAGCAATCTTATACGCAATCACGCCTTGCTTCACGTCGTCCTTGTTAGGCAATCCCAAATGCTCCTTAGGAGTCACATAGCAAAGCATTGCAGTGCCGTATCGCGCAATCTCCACGCCACCAATTGCGGAAGTAATGTGATCGTAGCCAGGTGCAGTATCCGTAGTCAAAGGACCAAGCGTATAGAATGGAGCATTCTGGCAAATCGCCTTCTCCATCTCAATATTCATACGCACAGTGTCGAACGGCACGTGACCAGGGCCTTCAATCATCACCTGCACGTCATGCTGCCAAGCGATCTTCGTAAGCTCGCCAAGCGTCATAAGCTCGGAAAGCTGAGCCGCATCGTTAGCATCAGCCAAGCTACCTGGACGCAAACCATCGCCCAAAGAGAATGCAACATCGTACTTTGCGAAAATCTCGCATAATTCTTCAAAGTGCGTGTACAAGAAGCTCTCTTGATGATGCTGCAAGCACCATTCAGCCATAATTGAGCCACCACGAGAAACAATACCGGTTACGCGGTTTGCAGTAAGCGGCACGTAGCGAAGAAGCACGCCAGCGTGAATAGTCATGTAGTCAACGCCCTGCTCGCACTGCTCAATAACAGTGTCGCGGAAAAGTTCCCAGCTGAGCTTAGAAGCATCATCCTCAACTTTTTCCAAAGCCTGATACATTGGAACTGTTCCAATTGGAACAGGGGAGTTACGCAAAATCCATTCGCGCGTTGTGTGAATATCGTTACCGGTGGAAAGATCCATAACGGTATCCGCACCCCACTTCGTGGCCCACGTAAGCTTTTCTACTTCTTCGTCAATAGACGACGTAACAGCAGAATTACCCATGTTTGCGTTGAGCTTAGTTAAGAAGCGCGAGCCAATAATCATAGGCTCAGCTTCAGGATGGTTAATATTGCAAGGGATTACAGCGCGTCCTGCTGCAATTTCTTCGCGAACCAGCTCTACATCGCAATTTTCGCGCGTTGCAACATATTGCATTTCCGGAGTAGTAATTCCGTGACGAGCGTACCACATTTGCGTAATTGGATGATCCGCGCCCTTCATTGGCTTATGCGTGCGACCGCGCCATTCTTTAGAAGCTTTGCCTCGCTTAATTGCGCGCTTGCCATCGTCTTGAAGATTGCGCCTGCGTCCTTCGTACTCTACAACGTCACCGCGGTCGCGAATCCAGTCAAGGCGAAGCGGAGCCAAGCCTTCCTTCGGATCGCACTTTGGACCTTCAGTATTGTAATCCTTAAAAGGCGGGTTAGGGCCTACGCCAGGAGTGTCAGAAAGCTTAATTTCTGTATAAGGAACTTCCAAATCGTAAGAACCATATTCATACTCAAAATGAACTGGAGTTGTTTTGCGAATATGAGCTTTATCGCGCTGAGTGCAACCGCGAGCTGCAATGTCAACTCGCTGTTGTTTAGCTAATTTCGCAGCATCCTTTGCTTCTTTAGCGTTAATAAAAGTTGGTTTCTTTTCTTGAGTTTCTGAAGATTTTGATTCAGAATTTTCAGAAACTATTACTCGCTTAGCATAGCCGTGCTTTTCTTCTCCACGAACAGCTTTCCAATGTTCAACAAACTCACGCATAGTTGATTCCGGTGTTTCTGAAGAATACAGTGCTTCAGAAACGAACCATCCTGCAGCCTTAGTGTGAGCGATCATATCGATATCGTCGATCGCAGTTCTTCCGCCAACCAGAACTGGGAAATCACTTGCTGAACAAATCGTATTAATTTTCGCTTCGTCCAGCGTTGTGTGGTTTGCTTCCAACTCGTAAGCAGCAGTAGTACTTTCGTACCCTTCTTCAGGATTATGCATTGCTGTTACGCAAATGTAATCAATGCAACCATCTGGAAGTTCGTTTATTACTTTAACTAAGCTTTCTGTTTCAACAGATAAGCCGATTACAGCATCTTCGCCAAGAAGTGCGCGAGCCTCTCTAGGCTCCATGTCGCTTTGTGCTAAATGCACTCCATCAACTTTGATGCTTTGATTGCGAGCTTGCCAAACGACATCAACACGTTCATCGATAACAAAAGTTACAGAATCGCATTTGTTATTGTCTTCGATGATTTGTGCAATATCTCGTGCAATAGTAGTGATTTCTTTAGCGTTTTCATTGTTGCAATGAAGACGAATGAAAGTCGCTCCAGCGCGCAAAGCATCATCGACGATATCGGTAAGCGGACGATTATTACAAGCTTGTGGGTCTGCAATAAAGCAGGCGCTTAGATTAAATTGATTACGCATTGATGCGTACGGATAATTCGATGTCATACTAAAATCGTTGCTCCCTACGTTGTATTAACTAACAGGTTCGAAGGGTTAGGCAAACTAATACCATCTCAGCCTTCTTTCGAAAGCACCCCCGCAAAAATGTTGTGACCTCTGTATTTTACACGAGTACGTGCACTTAATAAGTAAAAGGTATGTTGCAATAAAAGATTGCAATTAAAAATAAAACTGTCTGAACGATTATTTCGCGCAGACAGTTAGATTAGTTTTAATATATTTGTATTTTCTTTAGCGTTCGTGATGATTGATTGCGCGTGAAATAAAATCTCCCAAGCTTTGCACAATCTGTACGAGAATAATACAAAGAATAACAGCAACTGTCATCACATCATATTGATAACGCTGGTATCCGTATCGTATTGCAATATCTCCGAGTCCGCCTGCGCCAACTGTTCCAGCCATTGCTGAGAATCCAAAAAGCGTAATAAAGGTAAGTGCAGCTCCGCGAATTAGCGAAGGCAAAGCTTCCCACAGCAATACTTTGCAAACAATTTGTAATTTGCTTGCTCCAAAGCTTTGTGCTGCTTCGATTAAGCTTCCGTCAACTTCTGCTAAAGATTGTTCAACTACTCTAGCAACGAATGGTGCAGCTGTAATTACCAGTGGCACAATAGCTCCAGGAACTCCTAAAGAAGTGCCAACTATGAGACGAGTAAAAGGAATTATTGCAACTAGCAAAATAATAAACGGCACAGAACGCACGATGTTAACAATCCAGCCTAGAACTGCGTTAATTGGAGCGTTAGGGCAAATGCCTTTTTTGTTTGTTGTAATGAGAAGTACGCCAACTGGAAGTCCAATAAGGTATGCAAAAAGTGTTGCAACTGATGTCATTACGAGTGTGTCTTGCACGCCTTCAATAAGTAAGTCGCCGTATTCGTTAAAAAATTGTGTAGCAGCTTCTAACATTGTTATTTCACCTCATTGGTAAGCGCGTTTGTTTGTTCGTCTGTTTGTGCGTTTGTTGGCTTATTGTTAAGCTCGCTTGCAATCGTGCTTGCAATTTTAGCTCGATGATTTTCCTGTTTTTCATCTGCAATAAGAGTTCGCAAAATATCGCTTTGTGGATTTGCAAAAAGCGTATCAGTGTCACCTAATTCCACAATGCGTCCGCCATCAATCATTGCAACTCGGTCGCAAATATTTCGTGCTACAGCCAGCGAATGCGTAATAATAACAAGCGTTACGTTGAGTTCGCGGTTAATTCGGCTCAATAAATCAAGGATTTGCGCAGTAGTTGTGGAGTCAAGTGCGCTTGTTGCTTCGTCACAAAGCATAATCGACGGATTATTCGCCAATGCTCGTGCAATTGCTACGCGCTGCTGCTGTCCGCCTGAAAGCTGGCTAGGGTAGCGGTTTGCAAAATCTTTTAAACCAACTAAGTCAAGCAAGTAGTTTGCGCGTTCTTCTCGTTCCTTTTTTGCAGTGTGATTTAACTCTAATGGGAAAGTGACGTTTCGCAATACTGTACGCTGCTGGAAAAGGCTAAAATTCTGGAAAATCATGCCAATATTAGTGCGTACTTTTGCAAGTTCTTTATCTTTTACTTCGCTAATATCATTTCCGTCAATAATAATTTTGCCAGAAGTTGGTCGCTCAAGCAGATTCATGCAACGAACTAGCGAAGACTTTCCTGCACCAGAAGAACCAAGGATTCCGAATACTTCTCCCGATTCAATAGTCAGATTAATGTCGTGTAATGCTTCATTCGCTTTGCTACCTTTGCCGTAGCTTTTGTGAAGATGTTCGATCTGAATCATGCTTTTCCTTAACAGATTATTGCTTTCTGTGTGAAATATACTTTGTTACTAACTAGAGTTACTAACTAGCGTCATTAACTAGATTATTGACTAGCACGCACATTACGTATATTACACGCTTATAAAATAATGCCGCAAAGCATACACGAAGCATACACATGCGGCATTAGGTGGCTACATTGTGAGTATTTTTTAGAAGACAGGAAGTACGGCGCCTTTGTAAGTTTTAGTAATATAGTCGCGCACTTCGCTTGTCTTCAAAGCTTTGAGTAAGGCTTTGATTTTTGCAAACTTTTCAGAGCCCTTCTTTACTACAATAATATTTTCATAAGTTTTAGCCGCAATGCCACCAACTTTTTCTGAAGTAAGTGGGTCTTTAGTTGGGTTAAAACCAGCTTGAATAGCGTAATTGCCGTTCATTGCAGCAAGATCCACATCCTTAATGGCAGTAGGAACTGTTGCCGCTTCAAGTTCTTTAAACTTCAAATTCTTAGGATTCTCAGTAATATCTTTTGTAGTAGCGTTAATATCCTTTGGATTCTTCAACTTAATCAATCCGGCATCTTGCAAAAGAAGCAATGCACGAGCCTCATTAGTAGGATCATTTGGAACTGCAACAGTTGCTCCGTTTGCTAATGCTTTAATCGTCTTGGTTTTTCCTGGATACAATCCAAATGGTTCAAAATGAATTCCACCTACTGAAACAAGGTGAGTTCCCTTTTCCTTATTAAAGTTGTCAAGATAAGGCAAATGCTGATAGTAGTTTGCGTCAACTTCGCCTTCTTCAGTAGCTGTATTTGGCTGCACGTAGTCAGTAAATTCCTTTACTACTAGCTTGTAGCCTTCTTTTTGCAAGATTGGCTTTACAACTTTATTTAAGATTTCAGAATGCGGAGTAGGCGAAGCAGCAACAGTAATAGTTTTGTCATCCTTCGCGCCTGCTTTTGAGCTACCGCAGCCGCTTAAAGTGAAAGTCGCTAATGCTGCCAGTGCTGTAATTGATGCAATAACTTTAATTTTTCGCATATTTCCTGCTCCTTGTTCGGTGAAATTCGTTTAAAGTTAAATCCCCTTCGCGAGTAACGAATTATCAATATAGGCGAGAAAAATCAATAATTCTACACTTTGATTATTAGTATTATTTATGACGTGTTAATAATTCGCATACTTGCAGTGTGGGAAGAGAAAAAATAAGTTTTTCAACACGTCGCTTACTTGCAATGAAGCTATCTACTAGACTGTAATGTATGAGTTTTTTGCGATTGGCGTTAGCGCAGATAGATACCTGCGTTGGGAATATTGATAGCAACGTTGAAAAAGTTTTGAAGTATGCTGCGCGCGCAAAGCAGTCGGGTGCTCGCATGGTTGTATTTCCTGAGATGACTTTGACTGGGTATCCTATTGAAGACCTCGCCTTGCGTGCCACGTTCCGCACAGCTGCACAAAAAGCTGCAGACTTGCTTGCATCAAAACTTGCGGAAGAAGGCTTGGGGGATCTTTACGTAGTAGTTGGAACTGTTGGCTTTGACGAGTCTGCTGGAAAGCCTCGAAACAGACTTCTCGTATTGCATGAAGGTGAATCTGTGTTGCAATATGACAAGCATTTCTTGCCAAATTATGGTGTTTTTGACGAGTTTCGTATTTTCTCTTCTGGCAATAAGTGTGAGTTGCTGGAAGTAGATGGAATGCGTCTAGGTTTTGCTATTTGCGAAGATATTTGGCAAGACGGCGGTCCTGTTGCGCGTTTGGCAAAACTTGGTATCGATGCGCTAATAACTATGAACGGTTCTCCATATGAGGAAGGTAAAACTCATGTGCGCTTGAGTTTGGCTCAAAAACGCGCTGTTGAAGTCAATGCGCCGGTTGTGTATGTGAACCAAGTTGGCGGACAAGATGATTTGGTTTTTGATGGCGGAAGTTTTGTTGTAGATGCGGACGGAACTTTGCTTGAACGTTCGGCAATGTTTGCTGAAGATTTGTCGTTTGTTGATTTTGATAACTCGCTTAAAAAGCAGAAAGTTTCAAGCATTGCTTCAAAACTTGACACAGACGAAGAAGTGTATTGTGCGTGTGTTGTAGGTCTTAGAGATTACATGCGTAAGAATGGTTTTAAGGGTGTGTGCTTAGGGCTTTCTGGAGGAATTGATTCTGCTTTAGTAGCTACTATGGCTGCCGATGCTTGCGGTGGAGCAAATGTATATGGTATTTCTATGCCAAGCATGTACTCTTCGGACGGCTCTAAAGACGATGCGCGCGATTTAGCAGAGCGAATTGGCGCTCACTACGATGTGCAACCAATTGAACCGCTTTTTAAAGCTTTCCAATCGCAACTTTCCTTAGAAGGAGTTGCTGCAGAAAACTTGCAAGCTCGCGTTCGTGGCGTAATCGTAATGGCTTACTCAAATTCGCGCGGTGTTTTGGCGCTCGCAACTGGTAATAAATCGGAGCTTGCTTGCGGATATTCTACTATCTATGGCGATGCGGTAGGAGGGTATGCTCCTATTAAGGATTTGCTTAAGACGCGCGTTTGGGCACTTTCTCGTTGGAGGAATAGCGCTGCAAATGCTGGAGTAGGCATTGGTATGCTGCCAATTGTTGGCGCTGAAGATTTAGAAATTTCGAAAGCTCCGCAAGATGGCGTGCTTATTCCTGTTAATTCTATTATTAAGCCTCCGAGTGCAGAGTTGCGCCCAGGGCAAAAGGATTCTGATTCTTTGCCTGAGTACGATTTGCTTGATCGTGTTTTAGAGGCTCATATTGAGCTTGCGCATGGTAGAGCGGATTTGCTTAAAGATGGTTTTGACGAGCATACTGTTGACACGGTTATGCGTTTAGTTGATCGCGCAGAATGGAAGCGCAGGCAGTATCCGCTTGGGCCAAAAGTAAGCGCTATTGCTTTTGGCAGGGATCGCAGAATGCCTGTTACCACAGCTTTTCGTGAATAAATGTGATGTATTTCACTAGATTTTTTGCAAAACTACTCGTGTATGCGTTTACCTATGCTTTAACATTGTTATTAAGGCAGCGTGAAGATGCGTTGCGGGTACAAAAGGAGTCTAAACATGACATCAGTTGATGCGCCAGTTCTCAGTGAAGAGGATCTTCGTACCGAAGCGTGGAATGGTTTTACTGACGGCAATTGGAAAAAAGACATTGACGTACGCGACTTTATATTAAAGAACTATACGCCATACGAAGGTGACGAAAGCTTCTTGGCAAATGCCACTGAAAAAACGAAGCACATGTGGAAGTATCTCGACGACAACTACTTGGCTGTTGAACGTGAACGTCGTGTTTATGATGTTGAAACTCATATCCCAGCAGGCATTGACGCAATGCCAGCAGGCTACATTGAAAGCCCAGAAGTAGATAACGTAATCGTCGGTTTGCAAACTGATGAGCCTTGCAAGCGCGCTATGATGCCAAACGGCGGTTGGCGCATGGTTGAGCAAGCTATTAAAGAAGCTGGCAAGGAAGTAGATCCTCAAATCAAGAAGATCTTCACCGTCTACCGCAAGACTCATAACGATGGTGTATTTGGTGTTTACACCAAGAATATTAAGATTGCTCGCCACAACAAGATTTTGACCGGTTTGCCAGATGCTTACGGTCGCGGTCGTATTATTGGCGATTATCGTCGTGTGGCTCTTTACGGCGTGAACATGCTTATTGAGTTCAAGAAGCGCGACAAGGATTCGATTCCATACCGTAACGATTTTACCGAGACTGAAATTGAGCATTGGATTCGCTTCCGCGAAGAGCATGACGAGCAGATTAAGGCTTTGAAGCAGCTTATTAACTTGGGTAACGAGTACGGTTTGGATTTGACTCGTCCAGCACAGACTGCTAAGGAAGCTGTTCAGTGGACTTACATGGGCTATCTTGCTTCTGTTAAGAGCCAGGATGGCGCTGCAATGAGCTTTGGTCGCGTTTCTGCATTCTTTGATTGCTACTTTGAGCGCGATTTGAAGGCAGGTTTAATTAACGAAACCGACGCTCAGGAAATTATTGATGCTCTTGTTATGAAGCTTCGTATTGTGCGCTTCTTGCGTACCAAGGATTACGACGCAATCTTCTCTGGTGATCCTTACTGGGCAACTTGGTCCGATGCAGGCTTCAGCGAGGATGGTCGCACTTTCGTAACCAAGACTTCGTTCCGTTTGCTCAACACTTTGACTCTTGAGCATTTGGGACCTGGTCCTGAGCCAAATATCACTATTTTCTGGGATCCAAAGCTTCCAGAAGCTTATAAGCGTTTCTGCGCACGAATTTCTATCGACACTTCTGCAATCCAGTACGAGTCCGATAAAGACATTCGTGAGCACTGGGGTGACGACGCTGCTATTGCTTGCTGCGTTTCTCCAATGCGTGTCGGTAAGCAAATGCAGTTCTTCGCTGCTCGCGTGAACTCTGCAAAAGCTTTGCTTTACGCAATCAACGGCGGTCGCGATGAAATGACCGGTATGCAGGTTATTGATAAGGGTGTTATTGACCCAATTAAGCCAGAAGCTGACGGTACTCTCGACTACGAGAAGGTTAAGGCTAACTACGAGAAGGCTTTGGAATGGCTTTCCGAAACCTATATTGAGGCTTTGAATATCATCCACTACATGCACGATAAGTACGCTTACGAGTCCATCGAAATGGCTTTGCATGATAGGGAAGTCTATCGTACGCTTGGTTGCGGCATGTCCGGTTTGTCTATTGCTGCAGATTCCTTGGCTGCTTTGAAGTATGCAAAGGTTTACCCAATCTACAACAAGGATGCTAAGACCACTGAAGGCCACGAGTACGAGTACATTGAGGGTGGCGACGACGACTTAATCGTTGGCTACAAGACTGTTGGCGAGTTCCCAATTTACGGTAACGACGACGATCGTGCAGACGACTTAGCTAAGTGGGTTGTGAGCACTGTTATGGGTCAGGTAAAGCGTTTGCCTGTGTACCGTAATGCTGTACCAACTCAGTCCATTTTGACTATTACTTCTAACGTTGAGTATGGCAAGAACACTGGTTCCTTCCCATCCGGTCACAAGAAGGGTACTCCGTACGCTCCAGGCGCAAACCCAGAAAACGGCATGGATTCGCACGGCATGCTTCCTTCTATGTTCTCCGTTGGAAAGATTGATTACGACGATGCTCTTGACGGCATTTCGCTTACGAACACCATTACTCCTGATGGTTTGGGTCGTGACGAAGACGAGCGCGTCAGCAACTTGGTTGGCATTTTGGATGCTGGCAACGGTCACGGTTTGTACCACGCAAACATCAACGTGTTGCGTAAGGAACAGCTTGAAGATGCTGTTGAGCACCCAGAAAAGTATCCGCATTTGACGGTTCGAGTTTCCGGCTACGCAGTGAACTTCGTGAAGCTCACTAAGGAGCAGCAGCTCGACGTTATTTCTCGTACATTCCACCAGGGTTCAGTTACTGACTGATTTGGTCGATTGGTAAATACCGCCGGGAGCGAGGCTAGTTTCGCTCCCGGCTTTTGTTAATTGCGTATATTATTTATTATTTATTTATAAATAGTTTGGAGGGCAGTTAGATGGCTGAAAACACAGCGTTTCGTACCACAACTCAGCATATGTTGAAGGAGTCAAAAGAGTATGCTCGCCAAACTTTAATGGGTGGTCTTTCTGGATTTGAGTCGCCAATTGGGCTGGATCGTAAAGATCGCTTGGTAGCTCTTAAAACTGGCGATATTGGATTTGTGCATTCGTGGGATATTAACACTTCTGTTGATGGACCTGGAACTCGTATGACAGTGTTTATGAGCGGTTGCCCGCTGCGCTGCCAGTATTGCCAGAATCCTGATACTTGGAAAATGCGCGACGGCAAGCCAGTCTATTTAGATGCAATGATTAAAAAAGTTGACCGTTATCAAAGTCTTTTTAAAGCAACAGGTGGCGGGATCACATTTTCTGGCGGCGAATCCATGATGCAGCCGGCTTTTGTATCTCGCGTATTTCGTGCAGCAAAAGAAATGGGCGTGCATACTTGCTTAGATACTTCGGGCTTTTTGAATCGCAATTATACGGATGAAATGATTGAAGACATTGATCTTTGCCTTCTTGACGTTAAATCCGGAACTGAAGAAACGTATAAAAAAGTAACTGGCGGCTTACTTCAGCCAACTATTGACTTTGGTCAGCGCTTGGCGAAGGCTGGTAAGAAGATTTGGGTGCGTTTTGTGCTTGTTCCAGGTTTGACAGACAGCGAAGAAAATGTTGAAAAAGTTGCTGAGATTTGCGATTCGTTTGGTGATGCTGTTGAGCATATTGACGTGCTTGGCTTCCATCAACTAGGCCGCCCAAAGTGGCATGAGCTTAGGATTCCATACCCTCTTGAGAATCAAAAAGGACCTTCTAGGGCACTAAAAGAGCGAGTTGTAAACCAGTTCAAAGACCACGGTTTTGTTGTGTACTAGATTGCGTTTAGATTGCGTTTAGACTGCGTCAAAAATGTAACTGTAATTTAGGTAATCTTTGCGTATCGTATTGTTTTTTTTTTTGAAGGATTTTGTATAATTGTGCAAATACTCTTTTTTAGAGAAAGGATACGCAATGAAGCGCAGAATAGGTTGTTGGATTGCATTAGCTTTTGCATTAGCGTTAGCTATTTTTGCAAGGTGTAACGATCAGTTTGGCTTTGGTACAGCGATTATTATTTTAATTGTTTTGCCGATAATTTTGTTGCCGATAAATATCATTGCAGCTTTCGATGAAAAACCTCTTATTGAAATGCCGATAATATCTATTGCTATAACTATTGCTACAGAACTTGCCACTTTCCCAATAAGAGATTTAGGTTTACATGCTCTCTACGTTATTCCAACAGTTTTAGTTTCGGCAGTCGCATTTACTCTTACAAGATTCCTTAAAACCAAGCTTGTTAAGAGCATAACTCAATAAGATCAAACAATAAAACAGATTGATTATTTAATTGATTATTTATTTTTTGAATAGTCGTAGTTGTGTGCGAAAGTTGAAGCCGTGTTAAAAGATGCATAATCTATAACACGGCTTAAATATATCTTGCGCAACATTTTGCAAAAAGTACAGAATAAGTTGCAAAAAACGTAAGAATTTGGCTAAAGCATGCAAATCGGGAGGCGTACTTGAACGAGGAACCAAAGCTTTTAAAAGAGCCTAGAGAAGGAGTTCCAGAAGTCATTGATACGCTTGAAGCATATAAAGATTATTGCAGCTTGTTGGCATCAGGTTCCGGTTCTTTAGCTGCAGATGCTGAGCGAGCTTCCGGTTTTAGATATGGTCATGAAGATTGGCTGATTCAGTTTAAACGCAAAGGTGCAGGAATAGGGTTACTGGATCCAATAGAACTTACAAAACTTGGAGCTGATTGGAACGAATTTAACAAGGCAGTAGGAGATGCGCCTTGGATTATCCACGATTCGATGCAAGATTTGCCAGGATTTTTCGATATTGGTTTGCGTCCTCGTGCTTTATTCGATACCGAGATTGCAGCTAAATTACTTGGTAGAAAGCGCTTTGGTTTAAGCTCTGTAACTGAATATTATTTAGGGCTTACCCTCGCAAAAGAACATTCCGCAGCGGACTGGTCTTATCGTCCACTTCCTAGAGATTGGCGAAATTACGCGGCTTTAGACGTTGAATTACTAATCGAATTAGAAGAAGTAATGCGTGCGGAACTAAAGAAACAAGGTAAACTTTCTTGGGCGGAAGAAGAATTTAAACACTTACTTAGTAAGGGTGCACAAAAGAAAGCTCCGCATCCGCGTCCGTGGCTTAAAATATCGCATATTAGCGTACTTATGCACGATCGTGTTGGTTTAGTTATTGCGAAAGCATTGTGGCAAAAGCGAGATGCTTTAGCGCGTGAATATGATATTGCGCCAACTCTGCTACTTTCTGACGCTGCGATTATTGAAGCTGGTAAGCGTAAACCTAGTAATGCGCGCGCGTTTCGTGCTATTCGTTCTTTGAATGAGCGAGTGCGAGTACACACTGGCAGTGAGCAAGACAAAATGTTCGAGCGTTACGCTCCAATTCAGCGCAAAATTAAACCATCTATTTGGAAAAACGTTATAGAGAATGCTATTTTGCGCGCTAAATCTGGTGAAACAGCCATGGATGATGTGCATCCAGTATTACCGAATGGAGCTATTCAACTTAATTCGCGCGAATCTCGTAAAACGAGCGTACTTAAATCAACAGATACTGACGAGTCACAAGGTTCTAACGATTGTCAGGATTGCCATGATTCATCAGATTCGCAGTATTTACAGGATATGCAAGATTCCCAAAGCGCTCCTAGATCTATGAAATATTGGCGAGAACATCATCCTAAGCGTTACGAGCGTTTACAAAGAGTAAAAGCTGAATTAAATCAAATTTCTGAATACACTCATACTCCTGCAGAAATTATTATCAAACCACAGATTATTCGTAATCTTTGCTGGCATGATGATGCGCAGGATATTGATGTTAAAACATTCCTAAGTGAGCATGGTGCTCGCGAATGGCAAACCCGATTGGTAGCTGAGTCCGTAACTCGCGCTATCATGTAACGGTTGTGCCATACGGCAGAAGCTAGAAAAAACGTAATTTCAGGAGCGCAAGCGTGAAAATCAGCGTCAGGAATCTTGAGCCAACTAAAGTTAAGCTCACCATTACCGCAGATCTCGAAGACTTCAAACCATTCTTGGAAGAAGCTCGTAAGGAGATTGCTAAGCAAATTAACGTGCCAGGTTTCCGTAAGGGACATGTGCCAGGCAAGATTGTAGATCAGCGCGTCGGTTTCGCAGCTGTTGCCGGCGAAGCCGTAAATTCCGCTGTACCAGAGCTTTATTCCAAGGCTTTGGAAGAAAAGAAGATTCGCCCAATGGATCAGCCAGAATTTGACGTTCAGGAAGTTCCAACGTCGACTGGTGCAGATGCAAGTCTTAAGTTTGTAGCAACAGTTGAGCGTCGTCCAGATTTCAAGTTGAACAAGTTCAAGGGCGTTGAGATTGAAGTTGAGAAGCCAAAGGTTTCCGACAAGGATGTTAAGGAGCGCTTGGAAAGCCTCCGTCAGCGTTTTGCTACTTTGGTTGGTGTTGACCGTCCTGCAGCTAAGGGTGATTACACTAACATTGATTTGGAAGCTCGTATCGATGACGAAGTAGTTGATGCACAAGAGGGCGTAAGCTACGAAATCGGTTCCGGTGTGTTGCTTGACGGTTTGGATGAGGCTTTGGATAGCCTTTCTGCCGGTGAAGAAACCACCTTTGAAGGTACTCTCGAGTCCGGCAAGCACAAGGGCGAGAAGGCTCAGATCAAGGTTAAGGTTAATTCCGTAAAGACTCAGGAATTGCCAGAGCTTGATGATGATTTTGCTCAGGAAGCTTCCGAGTTTGATACTTTGAAGGATTTGAAGGCAGATATTCGCAAGGCTTGCGAGCAGGCTGCTGAAGGTCGCCAGGCAACTAATGCCCGTGACGCATTCCTTGTTAAGCTTCAAGAAGAAGTTGAAATTCCTGTGCCAAAGGGCGTTTTGGACAAGGCTGTTTCAGAGCATTTGAAGGGCATGACCCCTGATCCTGAAAAAGCTACCAAGAAGCAGAAGGACGAAGCTCAGCAGGCTGCTGAGAAGGAACTTCGCGACCAGATGGTTCTTGACGCTTTGGCTGAACAGATGGATGTGACTGTTTCCCAGGCTGACGTCACCAACTTCTTGGTTTCTGTTGCTCAGCAGTACGGCATGGATCCAAACCAGTTCATTAACGCAATCGTTAACAACGGTCAGCTTGGTTCTGCTGTGCAGGAAGTTGCTCGCTCTAAGGGCTTGCTTGCTGGTATGCGTGCTGTAAAGTTCGTTTCCGGTGGAGAAGCTCTTGACTTGAGTGCATTCTTGTCTGAGGATGATGACGAAGACGAAAGCGTGAAGGCTGCTTCTGCTGCTGCAGAAGTTGCTGACGAACTTTCTAAGTAGTATTTTTCAAACAAGAAAAGTTTATACTTTCTCATGTTTGCTAAAAACCCAGGGCTTTTTGCTCTGGGTTTTTGTGTTGTTGTTATACTTTAAAGAAAGTGAAAAACAAATAAAATTAAAAACAAATAACATAAGGAAGGCTGCTGCTAATGGAAAAACGCAATTTGCAAATAGTAGGCAGTAAAAAACCTAGTAAGTGTTTGAGCTACGTTTTTACATGTTTACGATTAAGTCTTATTGCTTTTTTTGTTGCAGTTATGGCTGGCTTTGGTGCAATATTATTAACTCTGTTACTACATGCTGTGCAAAAAGTAATGTTCGGATTTTCAGAATCTGCTCTTAAACCTTCGCCAGTTGGATTGCCAGTATTGCACTACGTTGCTGTTGTATTAATTGTGATGTCTGTTGCTGCAATTATTTGGATGTGGTTATGGACAAAATCTTCTAATCGTATTGTCGATATAGCTCATGCTGTTCGTGGTCAATCGATGCCATGGCATACGACGATTATCCATGTATGTTTACAAATTTTTATAGTTGCTTCTGGCGCAAGTTTAGGTAGGGAAGTTGCGCCTCGAGAATTGGCTGCAATGCTTACTCAGAAGTTACTCCGCTTTATTCGAGTTAGTGAATTTCAAGCTCGCGTTTTGGTTGCAAGTGCTGCTGGTGCTGGTTTAGCTGGAGTTTATCGCACTCCAATAGCAGGTGCGATTATGACATTAGGTTTGGTTGCAATTCCACCTTTTTCTCACGAATCGAAATCTTCTTTAAAGCGTTTGAAATGGTATTGGCTTATACAAAAATTTGGTATTTTTGCTATTGCGTTATTTATAAGTGAAATTGCATCATTAACTACTATTTTTGTGCTTGGTGATGAACCTTACTATTGTTTGCCACGTCTTGATGACATCCATATTGTCAATACGAGTGTGTTGCTACTTGCAATTATAGTTGGCATTGCTTGCGGTATTGTTGGCACTCTTTTCCATAAGATGATTCATTGGGCTCGCTCTAAGTGTGCTCACAATTATCAAATCTTATATTTTTTGCCGCTAATGGGCTTAGTAACAGGATTAGTTGCATCGTGGAATCCAGCCATTATGGGCAATGGTAGAGCTTTAGCACAATACGCATATAATATTGCAAAAACAAGTATTGCAATTGACAAAAACTCTTTGATAACTTTGCTTCTACTATTTGTTGCAAAAATAATTTTAACAAGTTGCACTCTTCGAGCTGGCGCAAGTGGCGGTGTGCTTCAACCGAGTATGTCGTCTGGAGCTTGCGTAGGAATGATTATAGGTTTTATAAGTATGAACATTCCGTTTGTTGGTAGCATGTTATCAAGTCAGCCAAAATTATTGATAATAGCTGCTATTTTTGGCGCTGCAAGTCTATTAACTGCAAGCCGAAAGTCATTGTGGTTTGCGCTTTTTTTGGTAGCGCAATTAGTGAATGTGCCTATGATTATGATTATTCCGATGGCTGTTTCTTGTGCTGTATCTAGAAGCATAGCGATAATACCAAAAATTTTTAGCCGCAAATAATGTTTGAATTTTTAGTATGGGAAATACAATATGTGCAAAATAAATGCGCCTATGCTAGTTCAGTATTAGCAAAGACGCATTTGTTATTAGTAAATATTTTTTAGTTATGTTGGTTATTTTAGTTACTTTTTAATTAATTATTATAACTAAATTCTTTATCTGTTATAAAAGTTCCATCATCGTTTGAGAAGATTAAATGCACTCGTACTGGTGCAATAACTTTTTCTTTCACATCATCCTTTGCTGATTGTGACATCATGCTCGATAAGCTATCGCCGTACGATTGTATTCCATTCCTTAATGTTGAAATTTCCCAATCAGATAGGTGTCTTTTTGACTTTGCGTTTATATTGAGCTGATCGCCTTTAGCGTCAAACGTTACGTTGAATCGGGCGGTACTGCGGAAGATGTTATGCAGTCCTCGGAATCCCTCGGTCTTCCACCTAATTCATTGAGTACAGAAGAATCCATCAAGCAAGGTGTGAAGTATTTCAGTGAATTATTAGCCAGTAGAGATAGGCTCGGTGTGGATTTGGAATCGGTTATCCAGTCCTACAATTATGGCGGTGGCTTCTTAGGGTATGTGGCTAATCGTGGAAACAAATATACCTTTGAACTGGCTCAAAGTTTCTCTAAGGAATATTCAGATGGCGAAAAAGTGTCCTATCCCAATCCAATAGCCATACCCATCAATGGGGGCTGGCGATATAACTATGGCAATATGTTTTATGTTCAGCTTGTTACGCAGTATCTTGTCACAACTCAATTTAATGATAATACGGTACAAGCCATCATGAACGAAGCACTGAAATATGAGGGTTGGAAGTATGTCTATGGCGGAGCTTCCCCGACTACTTCATTTGATTGTAGCGGACTGACACAATGGACGTATGGCAAAGCTGGGATTAAATTACCACGAACCGCACAACAACAATATGATGTGACCCAACATATCCCACTATCCGAAGCAAAAGCCGGCGATTTGGTTTTCTTTCATTCTACCTATAACGCTGGCTCTTATATTACTCATGTTGGGATATACCTTGGCAATAACCGTATGTTTCATGCAGGCGACCCAATCGGTTATGCCGACTTAACAAGCCCCTACTGGCAACAGCATTTAGTGGGAGCAGGACGAATCAAACAATGAGAAAGGAAGATTTAATGATGAAATTTAGAAAAAATCAGAATAAAGAAAAACAGATACCAAAGGAAAAGAAACCTCGTGTCTACTATAAGGTCAATCCTCATAAAAAGGTTGTGATTGCCTTGTGGGTACTTTTAGGGCTTAGTTTCAGCTTTGCGATATTCAAGCACTTTACAGCTATAGATACTCATACTATTCACGAAACAACTATCATAGAAAAGGAATACGTTGATACTCATCATGTAGAAAATTTTGTAGAGAACTTTGCGAAAGTCTACTATTCATGGGAGCAATCCGATAAGTCCATTGATAATCGAATGGAAAGTCTAAAAGGCTATCTGACAGATGAACTTCAAGCTCTCAATGTTGATACAGTACGCAAAGATATTCCTGTATCGTCTTCTGTAAGAGGATTTCAGATATGGACGGTAGAGCCAACTGGCGACAATGAGTTTAATGTAACCTACAGTGTAGACCAGCTCATTACAGAGGGAGAAAATACAAAGACCGTCCACTCTGCTTATATAGTGAGTGTCTATGTAGATGGTTCTGGAAATATGGTACTGGTTAAGAATCCGACCATTACCAACATACCTAAGAAATCAAGTTATAAACCAAAAGCCATTGAAAGTGAGGGGACGGTTGATTCCATTACAACCAATGAAATCAATGAGTTTTTAACGACGTTCTTCAAGCTCTATCCTACAGCGACAGCCAGTGAACTTTCCTACTATGTGAATGACGGGATATTAAAACCAATCGGAAAAGAGTACATCTTTCAAGAACTGGTAAATCCTATTCACAATCGTAAGGATAATCAAGTCACGGTATCGCTGACAGTGGAGTATATCGACCAGCAGACCAAAGCAACGCAGGTATCTCAATTTGATTTGGTACTTGAAAAGAACGGGAGTAATTGGAAGATTATAGAATAACAAATATTGGTACATTATTACAGCTATTTTGTAATCACGTACTCTCTTTGATAAAAAATTGGAGATTCCTTTACAAATATGCTCTTACGTGCTATTAGTTAAGTATCTATTTAAAAGGAGTTAATAAATATGCGGCAAGGTATTCTTAAATAAACTGTCAATTTGATAGTGGGAACAAATAATTGGATGTCCTTTTTTAGGAGGGCTTAGTTTTTTGTACCCAGTTTAAGAATACCTTTATCATGTGATTCTAAAGTATCCAGAGAATATCTGTATGCTTTGTATACCTATGGTTATGCATAAAAATCCCAGTGATAAAAGTATTTATCACTGGGATTTTTATGCCCTTTTGGGTTTTTGAATGGAGGAAAATCACATGAAAATTATTAATATTGGAGTTTTAGCTCATGTTGATGCAGGAAAAACTACCTTAACAGAAAGCTTATTATATAACAGTGGAGCGATTACAGAATTAGGAAGCGTGGACAAAGGTACAACGAGGACGGATAATACGCTTTTAGAACGTCAGAGAGGAATTACAATTCAGACAGGAATAACCTCTTTTCAGTGGGAAAATACGAAGGTGAACATCATAGACACGCCAGGACATATGGATTTCTTAGCAGAAGTATATCGTTCATTATCAGTTTTAGATGGGGCAATTCTACTGATTTCTGCAAAAGATGGCGTACAAGCACAAACTCGTATATTATTTCATGCACTTAGGAAAATGGGGATTCCCACAATCTTTTTTATCAATAAGATTGACCAAAATGGAATTGATTTATCAACGGTTTATCAGGATATTAAAGAGAAACTTTCTGCCGAAATTGTAATCAAACAGAAGGTAGAACTGTATCCTAATATGTGTGTGACGAACTTTACCGAATCTGAACAATGGGATACGGTAATAGAGGGAAACGATGACCTTTTAGAGAAATATATGTCCGGTAAATCATTAGAAGCATTGGAACTCGAACAAGAGGAAAGCATAAGATTTCAGAATTGTTCTCTGTTCCCTGTTTATCACGGAAGTGCAAAAAACAATATAGGGATTGATAACCTTATAGAAGTGATTACGAATAAATTTTATTCATCAACACATCGAGGTCAGTCTGAACTTTGCGGAAAAGTTTTCAAAATTGAGTATTCGGAAAAAAGACAGCGTCTTGCATATATACGTCTTTATAGTGGCGTACTACATTTACGAGATTCGGTTAGAGTATCAGAAAAAGAAAAAATAAAAGTTACAGAAATGTATACTTCAATAAATGGTGAATTATGTAAGATTGATAGAGCTTATTCTGGAGAAATTGTTATTTTGCAAAATGAGTTTTTGAAGTTAAATAGTGTTCTTGGAGATACAAAACTATTGCCACAGAGAAAAAAGATTGAAAATCCGCACCCTCTACTACAAACAACTGTTGAACCGAGTAAACCTGAACAGAGAGAAATGTTGCTTGATGCCCTTTTGGAAATCTCAGATAGTGATCCGCTTCTACGATATTACGTGGATTCTACGACACATGAAATTATACTTTCTTTCTTAGGGAAAGTACAAATGGAAGTGATTAGTGCACTGTTGCAAGAAAAGTATCATGTGGAGATAGAACTAAAAGAGCCTACAGTCATTTATATGGAGAGACCGTTAAAAAATGCAGAATATACCATTCACATCGAAGTGCCGCCAAATCCTTTCTGGGCTTCCATTGGTTTATCTGTATCACCGCTTCCGTTGGGAAGTGGAATGCAGTATGAGAGCTCGGTTTCTCTTGGATACTTAAATCAATCATTTCAAAATGCAGTTATGGAAGGGATACGCTATGGTTGCGAACAAGGATTATATGGTTGGAATGTGACGGACTGTAAAATCTGTTTTAAGTATGGCTTATACTATAGCCCTGTTAGTACCCCAGCAGATTTTCGGATGCTTGCTCCTATTGTATTGGAACAAGTCTTAAAAAAAGCTGGAACAGAATTGTTAGAGCCATATCTTAGTTTTAAAATTTATGCGCCACGGGAATATCTTTCACGAGCATACAACGATGCTCCTAAATATTGTGCGAACATCGTAGACACTCAATTGAAAAATAATGAGGTCATTCTTAGTGGAGAAATCCCTGCTCGGTGTATTCAAGAATATCGTAGTGATTTAACTTTCTTTACAAATGGACGTAGTGTTTGTTTAACAGAGTTAAAAGGGTACCATGTTACTACCGGTGAACCTGTTTGCCAGCCCCGTCGTCCAAATAGTCGGATAGATAAAGTACGATATATGTTCAATAAAATAACTTAGTGTATTTTATGTTGTTATATAAATATGGTTTCTTGTTAAATAAGATGAAATATTTTTTAATAAAGATTTGAATTAAAGTGTAAAGGAGGAGATAGTTATTATAAACTACAAGTGGATATTGTGTCCTGTATGTGGAAATAAAACACGATTAAAGATAAGGGAAGATACTGAATTAAAAAAATTCCCCCTCTATTGTCCGAAATGCAGACAAGAAAATTTAATTGAAATAAAGCAGTTCAAAGTAACTGTGATTACAGAGCCAGACGCAAAGACGCAGAGCCGATAAAATGAGATTAATACAATCTCATTTTATCGGCTCTTTCCGTTATGTATGGATTCTTTTAATTAGTCTTCGATGTTTCTTGCTTCGTTGATACCGCTGGCTAAAGATTCCATTAAGGATAGTTCTTTGTCTGTAAAGCTATCCATGTATTTCTCTATCTGTAATCGTCGGGTGCTTTTTACCAAGTTATTAGCAGGTAAGAAAAATTCATCAACGGAAACATGAAGTAACGATACAAGGTCATAAAGAACTTGTATGCTGGGGTGTTGCCCTTTATTTTCAATATTAGTTAAGTACCGTGGGTCAATTTCAATCAATGCTCCCACTTGTTCACGAGTTAAACCTCGTTTCAATCGAGCTTCTTTAATGGCTAAACCAAAGGCTCTAAAATCATATTTATCTTCTTTTTTACGCATAGTAGACCACCTCTATACATTTTATTGTTCCTACTGAATTAAAAACAGGTATAGAAAAACGTGTTATATGGTTTATAGGTTTATATTTAATAAAAAGCACTACTAAACGCCAATAAAAAAAACCGTTATATGGTAGTGCTATTTACGCTGTTAAAATATTGTATATTACTTCCAAATGGCGGTTTGTTGGAGGTCAACGTCGCCATGAAGTACATCATATACAATAAATTTCCTTACATTGGGTTCTTGTCAAAAAAAGTCGTCTATCTGCAATAGATAAGTACGTCCACCAATGTGGTTTTATAAATCATATAGATAGAATAACAGAAGCATGTAAACAGAGAAATAAATCTGTTTATATGCTTTTTTGGCTATTCAGAACTTTTTTACAAAGTTTATTTATCAGTAATGCAACAAATCCCCCTTTCACATTGGGACTAAGAGTGAAAGGAGATAAACGAGCAAGGCTCACTTCCTTTCCTAGACAGAAAGGGGGTGAGAAACATGAAACCATCTTCTTTTCAGACCACAATAGAAAATCAGTTTGACTATATCTGTAAACGTGCTATGGAAGACGAGCGAAAGAATTATATGCTTTATCTTTCAAGGATTGCAAAGCGTGAGGTGTCCTTTTCGGATGTTGGCGATTATCTTGTTAGCCAGTTTGCGACAACAGATAACTATTCAACTGACTTTCAGATTTTTACACTCAATGGGTTATCAGTAGGCGTTGAAAATGATTTGTTGAGTGAAGCATTACGTGAGTTGCCAGACAAGAAACGTGAAATTCTACTGCTGTTTTACTTTATGGACATGAGCGATTCAGAAATTGCAGACCTGTTGAAATTGAACCGTTCTACTGTCTATCGGCATAGAACCAGTGGACTAGCCTTAATTAAAAAGTTTATGGAGGAATTTGAAGAATGAAAACACAATATCCTATGATTCCCTTTCCTCTCATTGTAAAGGCAACAGATGGCGATACCGAAGCGATTAACCAGATTCTACATTATTACAGAGGGTACATTGCTAAACGCTCTCTACGGTTGATGAAAGATGAATATGGCAATCAAAGTATGGTCGTTGATGAAGTCTTACGTGGAAGAATGGAAACCAGACTGATTACAAAGATTTTGTCATTTGAAATTAAGTAATATCCTCTCTCCTTTCGTGGAATGGTGAGCCGTTACTGGCTAATGCACTAGTTGCTTTTTCAATTTTTTCTGGATGGCAGTGTACATATTCTTCAATATTTGCGCTTCTTAGTGCAGAGCAATTGTAATGCGGTTTAAGAATTACGTATCCACCTACTGCAACTATTGCTACAACTATGACAGTAATAAGCCAAATGTATTTTGACTTATGAGCAATTGTATTTGTTGGATTTGGATAAGCGTTTGCTGGGTAGTTATTTACTGGTTGTTGATTATTTTGATATACGTTTGGTTGATAACCATTGTTTGGTTTTACATTATTAGGGTAATTGTTGTTCTGGTACCCGTTATTCTGGTACCCGTTGTTCTGGTACCCATTGTTTCCATAACCATTATTTTGGTACCCATTGTTTGGATTTACATTATTAGGGTATGTATTATTTTGGTAACCATTATTTGGATACTCGTTATTTGGCATCGGAGCAGGCGAGTAGTTGTTGTCTGGCAATTGGTTAGGATCCATAATTACTCCTTATAATGAATTGATGATCCAATAAAAATATACTCAATAATGCATACTAACGTGAGGTAATAAGTAAAAATTACATCTGTTAATATAAATAAAATTTTAGAAATTTGGTGTAAAACATTCAAATCAAATCATATTCGCAATATTTTCTATGCGGTCATGCGCACAATGTAGTGTAGAAATAATTACGTGGTAGCAAGGAGATATAGTGACTGAACTTTTTACAGCTTCTCCCGTGATGGAACAGGCTGAAGCACCTACATCAACTGATCCTATTTTTAATCGGTTGCTAAAAGATCGAATTATTTGGTTGGGATCTGAAGTAAAAGATGAGAATGCTAATGTTATTTGCGCGCAAATGTTAATGCTTGCTGCGGAAGATCCTAAGAAGGATATTTGGTTGTATATTAATTCGCCTGGAGGTTCAATTACTGCTGGTATGGCAATTTACGATACTATGCAATTAATTGAGCCGGATGTTGCGACTATTGCTGTTGGAATGGCTGCATCTATGGGCCAGTTCTTGCTTAGTTCTGGCACTCCTGGTAAGCGTTATATTACCTCACATGCTCGTGTGCTTATGCATCAACCTTCTGGCGGTGTCGGTGGCACTGCTACGGATGTGCGAATTAACGCAGAGCTTATTATGGATATGAAAAAAACGCTTTCTGAATTGACTGCAAAGCAGACTGGTCATACGGTAGAGGAGATTTACCGAGATAACGAATATGATCACTGGTTTACAGCTCAGCAAGCTTTGGAGTATGGTTTCGTAGATAAGATTGTGACCACTCCTGCTTCTATGCGCGGTGAGGAGTAATTATGGCAAGTGAAGAAGCAAAGTTTGTTGCGCGTGCTGAGCGTTTAGCTGGTTTTGGCGGTGTCACTTCTGCCCAGCGCATTACTAATCGTTACGTGTTGCCTCAATTTGGCGAGCAAACTCCATACGGCATGAAAACGCAAGATCCTTACACTAAGCTGTTTGAAGATCGCATTATTTTCATGGGTGTGCAAGTAGATGACACTTCTGCTGACGACATTATGGCTCAGTTGCTTGTTTTAGAAAGCATGGATTCTGATCGCGATGTGATGATGTACATTAATTCACCTGGCGGTTCGATGACTGCTATGACTGCGATTTATGACACAATGCAATACATTAATCCAGATGTTCAAACTGTTTGCTTAGGTCAGGCTGCTTCTGCTGCTGCTATTATTCTTGCTGCTGGAGCTGCTGGTAAGCGCATGATTTTGCCGAATGCGCGTGTGCTTATTCATCAGCCTGCAATGGGTCAAGATTTTGGTAAAGCTACTGAAATTGAGCTTCAAGCTAAGGAAATGTTGCGTTTGCGTTCTTGGTTAGAATCAACTCTTGCAAAGCATACTGGTCAAGATATTGAGCGCATCCGTAAAGATATTGAAGTGGATACTATTTTGACTGCTCCAGAAGCTAAAGCTTATGGAATGGTTGACGAAGTGCTTGAGCGCAGAGCATAATTCAATCTTTACAACTTAGCGAGAATTTATCAATTCTTGCATTCCTTAACAACAAACCCCGGTCGACACGCCGGGGTTTGTGTTTTAGTGCGGATGGTTGTATATTAGTCAAGTTGCCGGAAACAAGGACATGGTTCTTGAGGCTGGAAACATGCGCCAGTAGCCCAACGGATTAGAGCATCTGACTACGGATCAGAAGGTTGCAGGTTCGAATCCTGTCTGGCGCACAAACAAAACGCGAAGCTTTTGCTCCGCGTTTTTTTTTTAATTCGTATGCAACTCGCTCGGTTTATGCCTCTCAGTTATACTTAAAAGTGCGAATCACATATTTTGCACTATAAAACGTTATAAACGTTATATAAACGTATAAACGCTATAAATGCATTTAGTGGAGGAAATATTTACAATATGATACGACGCAGTTGGAGAATAGCTTGCAATATTGCAAATAATGAGAGAATTTCTGGTTTAATTATGCTTGGTTTCGCTCTTAGCGGCTTATTGCTTGCAAACATTCCTTTAACAGCGCCAATATTTGAAGCTGTCTCGCATACTCATGTAGGAATTCCGTGGACGAATATACATATGTCAATTGGTCACTGGGTGCAAGACGGCGTGCTAACTATTTTCTTCCTGTCAGTTGGCTTAGATTTAAAACACGAACTTATTGCTGGCTCGCTTTCTGACCCTCGAGCAGCTGCAATGCCAATGATTTGCGCTGTTGGTGGAATGGTTGTGCCTCCTTTGCTGTTTGTTGCTACAGTAACTGTATTTTCTGAATTGCATGCCGGGCAGGAGATTATGCGTCTTACTTCTGGTGCTTTACCTTCGCTTGATATGGTTCGTGACGGGTGGGCAATACCTACGGCAACAGATATAGCTTTCTCTCTTGCTGTTCTTGCTTTATTTGCAAAAACTTTGCCACACGCTTTGCGTGCATTTCTTATGACTCTTGCTACAGTAGACGATTTGCTTGGAATAGCACTTATTGCTGTGTTCTTCTCATCTCTTAACGCGTGGTATTGGTTTGCTGGAGTAATTGCTTGCGGTTTGATTTGGACTACTTTAGTGCGTTTGAAGCGCGTCCCATGGCCGTTGGTTGCAATAGTAGGAATTATGGCTTGGGTTATGATGTATGAAGCTGGCGTGCATCCAACTTTAGCTGGAGTGATGGTTGGTTTGCTAACTCCTGCGCATTTAGTTCATGGCGAAAAAACGCTTCGTGCTGAACGCTATCGCGAAAAAATTCAGCCTGTTTCTGCGCTACTGGCTCTTCCAATTTTCGCTCTTTTCGCTACAGGAGTGCATTTTGAAACATTGACTTGGGAGTTGTTCTTCTCGCCAATTTTGATTGCTATCACTATTGCTCTTGTTATTGGTAAACCTGTTGGAATTATGGTAACTGCTTGGATATCAAAGCGTGTTCTAGGTTTGAAAGTTCCTGATGGTCTTCGCGTAGTAGACTTAATGCCTACAGCATGTGCGTGTGGAATTGGTTTCACTGTTTCTCTTCTTATTGCTTCTCTTGCGTATTCTGACGCAGATTTGTCTGCTGAAGCACGTTTTGGCGTTCTTGTTGCTTCTATTATTGCTGCAGGAGTTTCTGGCTTCTTACTTTCTATGCAAGCAAAGCATATGGAAGAAGAATTAGATGAGGTTGAAGAATAGTTTTTAATTATTATTTTCAACATATTTGAAAGTAAATTTCTAGGAGAAGTCATGTCTAATAGTAAAGATTTTTCAGTAGATGTTCCACCTTGGAATAACACGTATCATCGTGGTTCTGTTGTAATGCGCGGTTCTATGATTCCTAAGGAGAGCACTACAGAAACGCTTCTTCGTAACGATAACAATCAGCAGCTTGTTTCTGGAGTTGGTGTAGAAGTAGATAAGAAATGGGATTGGCGTAGCGCGGATCCGTGGCGTGCGCTTCGTATTCAAGCTGAGTTTGTTGATGGTTTTGACGCGCTCGCATCGTTAGGTAAAGCTGTTAGTATTTTTGGTTCTGCTCGAATAAAAGAAGATGATCCTGAGTATTCTTTAGCTCGTACTATGGGTTCAGAGCTTGCAAAACGTGGTTTTGCTGTTATTACAGGTGGCGGTCCTGGAATTATGGAAGCTGCAAACCGTGGAGCTGCAGAAGCTGGTGGTACGTCTGTAGGATTGGGGATTGAGCTTCCTCATGAGCAGGGTTTGAATAAGTGGATTAATCTTGGCATGCAATTTCGGTATTTTTTCGTGCGTAAAACAATGTTTATGAAGTATTCTTCTGGAATTATTGTGTGCCCTGGCGGTTTTGGCACGATGGATGAAATGTTTGAAGCTTTGACTCTAGTGCAAACGCATAAAGTTGCGCGCGTGCCTGTTGTTCTTTTCGGTACTTCGTATTGGAATGGTTTGATTGACTGGCTGAAGTCTACAGTAATTCAACGAGGTTTTATTTCTTCATTAGATCCGCACTTATTTGCTGTCACAGACGACCCAATAGAGGCGGTGCGAATAGCATCCGGAATTGAATAATCTAAGAGTTTTTGCGCTCGTTTACAAGCGTTGTAAGCTGCCAAATTTCTTCGCCAATATCAATTCCGCGAGGGCACTGTCTTGAACATGCTCTAACTGACTGGCATGCGCTAATACCGTCGCTGCTGTCTATTAGATCAAGGCGATGCTCTGTTGCGTTGTCTCTGGAATCATAAATAAAACGAGCCGCGTTAACCAATGCTGCAGGCCCAATAAAGGCTTCTCCGCCTGCATAAATTGGGCAAATTCCTTCGCAAGCACCGCACATAATGCAATTGCTCAAAAGCTCAAATTTTTTAAGTTCCTCAGGATGTTGCAAAAACTCAATAAGCTGGAGTTTCCCTTCAGTATTTCTCGTAGAAACGTTAGATGCTTGCAAATAAGGTTCTAAGCGTTTTATTTGCGAAATCATAGGCGAAATATCGCAAATAAGATCTCGCTGAACTGCAAATCCTGAAAGTGGAGCAAGTTCAATAACACCAAAAGTGCCATTTTGCAAAGTGGTAGTCTCTTTAGATTTTTGCTGTAAAGTTGGCGATTTTGTCGACTGTGCGGAGCTGCTAGTAGTGCCAGTTTTTCTAAATCCTCGAGATTGCACGCTATTTGTGCTTTCAGGACGTGCGTTTGCGCCAATAGTTGCACTGCATAGTAAGGTTGGCATGCCATTTACGTTTGCAGCGTCAGAACCGCAAACGCCGTGACCGCACGAGTAGCGGAAAGCTAAAGTTGGGTCGATTGTGCGTTTAATAGCTAGTAAACAGTCAAGAATAGTGTCAGTAGAATGAACGCGTAAACTGTAATCTTGAACCCAATGCTTACCTTGAATTCGTTTTGGAGAAGATTCGTAAGATCCGGAAGATTCACTGGATTCACTAGATTCGGAAGAATTATTTATGTTATTTTCTGAAGAATCTAGTTTTGCGAAAGGATTACTGCGCTTTCTACGTGCAAAAGGACTTTCTCTGCGCTTGCGCTCTGTCTGTTTACTGTTTGAATCATCTTCAGATTTATTAAATGGAGTAAAGCGTGAAATACGCAAAGTAACAAGCGCAGTGTTATCACCAAGCTCATTACTCATTGCAAACCTCCAATACGTACTGTTCTAGTTTGCCACAATACTTGCACAGAACTAGAACCGATTGCGTCGTTATTTAGTCGCAGGAATATTCGCGTGGTAGAGATTTGAGATTTTTCGCACTGAGCGCGGCGAACGTCAGAGCCGCAGGCTGCTGATTCGCCAAGCGAAGAAGAAAAATCGAAAAATCTCTGCGATTGAATGAGGTTATTAACGATTAAACACGCAGAGTTTGGGGGATTTCTCTACGAGCACTAAAAGAGGACTGATGGAGCAACGTTCTTTAAAGAACAAAGCAGACAGTAAAACCTTTAACAGACAAAGCGACTGAAGGACGGGACGTGCGAGGAGAGAAATCCCACGAAACTCGCGCCACATTAAACGAATTGTAATATAAACTTGTAGCTTGATTACTGTTTTTGAAGTTTGTCTTGCTCCTCACGTTAGGCTTGAACTATGACTGACGCTTTATTTTTGCTTGATACTGATCACGATAATGCTCCTGTGCTTGCAGAAGGAATCGAAGAAGGGTGGACGATTGCGCTTCCATCTCAAGTAAAACGTCACGCTATTTCTGCCATGCGATTATTAGAAGGCGATGCTTTGCAACTTTCTGACGGCAAAGGCTTGCGCATTCACGCAAAGGTGACGGATGTTGAAAATGGCTTAGTTCGTGTAGAAGCATTTACTAGGGAAGCTCCTCGCACGACTAGACTTGCGCTTGTTCAAGCTTTGGCAAAAACAGGTCACGATGAGCAAGCAATTGATATGGCTACGCAAATTGGCGTGGATGAAGTAATCCCTTGGTGTGCGGATCGTTCAATTGCAAAGTGGAAACCTGGTCGCACAGATAAGCGTTGGAGCCAAGTTTTACAGTCTGCTACAGAGCAATCTCGTCGCGCGTGGATGCCTGAACTTCAAGAATGTGTTTCAAGCAAGCAAATAGTGGCAATATGTAGGCGTGCGTGCGTTTACGGAAATCTCGTAATTGTATTGCATCAAGACGCAACTGATTGCTGGAATCAAATAGAACAAGCAGTAAATACTCTTAGCGAGCGCTGTTTGGAGGATGGTAAGGAGCGTACTGTTTACGTTTTAGTTGGTCCAGAAGGCGGTATTAGTGACGATGAAGTGTCAATGTTTATTGATGCTGGTGCTAAAAGCTGCGTTTTAGGCAGTAATATTCTTCGCGCATCTACTGCAGGACCTGTAGCTCTTTCTCTTCTTTCGCGTGCTTTAGGACGTTACGAATAATCGCATAAATCGTATCTAAAAGTGCTCATAATTGTGTAAAATAATAAGAAGAGTGTCGATTGCTTTTGGCTTAAGGCATTGATTTTAGTAACAAATAGGGGAGAAATCATGAGTGATATCACTTACAATACTGATGCTGATTGCATTTTTTGTAAAATTGTTGCTGGAGAAATACCGAGCAGCAGAGTTTATGAAGACGATTCGGTAGTTGCTTTTAAAGATATTAATCCGCAAGCAAAAGTGCATGTGCTGATTGTGCCGCGCAATCACTATAAGAATGTTGCTGAGCTTGCTAGTAAAGCTCCTGAAACTTTGGCTCATATTGCTGGTGTCGCACAAAAAATTGCTGATGATGAATTCAACGGTGATTATCGACTCGTATTTAATACTGGTATTGATGCTGGTCAAACAGTGTTTCATGTTCATGCTCATGTATTAACTGGCGAAAAACTTGTAGAAGGTAGCTTGTAAACCGTGACGAAAAGTACTACGCGTTTTGTGCAAATTCCTAGCGAATTAAGCTCGGTTGCAGTTTTAGGTGCTGCAGATGCTGGTTTGCGTGAAGTAGAACATGCCTTTCCAGAAGCAGATATTACTGTGCGAGGCAAAGATGTTCAAATTGTTGCTCGTTCAGCTAGAGCAGATGAAGATGCAGCTAAAGCTGAGTATGCGTTTAGGCGCATGATTGATGCAGCTTACGAACAACCTATGGATGCGTACGAAGTAAGGCGCATGCTTGAGCGTGATATTTTGCATAACGATGAACACAATGTGCGTATAAACCGTATCGGTCATGATGGCGGAGTTCTTGGAAATAGTATTATTTCTTCATCCTATGCAATTAATAATTCTGCTTCGCGCGCTGAAAATGAGTTTTCAAGAGATTCAAGTGAGCTGTTGCCTTCTAGCGAAGAAGCTCATCGCCGTGCTATGAGCAGAAGAGCTCGAATGAGTAAAGGCGTGATTACGTTTGCTGGAGGAAATCCTGTTCGCGCAAAAACTGCTGGTCAAACAGCGTACGTGCAAGCAATGGATTGTAATATTGTAACGTTTGGAATTGGTCCTGCTGGCACCGGAAAAACGTATTTAGCAGTTGCTAAAGCTGTTCGTGCATTGGAAGATGGAAGAGTCCGCAGAATTGTTCTTACTCGTCCTGCTGTTGAAGCCGGCGAAAACTTAGGATTCTTGCCTGGCACTTTAAACGATAAAGTTGATCCATATTTGCGACCACTCTATGATGCACTTTCTGACATGCTTGGATCTGCACAACTAAAACGCTATCTTGACGAGAATGTTGTTGAAGTTGCTCCTCTTGCTTATATGCGAGGTCGCACATTAAACGATGCTTTTGTTATTCTTGATGAAGCGCAAAATGCGACTGTTCAGCAATTAAAAATGTTCCTAACTCGACTCGGTTTTAATACAACTATGGTGATTACAGGAGATAGCACGCAGGTTGACTTAGCAGTTGTGCGTTCTGGTCTTGTTTCTATTGAGAAGATTTTGGGCGAAGTTAAAGATATTGCTTTTGTGCATTTGCAAGCAGAAGACGTTGTGCGTCATGCTTTAGTTGGTCGTATTGTGGAAGCATACGAAAATTACGATGCAATGCTTGAGCGTAAAAAACGTGAACGTATTAAAGAATCTACTGAGAGGAATAACGGATAAATCATGAGCATTGAAGTCATGAATGAGACAGTGTGGAATATTGACGCTAAAATCTTCTCAGATCTTGGAATGTGGGTTCTTCAACAAATGAAAGTAAGTACGCATTCGGATTTATCGATTACTTTTGTTGATCCTGAGCCAATTGCCTGTTTGCATGAACGTTGGATGAACCTAGAAGGCCCAACGGATGTTATGAGTTTTCCAATGGACGAGCTTACTCCTGGAAGCGATGAAAAAGTTTCTGAAGGAATGCTTGGAGACTTGGTGATTTGCCCGTGGGTCGCTCAACAGCAGGCGCTCGCAGCTGGGCATAGTACTATGGAAGAAATGTTGTTGCTAACTATTCATGGTATTTTGCATTTGCTTGGCTATGATCACACTACTCCGGAAGAAGAAAAGCAAATGTTTGGTTTGCAACGTCAACTAATGCTTACTTTTTTCGCTGCTCGATCTGGAGAATTGTATGATGCAACTTTGCCAGAAGGTGCAGTAAACGAGCTTGAGCGTTACGATGCTGAGCATGAAGCTAGTAGCGTCAAAAATAAAAATAAAAAACAGCATTAAAGCGCATTAAGAGCATAATTATGGAATATATTAAGCAAATATTTTCTAGCATATCAGTTCCGCAATTGCCGTTGCATATCTGGATTGGCTTAGCTGCATTGCTTGTGCTGGCAATGCTGCTTGTATGGCTTTCGCTTGCGATGGCTGCTGCAGAAGGTGCAGTGCCTAGAGTTACTCGTGCAAGCTTAAATAATCTTATGATTGAAGCACAAACGCATGATGATGAAACTAGTGCCATAGTGCGTATGCGTAGAATTGCTAGAATCCATCGTGTAAAAAAACTGATTGCTGACCGTTATACAACTTCTGGAGCATGCGCTTTTGTGCGTGTGCTATGTAACGTTTTAGATGGAGTTTTGTTTGCTTCTTTAGCTGCATTTTTCGGCTCGCCTTTATGGGTAACTCTTATTATTGGTGTTGTTGTTTCAGTAGCTGTAGCTGTGATTTCTATTCTTGTTCGCCCACGTTCAGTTGGTGCGGCCCAACCTGTAGCAAAGTTGATGCGACTTTCTCGCATTGTGTCTATTGCTATTGCGATTAATCCTTTAGTGCATATTGCTAGCGATGTTGACGTCACTTCTAGGAAAAAGCATGTTGATCTTTCAGATGATGAAGCTTTGGAAGATATTCAGCTAGATCAAGCGAAGGCGAGTATTGACCGACTTGTTGAAGCGAATGATTTCGATCCGGAAGTTTCGGAAATGATGCGCAATGTGCTCACGCTTTCAGATACTTTGACTCGCGAAATAATGGTGCCTAGAACCGATATGATTTGCGTAAAAAGTGACGAAACGCTGGAAAATTTCCTTAAATTATGCTCTCGCTCAGGATTTTCTCGAGTTCCCGTTATTGGAGATTCTGTAGATGATTTAGTAGGTGTTGCTTATTTGAAGGACGCTGTACGCGCTACTGTGTTTAATCCTGCAGCATCTTCTAGAGCAGTTGAAACAATTAGCAGAGACCCTATGCTTGTTCCGGAGTCGAAGCCTGTTGACGATTTATTCCACGAAATGCAACGAATTCGTCAACATGTTGCAGTAGTGGTTGACGAATACGGCGGTATTGCAGGCTTGGTTACTATTGAGGATGCTATTGAGCAAATTGTTGGCGAGTTGGAAGATGAGCACGATCGCACTCAGCATGCAGATCCAGAAGAAATACGTGACGGTGTGTGGAAAATGCCTGCTCGAACGTCAATCGCAGATTTGGAAGATATTTTTGAGGTTCATATTGACGAAGACGATGTGGATACTGTGTTTGGTTTGCTTACGAAGTTGATTGGTAATGTGCCGATTGTTGGTTCTAGTGCTGTTACGAGAGGACTAAAATTAACTGCTGTAGATTCAGCTGGTAGGCGAAAGAAAGTATCTACTATTTTAGTAGAACGAGATGCACAAGTTTTGGAAGAGTCTAAGGATTCTAAGGATAATCAAAATGACATTAGCTCTTCCGAAAAATCTGCTGAAAGCAAACAAACTAGTGCTTTGAAGCAAGCTAGTACTATGAAACAAACGAATATGCTGAAATAAAGAACTGGACGGTAAGAATAACGTGAATAATATTAACAACTTTGATGATACTGATGACTTTGATGATACTGATGACTTCGACGACGAGATGTTTGCAAATCTAGACGCTTCAACTCACGCAACGATTTCTACTCCTGATTTTCACGGTTATCGTTCCGGTTTCGTAGCTGTAGTTGGTAGACCAAATGTTGGTAAATCAACGCTTATGAATGCTCTTATTGGCACGCAGATTGCTATCGCTTCGTCTCGCCCGGAAACTACGCGTAAGGCTATTCGCGGAATTGTTACAACTGATAATGCGCAAATGGTGTTGGTTGATACGCCTGGTATTCACCGTCCGCGTACGCTTCTTGGTCAGCGTTTGAACGATATTGTTGACGAGTCGCTTGCAGATGTTGATGCGATTGCATTCTTGCTTCCAGCAGACCAGGAGATAGGACCTGGAGATAGGCGAATACTAAGCCGTCTTCGTTCCGATTTTGCTAAAAAAGACGAGAAGGGCAATTGGGCTTGGAAGGTTCCGCTTATCGGTATTGTTACGAAAATAGATACGCTTAGTCGCAGTGAATTAGTTGAGCATTTGCTTCAAATTCAGCAGTTTGCTGATTTTACGGATATTGTGCCGGTTAGTGCGTTGGAACGCGACAATGTTGATGAAGTTAAGAATGTTTTGATTCAAAACTTGCCTGAAGGTCCGCAAATGTATCCGGAGGATCAGCTTAGCGAGGAAAGCCCAGAAAGCATGATTTCGGAGCTTATTCGCGGCGCGTTTTTGGAAGAATTGGACGATGAGTTGCCTCATTCTTTAGCTGTTGTAGTTGACGATATTGTGTATCCGGGCGGTGGCGAGGATACTCAATACGAAGACAATAAAGCGCATGTGCTTGTATCTGTTTATGTTGAGCGCGATTCGCAAAAGCCGATTATTATTGGTCATCGTGCGGAGCATTTAGTACGCGTAAAGAAGCGTTTGCGCACGGCTGTAAATCGCATTACTGGCACAAAAGCTGTGCTTGAATTGCATGTGAAGGTTGCAAAAGGATGGCAGAGCGACCCTAAGAAGCTTGAGCGTTTGGGATTCTAGGCTATTCGCTGTTAGATTGCAACTCGGATTCGTGCGGGCGAATATTGTTGTGCAGCGGATTTATGCTTTGGCTTGGATTTGTTACATTTGTCTCGGATGTTAGGCATTTGTAACGTTTTTTGCCCTAATTTCGTTATATATGTCTCGGCGATGAGGCATTTGTAACGTTTTTTGGCTAATTTTCGTTACTTTTGCATCATTTATGAGACAAATCTAACGCATGAGCATAGGGTAGAGGCAAAAGCATGGGTGTGGGAGATAGGTACGAAATGCGGGAGCGTGGGTTGATACGAAAAACCGCGGATGACTAGTCAGTTATAAGACCAGTCAACCGCGGCTTTTGTTTTATTTAGTTTTGATCATGGGCGACGATGGCGTGCTAAAGTCACACCTCCGCCGATTGCTGCGATTCCTGCTATTGCTGATGCGACTATTGCGGCAATAGTAAGAGTCTTATTTCCATCCTGCTGAGCTTCGTTAGGATTTCCAGAAGCTTGAGTGTTCTTAGATTCGCTGTTCTGTGATTCGTTGTTTTGAGTGCTGTTATTGTTATTAGAATCCTGAGTTTCTTGCTTATTATCTTCTTGCTTTGACTCAGAGTTCTTCTTGTCTTCAGCATTCTTATTCTCAGCAGACTTATTTGCATCATGTGATTGAGCATTGTTCTGATTTGCAGATGTACTTGTAGCAGAAGATGTGCTACGTGTATGCTGCGTGTTTGCTTTAGTGTTTTTCACTGAAGCTTTCTCATTCGCATGTTCTGCTTTAGTGGACTTCCCAGTTTCACTCTTAACAACAGCCTGTGTAGCGTGATTTTCTGCGGTAGTTGAAGCGAACTCGTTAGACTGTTGTTCAACATCAACAGCAGGAACGCTAACATGCGGTGCTTGCGGAATGAACGGAACATTATTATTTCCCGTGCTGCCAGCGTTTTCAGTGTTGGTTGTGTTTCCAGTGTTACCGGTATTGGTTGTGCTTCCCGTATTACCAGTGTTGCCGTGACCGCTTTCTCCCTCATGACTTGGTTCAACCGGTGGCTTTGGTGTAGGTGGTACTGGAGGAGTTGGAGGTGTCACTGGTGGTGTAACAACAGAATTTGGTGCAACATCTTTCAGCTGTTTCTTGAGTGTTGTTGCAGACGTGCTGAGCTTGTTAGCAGTATCTTGCAGGTTAGTACTCGTTGTTGTCAGAGTTTCTATGAAAGTGACAAACGGTTTATAAGCTGCCAAGAATGTTTCGTTGAGCTCTTGTATAACTTTTTCATCCTTAGTAGTTTTAGTTAAAATTGCTTTCTTTGTTTCAAGATTCTTCTTTATCTCTGCAATCTTGGTTTTAGCAGCTTCAACAATCTTTTGAGCATCAGCAACCTTAGCTTGAGCATCTGTTACAGCAGCCTGAGCAAGTTGAATCTTCTCAACAACAGCTTTCTTTGCAACTTCAACAGCTGATTTTGTATTTTTAACTGTTTCATCAGCATTTTGAGCTTTTGTTTGTAATGCTTTAAGCTGTGTTGTTACTGTGTTCTGAGTACATTTAGCGCCATCAAGAGCGGCTTGAGCAGCTTGAACTTCACTCTTAGCTTCATCAACCTTCTTAGATTCAGCTGTAATCTGCGTTTCAAGAGTCTGAATCGTATGCTGCAGAGTAGATACACTATCCTTAGCTTTTTGAAGCTCGGTATCAGCTTGTTTCTTTGCAGCTTCAGCAGTTGCTACAGCTTCAGTTGCTTTATCAACATTTTCTTGAGCAGTCTTAACATTCTGAGCAAGTGTGCCAGTAACTTCAGCTTGCTTATTGTCGGCAGCAGTGCGAGCTGCGTCAGCATCCTTCTTGGCTTTGGTTGCTTTTGCATTCAACCCTGTTGCTGCTGTTTGCAAGCTTTGAAGTTCGCCCTGAAGCTTCTGAATTTGCTGATCGCGCTTCTCTTTGCTTTCTTGAGATGCTTGAGATGCGGCCTGCTCGGCTTCTTGATACTTCTGCTGAGCAGTAGTCCAAGCCGTCTTCAGCTCAGTAGCCTTATTGGCAGCCTCTTCCTTAGCTTTATTCGCTTCCTGAGAAGCAGTTTTAGACTGTTCAAACGTCGTATTTGCGCTTGCAACAGCTTTCTTAAGCCTTTCAATTTCAGATTTTTTGGAATCAGCATTGCTTATTGAATTAGTAATATTAGTAATTTTAGAATCTATTCTTTGCACTTCAGATTTTGCTTGATTAAGAAGTAGATGAACAATTTCTTGCGGAGCTTCCCACGTTACACCAGTTTGGCTATAGTAATCAACAAGTTCTTGAGCTTTCTTCTTAAGAGCATCAAGCGCGTTCTTTTCCTGATCTTGCAAACCAATTTTAGATTTAGCGGCATCTGCAGCGTCTAAGTTGTTAGCATCGCTCATGTTCAAGTCATAATGCAATTTACGAAGCTCATACTTTTTAACAAACAAATCGTAGTTTGCTTTATTTGCTTCAGCATTCAGCTTTTGCAATTTAGCGATTTCATCTGTAGTTTCAGATGCGCTTCCAGCAGCTTTTTCTTGCTTTAGACTATTCTCATAATTACTAAGAAGCTTCTTGTATTCGGCAACGCTAATCGAAGATTCGTCGCTTCCGTGCCATACAGCCACATCTCCCGCAACATCTTCTTTAGTTGTAGATGTACTTCCAACTATGCGTGTTGTAACTTCTTCCAAGCTCAAGTCGCTTTCAGCGAATCCGCAAGCAGTAATATCTTTGCTAGCAAAATTCGTGTAATGACCCACAGATTCCAAGAAAATGTCCTTAAGATTGCCATTATTATCAGCATCATCTACAAACAACTTAATCTTTGGATGCTGCCACATGTATTGACGTAAATCATAGCGATGTTCTTTAAGAACCTTTTTACCATCATCAGAAATCTTATGTTCTTCATTATTTTTTTCGCCAGTTACAAACGTTCCATTAACAGCCTTGTCGTAACGCTCTTTTTCAACCGTGTACCATCCGCTAAGAGCGTTATACTTTTCTCCATATTTAGTAGAACAAGACGTATTGCCATTTACTGTTACATAGCACTTGCTATATTCCTGATCCTTGTGATTTGTAGAATCGCCGTCGTAATTGCCCCACGCAAGATTTTCTGCAGTTTTGTATGGTGTAGTTTTCATGACTTCGCTACCATCATAACCAGGGTGGTTTATTGCATGATCATGATTTGCACCAGAATAGAAGGAGTTTACAATTGACTCAGCAATCAAGCTAAGACGCACGTTAACATCACCCAACGCCTTTTTCTCTTCAGTACTTGCGCTGTTTTTATCGCTATCTTCTTTGCGTAGCTTGTTGAGCGAATCGTAGTAAGTTGCAGCTTCCTTCATGTTTTGCAATGAATCCGCGCCGCCAACTTTGCCGAGCTTTACAAGATCCTTATACCACATAGGTACTTCTATAACGCGGTCTAGAACATTTTCTGTTTTGCCTTTGTTCTGGACTTGCTTCATGATTTCGACTCTTTTACCGTTCAAAATCTGCTTAGCGCGCTGAGCGTCTTCAAGAAGAGCTTTATCTTCTTTGATAGTAGAATTTTTATAAGTTTCAATCACATAATCCAAGAATCCTGCAAAGTTCGCTGTAGTTTTAGAAGTATCTTTCTTAGCAGCTGCATCTGCAGCTTTCTTAGCTTCTTCTACAGCTTTTTCTGCATCGCTCAACTTTTTAACGTCTGGGTTATTTTTAAGCGCGTCTTCTGCTGAGTTGAGATTGTTTCCAGCGTTATCTAAATCGTTTTGCTTATTTTGAGCGTCCTGAGCTTTTTGAGTTGCTGTAGTATTTGCTTCCTCATAAGCTTGCTTAGCTTCATTTGCTTTCTTCTCTAGCTCTTTTACTTTTTCATTTGATTCTGGAGAGCCAGCGTTTTTCAAACGCTGTATTTCGTTGTTCTTTTCTTCCTGCAGTTTTGCATTTTCTGTTACAGCTTGCTCTGCTTCTTTTTGTGCTTGCTCTTTTTGATCAGCCTCGCTAGAAAGCCTATCTGCTACTCCCTGAGCTTGCTCTTTATTTTGCTTAGCCTTTTCAAGATCGCCTTTAGCGGTATTTAGCTTGCCTTGTTCAGTTTTTACAGTATCTCCAGCTTGAGTCTGTTTTGTTTCTTTAGTTTTAACGTCTTCGTTTGCAGTTTCAAGCTCTGTAGCTTTTGCATCTTTTTCTTTTTGAGTTTCTTTCAGCTTATTTTCAGCAGTCGTCTGGTTTGCTGTTTCCTGATCAAGCACAGCTTTCTTGTCTTTAACTTCTTTGTCAGCCTTATCTACTTCAGTCTGCTGGTTAGATAATTCCTTATCGGCTGCAGTTTTCTGTTCCTTAGCTGTTTCAGCTTCTTTTTTCTTGTTGTCTAATTCAGTCTTAGCTTTGTCTACATCCTTGTTAGCGTCAATGGCTTTGCTGTTAGCATCTTTAACTTCGCTTTCAGCATCCTCGACTTCCTTAGTAACTGTTTCTTTCTGCTCATTAGCTTCATCTACCGCTTTCTGAGCCTCTTTTTTGGCTTTATCTGCAGCATTTTCTCCCTGCTGCACCGCAGGAGTATTTGAGTCAGCTGGTGTATTAGATGGTGGCTCAGTTGCAGCATTGGCAACATTTGCCATTCCGAATAAAGCAAGGGAACTTGCGCCTAATGAGATTGCTACTGCGAGTTTGGCGTTCATATTAACCTCTCCTCTTATATGAATTTAATTTGCAGTTTTATTGCTCTACAAGAACCAGTGAATACCGCAATGTTTTGCGATTAAGTCTCTCGCACCCATTGCGATTTTCTCTGCAGCCTTGCTTCTTATGAGCATTATAATCTTCTGCGGGGGGGGGGTATCAAGTTTTCAACGCGATTTTATCAAATACCTATGGATTAAATATGCGCTAGCGACATTCTCTGTTTGCTGTTGCGAGATAGCTGGATTTGTTACATTTGTCTCGCGCGTGAGGCATTTGTAACGTTTTTTGCCCTAATTTCGTTAGATTTGCATCATTGATGAGGCATTTGTAACGTTTTTTGGCTGATTTTCGTTACATTTGCATCATTTATGATACAAATCTAACGCATGAGCATAGGGTAGAGGCAAAAGTATGGAGTAGAAGCAAAAGCATGGGTGTGGGAGATAGGTACGAAATGCGGGAGCGTGGGTTGATACGAAAAACCGCGGATGACTAGTCGTTATAAGACCAGCCAACCGCGGTTTTGGGCGATTCGCGAGTTACGCTTTAAGCGCTACTTTTTGCGCGTCGTATACATTTGCGTATTAAGTAAAGTAGTGTAACGCTTAATAACTCGTGGACGAATAATCTTCATAGACGCAGTCATTAAGCCGTTTTCTTGCGTAAACTCTTCTGGCAAAATAATGAACTTTCGCACAGATTCTGCGCGTGACACGCCTTCATTGGCAAGATCTATAAATTTTTGCACTTCAGCACGAACGACAGCATTATTAGCAGCCTCTTCCATGCTCATAGTTGCGTCAAGACCCTTGAGTTTAAGCCAATTTCGTAAAGTTTCTTCGTCTAAAGTAACAAGTGCAGAAATAAACGGACGCTTATCTCCAAGAACGAGAGCTTGAGACACAAGTTCGCATCTCTTAATCATCTCTTCAATAGGTCCAGGAGCAACGTTCTTACCGCCAGCAGTAATAATCAAATCCTTCTTACGGCCGGTAATGTAAAGCATGCCATCGTCGTCAATTCGTCCCAAATCGCCTGTTGCATACCATCCATCTTTAGTAAATGAAGTTTCTGTTGCTTCATCGTTTTTGTGATACTTGTGGAATACGCAAGTGCCTTTAATTTGCACTTCGCCGTCGGATGCAATTCGCAAAGTAAAAGCTGGGAATGCAATGCCAACAGAACCTTCTCGGAATGGAACTCCAATAGGAGTAAACGCGCATGGTGCAGTGGTTTCTGTAAGACCATAACCTTCGTAGACAGGAACTCCTGCTCCGCGGAAGAATGAAAGCAATTCAGGATCTAGAGGAGCTCCACCTGCAACAATCCAGCGTGCGCGACCGCCAAGAGCTTGGCGAAGTGGACGATAAACAAGCGGATCGTAAGCAGTGCGGCGAGCTTTAGTAAGAGCCTTAGCGTCACCAAATTCCTGAACTTCCTTCATATACTGTTGAGCCGTCACAACAGCACCCTGGAAAGCCAAGCCTTTAGCACCATGACCAGCCTTCTGCGAAGCTGCATTATAAACCTTCTCAAGAACTCGAGGGACAACAATCATAACTGTAGGTTTTGCAACTTGCAAATCGGAAATCAAAGTAGGAATACCTTGAGCAATATAAATGCGCAACGTACTTGCAACAACAATATAGTTAATTGCTCTTGCAAAAGAGTGTGCTTGAGGAAGGAACAGAAGCACAGAACCGTCTTTTTCGCTAAGCAAATTTGGCAAGTAAACAGGCAAATTCAACGCTGTAGTGCAATAGTGTTCGTGAGTCATTTCCACACCTTTAGGTGCAGCTGTGGAACCAGAAGTGTAAACAATAGAGCACAAGTCTGTTTTCTTTACAGAATCAATGCGAGCATCTAGTTCCTCATCGCTAACAGCGTATCCGAAAGCTTGAAGTTCTGCTAAACCGCCTGTTTCAATGCAAATAATGCGTTCCAAGCTTGGGCATTCTTCAATAGCTCCATCAGCTTTATCTCGCATGTCAGTTGTTTCAACAATAAGGAAACGTGAGTCGGAATTATTCACAATATTGCGAATTTGCTCAGCTGAATCCGTGTCATAAATAGTTGCAAGAACACCGCCGCAAGCCATAACTGCTGCGTCTGTTACATCCCACTCGTATGATGTTTTGCACATAAAAGCAACAGCGTCGCCTTTGCGCAATCCGTAGTGCATCAAACCTTTTGCGGCATCGCGTACTTCTTGAAGGAATTGATTAGCTGTTTTTGTGACCCACTTATCGTTTTCTTTATAAGTGTAGAGAGGGTCGTCACCCATACGTGCTGCGCGATCTGCGTATAAGTCATAAATGCTTGTGCCTTCGTCAAGAGGTGCTGCGCTTTCTGTTTTTGTGGTCAGCAAGCCTGTTTCCGGATCGATAAACGTCGTTGTTGGCATTTGCGCGCCCCACTCTTCTACGTGTGGAAGGCGTTGTTTTTGTGAAAGTAAAGTATTTGTGTTTTCTTGATCCGTATTAAGGTAGTCTGGTTCGCCTGCACGGTCATCGCTGACTGGGTGCGCGAAGTTACTGCCAATACGCAATGCTTTACGGGCAAGATTAAACGCTTGCTGTTGGAGTGCATTAAAAACGGACACATTTGCTCCTTCATTATGCCAAACGGCTTGCGGATTAAGCGCACATCATAGTATCATGCTATGCACTTGCATACTATTAACTATAATAATCGTTTGTATGCTCAAGTAGCAGTTATATTCGATTTGATTAGTAATAATTTTGTATTTGCTATAAGTCGTAGCCTGTCGTTAGAATAGCAAAGTTGCTTTGGCGAGGGAATATGCCGCTAGCTTGTGATTAGCTTGTTGGCAAAGTTCCGTTATCGACTGGGCTGATAGCCTCTTATGGTTTTCGGCGCGTCGGTGCGCCTGAAGCTGGATTAACAAACTAAACTATCCAGACCATAAGGAGACCGATATGGCTACAAAAATTACTCTTGAAGGCGAATTGCGCACTGAGTTTGGTAAGGGTGTTGCTCGTCGTTTGCGCGTAGCTAAGCTGATTCCAGCAAGCCTTTATGCTGGCGGTGCTGAACCAGTGCATGTTACTCTTCCAATGCGCGAAACCACTTTGGCTTTGCGTCACGCTAATGCTTTGTTCACTATTAAGTTTGGCAAGGAATCTCGCATTGCAGTTGTTAAGGATGTTCAGCGTAACCCTGTTAAGCGCATTGTAGAACACATTGACTTCTACGAAGTTAAGGCTGGCGAAAAGATTGACGTTGAAGTTCCAGTCTTCGTTGAAGGCACTCCAAAGGGTGCTGCAGTTGCATTCGTGGATGTCCAGGAGCTCAAGGTTCGCGCAGACGTTGCTAACTTGCCAGAGCGTTTGGTTGTTAACGTTGATGGTTTGACCGACGGCACCAAGGTGTTTGCTAAGGATGTCAAGCTTCCTGAGGGTGTTGAGCTCGATATGGATGGCGAAGAATCCGTTGTTAGCGTCACTGTTCCTGAAGATGCTGCTACAGCCGAAGCTGCTGCTCCAGCTGCTGATGCTGCCCCTGCTGCCGCTCCAGCTGCAGAAGAAAAGTAAGTTATAAAATAAGTTAACGTATTTAATTACTAATTAACTTATAACTTATAGCTTATAAAAATAGTTTAAAATTTTAAGCCGCATAAGTCAGTTCTTATGCGGCTTTTTCGTATAAAATCATTTAATTTGCTAAATAAATTTTACTTTAAAACGTATTTTTTGAAATATTTTTTAAAAAATTTTGGCGTGTAAGTTTTGCGAAAAACAAGAATCGTATTATTCTATACGTTAATTGCGGTAAAAGGCAAGTAGAAATAATCCACATAGAAAAGAGACATAATGGCTGATTTAGAAGTAGCTCCAGAGTTTTCTGACGCTTATGAGTCTTATGATCATAGCGATACAGCTCTGTTGAACAAATTGGCTGGCAACTTTGAAGTTCTGCCGAATGATAATCCAGTTTCGGACGCAAAGCGCAACGAACTTATTGATAAGCCTGCTTTCGGTCAGATTTTCTCCGACAATATGGTTCATATGTCTTGGACTAAAGGCGAAGGATGGTCTGATCGTCGTGTAGAGCCTTATGGTCCATTGAAAATGGATCCAGGTGCATCTGTGTTGCACTATGCTCAGGAATGCTTTGAAGGTTTGAAGGCTTACAAGCGCGCTGATGGCTCTATTTGGCTTTTCCGTCCAGATATTAACGCTGCTCGCTTCCAAAATTCTGCTAAGCGTTTGTATTTGCCGGAACTTTCTATTGATGATTTTATTGGATCGGTTGCAGCTTTGGTAAAGCGAGATAAGCAATGGGTCCCAAGCCGTCGAGAGTATACGCTTTACATGCGTCCATTCATGTTTGCTTCTGAGCCGTTCCTTGGTGTGCGCGAAGCTCACGAAGTTGAATACTGTGTTATTGCTTCTCCATCTGGTCCATATTTCAAGGGTGGTTTGAAGCCTGTTAGCATTTGGGTTGAAGATCAGTGGTTCCGCACTGGTCCTGGTGGTACTGGTTTTGCTAAGTGCGGCGGAAATTACGCTGCTTCCTTGCTCGGTGAATACAAGGGCATTGAGCACGGTTGTGAACAGGTGTGCTTCGTTGATGCTGCAACCAAGACATATTTGGAAGAGCTTGGCGGCATGAACATGTTCGCACTCCACAAGGATGGTCATTTGGAAACTCCATCTCTTACTGGCAGCATTCTTCCTGGCGTTACACGTCGTTCTTTGATTCAGCTTGCTGAGGAAGCAGGTCATAAGGTTGTTGAAACCATGATTCCTCTTCAAGGATTGCTTGACGACATTCGTTCTGGCGAGGTTACTGAAGTCTTTGCTTGTGGTACTGCTGCAATCATTACTCCAATTGGTCGCTTTAAGTCCGATGAATTCGATCTTAAGGTTGCCGATGGTGGCGTTGGTGAGTTGACTCAAGCTTTGCGCGACGAGTTACTCGGCATTCAGCTCGGTGATGTCGAAGACAAGCATAATTGGATGTGGAAAGTTTGCGACTAATTTATATAAGTTAGTTAATATTATTTAATCTAATATTGCTTATGGCGCGTCGTACTCTATATTTATATATCGTATAGAGTGCGGCGCGTTTGCTTGTTGCGCGCAATGTTTCGGTGAATTTGTTTGAAGGGAAATGTTTTGGAAGGCGCGTTAGGGGACAACATCTTCTTTCTTATAGTTGAGTATGTTGCTATGGGATGTTGTGGCATGGTTGGCGGCATGTGGGCTATTCGTAAAAAGTACGATGTTTTTGCCATTATTGCCACTTCTTGGATTACTGCGTTGGGCGGTGGAATTGTGCGCGATGTTTTACTTGGAGCGTTGCCGCCAGTCGGAATTGCTGACCATGGTTTTGTGATTACTGGATTACTTTCCGGCGTAATTGTCGCGGTTGCGCACCCAGAGATTGATAAGTGGCGTTGGTTTATGCTTACGATTGATGCGCTAGCTTTGGGATTATTCGCTGTGAACGGCACAGCAAAAGGCTTAGATTTTCATATGTCGGGCACGACTTCAGTATTTTTAGGAATGGCAACTGCTTTGGGAGGCGGTTTGATTCGCGACATGATTTTGAACCAAGTTCCTGTTATTGTGCGAGATAAGCATTGGTATGCTTTACCTGCTGCTTTTGGATGTGTATTAACTGTTTTTGTTGTAAAAGCAAAGCATGCAGGTTACTTTGGTTTAACTGTTGAAATATTGCTTGATGTTCTTATTGTTGTTCTTGTTGTTGCAATGCGCTTGTTGTCTGTGAAACTAGATTTAACTTTATTTGGAGCAATGAATCGCACGGAACCTATTAAGGTTAGACGTCCTCGTATTCGTCGTATTAATAATCATCGTCGCTAATATTGCATACGATGATAAAAATAATCCCCAGCACCGATTGGTACTGGGGATTTTCCTTACATGCTGTGTTATGCAGTTACCTGCACAAACTTCACAGAGCGTTAATCGCTACAGCAAGACCAGACTTGCGGTTTGCAGCCTGATTCTTGTGAATCACGCCACGACCTGCAGCCTTGTCAAGCTTCTGAGCGGCTACTGCGAAAGCGGCCTGCGCTGCAGCCTTATCACCAGCGGTGATGGCTTCACGAGTAGCACGAATAGCGGTCTTCAAAGCAGACTTTACTGCTACGTTACGCTTGTGTGCTTTCTCGTTGGTGAGAACACGCTTTTTCTGCGACTTAATGTTTGCCACTGTTACTCCAAACGACGTTTGCTATATAAGGACATACAAAGAGTAAGCATAGCATGCTTCTTGGATAACGTTATTACTTACTGTGGTGCGAGTTTTTCTGATGTTTCTTTTCGTAAACTAGGGTAGTAGAGTTGGTAAGATTAATTACTTGCGTAGCTTACGCAATTTAATCCTATCCGCGTATTTAATAAGGAGATGCTTGCTTTGATTACACCGCATAACCAGCCAGGATTTACGGATCAATCGTTGATACGCAATTTCTGCATTATTGCGCATATAGATCACGGCAAGTCCACTGTAGCAGATCGCATTTTACAACTTTCAGGAATTGTGCCAGAGCGTGAAATGCGAGACCGTTTCTTGGATCGCATGGATATTGAGCAAGAGCGCGGTATTACTATTAAATCGCAGGCTGTTCGAGTTCCTTGGACTTTTGAAGGCAAAGAGTATTCTCTCGGCATGATTGATACTCCTGGACACGTCGATTTTACTTACGAAGTTTCGCGTGCGCTGGCAGCATGCGAAGGTGCTGTGCTGTTAGTAGATGCTACTCAAGGCATTGAAGCGCAAACGCTTTCTAATCTTTATATGGCAATTGACCACAATTTGACGATTATCCCTGTTCTTAACAAAATCGATTTGCCTAGCGCTGAACCAGATAAGCATGCTGAAGAGATAGCTGGTTTAATTGGTTGCAAGCCGGAGGACGTGTTGCGCGTTTCTGGTAAAACCGGCGAAGGCGTAAAAGATCTTCTTGACCAAATCGTGCTGGAAGTTCCAGCCCCAAGCGGAAATCCTGATTCTCCTGCTCGCGCTCTTATTTTTGATTCAGTATACGATTCGTATCGCGGAATCGTCACCTATATTCGTATGGTTGATGGCGAACTTAAGTCGCGCGAAAAATTGCATATGATGGGAATCGGCATGACGCACGATCCTATTGAAATCGGCGTTATTAGCCCAGATATGACTCCAACTAAGGCACTTGGAGCCGGAGAAGTAGGCTATGTAATCACAGGTGCAAAAGACGTGAGTCAATCTAAAGTTGGTGACACCATTACCAGCGCCGTAAATCCTGCATCTGAGCCTTTGGACGGTTATCGCGATCCTAAACCTATGGTTTACGCAGGTCTTTTCCCGATTGATAACGCGCAATTCCCAGATCTTCGAGATGCTCTCGACAAGCTAAAACTTAACGACGCTGCTCTTATTTACGAGCCAGAAACGTCTGTTGCGTTGGGCTTTGGTTTCCGTTGCGGATTCTTGGGTCTTCTTCATATGGAGATTGTTTCCGAGCGTTTAAGCCGCGAGTTTGGCTTGGATCTTATTTCCACTGCTCCTAACGTAACTTACGATGTTACTAGCGAAGATGGTAAAGAGCATCACGTAACAAATCCTAGCGAGTTTCCAGAAGGTAAGATTAAGCGCATTATTGAGCCAATGGTTGCTGCCGATATTATTACGCCGAAAGAATTTATTGGTGCTGTAATGGATTTGTGCCAGGAACATCGCGGAGAAATGGGCACAATGGAATATATTAGTGCCGACCGCGTGGAAATGCATTACAGGATTCCTCTTGCAGAAATCGTTTTTGACTTCTTCGATCAGCTTAAAAGTCGTACAAAGGGCTACGCTTCTCTTGACTACCACGAGGATGGCGAGCAGTCTGCGGATCTTGTGAAAGTTGATATTCTTATTCAGGGAGAAAAGGTTGACGCTTTTAGTGCAATCGTGCACCGCGATAAGGCTTATTCTTATGGCGTTATGATGACTAAGAAGCTTCGTGGACTTATTCCTCGCCAGCAGTTTGAGATTCCAATTCAGGCTGCAATCGGCTCTAGAATTATTGCTCGCGAAACTATTAGCGCACTTCGAAAAGATGTGCTCGCTAAATGCTACGGCGGAGATATTACGCGTAAACGTAAGCTTCTTGAAAAGCAGAAGGCTGGTAAGAAGCGCATGAAGATGCTTGGTCACGTTGAAGTTCCGCAGGAAGCATTCGTTGCGGCCTTGGCTACAGACGAGAGCGCAAACGACAGAGACACTAAAGATAAGATTCGTGCAGCGCAAAAGTCCGAAGGATGAGTTTAGAGTTGGATGCTGAATTAAATAAATCAGCTATGCAAACTAAAAGTATGCCTTTTGAAGTGTACGTGCACGTGCCGTTTTGTTTGCGTCGCTGCGGATATTGCGATTTTAACACTTATACGGCTCGCGATTTAGGAGAGGGAGCAAGTCGCGAAGGGTACGCGGATGTTGCGATTCTAGAGATGCAACTTGTAAAAAAATGGCAGGAATATCACGGAATTTTCGAGCCTAAAACGCAATCTGTTTTCTTCGGCGGCGGCACTCCAACAGTTCTTAAAGCGCAAGATTTAGTGCGAATTTTGCAAGAAATACGTAACTTGTGGGGATTTAAAACCGGAGCGGAAATAACTACTGAAGCAAATCCAGACACTGCTGACGAAAAGTATATTGAAACGCTTGCAGAAGGCGGATTTACTCGAATATCTTTCGGAATGCAATCGGCTGTTTCGCACGTACTAAAAACACTTGACCGCACGCATACTCCAGAAAATGTTGCGCGAGGAGTAAATGCGGCGAATGCTTGTGGTTTGCGTTCAAGTGTTGACTTGATTTATGGTGCTCCGGGGGAGAGTTTAGACGATTGGCGAAAGTCAGTAGAAATGGCTTTAAGCCTAGGAGTTAACCATATTTCTGCATATGCGCTAACGGTAGAGCCGCGCACAAAAATGGGTCGTCAAATCGCTGCTGGCACTATTCAAGCGCCAAACGACGATGATGAAGCTCAAAAATACGAATTGGCAGACGAGCTTTTTAGTTCTGCTGGATTAAAGTGGTATGAGATTTCTAATTGGGCGCGTCCTGGTTTTGAGTCTCGTCACAATCTTGGATACTGGCGAAACATTGATTGGGCTGGGATTGGGCCTGGAGCGCACTCGCACTACAATTCTGCAAATCACATCAGTAAACAAAGCATGGATGATGACGCTTCTTTAGCTAATCCAAACGAGTTTTATAACCTTCGCTCATGGGATATTTTGCATCCAAAACATTGGGCTCATGCTATTAATGCAGGAAACGTGCCGTGGCAAAACTACGAGTGTATCAATGCAGAAGATGCTCTTATTGAAGAAGTAATGCTTGGGCTTCGCATTAAAGAAGGGCTTGATATTTTGCAATTGTGCGAAAAAATGCGCGAAACTAATAATGTGTTCGACGATTCGCATTTGCAAAAAGTGTTACGCGAAGTGTGTAAGGAAGACTTGGCAGTATTGCACGAAAATCGCATTATTGCAACGCGCAAAGGTAGGTTGCTCAACGATTTATTAATAGAAAGAATTGTCGACGCGTGTGAAGAAGGTATGACCGTGCTAAAATAGTGCGTATTGTGTTATAAATGCTTGATATAAGAAAATTCAATGTAGAAAGGAATAATCATGGCAAACCGCAAAGAGCGTCGCGCGAAGGAAAGGCAGAGCCGCAAGGGGATTCCTTCTCAATATGATGAAACAAAAGGTCGCGCTCGCGGAGGCATGATTGACGAATATAATTTACAAGAACGTTCTAGAAGACTTCAAGAGAGGGGAACTGGTCCTTGGAAGCCAACTTCTAACGTGACAGCTGAAGAAGAAAGAATTGCTCGAAATATTCGTCGAACTGAATCAGTAGACGACACTTGGAACGCAGTTCGTAAGGTTATTGGCGTTTGCTCTTGGGCTGTGATTTTGGTTTCCGCGTTTGCTTTCTTGGTGATAATGTGGCTTCCTAACCAGCCTATTGTGCTTGTTGTAACTGTTGCAGTTCTGTTTGCGCTGGGCGTATTTGGCTTGTTCTTTAGCTTCAGTAATTCTAAACAGAATCCTCGCCTTGACGAGCACGGCACTGCGATTTAGGCGTACTTATAAAATAGGAATGTTCTTTAATAAACTAAGGCGGGCACTTGCTAATAACAACGTGCTCGCCTTAGTTGTTTGTGTGCGCTCCTACCTGCTTTCGCGCTTAGAGCGTAGCGCGCGAATGCAACTCGGAGCGGAAACTCGCTTAAGTTGGAAGTCCAGTGGACTTCCAACGCGAGTTTCGTAAGCGAGCGCTTATTCCTCACGGCTATTGGTAGCCGTTCGGCTGATTTGGCATGTGAAGCACATCGTGCTTCACATGCCAAATCACGCTTTGAAAGAGCTTGAAATCCTGTTGATTTCAAGCTCGGCCAGAGCGCGCGCGAGCGCATACTGCGCGAATAACGATAAACCGTCAATATTCGTTACTAACGCAGTACGCAATCTGCATCAGTAACGATAAACCGCCAATATTCGTTACTAACGCAGTACGCAATCTGCATCAGTAACGATAAACCGCCAATATTCGTTACTAACGCAGCGCACAATCTGCACCAGTAACGAATAAACGTTATTGAGCGTTACTTGCGCAGTTAAAGCTTGTGCAGTTACACAATAGGATGATTTACGTAATAGTCGTGAATAGACTTCTTGGAAATTATTTCCTCGCTGCCTTGATTCGCAGGTACACCGATTCTCGCGCGAATCCACGGATCTTCTTTATGCGTTCTTTCGCTGAGCTGATTTCCTGTAAGATTTCCAAGTTTTGCACACACTTCCTCTATAATCTTCACCTGCTCATATTCTAAAGTTGCGCATCTTTCTGGAAGAGAAATCAGTAGTTCTTCTTTGCGAATTGTGAATCTTCCTCGATGCCTGTTAAATAATTCCAATGAAACTGGACCGTTCGTCCAAGCTTCAAAATCTTCCGGAAATAGCGACAATCCAGTTGTAGCTAAACTGTGCGCTTGAGAATAATACACAAGCTTTTGCAGCTTCATAGTTGTCATTGGCCCCATAATTTCCAATATTTTTGCCGCTACGTTAATAATGCCCATCGCGCACCTCCTTTTTCTCTGCAACAAATTAATAGCGATTTTATGAATGGAAAAAGTGAGCGTCAATTCGATTAAAGAAATGTGGACAACTTTTATTATGCGTAGTTTTTGGCTTGCGTAGTTTTTGCTTGCGTTAATTTTGTGAATCTATAAGCGCGTAGCCATGTCTTACAAGCACAGATTTAAGTTGCGTAAGATAAGCGAGTGAAGCTTTTGAAAGCTTCGTGCGCTCGTTTGTAATCCAGCCAACAAGCATAGTGTCATCACATTCAAGCGGAATAGTGACAATTTTTTCATTGTTTAAATCGCCGTTATCTATTCCAGTGCAAACAGTATAACCATTCAACCCAATAATAAAGTTTAAAATGGTAGCGCGGTCAGAAACGTTGATTTTTTTCGGTGGGCGAGTAGGCCAAACAGCCTCTTCTGCGAAGAAGAAACTTCCTTCTTCTCCCTGTTCGTATTGAATAAACGGGTACGGTTTTAAATCTTCCAAGCTCAAGCTTTTTCGCACTGCAAGCGGATTATTTCTAGAAAGAAAAACATGCAATTTTGCACGGAAAAGCGGGTGGAACTCCAAATGTTTTTCACGAAGCAGCTTGCCGATTACATCCTTGTTGTAGTCAGAAAGATAAAGAATTCCAATGTCTGCGCGCATATCGCTTACTTGCTTAATAATATTTTTTGTGCGTGTCTCGCGAATTGAAAACTCGTATTCATCAGAATGAATACTGCGAATCATGTCGACGAATGCTTCAACAGCAAACATATAGTGTTGTGTTGCAACGCTGCATAATTGTGGGCGAGGCTTAGTACTTTTGTATCGTTCTTCAAGAAGATCTGCCTGCTCAATTACTTGTCGAGCGTACGTCAAAAATTCCGCTCCATCAGCTGTTAATGCAATTCCTTGAGTGGATCTAGTGAAAATCTCAATATTAAGCTCTCTTTCAAGCTCTTTTACAGAAGAGCTCAATGCTGGTTGTGAAATATATAATGCTCGTGCTGCTTCGTTCATTGAACCGCAGTCAACAATTTTTACAATATATTTCAGTTGTAGCAAAGTCATATGAGCTTCTTTCGTGAGCTAAAAGTTAAAATAATTATCAAAAATCACATAAATGAGCCGCTAACGAATCTAGCAAAAGGTATAGGCATAACCTAATTATTAGTTTCCATAACTATAGTTTCCATGACCTTAGTAATATAATATAAGCTAAATATTTAAGCAATTATTAAAGATTTACTCCCACTGAAGCTAAATCCTTACGCGCTTGCTCTGCAGTTGTAAAAACAAATCCATGCATGCCAACTCTATGAGCTCCATCAATATTTGCTGGCTTATCGTCGAAGAAAACAGTTGTTTGCGGATTCAATCCAAATCTACTTATAGCAAGTTCAAAAATTTCCGGTTCTGGCTTATGCAAATGCTCAACACCGGAAATAATAGTTCCTTGCAGAAGAGTAGAAAGTTCTGGGAATTTTTTAAGCGCCAACGGGAAAGTTTCTTTAGACCAATTTGTTAAGCCCCATACGCCGTATCCAGCTTTACGTAAATCATGCAATAAATCAACCATTCCAGGCATCATGCGCGTCAAAACTTGGTCATAATGAGCGCAATACCAACGGAAAGCCTCAGCAAGTTCGCTTCCAAAGCGACGTTCGTATTCAGGCATAAGATCTTTCAAAAGCTCGCCGCCATCCATGCGGTCCTCAAATTCATAGAACCCGGCTAAATCGTTCTTTCCAAAGCTTCCATTAGGGCAAATAGTATCAACTAAATTCGGGAATTGCTTTTGCAAACAGTTTCGGCAATTCCATTCGAGTAGAACTTTGCAATAGTCAAACATGACGTCATGAATCTCAATATTTTGTGCGTTAGTCATTTGTTTCTACTGCTCCTATTTGTTTCATACGTTATTTTATATTCTCGTATTTTGTTTCGTGCGTTAATTTTGCTCGTTAATTTTGCTCGTTAATTTTGCGCATTACTGATATTATTGCGCGCGCTACTTTATATTAATAAGAATCCCAAGAACATGCGGTAATGCATTTATAATATCGCTTGCAATAATTGGATGTTCCAAAGTTAAAGCACGCTTTGATTTCACTATGTCTTGTACTAATTGAGTGTAATTGTTTCCTCCACTGCTGCGTGATGCAAATACTGCGCAAATTCCGTGAATTACAGCTGCGCTCGCTGCGATAAGTGCGTAATTTTTGTTGTTTGCATTGTTGTTGTAGTTCTTGTCGTTGTTTTCGTTATCTTTTTCGTGCTGAGCCAGCAATGCTCCTAAAATTCCTGCTAGAACATCTCCTGAACCTGCAGTTGCTAGCCAAGATGGAGCGTATTGCGCAATATAAATAGGAGAGTGCAATTTTGATGGTGATGCAACTGCTGTTGTTGCGCCTTTAACTAACACAGTTGCTCCAGTAAGATCGGCTGCTTTTTGTGCGTACTGAGTTGGGTTTTTGACTATTTGTTGTGCGCTTACTTCTAAATCGTATCTAGTAAAAAGCGAGCTTAATTCTCCTGCATGAGGTGTGAGAACTACTTTTTCGCAAACTTGTTTTGGTAGTAAGTCTAATGCTCCAGCATCTACGCATATTGGCGGAAGATTGTTATTTAATTGCGTTTCAGCGTTGTCGTCTTCGTTTTCGTTTTTGTTGTCGTTTTCGTTGGAGTATTTTGCAAGTATGCTAGCAATGTATTTTCTTTGAGATAAAGCAGTTTCGTCGTTGCAATGGCTTTCGTCTGGTATGCCGCATCCAACTGTTATTGCGTCGATTTTTCCGTTTAATTGTTCAGATGCTACTACCTCAGGTGATGCTTGCAATACTAAGTTTTGTGCGCTAAGAGGACCTGAATAACGAACCATTCCAATATTTGCATGTATTGCAGCGCTTGTGCTTAATACTGCTGCTCCGGGATAGTCGTTTGAACCGGTAATTACGCCTAGAACACCTCTTGAATATTTATTATCGCTTGCATGAGGCGTGCGCAATGGTGTGGAAGCAAGATGAATATCTACAGATATTTCATTATTTGCAGAGTTTTTATCGTCAGCGTGAGAACTGTCGGGTTTTGCAACGTAATTCATGCCATCTGTATTGCCAAACATATTATTAAGTGTAATTGCTGTTAAGCACATGCAGAGTTGGCTAAACATGTGTATTACTGTCTAAACTTATGTATTGTTACAATTTGTAAACATTTTGAAAATATTTGTAATTTTTTTGTTATTCTGCGTGTCGTGAGTGTTACGGCGTGTCGCTACTAGTTTTGCGTAAAAAATAAACAAAAATGCCTGCTTAATAAATTTGTTCAAATGTTATAATCACATTTATTTTTTCGTTGGTATATTAACGTTTTTTAATGCAAGATAAAGCAGAAAGCAGCATGGTCTTTTTTGAAATTTTGCATTGTAACAGATAGAAAAGTCGCGAAACGCATTTTTTCAAAAATAATTATATTTTTTCACATTTTTTATTGACCGTCACGCATATTTTTCTTATGCTATAAGCGTTATTGCGAATGATTATTTTTTTCATGAACAGCTTTCATGAGTACCTCTCACAATCAACCCATGCAATAACATTTAAAGATTCCCGAAAGGAACGAGTGTGAAAACTTCACGAATTTTCGCAACTGCAGCTGCGGTTGCATTATTAGCAACTTCTATGGGTGCTTGCGGCTCTGCAAAAAATGCCGAAAATAAAGCGAATGGCAATCAAGTAAATGTAGTGGCAACTACAACTCAAATTTGCGATTACGTAACTCAAATCGCTTCAACTGCTGACGCAAAATCTGGATTGAGCCTCAATAAGACTGATTCTCAGGGCAAGAAGTCTGTAATCGGAGCTCCTCAAGACAAAGCAAAGTCAACAATTAATTTGACCTGCTTGCTTGCGCCAAATGCTTCTGCTCATGAGCATGAAATGACTCCAGCTCAATCTAAAGCTCTTTCTAAGGCTGATTTGATGCTCGTTTCTGGTGTAGATCTCGAGCACTTCTTGGATCAAGCTGTGAAAGCTACCGGTTTTAAGGGCACTATGGGTGTGACTTCCGGTATTCTCACTGCTGATGAAATCAAGGATCCAAAGGCTGAGACTGCTAAGGAAAAGGATCTTCCATACAAGGTTGATCGCGGTATCGCTAAGGTGCATGCTGAAAAGTGGCCATTCCCTCCAGAAGAAGGCGAGAAGGAGCCTGAATTCCAGTACGATCCACATATTTGGACAAGCACGAAGAATACGATGATTCAGGTTAAGAATATCGGTTATTTCCTCGGAAAAGCTCTCCCTAAGAGCAAGTCTATTTTCGATGAGCATGTTGAAAAGTTCGTTAAGTCTTTGACTGATTTGGATGCTTGGGCAACTAAAGCTTTGAATAGTGTGCCACAAAAGCATCGTGTTCTCTTCACTTCTCACGATGCATTCGGTTACTTCTCTCGTGACTACAATGTGAAGTTCATTGGTGCAGCACTTTCTGATTTCAACAGCCAGCAGGATGCTACTGCAGATCATATTCAGAAAGCTGCAGAAGACGTTAAGAAGTCCGGAGCTGTTGCGATTTTCGCTGAGAATTCTAACAATTCCAAGTCTATTAAAGCTGTTGCTTCTGCAGCAGGAGTGAAGGCTGTTATTGGCGACGATGCGCTTTACGGAGATTCTCTTGGACCAGTTGGATCTGATGGCGAAACTTATATCGGTTCCATTGTTCACAATGTTGAAACATTGGTGAAGGCTTGGAATGGTAATGTTCCTGAACTTCCAGATTCAGTTAAGACTGCATTGAAGAAGTAACATATAAATAACAGTAAAAATAACAGTATCGTAACAGTAACTTTAATAGTGAAAGTTTAATAACGAAAGCAAGAAGTTACTGTTACGAATACTTATTAATGAACTGAAAAGACTGGAAATATAGTGAATAAGAGCGTCCTTGCAATGAAAAATTGCGACCTGGCATACGGTTATAAAACTGTAGTGACTGGTATTAATGGCAGTGTGCAAGCCGGGGAAGCTTTGGCTTTAATAGGTCCAAATGGTTCTGGAAAAACAACGTTTTTACAGGCTATTATTGGTATCGTTCGCGTAAGTCGCGGCGAACTGAAAATGCCTAAGGCTTTGTCTATTGGATATGTGCCACAGCAGGTTGATTTGGATTTAACATTCCCTATTACTGCACGGCAAGTTGTTGCAATGGGCTTAAGTAGGCAGACAGGTTTTCTTGGATTGCTTAAAAAAGATCAGAAAAAAGCTGTTGAGGATGCTCTTAATCATGTTGGTTTATTAAATCGTGCAGATGTGCGATTTGGTGACCTTTCTGGCGGTCAGCGCCAACGCATTCTTCTTGCGCGCGCTATTGTTGCAAAGCCAACGCTTATTTTGCTCGACGAACCTTTTAATGGTCTTGATGAACCGAATCGCCGAGAACTTCTTAATATTATGAAATCAGCAAAGCAAGAAGGTATTGCTTTTGTTGTATCTACGCACGATTTAGTTATTGCAGATGCTATTTGTGAAAAAGCGTTACTTTTAGCTGGCAAGCAGATTGCTTTTGGCGCGCTTAAAGAAGTAATGACTAAAGAAAATATTACTCGCGCATATGGTGGAAGCATGCCAACAGATTCTGCAGGTCTTACGCTTTCGCAAATGTCTGAAGAGGATTCTGATTCTAAAGAAGGCTCTAAAGAAGTTTTTAGCGATGGTTTAAAAATTAGCGGAAGGCAAGATTAATGCTTGCCCAATTAGTTGAGTCATTAAGAGAAGTTCTGGAACCAATTCCAGGTTTTGATTTTATTGCTTCTGCTCCTTATATTTTTCGTCCGTTCTGCTTACTTGTAGTTCTGTCTATAGCTAGCGGAATCGTTGGTGTATTTGTGAACTTGAGATGTGCTGAATTTAATGCGGAAGCTATTGTGCATGGCATATTTCCTGGAATTGTTGTAGGTGCTTTATACGGTGGCATAGATCAAATTATTCCTGGTGCTGCAATTTGTTCAGTATTTTTAGTTGCTGCGTTAGTGTGGGCTTCTCGTTCAGCTCGCATAAATGAATCGATTATCGCAACTGTTTTAACTACTTTCTTTGCTCTTGGTGTAGTAATTTCACTAAAAAAAGGTGATATGTCAGGTCAGCTCGAGGCATTGATGTTTGGTAGGCTGCTTGATGTCACTGATGAGCGAATGACTCAAGCAATGTGGATTTGCTTGTTTGCAATTATTGTGCTTTTGGCAACTTGGAAACAGCAGATTATTGTTGCTTTCGATCGAGCAAGTGCTCCATTAATGGGAGTGCATACTCTTTTTGTAGATATTGTTCTTAACGTTGGTATTGCTGCGGTTGTTGTTTCTGCATCTTCAGCTGTTGGCGTTCTTCTTGTGATCGGATACCTTATTATTCCTGGGGCTAGTGCTCGTTTAGTGTCTAGAACAGTTGGACGCATGGTTGCAGTTGGTATTTTTGTTGGTATTGCTGGAGTTGTTCTTGGTATGTATGTTATGAATTTGGAGCTTGATCATCCTATTTCTCCTCAAGCAGCAATTGCATTAAGCATGTGTGCAATGTTCGTAGTTGTGCTTATTGTGCGCTGGCTGTTCCAAGTTATTTCATCTATAGTTTTTGCGCATAAAACTCATACAAGCGATAGCGATATGCAAGTTTTAGCAAAATCTTATAAAGGTAGGGAATAGATGGTAAGTATTTGGCAAATTATCGCTCTACCTATAGTTGAAGCAATTGTTGTAGGTGCTCTATGCGGTTTCGTTGGCTCTCTTGCTCTTCTTAATCAGCGAATATTCTTTACTGAATCTATTACTCATGCTGCATTTCCTGGAGCAGTATTAGGTGTAGTTGTAACTTCTGCTTATACAATAGATCAAAATATTTTGTCGCTTGGGCTTTTTGTTGGTGCTGCTGTTGCGTGCGTTGCACTTTCCTTAGTAATGTATGCACTTTCGCATCTTAAAGGCATTTCTTCGCAAGCTGCAGCTGGTATTACTTTAACTGTCGGCTTTGCTAGTGGATACTTTTTAAATAAGTGGTTTGCTCCATTGCCATTGCGTATTGAGGGATTTTTAACTGGATCATTGCTTAATTGCACTCCTGCAGACGTGATTTCAGCCTCTGTTGCTTTCTTGCTTGTTTTGGGATTATGGATTTTTAATTCTGCTAATCTTGTGCATTGCTCGTTTGACCCTATTAATTACCGTGCTGCAGGCGGAAGATCAGGTTTTATACAGGGCATGGTTCTTGCTTTGATTATTATTACTGTTTCCGTTATTATTCCAGCAGTTGGTACAGTTGTTTCAGTATCTCTTATTGCTGCTCCTGCTGCAGCATTAAAGGGAAGAATTGCCTCTATAAATAAATTTGTACTTGCATGCGTAATTACTGCTGTTTCGATTGCTTTAATTGGACTAGCTTTCGCTGTAATACTGAAGCTTTCTGCCGGTGGCACTATTGCTATTTGCGCTGGAGCTTTCTTCTTAATAGTCAAGATTGGTGAAAGTATTTTTATAAAAATTAATGATTTTTCATCAAGATTGCAATTGCAGCGCGAAAAAGCATCTGAAAACGCTATTTAGTAAAAGTGCCTTAAAAGTCGTTCTGTTGTCCTAGAATGTCAACGAATTGCGCGTGAAAAATGCGCGCGATTGACGTCGTTTTTTGCGCGTTTTGTTAATTGTTTAATCGCGTAAGTTTATCGACGCCACACAAGTCCAGGTCTGCACATTAGTAACGCAAGACCCCGATAGAAAAGGACAATTATGGCTGAAAATACCATCTCCATCACCGTAAACGAGGAACGCAAGGAGGTGGATGCAAGCTTCACTGGCGTTGAACTTTTCGCGGAAGATAAGAATATTATTGCCGTGCGTTTAAATGGCGAGTTGCGTGATTTGTACACGCCTCTTCATGACGGTGATACCGTGGAATCAGTAGCACTTGATAGTGAAGATGGCATCGCAATCATGCGTCATTCCGCTACTCACGTGATGGCTCAAGCTGTTCAAGAAATTCGACCAGACGCAAAGTTGGGCGTAGGTCCTGTAATTAAAGACGGCTTCTACTACGATTTCGATGTTGATACTCCATTTACGCCAGACGATTTGAAGCAAATCGAAAAGCATATGCAGCGCATTATTAAAGAGTCTCAAAGCTTCCGTCGTCGCGTTGTAACTGAAGATGAAGCACGCGCTGAAGAAGCAAATCAACCTTATAAGTTGGAGTTGATTGGGGATAAGGAAGCTGCTCTTGATCCGGCTGCTGCTGGCGAAATTAGCAAGCATGAGCTTAGCATGTACGACAATTTGGATCGCGAAGGCAATAAGGTCTGGAGCGATTTGTGCCGTGGACCTCATTTGCCAAACACTCGCTATATTAAGGCTTTTAAGCTTGAGCGTGTTGCTGCAGCTTACTGGCGTGGCTCGGAGCATAATCCTATGCTTCAGCGCATTTACGGAACTGCTTGGCCTAGCAAGGAAGAGCTTAAAGCTTATACAACTCGCATGGAAGAAGCTGCTAAGCGCGATCATCGTAAGCTCGGTCAAGAGATGGATTTGTTCTCATTCCCAGACGAGATTGGTCCAGGCTTAGCAGTGTTCCATCCAAAGGGTGCTGCAATTATTAACGCGATGGAAGATTATTCACGAGAGCAGCATCGCAAGCATCACTACAGCTTCGTACAAACTCCGCACATTACTAAGGGTGGCTTGTATGAGACTTCCGGCCACTTGCAGTGGTACAAGGATGGCATGTATCCTCCAATGAAGCTTGACGAAGAGCGCGACGAAAACGGTAACGTAACTCGCCAAGGTGCTGACTACTACTTGAAGCCAATGAACTGCCCAATGCATAACTTGATCTTCAAGTCTCGCCAGCGTTCTTATCGCGAGCTTCCTTTGCGCTTGTTTGAGTTTGGTACTGTGTATCGCTACGAAAAGTCTGGCGTTGTTCATGGCTTAACTCGCGTGCGCGGCTTGACTCAGGATGATTCGCACATTTATTGCACTCGCGAGCAGATGCGCGATGAGTTGAAGAGCTTGCTTAACTTTGTGCTTGGTCTTCTTAAAGACTTCGGTTTGAACGACTTCTACTTGGAGCTTTCCACTAAGGATGAGCACAAGTTCGTTGGTTCCGACGAGATTTGGGAAGAAGCAACTAACACTTTGGCAGAGGTTGCTAAAGAGTCTGGTTTGGAACTCGTGGACGATCCAGGTGGAGCTGCATTCTACGGCCCGAAGATTTCTGTGCAAGCTCGCGATGCGATCGGCCGCACTTGGCAGGTTTCTACTATTCAGCTCGACTTCAACTTGCCTGAGCGCTTTAAGTTGGAATACATTGCTGCTGACGGTAGCCACCAGCGTCCTGTGATGATTCACCGTGCACTCTTTGGCTCTATTGAGCGTTTCTTTGCTATTTTGCTTGAGCATTATGCAGGCGCGTTCCCAGCATGGTTGGCTCCAGTTCAAGTAACTGGCGTTCCTGTTGCAGACGAGTTCGCTCCACACTTGCAAAAGTTTATTAGCGATTTGGAAGAGAATATGGTTCGTTGTGAAATGGACAGCTCCGATGATCGCTTTGGCAAGAAGATTCGTAACGCTTCTAAGTCTAAGGTGCCTTTCACTTTGATTGCTGGCGAAGAGGATGTGAACAACAATGCTGTGAGCTTCCGCTTCCGCGATGGCAGCCAATTGAACGGCGTTCCTGTTGCTCAAGCTAAAGAGTGGATTCTTTCCATTATTAAGCAGCGCGTTCAGGTAAATAGTGCAGAAGATTTCGAGCGTTACACTAAGTAATGTAAGTTATTTAAGTAACGTTACTTAAATAATGCAGTTTCGCTTGAAAACTAATTGCAATAAGTAAACGAAATAAGCAAAAGCCCACACTTCTTAAAGTTGTGTGGGCTTTTATGCGTATTACAGTCGATTGACTAATATGGGATTGTTTATTGAACCCAAGTTTTATTTGCTTGATTACGCTAGGAAGGTTGCATTCGATGTTGGAATCATTACGCAGTGGGTTTAAGCGCATTATTTCTCCAATTGCAAAATTGCTAGTGCTACTAGGCGTAAGTGCTAATTGTGTAACAATTGTCGGCACAATAGCTGTAGTTATTATTTCTTTTGCTACTGCTTTTACTAAACAGTTTGTTGTTGGCACTATATTTTTAACTATTTTTGTGCTTGCAGACAGTTTAGATGGTTCTGTTGCTGCAATAACTACAGGCGGTACAAAATTTGGTGCATTTCTTGATTCAACTCTCGATCGCATTGCAGACTGGTCATTATTTTCCTCGGTATGCATTTGTTTGTATAACTCTCACGAAAAAGAAATGTGCACTTGGATTTCAACTTTGAATGGCAATGCAATAAAGTATGTAGGATTATTAAGCTGTTTGGTTGCTCTTATGGCAGCTTTCGTAACTTCATATACTCGCGCTCGCGGTCAGTCAATAAATGTAGATCCTAAAAAAGGTTTAATAACTCGTGCAGATAGGGTTGCTGTGATTCTTGTTGCTATGGGGCTTGTTGGTCTTACAAATCAACTTTTTTGGTTAAGTTTTGCCATGTTTCTGCTTGCTATTGGCGGTATTATTACAGTTTTCCAGCGTATTTTTGAAGTAAAGCATGGGCTTGATATAAAAGATAAATAAAATTTGTCGCGAAAGCGCAATAAAATCGTTTCGTTTGATTAACTGTACGTTTTAGGAGTATCATGTCAGGTCATTCCAAGTGGGCGACTACAAAGCACAAGAAGGCCGCTATCGACGCAAAGCGTGGCAAGCTTTTTGCCAAGCTTATTAAGAACATTGAAATTGCTGCACGTTTGGGTGGTGGCGATCCTGATGGTAACCCTACGCTGTACGATGCCATCGTTAAAGCTAAGAAGGCTTCCATGCCTGCTGACAACATCAAGCGCGCTGTAAAGCGTGGTTCTGGTGAAGAAGCTGGCGGCGCAAACTATGAAGAGATTGTTTACGAAGGTTACGCTCCTGCAGGTGTTGGATTGATTATTGAATGCCTTACTGATAACCGCAATCGTGCTGCTGCTGATGTTCGTTCAACTCTTACTAAGGGCAACGGTTCTTTGGCAACAAGTGGTTCGGTGAGCTTCAACTTCGAACGTAAAGGTTTGATTGAAGTTCCATCCGAAGGTGTTGACTACGATAAGCTTTTCGAAGTTGCAGCTGAAGCTGGAGCTGAAGATGTTGCTGATGATGGCGATGTTTATTCTGTTTACACCAATTCCAGTGATTTGGTAACTGTGCGTAAGGCTTTGCAGGAATCTGGTTTCGACTATGATTCTGCAGATATCATTATGCATCCAAATAATGAGGTTGAATTGAGCTTAGAAGATGCTCAAAAGGTTTCTCGCTTAATCGATAATCTCGATGACTTGGACGATGTTCAGAATATTTACAGCAACTGGACCGCTTCAGATGAAGTTATGGCTCAGCTTGAGGAAGATGAATAGTCTCCTATGATGATTTTGGGCGTTGACCCCGGGCTTACTCGCTGCGGGGTCGGCGTGATCGAAGCCGGCGTCTCTCGTCGGCTTTCTTTTATTCACGTCGATGTGTTGAGGTCTGAGCCTGATCTTTCGCAAGATTTGCGACTTTTAAAGATTTATAACGGATTAGTTGAAAAAATTGAGCGTTTTTCGCCTGATACTGTGTCTATTGAACGTGTTTTTGCGCAAGAAAACCGAAATACTGTTCTTGGCACTGCACAGGTTGCTGGTATAGCAATGCTTGCTGCAGCTCAGCGCAATATTCCCGTTGCTTTACACACTCCTACTGAAGTTAAGCTTGCTGTAGCTGGAAACGGAAAAGCTCAAAAACCTCAAGTAGAGCGCATGGTCGCGCGGTTGCTTGGTCTTAATGTTTTGCCTACTCCTGCTGATGCTGCCGACGCTTTAGCTCAAGCTATTTGTCATGCTCTTCGTCCTTCTGGTGCTTTACAAGGTGGCGAGCGCGAGCAGCATCTAACTGCTGCGCAGAAACAGTGGGCTTTAGCTCAAGCTCAGGCGCGTAAATCTTCTTCTGTCGTTCGAGACATGTAGGATATTAATAGAACAGATGTTCTATTATAATCGTATTTAGCTTTATGTGCTTTAAGCTATGAGTTTTTGTTAAGTGGGAGTGAGCTTATGATTGGAATGCTTGTTGGGCAAGTTGCGTCAATTGATGCTCGTTCTGCTCTTATTGTTGTTTCTGGGGTTGGCTACGAGACTTATATGCCTTCTCAAGATTTGTCTTCTTTGCATGAAGGGCAGGAAGTTCGCGTTTATACATCGCTTCAAGTTTCGCAAGATGCTTTAACTCTTTATGGTTTTACAACTCAAGCTGCTAAACGAATGTTTTTGCAAGTGCAAAAAGTTAGTGGAATTGGTCCTAAAGTTGCTCTTTCTATGCTTTCAACTTTGAATGTTGATCGTCTTTTACAAGCTATTTCTGAGGGAGATGTAACTTCGCTTTCTTCTGCTCCTGGTTTAGGGAAAAAGGGTGCACAGAAGATTATTTTGGAATTGAAGGGTTCTCTTGATTCTTCAATACTGGCAGATAGTTCTAATGATTCGACTCAATCTAATAAGCAGATTGTTGATTCTAGCGTGCAATGTGTAATAGAGGGTCTTGTTTCATTGGGTTGGAGACAGGTTGACGCTCAAAGAGCAGTTGAGCAAGTTTGTGCAGAGAATAATATTTCAACTCCTATATCTGATGCAGATTTGCCTAATGTTTTACGAATGGCATTAGCTTCACTTGATAGGGGTAGGTAATCATGTTTGTAAAGAATCTAGTATTGGGGGAGTTGAAGTGAGTGAAGAGTATACTTCTGCGCTAAATACTGGTGTTGCTGAAGAATCCTTACGCATGGTTTCTTCAACGCCTTTAGGAAATGAGCAACTCAGTGATGAGGAGCTTCGTCCTCACGCATTAGAAGGTTTTATTGGTCAACCAGTTTTAAAAGCGCAATTGCAACTATTTTTAGATGCTGCTAAAAAGCGTGATGTTGCGCCTGACCATATGTTATTGGCTGGCCCTCCTGGATTAGGAAAAACTACATTAGCCATGATTGTCGCTAATGAATTGCAAGTTCCTATTCGAATTACTTCAGGTCCTGCTATCCAGCATGCTGGAGATTTAGCTTCTATACTAAGCGCGCTTGACGCAGGTGAAGTGTTGTTTATTGACGAAATTCATCGTTTGCCTCGTGCTGCAGAAGAGTTGCTTTATATTGCTATGGAAGATTTCCGCGTTGACGTCATGGTTGGTAAAGGTCCTGGTGCCTCATCGATACCGCTAACTCTTCCTCGTTTTACTGTAGTTGGAGCTACCACTAGGGAAGGAATGTTGCCTTCTCCATTGCGCGCTCGTTTTGGTTTTACTGCTCATCTTGATTTTTATCCTCACGAAGAGCTTGAAAAACTTATTGAGCGATCTGCTAAAGTCTTAGGGATTCGTCTTGTCGATCAAGCTGCTAAAGAGCTATCATTGCGCTCTCGTGGCACTCCTCGTATAGCGAATCGTTTGTTGAGACGTGTCAGAGATTGGGCTATTGTGCATGATTTGTCAGAAGTAAATCATGAAGCTGTTGCTGAAGCGTTAGCTTTATACCAGATTGATACGCAAGGTCTTGATCGACTTGATATTGCAGTTTTGAAGGCTATGGTTTGTCAGTTTAACGGTGGACCGGTTGGTCTTAATAATCTAGCTGCAATGGTTGGTGAAGAAGCTGAAACTGTTGAAACAGTATGTGAACCATATTTAGTGCGTGAAGGATTCTTAATTCGCACTCCTAAAGGTCGTGTTGCAACTAGTAAAGCTTGGAAACATTTGGGCTTTAAAGAGCCTAGTAATGTCAGTGAGCTAGCTTAAAATAATTAACTTGGACGGCATTTCGACCGTCTTAGGGTTGGATACTTAAGGAGTTTACTTTGCCTCAATTTTTCCAGCAGTATGGCATGCTTATTATTCTCGTTGTAGCAATGGTTTGCATGATGATGTTCCAAACTCGCAATGCTAAGAAGCGTCAAGCTGAAATGCGTTCATTCCATGAATCTTTGGAACCAGGCACTGAAATTATTACAATCGGCGGCATTATCGGCAAGATTGTAAGCGTAGATACTCAATATGAAGAGATTGTTATCGATTCAGAAGGTAGCTTGATGCGAGTATCTTTCCGCGCTGTAAACAGATTGTATGTTCGTCCAGCATTTATTAGCGATGAAGAAGCAGAAGCTGCACAAGCTGAAGAAGCTAAGCAAGATGATGCAAATAAATCTGTAAACGAAGATAACGAGCCAGTATCAGAATCTGCAGAATCTGAAAAGTAATAACTTTTATCTCATAAATTTATAATTTAATACTTAAGTCGTGATGTGTGAGTCAGCACATGTCTCACGCATCACGCGAATATGTGACATTCTTTCCATATTCCAATAACAAGTCTTGTGAAGAAAAGAACGTTAGGATTATGACAGCAACGGATATTACAGTGAAAACGTTGAAAACAGTAAGCAACGATGATGCCGCTTATCTTGCTTCTTTGATTCGTACCGTTCCAGGATTCCCAAATCCTAGTATTATATTCCGTGATTTTCTTCCTATATTTTCAAATGCGCGCTCATCGCGAATTCTTATTGATTCTTTGATTGATGCATTGCCTGTTCCAGCTGATTCAATTGATTTGATTGCTGGGCTTGAAGCTCGAGGTTTTCTTTTTGGGCCATTATTGGCATCTCGGTTAGGCAAAGGTTTTCTTGCTATTCGTAAAGCTGGTAAACTACCTCCTCCAGTTATTACTGAGTCATACATGCTTGAGTATGGTCAGGCAAGTATTGAAATTGAAAGCGATGCTATTAAGCCAGGTCAACGTGTGCTTATTGTTGACGATCTTATTGCAACTGGAGGCACAGCAAAAGCTGCTGCAAATATTGTCAAGCGTGCTCAAGGAATAGTTGCAGGTTTTAGTTTTGTTATTGAACTTACTGGTATTAGTGGGATGAGTGAATTATGCGATTATCCTTGCAGCAGTTTAATTACTATGCCAGCTTAAAAGTTTATTATTAGCGCTTATTATTAAAGTAATATCCTATTTAAAGCAATATATTGGTTTTACACCTAAAAGAATTGAAAGGAAAAGACATGGTTGAAAAGCTTAAGTCATCCTTAATAAACATGTCTAAAGGTGTAATAACTCCTGTTATTGTTATTTTTATTTTTTCTCTTACGATAGGTCTTTTCTTATCTCTCACACTTCTTGTGGTTTCTATCGAAGAAGGAACAGGTAATCTTTCTGAATCTGCAATGTCTATGACTTGGGCTGTGTTTATGTTTGCTCAAGGCGTGGGTCTTACTTTTGGAAATTGCATTCTTACGATTATTCCTTTAGGCCTTACTTTTCTGCTTATTTCAACGCTTGTATGCTTAATTCGTCGTATTAAAGGTGGGAATATAGCATATTTTACTGGGCTTGTAGTCTGGGCTGCTATTAATGCGATACTTTCTCAAAATACGCATGTTGCTTTACTTGATTCTACTTTTATTGTTGCTTGTAAATCTTCTTGTGTTTATTTAATTTCTTTACTTATAGCGGTTTTCCCAAGCAGCTCACTGTTTGTATCTGCTAAGCAGCGTTATAAGCAAATCTGTCCTGAGTATATTCAAAAAAATATTCGTATTACTAAGCGAACTGCGGTAATTTTGTTCGGTTTATATGCTTTTGTTGCGTTAATAACTGTTGTGGTTTGGGCTTGCACAAATTTTGGTTATGTTAATTCATATTTCAATAAACTAGGCATGCAAAATGGTTCGCGTATTCTTACAACTATTGCTTGCTTAGTTTGGCTGCCGAATGTTGCTATTTGGGCATTATCTTGGATTTGTGGATCTGGATTTAATATTGGATCTGTTGCACAATTTACTTTAACAGTTTCTCAGCGTAAATCTTTGCCGCCTATTCCGGTTTTTGGAATATTTCCTGATGCTGTTATTGACGTTGTGCATCGCACTGTTTTTTACTATATAGTTCCAACTTTATGCTTTATTGTAATGCTTGTAACTTTATTGCATAAAAGCGGCTGTGGCTTGCGTTTAAAAAATATTATTGACAAAACCGAGCGTGAGTCTTTTATGTTGAACGTTATAGAAGCTGCAACTGATAGTGTTGGCGTATCCGCTTTAATTACAATTATGTGGACTGTTGTTTTCTCAATAGCAAATGGTTCATTAGGTGAATGTCGACTTTCTTATATTGGAGTTGACATTATTGAAAGTACTAGAGCTGTTGGCCATCTTACACTATATGCTTCTGCTGTAGCATTAGTTATTTCAATTTTTAGTATTCTACTTATTTGTGGTGCGAGATATTGCTTAAATCTTATTGCTGCTACTAAGTCGAATAAGCCTGTAAAATCTGCAAAATTAATCGAAAATAAGACTAGTAATAAAAATAATCAACCTTTGCCTTTGAAAAAAGCCGCTCCTAGGACGGTTTCATCGAAGGCTAAAAGAAAATAATTCCTCACTACTATTTTGGGAAGGAAGGCCGCCGTGCAACAGACACAGAGCAAAGAATCAAACGCAAATGTGCTGATAACCACAGGTGAAAGGCAAATTCGTAGAGTTCTTGTTTCAGTTTTTCATAAAGAAGGACTTGAAATATTAGCTGAAGCTTTTAGAAAGGCTGATACTGAAGTAGTTTCAACCGGCTCTACTGCTGCTAAATTGGCGGAACTTGGCGTTCATGTTACTGAAGTTTCTGACGTTACTGGTTTCCCAGAAAGTCTTGATGGAAGGGTGAAGACTTTAGATCCGCATATTCACGCTGGAATTCTTGCAGATATGAGTAATGCTGATCATGTGACGCAACTTGAAAAGTTAAACATAAAGCCGTTTGATGCTGTAGTAGTTAATTTGTATCCGTTCGTAGACACTGTAATGAGCGGTGCTGATAGTGACGCAATTATTGAAAAAATTGATATTGGTGGACCTTCTATGATTCGTGCTGCAGCAAAGAATCATAAGTCTGTTGCCGTTATTACAGATCCTGCAGATTACCAGCTTTTAGCTAATAGAATCGTTTCAGGTGAAGGCTTTAATTTGCAAGAGCGCGAATATTTGGCTGGTAAAGCATTTGCTCATACTGCAGCTTACGATGCTTCTATATCTGAGTGGACAAGTAAAGCATGGCAGAAGCCTGAAAGTTTGAACACAAATGATGAAGAGGATAGTCAAAATGCTGTAGTTGTGGAGCTTCCTGCAAACTACACGCGCACTTGGAGTTTAGAGCATACGCTTCGATATGGTGAGAATCCTCATCAGCAAGCAGGATTGTATTTAGATCCTTTGCATAAGGGTGGTTTGGCTCAGGCTGAGCTTCTTGGCGGAAAACCTATGAGCTACAACAATTACGTAGATGCGGACGCTGCTTGGCGTGCGGTTTGGGATTTTGCTCCACAAATTGCAGTTGCTGTTTGCAAGCATAATAATCCTTGCGGATTGGCAATAGGCGCAACTGCAGCAGAAGCGCACAAAAAAGCTCACGCTTGCGATCCTGTAAGTGCTTACGGCGGTGTGATTGCTGCAAACACTACAGTCACTTTGGAAATGGCAGAAAGCGTGCGCCCAATTTTCACGGAAGTTATTGTGGCTCCAGACTATGAGCCTGAAGCTTTGGAATTGCTTCGCACTAAGAAAAAGAATCTTCGTATTTTAAAGGTTGCAACTCCGCCAGTTTTGGATTTGCAAGTTCATCCTATTGACGGTGGTGCTTTAGTTCAATCTGCAGATAAGATTGATGCTTTTGGCGATAATCCTGAAAACTGGACGCTTGTTTCTGGAGAAGCTGCTGATGCTGACACTTTGCGCGACTTGCAATTCGCGTGGCGTTCGCTTCGTTGCGTAAAGTCTAACGCAATTCTACTTGCGCACGACAATGCTACTGTTGGCATTGGAATGGGGCAGGTTAATCGCGTGGATTCATGCCATTTAGCTGTTGAACGTGCGAATACTTTGGCTGATGGCGTTGAGCGCGCTCGCGGATCTGTTGCAGCTTCGGATGCTTTCTTCCCATTTGCTGACGGTCCGCAGATCCTTATTGAAGCTGGCGTTCGTGCAATCGTGCAACCTGGTGGCTCTATTCGCGATGAGGAAGTGTTCGAAGCTGCTCGTAAAGCTGGCGTAACTATGTACACTACCGGAACTCGTCACTTCTTCCACTAAAATCGCTTTATCTAAAATTCATGAATTTATGAATTTATGAATTCATGAATTCATAAATGAATCAATGAATCAATGAATCAATAAATACTATGAATGCAGCGTTTGAGTATTTCAAGCGCTGCATTTTTGCTTTAATAAATAAATCAGCTTATGTTTTCTTATCGCTAAGCAGGTATGATACAAGTATGACAGATAATGAGCATCAGACTAAAAGCGCTAAATCGGAACATCCGTATGTGTCGGAAAAGCGTGAGGGTAAGCCTTATGCTGAGTGGATTGTAGCAGTTATTGTTGCATTTTGCGCATTATTGGCATTCGTAGGATATGTAAAAGCCGCCACAATTATTATTTCTGTGGCGGCTGTACTTCTAGGCGTTATGCGCTTAATTATGCGTCAGCGTAGTCCTTGGAAAGTTCGCTCTGTTGGCTTTGATTCTTTCATAAGTATTACGCTTGGCGCAGGTTTGCTCATAACATATGCTTCAATTATATTTTTGCTATAACTTTATTTTTGAATATTGTTTGCAACGTTATCGTCAGATGCGTCTTGAACATACTCATAGTTCATATCTGACACTACAGGAGCGTCTGCTTTTTCGTCTGCTTTTTCGTCTGCAGATTTTTGTGCTGGTTCGGAATTTGTTTCATTCGATACAGCAAGTTTTTGTGCAGAGTTTGAAAGGAACTTTGTCAATAGCGAAACTAAGCTAACAATCGCTGCAGCAAAAATTGGAGCAACCCAGAATACCCACAATTGACTTAATGGCTTAACATCCAAATCATAAGAGTTTGCGAATATTGCAATGCCTGTAGAACGAGCAGGATTCAAGCCAGCTCCTGTAATCATGTATGTAATTAAAGTGCCAACTGCGTATGCAATGCCGATGTGTGTCGCATAACCGCATTTAGTGTTACCTTTATTGTCTGTGCTACGCAATGCGGCGGCAACAATCAAAATAACAGCAATAACTTCAACTAATAATGCAGATACTATTCCGAAAGATAAATTCATTCCTTTTAGTTTAGATGCGGAAATAGAGCCTTTTCCAAACCCGTTTACTAATGGCATAAACCAATATTTTTTGTCAAAACCTGACATTTGATCAAATTGCGACGGATCGAGGCTTGAATCCTGCTGAGGAATAGTAAGAAGAAATAGTTTTGCAGCTGCAATAGCGCCAAAAACTTGTGCAACAATGTAGCATAATCCTGAAACGTATGAAGTGCGTCCAGTAAGCATTGAAGCAACTGTTATAGCAGGGTTGAGATGACCTCCAGAAACTTTAGATGCAATATGTGTTGCTGCAGCATAAGCGAGACCAGTGCCGACAGCAATCATGAAAACGTTGATTCCGGACATAAATATATTGAGAGGATAAAAAGTGTAAACAACGAACATTACTAAAGCTGTAGCAATAAATTCAGTACCAATACGAACAATAAGTGGCGCAGCAGTTTTAGTTGTGTCGCACGTTGTATCTGTTGTTTTAATCATAATTTTCCTTAATTTTAGTTGTGCTGCTTTGTTAATTATTGCAACACAATGAAACCTAGGCTATACTATCACGGCTATGCCATACGGTAACATAAAAAAACGTGGTATTTTTTGATTTATTACAAATTTAATAAATTTCCACATAAATTAGTAAGTTAATTAGTAATGAATTGCTTATATTGCGCATTCTTAAGTAAATTTTGGCGCAAGTATGTATGTAATTCTTTAGGTCACGTTGGGAGAACGATGCCAAACGCATATTCCCGCGCCAATCAGGCGCATTCAGATGACAACAACGCCATTCGACTGCAGAAGCTGCTTGCTGAAGCGGGATTTGGTTCACGTCGAAAGTGTGAAGAAATAATCCTTGATGGTCGTGTTGAAGTAGACGACGAATTGGTTACAACACTTGGTACTCGAGTAGATCCAAAACGCCAAAAAGTGCGCGTTGATGGATCTCGCGTAAAGTTCAACACAAAGCTCGTAACGCTCGCATTGCATAAGCCTAAGCGAGTTCTTAGCGCAATGGACGATCCAAAAGGTCGCTTTACTTTAAGAGATATTGTTGGAGACAAATACGAGCGAATTTTCCACATGGGACGCTTGGATTACGATTCTGAAGGTCTTATTTTAATGACCAACGATGGCGAGCTAAGCCAGCATGTAATGCACCCAAAGTATGAGGTTGAGAAAACTTATATTGCAACTGTTGAAGGCAAAATCAACGGTATGGTTTGCCGCCGTTTGGTTTCGCAAGGTGTAAATCTTGAAGACGGTTGGATTAAGCTCGATCGTTGCGCAATAATCGACCAGAATCACGACACAACCATGGTAAAAGTTGTGTTGCATTCTGGCAAAAATCGTATTGTGCGAAGAATTTTTGGAGCAGTTGGTTTCCCTGTAAAGCGTCTTGTTCGTACGCAAATTGGTCCTATTAAATTGGGTGACTTAAAAGCTGGATCGTATCGCGTGCTTTCTCAAACAGAAGTGCGCTCGCTTTCTAAGGAGGTTGGCCTGTGATTTGCGTAGCAATTGATGGACCAGCAGGAGTAGGTAAATCTTCTACTTCTCGTGCTTTAGCACAATACTACGGTTTTGCGTATTTAGATACGGGTGCAATGTATCGAGCTGCTGCTTGGTGTTGCTTGAAGCAAGGTATTGATTTAAGCACGCAACTTGAATTGGATGAAGAAGGAAATCCTGTAAGTCCAGCGGATACTGAACGTTTTAATCAAATCGTTGAAGCTGTTGGAGCCTTATTTACTGAAAGTGACGCTGACTTTAGTGTTGATCCTAAGAATCCTGTAGTAACTGTCGAAGGTGAGGATATTAGCGAAGAATTGCGTTCCAGCGAAGTTTCTTCGCATGTGTCTACTGTATCTTCAATTCCTGCAGTTCGCCGTATGCTTATTGCTGCTCAGCGTGCGTATATTGCTTCAGAATCAGATGAAGATTCTTTCTCTAAAGGTGAGGGAATAGTTGCAGAAGGCCGCGATATTACTACTGTTGTAGCTCCTAATGCGCAAGTTCGAGTGCTTCTTACTGCGCGCGAAGAAGTGCGTCAAGCTCGCAGAAACAAGCAGAATATTGCGCAAGAAAATTTGCAAAATAATGAATCTAAAAATAATGAATCTGAAGAAGACGATATTCGCGTTCGTGACGCTAAAGATTCTAAAGTTACGCATTTTCTTCAAGCAGCAGACGGCGTTACAACTCTAGATAATTCTGATTTGACTTTTGAGCAGACTCTTGATGCTCTTGTTGAAATGGTTGACGCTGCTATCGAGCAGGATGAGTACGACCGTTATGCAGCTAATCTTGAAGGTTATGATCTTGACGATGAAGACCGTGCGCTTCTTCGAGGTGACGAAGTAAATCAAGACGATGCAAAAGACTCTAAAGCTGTTGGAGTAATCGCCATTATAGGCCGACCAAACGTTGGAAAATCAACGCTTGTAAATCGTATTTTGGGTCATCGTGTAGCTGTTGTAGAAGATACTCCAGGTGTTACGAGAGATCGCGTAAGCTACGACGCTGAGTGGGCTGGAACCAATTTTAAGCTTGTTGACACTGGCGGCTGGGAAGCAGATGTTGAAGGCATTGATTCTTCTATTGCTCAACAAGCTCAAGTGGCAGTGCGTTTAAGCGATGCTGTGATTTTCCTAGTAGACGGTCAAGTTGGTTTAACAGCTACAGACGAGCGTATTGTTTCAATGCTTCGCGCTGCGGGTAAGCCTATTACTTTGGCTGTGAACAAAGTTGACGACGCTAGAAGCGAGTATTTGACTGCAGAGTTTTGGAAGCTCGGAATGGGTGAGCCTTACGGAATTTCTGCAATGCACGGCAGAGGCGTTGGAGATTTGCTTGATGCAGCGCTCAATTCTTTGAAGAAAGCGAATAAAACTTCAGGATTCTTAACTCCAGAAGGACTTCGCAGAGTTGCTTTAGTAGGTCGTCCAAACGTTGGTAAGTCTTCGCTTTTGAATCATTTAGCTCATGAAGAGCGATCTGTTGTAAACGATTTGGCTGGAACTACTCGTGACCCTGTTGATGAGGTTGTGCGAGTTGACGGCGAGGATTGGCTGTTTATTGACACTGCTGGTATTAAGCGCAGGCAGCACAAGCTTACGGGTGCTGAATACTATTCTTCACTTCGTACGCAAGCTGCGATTGAACGCTCGGAACTTGCTTTGATTCTTTTCGATTCTTCTCAGCCGATTGCAGAGCAGGATTTGAAAGTTATGAGCCAGGCTGTAGACGCAGGTCGAGCAATCGTACTTGTGTTTAACAAGTGGGACTTGATGGACGAATTTTCCAGACAGCGCATGGAACGCTTGTGGAAAACTGAGTTTGAGCGCGTAACTTGGGCTGAGCGCGTGAACCTTTCTGCAAAAACAGGATGGCATACGAATCGTCTTGCGCGCGCTATGCGAACAGCTTTAGACAGCTGGGATAAGCGTATTCCTACAGGCAAGCTCAATGCTTTCTTAGGGCGTATTCAGTCTGCTCATCCGCATCCTTTGCGAGGTGGAAAGCAAGCGAGAATCTTGTTTGCTACGCAAGCTTCTACGCGCCCACCGCGTTTTGTAATATTCACAACTGGCTTCTTAGAGCACGGCTACCGTCGCTTTATTGAGCGATCACTTCGAGAAGAATTTGGATTCGAGGGAACTCCTATTCAAATCTCCGTAAAAGTACGAGATAAGAAGAAGCGCAAGTAAAGCGCGAGTAAAGCGCGATTAAGTCACAAGTAAGTTAGTGTTAAGTAAAGTAGGAGCGCAATATGGCTGGTTTGAGCGAGTTAGCTTTCGATTTGCATCATGCTAGCGAAGATGAGATTTTTCAAGCATTTGTTGATTGGGTTAAAGATAACAAACATGTAGATTTGTGGCCGCATCAAGAAGAATCCGTTATGGATTTGCTTGCAGGAGACCATGTTATCTTAAACACTCCAACAGGTTCTGGAAAGTCGCTTGTCGCACTCGGAATGCATTTTGCGGCACTCGCCACCGGCAGACGCTCCTACTATACTGCGCCAATTAAAGCTCTTGTATCCGAAAAATTCTTCGATTTAGTAGCTATTTTTGGGCGTGACAACGTTGGTATGATTACAGGCGACTCGCATATTAATGCGGATGCTCCAATAATCTGCTGCACGGCGGAAATCTTAGCAAATCAAGCCTTACGTGAAGGCGTAAATGCTGAAGTCGATTGCGTTGCAATGGACGAATTCCACTACTATGGTGATCCAGAGCGCGGATGGGCTTGGCAAGTGCCTCTGCTTACACTTCCAAATACGCAATTCTTACTTATGAGTGCAACTCTTGGAGACGTAACGGATATTTCGGAACGCTTAGAAAAATCAACAAAAAGAAACGTCGATATTATTGCAGACGCTCCAAGACCAATCCCGCTCGAATACGAGTACACGGATAAGCCGCTTGCAACAACTGTAGAACTCTTATTTAACAAGGGTTTAACGCCAATTTACGTAGTTCATTTTTCGCAAGACGCAGCTCTTGAAACAGCTCAAGCGCTCGCAAGTACTGGAGTTTCAAGCAAAGAGCAGCGAGACAAAATTGCTCAAGCCATTAAAGGTACTAAGTTTACTACAGGTTTTGGCAAAATTTTGCAAAGGTTACTGCGCACTGGTGTAGGCGTACATCATGCTGGTATGCTTCCGCGCTACCGTAGGCTTGTTGAACAGCTCGCACAGCAAGGATTGCTGCCGGTTATTTGCGGTACAGACACTCTTGGAGTTGGCATTAACGTGCCAATTCACTCTGTTGTGCTTACAGCTCTTACAAAATTTGACGGAAATCGTAGCCGCAAGCTTCGCGCTCGCGAGTTTCATCAAATTGCAGGACGTGCAGGCAGAATGGGATTCGATACTGAGGGCTTAGTAGTTGCAGAGGCTCCAGAGTTTGAAATTGAGAATGCGCGCGCTGTTGCAAAAGCTGGAAATGATCCTAAGAAGCTTAAAAAAGTTAAGCGTAAGAAAGCTCCAGAAGGATTTGTAGTTTGGGGCGAGCCGACATTTACTAAGCTTATTGAAAGCGCTCCAGAAACTTTGAATCCTCACATGGTTGTAACGCACTCAATGATTTTGAACGAAGTTACGCAAGGTGGGGATGCTAGAGCGCGCGTTGAAAAACTTATTGAAGATAGTGCGCAAAAGCCGCAAGATAAAGAAAAATTGCTTGAGCGCTGCGACGATATTTTCCAAACTTTGCTCGATACTCAAGTCATTGAATGCAGAGAGCGCGCTGATGGTTCTTGTGATTATGATCTTGATGTTGCAATGCCTGACGGTTTTGCGCTAGATCAGCCGCTTTCTCCATTCTTGCTTGCAGCTTTGGAACTTCTAGACCCAGAATCTGAAAGCTATGCGCTTGACGTAATTTCTATGGTTGAAGCAACTTTGGATGACCCTAAGCCTGTGCTTCGTGCGCAAGAGCGTAAGGCTCGTGATGCTGCAATGGCTGGTATGAAGGATGATGGCATTGATTACGAGGAGCGCATGGAACGCTTAGCTGAAGTTAGCTATCCTAAGCCTCTTGAAGATTTGCTAGCTCCTGCTTTTGCGCAATATCGCAAGGACGTGCCGTGGGCAAACGACTACTGGCTAAAGCCTAAATCTGTGCTTCGAGACATGGTTGAAACCGCCTCTGATTTTACTGGATACATTTCTCGTTATGGCATTGCTAGAAGTGAGGGAACGCTTCTTCGTTACCTTTCGGACGCTTATCGTTCGCTTGCTCGCACTGTGCCAGAAGACATGCTTAACGAAGAATTGCGTGATATTATTTCGTGGCTTCGTCTTGTTGTGCGCTCTATTGATTCAAGTCTTGTTGACGAGTGGGAGAGTGCAGGAGGATCGGATGCTGAAGCTAGCGCTGTAACTATGGCTGCGCCTTCAACTTCTGAGTCTGTAGTTGAGGATCGTCGTGGACTTATTGTGTTGATTCGAAACGCAATGTTCCGTCGCGTGCAGCTTATGGATTTGGAAGATGCGGATACTTTAGGAGAGCTTGACAAGGCTTGGGGTTACGGCGTTCACGAGTGGAATGATGTGCTTGACGACTATTACGACGAGCACGAGTATGTTGGAATAGACGCCAAGGCTAGAAGTGGCGATTTGTTTATTTTGGATGATTCACTTGAGAAGAGTGAACATTCGTGGAAAGTTCGGCAGATTATCGACGATTCAGATGGAGACCATAATTGGGCTATTACTGGCGTTGTCGATTTGGATACAACTCAAGACGAAGGTGAAGTTGTGTTCTTTGACTATCAAGTTTCGCATGTGTGATTTTTAAAAATGTGCTAACGGAATGCAAAACACAGAATGCAGAATGCAATCGAACGTTTGTTCTATATGTAGTGTAAGCTGGTATTTATGGAGCAGGATTTATTTGCAGCAAGTAGTGCGCCGAGTGATGTAACTCGTCCGTTGGCAGTGCGTATGCGCCCGAGCAGTATTGAAGACGTGCTAGGGCAGTCGCATGCTCTAAAAGAAGGTTCGCCTTTGCGCAGGCTTGCAAATCCGCAATCTAAAGGTTCTCTTACTGCTCCAAGTTCTGTTGTGTTGTTTGGTCCTCCGGGAGTTGGTAAAACTACGCTCGCTTATATTGTTGCTCGTCAGTCTGGTCGCGTGTTTGAAGAGCTTTCTGCTGTAACTTCTGGAGTTAAAGACGTTCGTGCGGTACTTGATCGCGCGCATGAGCGTTTGGTTAGTCAAGGTAAAGAAACAGTTCTGTTTATTGACGAAGTTCACCGTTTTTCTAAATCTCAACAAGATGCTTTGCTTCCAAGTGTTGAAAATCGCGACGTAACTTTTATTGGAGCTACTACCGAAAATCCAAGCTTTTCAATTATTAAGCCGCTACTTAGTAGATCGGTAGTTGTTAAACTTGAGTCGCTTAGCGTTGAAGATTTGCATACTCTTATAGAACGTGCGCTAACTAGCGAAAACGGTCTTAATAATCAGCTTAAAATCGACGATGACGCAATAGATTCTATTATTCGCTTAAGCGGGGGAGACGCTCGCAAAACTCTCACTATTTTAGAGGCGGCTGCAGGAGCAGTAACAGGAGATGTTGCGTTACAGCATGGCAAAAAGAAGCCTGTAATTACTGCTGATATTGTTTCTAACGTAATGGATACTACTACAGTTCGTTACGACAAAGACGGCGACGATCATTACGATGTGATTTCTGCTTTTATTAAGTCGATGCGCGGAAGTGATGTTGACGCTTCTTTGCATTATTTAGCGCGAATGCTTCGAGCTGGGGAAGACCCGCGTTTTATTGCAAGGCGAATTATGATTGCTGCTGCCGAAGAAGTTGGTATGGCAGCTCCGCAAATTTTGCAAGTAACTGTTGCAGCAGCTCAAGCAGTTGCTTTAATTGGCATGCCGGAAGCGCGCATTATTCTTTCTGAAGCTGTGATTGCTGTAGCAACCGCTCCTAAATCAAACGCAAGCTATAACGCTATTAATAAGGCTTTACAAGACGTTGATGCTGGAAATATTGGTCAAGTGCCTCTTCATTTGCGTAACGCTCCAACTGCTTTGATGAAAAGTTGGGGAAACCATGACGGGTACAAGTATGCTCACGATTATCCGGGTGCTGTAGCATCCCAACAGTACATGCCAGATGAGCTAGTTGGTCGCGAATACTATCAGCCGTCGAATCGCGGCTACGAGCACGAGATTTCGCAACGTTTATCTCAAATCCGTGCTATTCTTCATGAATCTAATGAAAGTAGAGATGCTGGGTATGAAAAAGAATAGTGATTTTCTGTATTATTGCATATCGACTGTTGTACTTATATGCTGGCTTACTGCTTGCGTTGTGTATACTCTTTTTGCTGCAGATACCTTACAAAACAACGGCTTTTCGTTGAAAAGTATTACCAGCAATAGCATAATAAGCACAATCGCAAAACCAGATACTCGTAATGCAGATGACATTCTTTCTCAAGCTGGCAAAGAGTACAAGAATGTGCTTAAAGCTTCTTCGTATGTTTCAAATAAATTCCCACAGGATTTCGAATATTATTATGATCTGTGGGATATTGACAACGATAATATTCCAGAAATGATTGTTATTGCGACAAATGAATATAATACTAACTCTAACAAGTATATTCATGTATTCTCATTTAAGAATGGCAAGTTGGTTAAATATCCAGAAATTATAGATAAGAATCTTGATAAAAATGAGTATACAGGGACAATATATTTTGACCCTCATCATAAAGGAATTGTAATTTTGCGTGCTATTGAAAAAAATGCGCCTGATGTTTTCCCGTGGAGTAAAACAATTTATAAGCTGAATGAAGGCAACTTTACTCATACTCGGTCAATTGTTCAACATCCATTAGATAAAACTGATACATACGATTCAGTTCCTGGTACTGGTGAGATAAGTAAATTATTACATCCAACTTTTGTGCCGGTTGATGATTTTACTGATATTAATATGATGATTAATGCCAAAAACTTGACTCAAGCTCAGCATAAGCATAATGAGCTTGTTCAACTTTGGCGTGAAAAAGGTTATCAAGTATTTACTGGAACTGTAAAAATATTAAATGCTGATGAAGCATATGAGTTTCCTGGAACTACACCAAGTGATACTGGCAGTAAATATAGTGTTCGAGAGGAAAACAAAGATAATATTTATACAGTATTAGTATTCGATAGAAAGATGTCTGTTGGAGGATACTGTAATGGTATGGATTGTGGAGTAAGACAAACGCGCAACTCCATTAATAATATTTTAGTTACTATGAAGGTTTCTAAATCAAACGAAAGCAATATGTTTGAAAAATATAATAACAAAAAAATTACTATTGCTGCTAAAGCTGGAGATGATGGAACAAATTGGCTGGAACTGCCGGCAGGACAATCTACTGTTGATAGTGTGCATGTGATTGATGAGTAGAATATCACAATAAATATGCTCCACGATTCGCTTGGCTATCAGATTGATTATGAATGAGCTTAGGATCATGGAGCATTTTATTTGCGCGAATAAATTTCATTTTTAAATGAATATCATCTTCGCTTGATGCGTGTAATGAAGTTTAGTCACGTTCAGGAAGCTTACTCCAGTCGAAAGGCTTTTCAACCAAGTAGTATGCAACACTATCGTCTGGAGCAGGCTTAAACGGAACAGCCTTATGCTTGATTGTTGGTACGAACGGATTGTCTCCTATGTCGCCTTTGTAAGGTTCAGCATCAACAGTCGTTTTAGAATACAGTTTCGGATTTCTGCGTAAAATAAACGGTCTTGTAGTATCCGGCTTCTTATTACCTTTTCCATCAAAATATCCAGAAGATTCAATCTTATTAAGATTTGCATGAACTGGAACTACAAGGAAGAAGTCGCGCATCCTAAACGAAGAGTTTTTCCAATAGCCAGGAATCTTATCATGATCCCCATATTGTTTGATGTCTTCAGGAGGTTCAAACGCGTCAACCCATTTACCATTAACACACATACTGCCAATATTGTCATTAGCTGTTTCACCACAATATGGCAATCCCATTCCACGATAAAGTTCAAAAGCGCCAGTGTCTCCAACAATCAAATGATTCTTCATCCAACTGTCTTTGTTTTTATTATTATCCTTATAAAATACCAATCCGCCAATCTCATGAGCACCATTACCCAAAGTTAGATACTCATAAAAATTAGAATCATTAGGATACTTAGGATCGGTAGGAAGCTGCAAAAACATATCACTTGGATCAGCTTTAGGATAATCATGTTTCTGAAGCTCAATGCAGTCGCCATCATTAGTACACCAAGTGCCAATAACAGGAGACGTCTTAGACGCATACATCATATCCTTGTCATCAGGATCATTTTCTGTCATTACATTTTTTGTTTCAGAAGCGTCAACACCGTAGTACAAGTCAACATGCCCACCTGAAAACTTTGTACCTAAAGCAGGTTTAGAAGAAATGATCTTACCAAGATTCTTTTCTGACGAGAAATGCGGGTGCAATGAAACATCTTTCAATCCTAAATCTCGCAACTTATTTACTGCTTCGTCTTTATCCATGCCGAACAAGTCAGCAGGAATACCTTTGTCTTTAACTCCAACAGCAATACGAATCACACCATCATCACTACTTCCGCTCGAAACTGGGAAGCCTGGCATAGGGTCAGTTGCAATAACCTTTCCAGTATTAGTAGAAATAATATTGTATGTTTCAACAGGAACGCCCATAGATTCAGCTATCTTCTTAGCTTTTTCGAGAGGCTGACCTACTACACCCTTTTTAGGAATTCCAGGACCTTCAGATTCTATAACAGTAACATGCGATGAACTTTTCACACGTTGACCAGGACGAACATTAGTAAAACGAACAAAACCACCACGTTTAACAGAAGAAAACTCTTTAACAATAATAACCTTTACACCCTGCTTACGCAGATCGTCTACAGTTTTTTGCAATGGCGCACTTTTTAATGCACTAGCTTTAGGAATAAGAACAGTATGACTATTTTGTGAAGGTAAATAAAATACCACAAACGCAACCGCAGCAGCAATAACAAGTACTACAGCAACAATTGAAGCAATCAGTAGTTTAACTTTTTTTGATTTAGTAGAAGATTTCTCGCTACTACTTTCTGCAGTATACCCAGGCTGAATATAAGCTTCTTTTTCAGGTGGCATATTATAATTTTCATTCACAACATCCGAATAATTTGCAACAACATTGCCACATGAATCACAAAACTTACTATTCGGCTCTAGCTTACTTCCACAATTTTCACAAAATGCCATAATTCCCTCTCTTAACTGTGCTCGCACTTACCGAGTTTTTAACACAATAAATCTCTCTTAAGCGAAATTCTTACACACGATTCTATCTATATGCGCTGATAAGAAAACATGCAAAAATTATGCTGCATCTTTGGTTTGATTACGTAATTTATATAGATTCTCATAAGCAAAATGGACCTCTCAAATTAGAGAAGCCCATTTATATACAGTTTTAACGTCGTATGAATATAAATCACTATTCGCGCACAAGCATAATGTGTTCAACGCTGTCTAATGGAGATACGCGGAAAAGTACAAAACGATTGCCGATTACTTGCACGACTTCGGCACCGAGCTTTTGAGCAAGTGCATCAGCAGCTTCTTTAGCGCTTAATCCGGAACCATCTTGCACAGCGCACTTCATTAGCTCGTGGTACTGCATGGTTTCGTCTGCTTGCTTCACAGCTGCATCAGTAATATCGTTCTTGCCAACGTATAAAAGTGGGCTAAGCGTATTAGCGAGCGCGCGAAGCTGCTTAATCTGCTTCTTTGTCAATGCCATAAGGCGTCCTTTCAAATGCAAGTTTTATAACGCAAATATTACATAAAATACATAGTGCTTAACGGATTATACAGTATATTGCGAATTGTTGCATGTGATAATACAAATTTATTTATCGCGCATTTATTCCGTATTTATTGCGCATTTATTCCGTATTGATTCTGTATTTATTGCGCTTGCTGCAAAAGGTGAAATATTTTTAAAATTTTTTATTGCAAAGGTAACATTTTGCACACAATAATCGCGCTTACAACACAAAGAGTAACTACTAATAGCAGCACGTCTTTTATACGCATTTTCCATGAGTGCAAGTGAGTTCTTTCAGCTCCAGGCGTGTAGCAGCGTGCATCTAATGCGAGCGCAAGAGTGTCAGCATGGCGAATTACTCCTGCAAAACCTGGCACTATTAAAGCTGTTATAGCGTGTACTCGTTGTTTAAAAGAACCATCTCGAATGCTACTTCCTCGAGCGATTTGCGCTAGTGCCACAGAGTGCGCTTCTGCACTAAGTGTTGGCAAGAACCGTAGCGCTAGACTCATAATAAGTGCTATTTCTTGCGTTGGTATTCCAATATGCCGAAGTGGTGATAATAATCGTGTGCAAGATTCGCTAAGCGTTGTTTGACTCATTGTTAGCACTAGAACTGCTCCAATGATAATAACAAGAGAGAATCGTGTTGCAAAAAGTATTGCGTAATTAATTCCATCAGTTGTAATAGGAATAGTTGCAATATTTGCTAGTACTGTGCCTGTTCGCACTGCCAGAATGTTAAGTAATCCGGAGAAGACAAATACTGCAATAATCATATGCAGCGAAGAAATAAGCTTAATAAATGGTATTTTTGCAGCAACAGTTAGAGTAAATGTTACAAAAGCAAGAATAGCTAACTGTATGTAGTTAGTAATACTAAAAGCACTTAGCATAAGAATAAAGCATGATAGAAGCGTTGCTCGTGGGTCAAAAGATTTAAGTAGCGAAGATGTTTTTGCTTTTGCGGAACTTTCTTTGTTTTTGTTATTTTCAGTATTATTTGCTTTATTGTTTGCTTTTAATGTTACTAATCTTGCGCCTAAATCTTCTGCTTCTTGAAGATTATGCGTAATAAGTATTATGGTTACGCCTTGATTGTGTAGCGTTCCAAGAATTTCTCGAATACGTAACGCAGCTTCAAAATCTAATCCAGCTGTTGGCTCATCCAGTACGAGCACGCGTGGCTTGCAAGCTAAAACGCCAGCTATTGCAACAAGACGCTGCTGACCTCCAGAAAGCGCAAAAGGTGATTTTTCAGCCAAGTTCTCAAGGTTCAATAAGCGTAGGGTTTCATCCACACGTTCTTTAAGAGCGCTGTCTTTTAGCCCAAAATTTTTTGGTCCATAAGCGACATCGTTTCGTACTGTATCAGCAAAAAGCTGTTGTTCTGGCAGTTGCATAACGTAGCCAATTGTTTGATGTAGTTTTTGTCGTATTATTCTAGATGATTTACCTCTAACAGATATGCCATGCACTTTTATGTTTCCTGAATTGGCTTTTAACAATCCACACATTGTTTTAGCAAGAGTTGATTTACCGCAGCCGTTTTCACCCATTATTGCAACTGTTTCGCCACTTTTAACAGTGAGTGAATAATCGTCAATAACAGCTGGAGAAGTTTTATCATATTTAACAGTTAGTCCGGAAATTTCTACAGCGATATCTGACTCATTTTCTTTGAATCTGCTATCTGTTAAGTTTTTGTTCTTGCTAATTTTAGTTAAATGATCATTAGCCAACTCAATATTAGAAAAGTAAGTTTTTAAACCATTAAAGCTTACTTCTTTCAGTATGCCATTTTCTAGTAGAAGTATGCGATTTGCTCGTTTGCATTCCTCAAAATTGTGTGTAATTTGAACAATAGTAGTGCCATTTTTATGCAAATTATCGAATAAAGCATCAACGTCTTTGCGAGCGAACGAGTCGAGCATAGAAGTAGGTTCGTCAAGAACAAGCAGTTTAGAATTCATAGCAATAGCGCTTGCTAAAGCTACTCGTTGCTGCTGTCCGCCGCTCATAGTGCTAGGGTCAGCGTAACGCTTATCTTCCATGTGAACAGTTTTTAAAGCTTCACTGATACGCTTATACATTGTTTTTCGAGGGAATTGCAAATTTTCTAGTCCGAAAGCAACATCATCTTCAGTAACAGTAGTAACAATCTGATCTTCTGGACTTTGAAACAGAGCGCCAATAAACTTTCGCGCATTTTTGTAAGCGTCAGCATAAGCAGTAGTATTTTCAAAAACTTTTTCACCGCATAATGTAACGTAACCGCTATCTGGTGCCGTTAAACCTGCAATAATTTTTGCCAAAGTTGATTTACCAGAACCGTTTTTGCCCACAATCGCTACGCGCTCGCCGGAGCGAATTGTAAGACTTAGATTATTAAGTGTCCAAGTTTTTCCATCATCGTAGCTGAAGCAAATATTTCGCAACACTACTAGAGTATTGTTTTCAACTGCGCAATTTTGAGCTTCGTTCATACTACTGCTTGTGCTGGTATTTTGCATAGTTTATGCCGTTTAGAAGATTTACTTGCTGTGGTGAAGTAGTTTAGAAACTGGTTTATAAACAAGCATTGTTACTACAACGTGAAGCGCAAGTTTAATAATATTAAACGGTAGCAGTGCTGGAATAATAAGCGATGCAACTGTAGCAACGGTTATCTTTGGTGAATAAAGTGGCGTAATAACAAGATTTCCAGCTATTGCGAGCGCAATTGCAACAACAGAGCCTACCAAAAGTGCAATGATTGCGCCTTTTCTGGTATGCATTTTTTTGTAAATTAATGCCGCTGTAACGCTAGCCCCTAAAGATACTAGCACTGCCATAACTGTGCCTAGTGGATTGGTAAATAAGTGTGGTGCGAAACCTAGTATGCTTACTATTGCTGCAGCTGCAGGACCATATGCGAATCCTGCAACTAGGCACACGATTCCTGAAGGATCATATTTTAAATACGGCAAGTCTGGAATAAGTGGAAATTCTATGAAACTTACTGCCATTGAAAGTGCAACAAATAGAGCATATTTTGCTATTTTTTCGCTAGACCAGTTAGAGTTCTTTGCATAAGTTTGGTGATTATTTGTATTAGAAATGCCCATGATGGGTCTCCGTTTCTTTCATCCGGACTGTAACCGTTGGCTTCGGAATTTAACCGAATCAGCAGCTTGTAAGCCGCTCGCGGGCTTCAAAAACGCATGAAACACGTATTTTGTTACCGCCAGTAAGGATTTTCACCTTCCCTGAAACTAACTATTCTTTTGTATCTCATGCTAAGAACATTGTTGTGATAATTGTGTGGCGAGGGTAGGTGCGAGAATACAAGTATGAGCAATACGAGTGCATCAAAAAAAATTACTACTAATAACGCAACTAGCATTGATAAATTAGCTATTGTTGTTGTCACTTATAAGCGTCAAGAGCTTTTGGAGAATTTATTCCATTCGTTTGAATGTTTAAAAGAATGCCCTTGGCGTATTGTCGTTGTTGACAATGAGTGCAGTGACAAAACCAGCGAAATGGTTGCTCGTCTTGAAGCTTCTTTAACTAATCGTTGGGGTAAAGCTCAAAAAGATTGTGAAGGCAATGAACTTCATGTTGTGTATGCTCCTCAAGATGAAAATCTTGGTGGTGCTGGCGGTTTTAGTGCTGGTGTTAAAAAAGCTTATGAACTTGGAGCTAAGTGGTTCTGGGTTATGGATGACGATGTTGAAACAGTGCCTGAATCTATTGAGCGTCTTGCTCCTTGGACTAAGCGTCATGCTGTTGTTCAAGGAAGTCGTTTAGATTATGACGGTGGTAAATTCTACTGGCAGTACGATTTTTTGGTTCCGCTTGGTATTCCAAATCCTATTGCGCCTGCTGCTTTCGGCAGGGCTGGATACAAAGTTATGAATACGATGTGTTTTGAGGGTGGTTTGATTCGTCGAGATATAGTTGAAAAAATCGGCTTCCCGGATTCGCGCTACTTTATTTACTGGGATGATACTACTTACGGGTATCTTGCGAGTAAGGTTACGAATCCTATTGTTGTTCCGGATATTATTCTTCGTCGCACTCGTGATATTCCTAATTGGGATATTGCAGGAGTGCGTCAGTTAAATTCAACATCGGACATGAATCGTTATCATATTATGCGAAATAGAGGCTTTATGGCTCGCTACTTTATGATTCATGGCGATTTTCGTCCGTTTATGTTTGCGCTTGGAACTGCTTTAACGGCTGCTAAAGAGCTTATTCGTTTGATAGCTGTCGATCGTGAGCATATTATTTCGGGTATTGGTAAATTGTTTACCGGTTGGATTGATTCTCGAAAAATTTTGCACGATCAAGACTGGAAACCTATGCCTTCGTTGAAGTAGAAGTTAGTAAACAGTAAGCGTGTCGTATTGGATATACGATAGAATACTGGTAATTGTCCATACAGCACACATTCAGAGGGGAGTGTTAGTGAAATGATTGACACTGCACAAGCATTTGGCGTCGATATTGGTGGCTCCGGTATTAAGGCTGCTCCAGTAAATTTGGAAAAGGGAGAGTTCGCAGAACCTCGATACAAAATTCTCACTCCTGCGGTTTCTACGCCTCAAGCAGTTGCAGATATTGTTCGTCAGCAGCTTGAACATTTTGAAGTACCTGCAGATGTGCCTGTTGGAATTGCGTTCCCTGCTCCAATTAAGCCTGGTAAGAAGCTTGATTTTATGGCAAATCTTGACCAGTCTTGGATTGGTGTTGATGTTACTGAAGTCTTTAGTGAGGCTTGTGGTCGTCCTGTAACAGTAGTTAACGATGCCGATGCTGCTGGTTTAGCTGAGCAGCGTTTTGGTGCGGCAAAAGACAAGGATGGCTTGGTTATTGCTACTACTCTTGGCACTGGTATTGGCACGGCTTTGATTTACAACGGTGTGCTTATTCCAAACACTGAGCTTGGTCATATTCAGCTTGAAAAAGGTAAGGGCGATGCTGAGAAGTACGCTGCTTCTTCTGTTCGTGAAAAGTTGGATATGGGCTATAAGAAGTGGGCTAAGCGTTTGACTAAGTACTACGGCTTGATGGAAAAGTATTTCAACCCAGATTTGTTTGTTGTCGGTGGTGGCGTTAGCCGCGTAAGCGAAAAGTTCTTGCCGCATATCGATATTAAAACTCCTATTGTTGTTGCAACATTGCATAATGAGGCTGGAATTATTGGTGCAGCTTACTATGCAATGCAAAAAATGCAGCAAAACTAAAAAATAACTAAATATTATTTGTTATCTATTGAGCTGGGTGAGCAGTTTATACTGCAGCCCAGCTTTTGTTATGCCAAGTGTTAGGGTAGTTTCGTGCGATTTTCTTCTAGAGTAGATGTAAGTGAGCCAAATCCTATTATTTTAGCTCAGCGAAAAGCTATTGTTAATGGCGTAAAGCTTACTAAATTAAACGATTCCAATCCAACGTCTCACGGCTTAGCACCTAAATGTTTAAGTGGACGTTACACAGCAGACCCTAGGGGCCCTAAGGAAATTCGCGATATTCTTTCAAACTTCATCAATAAGCGAGATAACCGCACTGAAAAGTCTGTTCCATCAAAGCTTAATTCAGATCAGCTTTATGTGCTTTCTTCAACTTCTCAAGCTTACGCATGGCTTATGATGCTTTTATGTGATGCAGGGGATGCCGTTATGGGACCGACTCCTGGATATCCTCTTATAGAGTCTATTGCGCGCTTGCAATGTGTGAATGCAATACCGTATCCTTTGCACTATGATGGTTCTTGGACTATTGATATTGCGCGTGTTAGAGAACTTTTAGAAGATGCGTCTTTGCGTATTAAAGCTCTTGTGCTTATTAATCCAAATAATCCTACAGGCTCATATGTCAAGCCTGAAGAACGTGAAATACTATTGCAATTATGTCGTGATAATGGTGTTGCGATTATTGCAGACGAAGTATTTTATGAATATTCGCTTGAACCTTTTGCTGGAAATGCTCGTCTTGCTGGAGAATCTTCTACTTTAGTTTTTGCGCTTGATGGATTCTCCAAAATGCTTGCTGCTCCTCACGCAAAAGTTGGTTGGATTGAAGTTTCAGGTCCTAAAGATGATGTTTATGAAGCACAAAAAAGGCTTGACGTTATAGCTGATGATTTTTTGCCTATTGGTAATACTGTTTCTGAGCGCATACCAGAATTATTGCAATATGCATCTTCTCAAAGCGCTATTGTACGAAATCGTATTATTAATAATCTGCATACGCTGCGAGAAACGTTGACATCTATGCCTAAATGCTGTGTTAGCGCGTTGCGTGCAGAAGGTGGATGGAATATTTTATTGCGTGTACCATCTTGCATTGACGATGATGTATTAGCTTTGAGATTGATGAAAGATTATAATTTAGTTTCTCAACCTGGATATTATTTCGATATGCCAGTTAATGGGTATTTAGCATTGTCATTATTGCCAGAGCCGCAACAGTTTATTAGCGGATTACATGCGCTTCTTCGAACTGTAGATGCATTGTTAGAAGAATAGTAATTATATAAATAATTATTTAAAACAATGTCATCCAACTTCTAAACGTGAACCATAAGTTTGGATTAAAACGAAGCGTGCTGTCTTCACGTCCCGTAACAAACCAACTGAGTACAGCGATAGCAATAGAAGCAAATAGCAATACTGCTACAAGTAAGCGTATTGTGTAAGCAATAGTTTTTTTATGTAAAGAATTTTCTGATTGCAAAGTGGATGCATATTCTAAAAGCAAGCTAATTCCAATTGCGGCAGCTATAGCAAAAGACCACGCAAAATCAGCAATATATCTCCATCCGATACCAGCTTTTAAGCTGTCAAAAACAATAAGAACAAGCCCAACTATTATAGCTATTACGCTTGTTTGCCAAGCAATATGCGTGCGGCAGCGTTTTTTCATAATAAATACGCATATTATGCCAACTAATGCCAATGGTGAAAGTGTAAACATTCCGCCAATCATAGGCTCTGCATATTGCCAACGGTCAAATGCAATAGGCTGAATACCAATCCAAGGAAAAGTTGGAATAAAACGCAAAGGTAGCGCAATATAGCTGAAAATAGACGGCAAAATATTTTGTGACGGCAAGCGCATAGTTGTCATGTCAGTAATAGTTATTTGATACTCATTGCCAAAATTTAACGGTGAGCCAAAGCGTAAAAGATTATAAATGCCAAATGGAATTGCAGTAATTATGCATGGTAACATCCAAGCTGCAAAATATTTAAAAGGCTTATGCCATGAAGAAACTTGTTTCCAGTTGCGCAAAATATTTGGTAAATCTTTTTCTATATGCGAATAAATTGCAGGAAGTGCAAAAAGAACAGCTATCGAAAAAGTAGGTCTACATCCTAAATTTAATGCAATAAAGAAAGAACCTAAAACAATATTTTGCAAAGAATGTGTTTTATTAAAACCTAGGTAGCACCACAATCCAAGAGATGTGAAGAAAAGTGAGGCTGCCATAGGTACGGAATAAAATGACGTTCTAAACCACAAATACACTGTATTTGAAGTAATGAAGAATAAAGCAAGAACAATGGATGTCGTTCCTAAAGATACTTTTTTTGAAGTCTGCTCAATAATTCGAATAACCAATAGGGAACCTGCGATAAGAAAACCAATTAAGAATATTATCGTAGCTACTGTTGTTGGAAGCATAGAGCCTTCAGGAGTCCATAGTCTTGAAATAATGCGATAAGGCAAAAATAGCAATATTGCTGGAAGAACTCCGAAGTAGGAATACCAGTGACCTTTGTAGTATGCGTAATCCCAATACATATGTTGTACTGAGTGGTTTAACAAATTATTTCTAGCCGTAGGGTCGTAAGGATTTTGCAAGTGTTCTAACTCATTAGGAACAGGAAGATTTAAATGCACTTGACCTTTTAACAATGCGTCTGCAGTGTGAGCATATTGATCAAAATCATATGCATAATTACCGTTTGTGTAAAAATGCATAGGAGTTGCGTTTCGTAAATTCCAAAAAATAGTTATTAAACCAACAGTAATAAATGGAAGAAGAGAAGCAGCAAAGCAGCAACGTTGAATAAGACTATGAGTGTTGAGTTTAATTTTCCAAAGCTTGGACCAAGGGTTCCAAAGCGTAACAAGAAATGCAAAAATAGCAAGTATTAATACGCGACCCCATGACCACCTAAAAGGCACTCGAACGTTTGCTCTTGAGTCTTCAATATTTAATATTGATCCTATTGGATGTTGCAGCCACACTCTAACAATGCAAGATTTTCCTACTGCTTGTTTTGGAAGTTTAAGCAAAGATGGGTTTAGAGAAGCAGTGTTTGTGCTTTGAGGTTTGCTTAAGTATTTGTTTGCTTCAACTAAAACATTGATGTTTGAAATAAGATTATTATTTTTGCTTTTCTTTTTAATAATCGCAGGCTCTAAGCGAATATAAGGCGAACTTCCGTCGGATGTTACTTCTAAATATGCTTCTGAAGGATCCGTTATAAGAATGCCGCCGGAATCTAAGCGTCTAATTCCAGAACCTATATCGTTGTGCGCAGAAATGCTATCTGTGCTTCCTGTAACACTGCTCCAAAATGGCAGATTTCCAATAGAACATTCAAATAAGGTTATAAGAATTATTACGATGAATGGTATTCGCAAAAAATGTAGCGCACGTTTTATGCAATGATTGTCAATTTGATTGCTTATACGGCTGTTGGCACTATTCGCCGTATTTGGCAAAGTCTTAGACGCGTATGTTGAAATCACTGCTTAACCATTCTATTGCACAATTCAAGTAATTCAGTTCAACATTTTACTCTTCGGCAACTAAATCGAGATATTCGTCATTCCACAAGTCTTCGTCGCCATCAGGCATTAGTAGCACTCGCTCAGGTTGTAAGGCTTGAACTGCACCCTCATCGTGTGTAACAAGAACAATTGCTCCCTCATACTTTGCAATAGCTTTAAGTATTTCATCTCGAGATGCTGGATCCAAGTTGTTAGTAGGTTCGTCCAGCAGTAGCACATTGGCTTTGGAAGTGACTAGTGTTGCAAGTGCTAGACGCGTTTTTTCGCCACCTGAAAGCACTCTTGCAGGCTTCATTGCGTCGTCGCCGGAAAACAGGAAGCTGCCAAGCATAGAACGTGCTTGTGTGTCATCCAGGTTTGGTGCAACGTGCTGAAGGTTTTCCAAAACTGTAGAATCCAAGTCTAATGTATCGTGTTCCTGTGCAAAATAACCGATTTTGCATCCGTGTCCGTATTGAACTTCACCAGTATCTGCTGTTTCTTCTCCTGCCAAAATTCGTAATGTTGTTGTTTTTCCAGCACCGTTATAGCCTAGAATGACAACGCGTGAACCTTTGTCTATAGCAAGATTAATTCCAGCGAAAACAATATTAGAACCATACGCTTTGGAAATATCTTTTGCCATAATTGGAGTTTTTCCGCATGCAGCTGGTTCTGGAAAACGAATATCTGCAACTTTTTCTTGTTTTTGAGCTTCACTTGTTTCGCTTAATAAGCGTTCAGCTCTTCGCATCATGTTTTGAGCAGCAACTGCTTTTGTAGCTTTTGCATGCAAGCGAATGCCTTGTTTCATAAGGCGTTCAGCTTTCTTTTCTGCAACTTCTCGTTCGCGGCGACGTCTTTCTTCGTCTACTACGCGCTGATGCAAGTATGCTTTCCAACCCATTGAGTACATGTCTATTTTTGCAAGTTGAGCATCTAAATGCCATACTTTGTTGACTACTTCGTCTAGTAATTCTGTGGAGTGAGAAATTACTAGGAATCCACCTTCAAATCGTTTAAGATAATTGCGCAACCATATTATTGAGTCTGCGTCTAAGTGGTTTGTAGGCTCATCGAGAATTAATGTGTCTGCGTCAGAAAACAGAATTCTAGCAAGTTCTATGCGGCGACGTTGACCACCTGAAAGTGTTCCTAAAGCTTGTTGCATAACTTCTTGTGGAAGTCCCAAGCTTGTTGCCATCGATATTGCTTCAGATTGCACTGAATAACCGCCTGCTTTTTCAAAATCTTGCATTGCTTTGTCGTAGCGGTTCATAGCTTTAGTCATTATGTCTGGATCTGGATCTGTCATTTCTTTTTCCGCTTTGCGAATACGCGAAACGATAGAAGCAATATCTCGAGCGCTCATAATGCGATCTATAACGCTTTGTTCTGGGTCTGCTGCGTGCGTGTCTTGAGGTAAGTAGCCTAAACCTCCACTAACTCTAACCGAGCCTCCTGCTGGCAGCATGTCTCCTGTAATAACGCGAGTAAGCGTAGTTTTGCCTGCGCCGTTTCTGCCGACTAAACCGATCTTATCTCCCTTTGTGACGTGAAAATCGGTAGGATTTAACAGCGTTCGCGCACCAATCTGAATGGTTAAAGCTTGTGCGTCAATAGGCATAATGTCTGTTCCGTTCCCCAAAATTTAGGCTGCTATTATTTATTACTTATAAAAGTCATAACCAAACTCACTATTATACTGCTTACTGGTAACGAATACGGCATGTGGTTGATAGTCAAATACTTTACTTTTTCGAACACTTGTTCTATAATTTTCTTGTTAGTAATAAAATTGGGTATTGGTTGGGAATATTCAAGTGATTATGGGGAAGTGTGGAGGTAATTGTGTCAAAACAGGCGAATGAACAAAACGACTCGTTGCAAGAATTGCTTGATAATGCTCCTATGTGCGCTAACAAAGGTACTTTTATAGCTGATTTATCTAGTATTCCTTCTGAATGGAAAATAACTATCCAGGGTGCTAGAGAGCATAATCTAAAAAATGTAAGTTTATCGATTCCTAGGAATCGTATGGTTGTTTTTACTGGTCTTTCTGGATCTGGTAAGTCCTCGCTTGCGTTTGATACGCTTTTTGCAGAAGGTCAGCGACGCTATGTTGAGTCGCTTAGTGCTTATGCTCGCCAATTTTTAGGACGTATGGATAAGCCTGATGTTGATTTTATTGAGGGCTTAAGTCCTGCTGTTTCTATTGATCAAAAAACTACGAATCGCAATCCTCGTTCTACTGTTGGAACCATTACAGAAATATATGATTATTTGCGATTATTGTTTGCAAGGATTGGTGTGCCTCACTGTCCTGAATGCGGTCAAATAGTAAGTTCTCAAACTCCTCAGCAAATGACAGATTCATTGCTTGCTATGCCAGAACGTACGAGATTGCAAATTCTTGCTCCAGTAGTTCGTGGTCGTAAAGGAGAATTTAAAGATACGCTTGAGCTTTTGCGCTCAGATGGTTATGCTCGTGCGATTATTGACGGGCAAATGCATGAGCTTTCTGAAGATATTACTCTTACTAAACAGAAGAAACATACAATTGAAGTAGTAGTAGACCGTTTAGTTATTAAAGATGGCATTCGTGTTCGATTAACTGATTCGATTGAAACAGCATTAAAACTATCTAAAGGAGTAGTAATTGCTGATTTTGTTGACGAACCAGAAGACTCACAAACGCGTCGTAAATCATTTTCGGAACATCGTGCATGTCCAAATAATCATCAATTAGAGCTTGATGAGATTGAGCCTAGAACATTTTCATTCAATGCTCCTTATGGTGCTTGCTCTGAATGTTCTGGCATTGGATACAATCTCGAAATTGATCCTGAACTTGTTATCCCGGATCCAGACAAATCTCTTGCGCAAGGAGCTATTGAGCCGTGGGCAATGAATAAGTCAGCTGGAATGTATTATCAGCACATACTTTCAGGACTTGCTAAAGATTTGCACTTTGATATGAATACTCCGTGGAAGGATTTAGCGGAAGACGTTAAACATGACATCATGTATGGTCATGATTTCACAGTTCAAGTTTCCTACACAAATAGGTGGGGGCGTCAACGTGAATATTCTACTGGCTTTGAAGGTGTAGTTCGTACGCTTATGCGCAAACATGATGAAACTGATTCTGATCAAATGCGTCAATATTATGAGTCGTATATGCGTGAAGTTCCATGCCAAAAATGTAGTGGAAAGCGTTTACGTCCAGAAGTTCTTGCGGTTACAGTATCTAATACTTCCATAGCTGAAGTTTGCGATATGCCAGTAGAGCGAAGTCTAGCATGGGTAAATGCTTTGCATTTGGATGGTTCTCAAGCAGTAATTGCAACAGAAATATTAAAAGAGATTCGTGCTCGACTTGGTTTTTTGAACGATGTGGGTTTAAGCTATCTTACTCTTTCAAGAGCTGCAAAAACTTTGTCTGGTGGAGAGGCTCAACGTATTCGTTTAGCTACTCAAATTGGATCAGGTTTAGTTGGTGTTATGTACGTGCTTGATGAGCCGTCTATTGGATTGCATCAAAGAGATAATGAGCGTTTGATTGCAACATTACATCATCTGCGGAATCTTGGTAATACGCTTATTGTTGTCGAGCATGATGAAGATACTATTCGTCAGTCCGATTGGCTTGTTGATATTGGTCCAGAAGCTGGCGAGCATGGAGGAGAAGTAGTATATTCAGGTCCGTCTGATGGAATTATTAAAGCTCAGCGTTCAATTACTGGAGATTATATTGCTCACAGACGCTCAATAGATGTGCCAAAACAACGTCGCAGTGTAGACGAAAATCGTATGCTTCATATAGTTAATGCCCATGAGCATAATTTAAAAAATATTGATGTAAGCATACCTTTGGGAGTATTCACATGTATAACGGGTGTATCTGGATCTGGTAAATCAACACTTATAAACTCAATTTTGTATCCAGTTCTTGCAGACAAGCTAAATGGTGCTCGAATTGTGCCAGGAAAACACAAACGTATCGATGGTATTGAGCTTTGTGACAAAGTAGTGCATGTCGATCAGAATCCTATAGGAAGAACTCCTCGTTCTAATCCAGCAACTTACACTGGTGTTTGGGATAAAATACGTTCATTGTTTGCGCAGACTCCAGAAGCAAAAGTTCGTGGCTATGGTCCTGGTCGTTTCTCGTTTAATGTTAAAGGAGGCAGATGTGAAGCATGTCATGGCGACGGTACTTTAAAAATAGAAATGAACTTTTTGCCTGACGTATACGTAGAGTGCGAAGTTTGTCATGGTAAACGTTATAACCGTGAAACTTTGGAAGTTACATATAACGGAAAGTCTGTTGCAGATGTTCTTAATATGCCTATTTGTGAAGCTGCAATATTTTTCAAAGCATATCCTTCTATTTCTCGATATTTAGATACTTTAGTAAAAGTTGGCTTGGGCTATATTCGTCTTGGTCAAAGCGCAACAACACTTTCTGGCGGTGAGTCTCAACGAGTAAAGCTTGCTACAGAGCTACAGAGAAGATCTACTGGTAAAACAGTTTATATTCTCGATGAACCTACTACTGGACTACATTTTGAAGATGTTAGGAAACTTCTAGCGGTTTTGCAATCTCTTGTAGATAAAGGCAACAGTGTTATTGTAATTGAACATAATCTTGATGTTGTGAAATCTGCAGATTGGATTATTGATTTAGGTCCAGAAGGAGGAGATAAAGGCGGAACCTTAGTTGCAGAAGGTAGTCCTGAGATCGTAGCGCGTAATGGCGAGAGTTGGACAGGTAAATTCCTTAAGCAAATGTTACATTAAGCGTTCAAAAAAGTTACCAATTTGTAATTTGTTGAACTGAGAAATTTGCTCGACAAATCTTATGAACAGTTGCATAAATTTTGTTTAGGAAAGGAGGTGAAAATGAAAGATAATGATCTTAATAAAAATTCTTATAAAGCATATGATTTGCAAGAAGAAAATGGGATGAGAGATAGTGAAAAATGGCGTAAAACGCAAGCAATAATAGATGAACAGTTTTCAAAAGATTCATCATTTGATGGTGAAAGAGTAAATGCATTAGGAGCTCCATTGCTTGGTGATACCCGTGATTTATTCCGTCCAGCTTCTCGTGATATTCCAGCGCAACCTGGAGTATACAAGTGGCGTGATGGCGAGGGGCGAGTTATTTACGTTGGAAAAGCAAAAAATTTACGCAATCGTTTAGCGAATTATTTTCAACCTCTTTACCAACTTCATCCTAGAACTCAATCTATGGTTCTCACAGCTCGCAGTTTGGAATGGACTGTTGTAAGCACTGAATTTGAGGCTCTTACACTTGAATATACTTGGATTAAAGCTTTTAATCCAAGGTTTAATGTAGTTTTTCGTGACGATAAAACATATCCTTATGTTGCAGTTTCGCTAGAAGAAACTTTTCCAAGAGTATGGATTACTAGAAATCGTAGTGCGCGGCATGCTAGATATTTTGGTCCGTATGCAAAAGTGTGGCCTCTTCGTCATAGTTTAGATTCTTTACTTAAAACTTTTCCTATTCGCACATGCTCATCCTCTGTTTTTAACAAAGCTCATAGGACTGGTAGACCTTGCTTATTTGCTTCGATTGGTAAATGTTCAGCTCCTTGTATAGGAAACATAGATCCTAGCGAACATCGCAAGATGGTAGAACATGTAGTTGGCATACTTACAGGCAGTGTTGGAGAGTCTTATATTTCACAAATTAAGAACGAGATGAAAGAAGCAAGTGAAGAGCTAGAATTTGAGCGTGCAGCTAAATTGCGTGACGAAATTGCTGTTTTGAACACTATTTTGCAACAAAATGCAGTTGTGTTTGACAATGATGTAGAAGCAGATGTTTTTGGATTCTGCGGAGATGAGCTTGAAGCGTCAATTCATGTATTTTTTGTCAGAGCTGGAATGATTCGTGGAGAGAAAAATTGGTCAGTAGAACGAAATGAGCATATTAGTGACAGTGATCTTATAGCTGATTTATTAACTCGCGTATACGCAGAATATGAGCAAAATTACACACAAAACCATGAAGATACTATTAGCATTAAGAAAGTTCGCGACGCTGTTAGCTCTACGCAACAAGCTACTGCAACTGATGTAATATTGCGAGCGCAAGCTACTAAAACTCGTCGTGAACGTCAAGAGAGAACAGGTCGTGAGGATTTACTTGCTCCTATTTCGCCTATTCCTCGTGAGATTATAGTTCCAATTAAAATTTCTGATGAACGTAAGCAAGAGCTTGAATTGTGGCTTAGCAATATTCGTGGTTCTCAAGTAAGTATTAGAGTTGCAGAGCGCGGAGAAAAACGTGCTCTTATGGATCGTGCAAACGATAATGCTAGTCAGGAATTGAAACGAATAAAATCTAGCCGTATTAACAGCATAGATATGAGAACAGAAGCTATGAATGAAATAGCAAAAGCGCTTGGAATGAGTAAATCTCCTTTGCGAATTGAATGTTATGATATCTCAAATACAGTTGATGGTAGTTATCAAGTTGCTTCTATGGTTGTTTTTGAAGATGGTGTTGCTCGTCCTAGTGAGTACCGTCATTTTGCGGTTCGAGGTGAACATGGTGATGGTAAAACAGATGATTTAAGTGCTGTTTATGAAACATTATTGCGAAGGTTTAGGCATAAAGATGTTTGTGAAGAAGACAAGCTTGATTCATCAGATACATATGACTTATCTGATATTAATATTTGCGATGCTAACAGTATTTCTAATAAGCATTTTTCAGGTAATTCATTGACTGGTGCGCGGCATTTTGCTTATAAACCTCAATTAATTATTGTCGATGGAGGAAAAGAACAAGCAAAAGCTGCTAAAAGAGCTATGAAAGATGCTGGCGTAAGTGATATTACTGTTTGTGGTTTAGCTAAGAAGCTTGAGGAAGTGTGGCTTCCTGACGAAGATTATCCAATCATTTTTAAGAGAAGCTCAGAAGGATTGTATTTATTGCAGCGTGCTAGAGACGAGTCTCACCGTTTTGCTATTTCGTATCATCGTAAATTGCGAAGAAAAGGTTCATTGCATTCTACTTTTGATGCAATTCCTGGAATTGGAGCAGTGTATCGCAAGCGTTTGCTTGCATCTTTTGGTTCAATAAAATCTTTGAAAAATGCTTCATTGGAAGATTTGCAAAGAGTACCTGGAATTGGCGAGAATAAAGCAAAAGCTATATACAGTGCTTTGCGTAAAAAATAATGATAAGTAGCTTTTGAATTACTATGAGTCTTATTATGAGTCGCAACTCGTCAGCATAAGGCACTAGCCTAAGAAGTATGTCTCAGGAAATTGAAATTGGTTTGGGCAAAAAAGCCCGAGTTGCATATTCGCTTGACGATATTGCTATTGTTCCTTCGCGCCGCTCGCGTGATCCTCAAGCTGTATCTACTTCATGGCAAGTAGATGCTTACACGTTTGATATCCCAATTATTGCTGCTCCGATGGATTCTGTTACTAGCCCGGATACTGCGATTGCAATTGGTCAAATGGGTGGTCTTGGAGTTCTTGATCTAGAAGGTTTATGGACTCGATATGAGAATCCAGAACCTATGTTAAAAGAAATAGCTGAGTTGCCGTCAAATATTGCAACCCGCCGCATTCAGGAGATTTATACTGAGCCAATCAAACCAGAATTGATTGCAAAGCGTTTGCATACAATCAGAGATGCTGGAGTGACAGTAGCAGGAGCTCTTTCTCCACAACGCACGCAAGAATTATATAACACTGTGCTAGAAGCTGGTGTTGATTTATTCGTGATTCGTGGAACAGCAGTATCTGCTGAACATGTTTCTAAGGATCATGAGCCTCTTGATTTAAAGAAGTTCATTTACGATCTCGATGTTCCTGTTATTGTTGGAGGCTGCGCGGATTATACTTCTGCTCTTCATTTGATGAGAACTGGAGCTGCAGGTATTTTAGTCGGATTTGGTGGCGGAGCAGTATCTGCAACCATGAATACTTTAGGTGTGCAAGCACCTATGGCTACTGCGATTGCGGATGTTGCTGAAGCTCGTAGGGATTATATGGATGAATCTGGCGGTCGTTACGTGCAAATTATTGCTGATGGCGGAATGGGTAATTCCGGCAGCTTTATTAAGGCTCTTGCAGTTGGAGCTGACGCAGTTATGCTTGGTACTCCATTAGCTCGCGCAACTGAGGCTCCTGGTCATGGCACTCATTGGGGTGCTGAGGCTCGTCATTCGTCACTTCCTCGTGGCATGCGCTCAAATGTTGGCACTGTGGCTCCGCTAGAGAATATTCTTTTCGGCCCAAGTCATGAAGCAGATGGTACTACAAACTTTGTTGGTGCATTGCGCAGAACAATGGCTTCTACAGGTTATGTTGATGTTAAGAGCTTCCAGCGTTGCAGCGTAGTATTTAATCCATTCCATCAGGATATTCGTTAGTGTTATAAGTATGATGCTTATTGCATAAAATATGGCGGTTCAGTAATTTGCTCTGAACCGCCATTTTTGTTTTCAAAATTGTTATATCTATATGAATATTCTATTGATTTATGCATAAATATGATTTTTAGCTATATTTGTTATTCTTTTAAACCGTAATGTGTATAATTCAACACGCATAAAATCGTTTATTTTCAATAAAAACGACGAATATTTTGTAATTTATCCACATTTTTATTAATTACGCAGTTAGAGAAAAATTACGTTGTAAGCTTTTATCTAAACTCGTTTAGTTTGTAGGAATATAAGCTTAACAAGTTTTAAATAACAACAGTTTTAAATAATTGTTAAAGCGGGAGAGAAATATGAAGATAGATTTTGCTGATGCCTATGGCATGGATGATAACGACTACAGTGATGATGAGCTGAAAGATAAGTCTTCAAAGGCAAAGAAAAACAATGACGAGGATCCTCCAAATGTTTTCTGTAGATCTCGTATTGGATTGCCTGTATATGAGGGTGAAGTTAGTGTTGGCTTTTCTCGTGAATGCTTGAAATACCATGTTGGAATGTGCTATTTCGACAGTAGAGATGAGCAGGCTTTTGTTAATTTAGCTTTAAAAACTTGTCAAATTGCTTGCATAGCTGCAGATATTTCTAGAGGTAGGCCTATTTCCCCAGCAATGTCGCAGCTTTTAACAAAAAGTTGTATTACTAAATTAACTAACATGTGGAAACTGATGGATGAGTATTTCACTGATAATAACGATTCGGAAACTCGCTCTGCTGTGCGTAGTTTTCCTGCAGTTCCTAGTTTGTTTAATGGAATGTTAGTCAGCCCGAATCATTTTGAAGGTGTTGTGCGCATTTGTGCAGGACCTGTGAAATACTGGGCGTCGCTATCTTTGCAATTGAAAAATAATCGTTGGATTTGCACATATGCGGATCTAGGATAAAATCGTCGCTTATAATAGGTAGCTGAAATAAGACATCTATGATAATGCGTTTGAAGACTTATATATATATTCAAAAAATATGAACCCCTTATTGCTTGATTTGTTGATTTTCTAACAATTTCAGCAATAAGGGGATTTGTTTTTAAAGATTAAATATTCTAACTTGTACGACTTGTAGAATCTAAGTTTTATCAGTGTTTGTTTATAAATGACAATATTAAGTATTATTTTTTGTACTTCGTGCAGTCGTGTCGATTCTGTTATCAAGTACAATAAATAATATGCTCCGAGAATTTGCTGTAGAAGCCATTCACCCAACTCAAGACGGTGATACCATTTATTCCTTACTTGCCAATCGTGCTATGCGTAACCCACAAGACGTGGTTGCTCAATGGCAAGACGATGAAACTCGTCGTTGGCATGATGTTACTTCATCTGAAATGCTCGCGAAAGTTCGTGCAGTAGCTCGAGGCTTAATAGCACTCGGAGTTCAGCATGGCTCCAAAGTTGTTATTTACTCTGCTACATGCTATGAGTGGGGTATTACCGATTTTGCTTGTGCATGCATTGGTGCTGTAAGCGTTCCTATTTATGAAACAGATTCAGCATTACAGGCAGCTGACATTATCGATGAAGTTAAGCCAGTTATTGCTTTTGCTGGAGACGATGCGCATGCTCAATGCTTAGAGCGTGTTCGCCAGGATCATAAACGCATAACTTTGAAAACTGTATTTAATTTCAAAGCTGGCGGCTTGGAAGCAGTTGTTGATTTTGGTAAATCTATTACTGATGATGAGCTTAATAAAGCTGTTGATGCTGTTAAGGCAGATGATTTAGCTACTATTGTTTACACTTCTGGTTCGACTGGTAGACCTAAAGGCGCAATGCTTTCAAATCGTAATTTTACGCATATTGTTTTTGCTGGTTACGATGTTCTTAGCGATATGTTATGCAAGCCAAATCGTTTGCTTTTATTCCTTCCATTAGCGCATTGTTTTGCTCGCTATATTCAATATGTTGCAATCGGTGCTCATGGCGTTATTGGATATGTGCCTAATGCTAAGCATCTTTTGGCTGATTTGCGTAGTTTTAAGCCTACGTATTTACTTGGCGTTCCTAGGGTTTTTGAAAAAGTTTATAACGCTGCGTCACAAAAAGCTGGTGCTGGCATAAAGGGTCGTATCTTTGCTAAAGCTGTAAAGCATTTCATTCAATGGTCTCGCGACAATGTTGAAGGTAAAACCCATTCTCTTGCTGCGCGCATGAATCATGCAATGTACATGAAAACAGTTGGTTCTTCTATTCGTTCAGCTTTAGGCCCTAATCTTTCATGGTTAGCTTGCGGTGGAGCTCCAATGGATGCTGATTTGGCTCATTTCTTTAATGGTCTTGACGGTATTACTTTTATTCAAGGCTATGGAATGACTGAAACTGCTGCTCCTTGCGTAGTTAATTTTGAGCATGCAAATCAAGTTGGATCTGTAGGTCGACCTGGTCCTGGTATAACTATTCGTCTTGCTGACGATGATGAAGTGCTTATTAAAGGTCCTAACGTATTTATGGGATATTTCAATAAGCCCGAGCTTACTGCAGAAGTTATTGACGAAGATGGATGGTTGCATTCAGGCGATCTTGGTTCAATAGATGATGAAGGATTCTTGTCTATTACTGGTCGCAAAAAAGATATTATTATTACTGCTGGTGGCAAGAATATAAGTCCTGCTCCTATGGAAGGTATTATTGCTCAATGCCCATTAGTTTCTCATGCTGTAGTAGTGGGCGATGGTAAGCCATTTGTTTCTGCTTTAATTGAGCTTGATCCAGATATGGTTCGTTCTTGGCTAAAGAATAAGGGAATGGATGTTAACCTTACTATGAGTGAGATTGCTGCTAACGATGCTGTGCGTTCAGTAATTCAGCAATTTATTGACCAAGCTAATAGTACTGTTTCTCGCGCTGAGTCTGTTCGTAAGTTTGTTATTTTGCAAGATGAATTTACTCAAGATGCTGGAACCTTGACTCCAAGTATGAAGATTGTTCGTCCGAAGATTCTTGCTCGCTATGCTGATATTATCGAAACGCAGTTGTATGCTCCAAAGCCTAATACTCGTCCTTTGCCAGCAACTGTAAAGATTCTCGATAAAACTACTGAGACTGTTAAGCAAGCACAAGAGACTGTTAAGCAAGCTCAGGAAGCTGTAACTCCTCGAGTTCGTCAAGCTATCGATCAAGCTGCGAATCATTTGAAGCATTTTGGTGAAGAATCTTCATCAGATTCCTCTTCGACATCGCATAGTGATAATAATGAACATGTCGAGTAAAGAGCTTGCATATTTGTAGTTGTTTTTCGTTATTCCTACTTAAATAAAAGAAAGAGTAATCGAGTGTCTATTAGAAAAATTCGTATTGTTCCGGATCCTGTATTGCGAACTCCTTGTGATGAGATTCGTGAAATTACGCCAGCTGTGAAACATTTAGTTGATGATTTATTGGAAACGGTAAATGACCCAGGTAGAGCTGGATTGTCTGCTAATCAGATTGGTGTAAGTTTTAGAGCTTTTTCTTACAATATAAATGGTCGAATCGGCTATATTCTAAATCCAGTAATTGAAGAGCTAAAAGGTGAGCAGTACGACGACGAGGGTTGCCTTTCTGTTCCGGGATTATGGTACAAAACTAGGCGCGCAAATTATGCTAGAGCTCGTGGAATTGATTTAGATGGTAAGACTGTAGTGCTTGAAGGTGAAGGTCTTATGGCTAGAATGATTCAGCATGAGTGTGATCATTTAGATGGTCATATTTATTTAGATAGGCTTGAAAAGGACGTGCGCCGTCAAGCGTTGCGTGAGTTGCGCAATAATATGCGTAACTAAGTTTTAGTTTTTATGCTTTATGCGTAAATAATTTTTTAAAAATTATCGGCGTTTTTGTTGCTTTTATTGCTACAAGAATGCCGATTTTTAGTATTGAGTATCTGATATAATCGCTCTTTGCGTGTCCATTTTGAGCATGAGTATTGCCGCGTTGTATGATTGCTCGCTTTTTATTGTCTACACGGATTCGCAAATACGCGCCATGTACGCGTCCGTTCGTGTCGGTCGGCTTGGATTTAGACATGTGTTAACCAAGTTGCATGCGAACAGACATGGCCAGGAAATAACCGACAAGAAAGGTATATAGATATGGCACAGATTACCATGAGCGAAATGCTGAAGGCTGGTTTGCACTTCGGACATCAGACTCGTCGCTGGAACCCAAAGATGAAGCAGTTCATTCTTACCCAGCGCAATGGTATTCATATCATCAATTTGTTCAAGTCTCTCGACATGATCGACAAGGCTTATGACTTCATCAAGCAGACTGTTGCTCACAACGGCACTGTTCTCTTCGTGGGCACTAAGAAGCAGGCTCAGGAAGCTGTACAGAATCAGGCAACTCGCGTAAACATGCCTTATGTTTGCGAGCGTTGGCTCGGCGGTATGTTGACCAATTTCCAGACTGTTTCTACTCGCGTAAAGCGCTTGAAGGAACTTGAGGAAATGGACTTCAGCGATGTTCGTGGATCCGGCTTGACTAAGAAGGAACTTTTGCTTCTCGAGCGCGAGAAGGACAAGCTTTCCAAGCAGCTCGGTGGTATTCGCAACATGAACCGCACTCCATCCGCCATGTTCGTTGTTGATATTAACAAGGAAGCTTTGGCTGTTGAAGAAGCTCACAAGCTTGGTATCCCAGTTGTAGCAATTGTTGATACCAACACTGATCCTGAGGCTGTTGAGTATCCAATTCCTGCAAACGACGATGCTATTCGTGGCATTGAGTTATTGACTAGCTTGATGGCTGATGCTGTAGCTGAAGGTTTGCTTGAGCATGCCGGTAAGGGCGCTAAGTCTGAAGGTAATGATGCTCAGCCAATGGCAGCTTGGGAGAAGGAATTGCTCACCAAGGAAGGCGAAGCTGAAGCTGAGCCTGCCAAGGAAGAAAATACTGAGGCAAACGCCTGATAAGCTAATTTGCAACCAGATTCTTATTTAGAAGCTGCAAAATCCAATTGATTTTGCTTTTTGCAGCTTTTAAGAATCATATTGATACGAGGAGAACAAAATGGCAGCAATTACTGCAGCGTTGATTAAGCAGGTGCGCGAAGAAACTGGCGCCGGCATGATGGACGTTAAAAAGGCTCTTACTGAAGCTGAAGGCGACGTTGCCCGCGCTAAGGAAATCATCCGCGCTAAGGGTATTCAAGCAGCTGGTAAGCGTGAAGGTCGCAAGGCTCAGGAAGGTACCATCGCTTCTAAGGTTGTTAAGTCTGCTGAAGGCGAAACTGGTTACGCAGTTGAGTTGAATTCTGAAACCGACTTTGTTGCAAAGACACCAAAGTTTGTGGAATTCTCAAATACTGTTCTTGACCATGCTGTTGAAGCTAATGCTTCTACTGCTGAAGAAGTACTTGCAGCTCCAGCTGATGGTGCAACTGTTAAGGAATCTGTTGAAGAAGCAGCAGCTTTGTTCGGCGAGCACGTCAAGGTTGGTCAGGTTGCTAAGGTAAGCGGTCCACACGTTGAGATTTATGCTCACAAGAAGTCTGTGGAATTGCCTCCAAGCATCGTTTCCATGATTGCTACTGACGAAGCTGGCGCAAAGGTTGCTCACGAAGCTGCTTTGCAGATTTCCGCTATGGGTGCACAGTGGCTTCGCCGCGAAGATGTTCCAGAAGAAGTTTTGGAATCTGAGCGTCGCGTTGCAACCGAGAAGTCCTTGGCTGAAGGCAAGCCAGAGAAGATTGTTCCAAAGATTGTTGAAGGACGTATGAACGCCTTCTTCAAGGAAACTGTACTTCTCGAGCAGGCATACGTTAAGGATCCATCCAAGAGCGTTGGTGACTTGTTCAAGGAAGTTGGCGGCACCGCTTTTGCCTTTGCTCGCGTTGAGGTTGGCAAGGGTGCTGCTGAATAAGCACTAATTATATAAGAATTTATTTTTGTTCTTGTATATAGGGTTGCGTGCACAAGTTGTGCGCAACCCATTTTTTATATTCATTTTCCAGCTTAACGTGCGTTTTGAGTGTCGTTATTGATAGATAAACTGACAAAGATATACCTCATTCGCCGTTATGACTGGAGGAATCTGTATGGCTATTGCACAAACGGATGAAAGAAAGTCCCGTAGGGTTTTATTAAAGCTTTCTGGAGAAGCATTCGGTGGTGGCGCTGTTGGTATTGATACTAATGTTATTCGTAGGATTGCCGGCGAAATAGTAGCTGCAGTCAATCAAGGCGTTCAGGTTGCTATTGTTGTCGGCGGCGGTAACTTCTTTAGGGGAGCAGAACTGCAGCAAGCAGGTATTGATCGTAGCCGTGGCGATTACATGGGTATGTTGGGCACTGTAATGAACTGCTTGGCTCTTCAGGATTTTCTTGAGCAAGCAGGGCAAGCAACTCGCGTACAAACTGCTATTACAATGGGTCAGGTTGCAGAACCTTATATTCCGTTGAAAGCAATTCGTCACCTTGAAAAGGGTCGTGTGGTTATTTTTGGTGCTGGTGCCGGAATGCCATACTTCTCAACAGATACTGTTTCTATTCAACGTTCATTGGAAATTCATTGCGATGAAGTTCTTATGGGCAAGAATGGTGTGGATGGCGTATATAGTGCTGATCCTCGTAAAGATTCTACTGCTCGTAAGTTCCTAACATTAAACTATAAGCGTGCTATCGTCGATGGTTTAGCTGTTATGGATGCGTCTGCGCTTTCTATGGCTCGCGATAATAATCAAAAAATTCGTGTTTTTGGTCTCGAAGGCGAAGGTAACGTAACTAGTGCTCTTGTTGGAGAATCTATTGGCACTTTAGTGTCTAATGCAGAGCCAACATTTGCTTAAATATTATAAAGGAGAACACATGTCAGCAATAATTGATCAAGCCCGTGAACAGATGAATAAGTCTGTTGAAGCTACTAAAGAGAATTTTATGGGTATTCGTACCGGTCGTGCTAATCCTGCTTTGCTAAACGGAATTATGGTTGATTATTATGGTGCTCCAACTCCAATTAAAGCTGTTGCATCTATTGGTGTTCCAGAGCCTAGAACCCTTTCAGTTACGCCTTTTGATGCTTCTCAAGCGAATGCTGTTGAAAAAGCCATTCGCGATTCTGATTTAGGCGTAAGCCCTAATCGTGATGGCAATGTTATTCGTGTTACTATGCCAGAGCTTACGGAAGAGCGTCGCAAGGAATACGTCAAGCTTGCTAAGAATAAAGCAGAAGAAGGCAAAGTCGCAGTTCGCAATATTCGTCGCAAAGCTAAGGAATCTATTGACAAGTCTGTTAAAGACGGTGAACTTGGCGAAGATGAAGGCGATCGTTTACAAAAAGAGCTTGATAAAGTAACTAAGCAAGTTACTGATTCTTTAGACGTTTTGCTTGAAGGTAAGCAAAAAGAAATTATGGAAGTCTGAGATTTTTGTAGTTTCAAACTGAATGGGTGCCGTATGAGTCAACTAAAACAGCATAATTTTGCCAATGGAGTCAATAAAGCAGACGCTGAAAAAACTGCATCAGAAGTAAGATTATCTTCTGACAAAGCAGCTACTGCTACACATGGCACCCATGAAACTTTAAGTGATATTAATCGTCGCACAGGCAGGAATATGCCTCAAGCAATTGCTACTGCCGCAATACTAGTTGTAGCAATTGTTTCTTGCTTAATTATTAGCATTGATGTCTTTATAGTGCTTATGGCCATTTTTATGGTTCTGGCATTGTGGGAATTACATGTTGATTTTGCAACTCTCGGTTTGCGTATTCCTTTCGTGACGTTATCAATATGTTCGCTTGTAACTATTTTTGCAACCTACTATGCAAAATGGCATGCTGTTGCTATGGCTAGTGGAATTACTGCATCTTTGCTTCTTACAGTAATTTGTGCGACTCTTAGCAGTACTATTTCAAATAGAACAATGCAAGCTGTAGAAAAAAAGCTCGATGGTTCTAACCGCTCATCATACGAGCATACTTTATTTACGAATATGTCTGTTTCGCTATTCGTAGTGTTGTACATTCCGCTTTTAGCTTCTTGCATTGTGTTAGCTCTTACAAATACAAAATACGCAGTTGCTCACGCTATGCTTTTGGTATTTTTACCTGCATTAAGTGACACTGGCGGATTATTTGCTGGTGCGTGGTTGGGTAAACATAAGCTTTCTCCGCGAATCTCTCCTAAGAAGTCTGTAGAAGGCTTAATAGGCTCAATGCTTTTTGCGATTATAGGAGCATACGCAATTATTGCAGGTTTTTATGGTTCCTCTTGGTTCAATTTCTGGTGGATGCCATTAGTTATGGGTATTTCTTCTGGAATTGTTGGCACATTTGGTGACTTATGTGCTTCTATGCTTAAAAGAGATATTGGTATTAAAGACATGGGGCATCTGCTAAAAGGTCATGGTGGTGTTCTTGACCGAGTAGATTCTATTTTGCTGTGCGGTCCTGTGCTGCTTGTGCTTTTGCAACTTGCTCATTTCTAAATTTATCTGTCACAATCGTGGGCTTAGGCTAATATCGACGCCATGACAGTCAGTTTTATTCCGTCGCCAAGTATTTCGCAATTTTCTCTTGGCTTTGTAAACATAAAGTTTTACGCTCTTAGTATTCTTGCTGGTATTTTGATTGCAATGTGGATTACTACGCGTCGATGGAAACGTCTTGGAGGAGATTTTAACCAGATACTTGATCTTGTTTTAGTCAGTCTTCCTGCTGGAATAATTGGTGCGCGTTTGTACCACGTAATTACAACTCCAGAAAGATTCTTTGGATCTCATGGTGATTTCTTAGAAATTTTTAGAATTTGGAACGGTGGTCTAGGAATTTGGGGTGGCATATTCTTAGGCGCATTAGCTGCTTGCGCTTTATGCAAGTATCGTAAATATCCTATTGGATTACTAGCTGATTGTGCCGCTCCTGCAATACTTATTGCACAAGGCATAGGTAGACTTGGAAATTGGTTTAATCAGGAACTTTATGGAGCTCCAACAACATTGCCTTGGGGTTTGAAATTAAACTATAATGCCACTCAAGCTATTGGTCATGCTGAGCGCTGCTACGATGGTTTAACCTGCCCGGCTGGAACATTATTCCATCCAACATTTTTGTACGAGATGATTTGGAATTTCATCGGTGCTGCATTGCTTATTTATTTTGGCAAAGTTATAGCTAAGAAGTTAAAAGCCGGTTCTGTATTCGCACTTTATGTTATGTGGTACACAATTGGACGCGTGTGGATTGAGGCATTGCGAATTGATTTTTCACATGTTTTCTTAGGTGTGCGCATTAATGTTTGGGTTTCTATTATCGTATTCATTTGTGCAACTGTTGCTTTTGCTTTGCTGCAAAATAGTACTAGTACTCGTGAGTCTCTTGTTGAACGACTTATAGATATAACTTCAGACGAAAGAGAACGTGAGTCTCAGAACACTTCTAGTAAGTAAGATTCAAGTATTTGAAAAAGCAATTTTAAAAATCTTGTTTTATAAAACTAGTCGCTTGCATTTTCTAGAATAGTACACATGAATATACAAATAGCACCTAGCATTCTTTCCGCAGATTTTTGCAATCTTGAGCGTGACCTCGATGCAATATCTAATGCGGATCTTGTTCATGTCGATGTAATGGATCATCACTTTGTACCTAACTTGACTTTGGGTGAACCAATTGTTAAGCGAATTTGTGAGGTTACTAAACTTCCAGTTGACGTACATTTGATGATTGAGGATCCAGATCGTTGGGCTCCAGAATACGCTAAGCTTGGAGCTGCTTCTGTGAGTTTCCATATGGGTGCTACTCATGCTCCAGTGAGATTAGCTCGTCAGCTTCGCGATATGGGTTGTAAAGCTTGCTTTGCTGTGCGCCCTGCGGAACCAGTTGAACCTATTTTCGATATTCTTGATGAATTCGATATGGTTCTTATTATGACTGTTGAGCCTGGTTTCGGTGGACAGAAGTTCTTAGCTAATCAAATGAATAAGGTTCGCCGTTTACGTGACGAAATTACTCGTCGCGGATTGCAGACTCATATTCAGGTTGATGGAGGAGTTAGCCCTTCGACTGCAGCAATAGTTGCTGAAGCTGGTGCTGATGTGCTTGTTGCAGGTTCTGCAGTTTATGGAGCAGAAAGCCCTAAAGAAGCGATTGAAGCTATTCGTAATACTGCAAAAGCTGCTTGGCGCGAATAAATATTAGATGTATGTTGGGGACATGAGATATGTCCCCAACATGTTAAGTATTGCACAACAAGCGAGTTTTTTTGATGCGAATATATGCTGATTAATTGAGTGATTTCGTATGAGGAAGATATTATGACTAAGTTCGTTATTAATCAGGAATATAGTCCTGAAGCAATGAATCGAGTTTTGACAATACCTAATCTAATCAGTTTTTTGCGCATATGTTCAATTCCGTATATTGCTTGGCTTATTACACAGCATCAAATGACTTTTGCTCTTATTGTTTTAGCAATATCTGCGTTTTCTGATTGTCTTGATGGTTATATTGCCCGTACTTTGAATCAAGTTAGTAAGTTGGGGCAAATTCTTGATCCTATAGCTGATCGTCTATTGATTTTTTGCAGTACATTAGCTTTAGCTATTGCAATGATTATCCCTTGGTGGGCACTTTTATTAGTAGTATTGCGTGATGCTATTATGGCTGTACTTGTAATAGTACTTGCGCAAAGAGATTATGGTCCTTTGCCTGTTAACTTCGTAGGTAAAGCTGGCACAGCGCTTCTTATGCTTTCAATCGTTTCTTTAATGATTGTTTATGCTGTAGCTACTGAGTCTATGTTCCTGCTTTATGCTGCTGCACTTGCATGTGGAGTGTGGGGTATTGCTCTATATTGGTATGCTGGCTTGCTTTACTATATGCAAGCTTATTTACTACTTGCTAAGTCAAGAAAAAACTAAATAAGGCGTGTACGCACATATGACTAAGCAAGATGAATTTGTTAGTTTAAAAGATAGTATTAAAGATTTAGATGTAAAGCATACGTCTCACAAAAGCACTATGCCAATATCTTTTGATGCTCCTGATGGAATGTCGTTAACTAGGCGTAGGGCATTATTCTCGCACTCATTTACTGGTATTTCAACGCATCACGTTGTAATGTCTCCCAGTGGTTTTGCTCACAATCATGATCGTAGCCGTTATATTGATGACTATGCTTTGCGTCTTATTGATGATTTAACTAATCGTCCAGTTGATCCAATGTTTATGGATGCAAGGTTAAGTAAACAGCCTGTTAAACTATTTAATCTGTGGTTCACTAGAGCTATAGTATTTTTATTGTGTGTTTCTATTGGTACTGTTGGTAGCCAGTTTGTTCGCAAATTGCACACTGATCCTAGAAAAGCAATACGTTCTTCATTAGCTAATGAGTTGTCTGGTTATACGTCTCGTTTCGATAAGCTTGTAGAAGAAGTAACGTCATTGAGAAATAACGTAGATCATGAGTCGCAAAAAATTACTACGCCTGAAGAGGATGAAGTTAGTAAATCAGATGATATGGTTAATGGCACTCATGCTGTAGAAGGTTCTGGGATTACTTTAACTATTGCTAATCCTATTTCTGCTTCGAGCGATGTGAATAGCGGTTCTTTACCTCGCGAAAGTAACGGCGCAAGAATGCGATTAGTTACAGATCGTGATATTCAACAATTTGTGTCATTATTGTGGAAAGCAGGCGCTGAAGCTATTTCCGTTAACGGGCATAGACTCGGAGCACAAACTTCTATTCGTGTTGCTGGTCAAACTATTCTTATTGGAGTTAATCAAACTCAAAGCCCATATGTTATTGAAGTTATTGGCGATTCTGATGATTTGATTAAACAATGCAATGATATGAAGCGCATGAAATGGTACGCATCTTTAGTTAATGCAGGCATTAATCCACAGGTTTCACCTTCGAGAGTTATACGACTAAGTGCAGCAAGCACAGGCGATATTAGTTTTGCCAACGAGAGAATTAGGAGATAAGCATGGCAGCGATTTTCGGATTAATTTTGGGAGTATTAATTGGAGTTGTTGTTCATCCAGATATTCCTATTGTCATTCAGCCTTACTTACCTATTATGGTCGTTGCAGCACTAGATGCGTTGCTCGGTGCTGCACGTGCATATTTTGAAAGAAACTTTTCGGATAAAGTTTTTGTTATTTCATTCTTCTCAAACGTTATAGCAGCTACGTTGCTTGTTTTGCTTGGAAATCAGCTTGGCGTAGGTGCACAATTGCAAACTGCAGTTATCGTTGTTTTAGGAATTCGTATTTTCTCTAACGTTTCTGCAATTCGTCGTTTCATCTTCAGGAGTTAGCATATGGTTTCAATGTTTTCTCATTCTCCACAAGATGATGATATTCTTCATAAAATGCGTCGTCAAAAAGCGCATGATCGTGAAAGTGATGAAACTCAAACTGGATCTTTCCCAGCAGTTCATCGTAAAGTAAAATCTTCGCTGAGTGGTCACGTGACTCGAGCGCGTATATTTACAGGCTTTTTAATGATGTTGCTCTGCGCTTTATTAGGTTTTGCGTACATGATTCAAGTTAATCGTAGTAACTCACTTTTGTATGAAACAATGAGCGAAGAGGAGTTGACGCGTCTTATTACAGAAACTCATTCTCAAATTCAAAGTTTGGAAAGCCGAAAAAGTGAATTAACAGGTCAGCTCAATTCGTTGCGTGAAGCAGTAGATAAACAAGATGAAGCTCGTCGTATTGCTCAGCAGAATGCTCAAGCAAATGGTCTTATTTCTGGACGTCTGCCGGCAGTAGGTAAAGGTATTGTAGTTCACATTACTGCAGGCGAAAAAGAGAATATTGATGCCGCTACGATGTTTCAGCTAATAGAGGAATTGCGAAATGCTGGCGTAGAAGTTATGTCTATTAACGGTGTGAGAATAGTTACTTCAAGCTATATTTCGCAAACTAAGCATGGTCTTATATGCGACAATATTATGATTGATCCTCCTTATATTGTTAAAGCAATTGGTGACCCTCAGAATTTGCAAAATGCTGTTAATATTGCAGGCGGTGTTGGGTCGCGTTTAAAAATTAAATTTGGTTCTTCTGTAATGGTTTCAGTGCCTGATGAAGTAGAAATTACTTCGACACGCGAACCAAAACAGTACGAATATGCAAAACCAGTCGAGTAACAAGGTAGAATAGCAAGTATGACTGAACCGATTCCTACAGCTGGCGAAACCACTATTATTGGTATGCCAGCTATTCATATTCCAATGAATACAACTTCAGATCGTCCTATGCAGCAGGATGATTTTGATACTATAGCGAAATTACGTCCTGGTACTGCGTTGTTGATTTCAACTAGGGGAGCAGTGTCTGGTTCTCGCTATCTTCTCGATGAAGATTTAGTAACAGTTGGGCGCGATTCGCATGCTGATATTTTGTTAGACGATTCTACTGTTTCGCGTGCGCATGCAGTGTTTAAGCGCCATAATGGCGTGTTTAGCATTTCAGATTCTGGAAGTCTAAATGGTACGTATGTAAATCGTGAACGTGTTGATGAATCAGTGCTGCATAATGGCGATGAAATTATGATTGGCAAATTCAGACTGGTATTTTTCGCACATGACGCAGTCACAGTCCGATAATGTGATTAACGCGGTACAGGGGGAGCTTTTTAACTTTTCCTTGTCTGCTGATCACGCTTCAGGATACCGTGGTAGTGTCGCTATGAAGGTTGCCGGTATTACTTACCGGCAACTCGATTATTGGGCTCGTAAAAGCATTATAGAGCCTTCAATTCATGCATCTAGCGGTTCTGGTTCTCGTCGTTTGTATTCTTTTAAGGATATTGCGATTATGGCTGTAGCTAAAAGGTTGCTCGATGCTGGCGTTAATTTAGTTAATGTTACTACGGCTATTATTTTTCTTAATCGATACTCAGAAGAGCGTTTGAGAAATATGACTATTATTTGTGATGGTCAATCTGTTCAAGAGTGCGATGAGAATCAAGATAATATGCGTCGCATGCTTGCTTCTGGTTTAGCAGTATTTGCTATTGCTGTTGGCCGCATTGTTTCTAGAGTTGAAGAGGACTTATCTTCTGAAAATTCTGTTGATGCTACGCAAGTTGAAGAAAAAAGTAGTAAGTCTACTCGCAAATCTTATTCAAAACCTACTTCTCATACATCTTCAAACTCATGGAGTCTTGTTCAGGAAACGTGGGGATAATGGCATGTTTGTAGTTGTTATTATCGCTGTTATTTGCTGGTTTGCTTCAGTATCATTGTTTTTATATAGTTTATTTGCTTGCGTGCGTTTTTTAGTAAAATTTCGAAAAAATGCTTATGTGAAGGCAAATAGTATTAGCAATAGTAATAAGAGAAATTCTATTGGTTTAATGCCTTGGAGTATTGTTATTACACATTGTTGTGGGCTTCCTTGCGCAATGCTTGCGTACATGCTTTTGCATATTGTTCGCGATTTTGGATTTGTTCGCGATGATTATTGGTTATTAATTAAATCAACGCTGATTGCGTCATATGTGATTATTATCGCGCTTATTTTTATCAATATTTTTGTAATGCTATTTTGTGCGTACAGAAGCTGCAAGTCTTAGATTATTTAGCAAGAAGTATCGTAGGGATATTATTTGATAGTAGTGTGAGATTTTGTTGGTTGTGTTTGATTATTATCTATAATTTGACATAACGTACATTATCGGATAAATATCAAGTAAATTTAGTCAAATAATAAGCTCAACCGACAGAAACTGTGCACGCATGTAAAGAAACTGTCGTTTTCTCGACAAAAAACGACCGAAACTTTACAGCGCTGTAAAGAAAAAGCCGTAATATAGTTAAAAAACGACAGAAACTGTGCACGTTAGATTAAGCGAAATATTCGCAAATTGCAGTGCTTAATTCGCTTACGCTATCAATAATTCTGTAAGATCCGTGTGCTTCAAGCTCGCCAGGCTCAGCATAGCCCCAAGCGCATCCCAAGCAATCCAAGCCGCAATCTTTTGCTCCGTCAGCATCAGTCCAGCGGTCGCCAACCATCAAAGCTCTGTCGCCTTTTTCTGGATTGTAATCAATCTCATCAAAAACATAACGAATAACTTGAGTTTTGCTAATGCGCGACATATCTTTGCTAGCGCCATAAATTCCGTCAAGATACTTCGTCAAACCAAAATAATCGCAAATAGGTTTTACTTGATATTCTGGCTTGCAAGATGCGGTTGCTAAATAATATCCAGCTTCACGAAGTTTTGTGAGTTGCTCAAGTATTCCATCGTATACTTTGTTAAGTAGGCATCCTGGAATTTTTTTACCAGGATTATTAGGATCGTCAAAAGTTGCTACTTCAGAATAATACTTGCGATACGTAGCAAGTCCCTTTGCTAGCAGCGATTCAGGCACATTATTGCGTTGAAGAGATTCTAAAATTGAAGGACCTATAAAACGATGCATTTCAGCATCGTCCGGAATAGGCTGTTTCAATTCTTTCAATGCAAGTTTTGCGCAAGTAATAATGCCAGCATCTGACTTTGTTAATGTGCCATCAAGATCAAGCAGAATAATGCGACGACCAGTGCATCCTGAAGGCACTGAGAATTCACTCATAGTCAGGAATCCAGCCCTCATGATGCATTTTTAGACGCTTGTCTAGTAAAGTTTTTAATTCTTCTTCACTACGACGTTCAAGCAGCATATCCCAATGCGTCCTAGACGGCTTGTTGAAATCATCATCTGGGCGATCATCTTCGCCTTCGCGATGTGCAATCGTGCCGCAGCGGCATTCCCACTCTTCAGGAATTTCTGCGCCTTGAGCAAAAGGAAGAATCGTGCGATGTCCCTTTGGACACACATACACAACATCATTTCGTGCCGCGAAATCTACATTATCGTCAGATTCTAATGATTTCGCACCAATGCTCATACCGCGTAAACTGCGTTCTGCCATAGTATCTCCTTGTGTAGTACTTTATAAAATTACCGAATTGCACGGACTATATATATAAAAACGATTTATATATACAAAATACATGCGTTTTATTTGTATATGCTCATACTTATACATCTGAGTATGCAACAACTCCACGGTTTAATAGTTTTGCAGCTTCATAAGCGCACGAAGCAAGATTTTTATCTACGCCATCTATAGATTGTAAATACTCTCCTGCTGCGAAAAGTTGAGTAAGTAAATCAATAAGACGTTTAGCTTGACGCACGAAATCTCCTCCAGTGCTGTCGGTATTGCGCAAAATTTCAGCTAGATCAGCACCATTAGCCCAATCATACATAATATCTACAGCACCAAATTCAAGCGGTCTTAACGCTGGCAAATGAGCGTCTGCGCATAATGCGCTAGTACGCATAAATAATTCTTTCATTCGCAATACTGTATTAAATATTGCGCCATCCTTGCCGCCTGGATATCGTCTAGGTTCTCCCCCTGCAGGTCCTCTAGATTCATAAACTAATGCAGACAAGCACGATAATAATTCAAGCGGTGAAAGATTATTAAAAATTCCTTCGCAAATGGCTTCAGCAAATACAATGTCTAGTTCGTTATACAACCTTCTTAACAATTGACCGCGCTCAGTAAGGTGCAAAATTTGGTTTTGTGAAGAATCTTCAGATTGTAAATAATCCAAACTGTACAATACGTCACAAATATGGTCAAAAGTTCTAGCAACAGAACCAGTACGAAATTCGTAGCGTTCACGTACTTGATCAAGTTCCTTATGTTCTCTAATCCAATGGTAGCCCCAACGCAAATGTTGTTGAATATCTGCACAACCTGCACACGGATGCGTTCGCTCAGCTTCTCTAAGATTTGCAATAACATCATCCAGCGCTTTAAATGCTGCTGTGCGTTCTGCATCTGTGTGGAATAAAGTATGTTTAAGTTTACGGCGTTGATCGTGTTGAGCTTCTTTAAGCTTCATACGTAATTGTAAGAATTCAGCAAAATCCCCATGTTCGCAGTGGAATGCTTCTTCATAGCCTTTAAGAGCTGTTTCAAGTTCGTTCATGCGATTATGTAAACGTTCAGCAGAAGCATTAGCTTCCCATTGAGCAAAAGAACGATCTAGTGTTGTTCGAGCAGTATCTGCATCGCTTGAGTTCAGCAAATTAACTGCCATATTAAACGTAGGAACAAAGCTGGAATGTAGTGGGTATACGCGTTTACTAGAAAGTGCTGCAGCTTGTTGAGGAACGAAATCAGCATGATCTACAAGAATTGCGTAACCAATATCATCAATTCCACGTCTTCCAGCACGACCTGTAAGTTGCGTAAATTCTCCAGGCGTAAGAGGTACATGCCCAGTGCCGTCAAATTTTACTAGCTTTTCTACAACAACGCTTCGAGCTGGCATATTTAAGCCTAAAGCAAGTGTTTCTGTTGCAAAAACAACTTTAATAAGTCCGCGTTCAAATAGTGTTTCAACAATGTGACGGAATAACGCAATCATACCGGCATGATGTGCTGCAAATCCTTGTTCGAGAGCAAAACGAAAACGTTCAAAGCTTAAAGCGTGTAAATCTTCTTTAGAAAGTTGATTTGCAACCATACTGTCGACAATCTTACGTATTTCGTACATTTCTTCATCAGAAGTAAGTATTAATCCTGCGTTTAAACATTGTTGAACAGCTTGATCGCATCCGGAACGAGAGAATATAAAATAAATTCCTGGCAGCATTCCTAGGTAATCTAACTCGTCAATAACAGCCCAGCGTCGAGGAGTATGTCGTTTCGCGCATTTATCTAACTGTGCAACTCCCCCGTTAACACTGTGCTTCTTACCTTTTCTGTAACGGTATTTGCTGTCGCTGTAAGATTCTTTACGGCGACGAGCTCGGTACTCAAATTCATTAAGTTTTCTAGTCAATGCAGGGTTAACGCGCTTAGTTACGTTTCCGTTATTGTCATGGTCGTATAAATCGAGTAACTCAGGCTCAGTTGCAGAATCCTCTTGAATAACAACATGTCTTTCTAAAGGTACAGGTCTGTGTTCGTCGACAACTAAATGAGTTTCTCCACGCACTGATTCTAGCCATGCAGAAAAATCTTCAACATTTGAAACAGTTGCAGACAACCCAATAATTTTCACCGATTTTGGAAGGTGAATAATAACTTCTTCCCACACAGCTCCGCGGAATTTATCTGCAAGATAATGAATTTCGTCAAGAACGACAAAACCTAAAGATTGCAACGTAATCGAATGCTCGTAAAGCATATTTCTTAAAACTTCAGTAGTCATTACAACAATGTCTGCTTCAGGATTTACAGAAGTATCGCCAGTTAATAACCCTACTCTGTCTGAGCCGTACAGTTCGCAGAAATCGTGATATTTTTGATTACTTAAAGCTTTAATAGGCGTTGTGTAAAAAGCTTTTACATTGCGATTTTGCGCAAGAAATACAGCAAAATCCGCAACAACAGTTTTACCAGCTCCAGTAGGAGCAGCAACTAAAACATTATTGCCATTTTCTAGTGCATCAATAGCCTCAAGTTGAAAATCATCAAGTTCAAAAGACAAAGAACGCTCAAATTTAGATGCCATCGAGCGCTCGTGCTTCATTGTATTTTTAAAAGCTGCGAAACGTTGTGAAGGAGATAATACTACATCATTCTCATTGCAGTCAGTTGGATTGCTTGATTTATTTTTGCAGTCTTTTTTATGTGATAAATGAGACATAAAAAGTATTAGTCGCTTTCTTATATGCTATAGCTGAATGTCTTCTTCGCGAAGAGATTTTTTATCCCAATGCTGCCATATTTTACGGTGATTTTCGCGAATTTTTTGATGACGCTCAATAACTTTTGTGTGCGTTCGCTCGTATCGATTCATTGCATCTTTAATAGGAAGCGTAAATAATGGATCTCGAGGATTTTCATTATCTTCTTTATTTGGTTCATGCAAACGTTCAAATCTAGAAGAAACATCTTCGGAAATACCAAAGCATACTCTAGCTATTTTTATTGCGCTTAAAACGACAATAACAACTCCTAGCGCTACCATGAGCAGCATAAAAACTGTTATGAGTAGCCAAATCCACCAAGGCATTGTTATTCCTCTGTATTCTCATTATCAGCGTGATTAACGCTTAATTCACGTTGAGCGCGAGCAATAATCATACTACGCAATGTTTCAGGAGCAACAGCTGTAATATGACGTGCGTGAGCAATGCAAAAAGCAACGAACCATGAATCAGAAGAAACAGTAAGATGGACTTTTACTCCGCTGCCACAAGTTTCCATAGTGGCTCCAGAAAGATTCTTCAAAAAGTTCAATTCTGTTTCATCGGTAATGAAGCAAGTTTCAGTTCCGTTATCAAAGCTCCACTTGCGAAGTTCACTAACTGGCACATCTGGAATTTCAACTTGAGATACAGGCTCTACAACTTCTGCACGTTCAATACGTGCTACGCGAAGAACTTGCCAAATTCGAGGCAATCCATTCGCTTTATTAATTGTCGTATCTTTAGCAACAAATTCACGTTTATCTTCTGGTGTTTGCTGCTCTACATCAGTCCATACTGCAACATAGTAAACACCTTCATCAACGTAAATCTTCGACGGTGCAACGATCTTGCGACGAATACGTCCTGCCCCGTCAGTGTATTCCATATCTAGCAAAGATCCAGAGTTAATAGCACTGCGAACAATAGAACAATTTCGAGGCTCAATTTCGTAACCTGTTAAACTCAGCCATGGAGTTTGACCAGGAAGAACATGGCGGCGAAGACGTTTATACAAGGATTCAGCTTGTGTGCGCTGTTCAATAGGCAAAAGCAAGGAATGTGCCAAATAATTAGCAGACGCAGTAAGCATGCTCAAATATTGCTGTGAAATTCCAGCAAGTCTTTCCAATCCTAAAGAGTTAGTAGCAGAAACAATTCCATCGTTCTCAAGAAGAGTCCAATCTATATCAAAGAATTGGCTTCCGGCCATTTCTCCATCGTCAGAAACAGTAGTAAGAGTATTTATATCCTTGTGAAGAATTGTAACAAATCGACGAAGTTCATCATCGCTTTTTGGTCTACCAATAAAACGCTCAGCAAGCTCGTCTAATGGGAATTCCTCTCCAAGATGAGCAGACAAGAAAAGCATCAATCGAAGCCTACGATCTACTTCACTTCCAGTTTGGAATGAAGAGCCTTTTTTGGTATGCGATTTATCAGTGTCGCTATTTTGTTCTTCAATATTTTGCGCTTCTTGTATAGCATCTTCTTCATCTTTTTGCTCATTTTCGTCACATTGAGCAAAATTAACTGCTGCGTGCAAACGGCGATGGAAAGCATCCACTGCTTCTTGAGGGCTTACTACGCTAGAACCAGGATGTTCTAGCACAAACATCGCTAAGTCGTCAGCATCAGTATAAGCAACGTTTAAATGTTCGCCATCGACATCCACAGTTGCTGCAAATCTGCGAGAATCAATAACTTTTACCAATGAATCAGGTAGCATTTGTGTTCCAAGACCAGGTGCGATTGAATCTAAGCCTAAGCCAGGAATAGGAGTTTGTGGAACTCTAGGAGCAGTGCGAGAAGTGCGCTGTTGCTCGTGTTGACCTGAATCAAGAGAAGAAATAGACATTGAACGAGCAAGATAATTTGCTGCAGCTAAAACTGGTAATTCAGATTGGTCGAAACGTAAACGTACGCGAGGCTCATCGCCTAATTGCAAACGATAAGACGCAAAGTCTTGACCTTCAGACTTTGAAGAATACTCTGGCTGCCTAGATTCGATTGCAATACCCATAGCAGCAAGCTTTGCGCGATCTCGCTGGAATTGTTTTGCGAATGCTGCTTTAGCTGCTTGATCTGCAAGCTCACCGTATGAATCTGCATATGCCTTTACGCGCTGTGCAATTTGACGCGAAGTCAGCCATTGCGGGAATGCGGAAGACAATACAGCGAGTACATCTAACTCGTGTTTGCCCCATTTGTCGGAAAAACGTCGCCTTCCGTTGCTTCCTTCTACCATTAGTCCTCACGTATCATGTTTGTATCAATTTACTTATGCGCTTTGCGTACAAGTGACTACGAAATGCAGCAAAACTTGTGTTGCAATATTGCGCACACCTTTTCTATTTTAATGGTGTTTTGCGGTACGTGTGGACATTTTTTAAAAAACTTCTAATAATTATATATTTTTTATTCACACGAACATCAACAACGTTGAAAATACGCCATTTTTTCGCGACACGCCATATAACCTTTTTATAGATAATTTTATTTACTATCAATAAAAATCGCATATTTGCAAGAAATCTGCTTTAAACCCAAGAGTCTGGTTCAATTCCTTGCGGTCCAACGAATTCTCCGTTCGGCACATAACTTGGTTCTCCTGTATCTTCTAAAACAGCGTCAGCAAACATTGAAACTTGATTTCCAAATGTCCAATCCCCCCTAATAGTTACTGATTTTGCAGCAGCTAAAGCTGGAACAGAATATGGGAATCTTTCGTTGAAATCATTGATGTTTTTGTAATAACGTGGATCCAAATCAATATCAGGAAATATATAGTTACCATCTTCCATTTCATATGAATCAGTAAGATGGAATCTATCTGATCGCATAATAAATAAGTCGTTGGTTGTTTTAACAGGCAAGAAACGCATGCGATCAACTTCTACGCAAATTGCGTCATCAAAAAGTGAAGCTATTGCGCCCATTGCTGTTTCTAATTGCACTACTGGTGTGCTGCTTTCGTCAGTTGGGTCAACAGTTTTGCGATTAAAAATAACAGGCAAAGGCAAAATTCCTTTGTGCTCTTTTAACTTTTTTTCTAGAGCATCTACACGAACCCAAATATTATTTGTATTGAAGTATGGATGTTTTTTAATGCTTTGTGCGCTTCTACGATCCTCAGGATGAACTTGTGTCATTTCTCGTAGCATTAGTCTTCCTGTTTGCGCGTCCCTAACAATGTGACCGCCCTTACGATCTGCTTGCGTTCGCTTTGCAACCTCAATCATGATAGGTGCGCCAGTATTTTCAAAATGTTGGGCAAGAGTGCGCGACGGTCTAGCACCTAAATTGTCAGAATTTGAAATAAACAAATACTCAATTCCATTTTCTTTAAGAGTATGCAATAAATCAGATTCCCACAGAGTTGAGAAAATATCGCCGTGACCTGGAGGGCACCATTCAAGAGATTGATCTTCTTTGTGAGAAACAGGTTCTCCAGTTTCTTCTACTAATTTCGGTTCTTGATGTTGAATAATTTCTACAGGAATATTGTCTTGCACAAACTTGCGATTGCGCTTTAGTACTTGCAAAGTATCGTGAGATGTGCGGAAAGAGTTCATGAAAATAAGCGGAAGATTAACTCCTAATCGCTGACGAGCTGTAAGAACTTGTCCAATAATAATATCAATAAAGCGCATTTGGCGAGCTTTATGTCTACGAACTGGTAGTAAAGATTTTGCGCAAGACAAGCCCATAGATGTTCCCAAACCGCCATTTAATTTAATAAAAGCAGTTTTTGCAAATGCGTTAACAGCTTTGTCGTGATCAATAGTTTCGTAAATTTCGTGGAAAGTTGGAACGCTTTTAATAGGCTCAACCGTGCTCTCGCGAATAAACTCTGCAGGCTTATCCCCTGATTTATCTAAATTCCAAGCATTATATAAGTGTTTAAATTGTTCAATAGCAATTTCGCTCATGCTTTGTTCGCGCATCTTTGCAGCGGACAACTCAAACGCGTCATCCATGTAAAAGCCTCCTCATATGCATGTGACCTTAATAGTTTAGCGATTTGTGCGTCGCTGCGCAAATATTGCTTTTAACTGTTATTTTGAAATACTATTATGATTCTACCAAAGTAGAAAGTGCAAGTTAGAAAATAATAAGCGCAGCCAATAATAAATACTGACTGCGCTTATGAGAAATTTGCTACTAAATACTACTAAATATGAAATTTAGTTATTTTCTGCATTGTTGTCATCATTTTCTTCTGGTTCATCGCCAGTTTTTAGATGATGCTCGTCATAGCCTTGCAAGTAACGAGTGTGACGCCAATGGTGAATAGAAGCGTTCGTACCGCGATGATGTACGTGATACTTACGTGGAGTACCGCCATAAGGAAGCTCTTTAACTTCGTTAGCAACTGCCATTTGGTTCACATTAGAAGGATCCATAATAGCAATTGGAGCAACAGGATCTGGTTCTGTTGGAGCGGCAGTTCGATTCTTCAAGTGCGATGGCAACCATTGTGCAAACCAAGACAATGCCAAGCAAATAAGGAAATATATTACTGCTGCAACGCTTAATGTTTGCAAAATATTAAAGTACATTGATCCAAGTCGGCGTGATTCTTGAAGCAAATCAGTGTACATAATAATTGAACCAAGTGCAGTATCCTTCAAAACAACTACAAGCTGAGTTACTGCTGCAGGCATCATAGCAATAATAGCCTGCGGCATTTCGATTTGAGTAAGAGACTGATACTCGCTTAAGCCTAATGCTAACGAAGCTTCACGCTGGCCATTTGGCAAATTACCAACGCCGGATCGCACTAATTCTGCTACAACGGAACCGTTGTACATAATCAGTGCCAAAACTACAGCCCAGTATGATGCTTCTTTCATGCCGGAAAGTGCAAAAGCTCTCCACAAGAAAATCATAAGCATTAATACTGGTACTGCGCGGCAAAACTCTACTACTATTGCGGAAATACTACGAATAAGGAAATTCGGAAGCAAACGGAATAATCCGAATAATAAGCCAAAAACAATAGAGCCGACTACTGCAAGCAAAGACGCTTTCAAAGTCATCCATAAGCCTGGTAAGTAAAAATCAATCCAAGCTTCAGACTCTAATGCTGGATTCCACAATGCCCAAGAAAGCTGGTTTTCGCCCTCAGGAGGATTGCTTAAACGCATCAAAATAGCAACAACTGCAACAGCAAAAAGGAATCCTGCAATAATATTTGCAATGCGAATCTTTCTAAGTGCTTTTGGACCTGGAGCATCAAATAATAATGATTGTTCACGTTTTTTAGTCATCGCTATCACCTTCTTACAGCAAGCTTGTTAGACAAGTATGTTGTCAAAATGCCAATAGGAATAATGAGAATGATGTATCCCAAAGCGAATATTAAGAAGATTGGAACAATCAAATCTGCATGTTTCTCAATCATTTCGCTCATCATTGTTGAAGTCTCTGTGGCAACTGATGCTGCAGCAGCAACTGTAGAATTCTTAAGCAAAGCAATAAATGTATTACCTAATGGTGCTACTGAACCGCAGAAAGTTTGTGGGAGAATCACTTGTGTTGCAGATTGGAAGAAATTTAATCCAAGAGCGCGGCAAGCTTCTGCTTGGCCAACAGGCACGGTATTAAGACCAGATCTCAAAGATTCGCAAACAAATGCTGAAGTATAAAGCGACAATCCAGCAACTGCCAGCCAGAAGAAATTCACTTCAAAAATTGATGAGAATCCGAGTTTAAGCTGAGCGTAAACGCCTAAAACCATGAAAACCATAATGATGGTAAGTGGCATGTTTTTAAACAGCTCAACGTAAGCGGTTGCCACCATGCGTAAGGATGCAACTGGGCAAATGCGCATAGTAACAAGAATTACGCCAATAATTGTGGAAAAAAGTATACTCCATAATGTGATTTCAATATTAACCAAGAAAGCTCCTGGAATATTGTATTCACTAAAGAGTTGCACGAAATCTTGCATGTTAGTTCTCCCCCTCTTGAGGAATTGGCGGATTATACTTTGCGTTTGGCTTAAAACCAGTTCCGCGCAAATTATCGTCCAGTGCTCTCTTCCACGAACCATTACGCATCATGTCTTTTAATGCTGCGTTGATTCGTTTTGCCAAGCGAGTGTTGCCTTTTTTGATACCAATTCCGTAATATTCTGCGGTAAATGGTTTGCTAACAAGCTTTAAGCGACCGCGAGACGCAGTTGCTAAACCTGCGAGAATAATGTCGTCTGTAGTAACAGCATCCACAATGCCTGAGAATAGTGCAGTTGCGCACTCAGCATAACCTGGCTGTTGCATAAGTTGCACTTTTGAAGAGAACTTCTCTTTAATAGCAATTGCAGATGTTGAACCGGAAACTGAGCATAAACGCTTTCCATCCAAATCGTTTGGACCATTTACTTTATGCTCACCTTTACGAACTAATAAATCTTGACCAGCAACAAAATATGGACCTGCAAAAGATACGATATTCTTACGAGCGTCCGTAATCGAATATGTTGCTACAATCATATCGACGTCACCGTTTTGAAGCATTGTTTCTCGCTGCTTAGATGGTGATTCTTTCCATACGATTTGATCTTCTGAATAACCAAGCTTTTTGGCAACATACTTAGCAACATCAACGTCGAAACCAACGTAAGTTCCGGCTTTTTTGAAGCCCAAGCCAGGCTGATCAAACTTAATGCCAATTCGTATTACTTTTTTACCGTCGCTGCGGTCGCATGCTGTAAGAGGCATAACGCAGCAAACTGTACAAAGTACTGCTAATATCGCACGAAAAATGCGATTATGTAATATTTTCATATCTTTTCCCTTCATAAGAACTGTTTTTTCATAGTTTCAGCAGTAATAGCTAAAAAATGAAAATCGCTATTAGTGCGTAAGAATCTTGGAAAGGAAATCTTTTGCTCGATCAGTTTTTGGATGCTCGAAGAATTCTTCTGGAGTGCCCTGTTCGAGGATTTGACCATCGGCCATAAACACAATTCTGTCAGCAGCTTTACGAGCAAAGCCCATTTCGTGCGTAACACAAATCATTGTCATGCCTTCTTTTGCAAGCTCAACCATAACATCCAGTACTTCGTTAACCATTTCTGGATCGAGTGCGGAAGTTGGTTCGTCAAAAAGCATAACTTTTGGCTGCATAGCAAGAGCTCGAGCGATTGCTACGCGCTGCTGCTGTCCGCCTGAAAGTTGTGAAGGCATTTTATTAGCCTGATTATCTACGCCAACTCTAGTAAGTAATTCCATGGCAAGAGTTTCAGCGCTTTGCTGATCCATGTGACGAACTTTCATTGGTGCAAGAGTGACGTTTTCAAGAATCGTTTTGTTTGCAAAAAGATTAAAGGACTGGAATACCATTCCAACTTCTGCTCGCAAAGCTGCAAGTTCTTTTCCTTCTTGAGGAAGTGGCTCACCATCAATACGTATGTCACCTGAATCGATAGTTTCGAGACGGTTAATTGTGCGACACATTGTTGATTTACCAGAACCAGATGGACCGATAATAACTAGTACTTCGCCTTTGTTAACAGTAAGATTGATATCTTTAAGCACATGAAGTTTTCCATAATGCTTTTCGACATGGCTTAGTTCTACGAGGGGATTTGCCGCTTTTCGCACTGAAGCAGTGCTATTAGTCATATCCTCGGCGTTTGGATTTGACTTTGATATTTGCTTATCCATAACAAGAAGTTTAGCTAATCTGTGTTACGGTTATTTATCACTATCGTTACGTTTTGTAACTCTTACGTTACAAAAAAGCCGTTGATTGTAATCATAAAATCAACAATCAACGGCTTATCAATAGCATTTTTTACAAGTATTTTTTATTTACTCGTCTTCTTCTGGATCGTAATCAACGCCAGTTTCAGCACGCTGCTCGTCAGAAATTGGAGCAGGAGCACCGGTTAGAGGATCCCTGCCGCCGCCAGCCTTAGGGAATGCGATTACGTCGCGGATTGAGCTTGCGCCTGCCAAAATTGCAGCAGTACGATCCCAACCCAAAGCAATACCAGCGTGAGGTGGAGCACCATACTTGAAAGCTTCAAGCAAGAAGCCGAACTTTTCGTCAGCTTCAGCCTTATCGATTCCAAGAACGTTAAGCACACGATCTTGAATATCGTCGCGGTGAATACGAACGGATCCGCCGCCCATTTCGTTACCGTTGCACACGATATCGTAAGAATCGCTCATAGCGTGCTCTGGATCTTTATCAAACTTATCGATCCAATCAGCAGATGGCATTGTGAATGGATGGTGCATAGAAGTCCACTTTGAGTGGCCAACAGCAACGTCGTCATCATCTGGATCATCAGTGCGCTTGAACAGTGGGAAGTCAACAACCCAAGTGAAAGCAAACTCATCTGGGTGAAGCAATCCTGCGCGGCTAGCAAGCTCTACACGAACAGCACCGAGCAAAAGCTGCGAAGACTCGCGGGAGCCTGCTGCGAAGAATACTGCATCGCCATCTTCTGCTCCAACAGCTTCCTTAAGACCTGCACGCTCTTCTTCGTTAAGATTCTTAGCAACAGGACCCTTTAACTCGCCATCTTCACCAAATACAACGTAAGCCAATCCCTTAGCTCCACGCTGCTTAGCCCAATCCTGCCAAGCGTCAAATTGACGACGAGGAGTTTGCGCACCGCCCTTAAAGAGCACAGCTCCAACGTATGAAGCTTGGAACACGCGGAATGGAGTGTTCTTAAAGAAGTCAGTCAACTCAATAAGTGGGTTTCCAAAACGCAAATCTGGCTTATCGGAACCATACTTATCCATAGCTTCCTGCCAAGTAATACGAGGCAAAGGAAGAGTAATCTCGTGACCGGCTTCCTTCCAAATAGCAGCAATAACGCGCTCTGCCATAGCCATAACATCTTCCTGGCTTGCAAAGCTCATTTCCATATCAAGCTGAGTGAACTCAGGCTGACGATCTGCACGGAAGTCTTCGTCGCGATAGCAGCGAGCAAGCTGATAGTAGCGTTCAACGCCAGAAACCATGAGCAACTGCTTTAGAAGCTGAGGAGACTGTGGAAGTGCGTACCAAGAGCCTGGAACCAATCGTGCTGGAACAACGAAGTCGCGAGCGCCTTCAGGAGTTGACTTAATGAAAGTTGGTGTTTCAACTTCAGTAAAGTTCATATCTTCCAAAGCGTGACGTGCAGCCTTAGCCATATCAGAGCGAAGCTTCAAATTGCGTTGCATAGATGGGCGACGCAAATCAAGGTAGCGATACTTCAAACGAACATCTTCGCTTGGAAGCTTGTTCTCGGACTCGTTTTCCAAAGCTGTTGAAACCTGGAATGGCAAAGCGTCTGACTTTGCGAGAATAGTAACAGTTTGAGCAACAATCTCAATTTTACCGGTTGCTAAATGATCGTTTTCGTTGCCATCTGGACGCAAGCGAACTTCGCCGGTCACTTGTACAACGAATTCACTACGCAATGGTCGTGCAGTTTCTTCATCGTAAATAACAACTTGCACTAAGCCTGTGTTATCACGGACATCAACAAAGGCGACTCCACCATGATCACGGCGACGATCAACCCAACCAGCGATGGTTACTTTTTGCCCGACTAATTCTTCAGTCACTTCAACGGCATGATGTGTGCGATACGCCGTCTGGCTCATAAGTCCACTTCCTCTACAATCTAATTGATATATTCATTTGTTTCTATTGACATGATTTTGCGCTCAATATTCAAGCAAATTTGCAAGAACATTATTTAGCGCAAGAAACTGTCTGCCGGGCATAAACAGTATCCGGTTGCCAAGACGTGGCATCCGCGGTTTCCTGTTCGCCAGTAATAATATTTTTTACTTCATCGTGAGATGACTCTGATTCAGTGCTATCAGCAGGGAACCACACATAAGGAATGCCGAGCTTGTCAGCATATTTTATTTGCTTACCAAGCTTTGCTGCGCTAGGAGAAACATCTGCTGCAATGCCTCGATCTCGTAAAGTTTTAGCAATAGCATTGCATGCAGGACGATCTTCTTCATTCCACACTGCAACAAGTACTGCAGCAGGAGAAACTCGAGAAACAGTAGCTCCTGCAGTGTGAAGCATATAAGAAAGCAGTCGAGACATGCCGATTGAAAGTCCTACGCCTGGATACTTCTTCTTGCCTTGTGAAACTAAATTATCGTAACGACCGCCAGAGCAAATTGAACCAAGAGATTCTGCGTTGTCAAGGAAAGTTTCGTAAACAGAACCAGTATAGTAGTCAAGTCCACGAGCAATTTTCAAATCAGCAACAACAGCGCCTGGGCGAATACGTGCTGCTTCGTCTACAATCATCGCAAGAGTTTCAACACCTTGAGAAGCTAAAACGTAAGACTCGTTATCATCACTTCGAGAAATATTATGCTTATCGCATAATCCGTCGAAACGAGACTTCAACTCATCTCCTGTTTCGGCAGTAAGTTCAGCTAATTCTAAACATGCTGCAGCTTGAGAAGCCGTAGCGCCGCATTCTTTTACCAAAAGCTTAGATACTTCTTCAGCGCCAATTTTGTCTAGCTTATCGATTTCTCGAAGAACTCCCTCGATATCGCTTAATCCAATACCGCGATAAAAACCTTCAGAAAGCTTTCGATTGTTAGCATGAACAGTTGCCTTAGGAAGACCGAACTTACGTAAACGCTCAAGAGCTTCAACCATAACAAGTGGAAGTTCAACTTCGTAGTGTGAAGGTAATTCGCCATTTCCTACGACATCGATATCAGCTTGTACAAACTCACGGAAACGACCTTCTTGTGGACGCTCCCCTCGCCAAACTTTTTGCATTTGCCAGCGCTTAAATGGGAACGTTAAATCACCAGTATGCTCAACGACGTAACGGCTGAGCGGAACTGTTAAATCGAAATGTAAACCAATGCGTTCTTCTACAGGAGTGTCGGATTCGTGACCAACTTCTTGTAAACGCGATAATAAATAAATTTCTTTACTGGTTTCGCCTTTTTTTAATAAGCTTGAACCCTGTTCTACTGCACGCGTTTCAATTCCAATAAAACCGTTGAGTTCAAACACTTCTCTTAGTGTGTCAATTACTTGCTGTTCAACAGCGCGTTCACTAGGAAGCCATTCAGGGAAACCCGATATTGATGAGCCTTGTACCATGTCCACTATAATAGGTGGTGTTGCGGAAAAATCATGGCTTACCGTCATACTTATTCGTAACAATGTTACCGTGCATCTGCTGTAAGGAGTCGTCCCGTGACCGAACAGACTAAACCTGAAGAAACTACTAAAACTACTACCGCGCCAAAGCCAGTTGCTCCATCTCCAGCAAGCTTCGCGCATAAGACTCGTGTTGTTGCTCAAGCACCAACCATTTCTTATAGTGAAGAGGATATTAAAGCCGCAAAAACCTTTGGTCGTGTTGATGAAAATGGCACTGTTTACGTTACTGAAAACGGTGCTGAGCGTGAGGTTGGTCAATACTCCACTGGCACTCCTGAAGAAGCGTTGACTTTCTATATTCATCGTTATCTTGATTTGAAGATTAAGCTTGATCTTTTTGCTAAGCGCTTAGAAGCTTCCAATGTAAAAGCAAAAGAAATTGACGAAACGCTTAATACTTTGAAAGCTGAATTGGAAAATCCTGCTGCCGTAGGTGATATTGCTGCTTTACGTGCGCGACACGCCGAATTGACTGCAAAAGGTAATGAAAAGAAGGAAGCAATCGCTAAAGCTCGAAAAGAAGCTCTGGAAAAAGCTTTGAAAGAGCGTACAAATATTGTAGAACGTGCAGAATCTTTAGTAGCGCAAATGAATGAATCTACTAACTGGCGTGAATTAAACGATAAGCTACGTGCTTTATTCGACGAATGGCAGGAACATCAGCGTACTACTATTCACTTGAATAAGTCTGATGCCGATGCTTTGTGGCAGCGTTTTTCAAAGGCTCGTTCTGCGTTCTCTCAGGCTCGCAATTCTTGGGTTAAAGAACGTGAGCACGTGCGTAATAATGCTAAGCAGCTTAAGGAAGCTATTATTGCAGAAGCTGAAAGCTTAAAAGATTCAAAAGATTGGCGTGAAACTTCTATGAAGTTCAATGCTTTAATGGATCGTTGGAAGAAAGCTGGCAATGCTGGTCGCCAGCACGATGATGCTCTGTGGGCTAAGTTCCGCGAAGCTGCTGATGCTTTCTATCATGCTCGTCAAAATGACCGTGAAAAGGTTAATGCTGGAGAACACGAAAATCTTGCTAAGAAGGAAGCTTTGCTCGTAAAAGCAGAGGCTTTGTTGCCTGTAGAAAATGAAGAAGCTGCTAAGAAAGCTCGTAAGGCTTTGTCTCAGATTCAGGAAGAATGGGATGCTATTGGTTTCGTTCCTCGTGAAGATATGCGTCGTATTGAGTCTCGCTTAAACGACGTTGATAAAAAGATTAAGGCTGTTGAAGACGCTGCTTGGCGTGAGGCTGATCCTGAAGCTAACGCTCGTAAGTCCAGTTTTGCTTTACAGTTGGAAGCACAACTAGAAGAGCTTAACGCTGCTATTGCTAAGGAAACCGATAATAAGCGTAAAGCTAAGTTGGAAGCTGAAAAGGCTACTAAAGAGCAGTGGTTGAACGCTGTTAAATAATTAGTTTTATAACTAACTAAAAGTATGGGGTCGCTTGATTTTAAGCAACCCCATACTTATTTTTCGGCTGTATTTTAAGCTTTATTTGCTTTAAGAGTTTTTTATTAAAGATTTAGCTAAATGAATAAAAGTATTAGCTAAATTAGAATCTGCCAATTTTCCATCTTCGGTTAAAACAGCAGGTCGCCCTGCTTCACCAGTTTCTCTAAGCGCAGGATCTAAAGGAAGTTGAGCTAAAAGAGGCACATTAGTGTCAAGAGCGTTACAAAGCTGTTCGCTTACTCTCTTTCCTCCTCCTGAACCAAATAATTCTAAGCGCTCGCCGTTATTATCAAACCAGCTCATGTTCTCAACAACTCCGCGAACTTTTACAGGAATTTGCAAAGCCATAAGACCTGACCTAACTGCTACATCTGATGCGCTAGGCTGTGGAGTTGTTACTACAACAAGCTCTACGTTTGGTAAGGATTGCGCTACAGCTAATGCCATATCTCCTGTGCCTGGAGCTAAATCAAGAAGTAAAACATCAGGGTTGCCCCACCAAACATCTGAAAGAAACTGTTCTAAAGAACGTTGTAATCGTGGTCCTCTCCACAAAATAGCACGATCAGTTCCAGCAAACATTCCAATAGAAATAAGCTTTACTCCCCAAGCAACTACAGGCATAAGCATTCCGTTTAAATTTGTTGGTTGAGAATTAACTCCAAACATTCGCGGTAAAGAAAAGCCGTAAATATCGGCATCAATAGCTGCAGTATCGTAACCTAATGCTGCAAAAGTTGCAGCTAAATTAGCAGTTATAGAGGATTTTCCAACTCCGCCTTTCCCAGAAGCTATAGCAAAAATTCTCGTGCGAGTGCCAGCTTTATTAAATGGATTTTCTTTGCGTTCAGCTTTTAAATCTGCAACCAACTTTTCTAATTTAGTTTTACTCATTGCAGTAGCGTTAACGTGCGGTATGAGTATTGCTTGAGGATATTTAGATATAGCTTCTTGAACTCGTCCTGTAATTACTTCTGCAAGAGGGCAATTTGGCACAGTAAGTTCAAGATTTATCTCTACATCATAAGCAAACTTTGTTGCATCAATGGTTTCAGCTTTTTTTATCACATGCACTCCGGTTACCATATTTAATTCGGTAACAGAGCGACCTAATTCTGGATCAATAACGCTACCCAGCAAATCGTAAACTTGTTTTTCGAGTTCACTTGTATTCATGCGTTATGATTCCTCAGCAATGAGATTTGGAACAGTATTATTTGCAATTTGTAGTGTTTCTTCTAAGTTCCCAGTTTTTAAAAGAGTATTAAACTGTTGTTCGTTAAGCATAGGAATGCCAAGTTCTTGCGCTTTAGTTGCCTTGGATCCTGCATTTTCGCCTAGAATAACGCAATATGTGTTCTTGCTTACTGATCCTGATGCTTTGCCTCCTCTTGAGACTATAGCTTCTTTTGCGCTGTCTCTTGTAAATCCTTGCAAAGATCCTGTAACAACTATTGTTTTACCTACTAATGTTTGAGCGAAAGATGATGCTTCAACTTTCCCTACTACACCTGCTTCTTGCCACGATTTTAATACTTCAAATTGCCAATTAGCAGGGTCATTAGCTTGTTGGAACCAGTTGTATACTGCTTGCGCAATTTCAGGACCAACTCCATCAATTTGTGTAAGTTCTTCAATAGATGCTTTGGAAATATTATCTAAAGATCCAAAATTTGCCGCTATAAGACGTGCAGTTGGTGGACCTAGTCTACGAATAGATAAAGCAACCAAAACTCGCCACAGTGCTGCATTCTTGCCTTTTTGAGCTATTTCTTCAAGCATACTACGAGTAGTTTCAGAAGGTCTTGTATACCATGGCACATTTATTGTTTCTTTATCGTTTCCGCTAGTTTTAGCATTTCTAGTAATGCGCTTATTTTTCCAAAGTACTACTTTAGCGTCAATTGGAACTTGGAATTTAGGATATTGAGTATCCCATTGTTCGTTTGGTGAAGTAGTTTTTTCGGAAGTTTCTGCCGCTTCGTAATTTGTAGATAACTTTGCTTCGATTGTGCGAGTCCAAAATGCTCTAACTTGGTGCCAAAGACCAGATCCGCCTATTTTGCGTGTATGCTTTTTAAAGCTACCGTCTTTACTAACTTCTTTCCACTCTTCAACAAGAGGAATTTCTTTCCAAACCATTACATTTTGCAAATCGTCGGCAGTAATACTAAATAATCCAGCTTCATTTCTAAGTACTGGATTTTGTGGTTCAGGTAGCGTTAAATCTGGTGACGGTATATATGGTTGTTGAGTTGCGCCTCGCTGAATTATAATTTTATCCATATCTGGGCAGTAAACTTCTGCAGTTGTAGGTCTGCAATCCTCAGGATTTGTAAGAGCTAGCGCAGCGTTATCGCCCAAATTTTCAATATCAAAAGCTTGTCTGGAAGCCAAGTGAATTATTCGTTCTGTAAGTTGAGCTGGGCAGTTTTCTACATTTGGGCAACGAATGTCTTTATCTCCCTCTTTTGCAGGAGCTAGCTTAGTTCCACAAGATGGGCAGTATTCTGGCATAACAAACTTTCTAAGTTCATTTTCTCGCCCTTCCCTAGCTTTCAGTACCGGTCCGACTAATTCCGGAATAACATCCCCAGCTTTACGTACTACTACAGTATCGCCAATTAGCACACCTTTATGTTCAACTTCGTAAGCATTATGAAGAGTTGTGCGAGAAATTGTCGATCCTGCTACAGTAACAGGTTCAAGAACAGCTACAGGAGTTACTCTTCCAGTTCTTCCAACCTGGACAATAATATCCTTCAAATAAGTATTAACTTCTTCAGGAGGATACTTGTACGCAATAGCCCATCGTGGAGCTCTAGAAGTAGCTCCTAGTTGATGCTGTAATGCTCTGTCATCAACTTTTACAACTATGCCGTCTAAAGCGTGCAAAATATTTGCTCTATGCTCTCCGTAATAGTCAATCATTTCTTCTATTTCAGAAAAATTTGTGACTTTTCTTGTGTACGGAGAAACAGGTATTCCCCACTGTTGATAGAACTTATATGCGTCAGACTGATTAAATTTTGTTTCACTATTGTTATGGCTTGTATTTTCTTTCCAACGAAGCTCACCTAGTCCGTGTGCAAAAAAGCTTAATCGACGCGTAGCTGTAATTCGTGGATCTTTTTGGCGCAAAGAGCCAGCTGCAGCGTTACGAGGGTTTGCAAAAGCAACTCGTCCAGCATTTTCTTGTTCATCATTTAATTTTCTGAAGTCTTCCCATTTCATAAAAACTTCGCCACGAATTTCCACGAACTCAGGAATATCGTCAGGATTGTCAGAATGAAGCTGTGTTGGTATTGCTTCAATCGTTCTTACGTTTAATGTAATATCTTCGCCAGTTACGCCATCGCCTCTAGTAAGACCTTGTTCAAGAGTACCGTTGCGATAAATAAGATTTAAAGCAAGACCATCAATTTTTACTTCGCAAGTCATAGGAAGAGGTTTAGACTCATCCCATTGTAAATCGCGAATTACGCTGTTATACCAATCGTGTAATTCTTCAATTGAAAATACGTCATCCAAACTCATCATTCGAGACGGATGCTTTACAGAAGTAAAATCGTTAGAAAAAGTTCCACCTACGCGATGTGTTGGGGATTGAGGAGTATCTAAAGTTGGGAAGGCAGCTTCTAAAGCACTTAGCGCTCGCATTCTTGCATCATATGCTGCGTCTGAACTAGTCGGAGAATCTTCTACGTAATAAGCAATTTGATCAGATTGTGCCCAAGCTGCCAATTTTGCCCAAAGTTTCGCAGCTTGCTCTATAGTAAGCGTCGCTGGCTGCAAGTTTCCAAGAGCCAACGCATCAGTGTCTGTTGGTTGAAGTTGAGCAATCCATGTATCTGTTTTTTGCGTATTTTCATGAGTCTCATTTTGCTCGTCAAAATCGTCAAAAAGAGTCCATTGTACGTTTTTTGACTCGATATCATCGTGAGCCATACTCATGAAACCCCCTTCAAATCAGCTGTTGCTTTATATAGATTATGTCACTTACCAGTTACGCATTTAATGAACGTAAGAACTGTGATTGTACTGCACCTTCACAATCGTCATTCAGCGACATTCGAATATGCGCTACACACAAAGTTCTTGCAATTACAAACATTCCATCGTCAACAGTTAGCTTTGCAGCTTTTCCAATAATATGATTTGCTTCAATATTAGGCCAGACAGGAATATCGTCACTCATAAAGCAATGTCTAACATCATCCATACTAGTAGGAGCTTTATAACACTGCGAGCGCATTCGTGATAATAACTCTTCTAGTTCCATTTGTAGCGGTTCTATTCTTCCTGGAGCTAAATAGTCTGCCATTCGGTAAGCGCTTGCTGCCAGAGTGAACTTGTCTTGCATCCAAGCTGCATAAGCTAATCTATAGTATGCGAATGCTGCGTCGTCTTTGTCTAATGCTACTCGAAGTGCGTTTAGACATGCTGCTACTGTTGACGTCCAATCTTCTTGTTGCGATAACGCTGCTGCAAGTCGCAAATGCGATAATGCGTATGTTGGAGCGTATGAAACCATTGTGTTTAAATGTTTTAACGCCGCATCATATTGATGTAGTTGTGAGAGCAAATCTGCTAATTCCATGTGGGCGTAGAATAATCCGTCTGGAATAAGTAGTGTTTGCTCGTCTGGTGTTGCGAATAAGCGGTTGTACACTACTCGTTCTGCATATGAATTAAAGTAACGTGGCACAGCATTATCTATTGCGAACATGGTGTCAAATTTTGCAATATTGTTCTCATAAGATTCTAATGCTTGTTTAATGTCGCCCTCTATGAGTTGTTCTTGGGCGTGTATGCGCATATCTCTTATATTTTGAGATGCTTTGAAATGAAGTTCCGGTATTGTAGTTTCGTCAATAAGTGAACGAGTTACTATATCTGCTTGGTTGTTAAGCTCTGGGTCGCCAATTTGTTCGATGATATTCATTGCTTCACGAGCTTTTTCAGCTGTTGTTAGCAATGGTTGTGAAGCAATATGATGAAAATCGGCGACTGCTTGCTGTAGCAAGTCTTCTCGTTGTATAGAAAGACCTTTAGCATGTTCTGTTCCGAGTATTTCTTCTTGTTCTTCGTTAAATAGTGTGTCTGAAAATTCTGGCTCTTCCTGTGCACCGTTAGGCGAGAAGCAAGTGTCATGCAAATCGAATGATGGTTCTACAGTGTTAAGCTTGCAATTTTCGTTTAAGCTTATACGCGCGTTAGATTTTTTGTAGAATTCTATAGGATTTTGTAATCCGTGCGAGCGAATATGTTTTACGAAATTGTCACGTTCGAAAGTGACGGTTATTAAAGTCCGCACTTCTGGCGGTTCGCTAAATGCTGCTAAAGGATTTGTGTTATTTGCGTTGTTTTCATTGTTTCCGACTTCCATCGCGCTTGTTAAATCATCACTATGCTCATCTACTAATGATTGCGCAGCTTCTACAACATCAGCAAACGGTAGGTGTTGCAAATCTTGCAACTTAGAAGGGTCGCCATGAATGTCTCCATCTTTTGGCTCACCTTTTTCGTGCGTACTATTGTTATCAATTCTATTTAGTGCTCTTAGCGTACGATTTAGTAGATTGCTAATAGCGCTATCTTGTGCAGCAACCATTTCTTCTAAACCTATAGAGTCAAGTCTAATAGAAACTTGCTGTATTTTATCGCTAATACCAAAAGCGAGAGTTGCAAGCATAATTCCAATTCTCAAATTGTAATTTACTGAAATATTGGACTTTTCGCTATCGCTATACTCATGCCACTTATTTTTATTAGTATCGTAGATACTTCTTGGCATTAGTGATGATCCTGTTGCTGTAAAAGCTAATGCAACTTTCCCATCTCCTAAATTAGAGCGAAAATCTGCATCAAAACGGAACGGTAAATACAGGCTACGAATAAGTTCAGCTAAAGATTGGCGATACAACCACTCTCCTGCTTCAGTCTGTTTTAAATACGATGCAGACTGTTGGCACTTGCGAGCTTTGCGCCATAAATGCATTAATGGGCGAATGCAGTCATCTTGCGTAGGATCTCCGAAACTTTGCATTCCTAAATCTTCGCTAGCAATAAAAGCTGGATCTTCAATAAATGAGTTATCGATAGCACAAATGCGCTCGCAAGTAATATTATCTTCTAAACTTTTACCACCTTGCGATGCGTTTGCTTGAATGCATTGATAAATTGCTTGTAGTCTGTTTAATGCACCTTCAATGCGCAACACTTTCAAAGCTGCAGAAGGCTCTAATGAATCATCCCAAATCAAGTAATGTGCTGAAGTTTTCTGTGCAGGTTGTAAGTGTAATCTTTCCGCTGCATGAACTGCTTCTAGACTGTGAGTTTGCTCTAATGCTCCAACGTCGCGCATGACGCGTTCGTAGTATTCTTCCAAACCGGAAACTCTAAAACCTTCTTTGCGCGCAGTTTTAATATCGGAAACGCTTCTTCTTATTGCGCCAAGAGGAGCTTCTGTATGCAAGCGGTGTAATACGTGAAAATATCCAAAACCAACTAATGATTGGTGTAAATCTGGCACAAAAAAAGTCGCAAAAAATACTGTAGCAATAGCGTCTTCATATGAAAGATTGCATCTAAAATCGTCACTCAACGATAAGCGTGTGCCTTCGATAGTATATTTTTTATGCTTTCCATTGTTTAAGCAAATCCATGAAGCAACTTGATGCAAGCCATCATCTAAAGAAACTTGCATAACAACATCGCCATAGACAAAAGGCTTATCGTTAATGTTTTGTTTTGCGTATGAGCTTGAAGTATTCTTATTTACTTTCTTTTTTCGTAAATTTTTAAATACGTTTTGTAGTTGTTTTGTAAAGTTATGTGATGCTTGTATTTGCTTAGATCCATAGAATCTAGTTTTGTTATATAGATTAAAAGACCCTTGCTCAATAAATGACAACTGTGGTATGCGCTCAATTGCTTCTACAGGAGTTACTTTATCTCCTGTGTAAACTCTCCCATCTTTGTCTGCAATTGCAAGTTGACGAAAATGTTTTCCATCATCTTTGCATAAACCTAGCGCAATTCCAAATAGTTTCCCAGGGATTTTAAACCAAGCTAGTTGGGTATTTGCTGGAAGTCCTGGAAAATCACGAAAAATACGGTGCTTAGAAAAAGTAGGAATGGAAGTAATTTCGCCTTGTTGCCATAAGGAATCAATAGCGTCTGACATGATTGACATACGATCTTCTTTAGAGTGTGTCTGCTCGGTAGATTGCACGTCTTCAGCCATAATCCCCATTCTTTCAAGTCGTTGACATAATGCAAGTTGCGTTCGTAAGCATTCAGCATTTAATCTTATGTGCTGACTGCACTCGTCACATCATAGTTCAGTATATAAGTAGTATATAGGAAACGCATGTTCGATGTGTGAATGTTGCAGAATTGTGGATATTTTATTTTCAAATGGAGCGGACAACGGGACTCGAACCCGCGGTCTCAACCTTGGCAAGGTTGCGCTTTACCAACTAAGCTATGTCCGCAAACAAGTGAATACCTTATATCATTTTCATAAAAAGTGCAAATTAGGTATGTCGCAAGCCTTACAAGTACTGGCTGCACTTGTAAGGCTTACTTGTTTCAGATTTTTAGTGTTTTAAGTTGAATACTTATTTTATTTGTTTGCTTACTTGCTTTCGTCATCGCGCTTTGGAGAAGATGGTGTTGCACCCTTTTCAAGCACTCGACCAGGGCCTGCAAGATAAGCTGCGCGACCTGCTTCAATACCAAGCTTGAAAGCTTTAGCCATAAGCACAATATCGTTTGCAGTAGCAACTCCAGTATTTGCCATTACAGCTGCAGCACCCATTTCCATTGCTTCAGCAGCCTGGCTTGGAACGCCAATGCCAGCATCGACAATAACAGGAAGATCGATTTCGTCGATAATAAGCTGAATAAACTTCTTAGTTTCAAGACCCTTGTTAGAGCCAATCAAAGAGCCGAGAGGCATAATTGCAGCAGCGCCAGCGTCGCGCATTGCCTTAGCAAAGTACAAATCTGGATACATGTAAGGAAGAACAGTAAAGCCTTCGTCAGCCAAAATCTTTGTTGCTTGCAAAGTAGCTTCATTGTTTGGCAACAAATACTTGCGATCAGGAATAATCTCAAGCTTGATGAAGTTACCGCAACCCATTTCGCGAGCAATATGAGCAGTGTTAACTGCTTCCTCTACAGTTACGCATCCGCTAGTATTAGGCAAAATGGTAACGCCTTCTGGAATATGCTTTAAAATTCCTGCAGCTTTCTCACTATAGCGAATTGCTACAGTAATCATTTCAGCTTTAGCGCTATTTACTGCGGCATCAATAAGCTCCTCAGAATACTTTCCAGAACCCAAAATGTATCGAGAAGTAAACTTCTTACCACCTAATTCTAAATAATCTTCATTCTCCATAATTTCCTCCATTTTTTATCCATTTCAACGCTTCTAACGCTTCTAAACTTGCGATAATCGAAACATAAGGCAAATACAAGCCTTCTTCAGGAGAAGACTTAAAATCACCTACTAAGCACACGTTTGAAAGATGCTTAATTTTGACGTTCCTAATATCTCCAAGTCCAGATAAGCCAGAAGCAGTAATAACATATTTGTTAGGATGATTCATGAAATAGTCAAGAACCATTGCTTTTGATTCGCGATTGTCGAATGCTTCAATAAACAAGTCGGAGCGCTCAGCAATCTCATCTAACGATTCCGGCGTAACTTTTTGCACGAAAGCTTCTACTTCAACGTACGGCAAAGTTTCATTAAGTCGCGCTTTAGTAGCATGTACTTTATGTTGTCCAATTTCGTTAATCGTATAATTTTGACGGTTTAAATTCGAATACTCGATACTGTCAAAATCGTAAATGTACAACTTTTTTACGCCGGCTCGCGCAAGCATTAACGCAATATTTGATCCCAAACCGCCGCAGCCAAGTATTGAAACTGATTGTTGAGCAAACAAATCATTATCTTCCTTTAGCTGACGTTTAAGAACTTTTGCGCGAATATCGTCACTTTCCATTCATCCTCCTCCCATAATGCTAAATACTTCAATTTTTGCGTTATCTTTAACTATGAAAGTTTCAAAATCTTTGCGTTTTACTAATTCACCATCAACTTCTATTGCAACAAAAGTACTGTCGTAGCCTTCGCGCTTAAGTAGTTCAAGTAAATTCTCGTTCTCAACATAATCCACAGTATCGTGATTAAGTTTCAGCACACTTACCTCCTTTCTGTAGAATATGCTTTAAGTTTTGAATATTACGTTTGAATATTACGTTTAAATATTCTACCTAAGCCTTAGCAGGATGAAGAATAAACTTGCCCTTAAAGTCTTCGCAAACTCCGTTTTCTTTGCTGTAAATTTCTTCACCGCGAAGCAAAGTTCTTACCACCTGGCAGCCAATAGTGCGTCCAACGTACGGGCTGAACTTATTGCGATACTCAAGATCCTCAGCTTTAAGAACATAAGGAGCATTTGGTTTAATGAATGCAAGATCTGCGTCATAACCCAAACGTATGCTGCCTTTTCCTTTCAAATCGAAGCGTTTTGCAGAATTGCTAGAATTCAATGCCACAAATTGAGTTAATGACATTCCGCGCTTTTGCACAGCTTCATCAAAGAACACATCAACATCGTTTTGAACGCTACCAATACCACCCCAAGCTGTGAAAGCATCATCAGTTTGCTTCAAACTCAAAGGAGCTGGCGAATGGTCGGAAACAATGAAGTTAATAGAACCGTCAAAAACCTTTTCCCACAAGCCATTCTGGTTTTCCTTGTCACGAATTGGCGGAGTGCACTTAGCGATATTTCCAATCTCGTCAAGCTCAGAAGTGTCGAAATATAGGTAATGGTTGCAAGTTTCGCAGCTTACGTCAACGCCATTCTTACGAGCGTCAGCAACAGCTTGAGCGCCTTCTGGTGAAGAAACATGAACAATATGAATTCTGCATCCAGTTTCTTTAGCAAAAAGACAAGCGCGTTCAATCGCTTCAACTTCAGTGAAAACAGGTCTGGTTGCTACGAACTCAGAAAGTTTTCTAGCTCCCATTTGATGAGCTTTCTTTCCAAGCTGATCTGTGATAGGAGCGTTTTCGCAATGCATAATCAAAATTTTGCCGGTTTTTGCAATCTGCTGCATACCGGTGTAGAGGGAATAATCGTCGCAATTATACAAATCAACTTGCAAATCCTTGTCGCCAGTAGTGCCGAGGAATGCTTTGTAATTAACGACACCCTGCTTATCTTGCTCGCATATTCCGCCATTGAGGTTTTGTGGTTCCAAGCCACCAGTTTGACCAACATCAACCTTGAGCTTTCCGTCTGCTTCTTTAAGCACTGCTTCAAATGACTTTCCATCAGTAGTTGCAGGAATTTGATTGCAAGGCATTTGCAGCATTGTAGTAATACCGCCTTTTGCGCCGGCAGAAGTTGCTGTTACAAAACCTTCCCAATCGTCGCGAACGCCGCCGCCTGGAGCGTTAATATGAACGTGAGAATCAACTTTTCCAGGAACAACTATTAAATCAGTTGCGTCAATAGTTTTATCGGCTGTAAAGTTGCTTCCAAAAGCAGCAAACTTGCCGTCTTTAATTGCTATATCGGCTTTAGTTGCTTCATTATCGAATACAACCAAACCGTTTGTGATTACTACATCGTAGTTCATATTATTTCCTTTCTTTAGCCATTGTTGGCTGAAAAACTTTTGATAGTAATATTTGACACACGAATCCTACAGCGCATCCCACAATCCATGAGATTTGAGTAAGTGGTGAAAGTAGAGGAATTATCTGCCCGGAAAGAGCAAATAAAAGCCCAAGTATCGTAGAAGTATAAGATATCCAGTTAGTTCCAGAATAAGCAGATTTTGACGAGCTATTTGTATCGTAATAAATTTGATCAAGATCAATATGCGTGCGCTTTACTACGTAATAGTCGGCAAGTAGAACACCTGCAATAGGACCTAAAAGCATACCAATAAGATTCAAGAAGCCTGTAATATTAGCCATAAACTTCCACGGCATTAACACAGTGCTTACAAGAGCTGCAATAACTACGCCACGCTTATAATTTACAAATCGCGGAGCTAAAGCAGTTAGCTGGTATGCTGCAGGAACAATATTTCCAGTAGCATTTGTACAAACTGTAGTAAGTAGAAGCAACCCAGTAGCTATTGCAATTGCAGGAAGATTATCCCACTTGTTTATGATAACAAGAACATCTGTAATAGTTTCATGGTAAAAAAGCGATCCGCCCACTAAAATAATTACGCTTGTAAAAGCAAAAAGCGCGTAACTTAGCAAGAAGCTAGCAATTTGACCTTTTAGTTGAGCCATAGTTGACTTTGCGTTTTGCGTAAAATCAGCAATAGAAACGGCAGGAGCAGCCCAAACGCCCAGCACAGAATTTACAACCATCATCATGAAAAGCCCAAGACCGTAATTAGTTGGCGCTTGAACAGTAGCATGATATTGCATGATTGCAGATAATCCACCAGCACAGCTAATAGCCCATACGCTCATGCAACCAAAAACAACGTAAATAAGTGGGCTTAATACTACAGTTAGCTTATTAAGAGTCTTTCCTCCGCCTAAACCAATCGCCAAGTTAAGCAACCAAAATATTGCGAAGGAAATAATAATAGGTATGTGCGAACCTACAAATGGTATTTTGTTTCCAAAAGTAAGAAACTCAGGGCAAATTTTGCCAACTAGAATCTCTAAAGCTTTCGCACCTATATATGTTTGAATTCCATACCAGCATATTGCAGCAACTACTCCCCTGAGGAATCCTGGTAGTTGAGCGCCTGCTTTTCCGTATGTTGCGCGCAAATGCATAGAAAATGGTATGCCGTATTTGGAACCTACAACACCGTTAGCAACCATGACAATTGCTGTAAGAATTGCGCCAAGCATGATACCAATCATTACGTAAATTGGAGAGTATCCCATTAAAAGGAACGCGCCAACTGCAGCATAATTAGGAATATTGTGTACAGACTGCATCCACAAAGTGCAGAAATTAAGAGCGCTCATTGTGCGTTTTTCTTGCGGCTTTGGCAGTAAATCTTCGTTAGTGTAGCCGCGCTCGCGGTAACATTCCAAGTTTTTACTATCTACTGGCTCGTCTTGTAGCAGTTTACTAATTTGCATGCGCACCTCCTTACTTTTCTTGTTTGTAAATTTGATTCTTTTTGTGTTTTGTGTTTTGAGTTTTTTATTTTGAGTTTTTTTGAAAGTAATAATCGCAACTTTGCTCAAAAATAAAAAAAGATACGAAAGGATGTCGTACCCGTGGTGGTGCGCCCCTTCGTATCAGCCTCTTATTCGTGAATAAGCGTTGTACTCTCATTCGATATTCACTTTTCTTCGCTGCGATTAATTAAGCAGTGAAGTTTGCATCGTATATGCTTTTTGTGTCCTTCCTAGATTTCTATTTCTTTGTTTTTCGTTATCTTTTTAGTTGGTTTTTTAGTTAGTCCTCATAAGCCAAACTATGCAGAGCATCTCGTAAAAGCTTTACTCCGTGAACAGCGTCTTGTGGATCTGTGTACTCTTCTGGAGCGTGACTAATACCATCTTTTGAAGGAACGAAAATCATTCCGGATTTTACAAACGGAGCAAAAATTTGCGTATCTTGACCAGCACCTGAATGCATGACTCTGTATGCATAACCTTGCTTATTAGCTTGATCTTTCAAAAGATTAATAATATCGTCGCTAAGTGGTGTAGGATCGTCAGACATCCACTTATCAATCTGCGCTGTAATGCCATAAGACTTAGCAGTTTCGTGAATATCTTCGTCGAGTTCCTGCAAGAATTTATCAAGAAAAGCTTTATCTGTATGACGGCAGTTCATTGAAAAAGTAACTTCTCCAGGAACAATATTTACTTGATTTGGAACCACGCTGATTCTACCGAAAGTAAGTACCAGTGGGTCGCCTGCTTGCTTGGCTTTGTCAAGATTCTTGGCGATTATATGAGACATGCAATCTACTGCATCGTGCCTGTAGGACATCATTGTTGTGCCAGCGTGATTTTGTACGCCTTTAAGATGAATATCCCAACGATGCTGACCGGCAATGCTGGTGATAATACCTAAATCTTCGTGATTGCTGTAAAGCGTTGGTCCCTGCTCAATGTGTAGCTCAATCCAGGCTTCAAGATTTGCGAACTTAGGTTGAGTTGTTTGATAATTGAACCCAGCTTCACGCATTGCTGTTTCGAAAGGAACACCTTCACTGTCGCAAATATTTTCTACGTCCTCTTTTTTGGCTAGTCCGAAGAAATTCTTTGAACCCCAGAATACGTATGGGAAACGTGAGCCTTCCTCTTCTGCTAAGCAGATAATGCGAAGACTTTTCTTTGGCTTTCCATATCTAGTGAGTAAATTCTTAATTGCTAAATAGGCTGCAACTATTCCAAGTTGGCCGTCAAAACGACCTCCTCTTGAAACTGTGTCAATATGCGATCCACAAGCTATTATGCTTTCTGGCTTTTCGCATCCTTCAACAGTTGCAATTAGGTTTCCAACTTGGTCGAATTCTACAGTCATACCGAGTTTTTCAAATCGTTGACGAAGAGCAAAAAGAGCCTGTTTCCAAGATTTTGTGTAAAGAGGTCGAGTAACTCCTTGTTCTCCTGGTTTTTCTGTGAATCCTGCAAGCCAGCTTATGGCTGATTCTATAGTTTCAGCACTTATGCTGCTATCAATCATGTGCAGTATTCCTCCTCACTTGTGCAAGTTTTCCCAAAAGTGACATTCAGGCGGATATTTTTTTGGTTTTGGTGTTTGGTTTTTAGTTTTTTAGTTGTTTTTTTTTAATTTTTTTTTTTTAATTGTTTAGTTGATACTCGTGTAATTGCTACTACTTTGTGGCAATGCAAGATATCACGAAAATCGTGATAGAAAGAAATCACTTACTGTAATTGCTCCCTACGCATGTCTTAACAAAACAGGTTCAAAGGGTGTTTCTCAACTGTTTCCAGTACCCCTGCAATTTTCACTTGTACTCGGATGAGTATAGCACGATATTAAATGAACTCAAAATGAACATTAGCATGTGTGTTTCTGTGAAGAAATGATTGATTGCTTGCTTTGCTGGTTGGTTGGTTGACTGACTGACTGACTGGTTGGTTGACTGCTATGAGATATTGCTTCCATTTGTGGTTGTATGTATGTTCGGCTGCAAAAAATTTTCATATGTAAGTTAGGAAATAAAAAATAGCCGGATAACAAAAAACGCAGTGCTTCTACACTGCGAACATATTGTGGGTGATATAGGAATCGAACCTATGACCCCTTCCGTGTGAAGGAAGTGCGCTAGCCGCTGCGCCAATCACCCAAAATTTTTTAATTATGCGTGAAAGGCAATCCTTTCGAGTGGGCGATACAAGGTTCGAACTTGTGACCCCTTCCGTGTCAGGGAAGTGCGCTACCACTGCGCCAACCGCCCAGGTTGTTTATTAAGCTTGAAGCTTAATCGAGGTGGGTACGAGAGTCGAACTCATCTATACGGCTTTGCAGGCCGCTGCCTAACCGCTTGGCTAACCCACCGTAAGGTCGAATAACTCATCGGACCTAGAGCGGACAACGGGACTCGAACCCGCGGTCTCAACCTTGGCAAGGTTGCGCTTTACCAACTAAGCTATGTCCGCAATGCAACTTTACTGAACAATGTCAGCGCCGAAGCACGAGTAACTACTATACCCGAAATATTCTCAAATGCAAGCCCTCGCCTATTTTGGCGTGTCGTTTGGTGTGCTATTTGGCGTGTTTTTCAGTGTGTCTGTTGGTGTGTCATATATTCTATTCGGCGAAGGTGTGCCAAAATTGTTGCGTTAAGGAAACAGTTTTGATACGCGCTTATTGCGTATGATAAATCTATCTAAACAATAACAAGAATATGGGTGACCCTTTGCGTATAAGGAAGGTGCTCATATGATAGAATCAAGTTGAGAGCTGGGGCTCCCCTTACCCTTGACCCTTCACGGGGTAGGTTTGGGGGAATGACCAGCTCTTTGGGTTATATGCCAAAAAGTGTAGTTATAGGTAAAAATTTATTCTTTATTCATCTGGGGAATGGACTTTACGCGGTACACCTAAATCGTCTGCTATATCGTCATAGACATCTCCACATTCATAAGGATCTAGCAAATTATAGGCTTCGATTAACAATTCTTTAGGCGCGCTCTTGTGCATCCATGCTTCTACTAAATAAATATCAATTGCAACTGACGGTTCTCCTGCTCCAATAGCATCATTAGCAAATGCTTTTCCAACTTCACTCATATACGGCTCAGCATAGGAACGAAGTTTTTCAGCCATGTCATAACAAAGTTTCATCATATCCATTAGCTTTTCACTCCTCTCTTATCTTCCACATCATTATATGCAGTAACAACACGCTAAGCTCTTTCTTTTTGATAAACGCACTTCTAGGATAGCATCATCTTATGTGGGAAAGACTTATATGATAGAATCGAAGTGAAAGCTAGGGCTCCTCTTACCCTTTAATCTCATAATGAGTTGGTTTGAGGGTATGACTAGCTTTCGTATATTCCAACTGTTTTTACAGTCTTTAACAATCCATGTGTTATAAGACAAAATAAAGGAGCCCACACAACGCCTAAAGTGTTAAAGCGGTCAACGGCATGAAGTCGACTTTCAACGCAGGAAGACTCCTTCTCGCGATAGTATCAACTATCTCTTTATTACACAACTTTTTTGTCATATAACATTTTATTTTGAGAGATTGTATTCATTAAGGAGTTCCGAGAGCTTGTTTAATCCTGCTTGGTGCTCGCGAACGTCAAGAGATTCTGCCAAATCTGCAGCGCACACTGCGATCGGCATAAGGGATTTTGTCGATGATTCTTGTGTGCCTTCAGTAATGTGTGAAGACACATTTTGGCGAATAAAATCGAAAACATTAGAATCTTCGATAGCGCGGAGTCTAACATTAATTATTGAACTATCCGCGCCGTCTTCTTTATTTTTAAGATGAAATTTATTTACCAAATCTTCTAAATTATTACTGCTTATATATCCTTCTATTTTGTCACTTTGCGTAAGTTGGAATTGTGAGCGCATATTTCCGGTTGCTGCAGAAAGTATTAAGTACTTTGAAAGTTCTACTAAACGCGATTTTCTACACCAATACTCCATTGTTTTCGTGCGATTTTTAGATCGATTAACTAGATCCTGTGGTGTAATTGAACGCAAATATGCTTCTATACGATATTTCTGCTGTCTATTGATCCACGAAACTTCACAACCGCTAAGCATAAATAATGCAGCAAAAGCTAATGATGGAGCATATGCCCTACCGCTTTTAGAGTTTTGTTGCTTATAACGATTTACAGAATCTAGTGAAATTAAAATCTTCCTACTTCCAAATGCGTATGTTGTTAGTAAATGATTCGAGCATAATGCGCTAACTCTCTGAGTGCTAACTGCTAGCTTTGCTGCAGCTTCCTCACGCGTAAGAAGAGTATCATTCACAAAAATAGACATAATGTAAGTGTATCAAAATTGTTGCGTTAATGAAACAGTTTTGATACTTTTTTCAATTATCAGTTTAAAGATCAAACACACCTTGCTTCAATCTAGGTTTCCATTCCTTAATATTTAATGAAGGATCAATTGTAGGAAGTGAATTTACAATTAAAGCAACTGAATGTCTAGGACGAGTAACAGCTACATAAAACTCGCAAGCAGATTTCTGTGTCAAGACTTTATCTTTATTTTTAATAAAATTCAATATTGGACCAGTGGCTAATATTGCAACATGGTCAAACGATAATCCTTTTACTTTTCCAATAGTTTTAAAATCTAAATTCTCTAAATTTTTACCACACGCTTTGCTGTGACGTAAAAGTTTAGGATTATATTCATCAATATAATCCTGCAAATCTTTACGCATAACAATATAAACACCCTTATGCTCAATATTTTTTTCACAGTGTTGTTTTGATATTGTGTTAGGAAAAGAATTTTTATAAAAAATTTGATCTGAAAAATTTGCTATCTCTTGATTAAAACGATGCGTTACATTCTTGTACTCTATTTCTAATTTCCCATCTTCTTTTTTTGAAATTTCTTCAAACCAAGAAATAAGATTTGTCCTATCATATGATTTATTTTTACTTGATTGTAAATTGCTATCGATCAACGATTGTCGCACATCGCCAACCAAAAAGATTTTTAGTTTAGTTTGTTTAATAAGAAATTCCAGTACATCCAAGCCAGTGCGACTAATATCTTGAACTTCGTCTATTATAAGCTCGTCATATATATGAGATAGGCGATCTTCAACCAAACCAGACGCTTCGTTTAGCATAATTTCCACAGACAGCTCTTCAACAGTCTCTCTGATTAGTTTATTTTCTGATGTAAAATATCGACCGACTTCACCTTTTTTATGTCTTCTCCATACTTTATTTTCGTTATTTTTATCAAAATCAAATCCACTAATTTTGATATTTGAAAATTTCTTTGGCAGATAAGGACTTATAACATCGTGAATCAAAAATTCATACCAGCCTTTTACTTCAGGGTAGATATTTATTTTGCCCATATTTTCTTTTAGTCTTCTTCTTAATTCACTTTGGCCTGAAGACGTTAGTGTAATTATTATTCGTCTCTTGTTGGTAGGCATTTGTATGCAATGCTCAATTATTGCGTGCGTTTTTCCCCAACCAGCACATGCTTGTATAAATTTATGCATATAATATCCACATCTATTTATTATTGCTTTGATTAGCAATTTCCTTTAAACTTTCAATAGCATTTTTAATGTATGACGGTTGATTTAATTTTTCATCTGATTCTGCAATTAGTAGTGCAGAATCGGTTTTGTTATTTATCATAAAGTTAGCAATGTTATTGTTATCATCAGATTCACTGTAATTTAAAATTTCTTTCAGGTCTTCTTTGTTGTTACTGTTTGCATTAACTATTTGTGTTTCAAGCGTATTACCATCATTTACTTCTCCTATAAATATTTTATTTTTATAGTCGTTAAACATATTTTTACATAACTTCTCTTTCCATTCTTCAGGATTTTTATTATCGTTATCACGCAACACTACAATATCTTTAGATAATATGTCAGCTAGTTCTAGGCATCGCCTAAATGCAACTCCATTGATTGCTATTACATCAATTCCGCAATCAAGAGGCTCTTTATCATAAGTATCTTTAAAGAATTTATTAAATACAATTTCGTCAGAAGGGCCTTCCACGATAACTGCTTTTTTTGACAATAAAATACGCAATGTATTAAATCCAGATAATTTTTTGAAATATTCTACAGTGTCAGGATTCATATTACTAAATTTGCTTATTTTGCCATTGTTTATCAAAGATATTTTGTCTAATCCCATTCTATTTAATACATAAGAACTATGTGTAGATATAAATATCTGTTTTTCTGAATAATTGTCTTCAATGAAATATAATAACTTCCTTAACGTTGAATAGCTTAAATGGTTTTCAGGCTCTTCCATAAAAATGTAATTAGATTTATCTGATTTCTGTGAAAAAGTTAAAACAGTTTTCGAACATGCTTGATATCCCTGTCCTATGAAATTTAAAGGTATATTATCAACGCATGGAGTGAATATATTCCACCATGATGACGAATTGGATTGGTCAGGCTGAAGTCCAATGGTCCATTCTTTTTCTTCTTTGTAATATTCCTCAAGTTTTTCGTTAATTTCGCTAATTTGTTGTGCTGCTAGGTTACTACATCTGCTTCTATATTCAGAAGTAATTTTATTATTATCTTTCGCATCTATGTGCGAATTAATTATATTGCGCGTATTGTAATTAGCGTATTTATTTGAGATTATATTTGAAGAATCAATTAGCATTACACCCAAATCTTTTGGCTTTTTAAAAATAGATCTTCCAGAAAAATCAATCCAATCTACTCTGTAGTATTCCGTTGGGATTATATTCGGGCAATCATGTTGTTCGAAATAATCTTTAATTTCTTTTTCATAATCAAGATCAAAATAGGCATGTATACTTAATCCTACTGAATCTTCATGTAAACTATTGTTAGCACCACGTAATCGCTGTATATCCCCATCGCCAGCATTTAAATAAACTTCTATCAAGAATTCAGGTAAATTTTTTAGTTCTTTGTTTTTAAAAAAATTCTCTACATTATCTTTGTTAAACATATACGGATTAATAGCTTCAGACGCACGAACACCATCAATATGTCCAGTCAAAGCCATTATTATAGCTTCGAATAGAGTGGATTTCCCAGATTCATTGTCTCCAACTACAATATTCATTCCACCTTCAGGTTCAAATTTAAAATCTTTAAATTTTCTATAACCTTTTATAATTACTTTTTTAATCATGGAACAATGATCTCCAATCTAATTATCTAATAATTTAATAAATGATTTCAGCGCAAAATATGTTCTAGACCTTATTCAATTGTTTTGAATCTAGTATCTTCTTAATTGAGTAATAGTCAGTTACAAATGCTTTTACTACGATTAACCAATTAGCAAAGCTTTCATAATTTTTAACTGGTTGCACAACATGTCGCAGCGAATTTGAAAATGCAATAGGCAAATCATTAAATATTTCATCAAATATATTATTACACTCTAATGAACTTTGTGGGAGATTAATACTGTTAAAAGTTGACTCGATTATATTTTGTTCTGAAATGTATTTTAATTTATTTACAATATTTTCAATTTCACTTTTATTCACAGCAATATCATCAAATCCAATTACTTGTGTACTATCAATGGCTTCTGGTCGTATTACTAACGACAAAGTTCCAGGATCTTCATAATAATTTAAATAACGTGTAATATTATAAGGTTTGGGGCACATTTCATCTCTATCAAACTCTCCGACCATGCTTGCTGGTTCATATTTCCATCCAGGGTAAATTTTAGAATCTTTTCTCAATTTGACTCTATATAAGTAAAATTCATTTCCACAAAGATCTTCATATTCAATTCTTCTATACATATTAAAAACAGAAGCTTCATATGTTCCTAAGTGAAGCGCCTTGTTTTTCATGCGATTATTCCATTTTTGTGCCCTACGCAGACCACCCATACGTTTGATAGTATCCTCAGTTAATGAGTCTAAAGGATTGTAACTATTATTTGGCCAATCTTTTATATCTGTAGTGTGATACCAAAACATATTCACAAGAGAATTATCGTCAAGTGCTTTCTCAGAATTATAAATACATGGTATCACACTACTCTCTTGGTATAAGAAGTCTATGCCACAACGCTTGCATGTCTTTTTATGTTCATATGATTCTTCAAGCCAATTCCAGTCAACTGTAAATATGTGCTTACAATTAGTGCATTGGACTCTGCGCAATCTATTAAAGTCAACTTCTCTATCAATCATCTGAATAGTTCTATTTTTTAAAAAACTAATATCCTCTAATAGCGGAAATTATAGAATCAGTTCTCCACTTAACTATTACATCAGCAGCATTTTTTACAACACGTGATGTTTTTTCAGAGTCCCAAGGTTCAACAGCAATAATCTTTTTATCTAGCTCTTTCGCTAGTTCAATTTCAATGTTGATCCATTTACTGTATGTTGAATAAACTCCTGCCAATATAAGAACACAACTGGCATGTTGCATCTGGTTTCTAATTGCTTTCTTTAACTGATGATCATCTTCTGCATCATGAATAGGATCATCCTTAGGGGCAGAATAGTTTTTATAATCAAAATTTGGACTACTGTTCAATAAGTTTCACTAATCCTTCGTAAGCATATGAATAAGACCAAGTTGGGTCGATGAGAAGACGCATACAAAAATAGCTGGCACTTTGTGAAGTACCAGCTCTTAAGGCATGAAAATAGCCATAGGAAAATAGAGGTACTTCACATAGCACCCCACGGAATAAATCCGTGAAGCTCTATGCTGTATCTCATCGCCCTATAGCTAATCAGGCTTTGTGATATTTATGGGTGCGGCCTGATTAAATAATCAGACCTGCAATTACTTAGATTTTTTAGAGTGGTTACTTTCCACTTTTCTTTGTCTGTGCGAGAGCACTACCAGCTACAGACTTAGCTGTCTTGCTATAGCGTCCATCACGCAAAACTTTGCTAGCCTTGGAAGCTACTCGCTTCGAGGTCTGCTTAGTATTCTTTTGCATTTTCATCACCTCGCTTTCTGAATTCATGTCAACTCACAGCCTCCACTTTCGTAAAGTTTTTCTTTACTCGATGCAACCTCAGATGCTATAATTAACAAATCAGAGAATCTGAGTAGATAGGTTTCTGAACTGCACTTTTAGAATACAAAGTGACTGATTTCAATCCTTGAGAAATCCTGAGAGAAAAACATGAGAAAACCTGAGAAAAAAGAAAGGAGGATCCGCCTTGGAATTTAATGAATGGTGTAAAGCTATGAAACCGCTCGTTCCGGGCGGTCTCGGCGGACCTTCTTATATGAGAGAACTCATTTCCATGTTCACGACGGTATCGGAAGATGAGTGGACAACCAGAAAAGATCCGTCCGTTCTACCCAGCGATGCCACTTTAGAGTCGATGTTTTCAAGAGCATCATCCTTTACAATGAAATTTGCTAATGCGCTTTTATCACGTCTGAACCTAAAAAACTTGATGGGGTTGATTAAAGACCTGGATCTACCCGCAAAAAAGCTAATAGCAGATAATTTCGCCACCTATAATGTTGACGTTGAGGTTAAGGATCTTGTTAAGCAGGCAAGCTTAGAACTTGTCAGGATTTTGCAAAAGAAAGCAAAACAGACAAACCGAAATAAAGAATACGAAATACTAATCAATCAATGGGCAGCCTTAACCGACTACAAAGAAGAGTTGTTGCTTCAATCCAGAGGTTGTCTTAAGTGCGGTAGATCTTTACAAATTTCATCCAATGCCAAGACTGCTCCTGCCTATGACATCATTCAGATTGATGAGAGCAAAGAAAATCCAACCATTGAAGATTTTGCAGTTTTATGCCCGGAGTGCGCCGCTCAATACAACTTAAGCCATACGCCGGAACAACAAAAAAATCTGTATGAGAAAAAATCACTGCTTAAGCAACAAGAGAAACTTGAACAAGCGGCAGTTCCCATGCATTTAGACAAAGAAATTACGGCCTTACTGGTCGCTTTGAAAGATCTTCCTTCAGCTAAAAAACAAACGGATCCCAAATATAATGCCTATCCTTTAAAAACAAAAATCGCAGACGAGGAGCTGATGCTCCAAGCCCGCGATGCGATGGCTATTTACAAATCTTTTATTGACACACAACTGAAGAGCTTGGACTCATCCGGCGTTTTGGATTTTGAAAGAATGCGCAATCAAGTAAAAGGCATGTGGCTTGAACTAAAGCGGCTGCAGGTTGAGCAACGTTTAGCCTTCAAAAAGATAACAGAATGGATGAGTCACGAAACAGGATCAGGTGAATACACCTGCGCCATTGTAGTTTGTTATTTCATACAAATATGTGAGGTCTTTTCGCCTCGCAAGGAGGCTATTTCTGATGAGACTGCCGAATAAACTTTATACCTATGAAGAAAGCACATTATCTAATTTCCCCATCATCTTACGAGCTATTGGGAAAGATGGCATTTCTGTAGCGGATTTATACCAGAGAATTGCTGGTGAGGTCGGTGGCGTTCTTGAACTTATTGAAGAGCTTGCTTTGCTTCTTTCAATTCAAGAAATAACGATAGACAAAAAAAGCGAGGTGATCTTTCGTGCTCATTAGTATTTGGTCAGATAAATTTATCGAAGATGAAAAGCAGAGACCGCCCATTATTTTCCACGGTGGACTCAACATGATCGAAGGTGGTGCGAAAGCTGAAAATTCCATTGGAAAATCAACGGTGCTATATATCATTGATTTCGTTTTTGCCGGTAAGGATTTTTTGTCAACCGATACCATTATACTTCCGCAAGCTGTAGGGCACCATACGATTTACTTCACGCTCAAATTCGGCGAAGACTACTACTATCTTTCGCGTGATACGTTGCGCCATGGGTTTATCAGTATTTATACAGATGACACGTATCAGAAGAAGTCCGGAGAGTGGACGATCGATGACTATAAATTATTTTTAGCCGAGCAATATGGCCTGGATTTCAATGATTCCACATGGCGTGAATTAATCGGTCGCTTTGTACGCATCGGAGAAGAGCCTCTTGCCAATTTGACTAAACCTTTACTTGCAGCTCCTCGAGAACCTGATGAGGCGGGAGTAAAAGCACTTCAAAAGCTATTCGGAAAATACGATGAGCTTAAAGCCTTAGAAGACGAACTGGCAAAAGCCTCCAGTGAGTATTCCAGCTTGGAGACGATTGCAAAAAGCGGACTTAGTCCGTATATAAAGCTGCGTTCCCAACAAGAACGAAAACAAGCAGCCGAAGAGTTAAGCGAAACAAAAACGAAGCTCGCAAGCTTAAAGGTGACCGCCGATTTATCTTTATATGATAAGACCAGAGAAATTAAATCGCAGGCTTCAAAACTGCGCATGAGCTTAAGACCACTGGAAGAAAAAAGAACGGCTCTTCAAAGTAGACTAAAACTTGTCGAGGCTACGTTGGCTGGAGAACTCAGGATAAGCAGCGAGGAGTTAAATGCTTTTTATGAGTTCTTTCCTCAAGCGAACAAAGAAAAATTAGAGACAGTCGAATATTATCATCGCTCTCTCATCGGAATATTAAATGATCAGATTGATGAACAGGCAGAGCTTTACAAAAAAGAGCTTGGACTTGTCAATGAGGCGATCAAACAAATTAAGGAGAAAATTTACTCGCTCAATGAATCAATTGAACTGGACGATGAAACCTATGAGAAAAATGGTGAGACCGTCGCAAAGATAAAGCGTCTTGCGGAACAAATATCTATGTTTGACAAGACGCAGGAACTGAAGAAGCTCAAAAAAGAAACCGGAGAAGCACTGAAGGAAAGACGACCTGCCATTCTCAAAAGTCTAGCAAGCGACTTGAATGCCGCATTTCAAAGGGACAATGACTTTCTTTACCAGGATCAAGATCGCCTCGCACCATCTTTCTCTTTCAAAGAATCAAGAGAAGGAAAACTTGGCTATGGCTTTTCTTCCCAAGGCGATAACGGAGCCGGTGCAAAATCAAAGAATCTGATTTTGTTTGACATGGCGATTTTGGAATTGACAGCACTTCCTTTCGTTATCCATGATTCTACGGTCATCAAGCAGATTGCTTATTTGCCAGTTGTTAAAATGTTAGAGCTATACGAGAAGACAGCAAAATTACATGATCGTTGCGGAGATCCGAAACAAGTATTCTTTGCCTTTGATGCTTCCCCTGCCTATGGACAAGAAGCGGTTGAATTATCTGATGAGTTACGTGTCATTCATCTCGATGATGAGACCAAAGCCTTATATGGATACACATGGAATACCAAGAAAAACAAGAAGAATAGTGAAAAAACGCAATAGTGCCGTCAGCACACATCAACATACATGGGGGCAATATGAAACTCTCTTATAACAAATTATGGAAAAGGCTAATCGATCTTAACTGGACAAAAGAAGATCTGCGAGAAAAAACTAAGATTAGCTCCACGACACTTGCAAAACTCAATCGCGGCGACAACGTTACAACGGACATTTTACTGAGAATTTGTGAGGTTCTAAGCTGCGATTTAAACGACATCGTTGAAACCATTAGAGATAATAAAACGAATAAGAATGAGGTGAAGTAATGAAAAACATTTTTGACACTGTAGCAGACCTCCTGCTTTCAAATAGCAAATACAAAGCCGAAGATGGTAAGCTTCTTAAAGCTGTAGTATACAGTGATGTTATGGCAATGAGTGAAGATTTGCTCACCCTTCTCCTCTCAAACGAAGACGTAAAAGAAACATTCTTCAAAGACGTTCAAGGTACGCTCGTTTTCGATAAGCAAAAGTTCGCTTGGTTCATGGAATCAAAGGAATTCTTGCCAGACTCTTACACGGCTTATACAAACAAAATTGGGCTTACCCATAATGGCAGTTTCGTCTCGCAAACAAACGATGTTGTGCTCGACTTCCCTTACAAGGATTGCGTATTGGAAGGCGGTCAAGATAAAGATGATCAAAAACGCAGTGAGATTTTCTATAACGAAACAATAGCAAGTGATGAAATCTCGCGCATTCTTGCACCTAAAGTATTCACGAACACTAAACGTTACACCGCCGTTGGTGAGAAAGATTTAACTGGAGAACTAGACACTAATACTATTCATGTTGAAGAAGAAACAGGCATAACGCTTAACGATGATGATAATTTAATTATAAAAGGAAACAATCTTATTGCCTTAGCAAGCCTTCTTAAACGCTACGAAGGCAAAGTAAAGTGCATATATATCGATCCACCTTATTACTTCAACAAAACTATAGGTGAAGATAGTTTTAAATATAATTCTAATTTTAAGATGTCTACTTGGCTGACATTTATGAAAAATAGACTGGAACTTGCCAATAAGCTACTTTCATCGCATGGAAGCATCTGGATTCATATGGGTGAAGATGGTATGCATTATCTTAAAGTTTTGGCAGATGATGTATTTGGCAAAGAACATTTTGTAGGAACTATTCCTAGAAAAACTAGAGATGGAAAATCAGATGTGCCTTTTAATTTATCGCAAGATTTTGATTGGATATTAGTTTATACGAAAGCCAACGAATCAGATGCGGTTGTTGGTAGACAAGTTGAACGCAAATATTATGAAACAGATGATTTCCCCGGTAAACCTTGGCGAACAGCAGATTTAACAAGCCAGAGAACAGTTCAAGAACGTCCAAATTCTGATTTTACGATGATAAATCCAAAAACCGGTAAGGAATATCCTGTTAATCCTAAGCGTTCATGGGCAGTCACAAAAGATACGTTTGATGAGTGGTATGCTTCTGGCGGAATTGGTTTCCCAGACGACTATGAGTTTATGTCCGGTAATCGTCCATTCCGAAGAGTTTTTAAAGAAGATGATGATTGTAATGAAAAGCCAACATCCGTAAACAGTGATTTTTTGATTAAAGAATTTATAGCTACCCTGCTAACTAAGTCAAAAAATAAAGATGGGAATAATGAAATTACAAATCTTTTCTCTAGAGATGAATTTGATTACGCGAAACCTGAAGAGTTAATAAGATCTATTTTAGAAATAAGCAGTAACCCCACCGACCTCGTCCTTGACTTCCATCTTGGCTCCGGCACTACTGCCGCAGTTGCTCATAAAATGGGACGACGATACATTGGTGTTGAACAAATGGATTACATTCAAGACATAACTGTTGAGCGCTTGAAGAAAGTTCTTGAAGGCGAACAAGGCGGTATTTCTAAAGCTCAAAACTGGCATGGTGGTGGCTCTTTCGTTTATTGCGAGCTTAAAGAAGACGCTAACACGCTTATTACTGCTATTCAAAATGCGACTGAAGATACTATTGAAAGTGTAAAAGCTTCCATTTACGCAGATGAGCGTATTGTGCCTTATCTTACCAAGCAGGAACTCGCTGATGCTGATAAAGACTTTGAGAATCTAACATTAGAAGAAAAGAAGCAAGCACTCATGAAGCTTGTTGATAAGAACAAGCTGTACGTTAATGCTTCAGATATGGATGATGCAGCATATCAAATTAGTGATGCTGATAAAGCCTTTACGAAGTCTTTCTATGAGGAGGCTTGACCCATGGCTGAATCATTCTTATACGAAAAACTCGATACACTTAAAGAAATGAATGAGCTTGCACCTATGCCCGATATTATTGAGCATAGTTTATCTCAAAATATTGTTTTGCGAGAGTATCAAAAAGAGGCTTTCCAATATTTCGTTACCTATTTTGAAAAAGATGGTTTGCGTAAGAATAAGCAGATTCATACTCTTTTTCACATGGCAACAGGTTCCGGTAAAACGGTGATGATGGCAGGGCTTATCCTCTATCTTTACACAAAAGGTTATCGCAAGTTCCTCTTCTTTGTGAATCAAACGAATATTTTGAAAAAGACGGAAGAAAACTTTTTGAACGCGCTTTCATCAAAGTATCTTTTTGCTGATAATCTTTCCTATCTTGGTATGAAGATTAAAGTGAAAAAAGTAGACCGATTTAGCGACACGGTTCTAGATGATGATATTGAGCTGCTATTTACTACCACTCAAAAGTTACATACAGACATGTGGTTTGCTAAAGAAAACGCGCCAACATACACTGATTTTGAGAATGATAAAATCGTTTTTATTTCGGACGAAAGCCATCATATTAATTCTTATACGAAGAAAAAGACTAGTACTGAAGAAGATGCTGAGAAAAGCTGGGAATACACAGTTAATAATGCTTTTACTTCTAATAAAGACAATATACTACTGGAATTTACAGCTACGGCTGATCTTAAAGATAAAAACGTGCTTGCAAAATATGCTGATAAAATCGTATACAATTATCCACTGGAGCGATTCCGTGAAAGTGGTTACACTAAAGACTTCCAGAATTTTGCGACTGATACGAATCTCTGGGATCGTACGCTTATAGCTCTTATCTTGAGTGAATATCGTCGTTATCTTTTTGCGGACTTAAAACTGAATATTAAACCAGTTATTATGCTTAAGTCGCAAAAGATTAAAGAGTCTGAAGCTTTCCATGACGAGTTTTTCAAAAAGCTAAATCAGCTCACGAGCTATGAGATTATGGCTTTACAGAGTGCTAATATTCCGCTTCTTTCAAAAGCTATAGCTTATTTTGAGGAAAAAGACGACAGCCTTGAAAACCTAGAGCATAGTCTTAAGAACTCTTTTGCCGAAGAAAACACCATTATTATGAATGGTGGCAGCGATAACAATGATGTGAATCAAATAAAAGTAAACTCGCTGGAAGACAAGGATAATCACATCCGCCTTATTTTTGCTGTTGACATGCTCAACGAAGGATGGGATGTTCTAAATCTCTTCGATATTGTGCGCTTGTATGATAGTAGACAAGGCAGTGGTAAAGCAGGTCAGATTGGCTCCTATACGATTAAAGAGGCTCAACTGATTGGTCGTGGAGCACGCTACTGTCCATTCGTATATGAAGGCGACAAAGACCTTAAATATAAGCGTAAGTTTGATGGTGATCTTACGAACGATTATCGTATTCTGGAAACAATGCTTTTCCATAGTCTTAACGATTCACGTTATATTACCGAGTTAAAACAAGCGCTTGTTGCTACTGGTTTGCAAGCAGAAAACCCGATTACTCGTGAATATACGCTTAAAGAAGAATTTAAGACTTCTGAATTTTACCAAAGATCATACGTCTACTCTAATGAACGACTGCCTCGAGGTCGTGCGAATATTTCAACTATTGAAGATAGTTTGAAAACAAAAATATACCGTTACTCGCAAAAATCTGTATCTGGAAAAGTAGTAAACCTTTTTGGTGAAACTGAGAATGTTAATAATTTAACTGCAAAACCAGTATCGAAATCTTTTAAGGATATTGATTATAATATTTTATCTGGCGCAGCATCCTGCTACCCAGAACTCTGTTTTAATGTTATAAAAGATAAATATCCTAATGTTACTTCATTAAAAGAGTTTTTAACCTCGGATAGTTATCTTGGAAACTCTATTTTAGAGATTACGCAAACTCAAGATAGTATAAGCGGTAAAGATTTATTTGAAGCTTGTAAGAAAGCTTTTTCGCAAATCGCATCATATATTGCCACTATTAAACAAGAGTTTGTTGGAAGTACTGTGTTTAAGCCGCACATGCTTAAAAATGTTTTACATGACAAAAAGATATCGCTTAATTCAATTACTGCAGACGGTGGTCATGGTGACTCGCAAAACAACTGCGCTAACGCTGATTATCGCATGAATCTTGTTGACGAACCTTGGTACGTTTTTACGGACAATTATGGTACGAGCGAAGAAAAACTGTTAGTAAAATATTTTAAGTCAACTATTGAGCCGAAGCTTAAAGCAAAAGGACTTGAATACTATCTTATTAGGAATGAGAGAATCCCTGAGCTTGCCATTTATTCGTTTGATTCAGGTGAACGTTTTGAGCCTGATTTCTTGCTCTTTATTCGTGAGAAAGAGTATGAGGATGTTAAAACATATCAAGCATATGTTGAGCCTAAAGGTAGTCAACTTTTATTTGAAGATGAGTGGAAAGAAAAATTCTTAGGGCAGATTGAGAACAACTACAAGATTAACGATATTTTAGGAAGAGGATACAAGATTATAGGTCTTCCATTCTTTAATCAAGAAAACAAAATGTCTGAATTCGACAAAGCACTAAACGATTTAGTGTCTAAGCTGTAGATGAATTAGTAGATCAACTCTAAGGAAGAACTTTCAATCTTTCCAAGAGCAGCTATAAAGGTTTTAAGTTTAAACCTGCTATGTAAATATTAAGCGATCTCTCATTTTGAGAGGTCGCTTTTTAGCCTATACATCACTCAGCTTTTTCTATATGGCAAAGAATTTTTCTATGATTTTATTTCCCCACCTCGCAGGGTTGGTGCACTTTTTAACGATAGAAAAAGGTAATCGTTAAAAGGTTTAAGGCCTGCTTGATAGCGCGTTACGTTACAATTCTTCCAGTTGTCTAGCTTGATCTCTTCTAACGTAAATAACCGCGAGTATTTGAACTTCTTTTCTATTCTCATCAACCAAAAAGTAAATGTAATAGTTTTTTACGCGTATTTTTCTAAACCCAAGATTACCCCCATGGCTGCCAATCAGTGTTCGATCGCCTCGAAAACATCATCTATCGTATAACTATCACCTTGAACCGCCTGATCATAGCCTTTAGCCATCAAAGCATTAAACGTTTTCTCATCCATATCATCTTGTGCAGGAAGCGACTTTGGAATAGTAAGCGAAAACGGAATACCGTTATTAAGAATGATTTGACGGTAAAACATGTCAATAGCAGTAGCCCTAGGAACTCCAATCGTTTCCAAAATCTGCTCAGCCTTCTGCTTAATATTTTCTTGTATTCTCACATTCACATTCGCTGTTTTAGTAACTGCCATATCAACCAACCTCCATACACACATCATAAAATACTGTATCGCATATTGCAACACGATACATACACAACGTTGACTTCCGGCTACGAATTACCAAGCTTTTCCAATTCTTTACTCATGGGCAACTTCTCCTTTCTGATAATGGGCAAAACAAAAGCGACCAACTTTTACGGTTGATCGCCTTTGGCTTAGTTATTATTTAGTTTTCATATCGACTGTCTTTGAACTGGCTCTTGTCTACATACAAGTCGAACGCTAAAACCGTTAATTGAATATCTACATTCATATCTTGACGATGGTACTTGCATTTCCAAATGTTTGCTTGAGGCTGGGTGTAAGATACCGTATTGGAATCAGCCCAATTCTTTATTTTAGATATGATTGCGGGGAATGATTGATTTTCTTTGTTGAAAATAATCACTGATACTTTTATATCTCGCCATGTTGAATAGTTAATAACTTGTTGGATTGCTCCTTGGAACAAACGCTCACCGTGCCATATTTTGCATTCTCCGATGAAAGCAGCCTTGTTTTCAAACTCAATATGAATATCAGTTTTTCCAATCTTTCGGAAGGTTTCTCCCGTTGCTGATTCATAATGCGTATTCAATGTTGCTAATAGATGGTCTCTGAGTTCTTCTTCGGTATTGGCAAAATATGTTCTCGCTGTTTTTTCCATAGTTGTTCCACACATCAAAATGATATTATTGATATTTTCATAATCGCCATCACTGATGCACGGTTCAGGAATTGCAGTTTTAACTGTTGGTTTCGCAGGTGATTGACGGACTATCCGTTTCAACTGGATTGGCTTGGTATTAGGCGCGTTTTTGCTCGCAGTCAATGGAATCTGTAATGCGTTGCTAATAGCGGAGAAAGAGTCTGCTTTCTTTTTTCGTTTCTCCAACAAACTCATGGCATAAACTGTAAGTCCGCTATTGAACGAAGTAACCTCGGCGTTCACATTGTCAATCATTGTCTTATAGCTACTAAATTCGTTTTCGAACTGTTTTTGCACATACTCAGCCATTGCATCACCCTTGTCTTGAAGCTCCTGCTTTGTATATTCAAAATCCAGAGTGAAACTTCCGCGGTCCTCATCATGAGGACTTACAAAACTTTGCGTTGCAAATCTTGATAGAATACGTCTACTGGGTCGTAACTTGAACAGGCTTGGATCTCCGTCAAACGGGATTTTGAATCTCACTTGAACTCCGTCTATCTCAAAAAAGTCTCTTTCACCAGGATACCTTCGGAAAGTATTCGCCTTTTTGACTTTTGTTTCAGAAAGCGTTTTCTCAATATTTGTTTCAAAAATCGAAATGGGCGCAACAGAATACTTTGTTGCAAGATAATCTGCCCACTCTTCAAAATTATAAGAGACAATTTCCTCATCACTCATTTGCTCTACTTCTGTTTTCATTTTGCTGTAAAATGAAGCAAAATAGTTTTGAGAATCAATCCCATTGAAGAACTCTTTGTCGCATACCAATCCAGTTTTATAATGCATTTTCCTCACATCTCTTTCTTCAAACTAAGGCAACCAACTTTTACGGTTGGTCGCCTTTGGCTTAGTTATTATTTAGTTTTCATATCGACTGTCTTTGAACTGGCTCTTGTCTACATACAAGTCGAACGCTAAAACCGTTAATTGAATATCTACATTCATATCTTGACGATGGTACTTGCATTTCCAAATGTTTGCTTGAGGTTGGGTGTAAGATACCGTATTGGAATCAGTCCAACTCTTTATTTTATATATGATTGCGTGGAATGATTGATTTTCGGACTATAGGCCTTTATTTGTTCTTTGGCTTAATCATTCCAGCAGTTAATGCAAGTACTGCGCCAGAAATAGCTGTTCCGAAAACTGCTTTTAAGGTTTTCTTTGTGGTTTCTGCATGTTTATTTCTGCATGCCTCGCAATATTTATGTTTGTATCCTACCGGAAAGACTTTTTTACAATTCTTACTTTTACAATATTTCACTTCATCCGTTTTATTCTTCATCATCAGAACCTCCTATTAGAATCGGATTCCCAGCGCACGGAAGCGCATTAATCTTTTCTTTTATATTTGGTAGTGTCTGTGACCAGTAATTCTTAGAAGATGGGTCTATTAAATCAAGTCGTTCAACTAATCCCGGAACGGCAAGATATGTATCATTTACGAAGTCAGCAAAATAAGTCAAACTTTGGTGAGCAGCTTCATCTTCATTCATTTCTTGATAAGCCATAGCCTCGGTAAAAGAAACCATATTTACCGCACATAAGCTCTCTCTAATTTCGTTCATTCTCAAATTAATCTTTTCAGGTGAATCCCCATTAAATATCTTACCAAGTAAATCTTCTGGCTGTTCTGAAATAAACTTAACATTTGACTTCTGGCTCAACATCAATAGATTTCTGCTATCCTCAGCAGAAGCTGCAAGCTGCATTAAAGCCATAGAACGTAGTTCAGGATTCTTAATTGCCATTGCTTGTAATAATTTTTGCTGACAGCTATATGCTATTGCTAAACGGTCATATTCTTGGCCTCGTCTTACTTCTTCTACAGCAATCTGCACTACTTGTATCTGCTCTGCGATTTGTGCCATTTGCATCTGTGTTGAAAAGCTAGTCATCGCTTGTGTCATTTCAGGTGCCATCTGAACGCTTTTCAATGGAATAGTGGATACAATTTTATTAGTTTCCGGATTCACAAGGTTTGCTATAAGATAACCATCTTTCTTTGTCATCAATTTAAGCGCGCCTTTTGCAAGCTGACTCTTCTGGTCATCCGTAAGAACAGCTTGAAGTGTAACATCTGGAATTGCAGCTTTTACAGCATTTATGAAAGCTGGCGCTGAATACAGCATCTGCTCAATTCTATGAAAAGTCTGTTTTGCCTCACTCATCAATGGTCTAGCAACATCAGGCATCTGATGGAAGTGCTCAGCAATTTCTCCTCTATAATCTTCTATGTCAATTGTCTCAATTTCGTCTGCAGGTATTTCGATTACTTCTTGTTTATCCATTTGCGCATCCTCCTCTTTTCTATAATAGGCGTTGTGATTTGTGAACATGCGAAGCGGTCTTTGCTGTAAAATCCTCTTCAATGTTCGCTTTTTTATTTTCAATGTTCGCTTTTTCAGAGTCAATGTTCACAAAGGTGCATTTTAGGCTGCTTGATTGAGCATAGAGCAGGTAAGTTCGTACCCCTTAGAGGCCTGCGTTAAATTGTATAGCTGTTCGTTAAATTGTTCAGGGCTGTGCGTTACGAGATTTACTAGCCTCACAGTTGGCCAAGCGACGTTCCATCCTCCGTTTTCCAGAGTGCATTTCCATTCAGGCTTGCTCCGCCTACAAAGGACGCTGATGCCGAGGGGCTGGAGAAGAGCAAATCAGCAAGCAAGGTTCCATGCTGATCAATTTTCTCGGCATAACGCTCTCGATGTTTTTCTACCGCCTTGCCTGCACTCTTCGTCAATTGAGGTGAAATACGACTGCCTGCAAATACAACAAAACCCTCAGCTGTGCGCTGACCGGTAGCTTGTGCTTGACCGTACCTGAGATAGAGAACGGGTTCATTGCTTGCGGACTCTGGCTCCGATTCTTGCGCCTGAGTCATTTCTCTAAGTGACTCAAAGAGCTTATAGCCAAGTGCTCCCATAACAATTTTGGCGTAGTCGATGTATTCTTCAAGTTCGCTTTCTTTTTCCTCGGTTATGTTGCCAGGACTAGGATCGTTGCCATTTTTTGTTTCGTAGCGTCCAACTTCTGCCGCCATGTTATAGAAGCGGTTTTCTAGGTAGCTAATCTCTGTAGGACCGAAGCTGTTATTTGATGTGGTGAATGCAATAGCTGCTGTCCACCATCCTTCTTTTGGCCGGTTATGCTCATCGAGACGACAATGAATGCCCTTTCCATTCTTGCGAACACCAGCTTGACCTACGTAACATTGTGGATTACCGGTTTGTTCATCCTCACCAAACAGAAAATAAACACCTGTCTGGTTGAGAAAGTCAATGTGCTTGGCTTGAGCAAGAAGAGTGCGTGGAATCTTGTATGCAAGTCCTGTCCAGTTAGCTAGGGTGCACTTGATAAGACCACTTGGAGTGCCGCCAATTAGGTATAAATTTAGACTTTTACCTCGTGACATAATTAGTCCCTCATACCATCTTCTTCACAATCAGGCAAAATATACGGATTTCCTTCTTTACTGTAAGTCAGATTAAAGACCAGATCCGAGAGTCATTTTTTGAACGACACATTGTCTTGGAATTGCTTAAACAGCTCCATATTGTCGGACATGATATGAGAAAATAACCTGTTGAAGTGCGCACTCACTTTCAGTCCGCGCTTCCTGCTCATCAGAATTCTTCATAGCGTTCTGGTACTGCTTATCCTTAGATGCCATTACGGGAATTTGAAGAATCTGCCTTCTGATATTGTCTTAATGCTTTAACGCCTCCAACAATATTCCCTCATAAACGAAGCAATCACATGCAAATCTTCACCCTCATAATACTCAACAAGTAACTTCTTAAACTCAGGAACCTTATTTTCTGGAATAACCAACAAGCCTTTACCGTGAGAAATCAAATAATGTAGGGAACTTTTTTATGATTATTCCACCATTTTGTTCCCCAAAACATAAACAACTAGAGCACACAACTAGTCGGCTGAAAGGTAACAAAAATCACGCTCAAAAATCACGAGAACCCAGCTTAAAGCCGCCACGCATTAAACCTTTTAACGATAGCCCTCGCTAAGCCCTGCTACACAAGGGCAAACTTGCACCCACCTAATCAGCCTTTGACATCAAGACAACACTCTCGCGTGATGAGTGTTGGTATATATAACACAGAAAGAAAACAGTTTCAGAGTTTAGAAGTAACAGTTTCATTGTATCCAAGAGTTAAGAAACTAGACCGAACATACATGCCTCAAGATTTGCGCAAAGCTCACGAGGAGCTCGCGACGAGTTAGATATGACTAAAATTGAGATATAAAAATACAGTAGAAAAATACAGTAGAAAAACCAATAGAAAAAGCCCGGCGAGATTTACGCGCCGGGCTTTTAGTGTATTCAGTTAGTTATTGCGTAGATTACTTATTCTTTGCTGCTATCTTCTTTAGCAGTAATATCTTCTTTATCTGCGCTATCTTCCTTTTCGCTATCTTCAGATTTATTTCCTTCAGATTTATTTCTTTCGGATTTATTTCCTTCAGACTTATTATCTTCAGTAGCAACAACAGCAGTTGTGTCTATTGTCTCAAACTTTTCGCCTTTAATTGTGAACTCCCCCAGCAATCCTTCGCCTTCAGCATCCACCTTAATGTGTTCGCCGTCAGAAAGTTCGCCAAGCAAAATCTTTTCAGAAATAGTATCCTCAATATCTCGCTGAATTACGCGACGCAACGGGCGCGCACCAAGCAAAGGATCGAAGCCCTTCTGTGCAAGCAAATTCTTAGCGGCATCCGTAATTTCTAGAGACATGTGACGGTCAAACAGCCTGTCGTTAAGCAACTTCACGTCCATGTCAACAATTTTACGAACTTCTGGCTCTGTAAGCTGACGGAACACAATAGTGTCGTCCAAACGGTTTAAGAACTCTGGACGGAAATGACGCTTAAGCTCAGAATTAACCTGATCTTTCATACGCTGATACGTGGAATCAGCGTTATTTCCAAGTGTAAAGCCAGTGTTTGCAGCCTTCGCAATATCGCGAGTACCAAGATTTGTGGTAAGAATAATAATCGTATTCTTAAAGTCCACTTTTCTACCCTGACCGTCTGTTAAGTGACCGTCATCGAGTACTTGCAAAAGCGTGTTGAAAATATCTGGATGAGCTTTTTCAATCTCGTCGAAAAGTACCACGGAGAATGGCTTTCTGCGAACTTTTTCAGTAAGCTCGCCGCCTTCTTCATATCCAACATATCCAGGAGGAGCGCCGAAAAGCCTAGACGCAGCATACTTTTCTGCAAACTCTGACATGTCAACTCTAATTAAGGCATTATCGTCATCAAACAAGAAGTTTGCGAGTGCCTTGGCAAGCTCAGTTTTACCAACTCCAGTAGGACCGGCAAAAATAAACGAGCCAGAAGGACGTTTAGGATCCTTCAAACCAACTCGAGCACGACGAATCGAGCGGGCTAAAGCAGACACAGCTTCATCTTGACCAACAATACGCTTGTGAAGTTCAGATTCCATTTGAAGAAGCTTTTGCGATTCCGCTTGAGTAAGCTTTACTACAGGAATGCCTGTAGTGCTTGAAACAACGGAAGCGATCATATCTTCGTCAACAACCATCTTGACGTTAGACTCGCCTTCGCGCCAAGCCTTTTCCTTCTCTGCAGCTTCATTCTCAAGCTTTTCTTGATCGTCGCGAAGATTTGCAGCTTCTTCAAAATCTTGCTGCTTGATTGCTTCATCTTTCTTTTCGGAAATCTTAGCAATCTTATGGTTTAATTCTTTGAGCTCAGGTGGCTGAGTCAAGCGCTTAATACGCAAGCGCGCACCAGCTTCATCAATAAGATCAATAGCCTTATCTGGAAGGTGACGATCTTGAATGTAACGATCAGAAAGCTCAGCAGAAGACTGTAAAGCTCCATCGGTAATAGTTACATGATGGTGATTTTCGTAGCGAGAACGCAATCCCTTAAGAATCTCAATAGTTTCAGCAATTGTAGGTTCTGGAACTTGAATCGGCTGGAAACGACGTTCCAAAGCAGCATCTTTTTCAATATACTTGCGATACTCGTCAGTAGTAGTAGCACCAATTGTCTGTAGCTCTCCACGCGCAAGCATCGGTTTAAGCATATCGGATGCGCCAAGAGCTCCATCAGCAGAACCTGCTCCAACAATAGTGTGAATTTCATCAATAAAAAGCACAATATCGCCGCGTGTTTTAATTTCTTTAAGCACTTTCTTCAAGCGCTCTTCGAAATCGCCACGATAGCGAGATCCTGCAATCATTGAACCTAAGTCTAGCGAATAAACTTGCTTATTTTTTAACGTTTCAGGTACATCGCCTTCAACGATTTTCTGTGCGAGACCTTCTACAACTGCAGTCTTACCAACTCCAGGCTCGCCAATAAGCACAGGATTATTCTTCGTGCGTCGGCTAAGTACAACCATAACGCGTTCAATTTCTTCAGAACGACCTATAACAGGATCAAGCTTTCCTTCTTGAGCTTCAAATGTTAAATTGCGTCCAAATTGATCAAGAAGAGCAGAGCCGGATTGATTTCGCTTATCTTGTACACTTCCAGCATTAGCTAACTCGCCCTTCTCGCTACCGTTAGGAGCATTATCTCCACGAATTAAATCAACAGTAGTGCTTCGCAAGTCTCCAAGATCAACTTCCATCTTTATAAGTACTTGCGTGCCCACTCCTTCGCCTTCGCGAATAAGCCCGAGCAAAATATGCTCAGTACCAATATAACTGTGACCAAGCTGAAGAGCTTCGCGCAAACTCAGTTCAAGCACTTGCTTAGCGTGAGGCGTAAAAGGAATATGACCAGCAGGCGAAACAGTGCCTTTCCCGATCATTTCTTCAACCTGCTTGCGAGTGCCTTCTAGGTCTACGCCTTTTGAGCTTAACGCTTTCGCGGCAATGCCCTCACCTTCGCGAATAAGCCCGAGCAAAATATGCTCAGTACCAATATAATTGTGCTGAAGTGAGCGAGCCTCTTCCTGAGCTAGCACAATCACGCGTCGTGCGCGATCAGTGAACCGTTCAAACATAACTGCCTTCCGTTCTTTTCTTTCATTCCATGGTAACGAGTCGCCATGACGCGAAGCGTCGTATATATTTACTCATTCGTACAGCATTCCATAGCATCACAATAGTCATGCATGATGAACCTAAATATTCATATTCTCGTTTCTTGCATAATTACTTATGTTGTCTGCGAGATTTTCTTTTATATAATCGCATTGGTGCTGATGCTGTAGTTTTTGAAGTGTCTTCAGATTCTCGTGGCTCTTCAACTTTTTCTGTTAACGGTATTTCTTCTGTAACAGAATTTTCGTCTAGCAAGTTTACTTCTGAAGAATCAGGATAATCTGCATCGTTTTGGGATTTTTCAGATTTTTCAGATTCATTAGCTACAGTCTCTTCAATTTTTTCAGTTTGATTTTCAACTTCAATTTCACTATTTTTGTCATCATTATTTTCATATGATTTTTCGTCAATAGTTGAATTGTCAATTAAATCAGGTTCAGATAAATTATTTTGTTCATCTTTATCTGTTGAGGCTTCTTTTTTGTTGCGCAATTTTGAATCTAATTTTCTGCGCTTACGACGATGCGTCTTACTGTCTTCAATTGCTTCCTCAATAAGCTCAACGTCTGCTCGCTCATCTCGTGGAGCTTGTTGCAAAATGTCAATATGATAATCGTCGTATGCAGGCTCAGATTGAATCCAAAGCTGCGATGGCTCAGGTGGTTCAATGTCAGAATGCTCACCACAAGCATGATCAAGCGAGACAACTCGCCCATCATCTGGGCTCCACATGTTTGCGCATACGCCAAACATAGAGCCTAAACTTCCAGCTAGAGGAATGAGGAATCCACAAGATGAACATGCTTTGCCATCGGCAATTTTTGTAGATAACGACTTTGGGCCATGTTGACCTGCGTACCAGCGTTTAGCTGTTTGCGAAATTGCTTCCGCAGTCATTACTCGTCTGCGAGACAGTCTTAGCGTTGAAACAGCTTCTTCAAGATCTTCGTCAAAATCATTATTTGCATCGCAAGATTCTTGATTTTGATTAATATCTTTTTCTGCATTTGCGTTTGTGTCTGCATCTTCTTCGCTAGTATCAGCTTCAGTATTATCTTCAGCCTCAGTATTAGCTTTAGCGTCATCTTCAGTTTTAGACTCAGAATTATCATCTGAATTTGCTGATTCTATATTCTTTTCAGAATTACTATCATCAACATTATTTACTTGACGGAAACCATCTTCTAGCCGAGAATCGTCTTCAGATGTGCCAATAGAATCCATTACAGAAAGATCACTTGGTTTCAATCGGTCCTTCCATGGAATCCATGGTGGTGGAAGCAAAGAATCTTCAGTAGGAACAAGCGTTGATTCATTCACAGTCCAACGTTGAGTTTCCTCATCATGATACAACGTAACTGACCACTGCCAGCCTTCATACCCAACTAAATTGCTTACGAAACGAAAGTCTGTAACTCCGTCACCAAGCTCTGTAGAAGATACAAAATCACCTACTGCATCAGTACGTTCTGAAGTTTCCACAGCTATACTTCTAGCTAGTTCTTGTGGATCCATCACTTCATCAGTCATAAATAATATTCCAGACACTATTCCTGAACGTCAAAATTATCTGCCACTGCACGCAACAATGTAGCAAGTTTTTTGCTTTCAGCAGTTGATGGATAATGACGTCGACGCAAACCATTACCAGCAGAATCAAGAAGTTTAATGAGATCTTCTACGATAGCTGCCATATCTTCGGCTTTAGGACGAGTAGCCTTAACAAGCGACGGCGCTGTTGCAATAACATTCAAACCCATCGCCTGTGGTCCTTTGCGACCTTCAATTACAGAAAACTCAACTCGTGTACCCTTGTGTAAAGTTTTTACAGTAACTGGCAATGCTGCTGCTGGCAGGAAAACATCCTTACCATCATCTCCAACAATAAAGCCGTACCCCTTCTGCGTATCGTACCAACGCACGCGCCCATTGGGCATAACACACCTCACTCCAAATAATTCTCATTTCGCACGCTGAAGTGCACAAGGCATAAAGCATCAGCATATGCGATAGGTCTATAGATAGTGTACCAAATATTATTATTACTTGTTTCCTTATTACATTGTAGCGCATACACGCGGGCAATAAAATTTTTTTAACCTACGCAGGTGTTACTAATGCAAATATTTTATTCGCTAACAAGTTTAGAAGGATCTTCAATTTCATTAATTGGCAGCACTACGGTAAGAGTTAAGCCATGAGGTTTAACATCTATCGGCTCAGATCCATCCATAGTGTCATCAAGATTAGTTTTAGAATTGGTCGATGCTTCTGATGGAGAAGATATAGTTGCGCAGATAAAACCATGATGTGCTTTTACTACAGATTGCGCAATTGCCATACCTAAGCCAGTTCCACCTTTTTCTCTAGCTCTTGATGGGTCAGCAATATAGAAACGCTCGAAAATTCTAGACAAAGATTCTTCTGGAACTCCAGGACCATGGTCAACAACTCGAACTACTGCATACTTATGACCTGTATCAGTAGATTGGCTGACTTCCGCTGCTTCCAAAAACTCCTTAAGTGATTCTCTTACGGAAGGTAATTTAGATAATTCAGCTGGAGTTATAGACGCTTTCATAACTCCTACAGCAATTTCTACAGGAGAGTCAACGGGAGTGTATCTATGAATATTTCCTACAATATTTGTCATTACTTGTCGTAATCTAGCTCCATCTCCAAGTAACATAACACTTGGAAGTTTTCCAGCATGGAATTGGAGCTTGCGCTCAAAATTGCAATTTGTGCAATTCATAAGCTTCCACTCATCCGAGATAGTCAAATAGCCTTGCTGAACGGATCTAGCAGGATCAAGTGCATGTAAATCATTAGCTGCGTCAGAAAGTATTGGAGACAAGCTGACTTGCTGCGAAATATTAATTCCACGACCTTCATCAAAACGCGCCAAAGAAAGCAAATCTTCTACTAGCTCAGTCATTCTTTCGCTAGAAGCTTTAATGTGAGCAATAGAGTCATCTGCTCTCTCCTGCTCCCCTGGCATGCTGCGCCACATTGTATACAATTCAGCGTATCCATGAATTGCAGCCAATGGAGTACGTAATTCATGACTTGCATCTGAGACGAATCGCTTCATTTTTTCTGTCATATTTTCTTGCTCATTAAATCCTCTTTCAATACGAGCAAGCATAGAGTTAAGAGAAGCTGCTAAAGATCCAACTTCAGTATTTTCAGGAGCAGATGGAACTCGTTTGCTTAAATCTCCAGAAGCAATTTTTGAAGCTGTTTTTTCAATTCTTTTTAACGGTCTTAAAGCTGATTGAATAATAATTGCTGCAAATACTGCTCCAAACAAAATAACTGCAATACTCACCATTATGCAGTAACGAGTAAGTGTGCTAACTGTGTCAATTTGATCGCTAAGAGATAAAGCAATATAGACATAACCGCTAAACTTTAACTCTGAGTTATAGTCGTTGCCTCTACCCCACGTTAATACTAAAACTCTCCACGGCGATTTTGCAGCTTTTTTAGTGTTTGCATCTACTTTATTTGCGTTTCCTTTAACGATTGCAGGTGCTGTATAAGGTTTGCGTGTAACAATTTTTTTACTATCAAAACCGTCTGGTGGAAGTTTAGGAAGCGAAACAAGCGATCCTTTAATTTTTGGTATTAATGGAGTGGAAATAACTTTATTATGCGTATCCCTAACTTGCAAAAAGTAATTATTCGGACCTATTGAAGATTGATTTGAGTTTTTCATGCGCAATGAGTCAACATTGTCATAAACAAATTGTGCTTGACCAGATAATTGCGCATCAGTTTTTTCTAGCAAATAATTTCCTACGAGCTGCTGAATTGACAGCGATATGCAAAAAGCGGCAACAGTTAAAATAGCAAGAGTGCATGCGACTAAACGCGTACTCAGTGGTATTGCATTTATGCGACGACGCAGCCAGAAGGTTTTACGAGGCTTTTTGTCTTTTTTGTCGCTTTTGCTTTGTTTTATTGCAACGCTTTTTTCAGCAGTGCTAACATCTGAATCATCTCTAGAGCTATTATTAGAGCTATTATTCGTACTGCTACTAATAGTTGATTCAGTATTATCGTTGTTATTATTACTAGATTGCATGATTAGGCTTGACCTGCCTTAGGTTCTCGAATCATATAACCGATTCCACGCTTAGTTTCAATAAGAGGAACTACTTTTTGCGGCTTTCCTGAATCGTCAGTAATTTCAATGCCATCAATCTTCTTTCTTAAATAAGAAATATAAGATTCAACAATTGCTGCGTCTCCGCCCCAGTCGTACTGCCATACGTGATTCAAAATCTGGCTCTTTGACAGAACTCGACCTTCATTGTCCATAAGATAATGAAGTAGTTTGTATTCAGTTGGGCTAAGTTCGATTGGCACGCCGCATCGAGTTACATCATGAGAATCTTCGTTAATCTCAAGATCTGCAACTTTTATAATATGAGTTTCTTCATCAGGTTCTTGTGTTCTGCGAAGAATTGCTCGTATTCTTGCCACTACTTCTTCCAAGCTGAATGGCTTTGTAACGTAGTCATCTCCACCAACGGTTAGACCCATAATTTTATCTTGTGTATCGTCTCTTGCAGTTAGGAACAATACAGGAACTTTAATTCCATTTTGACGAATACGTCTCGTAACAGTAAAACCATCAATATCTGGGAGCATAACATCCATAACGATAAGATTTGGATTTACTCGTTCAATTACTTCAACAGCTTCTGAGCCGGATGCAGCAGTTTCTACTTCAAACCCAGCAAAATGCAAAGAGGCTACCAAAAGTTCACGGATTGATGGCTCGTCATCGACCACAACAATAGATGCTTCAACGTTCTTACTCATATTGATTAGCATCACTTATCAAGCTGAATGTTTCCTGAATAATTGCTGAAAATAAAACAAGTTATAGGATATTTTTTATCTGTGACGAGCGTGCCTTCTGCGAGCTTTTCTAACACCAGCAAGTATTTGACGTTGTATACGATTCTTTCTCAACAGAACAATTGCAACTATCGAGAATAATGCCAACAAGATTACTAGCATAATAATTGTAGAAATAAGACTTGCAGAGGAAGTTGTTGACGTACGTTTTGCGCGCATTATTTGTTTCATCATCATTAATGCAGATTGATCCCAATGCGTTCCAGTTGTGCTAACTAAAGGCTTATAAGCTGCATCGGATAACGAGTCTACAGTATTTTTATTTTTGAGCCATTCGTCGGAATTAGGCGAAACAGCTACAACTAATCTTCCATCATGAGTTGCTACTGCAAGCAGCACAGTATTTTTAGCTGGAAGCGTACTAATTAACAAATCACTAGCCCATTTTGATGGATCTTTTGTATTTCCAAAAGTAGACAAATATAAGAGCCTAACATTTACTCCTGTACGCTTTTTTGTTGTATCAATCATGTCAGCAACTTTACTGACAGAATCCCCAAGCAAATTTTCTGTGTCTGTTATTGAGTCTGTTGCAACTATTCCAGAATTTTGCTCATTACTTTCAGCATATGCATTAATTGTATTTGTTTTATTTAAAGGTGAAAATATGAGCGAATATATTGGAAGAGTTGGAAGAATAAAAGAAAAACTAAATAAAAATGCCATTAATAAAAGCAATACGCGTTTAGCTAAAAATAGTTTTGAGTGAGAATGCTGGTAGTTAAAATTTGCAATGCGCGTGCAATCTAAGCTTTTAACCACATTGGTGCATAAATCTTTTTCGTACTTTTTTGATGGCATATATTCATAATAGCGTGACATCACACAAGTAAAAGTAGCATTATAAAAATCTTTGCTTAATTTATTTGGAATGTTTCGCAAAATAATTTATAAAAAGCGTTTATTTAGACGCAAAACAAATGGAGGGGAAATATGGCACAATTTCGAGTTGATTCAGAGCAAATTCAGCAGGCTGCGGCAGCCGTTGGAACCTCGGTTAGTGCAATTAGAGATGCAGTCAACGGGATGTATGCCAATTTACAGCAATTGCAGAGCGTGTGGACTGGATCTGCGGCTACACAATTTGCGTCGACCGCTCAGCAATGGCGAGCGGCGCAACAACAAATGGAACAATCACTAGAAGCAATTCAGCAAGCTATGCAACATGCGTCGGGAGTGTATCTTGATGCTGAAACTCAAGCTGCTTCGCTATTCGGACTTGGCTGATTAAAAGATGAAAAAGTAAATGGCGACACGCTTTATTTGAGCATGCCGCCATTTACTTAAACTATTTAGTTTTAGATTTTTAAGCTACTTTTATTTTTTATTTAGTAGCCCATTTCGGCACCAGCTTGTGGTGCAGCAGCTGCCTTCTCAGGCTTGTTGGCAACAACAGCTTCAGTAGTTAAGAACAAGCCAGCAATAGAAGCTGCATTCTGTAGAGCAGAACGAGTTACCTTAACTGGGTCAGTAACGCCTGCAGCCATCAAATCTTCATAAGTGTTGGTTGCAGCATTGAAGCCTTCGCCTTCTGGAAGTTCGCGTACCTTGTTGAGAACAACGTCTCCAGAAACACCAGAGTTTTGAGCAATCTGCTTGATTGGAGCTTCTACAGCGCGGAACACAATTGCAGCACCTGTAGCTTCTTCACCCTTAAGCTCTGTGATAGCTGGTGTCTTTTCAATCTTTGCAGCAGCTTGAACCAAAGCTACGCCACCGCCTGGAAGCAAACCTTCTTCGATAGCAGCCTTAGCGTTACGAACTGCATCTTCAATGCGATGCTTGCGTTCCTTAGCTTCGACTTCAGTAGCAGCGCCAACCTTAATAACAGCAACGCCGCCAGCGAGCTTAGCAAGACGCTCTTGCAACTTTTCGCGATCGTAATCAGAATCAGTGTTCTCAATTTCGGCACGAATCTGAGCTACGCGAGCATCAACATCTTCCTTTGAGCCAGCACCGGAAACGATAGTTGTTTCATCCTTAGAAACAATCACCTTAGCTGCATGACCGAAAACAGAAGCGTCGATTGAATCAAGCTTCAAACCAAGATCGTCAGAAACAACCTGTGCGCCGGTCAAAATAGCCATATCTTGGAGCATAGCCTTGCGACGATCGCCGAATCCTGGAGCCTTAACAGCAACGGTGTTGAAAGTGCCACGAATCTTGTTCAAAACAAGTGTTGGCAATGCTTCACCATCAACATCTTCAGCAATAATAAGCAATGGCTTGCCGGACTTCATAACAAGCTCAGCGATGTGGACGATATCCTGCTGGCTTGAAACCTTGCCAGAAGTGAGCAAAATGTATGGATCTTCAAGAACAGCAGTTTGATCGTCAGCGTTAGTGACGAAGTAAGGGGAAATATAGCCCTTATCAAAGCGCATACCTTCAGTGAAGTCCAAGTCAAGACCAAACTTGTTGTTGTCTTCAACTGTGACAACACCATCCTGACCGACCTTATCCAAAGCTTCAGCGATCTTTTCGCCAACTTCAGGATCAGCTGCAGAAATCGTAGCAGTAGCAGCAATCTGTTCCTTGGTCTCAACATCCTTTGCAGAAGCAAGCAATTCCTTGACAATTGCTTCAGCAGCCTTTTCAATGCCGCGACGAAGAGCGATTGGGTTGCTTCCTGCAACAACGTTCTTCAAACCTTCATGCACCAAAGACTGTGCCAAAACAGTAGCGGTTGTGGTGCCGTCGCCTGCAACGTCATCAGTCTTCTTAGCTACTTCTTTAACAAGTTCGGCGCCAATACGCTCGTATGGATCTTCAAGATCAATTTCCTTAGCAATAGAAACACCATCGTTAGTAATGGTTGGAGCGCCGTAGGCTTTGTCAAGCACAACGTTTCGACCCTTTGGACCAAGTGTAACCTTAACAGTGTCTGCAAGCTTATCAAGACCTGCGAGCATACCCTGACGGGCGTCCTCTTCATAGGCAATAATCTTTGCCATTATTCCTCCACATACGTTATTTATGGACTTTTCACTGCAATCTTGAGTAATAAGCCGTCAGCTGCTTATTATCACTCTCAAGGCTTGAGTGCTAATTTGAAGATTAGCACTCTATGTACCCGAGTGCCAACTTTTTTGGCGTTTATACACAAAAACCGGTTAGAAATAATTCTAACCGGTTATTTTTATGCGAAAAATATTACTTGCAAAGCACAACTACAATCGGAGAAACGATTTCTTTTTCGTTTTCGACAGCGCTAATACCTAAAGTTTTTGCAATATCTTCAGCTGCAGCTTTTTGGGAATCGTCTTTATACCAAACAACAGATTCGTTTGGGACTTTACCAGTTGGATTTCCAGCTGTCACATTTGCGTATCCTGCTTGCTTTAACTTATCTGCGCTAGCAGCAGCATGACCGCTTATCTTGGTTGCGTTAAGAACTTTCACAGCAACTGATTTGTCTAGCGAAGTTTGTGCTTTAGAATCATTTTCTGAATTATCTTTAGAGTCATCAGCATCTTTTTTATCTGATTTATTTTCTTTAGATTTATTATCGTCGTCATCATCATCTTCGTCTTCAGAAGATTTATCTTCGTCGCTTTTAGCAGACTTTTTGTTTTCAGAAGTCTTAGCAGGAGATGCTGATTGAGATGATTGTTGTTGATGGTTCCAAGGCAATGGAAGATGTGAAATTTCTCCAGAAGCAATAGCCCAAACCAAAACTCCAACTACCGCTGCAACAATTAATGTAACAAAATAAGGAAGTATTACGGCATACCACGCAGGATTTCCACGATGAACTCCAACTGGTCCCTCTGGTGGCTCATCAAAAGCATCAGGCGTATACGACACGTTCTGATTATCTCGCGCCATAATTGCACTCCTTATAAAAAATTATTTAACCAAAACAATAATGAATCTATACTATCTAATGCTTGGCACAAAGCACAAATTTAGAAAATTTGATTGATTCCCTTTTATACTATGCCTTGACATACAGTAGCAATATGAATCCTCAAAATATTAAACCTTTAGATGAACTAATGGATCCTGATTGGGCTGAAGCATTAAAGCCAGTTGAGCCGCAAATACGCGCAATGGGAGTGTTTTTGAGAGAGCAAATAGAAAGCGGACACCATATTCTTCCCGCTAGTCACAACATTTTGCGTGCTTTTTCTATTCCGCTAAAAAGCATTAAAGTTTTAATTGTTGGCCAGGATCCATATCCAACACCTGGTCATCCAGTGGGCTTAAGTTTTTGCACAGCTGCAAAAGTACGCCCACTGCCAAAAAGTCTCATAAATATTTATAAAGAATTAGTAAACGATTTAGGCGTAGAAACTCCAAAGAGCGGAGATCTGACACCCTGGACCAAGCAAGGTGTAATGCTTCTTAACAGATGTTTAACTGTTGAGGCTGGCAAAGCAAATAGTCATCAAGGAAAAGGTTGGGAGCCTGTAACCGATGCAGCTATTCGAGCATTAAACAATAGAACTGATTGCAATGGTAATCCGTTGCCGCTTGTAGCTATTTTATGGGGACGTAATGCGCAAAGTTTGGCTCCTTTGCTAACGAATGCAACTCTTATTACTTCAGCGCACCCAAGCCCTCTTTCTGCAATGCGAGGATTCTTTGGATCGCATCCATTTTCAAGAGCTAACCAAGCCTTAGTTAATATGGGAGTTTCGCCAATTAATTGGTCCCTAGATTCTCAAGAAATCTAATTGTCTTAAATATTGCAAATTATCTTATAAAGACAATAAAAATGCCATTTTTGAACATGTCAGTACTGCATATCGGTTAAAATGTCTGTTATGGCATTATTTCCACCGCAACCACAGAAGAAACCGTTAACCGATAAAACTTCAATTGCTTCTAAGCTTGGCATTGGATCAGCTGTACCCCAACCGTCTGCTGTTTCTAATGCAAGTGCGCAAGTTAATGCAGTTATTTCAAGTGATGACATACGTCGTTGTCAGCAAATTGCAAATATTTTGCGCGCGCGTTTTGCGCAAACTTTAGTCGGTCAAGACGCTTTACGAGAGTCTCTTATTCTTACTCTTATTGCAGGCGGACATATTCTTATTGAATCAGTACCAGGTCTTGCAAAAACTACTGCTGCTCAAACCCTTGCAACAGCTATGTCAGGTAGTTTCCGTCGTGTGCAGTGTACTCCTGATTTAATGCCAGCAGATTTAGTTGGTACTCAAGTTTTTGATTTTGCTTCCCAACGTTTTACTACGCAAATTGGTCCTATCCATGCAAATGTTATTTTGTTGGATGAGATTAATCGTTCAAATGCAAAAACTCAATCTGCAATGCTTGAAGCTATGGCAGAAGGAGCAACAACTATTGGAGGCGAAAGAATTCCTCTGCCTCAACCATTTATGGTTATTGCTACGCAAAATCCAATTGAAGAAGAAGGAACATTTAATCTTCCAGAAGCACAAATGGATCGTTTTATGGTAAAAGCAGTTATGACTTACCCTAATCCTGACGAGGAAGTTCGCATGCTGCAATTACTTACTCAACGCGGATCGGATGTCGTTGATCCTTCAAAGCTGAATACTCAACGCATAAGTTTGCAAGATGTTGTTTTTATGCGTACTGCAGCGCGTCGCATACACGTTTCTGAAGCAGTTATGAAATATGTAGTTGATCTTGTTGCAACTTCTCGCGGTGAAGGTACGCATCCACTTCCTACAATTAATTCATTGGTTCGTATGGGAGCTAGCCCGCGTGCATCAATTGCACTTATTCGTATTGCTCAAGCTCACGCTTTACTTTCTGGACGCGATTATGTGATACCAGAAGATATTAAATTGTTTGCGCATGAAGTGTTAAGGCATCGCATACTTTTAACTTTTGAAGCTTTAGCTGATTCTATTACTACAGATCAAGTAATTGATGCATTAGTTAAGACGGTTCCTGTGCCATGATGCGTACGAAGCGGTTAGTATTATCTGAACCTGCTAAAGCCGTGCGTCGCAAAATTGAGCTTTTGGATCAGCGAATTGATTTGCCTATTGCGCGTAAAGCTTTAGGCTTATTAGAGGGAGACCATCCTTCGCACAGACGCTTTGGCACAGGTGATGTTATTGACATACATGCATGGCAGCCAGGAGATGAAGCTCGCATGATGAACTGGTCTGCGAGCGCTCGAACTGGACAGCCTATGGTGTCTTCTAGAGAGCGTACTTCGTCTTCTCATACTTGGATTGCTTTAGATACAAGCATAAATATGAATGGAGCTTGTGCTTCTGGAGAATCTCTGTATGAAGTTGCGTCTAATTCTGCATGCTTTTTTGCGTCTTTGAGTTTAAAACGTCATGATGCTGTTTCTTTGTTGTGTGCAGATGGAAAAAATGTTATCAACGTTCATGCTGCTAGCAATTTTTCTGATTTTGAGCGAAATCTAGATTATACGTTGCTTAATACTCGTAAAAATACCAGAGATATTGATGCGTTGCTTACTTCGCTACTAAAAAATATTGACAATAATGGTCTGGTAGTTTTAATAACTGATGAGTATGCATTACAAGCTCATAACGCTGAATCTTTGCGCAAAATTACGCAAAACCATAAGCTTGTTGTTATTGTTATTTCTCCTATTAATCCTTTTGATTCTGCAATTGATTTGCAAATATTTGATGGAATTACTTTACGTAAAGTACCGGCGTTTTTGAAAAAAGAATCAAATAAAAATGAAGTTGAAGCTCGTAGAAATATTAGAATAAACGCTTTATACGATATGCTGCTTGGTGTTCAATCTTCAATAATTCATGGTTCTTCAAGTGAAGAAGTTTTCCATATTTCTGCGCAAAAAGTGAGCCGTACAAATTATCTTGCTGACTCATTTAGCAAGGAGGTTGAATAGATGAGCCTGGAAGATATTCAAAAGCCTTTACATGATGAAACGCTTTTTTTAATACTACTTTCTGCATCGCTTGTTGTTATCTTTATTGCTTTTGCGGTTTTATATTTTTCTTTTAAAAAGCCAAAGAAATTAGCTGAAAGTAGCAATTCTACAGAAGCAGTTCACGTTCATAATGTAAACAAACAAGCTTGGCGTAAAGATATTGATGAGATTGTTGAGAAGTATCATAACAATGAACTTACTAAAGATCAGGCTTGTGCAAAATTGGCGTCTATTGCTAGATCTTATGTTTCGAAGATAAGTGGTGAAGATATTCAAACTCACACTTTGGGAGAATTGGCTTCTTTGCGTTTGAAATGGCGCAATAAAAAAGGTGCTGATATGTTACGCCAAACAATATCTGCTTTGTATCCTCCAGAATTTGCTGATCGCAAAGCAAATGAGCAAGCACGAAATACTACTGTTGAGCAGGCTGCTGAATGGGTTTTAGTATTGCTTGAGGGCTGGCAAACGAAGGACAAACGTTGATGAGTAATAATGTTTGGGAATACATATGGCCATGGAGATGGCAATGGCCGCTGCTTTTTGTTGCAGGCGTTGTTATTTCTGCATCAATTTTTGCTATCTTACTGATTTTAGATTCCATTCGTAGCAATATTTTAAAAAAGAAGTATAAGAGTCAAACTAGTAATATTACGCAAAAATTCTATACTTTTACTTTTGACAATGATCTACAAGGAACTACTACTAGTCATTCATGGTATATGTGGCGAATGTTTAGAAGGTTTGCTACGGCTGCATTGGTAGTATCTTTGTGCAGTTCGCTTGCTGTTGCTTCTAGGCCGGCACGAGTGTTTAATGCGAACGAGCAAGTTAGTTCTAGAGACATTGTTTTATGCTTAGACGTTTCAGGTTCTGCTTTGCCATATGATCGCGAAGTAATTCAAGCGTATCTTAATTTTATTGAGCATTTTCAGGGTGAACGCATTGGATTGAGCATTTTTAACTCCACATCTAGAACAGTTTTTCCGCTGACTGACGATTATCGACTGGCGAAAAAACAATTGCAATATGCTGCAAATTTGCTTGGCGGAGTTCAATCACAAAGTCGTATTAATCGTTTACAACAACGCCAATATCAGGAAATTTCTGACTGGCTTGAAGGAACTCAAAATCGCAAAAACGCAACATCTCTTATTGGAGACGGTTTAGTTAGTTGCGCAGCAATGCTTCCAGGTTTTATTTATGGTTCTGCTCATAATAACCATAAAATACAAAGCCGTTTTAATAGAAGTTCTTCAATTGTTCTTGCTACAGATAATGTTGTTTCTGGAAAACAAACTTACTCATTAAAGCAAGCTTTAGATTTAACAAAGCAAGCTAAAATTACTGTCGATGGCTTATATTCTGGCGCAAAACAGAATGAGAATGATGACACTACGTTAGAAATGAAACAGCTTATTGAATCTCATGGTGGAATTTTCCTTTCTCAACGCAATTCTGATTCTGTTATTAATTTAGTAAAAGAAATTGAAAAAAGACATACTGCAATTCCTCAAGGCGCTGCTCAGTCTGCATTTAGCGACGATCCTGGTCTTTGGGTTTTGTTTACTGTGTTTAGCGTTGTGATTTGGCTAGCTATTGCAAAGAGGATGAAGCGATGACAACAACACTATTTTCTGCTACTACCCTACTGTTTGCACACGCTAAAACTGAAGCTTCTGACACTTCTCAAGCAGGTCAGTTGGTTTTTTCTCCATCATATGGTTGGGTTATTGCGATTATTGCAATATTGGTTTTGTTTGCAGCAATGTTTTTTGAAATTGTGCCTATACGTAGGAAACCTGGATCAAGTGATGAAACTTTTTGCATGAGATTAAGACGTATTGGCATATGTATAATGCTAATAATTTGCGTGCTATCTCCAAGTATTATGCGTTCAACTTTACAAAGAGCAGTAAATGCAACAAACGTGATTATTGCTCTAGATATAACAGGTTCAATGAGAGCAAAAGACGCTGATTATGCAAAAAATAGTAAGATTGAGCGTATTGAAGCAGCAAGGAATATTATTCATCAAATAACAAAATCCTATGCTAACTCAAGTTTTGCTGCTATTTCTTTTGGTGCTTCTACGTCTGTTGATGTCCCATTGACGCCTGATGCTAGAGCGGTTGACAATTGGATAAATACTCTACGAACTGAGCCAACTAGCGTAGCTACTGGAACTAGTCTTGACGCTCCTATAGATCAAACTTTGCTTACTGCAAAAGCTATACATGATGCTCATCCAGATGATACAACAGTTTTGTATATTTTAAGCGACGGTGAGGAAACTACTCAACGAAAGCGCCGCACATTTTCATCGCTCAGAGCTTATATTACTAACGCATTTGTTATTGGAATAGGTTCATCTAAAGGAGCTAAAATACCTTTGGAAAAAACACAGCTGCAACTTGACGACTACAGCGAAGACAATACCTCTAATCAATGGGTTATTGATCCTGCTACAGGAAATCCTGGCATTTCAAAGCTTGATGAAAAGAACTTGCGAAATATTGCCGATGAGCTTAGCGGCAAGTATATGCACTCATCTTTAAACGTAACATTTGGAGACGAAGCAAAACCAATTCTTTCACACCAATGGAGAATGAACGAGACAGCAAAACCTCGTTTGAGACCTGAACCAATTATTTGGCCGTTTGCAATATTTGCGTCGATACTTTTAATTTGGGAATTAATGTCGTGGTTTATAACTTCAAGGAAATTAGTATGAAGCACATGTCTAGTCGCACAATTATTCGCATTGTTGCATTCTTGTTCTTGATTATTGCGATATTAGTAGCGTATTTTGCTATCGTAAATTGGAGAGCACAATACGCATATAATGCTGCTACTGATAGCCTTATTTCTAATATAAAATCTTCCAAGAGTATCGATAGCGACAAGAATGTGCTTTTAACTCAGCAACAGCAAACTGATGCACAATTTGATGATGCTAAATCTCAAGAAATGATACTGCTTCCTCAACTTCGAAATAGTATTGACAAAAATGCTGAATTATCACGAAAGTTAACAGAAAAATTAAAGCAGAATCAAAACAATACTAATAAGCAACAGAAACCGAAAAATCATAACAATCATTTTAAAAACGATAATTCTGACAATTCTTCTAAAGATAAAAAGCAGTCAGATTCGTCTAAGCCTCAGTTGGACAATACTCAGCGCAACAAAGTTGAAAACTTGCTGAAACAGAACGATCATGTGGATTCTAAATATTCACAGGATCAAGAAGACCAGCAAGGTTCAGAAAAAACAGAAAAACGTACTAAAACTGATGAAAGCAGCAATAAGCCTTGGTAATTAAATCTTCAACGATTATCTATAAGCTAAGCAATAAGCATTTAATAACCTTTTAACCACATTGGATATTTTTTAGTGACTTTTCATTAATGAACGTGTGTAATAACGATTATGCACACATATTACGAATGGCAATGGCTTATACAGCGCACTCAAGAGTGCGCTCGCTGCGTTATAGCCGAATCCGCAGCGACTGAATTAGAAGATTGGCAAGGGCTTGCAGCCGAACATTTTCGTCATAGTATGAAAGATATTTCCGCACAAGCGTATGCGTTATATAACATTCGCGGAGGAATATAATATGTCTTGGAAAGTTAAGTCCTCTGTTGTAGGTGGAATAAAGCTCAGCGTTTCTGATAGAGAAGCGTATATTAGTTTTTCCAGAAAACTAAACGATACTGCTAAAGAATTGCTTACGCTAAAAAATTTATGGCTTAATGCGGCGATGGTTATTGCCAGTCAAAATAATAGTTTACAAAAAGAATCAGAAGCATATATTAATGATTATTCGCAATCATTTTTAACTGAAAGCATGTGCAATGAATATGCTAATAAATGTTGTTTAATGTCTCAAAATTTAGAAAATCTTGCTTTTCTTATTGCAAGAGCAAATAATTTGTATGAAGATGCAGAATTTCGTGCAAAAAACGATTTAGACAATAAAATTTCTTACTCAGTTCTTGCATGCCCTATTCTTGCTTTGCCTGTTTTATTGTCCGCAGGTCTAGCCGTTAATCAAGATAATAAAAATCATTTAGGTTTCCAAAATCTTGCTAGATGGTCCTATGCAACTAATAGTTTGCAACAAGGAATTATTCGTGGTTTGTCTCAGCACCTTATTTTAAATCCTATTACAGGCTCGCCAATATTTATTGCTGGAAACGCTAAAGACCGTATGAGTAAGGGAGAGCGTGAAACCTCATTAAACTTTTTATATAATACTAAAAAATATTTATTAGAAGCTGTCCCATTTATCTCTAGTGCTATTAGCTTTGTAAGCGCGCCTATTAATAATATAAAGCAAGGTAATAATTTACTTCTCACTAAAGTAAATGAGACGTGGAGAAAACCTGGATTTGTTCTTGCTAGACCTGGACGAAATCTGCTTGAAACTTTAGAAAATTTAACAGAACTTGGAAGCGGAAATTTGGGTGTTAGACCCCCGCTTGTTAATCCAGATGCTGCTACTATTGCAATTCAACAGTTTAAGCGCAACGATGGCAGTTCGTCATGGTTAGTGATAATTCCAGGAACTGACGGTAAAGCACACTCTCCTTTTGGTTGGGAACAAAACGCAGAAGTAATGAGTCATAGTTCTTTAGTTAGAAAACAAGCTGATAGCACTCGAATGGTTGTAGAAGCTATGAAACGTTCTGGAATTAAACCTAACGAGCCTGTTGCTTTAGTAGGACATTCTCAAGGAGGTATTGTTGCAGCAAGCATTGCAAGTGATTACTCTAAGCAATACAACATACAGCATGTTGTTACTGCTGGATCTCCTATTGCAAATCATCCAATTCCTAAGAAAACTTGGGTTACTAGTATTGAGATGGACGATGAGATTGTGCCTTCTTTAGATGGCAAAGAGAATCCTCGCAGAAATAATTGGGTGACTATTCATGGTCATGTAATTCATGTTAAAGAATCTAAGCGTTCTTTACCTCCTGGAGTCACGCGTTTTTCTGGAAAACAATATTCGACTAAAAAATTCGACAATGGCGGAATATTTGTTAATGACGTTCCAGAAGAAGGAACTTTAACTCATGATTTGCATTACCACACTGCAGCTTATGAAGATGCTCTTCAACTCGGATCTAAAAGTGTGCGCGAGCAAGATCGGCATTTTCAGAATATTATTAATGGCAAATTGCAAAGTACTACATTGTGGCAAGGAGTAATGAAAAAATAAAATAATTAAATTCTTTTTGAGCAAAATTAAGCTAATTCGCAGCATGATGTAACCTTAAAACTATGAAGCTTACCGATATTTCTCCTGCAATAGCTCTGACTCCTCTCGATGGACGTTATCATAATCAAACATCCGCACTCGTTGAATATTTAAGCGAACCTGCGTTAAATCGCGAGCGCATGCGTGTAGAAGTTGAGTGGATGATTCTTCTCGCAAATGGTTATGAAGCTAATCAGTTCCAGCCAATTGTTAAGGGTGTTAATCCTTTAACTGATGAAGAATGCTCATATTTGCGTTCTATTCCTGAAAATTTTGATGCTGAAGGAATTGCTCGTCATGCTGCGCATGAGGCTATTACTCATCACGATGTTAAAGCTGTTGAATACTACATTGACGATGCGTTAGATGAAGCAGAAAATAAGCTTGGTCATGCTACTGAGCTTTCAAATTTAAAAACTTTAGTACATTTTTCATGCACGAGTGAAGATATTAATAATCTTTCTATTGCGCGTTGCGTAAAGCAAGCTGTTTTAAACGTTTATCGTCCGAATTTAGAAGCGATAGTTGATTATTTAGTTAAGAATGCTAACGAATATAGAGATTTATCTATGCTTTCGTTAACTCATGGCCAGCCTGCTACTCCAACTACTTTGGGTAAGGAATTGGCAGTGTTTGCGTATCGTTTACGTCGTCAACTTCGTCATCTTGATAATCAAGAGTATTTAGGAAAGTTGAATGGTGCTACAGGAACTTTCGGAGCTCATTTAGCTGCTTTCCCAGAAGTTGATTGGATTAGCGTATCTCAAGAGTTTGTTGAAAATAGAATGGGTCTTCAATGGAATCCATTAACAACTCAAATTGAAAGCCACGATTGGCAGGCTGAACTTTATAGCACTGTAAGTCACATAAACCATATTTTGCATAATCTTGCAGTTGACGTATGGATGTATATTTCTAGGGGTATTTTTGTGCAAGTTCCTGTAAAGGGAGCTACAGGATCTTCTACTATGCCTCATAAGGTTAACCCTATTCGTTTTGAGAACGCTGAAGCTAATCTTGAGATTTCTTGCTCACTGTTTGACACATTGTGTGCAACTCTTACTGAAAGCCGTTGGCAGCGTGATCTTACAGATTCTACTACTCAAAGGAATGTTGGCTCAGCTTTCGGTTATGCTCTTCTTGCTTTGAATAATCTTTTAGTCGGTTTGAAGTCTATTCATCCTAATAAAGAATTTATGGCAAAAGAATTAGACGAAAATTGGGAAGTTCTTGGAGAACCAATTCAAACAGCAATGCGCGCTGAAGAAATTGCTGGCGTACCTGGTATGGAACGACCATATGAGCAAGTAAAAGAATTAATGCGCGGTCACCATATTTCACAAAGTGACGTAGAAGAATTCATTAAATCTCGTAGCTTTGATGCCAATACTGCAGCTCGTTTGCAAGCAATGACACCAGAATCTTACACTGGATTTGCTTCACGATTGGTGGACTTTATTGATTAAGTAGACGGTAAAGCGATGCAATCTAGCATAAATCCAAATCTTGTTATTGAAGATACTCAGCCTAGCTTAGTACGTAGTTGGGCTGATTTGTTGTATGCAATATCATCAGTTGTAATTGGCGTTTTTACTTTGTTGTCGTCAATGTGTTTATCAGCAACGGCTGATGCTATGAAGATTGATGCACGAAATGCTACTCAAATTATAGGATTATCTTTCAATAATCTTTCTTTTGTTCTGATACAGCAAGGTCTTACTCTTATTGTTGTTGCAGAAGTTATTGCACACATGGTTTCTGACAGGCGTTGGATTGATACCGCTATTTCTGTTATTACGCTGTTTATAAGTTATGGTTCAGTATGGCTGTTATCTATTGCGATATTTTCTACGCACAATATAGCTTTGATTGAATCTTTACAAATGCGGCCTAATAACACTTGGGCTGATTTGCTTCCAGACATGTATGCTGTTCTAGTTGCTTTTCTTACAGTTAGTGGTCCTAGACGCGAATATAAGCATGTAATGTGGGGCTGGAATGCTTTATTCATTGTTACAGCAATACTTCTATTTTCATCTTGGGACTCCTACTCTGCTGTTCTTGTATCATGCTGCTTAGGAAGAGCAATTGGTACGCTTATTCGTTTCGCAAAAGGCACACGCAGTAAGGGTGCTTGGGGTGACGATATTGTTCTTGCTTTAAAAAATATTGGCATAGATAATCTTACTCAATTAACTCGTAGAACTCAGCAAGCTGATCATACTGGAGTTCTTCGTTCAAGTCTTGATGACGATTTAATTGAAAATTCAAGATTGTATGATGCAACAGACATTCACGGCATACGTTACGTAATTTCAGTATTAGATAATCAAGTTCATTTACCAGGTTATTTAAATCAGTTATGGCAGTGGGTGCGTTTAGTAGATATACCGACTCGTAGAGATCGTTCTGCTAGGCATTCTGTTCATCACCATCTTTCTATGCTTCTTGTTTTACGAAATATGCATTTGCCAACAGCGAATGTTTATGGAGTAAGCGACAGTGATAAATCTTCAATAATGGTTTTTCATGCTTCTAACGCTCTACTGCCTTGCAATTTGAACACTTTAACTATTGATGATGCAGCAAAATTAATGCGTTATGTAGATGCTGCTAATACTCGTGGAATTACGCATAGACGCATCACTCCTGAAACTATTGCTAGGCTTGAAGACGGAACCCCAGTTATTGCAGGTTGGCAAAATGGCGATGTTGCCAGCGATGATACAAATATTGCACTTGATAAAGTTCAGCTTTTAACGCTTATTGCATCTTGCACAGATATTGACACTGCTCTTAAAGCTGCTATTAACACATGGGGTGTAGAAAAGTTATCTGCACTATTGCCTTTTATGCAAAAAGCCGCTATTCCTGCTTCTACGAGATCTTTGCCGTCTTGGAATAAAAAAGTTTTCCAAAATCTTTGCAATAAGTTAAGCGAAACAGTTGCGTTACACACAGATGAAGAAGATTATGATACTGTGCGTTTAGCACGCTTCAATATACGTTTCTTTGTTAGCTTAGTTCTTTCGATTGTTGCTGTTGCTGTTATTGCTACACAGTGGCATCCTCAGGAAATATTTGCTGCCTTGCGTCACGCAAATAATGTAATGGTATTTACATGCTTTGCTTGCAGCATGTTTGCTTGGGTTGGATCTGCAATTACTCTCGGCTCATTCATGGATGATCAAAAACCTTCTGCACATGTTTTGTTTGCATCTCAAGCAGCTTCTGGTTTCACAGCTGTTTCTATGCCTGCTGGTGTTGGTCCTGCATTTGTAAATATGCAATTATTAAAGAAAAACGGGTACACTCCGGCTCAAGCTACAGCAATTACTAGTGCAGTATGGCTTATTCAAGCATTAATGACAACTTTGGTATTACTTTCTATAGGCGTTTTCACTGGTAAAAATGTGCTTTCTGGAATGATTCCTACTCATATGCTCATTACTTTCATTGGAATAATCACTCTTATAGTTTGTGTTTTAATGGTTATCCCATCTGCTCGTAAAACAATTCGCAAACATTATTTGCCAATATTATCTGATTACGGTCGTCAAATTAAGGAACTTATTTCACATCCTATGCAACTTATTGAAGGCTCTTTTGGCGCTATTGTGCTTGTTTCATGCATTGGATTGGGTTATTGGATTTCTTTACTTGCATTTGGATATTACGCAAATCCTTGGGAAACAATCTTACTATTCTTACTTGCTAATGCTGCTGGATCTGCAATACCTACACCAGGCGGTTTGGGTGCTGTTGAAGCTTCTCTTACTTTCGCATTTACATCTGTAGGTGTTCCTCCAACAGTTGCTTTGTCTGCCACTCTTCTGTATAGGCTTATGTTCTACTGGTTAAGAATTCCGTTAGGCGCGTTTGCAATGAAGTGGCTCAGCAATAATGAACTTATATAAGTGAGATTTACAAACATTTGTGTATTTTTATTAGCAAATATCGTATCTGTTTCTATGCAAGTACGTTTTAAATAAAAAATAGTAAAAAATAAATAAAAAAATATTAAGAAAAAATGCAAAAATGGCTACATTTGTAGGGAAAATGTACTAATATCTAGTATGAACGTGACCTTTGAAGAGAAGGTCCCCTGACACAAAGGATGCTGCATGGCATACAACAAGTCTGATCTCGTTTCTAAGATCGCACAGAAGTCCAACCTGACCAAGGCACAGGCCGAAGCCGCCGTCAACGCATTCCAGGATGTGTTCGTTGAGGCTTTACAGTCCGGTGAAGGTTTGAAGCTTACTGGTCTGTTCTCCGCAGAACGCGTAAAGCGTGCTGAGCGCACTGGCCGCAACCCGCGTACCGGTGAAACCATCAAGATTCCAGCTTCTTACGGTGTACGTATTTCTGCTGGCTCCTTGTTGAAGAAGGCTGTTACTGCCTGAAATTAAGCGTTTTTCGTATTTATTAAATTAAACAAATACTATTTGCGCAAAAACAAGATGGGCACTCCAAAGCTGGAGTGCCCATCTTTTATAAATCTCCTCGTTCCATTTTTCGCAAACGCGGCTCTGCGCTATCTTTTGCTCCCGTAATGCGGTAAACGTCAAAAACGCCTTCAATTTTACGGATAGCAGCAAGTAGAGTTGCTAAGTGCTGAGGATCTGCCATTTCAAAGGTAAATTGACTTGTTGCAACACGGTCATCGCCTGTAGCAATAGTTCCGGAAAGAATATTTACTCCATGATCTGAAAGAACGCGAGTAACATCCGAAAGAAGATGCTGTCGATCCAATGCTTCAACTTGAACTTTAACCAAGAACAAGCCTTTATCGCTAGTCCATTGAACAGGAATAACGCGCTCTGATTGAGTTTTTTGCAAATCGAGCATGTTCTGACAGTCAGTCCTATGCACAGATACACCTTGGTTTCGTGTTATAAAACCAATAATCGTATCTCCTGGAACTGGCATGCAACATTTTGCAAGCTTTACCCAAACGTCTCCAACGCCTTTAACTGATACTCCCAAAGCTCCGTTAGACTTATGGCTGCGCTCAACATGGCGTAAAGGCAATGCTTCTTGTTCTACTTCTTCTGCAACTTCATCAGCACCAGCATCTTTTACTAAGCGCGAAATAACATTCTGTGTAGAAACTTGACCTTCACCAATAGCTGCATACAAAGACTCAACGTTAGTAGGCAAATTCAATTCATCGGCAACGCCAATTAATGCCTGCTGAGTCATCAAAGTAGTTAAAGGCAAGTTACGTTTACGCATAGCGCGAGTTAGCTCATCCTTGCCCTCTTCAATCGCCTCAGAACGGCGTTCCTTGCTAAACCATTGGCGTATTTTATTTCGAGCACGAGGAGATTTTACAAAACTCAGCCAATCGCGTGATGGTCCAGCTGTATCCGACTTTGAAGTAAGTACCTCTACAGTGTCACCGTTTGAAAGCTTCGTATCAAGAGGAACTAAACGTCCATTTACACGAGCACCCATCATGCGATGACCAACTTCAGTATGCACAGAATATGCGAAATCAACAGGAGTTGCATCCTGCGGAAGCGCAACAATACTCCCCTTTGGAGTAAAAACATAAACTTCAGAAGCACCAAGATCTTGCTTTAATGAACCTAAGAATTCATCTGAATCTGGAGTCTCACTAGTCCAATCAGCAAGCTGTTGAATCCACTTAAGATTATCTGCTTCGCTAAGCTCTTTTTTGTCATCAATATTATTTTCGCGTTTTAAATCATCATTATCAGGCTTACTTAAAGCGCGACCAGCTTGACCATTAGCTTTGTACTTCCAATGAGCTGCGATACCGAATTCAGCACGCCTATGCATATCCCATGTGCGTATTTGAATCTCTACTGGCTTTCCACCAGGACCTACAACTGTAGTATGTAAGCTTTGATACATATTCAACTTTGGAGTTGCAATGTAATCCTTAAAACGTCCTGGAACAGGGCTCCATCGAGCATGCACTGCACCTAATGCTGCATAACAGTCACGAATAGAATCGACTATTATTCTCACGCCAACTAAATCGTAAATATTAGCAAAATCATGACCTCGAACGATCATTTTTTGGTAAATAGAGAAATAATCTTTTGGTCGACCTTTTACTGATGCTTTAACGTGTTGTTCTGCAAGATCTGCATTAATTTCTTCAAGAATTTGTCGTAAATAAACTTCGCGCTGACCTGCTCTACGAGCAACTAAAACAACAATTTCATTATAAATTTTTGGATACAGTACTTTAAAACTCAGCTCTTCAAGTTCAGTTTTAATTGCATTCATGCCTAAACGGTTAGCAAGAGGCGCATATACGTCAAGAGTTTCTCTTGCTTTTTTATGTGAACTTGATTGCTTAACATACCTCCAAGTGCGAGCATTGTGCAAACGATCCGCAAGCTTTACTACAAGCACTCGCACATCGCGGCTCATTGCAACAACCATCTTACGAATAGTTTCTGCTTGAGCACTTTCGCCATATTCCATGTTGGATATTTTTGTAACACCATCTACAAGACCTGCTACAGTATCGCCAAATTCAGCTCGACATTCTTCCAGCGTGTAATCTGTATCTTCTACAGTGTCGTGTAATAATCCTGAAGCAACAACAATTGGTCCCATTCCAAGATCTGCAAGAATTTGAGCTACAGCAAGAGGATGAATAATGTATGGCTCACCAGATTTGCGTCTTTGACCTGTATGCTGCTTTACAGCACGATCATAAGCTCTATGAAGAATGCTCATATCCTCATTAGGATGGTGCCATTGGCACATGCTCAATATTGGCAATAATGGATTTCGAGAATCTTCGCTGATTTCACATCCGAGCCTATTGGATCCTTTTACATCCTCTTGAAGTTCACCCATTTGGCACCTCCTGGTACTTTTACTATCCTACCTGCAATTCGCTCAATACACTACAAAAACAAAAAATACATACAATAAATCCGACTCAGTTTTAAAAACCGGTCGGATATTTATAAAAAGATTATTGTACGCCAGTGGAGCCAAAACCTTTATCAGAGCGATCAGATTCAGGTAATTTAGATGCGGGAATAAATTGTGCTTCTACATAACGTTGTATAACCATTTGAGCGATACGATCACCTTTATGGAACTGCACTGTGTTCTCAGGATCTAAATTAATAAGAGGAACCTTAATTTCACCACGATACCCGGCATCAACTGTTCCAGGTGCATTTAGCACAGTCACACCCTGTTTTGCTGCTAAACCAGAACGAGGATGCACTAAAGCAACATAACCTGCAGGTAAAGCTATAGCAACTCCAGTAGGAACAAGCGCTCTCTGGAAAGGACGCAAAGTAAAATCTTGTGTAGTTCTTAAATCGGCACCTGCATCACCTGCATGCGCATAGCAAAGCGGCTGTAATGTAGATGTTTCATCATCGAGATACTTAATTAATACCTCAACCTGTTCGGGGCCAGTATAGGTCTCGTCATATGCCATTTAAGCTGCGCACTCCTTGCAAACAGGCTGACCATCAGCATTAGTTTCAGCTAACTGGCTGCGATGCTTAACTAAGAAGCATTCAGAACAAATAAATTCATCGCCTTGCATAGGGATAACAGTCACGGATGCATCTTCGTTACTTAAATCAGCACCTGGCAACTCGTAGTCTTCAGCAATAGCATTTTCATCATCGTCAATGTCGCTGCTTGAATTTTGAGAACCTTTACTCAAAGCTTCCAACGACTCTTCGTCCTCATCTTTGCTACGAGGAGAATCATAATCCTGTGCCATTATGGTCCTTTCGTCTTTAAAGCTACTTACGCGCATAGCATACACGAATGCTACCCCGTATATTACACATTTTTTATTCTAAATAAAATGGTAAAGAATGCAGTGTATGGACTAAAGTATATAAATAATATTGTTAAAAGCGAAGAAAGTGGTGCATAATGCTTGAAAATCCGCCAAAAGAGGCGAGTTTCGACCATGTTGACGCAGACGGCAATTTGATTTTCATTTGTGAAAACACGCCGTTACGTATTCAAGTGGACGACACGCTGGAACGCGCCATCGCTGATTCACACAAAATTACGAGTAAAAACAGCGATGAACATAACTCAGCAGATGCTGGCACAAATTCTGTGCAATCTAATGCAACATTGCCTATTTCGCAAATTCAGGCATTGATTCGCGCAGGAGTTGCACCTTCACACGTAGCGCAAAGATACAACGTTAGCGAAACACAAGTTAGGCGTTTTTCTGCAGGCGTTGAAACAGAAAAGCAGTATGCAATTGAGCAGTTCCTTCTAGTACCTGCTCCTAAACAAAGCAATATGCGCACTATTGCAGATTTAATTGAGAGAACGTTAGCTAAAGCACATATTGGCATGGAAACAGTGCAATGGAAAGCAACACGCCGAGGATTAGAGCCATGGCGAATTAGTGCTACTTTCAAAACTGCTACTCGCACTATTAAAGCTGAATGGACATGGAACATGCATGACAACTCTGTTACATGTGTGAACCCTTCGTCTAGATTGTTGCTTGGTGAAGATGTCAATGCAGTTGATACTTCTAAACAGTCTCCATACGGTGGAGCTTATAGAGACACTGTGAGCATTAATTTCCCATTCAACACTGAAGAGCTTCCAGGAAATTCTATTCGTTCTGCCAGAATCGAACGAGCTGTTTCTCAATGGGAACTTAGGAACAGTGACAAACTTGCAGATGTACAAACACAATCTTCGTTCGAAAATCAGGACAATAATTCCGACATACGGCAAGTATTAGAAAAAGGCTATTCTAAGCGTTCTACTAAAGCAAATAAGCAATTTAAAGAAGATAACCCTCAACAGCCTTCGCTAATACAATCGGATGCTGAACTTAATAATAGAAACGAAACGAATAGCAAAATCGCCAATGAGTCTAAAAAAGCACAGAAATCATTGGCTGCTAAAGTTCAAAATGCCGAAAAAGCAGATATTGCTAGCACTACTTTGCAAGAAAATACTTCTGAAAGTAATCAAAATTCTGCTAAAAATAATCAAGAAATTAATACTAATAGTCAAGAAAAAACATCTTCTGAGCACAATAAACGTAAAGCTGGAAGAGCGGCGGTACCAAGCTGGGATGAAATATTATTTGGCGAAAGCTAAATAAGAAGTTTAAAAAATAAATTTTTCGCTTATTGACAATACGTGTGGCACTTTTATTAAAATTTTAAGTGCCACACATTTTTATTTGCTAAGTTGCGATTTATAAAATATTTTCAATAATAGAAGCAAAAATCGCTTACACTAAATCTATGAGGCACGGAATATCCATTTCCATGTGAGTCATCGATCCATGCACGCTAGGTAAACTCATAGCTTTATCGGATTGAATGCGAGAATCAACAATTGTGTAAGCTCCACAAGCTTGCACAATAACATCACCAATAACAGCCTCTGCCCTGTTGTTTACTAAACCAAAAATACCATCGTCAATAGCTTGTTTTTTACTGCGTACAATTGCATTAGTTCCAAAATATTCGCGCCAACGGTAAATAATATCTTCAGGATTTGCATCACTGTTAGCATACAACATTACAGAACGAGGTTCACCGCCAACCATCGATACGCCTTTCATCAGCTCATCATGCTTAGCAATATCAACTCGCTTACTTGGATCAGATTTAATCATCCCATGATCTGCAGTAATAACAATTAATGTTCCAGGAGCACAATTTGCTCGCAAAAGATGCAACTGTTCGTCAATTTGCTCAAAAACAGAAACCCACTGCTGAGAATCCCAACCATAATTATGACCGGTTTTATCAGCGTCACGTAAATACATATAAGTTAAACCTGGAGTTTTACTGCTATTAGCAGCCTTAAGAATGCGAGCTCTAGGAGTTCCAGCAGTAATATAATTTGCTCCACGAAAAGCAGCTTTGGTAAGAGGAGTATTTTCAAACTTTGCTAATCCCACGCTATCTGCACGAACTCCATTAGAAACTAAACTTTCAAATATAGTTGGCTCTTGCTGCAAAACTAGCGGATCAGGTGCATCATTAAATTGGATAAGCTGCGCAAGTTTACCATTTTGAGAATTTTTTTGCGTGTAACCAGTCATGCAAGTAAGACCAGGACATGTGCCTGTTCCAAAAGTAGCCATTGCAGCAACAGTTGTGCTTGGAACGCACGTGCTAATTGGTCGTTGATTTATTGATTCGTTAAGCAAGGATCGTAAATAAGGAGCGTGACCTTTGCGCATAAGAATATTCCAGTATCCTAAACCATCTATTAGCACTACAATTGCAGAATTAGATTTAGGGAAACCAAGACTTTCTCGCAAAGCGTGTGGATCGTTATGAATAGCTGTTTTAACAGGAGCATCTATTGCATCACTTAAAGCTGGAAGAACCGAAGATATATGTAACGCTCCCCCAAGATTTTTTTCATTAAAATCGTAAGAAAAATCTTCATTAACTGCGAAATTAGAAAAATCACCGTACTTAACATTTCCAACGAATTGTAAAAGATCATTTTCAGACGGTATTTCAGCACTCATACTTACTATTGAACCACTTATATTGCATTGAACAAAACGCGAATAACAAATATTTATATAAATAACTAGTCAAATTGCTGAAAAATTCAGCAAAAACATGCTGTTTGTGCATATAAATTGCTAAGATTGATAGCCGTAATGTCATTCAAGGAGTTCTAAATATGCCCTCACGCCATCACTCAACACAGCAAGCTTTCGACCCAAGAAAAGTTAAAGAGCATATTGTTGAAACACCATTGAACGAAGAAATGAGCAAATCCTTCTTGGAATATGCTTATTCAGTTATTTACGCTCGCGCTCTTCCGGATGCAAGAGACGGCATGAAGCCAGTGCAGCGACGCATTGTGTATCAAATGGGCAATATGAATTTGAGTCCTGATCATGCTTATATGAAATCAGCGCGCGTTGTTGGTGAAGTAATGGGTAAACTTCATCCTCACGGTGATTCTGCAATCTATGAGGCAATGGTTCGCTTAGCTCAACCATTTTCCCTACGCTTGCCACTTGTTGACGGACACGGTAATTTTGGTTCTCTTGACGATGGTCCAGCAGCTTCTCGATACACAGAAGCGCGTTTAGCTCCTGCATCACTAGGTATGAACGCGGATATCAACGAAGACACAGTTGATTTCGTACCAAATTACGACAATAAACTAAAAGAACCTACTGTGCTTCCTGCAGCTATTCCAAATCTTTTAGTAAATGGCGCTTCTGGAATTGCTGTAGGCATGGCAACTAATATGGCAACGCATAATCTAGGCGAAGTAGTTGCTGCAGCAAAATATGTTATGAAACATCCTGACGCAACCCTAGATGATCTTATGAAACTAGTTCCAGGACCTGATTGGCCTAGCGGAGGAATTATCATCGGTCGAAGTGGCATTCGCGAAGCTTACGCAACAGGTCGCGGAGCATTCACTACAAGATCCACAACACATATAGAAAATATTACTGCTCGCAAAAAAGCTATTATTGTTACAGAACTTCCGTTTATGGTTGGACCAGAACGAGTTTTGGAAAGAATTTCTCAAGGAGTTAAATCAAGAAAATTAGACGGTATTTCAGGTGCTATTGATTTAACAGATCGACATAACGGAACTCGTATTGTTATTGAGATTAAGACAGGCTTTGATCCTAACGCTGTGCTTGCTCAACTTTTTAAGCACACTCCTTTGCAAGAGAGCTTTACTATTAACAATGTTGCACTTGTTGACGGCAGACCTCACACAATGGGCTTGAGAGAGCTATTAGACGTTTGGATTTCTCACCGCAGAACAGTAGTGCGCAGACGCAGTGAATTTAGGCGCAAAAAAGCTCAAGAACGCTTACATTTGGTTGACGGCTTGCTTCTTGCACTTCTTGATATTGATGAAGTAATTCAAGTTATTCGTTCATCTGAAGATGCAGATAGTGCAAAAACTAAGTTAATTAAAGTATTCGATCTTGACGAAATTCAAGCACAGTATATTCTTGACTTGCGTCTTCGCAGACTCACTAAAATGAGCCGAATAGAGCTCGAAGCTGAACGCGACGATTTGCTCAAAAAAATTGAAGAGCTGAATCAAATATTAAGTTCTGAAGCAAAACTCGACAACGTTGTAATAGCAGATATGGATTCTGCAGTTAAACAATGGGATACTCCACGCAGAACAATTTTGCTTGACGAAAATGAAGATGGTAGTTTTACTCCAGTAGCCTCCAGCATAAATAAAAACAGTGAGGATATTGCGATTAAAGCCGTTCAATCAGCAAATAAAATTACTTCAACTCAAGCAGATTTGGCTGCAGCAGCTAATGCAGCTCGTAAAACCGGAGAAGCTGACGCATCTTCTGTTGCAATGCAATTAAGTGACGAACCTTGCGCAGTAGCATTAAGCACTTCCGGGCTAATTGCTAGAACAAGCACTGAAGTGTTGGAACATTGGAATTCACACAATAACAACGTATTTAACACTCCTTGTAAAACAATGTTTGAAACAACAACGCGTTCAACTTATGCTCTTGTTACTTCATCTGGTCGACTAGTTCTAGCTCATGTTGCAGATTTGCCACAGCTTAACTACGAAGAAGGAAAACCTGCACTACTGAGCCACGGAGTAAAAGCACAAGAACTGCTAACTTCCACACAAAGCACTGATCCAGTAAGAGGAGAACATGTAGTTTCAGCAATAGCATTTAATGCCTCACAAGATGCTACTCCACTTGCAATCGGCACACGAAACGGTATAGTTAAAAGATGGAATTTTGAAGCTCCGACTACCATGGATTCGTGGAGCATAATTGACTTAAAAGACGACGACACTGTTATTGCCGCAGCTCCAGCAAAAGACAACGACAGACTCGTGTTCATTAGTAATGATTCTTCATTACTTACCTTTGACGCTAAACAAGTTAGACCTCAAGGACGCACAGCAGGCGGAATGGCAGGCATTCGTTTAGCAGAAGGCGCTAAAGTTGCAACCTTCGCAGTAGTGCCAGAAAAATCAATAGAGTGGCATTACGAAGAAGGTGAAAATGGTTTATTCTCCGCTTCTGGAACAGTTGTATTCACTGTTGCTGGAGACAGTGAAGCTCTTCCTGGAACCGAAAACGGTTCTGCAAAGATTACTCCATTTGACATGTACCCAACAAAAGGTCGCGCAACTGGTGGCGTGCGCTCGCAAAGATTCCTTAAAGGTCAAGATACGTTGATACACGCGTATGTTGGATACTATCCATTGCAAGCAGTTACGGAAGGCGGAAGCAATGTTGAGTTACCTAAGCCAGATATGCGTAGGGATGCTTCTGGAACTGAGCTAGTTTCCCCAATTGCACACATTGGATAGGATTATAAACAATTTCTAGAAAATTACTAACAATTAGTAATTGATAAGAAAATAGATAATATAAAACTAAAGCTATTAAAAACTAGGTAAGTTTTAAAGAGAAAGGGAAAATATGTTATTTTGCACTAATTGCGGCAGTAGCATGTTAGATGACGCAAAGTTTTGCGAACAATGCGGTACTCCTAACGAAAATTACACAAAGCAATCTGAGGAGCAAGCTAAAGAACAAGCTAACGAACAAGTCAATGAGCAAGCTAAAGAACAAGAAATAAATCAAGTAGAGCAACAAACACATGCTCAAGAGTTGCAAGAAGAAACTAATAAAAGTAATAAAAATAATAAGAAAAAAGGCGCATTCATATCAATTATTTGCGCAATAATAGTTCTAGCTATAGTTGCAACCGCTGGAACAATTTATTACATAACGCAAGTACAGCCGAATTCAGGTATGGTCACAGTGCCAGCAATTAAAGATACAAATGCTCAAGCTGCTGCAACGAATTTACGCTCAAAAGGTTTTAAAGTAGAAATTGTTAGGGAACTTAATAAACGCAAAAAAGGTTCCTTTGTTTCATTAAAAGGCATTAAACCAGGTAGTAAGGTTAAAAATTCCACAAAAATAACAGTTGTGGAATCTCTTGGTCCAGGTATGCCAAAAAACGTTATGGGAAAGACTGTAAACGAAATTACTGACGAAGTAAAAGAAATGGGCTTAAAAGTAGAAGTTCATAAAGTTCCTGCAACTTCAAAGCCTGGTACTGTTGTAGCAACTTACCCAACTCCTGGACATGCTTTTGTTCCTGCTTACGAAGGTGACAATATGCATATTGCTGTTGCTACCCCTATTGCTAGTGAAGACTATGGAAAAGTTGTGCCTGCAGACATATTAGGAAAAGATACGAATACTGCAAAGAATATGCTTAAAAAAGCTGGCATAACTAACTATAAATTAAAACCAAGATTCTCTTCGAAAGATTTCGTTGGCAAGATTACAGGCTCATACCCTAATTTAGGCGACTTGTATGCCATGAACACTGGCGACATTACAGTGTATTACGGTGTTGATGCAAGTAAAACAAAAGAAGTATTAACTAAACCATATAAACTAAATGAAGTCGATAAAAAAATCGATGTTCGCGTAACAAAAGGCCTTTCACCAATTGCAGGAGTTTGGTGCAAGAAAGGCGGCGATTGTCTGTACTTCAATGAAGCACCATCGTTTGTTGAAGGTGAATCTACAGTTGTATTAGGAACACGCATTGGCGATTTAATGCATGATGGAACGTCACCTATGATGATAAGTGATGAAAATGATCTTAGTATGAATAACTATTCGCAAGATATATCGGGATTTATTTTATACGATAAAAAATTACCTATGAATGACATGATGAAAAATCATTTGCTTTCCGGCGATACTGGCGCAGTAGAATTCTACAAAGGATTAGATTTGCCATCTTGCGGAAACGATATATTCCCACCAACATCAGGTTCACGAATTTGTGAACATGGTAAAGAAATAGACATTGAGAGTAATCCTGAAAAATTTGATGATCAAGGAGTATATAAAGGTTCTGACAAAGATGCTAATACAGGATTAACTTACAAAATGCATGATTTCTTTGTGCTTGTTCCTGTAAATACAAAATTTGATGAACTTGAAAAAAGCGGATACTTTAAAGGCAAAGGCAAAAATAAGCCTGATTTTAGCCGACCATTCATTATGCGAAGGGATTCAAAGCTGTACGATAAAACACAGGTGTCTATTCCTGATGAAATTAGTGGACCTGACGATTATCCGACAAGCCCGTTTGTGCCGACAAAAAAGAACAAGCCAGTGCCTTTCGCGCCAGCTCCGGATGACAGCAACGTTTACTACAAGCTTGAAGAACCTATTAACTGGTCATCGCTTGATATTATAAAAACCTTTAATTAGTGCTTTTAGCTGCAGAATTTGGCAATTTGATTTGTCTATGTAGCAAAATTGCGCTAAATAATTGCTCTACTGTTTTTTCGTGGTTCTCGTAGTTTTCGCGAGAACCACGTTTTTTATGCAAATCATGATTCCTTATGTCATTGTTCGCTTTATTTTCACAAGACGCATTAGACAATAACAAAGTTAAATTGCAAAACTTAACTAATCTACTCGTTACGCCTACGTTTTGTTAAGGTGAGACCGGCGAAAAGCGAGGCAATTGCGGAAGCGAAAATTGTGGTTGTGGTTGAGCCAGTTTGCGGAAGATGCTTGGCAGAATGCTTAGCTTGTTGCTGTTCCGGTTGCTCTGGTTGTTCCTGCTGAGAAGGAGCTGGCACTGGCTCAAGTTCCTGCTCAGGCTCAGGAATTGGAGTTGGCGTTGGTTTCGGCTTAGGAGTTGGCGGCGTTGGCTTCTTTTTCAACACAAAAGTAACAGATTCTTGAACCGCAACATCACCAGTTTGAAGTCCAATATTAATATCTGCACTGCTCTTAGAAGACTGATCTGTTGATTCAACAACCCACTCATACCCATCTGGCGCTTTAACATTTGGTTTTACAGTATAATGTCCTGGTAGCAAATACACGACACCCTTAGATAAATAACCAGTAGGCAAAGAACCAGTAGAGCTCTGTATGAAATGAGTATCTTGAGACTTCATCATTGCAACTAAATCATCTTTACTACTTGCAACAATATCACCACTTGCAGCAGCAAATTGATCACCAATTTGAGCATTCTTAGAATTTAAAAGCCCATACGTTGCACCTGATTCAAACGTTCCATCAATTTTCTTATATTTCACAACCAGCTGCGTAGGAATTACTCTAAAAGTCACATAATAATGCTTTGTTGTTACTTGATTATCATCCGTATCTCGAACAATACCATAGTCGTAGTTGCCAAAATCACCTGTATTATCCGCAGTAAATTCTCCCCCTTTAGGAGTATCAATATCGTTACTGTAATAAATATAACCAGGGATATTAGTATTTTTAAGCTCTTCCATAGTTGGGCGCTTAATAGAATCTTTCTTGGGATCTCCTTCGTAGCTTAGGAGAGGCGTATACATATTTCTGACAACCTGATTATTACCAAACCTCACTCCGGCAATATTTTTAATCTCAGACAAGTCAGATAAATCCAACTTGGTAAACGGTTTAGTAGAGAACCTATCAGTTTCACCAGAACTGCGTTGAGAAAGTTCACCATTCCCTTCAATGTTTGCTACTTTGCGATATTGCAAATCATCAACAAAATGGAATTGCGCGCCACATTCTGGTATAAAAGCAATATATCCGAAAGCTCCAGATGAGTCTTCATGATTAAATCCTTCATAACCCAAAATAGCTTCATTAGCGTTGTTGCCCTCCATAACAACATGGATAAACGTTTGGTTTTTTCTCATATAAACTTTAATATTCGTCTTATCAGCCAAATTGGATCCAACAAGCTTCCCATTTACCTCAAGCTTGTATGGAATCTTACCGTCAGGAGCTTTATTAAGGTCAAGATTTACTGATCCATCTGGATTTTTTAGCTCACGGGATGATCTGTATGAATAAAATTGACCATCACCGGTATATACACTTTCTTTATCAACACGCGGTAAAAATATGAAAATATCAATTCTTCCAAGCCTGCCACTATACGTATTAATAAATCCATCAATACTTTTAGTATCACCAGATGCTTGACCATTCTCTACAGAAAACTTCTTTCCATAAGCCGTATAAAAAATCTTTTGAATAGAAGACAGAGGTCTAACAGATTTCGTTTTGTCCTGCAGCTCTTTTACTTCAGCTGGTGTAATTACATTAGGGAACGGATTTGTTACATCCTTATCATCACTAAAATCGTATATGCCTTCTTTATTAGGCTTAACTTTGCTTTTCTTATCGTCATTATTTGTAGAGTTTGCTGCCGCTTTATCATCTTTTGCTGCACGATCTTCATTTGCTGAGCCTGTTGCAGTCTTATTCTCTTTTAGCTCTTTATCACCTTTGACATCTTTGTCTTCTTCATCGCCGTTTGCTTTTTTATCTTCTGATACTTCTTTTGTAGATTTAGCTGACTTGTATACAGCTACTTTGCTTTTCTTTACATCAGCCGAATCGTTTGCAGAACTATCATCTTTTACACTATTACTTACAGCATCATTCTTCGAAGCATCAACATCCTTGAAACTAGCATCATCCTTGGAAAGCGTAACATCCTTAGAACCAGCATTACCCTTTGCTTTATCAGGATTTTTAGCGAAAGGATACCCCCCCCCGTCAGAAAATCCCGTATTCGCAACATTAGAGTTAGCATTCACAACAGAATCAGCCGCAGTTGTAACACTCTCAGCAGCATTCGCACTCTGTGCAACGCAAAAAGCGCAAGCAGCTGTAGCAATACTCATCATCGTCGTCGACAATATAAGCACAGTTCTCTTATTCATTTTTCCCTCGTAAAATAAACAAATTTAAAAAAACTTACAAAATAAAAATCACACAGCTGCAATCTCATCCTAAGAATGCAACCACGCAAACTAATATACCATAATTCAATATAATGTATATACAAAATTATGAAAACTTACACTTAATCGCGCACGCAAACACTTTCATACTCAACTTTCGCAAGTTCGAAGCAAACGCACGTGCATAAAAGTAATTAAAACACACAGTAAGAAATCTGCTTACAAAACGACCAACCGTAATACCAGCCTCTTGATGTATGATTTCTAGTAGTGTTAGAAGGAGGGGATTTATGCTAACAATTTATGAGTTGATGGAATACTTAAAGAATACGCATCACATTGATATTGATCCAAAATCACAATTGCAATCTTTGCGCAATATTGGTTATTATCATGGCTTCAAGGGGTATAGGTTTGTGCGCGAAGATGCTAATCGTATCAGGTTCTCTTCTTTCGATGAGGTCGTTGCATTAAATGATTTTGACATGAGATTAAAAACGATTTTATATCCTGCTGTTATGTTCATTGAAAATGCGTTGAAAAGCTATGTGATAGAAGCACTATTAGATGATTGTAATTCTGAAAATTTCGATGATATTTACAATAAGTCGTTAACGGCTTACAAATCGCATAAATCAGGTTCTAGCGCATATAAAAATGCTTATATTAGAAGAATGAATCTTAAGGGCAGAATAAATTCATCACTAATAAGAGATTACAGTAAAAGAAGCGTTGTTGCACATTTTTTTGATAATGATAAATCTATACCGGTGTGGGCAATATTTGAGACTTTGACTTTAGGCGAATTTGGAATGTTGTATGAGTGTGCGAACATTAAGGTTAAAAAATGTGTTTCAACTATTATGAGTTTGCCGACTAATTTAGATTCAGATGGCATGATTACGAGATTTCTTATTTATGCTATTAAGGATTTGAGGAATGCTATAGCTCATAATAATGTTATTTTTGATACTCGATTTAAAACTGGAAAAGTAGATAATAGGTTATCAATACTTCTTAAAACTGAAATGAAAATTGATAATATTGATTTTAAATACATAGATGCTTATGTTACTATTATTACTTATTTTCTTAGTAAAATGGGCGCACCTGAGAAAATGCGTAAGGATTTTGTTGAACAGTATGATAGCGAAACAGAACGTTTGAGAAAAAAGCTGCCTGTGAACATATGTAGTAAGATACTTGGAACTCAGCATAAGTCTAATATGAAATTACTTAAGTGTTTTATGAAAAAATAGTAAAATTCGTTGCACAATTTTACTTGTATGATAGCATTGTAATTGAATTGCGGTGGACGTCTTCGGACTAAACCTGGAAGAATCTGATGCGTCGGGTTCTTCTTTTTTCTTTTATGGGGCTATAAGTTGTAAGACTTATAACCCCAAATATTTCATCTTATGATTCTTACTAATCACTGCCAACCATTTATAGTGTAAGCGGCTACAAAAAGCGCATTTGCAAATACCAGATGATAAAAGCGCTCAAATAATACCCCCCCCCCCCAATATTATTGAATCGTTTATATTCACAAGACAGCATATGTGTTATCTAAAAAATGGAACATCGCGTTAATTTGAGCAGAAGGACACAAATATGGAAAATAATAACCTACCTAACAATAAGCAGGCAGAAGATTTAGATAAAATGCTTGCTGGCACTACTGAAGAAAGCGCAGAATACGATACTACGCAAATCTTAGAGGACGCGGATAAATCCGCTAAAACACGCAATACTCGCATTGTTGCAGGCTGCATTATTGGCGTGAGTCTGCTACCCTTGCTGGTCGGTCTTATTTGGTGGTGGCAAGCATCTAATAAGCCGCAATTTAGCAATGCTCAACGCAACGCGTCTACGCAAAACTTGTCAAACACAAAGGCTGACGAGAAGAACAATAAGGCTCGCGAATTAGCCGACTTTTACCGCACTAACGGCAAAATCGACATTCAACCATACTATTTTAAGCCGCGAAACGAAATGACCGCTGACAATAAGGCTGATGCTCTAAAACGAGCAAAATTAGCCTTCGATGAAAGCTTAAAAGCTACATTCCCTAGTAAAAACGCGTATTTGACTCAAGATTATGTAGCTGGCACGATTTATGACGATTATCAGCGTCTTTTAAACCCTATTTACGGCGGCTGGGATGATTTTTATAAGAAAGACGCTCTTAATCATAAAGATATGAATAATATCTTTAATAAAAGCGGCCTAAACGAAATATTCGATAACTGGCTTAAAGACGACTATCATATAGCCGAAATACTAGATACTTTTAGTAGTCGTGCAACAACAGACGAAGCGGCTACTAAAAAAGATGCTAAAAAGTTTGTCGATGAAGGATTAACAAAATACGTGCATTGGTATCTAAGGATTCCTGTCCGTCAAATAACCGGTCAGATTAAGTGCAAATATAATATTCAAAACACTGACAATGATAGCATTACATGCGAAGCTCCTATACATCATATTGCCGCCACGAAAGATAAGAAACATAAGGATTCTACTTATGACTTTAATCTAAGACTTCACTATAGAGTAAACCATGACCAATCAGTAAGCAATCGTCGTATTCTAATTGTTGGTTATGCCACAACAAATTAAATAAAAAAAAATATTCAAAAATAGCGTTTTTTAAGCCAGCCCTCGATAGATATTAGTTGAGAATACTATTCGCATCTATCAAAAGGCTGGCTTTTTTATGAAAAAACGAAAAATAATACCCCATGCTTTTCCTAAGGCTTTAGCAAAAAGCGGTATTGTAAGGGTGCAAAATTATAACAAAATCATGTATCGATTTTGGAACAATCGAAGTCGTAAGCGTTATCAACAATTATTGAACGCTTTTCAAGCTCGCATCCGAAATTACTTCAGGACATGAATTATCATAATCTTTAGATTCATGTATCTCATCAAGCAAATCTTGCACCAAATATCCGTCACTCATGCAATGCATATCCGAAATACCGTTGCGCATTAAATCGTAAGTAACTGAATGATAAAACACGTCAAGCGCCTGCTCATAGCTCAACCCAGCACGCTCAGCTAAAAGACTTACAACTCTCGCATACTTCTTTTGCAACAAAACAGGATTCGCCTTCAAAATCCATCACTCCCCTAAAAACTTGCCACTTACACACTCGCTTTTTACGTATGTAAGACACAAATCAATAGCTTTTTGACTTCTAAAACAAATTTGGTTATTAGGCTTTTCATACTTTAGCCTACCCAAAGCTTCAGCTTTAGTAATAAGATTATCAAAAAACAATTCAAGAGTGTTATAAACTTTATCGTTCGCAACACCGCCAATTACCACGTCAAAACTACTTGAGTCATTCCCGGAACGAGCATTAAGTATGAAATTAAGCCATTCTTCAGAATATGAATCAAACTTAAGCACAGATAATTTATTAAGCGCATCCTCATAAAAATCATAAGAAGAAACAAAAGCATCTTTGCCCTTGCGAATAAATTTCTTCGCCCAATTATCAGCCTGACTGCGTATTGAAGTAGTGTAAAAACCTGCACCGAAATCAACATCTTTACGCGAATGCAATATGTCCGGAAATTCAACAGGCATAAAAGAACCATGATAAACAATCATACTTCCACACCTTTTTCTCGCATGAAAGAAATAATATCGTTTGTAATATACTCTTTTCCTTGAGTATGCAAAACATCATATGACGGAACAATATAAGACATAAGAATATTACTTTTCTTAGTCAAAGCATCATACGTATCACGAGGGTTTTGATTAAGCTTCTTAGCAACATTTTCAATACAAAATATTGCAAAATCAAGCTTATCTTTGTCAAAGCTCGCTTGTTTATTATCATTCATCGTCAAGATCTTTCAAAAACTCATCAAATGAACTGTATGTTTTCACATTAGGATTAGATTTAAGTTGTTCAGCTTCTTCAAACGCAGCAAGCGTATCAGCATTAGGAATATGATATTTCTTGCAAAGGTCACAATCTGTTGTAGATAGATCAGAAATAGCATCTAAATCAGGCATACAACCCTCCTACTGCAAATATCTGTTACCAGGAAAGACAAAATCAGCAACAATAAAAATGATACAATATCCAACAGTATAAGCAATACTGTAAGTAACTAAATGAGTTCAACGACTTATCTAGACTAAATAAAAGTTTCCAATTTACATTTTTGCATATCATCTAAAGCATAAAAACAAGCCAATACATTAATAAGTCTAATGAATTTTATTTTAGAACGAATGTGCAATTATTTATGCATCAATAGATGCATTTTTCTTGATAAATGAACTTATTTTTTGTATCATAAATTAAGTTTAAGTAAATGTTAGTTAGTCCTAAAAAATGAGTATAAATGCATGCAAATAAAACATTTTGCGAAGAATGCAGGGATGAAGTTGAGTACTCAACAAAATCCATTCCAATGACTGCATCTATTAAAGGAAAACAATATTCCTACACTGGCACAGAAGCACACTGCAAAGAATGCGGTTCTGCCGTATATGTACCCGAAATTATTGACGCAAATCTTCGAGCATTGTATGACGTGTATCGTAAAGAAAACAATATTATTCCACTTGACGAAATCAAGAAAATCCCTGCTAAATACTCAATAGGTAAACGTCCACTTTCGCTGCTACTTGGCTGGGGCGAGCAAACATTTTCTAGGTTTGCAGACGGAGATATCCCTTCAAAACAATATTCTGACATTTTGCAACACATTTATAATGATCCGGAATATTACTTGCACTTGTTAATCAGCAATAAGAACAATCTGAAATCCTCACTTAGCTACGAAAAAAGCTACAAGGCAACTCAAAAACTATTGCTTAAGTCCAACAATTCTTCAAGCAATAACGACTCTATTAACACAGATTCAAGCAACAAAATAAACGATGTAATACAATACTTGCTCGTAAAATGCGAGGACATTACTCCCCTTGCTTTGCAAAAATCATTGTACTACATACAAGGTTTTTACTTTGCATTCTATAAATCGTTCTTATTTACCGATGATTGTCAAGCATGGGTTCATGGACCTGTGTATAAAGACGTCTATTTGCGCTATAAAGACTACACTTTTACACCAATCGATTCGCCGACAACAGAAATATCAGGAATTAAATCATCAGAAAAATTAGCTGATTATAAACACGCTCAAAAAAGTGACCTCACGAGACTTACAGCAGAACTAACAACTACACTATCTGCTACTGAAAAAGCAGTATGCGATAGTGTTATTGAAAATCTTTGCTGCTACAGCGGTAAAGAACTTGAACGATTCACACACACTGAAAAACCGTGGGTTCTAACACGAGGAGATCTGGACGAAAACGAATCATCAAATAAAATAATCAGCAAAAACATTATTGGTGATTATTTTAGCGAAATAAAAACAAAATTTAACATGATAAATCCCAACGACATTAGCCAGTACGCACAATACATGTTTTCAAGCAAGTAAAACGCTAAATAAGAATTTTCCCCTGCTGATATGAACACAACAGGGGAAATTCTTGAATCACAATATCAACACAACATAACTAGATTTTTACATAAAATCAACCTACTACATGCATGTTTAATGCTTATTGCGAGACTTGAATAGAGACAAACCAAAGCCAGCAAACATAGACACAAGTAAAAACAAAATCAGGTATCGATTTTGGAACGATCAAAGTCATCAGCGTTATCAACAATAAACTGCTTGCGCGGAGGAACATCATCGCCCATTAGCAAATCAAATACTTCGCTCGCCTGCTGAGCATCTTCCATACGAATCCTTCTTAACATGCGAGTTCTAGGATCCATAGTGGTGTCTGCAAGCTGATCCGCATCCATCTCGCCCAAACCCTTATAGCGCTGAATATCACTGTTAAAATCAATGCACTTAGCTTGCAAATCATCAAGCTTTCCAGCCAATTCGTCGTCTGAGTAAGTATAAATATACTCACCCTTTCGCTTTCCAGCGAGCGCAATTCTGTGAAGAGGCGGCACTGCAGCATAAACATGACCGTGCTCAATAAGCGGACGCATATAACGATAGAACAGTGTCAGCAGCAAAATACGAATGTGCGCACCGTCAACATCAGCATCAGTCATCATAACAATCTTGTTATAACGCGCCTGAGAAATATCAAAACTTGCGCCCGATCCTGCTCCAACAACCTGAATAATTGCAGCACACTCTTTGTTGGAAAGCATTTGTGCAAGACTTGCTTTTTGCACGTTCAAAATCTTACCGCGAATTGGAAGAAGCGCTTGGAAAGCAGAGTTTCTAGCAGCTTTTGCAGTACCAAGTGCAGAATCACCCTCGACGATAAAAAGTTCTGCAACATCGTCGTTTCCAGGCTGGCAATCAGAAAGTTTCGGTGGCATTGAAGCAGACTCAAGAGCGTTCTTTCTGCGCGTAACTTCCTTAGTTTTACGCGCTTGAATACGCGCATGCATTTCGGAAACGATTTTTTCCAAAACTCTAGCAGACTGCTCTTTGAATCCTCGCTTAGAACCGGTAATCATTTCGCCAAATTGAGCATCAGTCATTTTAGTAACGATTGGCTTAACTTGAGCGGTTCCAAGAACATCCTTAGTTTGACCTTGGAATTGAGGCTCAGCAATGCGAACAGTTACGACTGCTACCAATCCTGCTGTAATATCATCGCGCTCAATTTTCGTATTCGAATCTTTAAGATTTACTTTTAGCTTGCGCGCGTTATCTTCAACAGCTTTACGAATTTGCTTAGTCAATCCTTGCAAGAATCCGTCAACGTGCATACCTCCGCCAGGAGTTTCAACAACGTTTACGAAACTAATAATCGTTGAATCGTAGCCGTTCACCCAGCGCATTGCAATATCAACGCCGCACTTACGCGTTACTTGTTGAGCATGTAAATCTCCCGCGGAATCAACAGCTTGCGTCTCTTCTACATACGTATCTTCGCCAGAAATACGCCAAATATCCGATACTGCTTCACCTTTTGAAAGAAAATCAACGAAATCTTTGACACCACCATTATGCAAAAATTCAACTACTCGAGGATGATGCTTATTTTGCATTGAGTTAGCAGATTCAACATTTACAATAGACTGCGCAGCTGATTCTTCAGATTTATTGTCTTCAGACTCACTATCTTCAGAATCATCTTCAGAATCATCTTCATCTTCTAATGTTGTTTCAGATTCTAATTCTTCAAATTCAGGCACAGAGTCATCGCTATTATCAGACTGGTTTTCAAGAAGATTATCTTCTGCAGCATTATCTTCTATAACATTGTCTTCTGGAGAATCAATTTCTTCAATATTTGCAGATTCACCTTCAGGCACATGCTCGTCAATAACAGTAATTTTTAAGCCTGGAACCAGGAAACTTGTTTGACGCACGCGAGCAATAAGCTGCTCATAGCTGAAATGCGCAGTTGAGTTAAAAATTTCTGGATCCGCCCAGTAGCGTACACGAGTGCCGGTAGTTTTTGGCGGAACAGTGCCAATAATTTCAAGCTCAGTAGGCTTGTTCTTGCGCGTGCGCTTAAACGGAGAAGCAGGAGATGGATGCTCTGGATCTTCATCACTATAAACTCCAGGATGCCCCTGATGGAACGCCATATGATGCGTTTTACCGTCTCTATCAACTTCGACATCTAAACGCAAACTTAAAGCGTTTACAACAGAAGAGCCAACGCCATGTAAACCGCCTGCAGCATTATAAGAAGCGTTGCCAAACTTTGCTCCAGCATGAAGCTTAGTTAAAACAACCTCAACGCCTGTAAGTTTTGTTTTAGGCTCAACATCTACTGGAATACCACGACCGTTATCTGCAACTTCAATAGATCCATCATCGTGAAGAGTGACAACAATATGATCGCAAGCTCCAGCTAAAGCTTCGTCAACCGCGTTGTCAATAATCTCCCAAAGGCAATGCATTAAACCTTGACTATCAGTAGTGCCAATATACATGCCTGGACGCTTACGAACTGCGTCTAAGCCTTCAAGCACAGTCAAGCTATCAGCATCATACTGCTCTTTATGAGAGACCACTTCTACCCCTTGCACTTATTAAACGTACAACCGATTATTTTAAGCAATAAGTGTCGTACTATCGCAAAAGCAACAATACGACACTTTGTAATATAACTTCACACAATCACTGATCTAAGAAGTCACGCAAAGTTTGCGATCTAGAAGGATGACGCAACTTAGACATTGTTTTAGACTCAATTTGACGAATACGTTCACGAGTAACACCGTAAACGCGACCAATATCGTCTAAAGTCTTTGGTTGACCATCTTCCAAGCCATAGCGCATCTTAATAACTCCAGCCTCTCTAGGAGCCAAAGTTTCCAAAACTTGCCTAAACTGTTCTTGAAGGAGTGAGAATGCAACAGCATCAGACGGTGCGATTGCGTCTGTATCTTCAATCAAATCACCAAACTCGGAATCGCCATCCTCACCCAAAGGAGTGTGCAAAGAAATCGGCTCACGACCGTACTTTTGTACTTCCTGAACCTTTTCTACTGGCATATCCAGTTCGCGAGCAAGCTCATCTGGTGTAGGTTCACGACCTAAATCTTGAAGCATTTGACGCTGAACCCTAGAAAGCTTATTAATAACTTCAACCATATGCACTGGAACTCGAATAGTACGAGCCTGATCTGCCATAGCACGAGTAATAGCTTGACGAATCCACCAAGTTGCGTAAGTTGAGAACTTAAAGCCCTTCTTCCAGTCAAACTTTTCAACTGCACGAATCAAACCAAGGTTACCTTCCTGAATCAAATCAAGGAAAAGCATGCCTCTACCCGTATAACGCTTAGCAAGAGAAACAACAAGACGCAAGTTTGCTTCAAGAAGATGGTCTTTAGCTTTCTTACCATCTGCTGCAGCCCACTTAAGCTCACGCTTACGCTTAAACTCCATTTGATCAATTTGAGTATCAAGCAAATGCTGAGCATACAATCCAGCTTCAATGCGCTCTGACAAATCAACTTCTTGCTCAGCATTAAGCAAGCTCACGCGACCAATCTGCTTTAAATAATCCTTAACAGGATCTGCAGTAGCGCCTGTAGCAATTACACGACGCTTAGGATTACCAGACGGAGTTAGATTATCGTCATCGTCATCATCACGTACAACAAACGCGCCTTTTGCTTGTGGCACTTGCGGAGCGTCATGCTTAATTTCGTCGTGATCATCAATTTCATCAAGATCTTCAGACTCTTCATCATCAAGATCATCTGCAACGTCAATATCGCTTAAATCGTCAACATCAGATATATCTTCTGGCTGAATATCGTCTAAATCATCAAGATTCAAATGTTCATCATCAACATCAAGATGTGGATCGTCATCTAAAGGATCATCAATAGATAATTGATCTTGAGATTCAATATCTACGCTATCCTCAGTTTCGTCATGTTCAGCATCAGACGATACTGATTCAGTATCAATCTTGTTGTCTTCAGTTTTCTTTGAGCGAGAACTGCGCGTCTTGCTATCAGCTGACGAAGTTCGAGTACTGGTTTTACGCGCAGCGCTAGCCTTGCGAGTTTTTACAGGCTTAGTATCATCTTGCATTTCGTCGCTGTCGACCGTTGATCCAACTTCACTCGTCAAACTGTTCCTCCTGTATTATCCCCTTGTAACGCATATAGGCATAGTTCATGCAAGGGCAAGTTTTACCTTAAGTAGTAAACCATTTAAGCAAGACGATTATTCCCCAACTAATTTTTTGCGGCGTGGCGAATTATTCAATCCATGCTGGCTCAAGACCATTTTCGAATGCTCCACACACTATTTTTGCCATAGAACAATCAGGATCAATGCGCAATGCACAATCGCAATAATACTTTACTTCTCCTAGCCTAAACCACCAGCTGATATAAGCTAATAAAGCGTAAACTTGCACAGATAATTTTGGAATGCTTCTAGTAATAATAGCCATAGATTTTAAAATTTTGCACGCGAAAATAGCTCTCTTTATATCAGGCTTATTATTTGTTTGAGTGAATTTTGCTTCTAAACAATGCCGCAAATTACGAGATACTTCAGGAGTGTGAGGACACCAAGCAAATTCCGACAAAGTTTTTTCGTCATACCATTCTTGATTTTCATCCAGAATAGAAATAAGCATTGCATCACGAACATTAATATTATGCAACATTGCTATTGGCAAGTTTACTAGATCATATCCAAAAATTCTTTCATCGTAAGAAAACATGTTGTACCATCGCATAAGTGCTCTGCTTGCAATATCTCTAATAGCGTATTGCTTGCCATTTCGATCAACATTTTCTATAAAAGCTTCCGAAACTGCCGGAACCCAATATTCTAATCCTTTAATCCATTGCGCACTATCACTACAGTTGTTGTAAATATATTCCTTAGAAAAAGTCATAAAAAAGCTGCACTCTTTGGAAGGATATATATTCCCATTAATATCTGAAATTTCTCTTCCAGCAAAACTTTCAAAATCTTCTGAACCTGCAAAATCTAAACAACCATTAAAAGAATTAGCGCTTTCACCATAAATTTGCATAAGACTTTGCATATCAAAGTCATCCATACAATTATGCGATATCTTTGTTTTCAAATCATCCTCTACAATTTCCATGCATACTCCCCCTCATTTTTTACATGATTTTTTATTTTGATAATCAAACTATGCAATAGCATTTTTTGATATATTGAAGTTTCTCAAGATATAAGTCAGCATTCAATAAAAAACTATTTCCGCGGTGAAAAGCTTATTAAACCATAATAATAACTGCGTTTTGTAATGTTCAGCCCTGTGGATAACTTTCATAATATGAGCACATTTATAGGCAACAATTACAGTCTTAACGATATTGAATCTAGAATTGCTTTTTTAATTTCTCAGCAATTTAATACGAAACTAGAAAATAATCTTTCATCCACATGTGCGCAAACACTACAGCAAGTAATAAAGCAAGCTATTGTTTCAAGCGAAGGCGGAAAACGTCTTAGAGCTCTTCTTACGATTTCAGCATTTTACGCTGCATCAAAAGAAACCAATATTCAAAAAATCCATGAACAGTCTGTATTTGACATAGCTTGTGCTCTAGAAGTATTTCAAACAGCTGCATTAATTCATGATGATATTATTGACGAATCTTATTTGAGACGTGGAAAGCCTAGTGCGTATTGTGCATTAAGTAAAGCTTGCAATAATAAGCATATTGGCACAGGCTTAGGTTTAATGCTAGGAGATCTACTTGCCACAGAAAGTTTCGATATTGCAAGAAATTGTGCGAAGAATTTTACTTATGGCGAGGAATTGTTAGCAGCATTTGCATCTATGCAAAGAAACGTTGGTATTGGTCAAGTATTGGATTTGTCTATAGAAATGATGCAACTAGATAATCCAATACAACTTGCGGAATCATCTTTGAATGTTTTTAGATGGAAAACAGCTAGTTACACTACTGTAGCTCCATTAACTCTCGGCTTTCTTGCAGCAAACATGCAACCAAGTGAAGCATACAATCTTGCTAATTCTATTGGCGATTCGTTAGGTGTTGCTTTCCAAATTGCTGATGATTTGCTTGATATTGTTTCAGATAGCAAGATTACAGGTAAACCTATTGGCGGTGATATTAGAGAAGGCAAGCGTGCAGTTCTTCTTGCAGACGCTTTGCAATACGGAAACGATAGTGAAAGAGAAATACTATTAAAAGCTTACACGAGTAGTACTAGAAGTGAAGATGATGTAAATAAAATAATACAGATTTACCATACTTCTGGTGCTATTGAAAAATCAAAAAGGCGAATTGAGAATCTGTGGAATGATTCACAACAAGCAATCGAATCGAGTACATTGAGCGATAGTGGAAAAGCTATCTTGCATGAAATCAGCAAACGATTTATACCTGAAGCATGGCGTAATGTACAATAATATTTAGTAAATAACGCTCGAAATTAGCCTTCTTTACTATCTTGCTTGTACACTCGTAAGTAGTAAAAATGGTTTTACGCGTATAAGGATTGTGACAATGGATGAAGCTACGCAGGCGCAGCCAGGTATGCGCATTGAAAATCGCTATCGCATTGTGCGCAAAATAGCTCAGGGTGGCATGGCTACTGTGTATCAAGCAGAAGATGAACGCCTTGATAGACCTGTAGCAATTAAAATCATGCACACTCAACTTGCTCAAGGGGTGCATCGCCAGCAATTTATTGCTAGATTCCGCAGAGAAGCAACTTCTGCTGCAGCAATTGCAAATCCACATATTGTACAAGTGTATGATACAGGCGAATATGACGGGCTCGATTATCTTGTAATGGAATATGTTCATGGCGTTAATTTGCGTTATGAAATGAATATGCAAGGCACATTCAGTGTGCGAGATACGCTGCGTTTACTTGCAGAAACTTTGGATGGTCTCGCTTCTGCACACAACGCTGGAGTTGTGCATAGAGATATCAAGCCGGAAAATATTTTAATTAACGATCGAGGTCATGTTCAGATTACTGATTTCGGTTTAGCTAGAGCAATTTCGCAAGCAACATTATCTTCTACAGGATTGCTTCTTGGCACAGCAGCTTATCTTGCTCCTGAACTTATTGAGCATAATCTTGCAACTCCTCAAGGTGATTTGTATTCAGCAGGCATGATGGCTTGGGAAATGCTTGCAGGAAGAGTGCCTTTTACTGCAGATAATCCTGTTACGCTTGTTTTTAAGCATGTGCATGAAAACACTCCTTCAATTGCTACAGCTTGCCCTGGAATTAGCGAAAAAGTTGCACAATTCATAGCAAACTTAACTGCTCGCGACATGAACGAACGTCCTAAAGATGCAAGTGATGCATTAGCAAAATTACGTGCACTTTCTACACAATTAAACCCTGAAGATTGGCAATACAAAGCAGAAGAACCACAAGAGTTTTCAGAAGAAACAGACTTTTCTCCTATCAACAATTTGCGTGTTGCACCTGAAGCAAATTATTCAGATAAATTGAATCCTAATAATAATTCAGATGCTACACAAGCAATAAATACTTCAGGCTCTGACTTTTCTGCTAATTCAAACTCTTTATTGCAAAATGCTACAGACGAAACTGTTGCAATACCTAGAGATAATTCTGTAAGTGGACTCGATTCACGCACAAATAATGATTTAAATAATTCTGAAGTCAATAATGTAGCAATAGATAATTCACTAGCGAAGTCCGACGGTACTTCCGATGCAAATAATCTTCAAAAAACACAAGCTATGCAATGGCATGCTACTAATGCAGAAGATGTATCATACAATTCGCAAGATAATCCTTTAGAAGAATTTGACGATAGCAATATGCCAACAATTGCTATTAGCTCTGGCAATTTTAACAACAACTTAAATGCAACAAAACCATTTGGCATGTCGAATAAAGCGAAAAACTTAGCAAACAAGCCTAATCGCTCTTCTAAAAAGCGTGTTTTCCTTATTGCAGGTTTAAGCACAGCTGGAGTATTAGCAATTGCTGCTATTGGTGGTTTTTGGTATTTCTTAGGTCCTGGCAGTTATTGGACGCTGCCTAAGCCTGACGATCTTCAATGCAAAAATTATGCATCTTGCAAAATAACTGATGTAAATTGGCAACAATATGAGCACACGCTTAAAATTGCTGGAATTCCTTACAAAGTTTCAAAAGATTATAGTGACGATGTGCCAGAAGGAAAAGTAGTTTCAACAAATCCTGATGTCGTCGGCAGCCATATCCAAAAGCACAATAATAGCACTCTTAATGTTGTGATTTCGCGTGGAATTCGTAAGGCTACAATCCCGGATGATATTACAGATCCAAAAACTTACAATGGCAAAAATCCTTTGAAAACATTGCGTAAAGCAGGCTTTACTAACATTGTTCACGATAAGTCAGGAGACACGTATTCTATAGATATACCATCTGGCAGCTTAATTGATATTAACCCTAAACCTGGCACACGCATGAACCATAACGAAGAAGTAAGTGTTTTACTTTCTAAGGGACCTAAGCCTGTGCAAATGCCAGATATTGTTGGGAAAACAAAGAGTGAAGCTGATTCAGCTTTAACTGACGCTAAGCTGGATGTAAAGTACGAAGAAGAAAATAGCGATACTGTAGCAAAGGGTAAGATTATCCGCGCTTCCGTTGAAGCTGGTTCTGACTTACATTGGGGCGATAGTGTTAATGTTGTTGTTTCAAAAGGTCCAAAAACTGTTACATTGCCAAACGTTTGCGGAAAGAGCAGTGATGAAGCTAGAAGGATTATTGAAAATCTAGGTCTGAAAGTTCGTATTTCTGCTCCACTTGGTGATTTAATGCACGTAGTGCGCTTCCAATCCCCTGGAGCTGGAAGCGAAGTGCCATTGAAGGATTCTAATGGAAATCCTTCTATCATTACTCTTACAGTAATATAAGCGTGTCTTAAGTATTATAAAAGCGGCGGAAGCTAAATAACTTTCGCCGCTTAAATATTTGAATATAAATAAATTAAATATCTAATAACACTAACCTAATAGCATTAGAATCAGCATTATATTTACTTATTTTCGTTATTTTCTTCACGTTTTTGACGCATACGTTCTTTTACGGTTTGAGCATATTCATCAACGTATTCTTGACCACTCATTTGCTGAATAGACTTAGTTACTTTATCTGTAATTTCGCGTAAACGCTCGTGAGTGATCTCACTTTCGTCACGAACACGCTCTACTTGAATAGGCTTGCCATAAATTGCCTTAGTCTTGCCTTTTGCTGGAATAACTTGACCATGCACTTGTAATTCTCTAGTTCCAATAATTGCAACAGGTATAATCGGGCAACCTGTTTCAAGAGCAAGACGTGCAGCACCAGTATGACCACGATATAAACGACCGTCTGGGCTTCTTGTGCCTTCAATATGAATGCCAAAAAGCTGACCTTTTTCTAATATTTCACGAGCATGATTCAAAGCACCAAGCGATTTTGCGCCTCCAGAACGATCTACAGGGAAAACGCCCACAGAAGTAAACCACCACTTCTTAAAACGACCCTTTAAACCTTTGCCTTCAAAATATTCTGCTTTGCCCATAAAGTGAATCATACGAGGACAAGTCAATGGCAGAAGCGCGTCATCAATAACAGCAAGATGATTTGCGGCAATAATAGCTCCACCCTTTTTAGGAACATTTTTAACACCTTGCGCTGATGGATGAATCCTCATGCGGGCAATACCCCCAAGTCCCTTCACGAAGAACCAGTACAACATACCATATCCTTTCTTGCAAGTCCAATTTCGAACATTTTAAGCATAGAATCAGGAAGACTTGCTACAGTATAGTTCATGACTTCTTCTAAGAATACCAACGACCCTCGCCGTGATGACGAGTTAATGTCAGAATCGTTAAAGAATAATCAAAAACAAAACAACGGAGATCTTGATGACGAATGGTCATCTTTTGTTGCAGAACATTCTGACGACATGAACGATATTGCTAATTCACGTAGCGCAAAAAGTTTTGAAAAGCACGCTCAGAAAGAAGAAAAAAAGAAAGAGCGCAACACTATAGCAAGCGACAATAATTCTGAAAATCAAAAAAGTGTAATAAAAAATAAATTTAACTTAAAAAATCTAAGTAGCCATAAATCTTATATTATTCCTACTAGAATGCAAGATTCTCACACAATCATAACTGCTAAAGGTCCTCGTGATAATACTCGCACAAGTTGGCTTGATTTAGATAATACTATGGAATCATATGGCGATGATTTTGTGCCTCCAAATCCACAATTTTATAACGTATCTTTAGTTAATGTAGTTTTGTGGATTCTATTTGTTATAGGTGTATTCGGTGTTATTGTAAGTGCTTTTATTCCTGCTATAGCGAACATTGTTGGCATTATATGCGGCTTATTAATGCTACTTAGTGGAGCTGGACTACTTATGAATCGCAAAAAACCTGATCCTTATAAGGAAGATTACAGCGATTATGGAGATGGTGCTCGAGTATAGCTAGTAATCAATCGAATATAATAAAAGGCGGCATGATTTTGATCACACCGCCTTTTATTTATTTTACTTTGTAAGCTTTCAATTCACTCAGCTTCATTTTCAGCTTCGTTTTGACCATGGCAAAGCTTGTACTTACGACCAGAACCACATGGGCACTCGTCATTCTTATTTGTTCCTGGGAACGTACGTCCATCAGACCATGGAGTCTTCCATTCTTCATTCTTTGGTCTCATGCTCAATGGAACATCTCCCTCAGCATGGCTCAAAGGTGCAGGACCGACAATACCAGCAGCTTGATCTTCAGCATCTATCTCAGATGAAGCTTGTGCAACATCTTCATCAAGCTCATCGTCAGAAGAAATATCTTCAGTAGAAGCAATCTGATTGATATCAATGTGGAATAGAAGCTGAATGCTTTCTTCCTTAATTGCCTCAATCATTGAATTGTACATCTGGTAGCCTTCACGCTGGTATTCAACAAGAGGATCACGCTGACCCATACCACGCAGACCAATACCATCCTTCAAATAATCCATCTCATAAAGATGTTCACGCCACTTGCGATCAAGAACAGAAAGAACAACGCGACGTTCAATTTGACGAAGTGGATCAGCACCAAGACCATCTTCTACAATAGAGTAAACTTTTACTACACTGTCGACAATCAAATCGCGCAAAGCAGTAACAGCTTTTTCACCCTTAAGCTTAACGATTGTTTCACGTACTTGATCCCAATCAAGAACTACAGGCATTACAGAGTTAAGAGCATCTTTTAAGCCATCCAAATCCCAATTCTTTGGCTTATCAGAACCTTTCATTGCTCCGCGCACATAGCTTTCTACGGTGTCACTGATGAACTTCAAGATGTCCTCGTGAATATCTTCACCCTTAAGAACCATCTGACGCTCTGCATAAATCACAGTACGCTGCTTATTCATAACATCGTCATACTTCAAAACGTTCTTACGCATTTCAAAGTTACGAGCTTCAACAGTCTTCTGTGCCGTGCGCACACCGTTAGAAACGTACTTAGACTCAATTGGTTCGCCTTCTGGCAATCCCTTAGCCATAACACGAGCAACAAGCTGAGTGTTGAACAGGCGCATCAAATCATCTTCCAAGCTTAAGTAGAAGCGTGATTCGCCAGGATCACCCTGACGACCAGAACGACCTCGAAGCTGGTTATCAATACGGCGAGATTCGTGACGCTCAGTACCAAGCACATACAAGCCACCAAGATTCTTAACTTCTTCGTGCTCGTCCTTAACCTGCTCTTTAACTTCAGCTAAAACGCCTGGCCAACGCTTCTCATAGTCTTCAGGAGTATCGTCTGGAGAATATCCTTCAGCCTTCAACTTAGCATCTGCAAGGAACTCAACATTGCCGCCAAGCATAATATCAGTACCACGACCTGCCATGTTAGTAGCAACAGTTACAGCACCCTTACGACCAGCAACAGCAACAACAGCAGCTTCCTTAGCATTCTGCTTAGCATTCAAAACCTGGTGAGGAATGCGAGCAACGTCAAGAAGTGAAGAAAGAATCTCAGAAGATTCAACAGAAGCTGTACCAAGCAACACAGGCTGACCCTTTGCATGACGCTCAGCAACATCGCGCACAATAGCAGTAAGCTTTTCCTTCTTTGTGCGGAAGATCAAATCGTCCTTATCTTTACGGATTACTGGACGGTTGGAAGGAATTGGAAGAACACCAAGCTTATAAGTTCCCATGAACTCTGCAGCTTCAGTCTCAGCAGTACCAGTCATACCAGCAAGCTTGTCGTACATGCGGAAATAGTTTTGCAAAGTAATAGTAGCAAAAGTCTGATTTTCTGCCTTAACTTCCACGTTTTCCTTAGCTTCAATTGCTTGATGCAAGCCCTCGCTATAACGACGACCTGGAAGAACACGACCAGTATGCTCATCGACAATCAAAACTTCGCCGTTTGTGACAACATAGTCACGATCTAGAAGGAAAAGCTCCTTAGCTTTCAAAGCATTATTCAAATAACCAATAAGAGCTGTATTGCTTGGCTCATAAAGGTTATCGATGCCCAAGTAATCCTCAATTTTTGCAATGCCAGGATCAAGAATACCTGCGGTTTTCTTCTTTTCATCAATCTCGTAATCAACATCGCGAGTAAGCTTCAAAACAAGCTTTGCAAATTCACGATACCAATGAGTTACATCACCTTCAGCAGGACCTGAAATAATAAGTGGCGTACGAGCTTCATCGATAAGAATGGAATCGACCTCATCGACAATTGCATAGTGATGACCGCGCTGCACAAGTTCGCTCTTTTCCCACGCCATGTTATCACGCAAGTAATCGAAGCCAAACTCATTATTTGTACCGTAAGTAATATCAGCATTGTATTGCTTACGACGCTCTGGTGGCTGCTGGTCTGTAATAATGCATCCAACACTCATGCCAAGGAATCTATAAATACGACCCATAAGCTCGCTCTGGTAGCTAGCAAGGTAATCGTTGACTGTAACAACGTGCACACCTTTGCCTTCCAAAGCATTCAAATAGCTTGGCAAAGTAGCAACCAACGTTTTACCTTCACCAGTTTTCATTTCTGCAATATTGCCCCAATGCAATGCAGCGCCACCCATAAGCTGCACATCGAAATGACGCTGGCCAAGCGTACGCTTTGAAACCTCTCGCACAGTAGCGAAGGCTTCAGGCATCAAATCATCAAGCTTTGCACCATTGTCTAAACGCTGCTTGAATTTAGCAGTTTGACCCTTCAATTCTTCATCGGAAAGCGCGGAAATTTCATCTTCCAACGCATTCACAGCCTTTGCTACGTTCTCAAGGCGCTTCAATTGACGGCCTTCACCCATACGCAAGGCTTTATCGACGATATCTACCACGTTTTGCTCCCTTAGGTCATGTCTATGACGACGGCCTAGCCAACATAGACGTAAACTGTGCCTATATTACGCGACGGCTACGATTTTTATAAGTTAGCGAGTCTGATTATTACATAAAAATGCCCGCCCAACATTGTGCTAGACGGGCACGCGCACTTATTCGCGCATTTTAGACGTGTTTTTTAACCATTACTTTTGCTTAGCAACATTTTCAGGTGTATCAATTTCAAACACGCCATAGCTCCAACCATGTCTGCGATATACTACAGATGGTCTCATAGTTTCTTTGTTTACAAACAGGAAGAAATCATGTCCAATAAGCTCCATCTCATACAAAGCCTCATCTATGCTCATAGGCTCTGCAATATGTAGCTTACGACGAATCACAATAGGAGTGTCGCCAACACTTACTTCCACAGATTCACCAGGACCTAAATCGGAAGCAACAGCGGCATCTGCGCTATTAGCCTCATTTTCTTCTGGCTCTTCAACAGTAGTCTCAATCTCAGGCTCTACAGGACCCATATCTACAGGAGTCATTTCCGTATATCCACGGCGATGATCCTTACGACGATCGCGAGTACGACGCAAACGAAGCGTCAACTTATCAAGAGCCATATCTAATGCGCTAAATTGATCAGCGCTAGAAGCTTCTGCGCGAATCACTGTGCTTCCTGCAACAACAGTAATTTCAACTCGCTTTGCTGTGTCAGCCTGCCTTGGATTGCCTTCATGAGTTAGCACGATTTGCACGCGCTGCGCATCAGGCGCAATGGCGGTCACACGATTCATCTTACTTTCTACAACGTCACGGAACCTTTGATTAATCTGCGTATGACGACCAGTAATGACGATTTCCATGCGAAACCTCCCCATATAGACTCGAACCTTAAGTTCGATTTGTACAACCCGACTGCCACGATGCCGTCGGTTCTTCTATTATATCTGCTAAATCCATACAAACCTAGCAATTTATTAAATTAAAATAAAAAAATTAACGTTTATTACGGAATTTTTTATAAAATAATGAATTTTTTACGATATTAATATTATCTGCTATAATTAGAAAGGTTGAGGTTTCACGATGGCCGCGGTCACAATGTTCATTCGGAGTGGCTGAGGAACTTCCGGGCTCCACAGAGCACAATGGCGGATAACGTCCGCCCAGGGCGACCTGAGAGATAGCGCAACAGAGAATAGACCGCCTGAACGTTTCGTTCGGGTAAGGGTGAAACGGCGGTGTAAGAGACCACCGGGCTTCTGGTAACAGTAAGCCGCATGGCAAGCCTCATTGGGAGCAAGGTCAAGCAGAAGACGCTTTAGAGCTGCTCGCTCAAGTCTTCGGGTAGACTGCTAGAGTTTGGCGGTAACGTCAAATCGAGATGGATGGTCATCCGCATGCACTTGTGCATGCGACAAAACCCGGGGTATGTGAAACCTCATCAACTCAACCAAATAGCATATTTTCAACTTATATCGCTGATTTTTGGAGCGAAAGAAAAATCAGAAAATACTGCTAAACACTTATTAAACGACGAATCTAAATCAATTTTTACGTTTGAATTATCAACTACCCCGCATGTTTGCATACCAGCTTGCTGAGCTGAACATAAAGCTGTAGCAGAATCTTCAAAAACTATGCATTCGGTTGGATCTGCTTTAAGTTGATTAGCAATATCGGTATAAGTTTTAGGACTATGCTTACCTTTTTCAGATAAATCTTCTCCAAAATGAAGAAAATCAAAACAATCAAAAATACCAACTCTTTTTAAAGCTGGAATACACAAGCGTTTAGAAAGAGTTGTGACAAGAAAAAGCTTTACACCATTAGAATGCAAATAATGCACATATTCATACGCGCCTTTTCTTAGCGGAAGATGATTAGCATAAGCGTCAAAAGCCATATCTGACCACTCCTTCATCAAAGCTTCAGGAGAATCAGTGAACCCGTAATTTTTAATAACATATTCTGCAATTTGTCTAGGATTCATTGTTGCAGTTGTACTAGCAAAGATTGAGGGAACGCTCATACCACGTTTCGCAAAACTTACTCGATCAATATCGTCCCAAACGCTTAAAGAATCAAGTAATGTGCCGTCAAAATCAAAAATCGCTGCAACAATAGACGAATTATTTTGTAAATCCATCAATGATCTTCCTACTTGCATTCAATAGTTCACGAGCATGTTCTAGTGAAGTTTTTGATTCACTTCCATCAAGCATCCTAGCAATCTCTTGCTCACGCAACAAATCATTAAGCTCAATAACAGAAGTATTTGCAACTTTAGCAAAAGAGCTATTCTCGCTATTATCGCCATTTTCAACAAGATTTTTTTGTACTGCAAATTGTGCATCTGCAAAAGAAGCAACCTGAGCTAAATGAGTAACAACAATAACTTGAGCATGTTTAGAAAGTTGAGCCAAACGTTTACCTAGCTCTACTGCCGCAACACCACCAACACCAGAATCTACTTCGTCGAAAATAAATGTCATATTATCTTCGTCGCAATCTGTCAACTTCGCAACAACAAGCTCAATTGCAAGCATAAGCCTACTTAATTCACCGCCAGAAGCACTTTTGCTCATAGGCAAATCTGAAGAAGCAGGAAATGGTCGGAACAAAAACTCTACATCATCACATCCGTTAGCATCAAGCGAAATAGAACCAGATAAATCTTCGCAACGCTTATTTACACTGATAATTAATTGAGCACCTGGCATAGCCAAAGAGTTTAATTCTTCACTAACTAAAGTACCAAAATCATGAGCTGCATTTAAACGAGTTTTATATAACTCTTCAGCAAGTTTAAGAGCATCATCATATCGTTGAGCACATTTAGCACGCGCTTTGGCAATAGCTTCAGGAGAATCATCTAAATCTTCAAGTTCAAACTGAGCTTTTTCGGACCAATCAAGTACATCATCTAATGTTGGCCCCCACCTACGAGTTAAATCAGTAAGATCATGAATACGAGAATTTAAATCATCTAAATCTTTTTCACTTACATCGATATCCAACTGTTGAGCAAGCTGCATTACAATATCGTCAAGTTGAGCATGAATATCGTCAAGTTGATTTGCAATAGAATTGAAAGAATCATCTACACGAATATTTCGTAATGCTTGAGAAGCTTTATCTACAAGAAAACAAGCATCTTCAGATGATTCTGAAGCACCATAATCTATTTGACTGGAATCAAGGGATGCGAGCGCAATGCTCACTGCTTTGACAATTTGAGCAGAATTCTCAATTCTTTCTCTTTTTGCGCGCAATTCCTTATCTTCATTAGGGAGAGGATTCACATCTCGTATTCGCGCTAATGATTCTCTAAGGTAATCTGCACGTTGGCGTGAAGAAGACGCTTGATTTTCTAGTCGATTACATGTTTCTTTAGCATCTTTCCACGCTTGATACGCACATGTGTATTGCTTAAGTAATTCACTATTTTTAGATACAGTATCAAGCAATTCGCGCTGTTTTGAATTTGTTGCTATGCGTAATTGGTCACTTTGTCCATGAATCACTATCAATCGAGAGCATACTTGTTCAAGAACTGTTTTTGGTACTGCGAAACCAGAAATTGTTGCTCTTGAACGACCTTCTTGTGGTACTGTTCTAGAAACATACATATCTGATTTATTTTCGTCATTTTCTGAAGGCTCTAATTCAATACCGGATTTGCCAACAGCATCTACTAATTCACTTGTTTTAGGAATACTAAATATGCCTTGAACCCATGCTTCTTTAGCATTTGGAGAAATCCTTGCAACTTCTGCTTTCGATCCAGAAATAAGCTTGATAGCACTTAAAAGCATTGACTTTCCAGCACCTGTTTCGCCCGTAATAGCTGTCATGTGAGACGAAGGAGTAATAAGCGCATGTGAAATTGGCCCAAGATTACGTATTTCTAACTCTTCAAGCACGCTGTACCTCGTTTTATAAATGCTATATTTAATATTATTTTCTACTTAAATAATTCATTTTAAAGAATTACTATTGTGCTCACGCCATCCAACTATTGGCAAATCAAATTTTGTAACTAAACGCTTCGTAAAAGGAGCGCCAGAAAGTCTAGCTAATAATAGCTCATCTTTTGATTGACGAACTTGAATCCTTGATCCTTGAGGTAGCGCACGCTGTCTTCTACCGTCGCAACAAATCCAACCGCCAGAAGACGATTCATTAAGAATGTCAATAGTAAAAGTAGAACCGGCACCAATAATTAGAGGACGCGCAAAAAGAGCATGAGCAGCTAATGGCACTAATTGCAATGCTTCTACATTTGGCCACATAATTGATCCACCTGCTGAAAATGCGTAAGCTGTAGAACCAGTAGGAGTTGAAACTATTACACCATCGCAACCAAAAGATGACATTTCAACATCGTCTACTCGTATTGAAAGTTCTACCATTCGACCTCTGTCTTCACGATCAAGAGTTATATCGTTCAATGCCCAATCACTTAAAGGCTCGCTTTCGCCAGGAAGCCACACATCTACATGAGCTTCCATTCTCCTGTCAATAGTGTAATCCTTGTTTGCAATCCTACGAATAGCATCATTAATTTGAAAACTTTCAAATTCTGCCAAAAAACCAACATGACCAAGATTTATGCCGATAATTGGAACAGTAGTACAATGCACTAACTCAGCAGCCTGAAGCATGGTGCCATCTCCCCCAAGCACCACAACTATTTCCGTATTTTCGTCAACTATACGAGTAGTTTTTTTAGCAAAATCAGACACAGAAGCACTGTTGAATACGTCAACAACGAATCCAGCTTTAATAAGTTGAGTCTTGACTTGATTTACCACATCACTGTGAACATCGATCCTAGCGTGAGTAACTACAAGAGCACGACGAGCCGCCGAAGCGGAATTAGTATCGAAATGTTCCTGCATATACAGCCCCTTCGTACTGTTTAAACACAACTACTACTATTGTAATTGTTAGGATACATATTGAAAAATGCTAAACATTCAATGATTAACTTATTTCTCGTAACGCGCATAAAGAAGATACTCCGTATTGCCATGTGTTCCTTCAATAGGAGATTCGCAAGAGGAGATAACCTTTAGGCCGTTTTGATTTGCACAACTTTTTATTGTTTCTAAAGCTTTAATTCTTAAAGTTTCGTCAGTTACTATTCCACCTTTTCCAAGATTTCCTTTTCCTACTTCAAATTGCGGCTTAACTAAAAGCACAATATCTGCATGCAATTGAGCTATTCTAGAAATTACTGGAATAACAAGCGTTAGAGAAATAAAAGAAACGTCCGAAACTATAAGATTTGGCTTATATGGCAAGTTCTCTTCGTACACATCTCGAATATTTACACCGCTCATTTCAATTACATGTGAATTGTTAGCTATTTTTGGATGCAATTGACCATGACCAACATCTAAAGCTATTACAGAATTAACTCCTCTTTGCAAAAGAACGTCGCAAAAACCGCCCGTTGATGCACCTATATCTAGAGCTTTAGTTGATTTGGAAGTAGTTAAACCATTTTTAGAAAACGCTTCGAAAGCACCTTCTAACTTAAGCGCTCCGCGAGAAACGTATCTAATACAAGATTGCGTATTTTTTGATTCATCGATTGTTATTGCATGTGAATCGTTTACTAAAAATGAGGATTTTGTAATATTTTGATTGTCAACATTCACTACGCCAGCACGAATTAAACGCTGAGCAGTTGTCCTACTTTCTGCTAAACCACGTTTAACCAAAGCGCAATCTAAACGTTGTGAAATATTGCTATTTGAAAGTTTACTTAAATCCTCATTTACAGTCATAAGGAAAACTCCGGAAGAGTGTAATTTTCCATATTTTCACCGCAATCTTGCAAGCTCCATGCCAGCGCACAAGCAGCTCTCAAAGCATTGCAATCGTTGGTGTTATTAACTTCAATAATATTATTATTCACAACTCTTGCTATAGCATCTTCACAAGTAAAAGTAGTACCGTTAACGCGTTCAGGAGCATTATGAGATTCGTTTAATCCTCGCAAGTCTTTAGAAACAAAACTTGGACGCAAATGTTTTGGCGCAAGCATAAGCATGCGAGGATCTGTAACTCCAGTAAGAACAAGCAGAGAAGCATAGCCTCCTCTTGTTCCAGCCTCAATATCAGTATCTAAACGATCTCCAACTGCTAATGAATGCTCAATACTAATTACAGGATTGCCATACTCGTCTTTTTCAGTGTATTCTTCACATTCAGAATCATCATGCTTAGCATTAGCAGCAACCAAAAACCTTGCTTCATCATACATTGCAGATTCTGGTTTTCCAGCAGACGAAATAGGCTCTACACCCGTAGCATTAATAACAGCTTGAATCATGGAACCGCATCCAGGAGCAATACCATGCTCTCTTGGAATAGTTAAGTCGCGGTTAGTAACGAAATATTTTGCACCATGCTCAACAGCGAAAGAAACTTCCGCCATTTCTTGCCAAGTCATTTGAGGATACCAGCCTTGAATAACAGCTTTAGGATTATCTTCGCACGAATCTACAAGCTCTAATCCTACGCGTTGCACTTCTTGACGCAAATGTTCAGCGCCGAGAACAAGAACTTTAGATCCTTTCTCAACATTGCGAGCTACCATTCTTGCTGCAACAACAGAAGACGTTATAATCTGCCATGGTTCTACTTTTAAGCCAAAACTTTCCAGTTGTTTTGCAACAACAGATTGGAAACGTGAAGAATTATTAGTTGTATATTCAATGAACATACCGTGATTTTGCGCGTTAGAAATTGCTTCAGCCGCATATTCAACAGCATTTCCACCACGATATACAACACCATCTAAATCAAGCAGTGCTAGACGAAATGCATCGCTTAACGGACGATTACATGAAGAAAAATTCTTTTTCGTTTCAACTTGCATACTATACCTCATTTAAGTTTGCTAAACACTGCACTTAATTTAGATTCAAATTTTATTAAGCCTATTTTATAAATATCAACTCTTAAAGCAGCAAGTGCCCGGCTTACTTAAAAGCAGCCGGGCGCAAATATTCAAATGTTACGAACTACTCTTCGTCAGAGTGAACAGCACTCATCTCGATAGTATCCGTATTATCCGCATTCTCAGAGTTACTTGTTTCTTCTGAGTCTTCTGAATCTTCTGAGTCTTCTAAATCTTTAGAATCTTCAGTTACTTCAGATTCTTCATCAGATTCTTCATCAGGAGCAAATTGAGCATCATCTTCACTCATGCCAATTTCATCCATCATGTCATCATTCAAATGCTCTAAATCATAGTCGATAACAATATCATCAGGATTTATATCTTCGTCATCAACATCAGCATACTGTTGCTCAAGCTTATCAAGCAAAGACTCTAATTCAATTGCTTCGTCACTACGACCGGCTTCTTCCAAGAAGTATTGTTCTGCTTGAACTGCACGCATACGATACTCCCCAGGAAGGCCCTTTGAACGACCCATTGCATGAACCAATTCAATAGCCTTATCAGCATGACCAGTATCAGCCAAAACACCTGCATAAACGAGGAACATTTCGGCTTTTACTTCTCCTCTTAAGGTTTTTGCTTCATCTGACATGCAAATTTCTAAAGCCTTATCTAGATTTCCCATACCGCGCTCGCAATCGGCAATAAATGGCAAATAATCGAGATAACCATTCATTCGCATTGCAGTGCGGAATTCCTTAGAAGCAAGCTTGTAATCGCCCTGACGATAGGCCACAAAAGCTAAAGTTTCGCGAGCAAAATCAATACGAGATGCTTGCTTAGCAGCCCACTTTGCATGTTCTAATGCAAGTTCAGGATTTTCTTCTTGCAAAGTATAGGCAGCAAGAATATGAAGACCAATATTTTCAGCATGCTCCTTTGAAAGACCGCGCAAACGCTCGCGATCTTCTTTAGAAAGCATTGCCCATTCCAAACCTTTTGGCATCTTAGGCTCACCAGGGCGACGTGCTGTATAAGGATTTTGAGATGGATAAGAAACAGTTCCGTCAGAATTGCGGCGTGGACCATCTTCAAAACGGAAGTTACTACGCGAATTTGTGAGACGATCGCCTCTGCGGTCATCTCTGCGATTATCACGACGATCAAAACGACGCTCATTATCTCTGCGCTCATCGCGACGATCGTCTCTGCGGTCATTACGGAAGCCACCCTTAAAGCCTTTATGGAAATCTTTATGGAAATCGCCATTGCGATGGTTCTCACGACGATTATCCCTGCGATCGTCACGATGGTTAAAACGATGCTCACCATCAAACTTCTTGTAGCGTGGGTTGCCACCTTCTTCACCAGAATGTTCAAAATCTCTAGAACGACGGTCATCACGACGATCATCTACACGATCAAAATGACGGTTACGATCAAAGCGACGATCATTATCGCGATTCTCTGAGCGGAATCCGTCCTTCTTAAAACCATTCTTCTTAAAACCACCGCGACGGTCATCTTTACGATCGTCATGACGGTTAAAACGACGATCACCATCACGCTTTACGCCAGAGTGGAAGCTCTCTTCACGGTCATCATCATTACGGCGGAAGCCACCCTTCTTAAAACCGCCTTTATGGAAACCATCTTTATGGAAACCGCCGCGACGCTCGCTACTTTTACCACCATTGCGATGACCAAATCCGCCACGTTCACCAAAAGATTTCTTACCACTCCGCGAGTGTCCGCGTTCTTCGCCCATTCTGGCATACCTCTCATCTATGTGCAATTTTATTACAAAATCACATTTTAATTATATTCATAAAACAACTAAACATCTGCTGTAAGCAAGCTATAGCATACATCAAGCAGCAAGCTTACAACAGATGTATTTTTTAATAAATCACAAACATTTATTAAGCGCGCTCTACGACACCGATAGCTTTCTTGCCGCGGCGAAGCAAAGCGAAACGACCGTGCAAGAAAGAGCCCTCACTTAACACATCGTCGACACCACTTACACGTTCATTATTTAGATACAAACCGCCTGCTTCAATAGCGCGACGAGCTTCGGAAACAGTGCGGAACAGACCTGCGGCAACTGCAGCCTCAACAACACGATCTGCAACTTTAGCCTTAGCGAAATCTAAACTACCGTCTTCAGCCTTAACCTTAACGCCATCTAAAGCAGCTTCAAGAGTCTGCTCATCAATATTGCAAAGATCACCACGTCCAAACAAAGCGGAAGAAGCTTCAATAGCCTGGTTCGTTAAATCTTCACCGTGAACGAAACTTGTAACTTCCCACGCAAGCACGCGCTGAGCTTCACGACTTCCAGGATCATCCTGAATTTGCTGAGCTAAACGCTCAATTTCATCTTTTGGTAAGAAAGTGAACACTTTAAGCAACTTAACAACTTCATCATCAGGCTGATTGAACCAGAACTGGTAGAAGCGATAAGGGCTAAGCATAGAAGGATCAAGCCACATGGCGTTACCTTCTGACTTACCAAACTTACGACCTTGATTATCTGTAATAATCGGGCTAGTAAACACGTTTACGGATGCGCCACGAACCTTACGAATCAAATCCATGCCGGAAGTGAGATTACCCCACTGATCCGAACCACCAAGTTGCAAAGTTACGTTGTAATTATCAAACAAGTACAAGAAGTCGTTGCCTTGCAAAACTTGATAACTAAACTCAGCAAAAGAAATACCTTCATCGGAATTTAAGCGACGAGCCACAATATCCTTGGAAAGCATTGTGCCAACTCGGAAGTTCTTACCAACATCGCGCAAAAAGTCGATAGCAGACATCTTAGAGACCCAGTCGTAATTGCTGACAAAACGAACAGGATTTTCACCATCAAGAGGCAAAATTCTGCCAATCTGCTTACGCAAACGTTCAGCCCAACCAGCCACAATATCCTTAGAATTAAGAGTGCGTTCTCCGCTTTGACGAGGGTCACCAATCAAACCAGTAGCACCACCAACTAAAGCAATAGGATGATGACCTGCAGCCTGCAAGTGGCGCATATTAATAAGCTGCACAAGATTACCAATATGCAATGAAGCAGCAGTAGGATCGTAACCGCAATAATACGTTAATGGTTCTCCGTCAAGCGCTTGAGCAAGTTGCTGCTCATCAGTAGATTGTGAAATTAATCCACGCCACTTAAGCTCTTCAAACAAAGAAGCAAAACCTGCTTCCTTGTAGTTCCTGACCTGAGCCATTCGTATCTCCTTAATACAGAATACCGATAAATATCGGGCGCTTTGCGCGTCCACAAGCCTTTCAATTTTTGCAGCACATGACGACACGCATAATAAAAAGTGCCAAATATCATAAAGTACGATACTTGGCACTATAACGTGACAGCTAATAATCTAATTTTAAAATTATTTTATAGGCGAAGTATAAGCAGAACCATCGCTTTTCGAATTTGCAAATTTATAATAATTATCCATTGCGTTTTCAGCCTCTAAAATTTGCTCTTTAACTCGCACGAAGGCTGTACCGCCACGACCGCATCTAGCAGACACAGATCCAGCACTAGTCAATATTGTTCTAATATTCGCAATTTCTGCGCTATCAACAAAACCGCTTAGAATATTTGAAAAATCATCATCGCTTAAATCAGCAAGATCTCCCCCAATTTCCTCAGCTCGCTTTACACACAAACCAGACAAAGTATGAGCATTACGGAATGGAACACCCTTTTTTACAAGCCATTCTGCAATATCTGTAGCAAGAGCGAAACCAGTAGAAGACTGTTCATAAAGTCTATTTAGATCAAATTTCATAGTTTCTACCATTCCAGCAAAAGCTGGAAGCAGCACTTCTAAAGTGTCAATTTGATCAAAAACAGCTTCTTTATCTTCCTGCAAATCGCGAGCATAAGCAGTAGGAAGACCTTTAAGAGTTGCCATTAAACCAGTTAAATCGCCTATTAATCTACCAGCTTTACCGCGAGCAAGTTCCGCAATATCTGGATTCTTTTTTTGAGGCATAATCGATGAGCCAGTTGAATAAGCATCATCTAAACGAACAAATGCAAATTCTTGAGTATTCCAAATAATAATTTCTTCACTTAATCGTGATATATCAACGCCAACCATTGCTGCAATGAATGAAAATTCTGCAACTAAGTCTCTACTTGCAGTTGCGTCTATAGAATTAGCACAAACTTTTGAAAAACCAAGCTCTTTAGCTACTTGTTCTGGATTAAGACCAAGAGTATTGCCTGCCAAAGCTCCTGCTCCATAAGGGCTTTCATCTGCACGCAAATCCCAATCTATGAAGCGATTTACATCTCGTAAAAGCGGCCAAACATGTGCCATTAACTGATGCGCAAGCAAAATTGGTTGAGCGTGTTGCATGTGAGTGCGACCCGGCATCACTGCATCTTTTGCATTTTTTGATTGATTCATCAACGCTTGGCAAACTGACAACAATAATGATGCAATAATGCGCGCATGCCTACGCAAAAACATACGTATTAAAGCTGCAATTTGATCGTTCCTAGATCGACCTGCACGAAGCTTTCCACCAAGCTCATTTCCAGCAATTTCAAGTAAACCGCGCTCTAATGCTGTAGCTTCATCCTCATCTTCCTCAATAGGTGCAAAAGTTCCGTCATCTACACGCTTTTGCAATTCATCTAATGCACAAGATAAATCAGCATACTCTTTTTCGTTAAGAAGACCTGCACGATGCAACGCATGCGCATGAGCTCTAGAACCAGCAATATCATCATCCGCTAATCGCCAATCAAATTGTGTGGACTTGCTTAGTTTCGCTAACTCTGCTGAAGGACCTGAACTAAATCGTCCACCCCACAATGCAATAGGGTGATTAGTATTATTAGTTTCATTATTTTCTAGTTCTGCGGCTGCTGCTTTTGTTGCATCGTGCATAGTTTATTACCTTTATATCTTTTTTATATATATCGTATTAGTTGTTGTTTGCAACGCGCATATCTCTTGCTGCTGCAACCTTGCTAGACAATCCGTAGATTTCAATGAATCCATTGGAAGCACGCTGATCAAATGTATCTGAAGAATCATATGTTGCTAAATTAAAATCATATAATGATTCCTCAGAACGGCGTCCAGTAACTACAGCTTTGCCGGCATACATAGTCATTCGAATTTCTCCAGAAACATGCTCTTGAGTTTCATTAATAAATGCGTTAAGAGAACGTACAACTGGAGAGAACCACTGACCGTCATAGACAAATTCAGCCCACTTTTTATCAAGAGCACGCTTTAACCTGTGCTGCTCACGCTCCAGGCAGCAATTTTCAAGCTCTTGGTGTGCAACAATTAAAGCTTGAGCACCTGGAACTTCGTACAATTCACGAGATTTAATTCCTACAAGACGATCTTCAATAATATCGATTCGTCCAATTCCTTGCGCTCCAGCTCTTGCATTCATTTCTTCAATTGCTTGTAAAGGCGTTACGCTATGACCGTCAATTGCAACTGGAACACCTTTTTCAAAAGTAATTGTAACTTCATCCGGTTCTTGAGATTCAAGAGGATTTTGCGTATAAGAATAGCACTCTTCAGTCGGAGCATTCCATGGATCTTCTAAGAAACCGGTTTCAATTGCACGGCCCCAAACATTTTGGTCGATCGAATATGGGCTTTTCTTGCTCTGTTCAATTGGAAGCTTGTGCTCGTTAGCGAACTCTATTTCAACATCACGAGTAAGTGACAAATCTCGAATTGGGCTAATAGCTTTTAATTCTGGATCCAAAGATTGGATTGCAACTTCAAAACGAACTTGATCGTTTCCTTTACCTGTGCAACCATGCGCAATTGTGTCTGCATCAAATTGATGAGCTGCATTCACTAAGTGGCGAGTAATCAAAGGCCTGGAAAGAGCGGAAACCAATGGATACACGTCTTCATACATTGCGTTAGCTTTTAATGCAAGCATGCAATAATTATCTGCGAATTCTTCGCGAGCATCGACAACATATGCCTCAACTGCACCACAAGCCAAAGCACGATTTTTAATTACTTCAAGTGCTTCACCGCCTTGGCCAACGTTTAGTGACACAGCTACAACGTCTTGACCTGTTTGCTCTTTAAGGTATGGAATTGCTACAGAAGTATCGAGGCCACCTGAATACGCCAAGACAATACGTTTTTTATTAGTCATTGTGACCTCCCAGGTCATGTATTGAATAAATAAACAATAAAGAGCATATTATACATCTAAAATAAAATCAACAGACGCACCAAAAAATTATTATATTTTTATAATCTTCGGAGAATTATTACAAAATACAAAAAATATATCGATTATAGTTATGCATATAAAGACGCGTGCAGCTCAACAATGCACTGCACGCGTATGAATCTTTTCTTTAATGCAAAATTATTTTTCTAATACAACTCTTTTGAATACAACTCTTATTGAAATAAACACAATACTTCTTAATAGATTATTTAACGAGAAGCTACTGAAAGCATCCAATTTGCTCGATTTTCAGCTTCTTCATTTGAAACGCAAACCATAATAACTGTATCATCTCCAGCAACTGATCCTAAAATACCTTTCAAAGGCTGACGATCTATAACACTTGCAACGTATTGTGCAGCGCCTGACGGAGTGTGAATAACAACAATATTATTTGCATGCCCAACTTCAGTGACAAGACCTGTTAAAGTACGAGCAACTTGCTGATCAATTCGCACAGTATCCATAGCATGACGATTGCCAGTACCATCGCCAAGCACATACGCAATCCTGCCATCCGTCAATCGAATTTTAACGGCATTTAACTCATCTAAATCTCGGCTCAAAGTAGCTTGAGTAACATTAAAACCATGACGTGCCAACACTTTAGCGAGTTGAGATTGAGAAGTAATTACTTCTGCCAGTAACGCTTGTTCAATAGCGTTTAAACGCGCTGCTTTTGTTACAGGACGTTGCTGTTTTATTGACACTTCGTTATTTGATTCTGCATCCGTTTCTGGATTCATCATAGTTTTATCAAAACCTTTCATAAACATATTCTCAATTAAATATATACGAATACGTGTATACATATCTACATGCATAAAAAATTACTTATGTGTTCTTCGTCACACATATCTATTATGCATGAAAACGCTATATTTTATTTAAAAAATAGATATTACTTTACATAAAAAGAAAAAGAGTCAACAATACAATAAATGCGATTATGCATACTATTATTGGAATGTATGCACAATCGCATTAATTAAAATATGTTATATATTACACTCGCAAAGTTGCGTGCAAGACTTCAGCAGCATCCGTAATCTTCTTACGAACTTCTTCCATCTCTTCGCCAGAAAGCGTTCTATCATTTGCTCGGAACGTTACAGAATAAGCAAGAGAACGCAAGCCTTCTCCAAGCTGCTCACCCTCATATACATCGAACAACTCAACAGATTCAAGCAAATCTCCAGCAGACTTTTCAATAGCAGACTGCAATTCATTCGCCTTCAACTCAATTGGTGCAGTGAAAGCAAAATCTTGCTTTACAGGAGGGAAAGTTGAAATTGGTTTAGCTTGAACAGGTTTCATAAGCATATTCTTAAATAATTCAGTTAAATCAAGCTCGAATGCTGCAGAATGCTTAGGCAAATCTAATGCTTCACAAACATGCGGATGCAATTCGCCAACAACACCAAGATTGACGCTTGAACCATCTTCAGCAAGAACACAAACTTGAGCACTACGACCAGGATGCCAAGAAGATGGAGCATCTTGAGCTTTAAACTGTTCGAGAATGAACTTAACACCAATTCTCTTACCAACTCGCTGGAGTGCTTCAACAGCATCGCTCCAATCAACATCTCTATGAGTACCAAGCCAACCAGTTTCTTCAGCATGACCAGTCAGCAAAGCAGCAACATGCAAAGGTTGTTCCGGTAATCCAGCATCCAGAGCAGCAAGTTCGGCATTAGAAGGTCTAACAGAACCAGGTAATGCAGGAATTGCAGGAGCATTTGGATCACTAAAGTACACATGACCAAGCTCATACATGGAAATATCTGTTAAACCACGATGAAGATTGCGTCGAACAGTGCCAGCTAAAGTCATCAAAACAGAACGACGAAGCCAAGGTCTGTCTCCAGCTAAAGGATTAGCAATACGAACACTTACTTCAGCAACTTCGTCCACATTTTGACGGAAAGCCTTAATATCTTCCTCACCAACAAATGGATAGCTTAAAGATTCAACAAAACCAGTTTCTGCTAACTCATAAGCAATAGCGCGTCTAGTTTGTTGTTGCGAAGTTAAACCAGTTCGACCAGTAACAGGAACAGCAGGAACCTTAACAGGAATCTCATCGTATCCAATAAGTCGAGCAATTTCTTCTACTAAATCGCAAGGCTCGTTCAAATCAGGACGCCAAGTTGGAGGCAAAACAGAGAATGAACCGTTACCGCCACCAGCAACAGAGCAACCAATATCGGTAAGAATATCGCTAATGCGATTCAAATCAACATCCAAACCAGCAACTCGCTGCACTTCATTAGCTTTAAACACAATCACATTTCGCGACTGAGTATTATTAACATCACACGGCGATGTAGATGGCTTAGCTCCACCAAACTGTTCCAAAAGATTTGCAGCCATTTGTGCAGCTGCTGGCTGCAATTGAGTATCAACGCCACGCTCAAAACGACGAGAAGCCTCAGAAGGAATCTTATGTCGTCTAGCAGTGCGAGCAATTGAAACGGGATCAAAGTGAGCTGCCTCAATCAAAATATTTTTCGTTTCACTCGTAACTTCGCCGTACATGCCTCCCATAACACCTGCTAAGCCAAGCACGCGTGAACCATGGTTTCCACGAGGAGAATCGCAAATAACTAAATCCTCAACATGCAATTCATGATCTTTGCCATCCAAAGTCGTAAGATGTTCGCCATCATGTGCACGACGAACTACAATTGGACCTTCAATTTTGTCTAAATCATAAGCGTGAAGAGGTTGACCCAAATCTAGCATGACATAATTAGTGATATCAACAGCAAGAGAGATACTGCGCATACCTGCACGCGTTAAACGACGCTGCATCCAACGTGGGCTTGCACAAGTGGAATCAAAATCATGTACAGCACGCGCATAATATCGATCACAACCAGGTATACCATGAATTGGATTAGTATCTTCAATGCTCACGTCAATATCTGAAGTCTTGTGACCTTCATCATTAATTTGCGATACCTGTTCATTCAACTTTGAAACAGGATCCGTATAAACAGCACCAGTTGAATGATGATATTCGCGAGCAACACCACGATAAGAGAAAGCATAACCACGATCAGGCGTTATGTTAATCTCCAAAATCGGCTTATTAAGATGAAGTAATTCCATAGCATCATCGCCAGGCTTTAATGCCTCGTATTCTGCTTTAGAGAATCCATATTCGCGAAGCAAAATAATGCCGTCGTGACTATCTCCTAAACCAAGCTCACGCTCAGATGCGCACATTCCGTTAGAAATGTGGCCGTAAGTTTTGCGAGGCTCAATCTTAAAATCTCCAGGCAGAACAGCACCAGGAAGAGTAACAACTACCTTTTCACCAGCAGCCATATTAGGAGCGCCACAAATAATGCCACGAGGAACTTTTTTACCGTTTTCGTCAACATCGTTGTATTTATCTCCGACATCAACATGGCACCAATTAATAGTTTTGCCATTTTTCTGCGGTTCAGGAGTTGCATCAACTACGTAACCGACAACAATTGGACCGGTAACTTGAGAAGTGTGAATCTCTTCTTCCTCTAAACCAACACGAACTAAATCTTTAGCAAGCTGTTCGTATGTTAAACCTTCTGGCACTTCAACATGATCTTTAAGCCAGTCAATATCTACCATTGGCATGAGTTTTACTCCCCCATCACAAACTGTTCACTGAAGCGCTTATCGCCTTCAACCAAATCATGCATATCGTTAATATCGTGACGAAGAAGCAGAGTCCTCTCCAAGCCGACGCCAAAAGCAAAACCGGTATACACTTGTGGATCTAAACCTGCAGACTTCAACACATTAGGGTTAACCATTCCACAGCCACCCCATTCAATCCAGCCTGGGCCGCCCTTTTTATCTGGGAACCATAAATCAAGCTCAGCACTAGGCTCAGTAAATGGGAAGTAGCTTGGTCGCAAACGGCTCTTTGCATCTGGACCAAACATTGCAACAGCTAAACGATCGAGAACACCCTTTAAATCAGCCATTGTTAAATGCTTATCCACAGCCAAAGCTTCACATTGATGGAAAACTGGAGTATGCGTTGCATCCAGTTCATCAGTGCGGAACACTCTACCAGGAGAAGCAATATACAGAGGAACTCCACGCTCAATTAACGCACGTACTTGATCAGAAGAAGTTTGCGTGCGCAAAACCATATTTGAACCAACAAAGCCTGCGGCATCCTTAGCTTGATTGCCTTGAACGTAGAAAGTATCCTGCATTTGACGCGCAGGATGATCCGGCCCAAAGTTCAATGCATCGAAATCAAACCATTCAGTTTCAACTTCTGGACCCGCAGAAATCTGCCAACCCATAGACACAAAGAAGTCTTCAAAATCTTCAATAATACGAGCAATAGGATGACGAGCACCTAGAGGCTTACGATTAATCGGAAGAGTCATATCTACAGTCTCAGCAGAAAGCATACGAGCTTCTTCAATGGCTTTAATTCGCTCTGTAGCTTCTGCAAAAGCTCGACCAAAATCAGCTCGCAAAGTTGACATTACCTTGCCAACTTCCTTCTTTTGATCTGCAAGCAAAGAACCAATTGCTTTGCTTGCAACAGTCATCACTGACTGTGCGCCAGCATACTTAGTTTTAACAGCCTTCAGCTCTTCCATAGTTTGAGCAGCTGTAACGCTAGCAATACCTTCTTTTACTGCTTTAGTTACAGCTTTAATATCGAATGGCTTATTATCGGTCACAGCACCCTTCCTATCTGTGTTATACGTATATTCATTGTTTATATACGATATTGCAAAATATTGCCCAAAATTATATTTTTCGCTCATGACTCGACATAGCCAAGCCCATAAGCATTACTGCTGCACTTGTTGCAAGGTTCATTGATTCCGCTTTTCCATATATTGGAATTATTGAAATATCGTCAACCTGCTGCAATACTTCTTTAGGTAAGCCTCTAGCTTCATTACCAAATAAAATAGCCAAAGAACTGCTAATAACCTCGGAATTGACTAAAATTTTTGGAAATGGCACAGGTTTAATCTTGTCAGTTCCGTAAATATCAGCTGCAATAACTCGAATATTTGATTTTGCGGCGCATTCGAACCAGTCTTGAACGCTTAATTGCACTACAGGAAGATGAAATAGTGAGCCAGCAGTCGAACGCACAAGCTTAGAATTCCAACGACTTACGCAATCATCAACAAAAACAACAGCATCGCATCCAGCAACATCTGCAACGCGAATAATAGCACCAGCATTGCCAGGATCTCTTACCTGCCAGCAAGCTGCAATACGAAGAGGTTTAAAATCGTTTTTTGATTTTATTTGTGCTGATTGTTGCAAATTTTTAAACTCACTAAAATAGATATCATCTAAAGATTTCGAATTAGCAACCGCAACAATTCCCTGTGAATCAGCACTAATTTTTTGCATAATACTCGATTCAACAGGATGAACATAACAAGATCGAGATAAAGCTTCTTTAACTATTTCCCGCAAAGAAGAAAATTGGGAACTTTCCTTTTCATTACCTTCACAAGCATCTTTAGTAACATAAATATCACATAACGAATCTGTGGCATAACGTACAGCTTCGCGCACACTTTGCGGACCTTCAACTAAAAAACGCTGCAAATCATGCGACTTTGCGCGACCTAAAGAAACGAGTCTGCGCACGCGCTCACTGTGAGTATTATCAATTAGTTCTTTTAACGGCATAAATATAACTCTACTTCAAAAACGATTACGACACAGGAAATAAGCGTTCACGTATTTATGCAAACTTGTCACGTTCTTTGCAACAAGACTTATAAGCAAAACCTTATAAACTCTATTCATGATGCTCTGAAGAACTGGAAGTTGTATAGCCTTTAGGCTCAAGCTGGAAAGTAGTGTGAGAGACAGAAACAGGAAAATGCTCGCGCAAGCAGTCCTGAAGCTGGGAAAGCACCTGAGAGCATTGAGACATTGTCATATTAGGATCCACAACAACATGTGCCATAAAAATCGGCATACCAGTAGAGACAGTACTAGCGTGCAAATCGTGAACTGCAAGAACATGAGGAACATGTTCTAGATGTTCACGAACTTTGTTTAAATCAAGACCTTCAGGAGTCTGCTCAAGAAGAACCTTAACAGCATTCTTAAGAAGTTTTAGCGCACGAGGAATCATAAGAAGCGCAATAATACCGCCAGCTACAGCATCAAAACCTGCCCAGCCTGTACTCATCATTACAATAGCTGAAACTACAACTGCAACAGATCCAAGAGCATCGTTCATAACCTCAAGAAATGCGGCACGCATATTCATATTGTCTTGAGATTGAGACATAAGAATTACAAGAGAGCCTAAATTCGCAGCTAAACCAAGAATACCAAAGAATAGCAGCTGATTTACATCGTGAATGCCTTGATGGCCACTACCAAAAAGACGCATTCCAGCTTCAACAAGAGCATACACTCCTACAAGCAGTAAAATAAGAGCTCCCGCAGCAGCTGTAATAACCTCAAGACGCGCCCAACCCCACGTGCGCTTACTATTTGGGCGACGACGCATAAGAATTGCAGTAACTGTTGAAGCTGCAAGAACTGAAATGTCTGTAAGCATATGACCTGCGTCTATAAGAAGCGACAAAGAATTAGTTAGGAAAGAACCAATCACCTCAGCAAAAAACACAGTTGCAGTAAGAGAAAGCGTAAGAAGCAAACGATGCTGATGTGCGTGACTTGCGTGAATTGCGGCTGCTTGGGAAGCTGCGTTGGCGTTATTGTAATTAGTATCGAAAGAGTTGGCATTTTCGTTCGCACTGCTTGAGCGTGAATCAGTGCTGTTAGTTCGAATTGCATCGTTATGATTATGCACTTTCCAGCCTCCTAAAATATTAAAATATTTGGGCGATATCGTTTCTCAATATCATTCGCATTTTGCCTTATACGCAATGAACCCCAGCCTAAGCCGGGGTTCACTATTATCAATTACTTTGTATATTACTATGTAATCACACGCTGTCAACATAACGAAACTAAAAGTACGCCAGTTTCCGCATAAGTTTTGTAGCGTGCGTATTTCATCGAATACTCTTTATCCAACACATATTAACTCAACATTATCTGGCCATCATTTTCAACGATTTTGCAAGATTTAATCAATGCGAATAAAGCATTATCTAAAGCTTCAGTATCGTGTTTTCCTATTCTCTTTTTTCCATATAGTTCGACCATAAATTTATATAAACCATCTTTTGTTACCTTAACATTTTTACTAACAATCTCAAGCATTCCTTCACCAATCTCTTCAGGTGAAATCTGACTAAAATCACGAACAATGTCGCCAGGTAATCTGAAAACAATAGGCTTATTTTCTAAATACATAAACCCATTCCTACGAATAATACCGAAATATTCACATCCTCGCATTTTTATATCAAAACTTTTTTGCACAACTGAAGTAACTTTCTCACGTTGAAAATACCAAACAATCCTCTGCAAAAGAAGGTTTTCTGAAAGAGGAGCTTCGACTTCTAGAATATCCTTAACAATTTCTTTAAAACCTATGTTTTTATGCTCATCAAAAACATTTTTGCAATCAGCCATCTTGTATTTTTCAAAAGAAAAATGATTAGTATCAACCGGCTGTGTAATATTATTGAGATTTGCTGAAGATTTTTCTTCTAGCCTACTCATATTTTCCATATATTCATGATGAGGATCTGCATGAGTTACATGCTTACAATGAACGGAATCAAGTAAATCAACTGAATTATTATCCGAAGAAACTATACGTTTATCAGGCAAAGATGCACTACTATCCGAAGAATCTTCTTCATGAATGCATTTCATTTTTACAGCTTCGTTAGCAGCAGCCAAAAGCTTCTCTTGCTCAACTATCCTGTTCTTAAACCACTCAGTCGACCAAATTCTATAGAATTTCCAACCCATATTTTCCAAAATAGTCTGTCGAAGCCTATCGCGATCACGAGCATTCTTGGACGAATGATATGTAGCACCATCACATTCAATCGCCAAAACATAGTCGGAACTATTGCGCATCTTTAATCCAAGATCAATCCTGAATCCAGAGCATCCTACCTGCGTGTCTACAGAGAACCCATGATTTCTCAAGAATTCACAGACTTCATATTCAAAGTCTGAATCAAACTGATCCGTACTTCCAACACTTTCACTGCGCTGTAAAGCAATCTCACCATTTTCTGCAAAATCAAGATACTCCCTCAGAAGTCTGACACCTTCTGATTCAGTGCGGCTTAGATCTATATCCATCGCATGCATGGAAGAAACAACTTGAATATTATATTTTGCTCTTGTAACAGCAACATTCAAGCGTCTTTCGCCACCTTCTTTATTTAAAGGTCCAAAATTAAGCGAAAGTATACCTTTAGAATCATGACAATAGCCAATGCTGAATATGATAGTGTCGCGCTCATCTCCTTGGACAGTTTCAAGATTCTTTATGAAGAACGCATCCTCTTTGTTCTCATCAAAGAAAAACTCTCTTTCTGGAGTAGATTGACGCCTCCTGAACAACAATTTGTCAATAAGATTTTGCTGACTTTGACTAAATGCAATAACGCCCAAACTTCTATTAGGGTATTTATCAATGTTCTTATAAATCAAATCAACAACATACTCAGCTTCTTTTCTATTGTTATGAGAAGAACGATCAAATTCGCCATTTGCATAGTAATAATCAATACCTAAACCTTCAGAATCAGACTGAGCAGATGGGAAACTTATAAGCTTGTTATCATAAAAATTCTTATTAGAAAAAGCAATAAGTTGTTCACAGCGACTACGATAATGCCAGCTCAATCTGACCTGCGGCAAAACAACAGAAGCTAAATCCAATATAGAATCAAAGCTTCTTACATCATCATCTTCGTCATCATCTTCACCATTATTTATAACAGTAGTAAAGAAATTAGTAGGTGGCATTTGCTTAGAATCGCCAACAATAATAGCTTGCTTCGCGCGACTTATTGCGCAAATAGCATCCCATGGAAACATCTGCGAAGCTTCATCGAATATTACAATATCGAATTGCATAGAATCATAGTCAAGATACGTACTCACACTTAAAGGTGACATCATAAAACATGGCTTAACTTTCTGAACAAGCTCTCCAGCTTCTTTAATAAGTTCGCGTATATTCTTTTTGCTTCTTGATTTCTGATTTTCACGCTGTAGCATGATTAGAGGACTTCCATATGAAGCGCAATTAGACTCAGGGCATGCAGATGAAAGCTTCTCACGTAATTTTATTTGGTTTATTTTAAACTGCTCAATATCTTTTTCTGCAAATTCTTTCACTGCTCTATCTTGAGAAAGCCTACTAAATTGCAACAAAGAACTATTCTGTCTAATAATCAAATCAATCCACTGCAAATAGAACTGCTTCTTAAAGGTTCCAACAATGCTATCTTTATTAACATTATTCTTTATAATATCGTTAATAAACTTAAGCATTCCAAATTTCTTAATTTTATTAAGTAATTCTCTAAATCCACACCATTGACGCAATTGATTAAATGTTGAAAGACAATCGTTCAGTTTAGATTGAGCATCATCGAGCGTAATAGACTGAAAATCAACAATTTGCTTGTCGAAATTATCGAAAATATAATCGAAATTTTGAACATTACTTTCATTTAGTATATTGGCAATTTGATTAGAATATTCAATGAATGCTTTGCTCTCAGATAAAAAGTTAGAATACTTTTCTAACGGTTCAAATGAGTACTCATTAGAAAGAATATCTTTAAGCATATTCATTTGTTCGCTTACATAATCCCAGTTAGTTTCAATGCCGTTATACGCTGATCCAAACATTGATTTAACAGAAGCTTCAATAGAAGAATATTCACTAACTGCTTTCTGATAATTCGATAGAGTTTCCATTAGAAGCACTAGCTCATCGTATTTAGGCTTCTTTCCAACTTTTTTACATAGTCGTACATTAGAAACAATTTTTTTATAATCAGAGTTAAAAATTCTAGATATTGCACTCTTAAAATGTTTCAAATCATTGCAATTTTTTAAACCATCTAACTTATAAATGTCATCATTGTAATCAGACATCTTTTGCAACGAAATATGTATCTCATCACTTAGTGCCTTCAATTTTTGCAAAGAATCGTAGGCAATATTAAAATTCCGCTTATTTAAAAGAGCAGGAGTTATTAATGACGATTGACCGGCGAATTTAAAGAAATAACCCCAAAAAACAGAATCCTTCAAACTTTTACAGCTAATGTTATATCTTTCAGATATAACACCTGTTACAGTAATCAATTCTCGCAGAACGTCAACTGAAGAAGAAAGAGTATTTTTTATTCGCATCTCTTCTTGCAAAGAAATGTTCTGATTTATATATCCGCACCAAGGGTTATCACGATAGTCATACCCTATAGTAGGAAGATAATCCACATATTCTGTTAAAAGATTAGTAGCAGTATCTAAATAATCTGTTCCTAATTGTGATATATCTTGAACATCACATATGATATCAGAATCTTCATCAAATTTTGCAAGACGCTCATATAAATCATACAAGCTCTTATTAATTACAGGATTTACTTTGTGAAGATTGTAGTCATAAGAATCCAATTTCTCTTTTGCTTTTACTTTAACATTTATTTCCTCATCAACTTTTAGTTGATTAATTTCATTCTTTTGAATATCGAAGTTATTACATATATCTTTAATAACATCTTTCTTATTGGCTTTATTTGAATGAAGTTGAAGGCAGAAGTCAGCAATACCTACCTGCTGCATTTTGTTATATACGACTTTTAATGCAGCAAGTTTTTCTGAAACGAATAGTACTTTTTTACCATCATTAAGACATTCAGCGATGATATTTGTTATTGTTTGACTTTTACCAGTTCCTGGAGGGCCTTGCAAAACAAAACTTTTACCAGATTTAGCCATTTCTATAGCATCAATTTGGCTAGAATCAGCGTCAACGACATTGCATAAATCAATTATTGAATCCTTCTCAACCTCAGACCCATCTATATCTTCATCAGATTCATCATAAGAATCTGTAGAACCGCCTAAAAGCTTATTGACAATTAAATTATTAAGAATCTTATCTTTATTATTCTTAAGATCCATATACATATTTATTTTTGCGAAAGAAAAAAGTCCGATTTTACATTCTTTGCTTATTTCCCAACCTAATTTAGAAACTAAATCTTGAACACTTTCAAAATATTCTTCTAAAGTTGTTCCATTTTTATATTCCGGAAGAGTTATGCCATACTCGTTATTGAGTTTGAGCGAAAATGTTTCATTTATGAGAATTTCATCATCAAGTACAGATATTATGTACGGATCAGTAAGAGATTTATTTGTTATCTGTATAGGAATTAAAAGTATAGGAGCATAACGAACGGTATCAGCGTAATTAGTATCTTTCCAATGAATAAATCCAAATGCTATATACGCAACATTTATACCGGTTTCTTTCATAATTTCATTGGAAGTTTTCATAATCTTTCTTGCAGCAGCTACAGGCTTACCGAAAGTGCTATATGCAAGAACTTGTGAGGAATTTATCTTATTAGAAAATATATTAAGAAAATCGTTTTTGTTATAAATACGTTTATTTCTTTTACTATCTAAGCTTGTATTTTGTGCAGAAGAGTCATCATTACTATTATCAGCGTCAAAAATCTGCGGAGGATTAAATATTTCAAAAGGCTCTGGATTAGCTGAAGAGAACTTTTGGAAAATCTCTTTGGCACTTGGCTTCAATATTTCTATAGACAATTTACGATCTTTAAAACTTACAAGATTATTTCGCTTACCAGTATCCAATAATTGTTCTGCCCACTTATCTATACGCTTAGATAACTCAATTAATTGTTCGGCACCCATTACTCTTTACCTCACAAGCGATTCTAATAATAAATTCAATTGGAATAATTCTAACTCTAAATACTTTCTTTTTATCTGTAAAAGCAGAGTCTAAGAAAAAAATAATATATAAATAACCTTGATGGACAGTAGCAACCACTACTGTCCATCAATAGATAATTTAAAAAATAACTTATAAAAACTATCCTCTTCTCCAACGAGGTCTATCACCGTCACGGCTTATACATACCATTGGAGTTCCTTTAGTTGTTACACCAGTAGCACCTTCTTGTGTGCAGAAAGATCCAGGATGCACATAATTTTGAGATACCTGAGCTTGATTAGTCTGAGGCTGCTGAGGCTGCTGCTGCTGAGGCTGTGGATTAACGCTATTTGTAGGCTGCTTCCTTACGGTAGCTGGAAGACGCTTTTTCTGAGATTCTTTACGATCCTCTTCATCTTCCTTGTTTTTTGCCTCAATACTTTCATTAACAGCTTTTACAGCATCAGGAATTGCATCAATATCGTTGTTTCTTATTGCTTCATTAAGATTATCAATAACTTTAGGATCTTTAACTTTATCTACTGCATCATCCGCAATTTTTTTCGCTTCACTGAGAACATGCTTTCTATATGAAACCTGAACATCATCGGAAGCTTGTTGCAATTGTTTTGTTTTATCTTTATAGTTTTCTAAACGATTGTTAAGTTCCTTATTTGAGTTTTTAATATCATTAGCATTATCTGCTAAGCATGAAATTGTAGAAAAATCTTCATTCTTAACTTCATCAAATAGAGAATTTAAGTTATCAAGCACTGAAGAATCTTCTACATCCTCAACGGAAATTTGACTAATTTTATTTTTTGCATCATTTACAGCATCTTTTAGAGACTTACTCGCAGCATTCACTTTAACTTTCAAATTCTCACAAGTTTTCTGCAATGATTGTAATTCTGCATTTGAATCCGCACATCCACTAAAACAAACCATAGAAAAAGAAATTAATATTATGAATGCAAGTGAGCTTAAGCGATGAAACTTTCTATATTTAGAATGAAGAACATTACTGCACTTCCCTAGTGCACAATTATTATCACGAATCATTATAAATCCTAGTAAATATCAATGTATTATATGAATTTGCGCTAACAAATCACAGTGGAATTTTAACACAACCCAAGCATAGACTACCCAAAAACTCAGAAAAGCAAAAAGCGCCACACAGCTAAAAACTGTGCAGCGCTTTGTTTGTGCCTCCGGTGGGACTCGGACCCACAAGCCCGTAAGGGCGTCAGATTTTAAGTCTGATGCGTATGCCAATTCCGCCACAGAGGCAGCAATCACTTATTATGCCATACATTTAAGCAAAGAACAAGCTCAGCGTGTGGCAAGTAATTTCCTTCCCAAATCAAGCGTAATTCCGTCAAGCAAACCATGCTCACTTGCAACAAACGTATCCAAAACCCCACCGTGATCCTCATACGCAGCTTTTGCTAATCTCTCCAACACGCGACTCCAAATAACTGCTCCACCGCCAACAACATCCACACGCCCTGGGTGAATCGTCGCATACGTGCGCTTGCAGTCCTTAGGCATACGCAAAAATCGATTATTAACAGCATAAGCCTGCTCTAATCCAATACGCACACCATCGACAGCAGTATGATCATAATGCTGCAATCCCATAGTCAAAGCAGCCATAGTTGTCACAGTTCCAGAAACGCCAATAATAGTACGAGCTCGCCCTGCAGGGACAACTTTGAAAGCATCATCAATATGCTTGTCAATATCTTCAATCGCAGCTTGAATTTCCTCTTCAGTAGGAGGATCAGTATGCAAATGCCTTTCCGTCATTCTAACGGAACCAACATTCATGGAGTATGCTGCAGAAACCTTGTGCACTGGCAAGCAGTCCCCATCTCCTCCAAGTACTAACTCAGTAGAGCCTCCACCTAAATCAACTACGAGATACGGTGGCAACAACTCATCTCGAGACACAACACTTGTTGCCCCAAGGAAGCTAAGAGCCGCTTCTTCGGTACCACTAATAACTTCAGGACGAACACCAAGCTCATCAATCATCATTTGCTCAAAAATCTCACGATTTTCAGCATCTCGTGTAGCTGAAGTTGCCACAAAACGAATCGCATCAACTGGATGTTCTTTCAAAACTTGCGCAAATTCGTGCGCAGCCTCCTTCACTCGTTCCAAAGCGTCATCTGCGAAACGATGAGTTTCGTCAATTCCCTGACCGAGTCTAACGACGCGAAGCATACGAGGCACAATATCTTTCATTCCATGCTCAGAAACTTGCGCAATTTTTAGTCGAATAGAATTTGTACCGCAGTCAATTGCAGCAACCTGTACTGTTTTTTCTGCGCAAGTGGTCGTTTCACTTTTCACAGCTTCACCCTCTGCAATTTGATCTTTTGCATCCGTTTCGTCTTCCACAACAACTTCCGTTTCAGTAGCATATGCATCATCGCTCCACGGAGTAGTACAGCGGCACACGTCAGGATCAAACTCATCTTTAATGCGCTCTAACACCATGTCACCAATCGGATTTACACCTTTGCCCATTACCAATGTTTGCGCAAGCAAAGCATGCAAGCATTTAACACGTACTGGCATTCCACCAGCGCTCATCTGACTAATATGCTCTTCACTATCCCCCAAAGACACAGCTAATTCATGACGGAATTCCAAATAATACTTATGTGCACGCTCATATTGTTTCTTTAGATCTTCGTCCGATTGTAATAGCTCGTTATATTCTCGCATAATACCGTCTGCTTCGACGTGAGACACCGCTTTTACAGCTTCAGGACTGGTAAGATAGCATGTAGTCGGGAATGGAGTACCATCTTCTAAGCATGGTCTAGTAATAACAGCAAGAGGTCTACCACAAACGCAACGAGCACCAACAGCTACCATTCCTCTAGGGAATCTTCCAAGTTGCTTTTCAACGATTGCACGCTCAGCATCACTTGCAGGTGTAGTAAATAAACGTTTCACAGCTTCTTCTGGAATATAATTCTTATTACTGTTCTGCATTTTATCTGAACTTTCTTGGCTGTTAGCCATTCGTTTCTACTCCTGTTAAAGCTGTTTTACGAATAAATAATTTTTTACTTTATCAGTTTATATATTTTATCAGTTTATATGTTATAAGGATGGCACAGTATCTGGTTTGTCTGCTTTATGTATTGCATACATTAAGTCACTATACCAAGGCAAGACTGAATGAGTTTTAGTTTCGCTATTTTCTTGAGCAAATTCATTCGGAACTTTTCCAGTTACTGCTTCAGGATGCTCTACGCGAACAGCCTGCTCACCGGGAAAAATAAAGCCGAGACGATCTCTAGCTTGAGCAGTAACGTATGCTTTGTCTTTCCATCGGTCAATATTATTATTCAACGTACGCTTTTGTTCACGTAAATCACTTTCTTCACGCTGAAGTGCATGAAGCTCAGATAAGCTTAACGCATAATTTCTAACTGTTGAAATGCACTCAATTGAACCAACAGTAACTACAAAAACCATAAATAAAAACACAAGCGGTCCTGAAAGTAGTCGACGCTGTTGCAATGGTGATACTACATCTTCACCTAATGCCGTTTTACGACGCTTTTTCATAACCATACTCTCTAAATTACTTGATGTATTCGACGTGAAAACATCATGCATTCCGCTAGTATCTTACGCGCTTTTAGATGCAAAATACTGTTGTGCAGCATTTACAGTCACGCTACATTTACAGTAACTCACATTTATTCGTTATTAAAATTAAAAAAACTGACGAACAAAACTGCAAAAAATTATTCAAATTTTCCTACTTAAACCAGTAATTTCTATTAATAACATCAATCATTTCGACTAATTGCTTTGTTTCTGCAATATCATGAGCACGTATTACGCGTCCACCAGCCATAAACATCGCTGTTTCTGCAACTAAAGTAACTGGCAAACGATCTTCTTTATCTAAATTAAAAAGCTTCTTACCAAAACCTTTTCTAGAAATCGCAACCAATATTGGTCGACCAAAACGATGCAATTGATTAATATTGCGCATCATTGCATAATCTTGTTCACCATCAGCAACCTTTGCATAGCCAATTCCTTGATCAAGAATAATCCTATTTAAGTCAACTCCTCCATCAACAAGCATTTTTAAATTATCACTAAAGAATTGACACATAACCTTTGTTAAATTGTCATATTCTGTATCTCTATTACTATGCATTGTTACTAATCCAACGTTAGAATCTGCCATAAGCTTTACTTTTTCTGGAGAATCAAACGCACGAACATCATTTATAATATCTACGCCAGCTTCAATTGCAGCTTCCATTACAGGTAACTTGTAAGTATCTACTGCTACAGCAATTTGAGGATAATTTTTGTGAATATACTTAATAGCAGGTATAACGCGCCTTATTTCCTCTTCTGGAGTAATTTCTAAATAACCGCCAGGTTTTGTAGTTTGACCGCCTACTTCTATAACATCAGCACCAGCTTCAACTATTTCTTTAATATGACTATTTACTTCGTCCTCACTTTGGTACTTGCCGCCATCATAGAATGAGTCAGGAGTAATATTCAAAATCGCGTAAACTATAGGCTTGTCAAGTGTATCAAAGCAGAATCGCCCTGCATTCCACACAATTGCTTTTTGCTTTAATAGCGAGCGCAAACTTGAAAGTAATTCTTGATCTTCGTACCATGCTTTTTCGCACTCTTGCATAAAAGGTTTAAGAGCAATAAGCGGCAAAATGAAGTCAATAGAAGACTCGTAAACTTTGATAGCTGTATCAAAATGATCGAGAAAATCAGCTACTTTGCTTAAATCGTTTTCGCTAATATTTTCCCACGTGCATAAAATTTTTTGATTTACACAAAGATCCTGCAGTAACGCTATATCTGCAATACTTTTAGAAGACGCATTCTCCAAATTGCTTTCAATAATTCGCATTTGTATTCTTTCTTTCTAAAACCTCATATTTAAAAACTAAATTTATATTCCAAACTAATTAAAAACTTCGCTACTTTCAATAATATTAATCCAATTAGTGTCGCTAGTTTTATTAAGCTTATCTTGGATGAGCTCATGATAATTTGCATCGTCTGCGCTTATTTCAAGCAAAGGAACTAATACAAATCTGCGATTATCTCTTTCTTTGTGCGGAATCGTAAGATTTTCACTTTTTATAGTTTGACCACCAAAATCAATAATATCTAAATCGATTGTTCGAGGACCCCAACGAACTATGCGCTTTCTGTGAAGACGCTGTTCAATATCATGAATAAAATCAAGCAGTTCAAAAGCTGTTAAATCAGTGTCCAAACGTAAAGCAATGTTATAAAAACTGTCTTGCACTACGTCACCAACTGGTTCAGTTTCATACACTGAAGAAACGATAATATTGTTTATATGTGAATTTTGCTTCAATAGCGAAACAGCTTGGCGCAAATTAAGTAATCTATCACCTATATTGCTTCCAACACTTATATATGCACTAGAAATCATATTTTCACCCCCCAAAAAAATAATTCAATTTCTAGTTAAAAGTATATATCATAAACAGTTAGGACTAGCCAACTTTATAAATTCAAATAATAAATAAGCTAATATCAAAAATTCTTATAACAAAAATGTCGCTGTAAATTCAACACTCTTTATGAGCAATTAAACCTACAACGACATTTTTCAATACGCTTTTGCCTAAAATCTGTAAAAATATTTTAGATTCAAAAGTAGTATTTTTTTAGTTATTTTATTTTTGACTTATCTATTTTGCTTGAGCTTTACTCAAAATTGTATCTGCAGAATGCTGCAACTTTTGCAACTCTTCTTCAGTCAAGTCAAGTTGGCACTGCTTCACAATACCTTCACGACCAACGATAGCTGGGTAAGAAAGATAAGAATGGTATTCCTCGCGATAGTTCGAAACAGGCATTTGCTCCTTTGAATCCGAAAGAACAGCATGGACCAGACGAACTGCAGCAGCAGCAATACCGTAATTTGTATACTTCTTTCCGTAGAACACAGTGAAGCCGCCTTGACGAGTTTCTTCATCGACAGCATCTAAATCAATGTTCTTTTCTTTTGCAAACTCGACAATCGGCTGCTCAAGAACCTTAACTGTGGACCATGCGACGAACTGTGAATCACCATGTTCACCCAAGCTATAGCCCTTCACGGCTTTTGGATGCACTCCGAAGAATTTACCAACAGCGCGATGAAGACGTGCAGAATCAAGCAATGTTCCAGTGCCGATAACTTTTTCATAAGGGAGACCAGTGGTTTCTTTATAAAGCTGGCAAATAGCGTCGCAAGGATTCGTAATATCAATTAGAACACCATGGAAGCCAGAAGCTTTAATCTTTGCGCCAACTTCTTCAACTTGAACACGATTATGTTTAAGTTCTGCGAAACGATCAGGATTTGGGACGTCTAAAAGCTTAATATTGCCCATAGCGCTTACGATAACTTCAACATCTTTCAAAGCATCGTAATCATTGACAGTAATGTTTACATTAAAAGGCAAATTGTCCATTGAATCCTCAAAATCCAATGCATCAGCCTTAACCTTAGCTTCATTCTTGTCATATAGATACAGCTCGTCGGCGTAACCACCAACAACAAGCTGGTGAGCAACAGCTGCGCCAACATTTCCCATACCAATAACTGCTACTTTTCGCATAATGAAACATCTCCTTCTGTTTCGATTTTCTCACAAAAATATCACCATTATGATGAGAATGAAAGTAAATTTAAGAAAAATTTTTTGCGTGTTGTGATTTTTTCAAAAATATTTAATAAAAAACGGTCAGCCGTAAACACGACTGACCGTTAAAACTCAAAGACTTAAGAAGCCACTAAGTTACTTAAAACTAAAAGTTACTTCATATACTTCTTGCAAGCCTTGAATGCGCTGTAACCAGCATACTGAGCGGTAGAACCAAGCTCTTCCTCAATCTCAAGCAAGCGGTTGTACTTAGCAATACGCTCGCCACGAGCAGGAGCACCAGTCTTGATTTGGCCGGTGTTCTTAGCAACGGCAAGATCAGAAATGGTGGTATCTGGGGTTTCACCAGAACGATGTGAAACCATAGAAGTGAAGCCGTTCTTAGTTGCAAGCTCAATAGCGTCGAGGGTTTCGGTAACGGAACCAATCTGGTTCAACTTCACGAGCAAGGAGTTAGCTGCACCAAGCTCAATACCCTTAGCCAAACGCTTTGGATTGGTGACGAGCAAGTCATCGCCAACGAACTGCAAACGATCACCAAGACGCTTGGTGATTTCTGCCCAATCATCCCAGCCTTCTTCCTGGAATGGATCTTCGATGGAAACGATTGGATACTCGTTGATGAGCTTCTCGTAGTAATCGAGCATGTAAGCAGATTCGCGCTCTTCGCCATCGAAACGATACTTACCAGTTTCCTTGTTGTAGAACTCAGAAGAAGCAACGTCAAGAGAAATACCAATCTGCTTGCCTGGCTCATAGCCTGCAGCTGCGATTGCATCCATGATGTACTTCAAGGAATCCTCGTTGGACTTCATCTTTGGAGCGAAGCCACCTTCGTCACCAAGACCAGTTGCCAAACCTTCCTTCTTCAAAACATTCTTCAAGGTGTGATAAACCTCAACACCAGCGCGCAAAGCATCGCTGTAGGTTGCGAAACCGTAAGGAGAAATCATGTACTCCTGAATATCGGTTGCGAAATCAGCGTGAGCACCACCATTCATGATGTTCATGTTTGGAACTGGAAGAATGTGACCATTGGTGCCGCCAATGTAGCGGTACAACGGAAGCTGAGCAGACTCAGCAGCAGCGTAGAGAGCAGCGAGGGAAACGCCGAGAATTGCGTTAGCACCAAGCTTGCCCTTGTTTGGCGTGCCATCAAGCTCAATCATCGTCTCATCAAGAGCGCGCTGATCAGTGGCATCCATGCCAATAACCTTAGGTGCGATTACCTCGTTGACAGCCTTAACAGCTTCCAACGTGCCCTTGCCTTGATAACGGGACTTGTCGCCATCGCGACGTTCCCAAGCTTCAGCCTCACCAGTAGAAGCACCAGAAGGCACTAAACCAATACCCTGAGCGCCATCTTCGGTCTCCAAATAAACCTGAACAGTAGGATTTCCACGAGAATCCAAAATTTCGCGTGCATATACGCTTTCAATAGCTGCCACAACTACTCCTTTATACCTATGGGTTGTGATGACTCTTCCAAGATTAGTGCGTTTTATGGACGTTATATTGAGTACCAGCGTATTTATGCCGTGAACGTTCACAGCGTAGCGAGTTTGTATTTTATTTGTTACTTTTACAAAAATTAATTAGCTCACCAAGCGATGTCATCAAGAAGCTGACGCACCCAGGAGAGTATTTCATGCTCACTCATTGAACCAGACCCGAGTGAAGATTCAAAAGGAGCTGGAACAATAAGCATATGAGTAAGAGGACGATACTGTAAGCCTCTATAAATACGCTTCAAACGCATCATCACAGACTCTTTTGGATCGACGCCAACAACTCGTACTGATTTTCCTTGAGAGCTAATTTGCGTAATACCAATCTCGCGTGCTTTAAAGCGCAAACGAGCAACATCACACAAAGACTCAAACTCTTCAGGCGGATTACCAAAGCGATCAAGAAGCTCATCGTGAAGTTCTTGCAAATCACTATTATCCTTAGCAGCAGCAAGCTTCCGGTACGCTTCCAAACGAAGCTTGTCAGAAGCAATATAATCAACTGGAAGAGAAGCTTCAACAGGAAGATCAATAGTTACACAAACAGGCTCAACTCTTTCAGGTTCCTTATATTTTTCAACAGCTTCAGAAACCATACGAACATACAAATCAAATCCAACACCCTCAATGTGGCCACTTTGCTCATCCCCAAGCAAATTTCCAGTTCCGCGCAATTCCAAATCTTTCATCGCAACATCAAAACCAGAACCAAGTGCAGTATGCTGAGCAATTGTTGAGAGTCTATCGTGAGATTGTTGCGTCATAGGCTTAGATGGATCATACAAGAAGTAAGCGTAAGCACGCTCATGACCTCTACCTACTCGACCACGCAACTGATGCAACTGGCTTAAGCCGAATCTATCTGCGTGATCGACAATAAGTGTATTCGCATTAGAAATATCAAGACCTGTTTCAATAATCGTTGTACAAACAAGCACATCAATATCTCTATGCCAAAAATCACGAATAACAGCATCGAGCTGCTTCTCGCCCATTTTCCCATGAGCAATAGCAACACGGACATCTGGCACAAGCTCCTGAATCTTACTTGCAACAGAACTAATATCTTCAACACGATTATGGACGTAAAAAACTTGACCCCCACGTAACAATTCACGCTTAATGCACGCAGCAACTTGAGAATTATCATACGCACCAACGTATGTAAGCACTGGAAGCCTATCTTCTGGAGGAGTTGCAAGAGTAGACATTTCACGAATACCAGTTACAGCCATTTCAAGAGTTCTAGGAATTGGTGTTGCTGAAAGACTTAAAACGTCAACGTTTGTGCGCAAAGCTTTGAGAGTTTCCTTATGTTCCACACCAAAACGCTGCTCTTCGTCAATAATAACCAAACCTAAATCTTTGAACTTTATACTAGGATTCAAAAGCTTATGCGTTCCAATAACAACGTCAATGCTTCCATCTTGCAATCCAGCTAAAGTTTCTTCAATTTCTTTAGATGTTTGGAATCTACTCATTGCAGCAACTTTTACTGGGAATCCTTCAAATCGATTTGTAAAAGTCTCGTAATGCTGTTGAACAAGCAAGGTTGTTGGAACTAAAACAACAACTTGCTTAGAATCTTGCACAGCTTTGAAAGCTGCACGTAACGCAATTTCAGTTTTACCAAAACCAACATCTCCACAAATTAAGCGATCCATTGGGATTGGCTTTTCCATATCTGCTTTTACTTCGTCAATAGTTGTAAGCTGATCAGCAGTTTCTTGATAAGGAAATGCGTCTTCCAACTCTTTTTGCCAAGGAGTATCTTTACTAAATGCAAATCCGCGAGATTGCTGCCTTGCTGAATAAAGTTTAATAAGATTTTCAGCAATTTCATGAACATGCTTTTTAGCTTTTTCTTTAGTTTGAGCCCAGTCGGAACCGCCGAGCTTGTTAAGCTTTGGTATTTCGGCACCAATATATTTACTAACTAAATCAAGCTGATCTGTTGGAATAAACAGCTTATCGTTAGGAGCATTACGTTTGCTAGGAGCATATTCAATTACTAAATATTCGCGAGTTGCACTACCACCCGAAACAGCAATATTACGTTGTTTCATCCCAACAAAACGTCCAATACCATGCTGTTCGTGCACCACGAAATCACCAGGCTTTAGTTCCATTAGATCGATTGCTTTGCGCCTGCGTTTTGGAGTTTTTAGTTGAGCTGATGCAGAAGATTTACCTGTCAGATCACGCTCTGTAAGAATCGCAATACGCGCAGCATTATCAATGAAGCCATCCGAAATACTTGAGCGCACTGTAGTAAATTCATGTACACCAGTCGCATATATAGCGCGTCTCAAGCGTGCAAGAGTACCAGAAGCCGCAGCTGTAATAGTTACAGCAAAACCATTGTCGACAAGAGAAGTGATACCACCAGAAACTTTCGATTCATCTCCTCGAAACTCTTGTGGCGCCGATGCTGACAACGCAATATTTCCATAAATTTGATTGTCAACACCAAAAGATGTTAATTTCCATACGTCATGATTAGACAATTCTAACGATGAAATCGTTTCATCAAAATCCAAGAAATTAGCTTGATCGAATGTTATTGGAGCTCCAGAACCGTGTCCAGAAGCAGCAACATGCCAACTAGCTGCTAAGAATTCGTTAGCTGTAGCAGTTACGTCATCTGCAGCTCTACGGCATTTTTCGGGATCAGATAGAATAATGACAGATTCCTTCGGAAGCATATTTTGCACTGATTGCATGTGATCCACTAGTGCAGGCAACAAAGACTCCATACCTTCTACAGGTATAGAATTTGCGATTGATTCAAGCATATCGTCAGCATTTGGAATTGCACCAATAAGAGAACGCGCGCGCTTGCAAATTTTTTCTGTAATCTGAAGCTCACGGCAAGGCGTAGCCCAAATACTTGCAATATTATTGCCATAAGTACGCTGATCAGAAGCATGAAATTGCTTTATAGTATCAATTTCATCACCAAAAAATTCAATTCTCACAGGATGCGTCATTGTTGGCGCAAAAACGTCAATAATTCCACCACGAACAGCAAACTCTCCACGTTCCATCACCAAATCAACACGAGTATATGCGTTTTCTACCAAACGTTTCACAGCATATTCAAGAGTTAATTCTTTTCCGCACTCAAATAACAGAGGATCTATATCACCAATGCCTTCAACTACAGGCTGAATAAGCGATCGCACAGGCATAACCAACACGCGAATCGGACCAAAAAGTGATGTGTTATTTTCAGGATGACAAAGCCTACGAAACACTGCAATCCTGCTAGCAACAGTATCTGCCCTAGGCGAAAGCCTTTCATGAGGTAACGTTTCCCAAGCTTCTAATTTAGCGACGTCTTGAGAATCACCATCGTACCAATCACGCACAGACGCGATAAAATCTTCAGCATCTCTACTCGATGGAACAATAACAACAACTGGCTTTTTCTTAGCTAATGCAGCAACAATAGCAGAACGAATTCCAATAGGAGAAGAAATTGTTAAATCTTCACTTATTGAATCTAAATCTTTACGATTTTTATTTGCACTTTCGCAACAATAATCAGATATCTCATCAAGATCATATTCAGATAAAGCTTTAAAAAGTGAGTCCTTAGTTGATAAATCATTAAGAATATCTCTCAAGCTTATTACTGAAATATCATCAGTCTTATCATTCTTGTTGTTTTTGATATTAGACCTGCTATCAGCGGCCATTAAACTTCTCCTGCGTTGCTGCTAATCCATGGAAAATAATACTCTCTGCAGCATCAGCACCATCTGCTAAAAAGTTTGGAAGATCAGATTTTTGAGCTGCAGCAAAACCTCCAAGAACCCAATTGACTGTATTATCGTGCGCGTGAGCACCACGCTGCGCATGACCAACACCCATTCTCACTCGAGAATATTGAGGAGTACCAAGAGAGCGATCGATAGAACGAATACCGTTATGTCCTCCCGCAGAGCCTCCTGCTTTTACTTTAATACGCCCAAAATCTAAATCCATATCATCGTGAATTATCACAATATGATCTGGTTCTATTTGATAATAGGAACTTATAGAAGATACTGCAGCACCAGAATCATTCATAAAAGTCAACGGTTTAGCAAGGAAAAACTTTGCTACGCGACCATCAAGATTCATAACACCTTTGCCAAGTTTAGCTAAACCTTTGTGATCCGAAAGAGATACTGACCAACGTTGTGCCAAAACGTCTGCAACCATAAAACCCATGTTGTGTCGAGTACCCTCATATTTTGTACCAGGATTTCCCAAGCCAGCAATAAGCCAAAAATCCGATGCCATGGCAGACCACTCCCCATTCAAATATTTAGCAAAACAACAAAACGGGCGCATCGATTGTAGCTGAACGTAAAATTACAACTACTCGATACGCCCTTATATACTTCAGCCTATTCTATCAAGACTCAAGTCATTATGTTATTTATTTCAAAAATTCGTCAGTAGACAATTCTTTTGCTTGCGGAGTTTTATGAGTTACTTTGCCTTTAGAATCAGTGTAAGCACCTTCCTTACTTAAGAAGTTAAAGTAAGCTTGAGCGCCTTTAATATCAGTGGTTCCGAACACAAATTTTCCGCTCTTAATATCCGCGCGATTGCCCCAATATTGACCGTCAACAATCATCTTCATGCTACGCTTAACAAACTTTATGTCGAGATTAGCATCTTTTGCTTCTTTCACAAGAATTTCAGAAGCCTCATCAGGATGTTCATAAGCATATTCATATCCGCGCTTTGCAGCTTTAACGAATGCTCGAACAAGCTTAGGGTCTTTAGCTACAGTACGCTTATTTGCAATTATTCCAATAGTATCTGGCTGACCTGGCACACCGTAGTCGCCCTCCATGAAGCAGCGAAGCTTTGGTCCAAACATTTCAGATTGCACGCCTTCCCAAGTGCCGTAGAAGCCACCAAAATCAGCTTTGCCAGATTCAAGAGTTCTAAAAGTTGAAGTTCCAACAGTAACTTTGTCGAACTTACCTTGACCACCATCGTGTTGAATCATCCTACGAATTACAGCATCACCTTCAGCTGAACCAAAAGTTGCAAAAGTACGACCATCAAAATCTTTTGGAGAATGAATCTTATTGTTCGAAGCAAGTGAACACCAAATAGCACTTGGCTTTTGCTGAACTTGCATAACTTGCTCAAGATTCGCTCCCTTTGTTGAAAAATCAGCAGCATTTGTCAAAGTACTAAGAGCAAAATCAGCAACACCACTATCAACTGCGTGTTCCGAACCAGTCTGAGCAACAGCAAGTATATTGACATCTAATCCGGCATCTTTAAACCATCCCTTATGCTTAGCAACATAAATACCAATATGATTAGTATCCGGTGCCCAAAATAGCATAAACGACACTTTACGAAGATTTGCATTCTTACTACTACTTGCAGACCCACATGCCGAGAAAGAAAATACGCAGCATGCAGAAAGAATAAACGCAAGAGTACGCTTTAAAATACGCATATTCATGAGTTCCCTACTTTGTTTCTTGTACCGTTCTTCTGGGAAAGTGACACGAACTCGGCAGAAAACGGTAACAAAGGGCCTCGCCCGCGCCGTTCAATGCCCCTGAGCAGATTCAATCTGCTACAGTTTGCCACACATTGACTCACGAAACATTTAGATTATGCACGATTAAATAGACAAATAAAAAAATCTCGTACACTATTAAACTCACAGAAGTTGTGCGCTTCTAATAGAATGTACATGCTATTCGTAGTTTTAAATAATTCGATTGGGGCAGCAATCGAAGTCATTTAAAGAAAGGAATCGAGTTTTCATGACGCAATCGCGTTTTAAACGTATGCTAATTAAATATCTGCCAACTGTATTTTCTGTAATAGTTTTACTTGTTTTTTGGCAGTATGCATGCGAATATTATAAAATTTCGGAAAATTTGATTCCAACACCATCTTCAATTGCTCAATCAACAGCTGACGCTTTGCCAACTCTATTACCTGCAGCATTAATTACAACACAAGAAACAGTTATCGGTTTTTCTATTGCAATAGTAGTTGGAATTCTTTTAGGTGTTATTTTCCATGTTTGTAAGCTTGTTAAATCTGCTTTGTTCCCACTTTTATGCGCAGCGCAAACTATGCCATTAATTTCTATTGCGCCAATTTTTTTGATTTGGTTTGGTTTTGAAATATCTGGAAAAATTGTAATAGTAATGGTTTTCAGCATGTTCCCTATTGCTGTGCAAACTATACGAGGTCTTGACGCCGTTCCAAGTTTTTATACAGATGTTGCTTTAACTTGTGGAGCAAGTAGAACTTGGACTTTGTGGCATGTTAAATTAAGGGTTGCAGCTCGCCAAATTTTTGGTGGCATACGCATTAGTGCAGCTTATGTTTTTGGAACTGCTTCAACTGCAGAATATTTGGGAGCTAAAGATGGGCTAGGAATTTGGCTTCAATTCGCTTATAACTCATTTAGAACACCACTTATTTTTTCTGCAACAATAGTAATAATAATTCTTACTGCGCTTCTTATGTGCATTGTTAACGTTTGTGAAAGAATTATGATTGGTTCAGCAGACGAAGATGATGACCCAGATAGCCAATTGTGAAATTGCATTAAAACAGAGCGTGTGAGTTACAAAAGTAACAAAAACAACGTAACATTTGCTACTTTTGTAACTCACAAACTGAGATATTAATGAAAACTTACTACTTACCTGATTCTTCTTTCATTGCTTCATTAATAGCATCGCTAAGCTCTTTTTGTGCCTTTCCGTAAGCTTCCCAGTTTCCGGCTCGCATAGCAGAATCAGAATCTTTTAACGCTTGAGCTGCACGTTTAAGCGCTTCTTTAGCTTTTTTGCTCATAGAATTAGATTTTTCTGAATTCTTAGACTCATTTTCCTTAGAGACACCTTCTTTAGAAGTGCCTTCCTTAGAGCTACCTTCTTTAGAATCAGCATCCTTAGATTCATTACTTTCAGCAGCATTGTTTGAAGAAGAATTATTAGAAGCATCTCCAGCCAAAGCACCTGAGTTTCCGCCAAATACTTGATTAAGTGCTTCATCTAATGTATCTGCAAATCCAACTTGATCTCCAAAAGCAACTAACACCTTCTTAAGCAAAGGATAGCTAGTAGAACCGCTAGATTGCACATAAACAGGCTCTACATAAACCAGTCCTCCACCAAGAGGCAATGTAATCAAATTGCCACGTTTAACTTTAGTAGAACCAGATTCAAGCAAATTCAATTCTTTAGAAACATTTGCATTAGCATTGAAATTATTCTGAGCTTGGCCAGGTCCTGGAACATTAGATATCTTAGGTAATTCTTGCAAACGAATCTTACCGTAATTTGAACCAATCTTTCCAGGAGTATCCCCCGCATCTGAATCAACAGACAAGAAACCAGTCAATATTTCACGCGTACTTTTACCAGCTGGAATATAAGTAGAAACAAGCGAAAATACTGGTTTCTTTGCGTCTCCAGTTTGCAAAGTCAAATAGTATGGAGGTTGCAAAATATCTTCTTTTTGTGCTTTTTGAGATTCAGTTGGATCAACAGGAATCTGCCAGAAGTCTTCTCCAGAGAAGAATTGGCTTGCTGTATCGACGTGATACTTTGCTAATAAGTGACGTTGGACTTTAAACAAGCTTTCTGGGTAACGCAAATGCTTCATCAAATCACCAGAAATCTTAGAAATATCGTGATAGTGACCTGGGAAAATTGATCTCCAAGCCTTGATTACAGGGTCTTTCGTATCCCACACATACAAATCAACAGAACCATCATAAGCGTCAACTGTAGCTTTCACAGAATTACGGATGTAATTTGCTCGCTGATTAGTCAATCCTTTAATAGAATGAGAAGTTGTTGTTGTGGAATCTTGAGTTACCTTACCAAAATCAGTCATCTGAGAATAAGGGTAAGAATCAGAAGTAGTATAGCCATCAACAATCCACTTAACGCGACCATCTACTACTGCAGGATAAACTCGACCATCCAAAGTTAAGTAAGGAGCAACCTTAGACACGCGTGTCTTAGGATCACGATCATACAAAATTTGAGATTCAGAAGTCACACGATCAGAGAAAAGAATCTGATCAGATCCAAACCTAATTGCATGCAAAAGTTTAGAGAAGAAATTGCCTAAACTTGGACCACCATTGCCATTAAAAGTAGTTAATGCACCTTGAGAACCAGTCGGATAATCAAACTCCCATGGAGCTGTACCTTTTGGAGATCCAACGATAGAATACTCAGGAGCATTCGGAGAGAAGTAAATACGTGGTTCATACTTTTGTGACTTAGTAAGTTTGCCTTGAGCAGGAATACCGTACTCCATGAATTGCGGCTGACCATCTGTAGTTACTTTATTTCCGTAGGCTGCAACAATTCCGTAGCCATGCGTATAAACTGTATGATCATTAACCCAGTTTCGATTATCGTTGCCAGCTAAATCGAGTTCACGTGCAGCGATAACTGTATCTTGACTTACACCGTCAATATCGTATTTATCAACTGAAAGCGTATCTGCGAAAGTGTAGTATTGCTTCGATTGCTGCAATTGGCGGAAAGTTGGAGACGTAACTTGTGGATCTAACAAACGAATTTGCGCAGTTGACTCTGCTTCTTTTGATAATGCACCTGATTTACCTTTAGAAGTAGCGTTATACGATTCTTTCTTTACATTATTTAGCCCATAAGCAAACTTTGTAGCATCGATATTACGCTGAATATAAGTAGCTTCCAATTCTTGAGCATTAGGAGCAACTTTAAATCGCTGCACAAGTGCCGGCCAGGCAAAAGATATAACAATTGAGCAAACAATCATAAAAGCTAAAGCAATAGTCGGAGTTTTCCAAGCTTTTACAGCAGTTTTAAAACGAACTGAAATTGGTGCTTCTACAGATAAAGCGTGAGATTTCATAAACCAAAATGCAATAACAGACCCAGCTAACACTGTGATTACTGCCATTGCTATGCTTCCAGGAACACCAGCATTCATGTCAGTGTACGAACCGCCTGTAATTCTAGGGCCATCAAGCGTTACTAAAGCGAACATATCTAAAATCTGTTGAAGTGCCCACGTCAAAATCACAAGCATAAACCATATAGAGATTTGTCTACGTGCTCGTTTTGTAATGCTTAATATGCCTTTACCGTCGATAGGCATACTAAAACGAATTGCTCCCATAAGAAGATGCGTAATAATAGAGAAAACAAAGGATATTACCAATAAGAGCACAAATGCACTTATAAATAACCTTAATCCTGGTAGTACGAATACATAGAACCCATTGTCAATTCCAAATTGCGGATCTTTAATGCCAAAAGGTTGAGCGTTAAACATTAACAAAATTTGCGCCCAATGATTGTAGAATTTAAATCCAAATACCGCGCCTACAATCAATGAAAAAATTCCTGCAACATGCAAAGCAAGCTTTGAACTAATTCCCTGCTTTAAATCAATAACATTGCCTTTAATTCGAATATAAGTTCCATCTGCATTGCTTGGACGCGCTTTTATTGCTAAAGCTGCAGACAAGTATCCAAAAGCAGACATTAATATTGCATAAAGCACCCAAACGCCTACTTTTGCTGCAAGTTGAATCCAAATAACACTTTCAAAGCCAAGCTGTGAATACCACATGCAATCAGTTATGAACCTTGCGAGAGCAAATATTGCAGCTATAGCAAGCACAACGATTAACAATAATATTGCAAGAATCCACTGCCACTTTTTTGCAATATTAGTAAATTTTGCAAAATTTAAATCAATTTTCATATGAGAATTTCTTTCGTTCTTAAGTTTATTGTTGTTATCTTTCTCATCATCATTAAGAATATACGCTTGCACATTTTCGTTATTTTTATCGCTTGTAGCACTTTTGCTACTCTTGCTATTCTTGCCTCTCTTGCTATTCTTATTATTTTTAGCCATATACGCACCAGCGGCAGCCCATATAATGCCAATAACTATTTCTATGATGACTTTCAACATAAGGTTAATGATACTATACTAATTATTTCCAATCTACATATTATGTAATCAGAACTAATTACAAAAAGCGCGCCCGCAAATTAATGCAAGCGCGCTTATAGAAATAAGATTTTGCGATTAGGAAATCAAACTGTATTGTTAAGCAATATCTGGATCGTCTTTAGCAATCGTGCCAGTAAGCTTTCCAATAGCCTTCAATAAGTGGTATACAACCAGCACCACAACGGTTCCGATTGCAATTCCGTTGAACTGAATGCCAGAAAGTGCAAAATTGAAGTTAGCAATGCCAATAATCATAACGATTGCAGCAATCATAATATTCACTGGCTTATCGAAGTTCACTTTGTTTTCAACCCAAATTCTTATGCCGATCATACCAATCATGCCGTAAAGCAAAGTAGTTACGCCACCGAGAACACCAGCTGGAATTGAGTTTACAACAGCACCAAACTTTGGGCAGAGGCTCAAGATGAATGCGAAGAATGCAGCACACCAATAAGCTGCAGTAGAATAAACTTTCGTTGCAGCCATAACGCCAATATTTTCACCGTACGTAGTAGTACCGCAACCGCCGAACAAACCAGCAATAGCTGTACCAAAACCGTCTGCGAATAATGCAGTTCCAATCTTAGAGTCATAGTCGCGGCCGGTCATTTGAGCTACAGACTTTACGTGACCAACATTTTCTGCAATAAGAACAAGCACTACTGGCAAGAACATAAGTAGAACAGAGAAATCAACTTGTGGAGTGTGGAATTTAGGGAAACCAATCCAAGAAGCTTCTTCAATCTTTTTAAAATCGACTTGACCTTGGAAGCACGCGTAAGCATAACCAACAAGAACACCTAAAAGAATATTCAAACGACCAAGAAGACCTCGGAAAACTACAGCAATAAGCATTACAGCAACTAGTGTTACAAGTGCCGTATCTGGAGCTTTTTGGAAGTTGCCCCAAACGGCTGGACCTAAGTTAAAACCAATAATTGCAACGATTGCACCGTTTACAACAGGCGGCATAATAATGTCAATCCACTTAGCTCCTGCAAAATGCACAATCACACCGATAAGAGCAAGAAGCAAACCTGTGCACATAATTCCAAAGCTTGCAACAGCAATACCTTTATGAGCTGTTGTTACAGCTGTAACAGGTGCTATAAGACCAAAAGAGCTTCCCAGGTAACTAGGAAGCTTATTTGCGTTAATAAGTAAGAACAGTGCTGTAGAAATAGCAGTGAACATCAATGTTGTTGATGGATCAAAGCCCGTAAGAATAGGTACCAAGAAGGTAGCACCGAACATTGCAATAACATGCTGAGCGCCAATTCCAGCAGTACGAGTCCAAGTTAAACGCTCGTCTGGCTCTACAACTTCACCAGGCTTTAACGTTTTGCCATTACCGTGAAGCTGCCACGTGAATAATGAATTCATTTCTTCTCCTTGCAAAAACAAGCTATGAAAAATGTTATGTAAACAAGTGTCGCTAAAAAACAAGCACTCATTGAGCGCTGGGATGGCAGCTTCTGGGAGGTCTCCATTGCACCACCGACCCATATGCCAAATGGACATTCTAATGTTGCAAAACGCAAGTGTCGAGAATAAGAAAAAAATTACAGTTTTGTTTTTTATTTTTGTTGAAATATCAAGCAAAATCGGTGTGTCGAAAACGCAGCAAACACCACTAATCATTACTCATAAAAGTTTATAAACATAAACTTTTGTTTACATATTAAATCTGCTTATTACAATCTTAATTTTGCAAAATATTTTGGATGTAAGCTTTTAACACAATTGCATGATTTATACGAGGATCTTTCGCGCCATATAAAAACGTTACTTTTTTACTTTTTCTACATATATCTACGATTTGGTTTACACAATCTTGATTCTCGTCTAACTCTTCAACATAACGATTAGAAAATTCTTCGAAACGCTCAGACTTATGCCCAAACCATTTTCTCAAATCACTTGATGGAGCAATGTCTTTACACCACAAATCAAGATTTGCCTTTTCTTTACTTATGCCTCTAGGCCACAATCTATCTACTAATACTCGCAAGCCATCATGTTCATCAAATGATTCATAAATGCGTTTAATTTGAATATTAATATTGCACATAATTACCTCTTTAACACATACAATGATTACACAATTATGATTTTTTTCAACAAGATTTAATTAAGAACAATCAGAATGGAACCAATACAAAACTACGATAGATTTTTATCGAATATGTTTTATTATGTGATTTTTATGTCGGAGTGTCGCGTTTATTTGCAGCAAAATTATATAAAATTTGCTTAATTTTTTAATTTATGTTCGTTTTTGTCCGATTATGGGAGAATACTTGGCTAAATGGTTAATTTCTTTGATACATGGAAAAAGAAAATCTGCACCATCGATATGGCTCTTATTGCTGTATTGACACTTCTAGCTTCCTTTATTGGTAGCTGGCTTAAGAAGTACCCAGGTTTCCAATTACTTGGTGCTCTTATTATTGCGTTGCTTGTTGGCATGGCTCTGCAGCTGCCATTGCACGCATACAAAATGAATAATGATTCAAGACGAGCAGGCGTTAAAAGCGCTGCCGGTTTGATTGCAAACAAACTTCTTCGTCTTGGTATTATTCTCCTCGGCTTTAATCTGAATTTGCATGATTTGTTTACCAAGGGCATTAAATGCTTGCCTATTGCAGCTGTCTTAGTTGCAATAATGGTTTTCGTAACATACAGCATTGCCAAACTTCTAAAAGTAAATCCTCAACTTGCAATGCTTACAGCAGGCGGCACAAGTATTTGTGGCGCCGCTGCAGTCATGGGTCTTTCTGGCTCGATGCCAGTTCTTCCAGAAGAGGAAGATGAGAAAGAGCAGAACGAAGTTATGGCTGTTGCAACAGTTGCAATTATGGGCACTATTTACGCTCTTGCTGAAATCTTCATCCTACCTAACTTTGGCATGACAAAGCAGCAGCGTGGCATTACAGCAGGTGCATCACTTCACGAAATCGCACATGCTGTTGCAGCTGGCGGAGCATTCGATAGTATCGATGTTGCAACAATAATGAAGCTCTCGCGAGTTCTTATGCTCGTTCCAGCTTCCATCTTTATTGCAATTTGGTGGAATGCTCGTCATAGCAAAGTTGAAAATGGCGGAAAGCATAAGATTAGCTTCCCATGGTTTATGCTTGGCTTTATTGCAGCATCTGTTATTGGAACTTACGTGCCTTTCATAACAGCACACACAACAACTCTTGTAGCAGCAGGATACGTTTTCCTTGGCATGGCAATGGCCGCTCTTGGAATTAACGTAAACTTCCGAGCTATTTTTAAGCAAGGTCGCGCAGCATTCGCAGCAAGCTTCCTAGCGTCTATCGTGTTAGTTGCTTTAGCTTATGCAGCTGCAGTACTGTTCTTCTAAATAAAACATTACAGAATAGTTTTGCTTAATAAATGAGGGTCTTCGTTTGAAGATCCTCATTTTATATTCTCGATAATTTATTTTCGTGTATTCTTGAAAAATCTATCCAATATGCACAGCCGTTCCATCAGGAATATTTTTATAAAACCATTTGGCATCCGCAACGCTTAAACGCACACAACCATGCGATGCAGGCTTTCCAAGCTTCATGCCTTCTAACGGAATATATTCTCCAAAATTATAATTCGTCGGCACAGAATGGAATAAATATTGCGATCCAATAAAAGCAACCCAGTAATCCGCTCCAACTTTTTCATCTTGATTAAAGAAATGATCACCACGACCATTAATTTGATAATTACCATGAGGAGTCGAGTCTTTTATTCCAGAACTCATAACCATTGAATACACAGTTTTCCCATGAGCAATAATATAAACACGCTGTTTTTTCAAATTTACATTCACATGCAAATCAGAAACATTTATTCCTGTAAGATTAGGATATGCTCCACCAGTAGGATATTTCCAAAAATTAGGTTTAACTAAAGACTTATTTTTTAGATAATTTTTGCAATATTTTTTAATAAAAGATTTATCATTACCGTTCAGTTTGCTTATTTTGCAATCAATTTTTTTGCGCTCACTCAAATTAATTTTTTTTAACTGAGCACTATGCCTTAAAGAAGCAGAAACAACATTAGAAGTTTCAAGACCAACAAAGCAGAAGAACGGAATCAATAATGCAGCCAATAAAGCTGACGCAACACAACGAGCAAAATTAGAGCTACGCTTCCACCATTTGCAAAATCTTGCAACAATGCGAACACACTTGCGTATATCGCTCACAAAGTTACGAATAAATTGCATAACATCTCCATTGTAAAAGCAAAAACGTTGCTCCCTCTAGTTTAACAGCAAACTGAGGAGAGCAACGCTTAAACAAAAAATAAATCTTTTATTTATTATGATATTAAAATCACTCGTAACATAAAAATCATAAATTTTTTTGAACGAACATGAAAATAATCATACATTAAATTTGAATTCGACAATATCACCGTCTTGCATCACATAGTCGCGACCTTCAAGACGAAGCTTTCCTTCTTCCTTAATTTTTGCCATAGAACCGTCAGCAGCAACAAAATCATCATAAGATACGATTTCTGCTTTAATAAATCCACGCTCAAAATCAGTGTGAATTACGCCAGCAGCTTGTGGAGCAGTCCAACCTTTATGAATCTGCCAAGCGTGTACTTCCTTAACACCAGCAGTCAAATAAGTTTGAAGACCCAAAATATCGAATCCTACGCGTGCAAGCTGATCCAAACCAGATTCCTTCAAACCAGCATCTTCAAGCATTTCACGAGCATCTGCTTCGTCGAGCTCAGTAAGTTCGGACTCAAACTGAGCATTAAGGAATATTGCTTTAGCAGGTGCCACAGATGCAGAAAGTTTAGACTTCAAATCTTCATCAGCTAACTCCGAATCATCCACGTTAAACACGTAAATAAATGGCTTAGCAGTAAGCAAGTGCAAATCGTACACATCGTTTTTATCAATAAGCTTTTCGTTATGCGCTTGGTCAATCGTTTTACCAGAAGCAAGAATTTCCTTAGCTTTATTTACTGCATCAACATATTCCTGCGTAACTTTCTTACCGCGCAAATCCTTTTCCAACTTTGGAAGAGCATTGTCAATAGTTTGCATATCGGCAAGAATTAGCTCAGTGTTAATCGTGTCAATATCGTCAGCAGGATCTACTTTGCCGTTAACATGCACAATATCATCGTCATTAAACGCACGCACAACTTCGCAAATAGCGTCTGCTTCGCGAATATTAGCAAGGAACTTATTGCCCAAGCCTTCACCCTCGGAAGCACCCTTAACAATGCCTGCAATATCAACAAAAGTAACTGTTGCTGGAACAATCTTTTCAGTATTAACCAACTTTGCGAGCACTGGAAGACGATGATCCGGAAGCGGAACAATACCAGTATTAGGCTCAATAGTTGCAAACGGATAATTCTCCGCCAAAACGTTGTTGCGGGTTAAAGCATTAAACATAGTGGATTTACCAACGTTTGGCAATCCAACAATTCCAATAGTTAAAGACATATTCACCTAGTTTAGACCAGCGTCGGGAAAGCCGACACAACTTGATTATATTTACTATTTATTTTCAATAGCATCAACTGCAGCAATAACATCTCCCCTAAATCCGCGAGATTCTAGCTGCGCAACGCCACGAATAGTTGTTCCTCCAGGAGAGCACACTGCATCTTTCATAATCCCTGGATGAGTACGCTCGTTCATATATAACGCACCTACTCCTTCAATCATTTTTGCAGCTAAGCGGTAAGCGCAATCACGTTGCAAACCATATTTCACGCCAGCATCACCCAATGCTTCAATATACATTGCTGTAAAAGCTGGAGCGCAGCTAGAAATACACATTGCAATATTCATATGATCACTAGTCACTCGCTCTACCAAAGAAATTGGCTCAAATAAAGCATTAAACATTGAAAGTTGACTATCGCTAAGCGTATGAGTAGTTTCAGCTAAAGTCACACCTTGACCTACAGAAATAGGAGTATTAGGAATAATGCACTGAACATGAGCATTCTTGCCAAGCAGTTCCATGTAACGCTCAAGCGTCCAACCAGCTGCAACGGAAATAACAGCAATATCTCGTTCATTAATAATTTCACAAACTGGCTTAAGTACTTCAGCAACCTGATACGGCTTTACAGCAATAATAATCACATCACTTGCTTCACACACTTCTTGAGCAGTACGCATAGCACGAGCGCCAATTAGCGAAGTATTATGCTCGAGTTTTTCAAAATTATGCGCGCAAGCAACAATATTTTCACCTTGCAATACGCCTGCATTCAGCGCACCTTTAGCAATTGCTTGTGCCATATTGCCATAACCTATAAAACCAACAGTTCCAGATACGCAAGTACCCATACATGACCCCCTTTAGCGCATTGATAAAACAGTAGCGCACTCATTACTAAGCAAACAGATGTATAGCATAGCAAAGAGTGCACTATAATCATTGCGCATATTAAAATTATTACCTTTATATATGGCTTATCTCTTATAAATTCCCTCTAAATCGCCACGATTCAGCGCCTCATCAAAAAGATGACGGAAAACAACGTCTCCATGTAAGCCGTCATGCTCAAACTCGTTCGTCGTCCAATAGTGGGAGTTGGCAATACGAGAAAGAGTGTCAAGCTGAAGACCAGAATCAACATACATGTCATCAAAATACACTGCTGATTGCAATGGAACTTCGTTATTAGCAAGCTGATCTTGATCGTAAATCTTGCCAAACTGCTTATCTTTCATCAAGCAGTCAACTGCTGGAAGGAATGGTTGCAAAGCCTTCTCTTGATCATACATCCAAGGGAACATTGCTTCGCCAGTGAAAAGAAGAGGACGAGCAGAACCAGAAAACTCTGGCATAGTTTCTCTAACCTGTTGAGCAGCCCACAAAATTGGGTGTTCCAATTCGCCATCAGCATAAATAAATTCTTGCAGTGGCCAATAAAGTGGACTAGAAGCAGTAGAATCCATTACGCCGTACACAAATTCGTCACTTAAGCTACCTGCAGAAGCTCCTCCGCCGTGCTTAAATGCTTTCAAGGAACCATCACCATCTGCAAATGCAGAGTCAATTAACCAATGCACTCGTTCAAAACTTGGTTTCATTCCAAATGAAGAACCCAACATTTGGAATCGCTCAACCGTAAGCTTCTCGCCATTTGGAAGCACAACATCACCCTGCGCAATACGATCTGCAATAGCAGCAGCACGAGCGACATCCTGCGGATAGCGCTCATAGAATTGCTCAGTTTTACGCGCCATACGAGGAAAAGTATGCTCATAGACTTCACGCGCATTTGCTGGAACGTGAGGAATACCTCCTGTTGTAAAACTTGCAATTAATCCTTGAGGGAATAGCGACAGATATGTAAGAGTCAAGAAGCCACCATAGCTTTGACCAAGTGAAACCCACGGCTTAGCATCAAATTCAGTAAGTCGCAAATGTTCAAAATCGCGAATAATAGAGTCAGCCAAGAAACGCTTTAAATACCATGCTTGACGCTCAACACTTACGCCATCATCTGCCATACGCTTCATAGTTGAAGCATCCACTCTTGAAGAACGCCCAACACCACGCTGATCTGGCAAGACTACACGAAAATGCTTAATAGCTTCTTGAATCCAACCATCACTAGAAGGCGAAAGTGGTCGCGGACACTGCCCACCAGGTCCTCCTTGCAAGAACACAAGCAACGGCAAATCGTCATGCACATGCTCAGGAGCACAAACTACTCTGCAAAACAATCTAATTGTTTCACCTTTAATAGCACCACCCGGAGTGTTGCCTTCCCAATCAAGCGGCACGTCAATCGCGCGTTCTTCAACATGCAATCCCGGAACATAGTAGCTTGTGAGTAATGCCATCTTGCCATCCCTTTCTTTATTCGTGCTACATCGCAACTATTAATTACACACTCTATTTATAAATCATACTCAAGTTTGATTGTTCTATAAAGTACTATGCACTAGCCTAGTAATTATGAAAGTACCTAATATGTTTCAAAGTGTTATACAGCGCTTACGAAAAGAGCTCACATTAAACGACATATTATGGGGTATTATTCCACTTATTCTTTTTATACTTTCAAGCAATCGCTACGTTATAAGCAACGTTGATGGCTTTTTGACACAAAGTTCTCTAATTACAGTAACGCTTATCAATATTGTTATTGCATTACTACTTTCATTACGAAAACTATGGCCTGAACAATCGGCTACTATTTTTATTGTTATTTGCATTGTGCAAGTAATATTTGGCCCTACTCAACTTTTCGCTGATTTCTTTGGTTTCGTGCTACTTGTTAATGCTATTGCGCGCGGAAATCCGGAGCATTCAAAAGCTTTTGTTATTGCAGCTTACGTAACAACCGTATTATCTTGCGCAGTAATATCGTGGAATATTGTAATGGGGTCAATATATGGCATCAATCATTCAAAAGCTAGTTATACTTGTAGTGTACAAAATATAAATAGTAGTAGCATAAAAAATTGCGTTTCAAATATACTTAATTTTGCAATTCCTTCAATAATTTTTGCGATTATTATTACTACTATTACGGTTATTATTGGCTACTGGCAGCGCACTCACGTGCATACTATTCAACTTTTGCAAGATCACAATAATGCTATTCGCGCGTACCGCCGAAAAGCTCAACACATTGCTGTTACTGCAGAGCGCGCAAGAATTGCAAGAGATATGCACGATATTGTTGCCCACACGCTTTCTATTATTATTGTTCAAGCAGATGGTGGTCGTTATGCCGCAACCAAAGATATTTCGCTCGCTAAAAAGACAATGCATATTATTAAAAACGAAGCCGAGCGCGCCGTTCACGACATGCGCCGACTTCTAGAAGCTTTAACAGACGCTCCATCGTGTCAATTGGATTTCAACCACATACCTTCGCTTATTGAGCAAGCAAAGATTGCATCTCCTAAAAATATTTTTTGGCATACTGTTGATGGCATAAATTCTCAAAATAGGCTTAACACGGACGCACAAACCGTTGCATACCGCGTTGTTCAGGAATCTCTTACTAATATTCGAAAGCACGCAGGCGAATGCGTTAAAGTAAACATTCATGAAGAGTGGAACAACCAGGGTTTAATATTAAAAATTACAAATGAAATACACAAAATCGAAGATAGCAAAGCACAAAATAGCAATGCGCAACATAAAAACGGTTATGGCTTAATTGGTATGAAAGAGCGACTTGAAAATCTTCACGGAACGCTTGATTATGGAAAACTCAATGATGGAACGTTTAGTATTGTTGCTTTTATTCCATATTCCTACAGCACAGACCAATCAAACACTACTGCTTCTGTATTAAATAGTATTCCTAACGTTACTTATAAGAATACAAAAGTTAATAATCAATCGGCGGCGCAAACAAAACCGGCAAATGTGAAACCAGCAGATGTAAACGTTCCAACCTCATCAAAAGTTTTGCCAAAAGTTTTACCAGAAACAAATGCTTCACAAAATAGGATTGAGAAAGTATCTCAATGGTTTGAACAACATTGGCTTATTGGAGATATTATTTATGCATCACCTTGGGTTGTTATGATGCTTTTTATACCAACTTACGATTTTACTGTTGGAACTGGAATGACTTCACAATATTCAAGCTCGCTTTCATCACAAATACTTTATAAAGTATTTACTCTTACAACCATGATCCCATTCATGTTTCGCAGAAAAGCTCCAACCGCATGCGCAATTGTTGCAGCAGTATTTTCTGCAATACAGCTTATATTCCTGCCTGATATTTTATTCGCTAATTTTTTCATACCGAACATTATTTACGCTGCGGTTCTCTACGGTAAAAAACGCGCATGGCAATGGGTTAGCGCAGTAGTGCTTGCCGAATCTGCTATTTTCGCAGTAAAAATTGGTATTGCTACAAGAAATATTCCACAAACTGAAACTCCAATACGATTCTTTACATCAAATATTGTCACAACCAATTTTTATGACATTATGCAAATGGCGTCCGTTGGATTAGTTTTTGGTTTCATAGTTGCAATAATTTGTTTTACAGTTATTGCGTTTGCTTATTCCCGAAGAAATGATGACAATAATTTGCTGCTTCTAAAAGCGCGTAGAACGGAGCTTGAACAAGAGCAAAAACAGCTAGAAGTACTTGCAGCGAACGCAGAAAGACAGCGTCTTAGCTCAAATATTCAGCAAAAAGTTGCTATTACATTGCATAAAGTAATTGATGCCGCAAATAGTGGAATCGACATGCTTAATAAATACGAAAAAACAAATAGCAATGCAGAAAATCGAAAGTCATCAGAACCAAAGCAATCACAGGAACAAAGTGAAGAAATTAGTAAAGCTTTTAAAAATATTGGAAATGAAGGTCGTTCAGCACTAAAATATTTGCGAAAATTGCTTGGGATTTTGCGAGAAACGGGCTCAAGCGTTAATTTGGCAAATAATGGTGCAAATGTAACTGAGATTGCTATTCGCCCTGCTCCTTCGCTTGATGAGCAAATTCAACACAACGCATTAAATAAGCAAGAGTAAGTTGATACTATGGAAAATATGGAAAACAATGGAGTAATTCGCGTCGCAATAGCAGACGATCAGGAGCTTGTTCGTGCAGGATTTGCTATGGTAATTAATTCGCAACAAGATATGCAAGTTGTTGCGCAAGCTTCAAATGGCAATGAGATTGCAGAAGTTGCACTTAAAGAGCATCCAGACATTATTCTTATGGACGTGCGCATGCCTAAAATGGATGGCTTGGAAGCAACTCGCAAAATTTTGCAAGAAGATACTAATAGCAACACGCACATTATTATTTTAACGACTTTTGATTTAGACGAATATGTTATGGCTGCAATTCATGCGGGCGCTTCCGGGTTCCTTTTGAAAGATACTGAACCAGAAACTTTGCTTAATTCCATACGAACTGTGTATCAAGGAAACGCAATTATTGCTCCGACCGCTACTAAACGTTTGATTGAAAATATGATTCAGCAAGGCAAAGTAGCAGCAAATATTACAGCAAACAGCGTTGCGAGTTACGCTGCACAAGCAAATTCGGCTGCACCAGCAACGCAAAGATGCTCGTACGAAAATTCTGCTATTCCAGAGCTTACCGATAGAGAACGCGAAGTTCTTGTTGAAATTGCTCACGGACTTTCAAATCAGGAAATTGCTGACAAACTATTTATTAGCTTGCCAACAGTTAAAACTCATGTTGCGCATATTTTAGGAAAAATCGATGCTAGAGACCGCGTTCAAGCTGTAGTTTTTGCTTACGAAAATGGCTTAGTTAAGCCGTAAAATATACCTAAATATATAAAAATGCGGCTATTTATGCATAGACACAAATAGCCGCAAATTTAGCTTGTCAACGTACCTAGTAGCTTTTTAATTTATGCTTTCGGTAGGCGACGGTGACGCATAACAGTCACGCCGGCAGCAGCAGCTCCAGAAATAGTTAGCGCACCCAAAACACCCAACATTATAGTGCTAAGCATATTGCCAGAAGACTTGTTCTCGGCTGTAGCACTAGCTTGAGCAGTTGGCTTTTCGCTTACTGTATCCGAAATCTTTTCGTCAACTTCTTCAACATCACCCTTGTTATCTTCAGGCTTCTTAGAGTTTTCTTCTGAAACCTGAGATTCAGTTGACTTATCTGCTTGCGAAGTATTGTTCGACTGAGCCACAGCAGCTGTAGCATGAGCAGCAGCATTAGCAGCAGCTGGAGCCTGAGATGCGGCTGCAGAAGAAACCTTTTTAGCTGCTTCAGCAACTGGAGTTACTGCCTTCTGAGTATTTGCAACAGTAGGATTTGTTGCAGGTGCTGAAGACACTGAAGGTGCCGAAGGAGCTACAGAAACAGCAGGAGCTGAATTATCTTCAACTTGAACTGCTGGAACCGCAGGGGTTGCAGGAGCAACAGAAGCAGGTGGCATAGCTGGTGCTTTAACAGACGGAGCTGGGATCTTAGCTTCAGGTACTGCAGGAACTGGAGCAGCTACTTTCGGAACAGATGCTACTGGAGGTGCAGGTACTGGAGCAACATGCTCTTTAGATTCAGAATCAGAAGGTGCTGGAACACTAGGAGCAGTCTGTTTTTCAGATTCTTTTGCCTCATTATTACCAGCAGAACTGCTACCATTTTGCTGATTCTTTTGAGCTTTTTCCTGTTCCAATTGAGCTTTGAGAGTAGCAACTTTAACTTTAGCTTCCTGAAGATTCTTTTCTGCGTTCTTCAAAGAATCTTCAGCATCCTTCTTTAGTCTACTATTCCTAGTTCTTTCATCGGACTGATTGTTTTTAAATGTTTTAGCTCCCTCAATGCCAGTATTTAATGATTCAATTTTTTCGTTTAATTTCTCTTTGTTGTCAACTGACTTATAGTTCTCAATAATATTACCAAGAAGCTTTATTTCAGACTCTGCTTTCTTTACTTCAGAATCTTTACTGTTAGAAACTTCGAGCTTATTGGCTACATCTTTTTTAGACTTATCAATTTGATCTTTAATTTTTTGAAGATCTTCACTTGCTTTTTCAAATTCTTGCTGCGCTGTTTTGAAAAGAGATTCTAATTCTTTCACAGTTTTTTCTTTAGCAGCAACAGATTTCTTATTTTCTTCAACTTTATTGCTAAGTGCAACTTGATCATTAGAAATATTTTTAAACTGCTCCGCTAGAGAATAAATTTTACCTGCATCGTTTGGATCAGCTTTTTCTAACGCAGAATCTAATTCAGCGATTTTTGTATCATACTCTTTAACTTGAGCAGAATCACTTGCAATAGATTCCTTAAGAGAATCTACTTCTTTGTGAAGATTTGAAATCTGCGATTCATACTGCTTTATGCTAGATGCAGCTCTTTCTTTTGTTTGACTTTTTTCTTCTTCGTCATTTTGCAAACCATCAAGAGCTAATTTTGCATTATCATATTGCTTTTTTAAAAGTTCGTATGCTTCTTTTAATCCGGTAAGATCGCTCTCTTTTTCTCTTTTGGATTTTTCAAATTCCGCAACCTTTGCTTTTGCAGCTTCGGAATCCATTCTCAATGCATTTTGAGCTTCTGAAAGTTCTTTTTCCTTATCATTTGCAATGTTTTCGAATGTTTTTTCAGTCTCAGAAATTTTATTTAAAAGATCGTCAAATTCTACAACTTTTTTCTTATACGCTTCAATTTGATCTTCTAATTGCTGAACTTGCTCTTCAGCTTTTTCAATTGCTTCTTCAGTAGACGCTTTAACAGTCGCCTCTGTTTGAGCTGGTACATTCTGTACTTCTTCAGCAGCATCTTGCGCCCACGCTGGCATTGGGCTTTGCATTAACAATAAGATTCCTGCAATTGCTGCGGCAGATTTTTTCTTGACCGTTACCATATTTTCTACTCCTTGCTCGTAGCGGCCTTCATGTCTAACTTATGTCAGCAGTCATTCTTGAGCATAACAAAGGAATAAATACATTTTCAACGCCATTTATTCGGAATATTTCCGATATAACTTGTCATAATGAATAATAATCGTATTATTTTTGAATATTACTAATAAAAAATGCTCTTTTTTTGCATAATATTATGCTAGCCTCATAATTATACGCGCGTTTTAATAAAAAATAATGACGATAATACAAATTTTTTCTGCGTGTCGAAGACGCTTAAGAAAAAGATAATGCCGGCACGTAAAATTTACACACCGGCATTATCTTTATTTTCTGCAACTTAACTTGTACAGACTATCTTTCACATATAGTTTTTGTGAAATTTAGTCCTCCGCGAGCGCAACTACTGGCGAAGACTTCACTGCTCTACGAGCTGGAAGCACACTGGAAAGAAGCGCTGCAAGCAAAGCGATTAAAGCGAGAACCGCATAAATAGACCAATCAATTACAAACGGAACTTTGCCAATTACGCTAAACACCATGTAGGATCCAATCCAACCAAACATTGTTCCAACAATCAAGCCAGAAACAGTGCTTGTTAAGGAAATCAACGTTGCTTCCAACGCAAGAGATCTTCTAACCTGTCCTCTTGTCATACCTATTGCGCGCAAAGTTGCAGATTCTTTGGTTCGCTCAATAACAGACAAGCTTAATGTGTTTGCAACACCTATTAAGGCAATCACAACAGCTACAGCTATTAATCCAACGAACACCATCATAATCGTATTGATAGCACTCTCCCACATTGCACGCTGGAATATACTTCCAGTAGCCATGACCTCAGCATAATTAGATGTAGTTTTTTGAATGTTTTTAACAATATCTATAAGATTAGCTTTGCTAGAATCTACCGAAATAAGCAGCATATGCGTTGTAGGCTTAAGATAGTTATTGAAGTAGGATTTGCTCACAAAAGCGGTATTATTTGAATTCACACCAACATTTCTATACTTCTTAAACCGAACTTGCTTTACGGTAATGCTCTTATCATTATTACTAGAGTCCGTATTCATACCAGTGAATGGCGTAATATCATCACTGTCTGTTTCACCAGAACTGTTCTTTTCTACATAAGCTTGTAGATTAAGGTTTCCTTTTTTAAGTTCAAAAGGCTCTCCACCCTCACTGTCAAACTTAGGCAAAAGCACAGAATCTTTGTTTATTTCAACGCCATCAAGATCAGTATGCATTACATTTTTAAGTTGATTTACATTATCAACTCCAGCTACCATAGCGTACTCAGTTTTGCCTTTGGCATTCTTAAAAGTCATAGGAACTGCAGGAAGCAACTCAGTATGTTTTATTCCACTAATCTTTGAAATATCGGCAGCTAGAGACTCATCAACATTCTTGCCTTGAACAATAATGTCAACACTGTATCTATCATCAACAAAACCTTTAAGAGTTGCTTTACCACACGTTGCGCCCGTTACCACTGTTGAAACAAGCGTTACACCGATAAGCAAAGCAGTTCCAGTTGCTGCAACTCTTCTAGGATTTCTTTGCACGTTTGCGTTAGCAACCTTAGATGCAGGCCCGCAAAGCGCCATAATTGCTCCAGTTGCCTTCATAGCTAGCGGCATCCAGAATATGGCTGTCATAACAATACCAACGAATATAAGCGCGCATCCAAATACTGCTCCAAGCAAAGTCATCCAAGAGTCAGAACCAGCAGCAGGAGACTTACTCGCAATCATGCTTGCTAAAGAAGTAGCACTTAAAGCCGTAGCTAAAATACCTACAACAATAAATAGAACGCCAAAAACAGCGCGAATAATGCTTGCACGCTTATCTTTCATCAAATCCATTGGTCGTAACGCTTCCATAGGAGTTACTTTTGTAGCAGATCGAGCAGCACCCATAGATGAAAGAACTGTTACTATCATGCCGATTACTATTGGCCAAACAATCGCTGGAAGCGAAACAATCAAAGGAATCTTAGATAATACGCCAGAATTAATATTCACGTTGCTAATTGCGCCCATAAATCCGATTGCACAAAGCACGCCAACAGCCGCAGAAATAACTCCAAGTATTGCAGCTTCAAGCAAAACTGCTGCATAAAGCTGGTGCGATTGTGCGCCGATTACGCGCAAAAGTGCAAGAGTGCGTCTGCGTTGAGCAACCAAAACTTGGAATGTATTTGCTATAACAAGCGAAGAAACCAGCAACGCTAGAATACCAAATGACAACAGGAACATAACAACGAAATTAGTGCCGTTGGACACATTTCGAACAGCTCTTACACCAACTTCGTGCCTAGACATAAGAGAGAATTGCTCTGGAAGCAAAGCGTTAATCTTAGGAGATAAATCGTTTATTTTAGATTCATCAATACTCATATACACTTTGCTTTGCACAACTTGATTGTCAAAATTCTTAAGATTTTTGAGTTTTGCACAAAAATCATTCGTTACTCCGCCAAGATACGTGCCGCGATTTGAAACTGGTATTTGAGAATGTTCTCCATCGTCTACAAGACCAACCACACGAACATCGTACGATTTTTCTTTATCTCCGCCAGTGTCATCTACTTTAACCAATGTTATAGTATCGCCGACGTTTGCATGTATTGATTTAGCAATACTTTTAATAAGCGTAATTTCGCCTATTTTTTGTGGATCTCTACCTTCTGTTGATTTATACACAGGAAGATTTCCATACAAACCACTAGACCAAGCAATACTTGTAACTGATTTATCACCTTTTTCCACTCTTACAAGCGCAGTCGCATCGTCACTACGAATACCGTTGACGCCAGGCATTTTCGATATTTCGTCTAAATGAAGGTCTTTATAATGAATTTTACTACTCGGAGAGCTGTTAGGATTTTTAAATGATATTGCATAATTTGCGCTACTGAATTCTTCCGTTGCGTTGCGAACCATCAAGTCGTCAACACTATTTACAAAAAGCAAAGTAGCGCTCATAAACATGCTGCCTATAAGAATTGCAATTCCAGAGGCGATGAGCATGCGTACGCTTTTACGCATAAGTTTTAGCGCGATTTTCCACATTCTAACTTCACCACCTTTTATTGCAATTGTGCAGGCTGATTATTAATACCAGCTTCGCTACGCTCCATAAGCATCTTGCTCATGCCTTCTGCAGTAGGATTTTGCACGTCTTCAACAATTTGACCATCTGCAAACACAATTGCTCGATCCGCGTAAGAGGCCGCAACAGCATCATGCGTAACCATAATCACGGTTTGACCAAGTTCCGTTACAGACTTCTTCAAAAAATGCAAAACTTCTGAGCTGGAAGCAGAGTCAAGATTACCGGTAGGCTCGTCTGCAAAAACTACGGAAGGCTTAGAGATTAAAGCTCGAGCAATTGCAACACGTTGGCGCTGACCACCGGAAAGCTCGGCAGGCCTGTGCTTTAAGCGATTTTGCAAGCCAAGAGTATTAACCAAAGTATTAAACCATTGCTTATCTGGCTTTTTACCTGCCAAAGTAAGAGGCATAATAATATTTTGCTCAGCACTAAACATTGGAAGAAGATTAAAACTTTGGAAAATGAACCCAACCATTTCGCGTCGCATAAGCGTAAGCTGCTTATCACTCATTCCTGTAATATCTAAACCATCAACCAAAACTTTTCCAGAATTAACGCTGTCAAGACCAGCCAAAGAATGCATTAAAGTTGACTTTCCAGAGCCAGACGGGCCCATAATCGCAGTGAACTTGCCGCGCTCAAAACTTACGCTTACATCTCGCAGAGCGTGAACAATGCCTGCACCCTTGCCAAAATCTTTAACAACATGCAAAGCTGCAACCGCTGTTTCACCAATCAAGTTTTGGTTAAAATCTGCTCTAAAATCTAAAGCACTTTCTTGCTCGTATGAGCTTGTTTCGTACGGACTGTTCATAACTGCTCCTTTTCTTAAAAAGTAGTAATCGCATAGTTATCTACTGCTAATACTTAAATTTACGCGAAAAGACTGCTGGTTACCATCGTGCGTAAGGCGGAAATTATTTAGAAAAAATTAGCGTCTCATCCTAAAGTATGATGCACAAATTTACAGAATGTATAAAAAATCGGAGCGCATACAAATACGAATGCGCTCCGAATAAAATGGTAATGGATCTTCAGGAATATTTTTAATTAATAATTTTTTACTTTGCTTTCTCTTTTCTATTTAAGCAAGTCCTGCTTTACGAACAGCGTCAAAACCGCGCTGCAAATCAGCAAGAATATCGTCAATATGTTCAGTTCCAATAGACAAGCGAATAGTGCCTTCATGAATGCCTTGATCTTCCAACTCTTCAGGAGTTTCCTGAGAGTGCGTAGTAGATGCAGGATGGATAACCAATGACTTCACGTCAGCAACATTTGCAAGAAGCGAGAAAAGCTGTAAATTGTCAATAAATACGCGAGCTGCATCCCTTCCACCTTTAATATCAAACGTGAAAATAGAGCCTCCACCATTCGGGAAGTAGCGCTTATAAAGCTCGTGATCAGAACGGCCTTCAATAGAAGGATGACTTACAGATTCAACTTCTGGCACAGTTTGCAAATATTGAACAACCTTCAACGCATTCTCAACGTGACGCTCAACACGCAAGCTCAAGGTTTCCGTGCCTTGCAAAAGCAAGAATGCAGCAAACGGGCTAATGCAAGCGCCAGTATCGCGCAAAATAATCGCACGAATACGAGTCACAAAAGCCACAGATCCTAAAGCTTCATAGAAGTTCAAACCGTGGTAACTTGGATCAGCTTCAGTAAGAGTTGGGAATTTTCCTGGGACTTTAGCCCAATCAAAATTGCCGCCTTCAACAATAATGCCACCAAGAGTTGTGCCATGACCGCCAATAAATTTCGTAGCAGACTCAACTACAATATCTGCACCATGCTCAAGCGGACGGAACAAGTATGCAGTTGCGAAAGTATTGTCAACAAAAACAGGAAGATTGTGGCGATGAGCAATCTCGGAAATAGCCTCAAAATCAGGCAAATCAGCATTAGGATTACCGAAAGTTTCAAAGTACACAAGCTTCGTATTCGGCTGAATTGCATCCTCGAAGTTTTGAGGATTCTTAGGATCGACAAAAGTAGTTGTTACACCATCTCGAGGAAGAGTATGACGAAGAAGGTTATAAGTTCCACCATACACATTCTTTGAAGACACAATGTGATCGCCCTGCTGAGTGATGTTACGAATAGCATAGTCCACAGCTGCTGCACCAGAAGCAACAGCCAAAGCTGCAGTTCCGCCTTCAAGAGCTGCAATTCTACGCTCAAAAACATCCTGAGTAGAATTCGTCAAACGACCATAAATGTTTCCAGCGTCACGCAAATCAAAACGAGCAGCGGCATGATCAAAATCGTGGAATACGTAGCTCGTTGTTTGATAAATAGGAACTGCGCGAGAATCAGTTGCCGGATCCGCCTGCTCTTGACCAACGTGCAACTGCAAGGTTTCAAAATGATACTTTCCTTGCGTTTCTTCAATATCGCTCATAATACCCCTCCAGTTTTGCGACTTTTTAAACAGTAGATTAGTTTGCTTCAGCTTACTTTGCGCATCCACTTACTTTTCCGTTTTCTGTTTACATATTTATTTAAGTGATAACGACAATATGCCACTATGGTTCATTCGTACATACCTGTGGTTATCAAAATTAGCTATAACGAATTAACAGTTTGCAAGAAATAGCGAAATTTCTTCTAGAAAAATACAGAAAATATACTGAATTTCTAATACAACACGCCGCATGTAGCTTTTATCCACAATGCTTAAAAAATCTGGATTACTGCTCAATAAGCACAGAAAATAGCAGCATGATTACACAAAAACACATTATTGACGATGAAATTATCTCGCTTGACGAGATTGACGACGCTGAAACTGCTCAAGTATTTTTGCAAGAAAAACTTGAACAAGTTTCCAACGAGCTTCAAGATGATTCTCTTGAAAGTAAAGAGTTGGGAAAACTGGGAGAAACATACGCAGCTTTGCGACTTATGCAAAAAGGGTGGCACGTTATTGACCGAAACTGGCATTGCCGTAATGGAGAGCTAGATTTGGTGATGATTACTCCAGAACAAAAATTGGTATTCGTAGAAGTAAAAACTCGAAGAAGCGTACGTTGTGGCACTCCACTTGAAGCAATTACTCAAGAAAAACGTAGCAAATTACGTACAACCGGCATGAAATGGCTGGAAGAATTCGGAAGCGACATACCTCATTACCGTATTCGATTTGACGCTGTATCAATTCTAGTTATTAACAAATACACTTATCCAGATTCTGCATATGAATTGCAATCTTTGGAAGAAATTGAAGATAATTCATCAATCCAATTCAAGCATGTTCAAGGAGCATTCTAATGCATATTGGAAACGCAATATCAATAGGACTTATTGGTCTTAAAGCTTTTACTATTCAGCTGCAAGCTTTTATATCTGGAAATATGCCAAACTTTTCTATTATCGGCTTACCTGACACTTCATTAAGCGAAGCAAGAGAGCGCGTTAAATCAGCTCATTTTGCGTTGCATTGTAAATGGCCTGAAGGAAGAGTAACAGTAAACTTATCACCTGCTTCAATGCCAAAAAGCGGAGCATCATACGATTTAGCTATCGCAGCAAGCATACTAAGTGCAGAAAAGTATATTCCACTTGCAGAATTAGAAAATACAGTTATTCTAGGAGAACTAAATCTTGACGGGACAGTATTACCTATTCAAGGCATTCTTCCTATTGCACTTTACGCAAAAAAGATGCATTTTAAACGAATGATTATTCCGCAAGAAAATCTTGCCGAAGCACAACTTGTAGACGGAATTGAATCTATTGGAATACACCATATTTTAGATTTAGTGACGCAATTGCATGGCAGTTTGAGCGAAGAATCACTAAAGCTTATTGAAGAAGACCCTGCGTATAAACATATGCAAGTTCTTGAACGAAATGGAAATTATAACAATGGAGAAGAAGATTATAATTCGTCAATTCACGAAGAAAGCACTTCCCCACTACAAATTGAACCAAAATATGAAATTGGAGATATGTCTGAAGTAATAGGGCAAGAACATACAAAATGGGCTCTACAAGTTGCTGCAGCTGGAGGACATCACGTGATGATGATTGGACCTCCAGGATCTGGTAAAACTATGCTAGCTTCACGAATACCAAGCATTATGTGTCCACTTAACGAACAAGAACAGCTTGAGGTTGCTTCAATTCGTTCACTTTGTGGCACACTACCCTACTACGGAATTAGCAATATTCCACCATTTGAAGCACCTCACCATACTGCTTCAGCAGCTTCTCTTATTGGAGGAGGAACAGGAGTTGCAAAACCTGGGATTATTACTAGAGCACATTGCGGAGTGCTGTTTATGGATGAGGCTCCAGAGTTTTCTCCTAGAGTATTGCAAACCCTAAGAGAACCATTGGAATCAGGGCATATTGCTATTTCTCGCTCAAAAGGGACAACTCTTTATCCAGCTAAATTCCAGCTTGTTATTGCAGCAAATCCTTGTCCTTGCGGCTACGCATACGGAAATGGAGAAAGATGCACTTGCAAAGAGCGCGAAAGAGCACGATATTTTTCACGCCTTTCAGGTCCAATTCTTGACCGTATTGATATTCAAATGGATGTACCTCCAGTAGAACGAATTATTATTTCAAACCATCATCAAGACAATGCACAAAACTCAGTTAAAAACACGTATCTGAATAGCAAAACAATGCGAGATAACGTAATAGAAGCTCGTAAAATTGCTCGCGACCGTTTTATAAAACAAGGCTGGGATTGCAACGCACAAGCATCTGGAACATGGCTTAGAAAATACACTTCACAGCAAGCTGTAGGACTTATCAACCGTGCATTAGAAAAGCATCAATTGAGTTTGCGAGGAGCAGATAGAGCATTGAGACTCGCATGGACACTTGCTGATCTTTCTGGACACACTTCACCAGACATGACAGACATTGCACAAGCAATCAGTTTAAGGACACGAATATGAATACTAAGAACATAAACAACACGGATAACAATGAAGAAACCATTAGTGCACCTAGCGATTTTTCTTCACCAGACGAAGAAACAATATCTCGTGCAATACTTACATTCTGCCTTGAAGGAGCGGATGCAATTATGTACACGCTACTATTGGGATCTAAAAGCGCTAAAGAAATTGTTTCAATATTAAAAACAATTGTGAAAAATTATACGAAACAACAATCAACAGGCTCAGCTCAACAAATGCAACTTCCAATTATTAGTGAAGTAGCAGATCAAGAAAACGATGCCAATTCTAAAACTTTTAGCTCAAGAAAACGTAACAAAAATCAAGAATTAGTATCTACAATGTTAAGTTTCATAAAAAAACATAAAGAACTTGCTCTCTTAGAAAATTATTTCAAGAAGGGCTTAACAGCGTGGGGTTATCACAACGACAATGCGCCTAAGTCTTTAGAAGTGTTACACAATTCTATTTCAAAATGGTGTGTTCGATTATTGCATTTGCCGACATGGAATAATGAATCACTATGTCAATGGTTCACTTCTGGCGGAAAGCAATGGATTATTGCACCACACAGCAAATATTGGCCGAAACAATTGCAAGATTTGGCTTTCCAAAGTCATTTCTCACCACCTTTATGCTTATGGGGCGTAGGGAATCCACAAACATTAACACAATGTCATAATCCACTTGCTATTGTCGGTTCACGCTCTTGCACAGACTACGGAAGAGAACTTGCATATCAATTTGCTTATGATTGCGCTTCGAAAGGTCATACTGTTATTTCTGGTGGAGCGTACGGAATTGATGCAGCAGCACATTGGGGCGCATTAGATGCACAAGATGTAGATGAAAATAAGCCGACAGGAAAAACCATTGCTGTATTTGCAGGAGGATTAAATCATATGGGACCCAGATGCAATTATCAGCTTTTTGAACAAATTATTGCAAAAGGCGGAGCGTGTATTAGCGAACTATGCCCAGATACAACACCTGTAGGCCACAGATTTTTATTACGAAATAGAATTATTGCAGCTCTAGCATCAAAAATTATAGTTGCTCAAGCAAGATTACAATCCGGAGCACTAAATACTGCAACATGGGCAACTGATTTAAATCGCGAACTATACGCTATACCAGGAGATATAAATCAGCCTAATAATGCAGGATGCAACAAGCTAATACACGATTCACAAGCTATAATATTGTGTTCAAATCAAGATATAGATATTCTGTTTCCTCAATCTCATCATTACTTTGCTTATTCTCAACCTAAACCAGAAAAATTAAGTATAGACTATAAAAATTATGACAATACGCAAAAACTAATTATCGATGCAATTACAACATGTAAACGCAAACGTGAACTTGCAAATGTTGACAGAATATACGAAATAATAAAAGCTTCTTACAAAGAAAAACAATTAGATTACATACCATCTATTGCTGAAATTTCTGGGAAAATTGCATTGCTAGAATTGGAAGGAATTATTGTACAAAATAAAGAAAATTTAACACTATCACAGCAAAAAGTAGCGTAAAATAACGCGCCCAATACAAGATATGTGAGAAAATAAAAGTATGCAATCAAGCGAATACTACGATGTTATTATTGTTGGCGCTGGAGCTGCAGGATTATCTGCAGCACTAGGATTAATTAAATCCGAAGAATACACATGCATGAAAAAAGAAGGAAAAACACCATCAATTTTAGTGATTTCTAAAGTGCCAGCATTGCGTTCACACACGGGTTCTGCTGAAGGAGGTATAGCAGCAAGCCTTGGAAATGTTGAACAAGACAAATGGCAATGGCATTATTATGACACAGTTCATGGCGGAGATTGGCTAAGCGATCAAGATGCAGCAAAGCTACTTGCAAAAGAAGCGCCGAAAACAGTTATTCAGCTTGAACATGATGGCGTAGCATTTTCTCGAACACAAAATGGATATATTAATCAACGCCGTTTTGGTGGACATACTGCTAATTTTGGCAAGAATCCAATTGAACGTGCGGCTTTTGCTGCAGATCGCATTGGTCACCAAATTTTGCATAGCTTATGGCAACAATGTGTTTGTGAGAATATTGTATTTGCTGAAGATTGTTACGTAACAGATGTTGCTATAAACGATCAAACTATGAGCGTTGAAGGAATTGTTGCATTTGATTTATCTGCAGGAAACTTGCGAGCAATAAAGTCTAGATTCTTACTTTTAGCTACAGGAGGATCGGGAAGATTATTTGCAACAACATCTAATTCGTGGGATTTAACAGGCGATGGCATGGCTTTAGCTCTAAAAGCAGGATTACAACTTGAAGACTGCGAGTTCATTCAATTCCACCCTACTGGACTAGCTCACACTGGTATTCTGCTTTCAGAAGCAGCAAGAGCTGAAGGCGGCGTGCTTAGGAACTCAAATGGCGAAGCTTTTATGAAAAAGTACGATGAAGTACATGCAGATTTAGCTCCAAGAGATGTTGTTTCTCGTGCAATTGCCAAAGAAATTCGCGAAGGAAGAGGTGTAAACGATTCAACAACTACGCAACAAAGCAATTCGCATAACGATTGCGTTTGGCTAGATATGACACATATCAGCCGAGAAAATATGTTAGAATACTTGCCACAAGTTACAGAAACTATTGAAAAATATGCTCATCTTGATCCAACTTGCGATTTAGTCCCAATTCGCCCTACAGCTCACTACACAATGGGTGGAATACCGATAACTTTGGATGGGAAAGTATATAGATGGCAAAATAACAACCAAAATATTGTTTATGGTTTATACGCTGCCGGAGAATGCTCATGCGTAGGAGTGCACGGAGCTAATCGATTAGGAGGAAACTCCTTGCTTGACGCATGCCTTTTTGGAAATCGCGCAGGAGCAACAATAGCAAAGGAATTGAAAAACTTAAACAAGGATGATGAAACCAACAGTAACAAAATCAATGAAACGAACGAAACGAACGAAACCAATAAAAATATCTCAAGTAATATTGCACTACAAGTCTTATATAAACAAAGAAATAATGAACTTAATCAGCTTATGGAAACAAGTGCGAAGCAAGTTACAGATTTTACAGACAACAGCTATAACGACGAGTCTTCACAAATAGAAGAAGAATATAATCCTTATAAATTATTTGCATATTTAGGAAAAATCATGGAAAACGCTGTTGCAATATCATGTGACGAACAATCAATTAAGAAAGCACTCAATGACATACAAGAATTTATAGATCCTAAAATTCAATCATTACACATCCATAGCAATAATTTAGTTTTTAACCAAGAAATTACTGCAATATGGGAAATAAAGAACATGTCACTACTTGCAAAAGCTGTATTGCAATCTTCACTTGCTAGACATGAATCTAGAGGTGCTTTCTTTAGAAGAGACTATCCAAAACATGATATTTCTTCATTGCCACAACACTCGTTCATTGACTTTGATGGAAACTTGGCGAAAAAGCCAGTGAATATTATTGATTTTAAACAAGATAGTAAAGGAGATTTTTATACTGAAAATAGCATAATTTAAAACTATTATTACTGTTTTCATATATAAATGTCTTGAAAATTCGTAATTTTTTCAACACGCCGAAGCAAAGACTCAAAAAAGATGTTATAGTCTTATCTGTTGTCTAAAACACCTGTCCGGGTGGCGGAATGGTAGACGCGCTAGCTTGAGGTGCTAGTGCCTATTTGTACAGGCGTGCGGGTTCAAGTCCCGCTCCGGACACGAAAAAACCTTGCTGGTTTTCCAGCAAGGTTTTATTGTTTTTTAACACAAAATGGGCTAACTAAGAATATCTTAGCTAGCCCTAAAGTTTAATTAAGCAGCATTTGAATGCAAATGGAAACGAATTTCACCAGAATTTGGCGCATAAATAGCTGCTCCAAAGGCAATGATCACGCCAAACTTATCTTTTACAGTAGAATAAGCTGTAATTGCAGGAGTTCCAACTTCAAGGTTAAGTACTGTTGCAAGACTGTCACATAGATTTTCTATATGCACAGACACTTCATTTTCTACAAGTTGAACAGCGTACGCTTTAAGCAAAAAATCAGCTAACGACTCATCCGAAAAATCATGAGTCAAAATTTTAGGAAAACGAGAGGCAGGCAAATAAATCACACTATAACGCGATAAAACATCGTCAACATATCGCAAGCGTTTCAAACATATCAATTCATCTGATGGATTAAGACCTAAACGAGCAGCAGCATCTTCATCATGAATAACATCGTTTTCAATAACTTTTATTCTAATTTTTGCATCATTAGAATAAACCTGCTCATAAAATCCTTGCGCACGATCAGAAATTACATCTTGACTATAACTAGGAATAATTGAAGAAGCTCGGAATGTTCCTCTACCCTGCTCACGAACAAGTAATCCTTCAGCAATAAGGTTATCGACTGCATGCCTCAAAGTAATACGGCTAACATTGTATTGTTTGCACAATTCAATTTCAGGAGGTAATTGTTCGTTTGCTTCCATAGAATCAATGCGAGCGCGAAGATTATCTCGCACAGCAATGTATTTAGGCACACCTTCGACCATTATCACTCTCCCCTAACTAAACGCTAACATGAAAAGCCGTTGATACTAGTTTGTGTAAAACACAGCGTAGTAACAACGGCTCATGCAAAACTAATAACTCTGTTATCCTACCAGTCATACAATAAAATGTACAAATAAATAAGAAAATGAGTAAAAAATTTTTAATTTTTCTATGTCTACACAATTATTTAATTGTGTTTTTATTTTCTTTACTTATTTTATTTCTTCAACTTTTTCAAAATTATTAGAATCGCGTTTATTCATAAATATTGATACAGAGTAGAACAATATTAGTGCAATAAGTACTACAGAAATTAGAACAGTACGACCACCAACAATATTTACGTAACCAAGTATTACACCAAATACGCCATAATCCGCATCAGAATATGTAGAATTTGCACTTCCTAAATCGCCAAGCACTGGCAAAAGGAACAACGGAAGGAAAGTAATGAAAAGACCGTTAATAAATGATGCAGTCAAGCAACCACGTATTCCACCTTGACCATTACCGAATACTCCTGCAGCACCACCAGCCATGAAATGCGCAACAATTCCAGGAATAATAATTGTCGTTCCCAAAATCGCCATAAGCGTCATTCCAAGCAAACCGCCAAAGAAACTAGCTAAGAAACCAATAAGAACAGCATTAGGAGCAAAGCCAAAAGTCATTGGTGCATCTAAAGCAGGACGAGCATTTTTAACAAGCTTTTCCGATATTCCCTTAAAAGCTGGAACAATTTCGTCAAGAACAATCTGCACACCTGCAAGAATGACATAAACACCTGCAGCAAAAGTTGCAGCCTTCAACATAACGAAAACAATGGAGTTTTGACCATTAGATAAATGTGTTTCGACATACGAAGATCCAGCAAAAAGTGCCACTACGATATAAATAACAGCCATAGAAAGCGTGATAAGAACTGTTGTATCACGCAAGAATCCCAATGCTGCTGGGAATTTAATATCCTCAGTTGACTTAGAAGGACGCTTTTTTGAAGCAGTAAGCTTTGCAATTAACGCACCTAAAGCAACACCAGTACCAGCAGGATGACCTAAAGCAACATCATCTTTGCCTGAAGCTTTTTTCATAAACGGCTGCACCAGTGCTGGAGAAATTGTCGTAAACAATCCTTGAGCAATTGAGCCCCATAAAAGAACTTCCCACATGCTAAATCCTGCAACATTAAATATAACTGCAAGCATACTTGCCATATAGAAAGCTACGTGACCCGTTAAATAGATAAATTTAAAACGAGAAGTAATAGAAAGAATAATATTAACAATCATTCCAAAGAAGAAAATAAGCGCAGATTCAGAGCCATACTTCAATAAAACAGTTCCAATAATTGCTTCATTATTCGGAACTACGCCTTGCACATGAAATGCGTATTGAAACATTTTTCCAAATGGGTTCAACGCTTCAGTAATAACTCCAGAACCAGCTGCTAAAACAAGAAAACCAACAAGAGTACGGATTGATCCTTGTAAAATATCCGAGAATTTCTTTCTTTGTACAGCAAGTCCAATAAAAGAAATAAGCGCAACTATAACAGATGGCTGTCTGAAAATATCGAGCAGTACTGACAGAATTCCGTCCACGTAACTCTCCTTACCATATTAATCGATATAGTTTGAGCGGCTTACGCAATTATTGGCGGAAAAAATATCTTACAAACTTCGCAAACGATACCGTAGGCGAAACTATTCGAAATACACGATTAGTTTCGTAGCACAGTAAAACTACACATACAAAATTCACGGTTCCGCAATGAAGCAAAGTAGTAAGAGCTACTACGAGCAGTAGTTTTTTACACACAGCCAACAACTACTGTTACAGCTCATACTGTTGTTTCATGTCAAATTAATTATATCGTTTAAACATTATAAACAATTAAAACAACCTTATTTATTACTAAAATATTCATTAAATATCGATAAAATTCGAAAATTTACCTGTTTTTAGAAAATTCGACACACCGATATACAGAAAAAAGCACTCCATTTTCACGAAGTGCTTTATAAAATCAGTAATTATTACAGTTTTTAATGAAAATAAACGAATGTTTTACTGTTTAAACATATGTTTATATTTCAGTCAATAATTCTCGTCAAAAACTGTCACTCCCACTCAATCGTGGCAGGCGGCTTAGATGTTACATCAAGCACTACACGATTAATTTGACGGCATTCATTCGTGATTCTAGTAGAAATATTTGCCAATACATCGTAAGGCACACGAGACCAATCAGCTGTCATAGCATCCTCAGAGCTCACAGGACGCAAAACAATTGGAGAACCATATGTGCGCTCATCACCTTGAACACCAACAGAATGAACATCAGCAAGCAAAACGACTGGGCATTGCCAAATGTCGCGATCCAATCCAGCTTTAGAAAGCTCTTCGCGCGCAATAGCATCTGCTTCGCGAAGAACAGCTAAGCGTTCGCGTGTAATCTCACCCACGATACGAATACCTAAACCAGGTCCTGGGAATGGCTGACGCCAAACAATTTCATCTGGAAGTCCAAGCTCAGTTCCAATAGCACGAACTTCATCCTTAAACAAAGTACGCAAAGGTTCAATAAGCTTAAACTTCAAATCTTTTGGCAAACCTCCAACATTGTGATGAGATTTGATGTTTGCAGCACCATCACCGCCACCGGACTCAACTACATCCGGGTAAAGTGTGCCTTGCACAAGGAACTTAACTTCTGCTCCAGATTTTCCAGCTTCTTCGATAACTTGACGCTGAGCTTTTTCAAAAGTACGAATGAACTTTTCGCCAATAATCTTGCGCTTGCGCTCCGGCTCACTCACGCCTTTAAGTGCGTCCAAAAAGTCATCTTCTGCATCAACTGCAATAAGTTTAATGCCAGTTGCTTCAACAAAATCATGCTTAACCTGCTCAACTTCGCCTTTACGAAGCAAACCGTGGTCAACAAAAACGCAAGTAAGCTGATTGCCAATTGCTTTATGCACCAAAGCTGCAGCAACAGCAGAATCTACGCCGCCAGAAAGACCACAAATAACTTGCGCGTCGCCAACTTCTTCACGAATCTTAGCAACTTGATCCTCAATAATATTAGAAGGATTCCAATTATTATCCAATCCTGCACACTTATGTAAGAATGTAGATATAAGTTCCTGACCCAATGGAGTGTGTTTAACTTCTGGATGCCATTGCACACCGTAGAGTTTGCGATTTTCGTCTTGCATTGCTGCAACTGGAGCACCTTCTGTGTGAGCCAAAACCGTAAAACCTTCTGGAGCACGCTTAACAGCAACACCATGACTCATCCAAGTATTCTGCGCAGATGGGGATCCGGAAAGTAAACCTTCAGAATCATCAATAGTTGCAGCAGTCTTGCCATACTCACCAAGTGCAGCTTTATCTACATCGCCACCAAGCTCATGAGCCATTACCTGGAAGCCATAGCAAATACCAAGAACCGGCACACCTGCTTCAAAAATCTTTGGATCAATGTCAGGAGCACCTGGTTCATAAACAGAAGCAGGACCGCCTGAAAGAATAATAGCTTGAGGATCCTTAGCAAGCATTTCGTCAACTGGCATAGAGTGAGGAACAAGTTCTGAATACACATTTGCTTCGCGCACTCGACGAGCAATAAGCTGAGCATATTGAGCGCCAAAATCAACGACAAGCACTGGTCCTTTTGCCATGATTCTCCTTATATATATGTTCTAACACGATTCAATTTATAATAGTGAAACTTTGCGACGTTATGTAATTACAAAACGCCGAAAATTAAACACGAAAGTTGCACATATATTTTAACACTGCAAATAACGTTGATAGATTTTTGTGCGAAACACTTAGTTATAAAGTATAAAATGAACATTAAATATAACATAATCTATACAAATGTCTAATTTTTTGCGCACATAATCACACATTTTTTCAACACAAATGCACGAAGAAGTAACCAAACGAACAAAAGTCAGACGCTGGCACTATACTGAAACGGATGGAAAAAGAGCTGTAATACATTTGTTTTCCAGTCTCTATAACCAAATGGTAATGATCAAATTGCACTGAAAAGTGCTTGAGTACAGGAGTACACATGACGAGTCCTGTTATTGGCACACCTTGGAAGAAGCTTAACGCTCCAGTTTCCGAGGCTGCTATCGAAGGCGTAGACAAGTACTGGCGTGTTGCCAACTATCTTTCAATCGGCCAAATTTATCTTCGTAGCAACCCTCTAATGAAGGAGCCGTTTACTCGCGAAGACGTTAAGCATCGTCTAGTGGGCCACTGGGGCACCACTCCAGGTCTTAACTTCCTTATCGGCCACATTAACCGTTTCATTGCTGAGCATCAGCAGAACACTGTGATTATCATGGGTCCAGGCCACGGCGGCCCAGCTGGTACTGCTCAGTCCTACCTCGATGGCACTTACACTGAGTACTATCCAAAGATTACAAAGGACGAAGCTGGTTTGCAGAAGTTCTTCCGCCAGTTCTCTTACCCAGGTGGTATTCCTTCTCACTTCGCTCCTGAAACCCCAGGCTCTATCCACGAAGGTGGCGAGCTTGGTTATGCACTCTCCCACGCTTACGGCGCTGTTATGAACAACCCAAGCTTGTTCGTCCCAGCAATCGTTGGCGATGGCGAAGCTGAAACCGGTCCTTTGGCTACTGGTTGGCAGTCCAACAAGCTTGTGAACCCACGTACCGATGGTATCGTGCTTCCAATCTTGCACTTGAATGGTTACAAGATTGCTAACCCAACTATTCTTTCCCGCATTTCCGACGAAGAGCTTCATGAGTTCTTCCACGGCATGGGCTACGAACCATACGAGTTCGTTGCTGGCTTCGACGATGAGGATCACATGTCCATTCACCGTCGCTTCGCCGACATGTTCGAAACCATCTTCGACGAGATTTGCGATATCAAGGCTGAAGCTCAGACCAACGACGTAACACGTCCATTCTACCCAATGATCATCTTCCGCACCCCTAAGGGTTGGACTTGCCCTAAGTTCATCGACGGCAAGAAGACTGAAGGCTCTTGGCGCTCTCACCAGGTGCCACTGGCATCTGCTCGTGATACCGAAGCTCACTTCGAGGTTTTGAAGAACTGGATGAAGTCCTATAAGCCTGAAGAGCTCTTCGACGAAAAGGGTGCTGTGAAGGAAGACGTTCTCTCCTTCATGCCAAAGGGCGAACTCCGTATTGGCGAAAATCCAAACGCCAACGGTGGTCGTATTCGTGAAGATCTTAAGCTTCCAAAGCTTGAAGATTACGAAGTCAAGGAAGTTAAGGAATTCGGTCACGGCTGGGGTCAGCTCGAAGCTACACGTCGTCTTGGCGTTTACACTCGTGACATCATCAAGAACAACCCAGATTCCTTCCGTATCTTCGGCCCAGATGAGACTGCTTCCAACCGTTTGCAGGCTGCTTATGAAGTAACCAACAAGCAGTGGGACGCAGGCTACCTCTCCGAATTAGTCGATGAGCACATGGCAGTTACCGGTCAGGTAACCGAGCAGCTCTCCGAGCACCAGATGGAAGGCTTCCTCGAGGCTTACTTGCTCACCGGTCGTCACGGCATTTGGAGCTCCTACGAGTCCTTCGTACACGTTATCGACTCCATGTTGAACCAGCACGCAAAGTGGCTCGAAGCTACAGTTCGTGAGATTCCATGGCGTAAGCCAATCTCCTCCATGAACTTGTTGGTATCCTCTCACGTATGGCGTCAGGATCACAACGGATTCTCTCATCAGGATCCAGGTGTAACTTCTGTTCTTTTGAACAAGACCTTCAACAACGATCACGTTATCGGCATTTACTTCCCAGTAGATTCCAACATGTTGCTCGCTGTTGGTGAGAAGGTTTACAAGTCCACCAACATGATCAACGCAATCTTCGCTGGTAAGCAACCAGCTGCTACTTGGTTGACCCTCGACGAAGCTCGCGAAGAGCTCGAGAAGGGTGCTGCTGAGTGGAAGTGGGCATCTAACGCTAAGACCAATGACGAAGTTCAGGTTGTTCTCGCTGGTATCGGCGATGTTCCACAGCAGGAATTGATGGCCGCTGCCGACAAGTTGAACAAGCTTGGCGTTAAGTTCAAGGTCGTTAACATTGTTGACTTGCTCAAGTTGCAGTCCGCTAAGGAAAACAACGAGGCTTTGACTGACGAAGAGTTCACTGAGCTCTTCACCGCTGACAAGCCAGTCCTTCTCGCTTACCACTCCTATGCACATGACGTTCGCGGCTTGATCTTCGATCGTCCAAACCACGACAACTTCAACGTCCATGGCTACAAGGAGCAGGGCTCCACCACCACGCCATACGACATGGTTCGCGTTAACGACATGGATCGTTACGAGCTTACCGCTGAAGCTTTGCGCATGGTTGACGCCGATAAGTACGCAGACGAAATCAAGAAGCTCGAAGACTTCCGTCTCGAGGCCTTCCAGTTCGCTGTTGACAAGGGCTACGATCACCCAGACTACACCGATTGGGTATGGCCAGGCGTTAAGACCGACAAGCCAGGCGCTGTCACCGCTACCGCTGCAACCGCAGGCGATAACGAGTAGTTTTAAGCTGATAAAGCTAAAACTGGTTAGCTAAAACATTTCGGGAGTCAATCGAAAGATTGGCTCCCGTTTTGTATATTAAAACAAAAAACTTCATGTTATTAAAACAAACAATGCGATAAAACTGGTTATACTCAAAATAAATTACATTTATAATTACTATTTTGTGCGTGTACAACATAGATAAGCCGTACAATAGAAAAAGTTTGTTCATATTGCAAAATGCAAAACTTACATTAGCAGTATAAACCCTAGCAGTAACACGAAGTATCAAAGGAGAACGCATCGTGTCACATATTAATGTAACAATTATCGGCAACGAAGATATGTACGGCAGAAATGCTGTTGCATTCGGAATAACACATATTCTGTCTAATAACTACAGCACTACTGTTTTTCGTCCATGCGCTCAACCAAATGACACTTTTACTAAGCAACTTTTGGGTATCGCAAATACTTCAACAAAATTAGAACAAGTTATTGCAACAACTCCAGAAATAGTTAGAACAAATAAAGATACAGTGCGCGGAGATATCGTTGCGCGCTATAACGAATTATTGCAATCCACTTCTGCTCAAGCTTCTATTATTGTTTCTAGTGACGCAAACCCCGCATATGATCCAGAACTGTTTTCTTTCGACGCAACTGTTGCAGCTGACTTGGCATCGCCTATTTTTCTCACAGTTTCAGCTCAAGGCAGAAACTCACAACAAATTTTACAAACTATAGATTCTGCAAATGCTTGCGTTATTAAATCATGCACACAAGTTTTAGGAGTATTTGTTACAAACTGCGATCCAGAACTTGGAGCTGAGTTAATGCGTGACTATAGCTCTAGGAATTATGCAAACTCAAACGACGAAGCATCCCGAGTAAGCCAAACTCCATTATGGGTTTTGCCACCAATAGATGAAGAAACTAAAAATTCTTCATTAGAAACATTCGTAAATTGCGTTCGAGAAAATGATGTTCTTAATGCCCTCCACCAACCATTTAAAGCTCCAACTACACCTTATGCTTTCCAATACAGTTTATTAGGGAAAGCAAAAGAAAATAAGAAAACTATAGTTCTTCCAGAAGGAGAAGAAGATCGTATTCTTAAAGCAGCAAGCTATTTGCTAGAACGTGATATTGTAAATCTAATTATCATTGGAGAACGCGAATCTATTCTTGCTCGAGCAGAAGAACTAAATCTAAATTTTCTTTGCAAAGCTAGTTTCCAATCTATGCACGATGAAGCAATGCTAAGCCATATGATTACAAAACTTTGCGAATTAAGAGCAAAGAAAGGAATGACAGAAAAACAAGCACGTGAACAACTAACAGATGCAAGCTACTTCGGCACCATGCTAGTAGTACTAGGTCAAGCAGACGGTCTTGTTTCTGGTTCAGTTAATTCAACTGCAAATACTGTACGACCAGCACTTCAAGTAATTAAAACTAAACCAGGATCAAAACTTGTTTCTGGAGCATTCCTTATGTGCTTCAAAGATCACGTATCTGTATTTGCAGATTGTGCAATCAACCCAAATCCTAGTGCAGAACAGCTTGCTGATATTGCTATTCAGTCTGCACACACTGCTGAGACTTTCGGACTCAATCCTAAAGTTGGAATGCTATCCTATTCAACGCTTGGTTCAGGAAAAGGACCAGATGTTGATACTGTAGAAGAAGCAACACGCATTGCAAAAGAAAAAGCACCTGATTTAGCAATTGTTGGATCTATACAGTTTGATGCAGCATGGTCTCCTACAGTTGCTGCAGCAAAAGCAAAAAATAATAGTATTGCTGGTCATGTGAATGTATTTGTATTCCCTGATTTATGTGCAGGAAATATCGCTTATAAAGCCGTGCAACGCTCTAGCGGAGCTCTGGCTGTTGGTCCAATTTTGCAAGGATTAAATAAGCCTGTAAATGATCTGTCTAGAGGAGCTTTAGTACAAGATATTATTAATACTGTTGCTTTAACCGCGTTAGAAGCACAATCCGAATAAACATAATAAAGCTCCTAAAACAGCATCACAGTGCGTACGTAAACTTGAGGTATTGCATTGCACTCAATATCTTTAAGTTTGTAGGAACTTAACGCTAAACTAGAGCGTGGCAATTTACAAGCCTTATCAGTACTTATGGAGGATGCCCACATGGCAAAAACCGTTCTTGTTATCAATTCTGGTTCCAGTTCGATTAAGTATCAGCTCGTTGACTTGGAAAGCGGTGAAGGTATCGCTTCAGGCATCGTTGAGAAGATTGGCGAACCAGTTGACGGCCACTACAAGCACGTATTCAATGGCGAAAAGCATGAGTTCGATGAGCCAGTTCACGACCACGAGCAGGGCTTGAAGCGCGTACTTGGATTCTTCGAAGAATATGGTCCAAAGCTTTCAGAGTCTGGCATTGTTGCTGTCGGTCACCGCGTTGTTCAGGGTGGCTTAACATTCCCTAAGCCTGCATTAGTCAATGAAAAGACAATCAATAAGGTTAAGGATTTGGCAGTTTTGGCTCCACTTCACAACGGTCCAGAAGCTGTTGGCGCTGAAGTCATGACTGAACTTTTGCCAGATGTTCCACAAATTATGGTATTCGATTCTTCATTCTTCCATGCTTTGCCACAGGTTGCAGCAACTTATGCTTTGAACAAGGAAATCGCAGATCGCTATCATATTCGTCGTTATGGTGCTCACGGCACTTCTCACGAATACATTGGTTCTGTTGTTCCAAGCGTTGTCGGTAAGCCTGCAGAAGGTTTGAAGCAGATTGTTTTGCACATTGGTAACGGTGCTTCTGCTTCTGCTCAGATTTCTGGTAAGCCAGTTGAAACTTCTATGGGCTTAACCCCGCTCGAAGGCTTAATGATGGGCGGCCGCACTGGCGATATTGACCCAGCTGTAGTGTTCCACCTTATTCGCAATGCTCACATGAACGTGGACGAACTTGACACTCTCTTCAACAAGCGTTCCGGCATGATGGGCATGACTGGTCACGGCGATTTACGTGATATTCACAAGCTCATCGCAGAAGGCGATGAAAACGCTAAGCTCGCTCTCGGCGTATACGTACACCGCATTGTTGGATACATTGGCAACTACACTGCTCAAATGGGCGGCGTTGACGTCATTACCTTCACTGCAGGCGTTGGCGAGAACGACGAAATCGTACGCGCTAAAGTATGCGAAAAGCTTGAGCCATTCGGCGTTAAGCTTGACAAGGAAAAGAACCTTGTTCGTTCTAAGGAGCCACGCGTTATTTCCACTCCAGACAGCTCTGTGATTATTGCTGTGATTCCAACGAACGAAGAGTTGGCTATTGCACGCAAGGCTGCAGCTATTGCTGAAGCTGGCGAAGATAGCTACGGCAACAAGTTTAAGCACTAAATCGTTGGCGCTTAACAGCGTAGAACAAACAAATAAATAGATATAAATAATCCCGGGTCAAAAAGGCTCGGGATTATTTATTATTCAAGCATTTTATGCCACATGCCTGGAAAATCAGGAATCGTTTTGCGAGTAGTAGAAATATTTTTGATTCTTATATTTTCTATGCGCAATCCAAGCATTGCAGCAAAAGTTGCCATTCTGTGATCCGCATAAGTTTCCATTACTTCCCCATGCATATGATTACTCGGCTCAATACGAATGCCATCTTCGAGCTCTTTAGCGCCAATCCCAACTCGATTCAATTCATTAACTAAAGCTTGCAAACGATTCGTTTCATGCCCTCTCAAATGCGCGATACCATGAAGTTCACTTGGACCGTCCGCAAACGCAAGAATAGCTGCAATACTAGGAGCAATCTCCCCTGCTGCACTCAAATCAAGATACGGAATTGCTTTAATCGAACCATCGCTTTCCACATGCATTATTCCAGCGTCATCGCTTGTTTTTTCAAAACTAACTTTTGCACACATTTTCTCTAATATTCCAGGAAGCAATCCTCCAGGTTGAGTTGAAGAAAACGGCCAATTAGGTATACTGACACTTCCTCCAGCAATCAATGATGCTCCTAAAAATGGCGCAGCATTAGAAAGATCAGGCTCTATAGTAGCAACGTTAGCTAGATTTATTTTGCTCTCTTTAACATGCCACATTGCGTTGCTAGTCATATTTACAACCCCACCCGCTTTGCAAATATCGTCCATAGTCATGCGAATATGCGGCATACTTGGCAATGTGTCACCAATATGTTTAAGACTTAAGCCTCCAGGTATACGTGAACCAATTAGAAGCATCGCAGAAATAAATTGTGATGATGAAGAAGAATCAATTTGCACGATTTTTTCAGAAGAATTATTTATTTTAAATTCGACTGAAGGTGGCGTAATAGTAAAAGGTAAGAAACCCTCTTCTCCTTGATATTCTACGCGAGCACCAAGCTGCTCTAAACCGTCAAGAACTGGCTTCATAGGACGAGCATAAGCTTGCTTATCGCCATCAAATCGCACAGCTTTATTTGCAAATAAAGCTAAAGCTGCAACGAAACGCATTACAGTTCCAGCTAAACCGCAATACACTTCAGCATTATCTGGAACCCTAAAAATTCCGTCTTCTGGAGGAATTACACGAAGCTTAGTTCCATCTTCATTTAATGACTCACATCTAACGCCAAATGTAGATAAAGCGTTAATCATAAGCTCCGTGTCGCGCGAGCGCAGCAATCCTTGTAAAACTACTGGTTTTGTGTCTAAAGCTGCCAAAATTAAATAACGATTCGACAAAGATTTACTGCCAGGAACCTCAATATAAGCTTTTAATTGATGATTAGCATATGGCGCTTTCCAAGAAGTAGTGCAATCTGCAATATCGTTAACATCACTCATACTATGAATACTATCGATTGACATGTACTGCTAAATAAGAATAAAAAGCAAAAATACGCATATTTCATTAGATATAAAAAAGTCGGGGTGACAGGATTCGAACCTGCGACATCCTGCTCCCAAAGCAGGCGCGCTACCAAACTGCGCTACACCCCGAAGCTTTTGAACTGATTACCAGTTCCAAGCACAATCAATTACAATAGCGCACTTTGCAGACAAATGCAAATTACGACACACGTATTATGAAAATTTTTTCTTCATTACAAAATTCAACTAGCAAAACTCATTACTAGCTACCAAACGATACAATAGAATTAGTTTAAAGAAAAAGGGGCTAAGTATGGGACGCTTCCAGCGAACAGAGGCAATGGGCTTAATATCATTCATAGTTTGCGCAGCTTGTGGAATGATTATTATGAGAATGTATATGACAACAATGCCAGCGTTTTGGCAAATTAGTCAGCGACTATTCCTTACAGCTTCAACTATTGTGTCTTTGTGCAGCGTAGGCGCTTTTATTGTTGGATACTTGCGTACAAATAAAAAAGTTATCAGCCATCACTTAATTCGAGTAGCTAAGCACGCGTTTGAAATAACAGCGCTTTCTACGATTTACGGCGCAACGATGTTTCTTATGTCTTTTGCTTTGCTATCTATTATTAATAGCATTATTGGCAGAGCAGCAATGAACAGTTATTTACCAGTATTATGCTCAGCCTTATCTGGAATCGTTGGATACGCAACTCTTATTCAAGCTGAACTTCTCGAAGCTAAAACAGTGGCTTCCCTCCTTCCATTATTCGTTATTTCTGGAGCTGCAACTGCAGGTCTTACAACAGATGATCCGTACTGGTATAACAATAATTTCTCTCAACTTGGAGACCGCACAACATTTGCAGCCAGTATGTTTAACGCGACACTTGTTTTGTCAGGAATTTGCATTATCATAACGAGCTACTTTGCTATTACTGAATTCGTTGCAACGCAGCATGAAATGTCGCAACACAATAGCCAAAACTTGATTAAACACTTCAAGATGCGCACAACTGTTATGGCAGCTTTGCTTATTCTTGGAGGAATATCGTTTATTGGAATAGGAACTTTTAGATACACACCACATCCTTTCTTACATGATTTATGTGCTCGAGGCGTGACAGGATTAATTTGCACAATGCTTATTTGCCTTCCATGGCTTGCTCCTAGACTTTCTCGCACATTCTATGTTGCTTCCGATTTAGCAGTTGTTCTTACTGCGTGGGCAGGAAATCAGTGGATGCATGGAAATAATACTCTTACAAATGTTGAAGCGTTATCATGTCTGCTATTTCTTGGATGGATTATTGTATTTTCAAGACAAGTTGCTGCTATGCAAAGCGATCGTCTTCAATCAAAAATAAATCAAGCTTTAATACTAAATAGAAGCTCAAAAGCACAAATATAATAAGAACAAAAAATAAATTAAACTAACAAAAGCAGCGTAGAAACTTAAATTTCTGCGCTGCTTTTAGTTTTTACAAGTCACGAACTTCTTTAGAAATAAAGCATAATACTCAACATTCTGGCTTATGCTCGCTCATAAGAAGCAAGAAACTACGAGATTGTGCGACAATATTAAATCCTGCTTCATATAACAATTCCGGACCCTTTGGATTATATGTGTCCACAATCAACTTCCACTTTTCACCATAACGTTTATCTGGCAATGTAAAAGTAATAGGTTCATAATGCGCATTAAAAATAAGAATAAAGTCATTATCAACCATTCTTGTCCCATACCAGTCAGTTTCTGGAATATCAGAACCATTCAAATAAATCATCACAGATAAAGCATGAGTATTTGACCAGTCCTCCATATCCATAACAGTACCGTTATGGTCAAGCCATTCAACTTGTGGAATATCGCTTACATCATCTCCAGCAGAACGACCTGTAAAGAAACGACGACGATGTAACACTGGATGCTTCAAACGCAAGTGAATAAGCTTGGAAACGAAATCGAACATATCTCGTTGAGTTTCGTTATAATCCCAACTTATCCACGAAATAGCGTTATCTTGGCAATAAGCATTGTTATTACCATTCTGCGTGCGCATGACTTCATCACCAGCGCATATCATAGGAATACCCTGGCTCATCAAAAGAGTTGAGAACAAATTACGTATTTGACGTTCACGCAATTCGTTAACATCGTGAATATTAGTAGGTCCTTCAACACCGCAATTCCACGAACGATTGTCGTTCGCACCATCGCAATTGCCTTCTTTATTAGCTTCATTATGCTTTTCGTTATAGCTAACTAAATCGTTCATAGTGAAGCCATCGTGAGCTGTAATAAAGTTCACGGAAGCTACAGGCTTTCGTCCATTTTGCTCATACAAATCTGAGCTACCCATAAGCCTGCTAGCAAATTCAGGTAATGTAGATGGTTGTGAACGCCAAAAGTCGCGGACACAATCGCGATATCTTCCATTCCACTCAGACCAACTTGGAGGGAATCCACCAACTTGATATCCACCAACACCAATATCCCAAGGCTCAGCAATAAGCTTCACACTTGAAATAATAGGATCCTGCTCAATAATGTCGAAGAATGCAGAAAGTTTATCTACTTCTTGGAACTGACGCGCAAGAGTTGCTGCTAAATCGAAACGGAAGCCATCGACATGCATTTCAGTTACCCAATAACGCAAACTATCTGTAATCAACCGCAATGCTTTTGGAGAACGCATAAGTAAGGAATTACCAGTACCAGTAGTATCAAAATAATGACGCTGATCATTATCTACAAGACGATAATATGCGCGATTATCAATACCACGGAAACTCAAAGTAGGACCACGGTCATTGCCTTCAGCAGTGTGATTGTAGACAACGTCTAGAATCACTTCCATGCCTGCAGCATGATATGCCTTAACCATTGACTTAAATTCGTTAACCTGTTCTCCACGCTGACCAGAGCTGGAGTAAGAATTTTGAGGAGCAAAGAAGCCAATAGTATTGTATCCCCAGTAATTGCTTAATCCTTTATTTTGCAAGAAAGAATCGTTTACAAACTGATGAATAGGCATCAATTCTATTGCAGTAACACCAAGCTTCTTTAAATAAGAAATAACGCTTGGATGTGCAAGTCCAGCATAAGTGCCTCTAATATCTGGAGGAACACGTTTATCAAGATTAGTCATTCCACGAACATGAGCTTCGTAAATAACAGAATCATGATACGGAATCATAGGGTGTTGATCATTACCCCAATCAAAATACGGGTTAATAACTGCAGCCTTCATCGTATGATCTGCAGAATCCAAAGTATTCATTGCTGAAATATCATCTGGATTATCAAACCAATACGAGAAAAGACTCTCATCTCCGTCTATATTTCCTTCAATCGCCTTGGCATACGGGTCAAGCAACAACTTATTAGGATTGCACCATAAACCATGAGAAGGATCATAAGGTCCGTGAACACGATAACCATAACGCTGACCAGGCTGTATGCCTGAAACATAGTTATGCCACACGTATGAGTTCTGCTCAGTCATGTCAATACGTGTTTCGTTATCATGCTCATCGAATAAACATAATTCAACGCGCTTTGCAACTTCGGAAAACAGCGCAAAATTCACGCCAGCGCCATCATAGTTTGCGCCAAGCGGATACATGGAACCTGGTCGTATATGCATAATATAAGTATCTCATATATTCGAATAGTTTTCACGTCATGTTGACGTTATTTAAAAAAAGCTTTAATTTTAATGAAAGCCTCAATTAATAACGTAATTCCATGGATCGCAAGCTTCGCCTAACCAAGCAACTTCTGGACGCTCTCCATACATTTCTTCTATGCAATCAGCAATATCATTAATTGCATAAGTAAACCATAATGATTCAATAGCGCTATGAGAAGTATTAATAATCATAGGATATGCGCGTTGAATGTAATCTTCACCAGAAGAAAGACGCAATTTCGATTCATATTTAGCTCGCTCAATTGCGTCAAGCGCAGGATGATGACGCAAATCGCTTGTAACATATACGTCAACTTTTTGCTTGCGAACTTCATCTAGCAAGCTTTCCCCAGAACCAGGCAAAACAGCTACTGTACTAACTTTTGCGTCAAGATTTCCAGCAACTTGAATACCAACTTTCGTATGAGGAAGAACATTAAAAACATTTTGCGCAAAATCACGCAATGATATTGGCATATCCAAAACGCCAATTCTACCTAAACCAATATTTCGTCCAGCAGAATCGATCTGCTTGGAAACAACAATTGGACGCAAATTGTGAAGACCAAAATACTCTGCTGCAGTATGAGCAACTCCGCGCCACGCGACATCCGCATTAGTGTGACCAACCCATAGCGCACAATTATTACTAATTAAGCGCTGCACAATTTCGCCACGAACAGTTTCGTTTGAAACCCCATGCACTGCCTTAAAAAATAGAGGATGATGAGTTATTAATAAGTTTGCTCCCATTGATAACGCGCGATCAACTGCGCTAATCGTAGGATCGCTAACGCATACGATTCGCTGAATTTGAGAATGCAAATCTCCAACAATAAGACCTGGCTCATCCCATTCTTCAGCAAAGCTCAATGGATATAACGTTTCTATAGCTTCAATTACTTTGCTTAATCTAATCATTTCTTCTCCCTTTAAGTAGTGTTAATGCGCTGCTAATTGCCAATCTACACCAACTCCAGTAGAAACATTAAGAGGAACGTCTAAATTCACAGCATTTTCCATAGCTTTGCGCACAATATTTTCTACCTGCTCTTGCTCACCATGTGAAATTTCTAAAATCAATTCATCATGTATTTGCAATATTACGCGGCTGCGCACTTTTGCTTCGCGCAATCCCAAATCAACACGAAGCATAGCAAGTTTCATAATATCCGCGGCAGTACCTTGTATTGGAGCATTAAGAGCTCCGCGCTCAGCAGCTTCACGGGATGCACGATTATTGGAAGACAGTTGCGGGAAATACCTACGCCGACCAAACATAGTTTCTGTATACCCAAGTTCTTTTGCCTTCGACACAAGAGATTCCAAATAGTCATGAACATTGCCAAAAGTATCAAAATACTTATTTTTTAACATTTCAGCTTCAGCCGGACTAATAGCAAGCTGTTTTGCTAACCCATAAGTACTCAATCCATATGCCAATCCATAGCTCATAGCTTTTACGTGAGAACGTTGATCCGGACTTACTTGTTCAACAGGAATCTTATAAACTAAGCTAGCAACATATTTATGAAAATCTACGCCGGAACGGAATGCTTCAATAAGAGTTTTATCATGAGATGCATGAGCCATAATACGAAGCTCAACTTGTGAATAATCACAACTCATTAAATATTCAAATTCTTCTCCTGGAATAAAAGCAGCACGAATTTCGCGACCAGCAGCATTCCTATTAGGAATATTTTGAAGATTAGGATCAGCAGAACTCAAACGACCAGTTGCTGCAATAGTCTGCTCAAAAGTTGTATGGATGCGCCTATCGTCATAATGAGCTGCATCAATTAAACTTTGCACAATCTGCTTCAATTTATTAGTTTCACGATGTTTAAGTAGCGCACCCAAGAATTGACTTGCAGGCTCTTCTGGATCAAGTTTAACGTACATAGCTTGTAAAGCTTCTGCATTAGTCGTGTACGAGCCATTCTTTGTACGACGAGTAGGCTTAAGACCAAAATGCTCAAAAAGTATTTGCTGCAACTGCTTAGGGCTTTGTAAATTAACAGAACTACCTGCAACTTTCCAAGCCATATTTTGTGCAAACTCAGCATCTGCAGAAAATTGCTTAAGCATACCACTTAAACGTTGCATATCAACTGCAGCACCGACGTCTTCCATGCCACGCAAAACTCGCGAAATAGGCATTTCCAAATCAGTCATCAAACCAGTTTGTTTTCTATCGTCAAGTGTTGAAGCAAAATGAGAAGCCAAAAGACGAATAAGAAGCACAGTTCTTAAGAATTTTGCTTCACGTGCTTGAGTTTGCTTTTCATTAGTTTCTTCTTCACTAGCTGGCATTTCATCGTCAATAAGAAGATCAAGCTCACCTTGCTTAGCTTCATTTTCACACAAATTATCTTCATCTGGCTGAATGTCTAAATAATGTTCAGCCATATTTTCTAAAGTTTCAGCTCGAAAATCAGGCTCCAATAAATATGATGCCAATCGAGTATCAAGAAGTGGAGTACCGAATGAATTATTAGAATCGAATAATTTTAACGATTTTAGCAATCCCAAATGCTTTTTATAATCATGCAATACTGTTATTGAAGAATTTTTTTGCAAGAACTTTCGCAACATCTCGAGTAAAGCTCGATCTGCCGATTGCAAATCAGACGCATACAATAATACAGCTTTATTAGCAACAAGAATTATTAAAGAATCTGCAGTCAACTCAAAATGATGTTTTGAATTCTTATTGCACTCATGAGCGTATATTACAACTTCTTGATTTTTCAGTATAGACTCGGCACATTTACGAGAATTATTTATAATTTTTTCGGAACTTAATTCTTCAAAAGTGTCTTCAGTATTTTTTGAATCTTTCTTTATTTCTGTATAGAGCAAAGAAGAAACGGAATTCTCCCAATTAATAAAGTCTTCTACATTTTTAACATGATGCAAGTCAATTCTTGCTAGCATTTCTTGAAAATTTTCTGCATCAATATTTGATTGATCGCTTTGAGCTAGCTTATCGTTATTAGAATCACCTTCATACGTAGACGAAAACATTATACGCATATTATTTTCAATAGATTGTTGCGTACCGTTGCTAAAAGTTTTGAGAATCTTTCTCTTTTTTAATTCGCCAAATTCAAGTTGAGACAGCAAGATTCCTAATTTTGCAGCATCAACCTCACCGAAGCACAAATCATCTACAGTTACGCCTAAATCCAAATCGCAAACTAAAGCATTAACTTTACGGTTTAAACGAACTTGATCAATATTTTCTCTTAAAGCTTCTCCCTTTTTACCACTAATCTCATTCGAATGTTCAATAATATTTTCTAGGCTTCCAAATTGATTAATCCATTTAGCAGCGTACCCATCCCCAACACCTGGAACTCCTGGAATATTATCTGCAGTTTCTCCTCTTAACGCTGCTAAATCAGGATATTGCTTAGGCGTAACATGATATTTTTCAAAAACAGCATCCTTATCCATTTCTTTTAAATCTTTAAAATGCTGTCCTGGATACAAAACAGTAATATTGTCATCTATAAGTTGGAATGCATCACGATCGCCAGAAAGCACCAAAGTTCTATAACCGGCATTCGCTCCCATTGTTGCAAGAGTGCCGATAACATCATCACCTTCATAACCTGGTTTCTCAATATAAGTTACACCAAGAGCTTTAAGCATCTGCTGAATAATAGGAAGCTGCGAAAGTAGCTCCTGAGGAGCAGCATCACGAGTACCTTTATATTGAGGAAGCATAGTATTTCTAAAAGTTCCACCTTTAACGTCAAAAGCAATAGCTAAGCGGTCAGGCTTCTCTTTTTTTACAACCTGCGAAAGCATAGTAATAAATCCCCAAATGGAATTCGTTGCTTGCCCAGAGCGAGTAGAAAAATTATCTGCAGATATTGCAAAAAAAGCACGGAACGCGAGAGAATGGCCATCAACAACCAACAACGTTCCTTTCTCATTCTTATTTTCCGAAGAATGTTCTTCAACGATGTTGGTATTCACTGTTGACTACTCACCCACGTTCCGTAAATTACTAATAAATAACTATGCGCTTATATAAAAATGAACAAATATAGCCCTACTAATTTTCAGATGAAGATTCTACTTTATCATCGCTATACTTTGCAATAATAGCCATTGCAAGACGCTTCTTAGGGATACGCTGATCCATAGAAGTTTTTTGAATCCAGCGGAAAGCACCCTGTTCAGAGAATCCAGCCTTATCCATAAGAAGACCCTTAGCACGATCTACAAGCTTACGTTCTTCTAAAGTATCTTCAGCTTTCTTCAACTTTTCTTCTGTTTTCTTCAACTGATCTTCAGCATCGTGTAACTTGTTTTCTGCACGTTCAACACTATCTAATAAATCGTTGATTTCACTAAAGCGACCCATAGCAACTTCCAAAGCAGGAAGAAGTTTAGATTCTTCATACGGTTTAGTAACGTACGCCATCGCTCCAGCACCAGTTGCTTGTTTTACTAAATCTGACTGTGAAAAAGCAGTGAGCATTACTACAGGAGCAATATTCTCATCACAGATTGTTGCAGCAGCAGTAATGCCATCCATAACAGGCATCTTAACATCCATGCACACAACATCTGGATGATTTTCACGAGTCAACTCAATAGCTTCTTGACCGTTAGCAGCCTGACCTACAACTTGATATCCGTTATCTTCAAGCATTGCAACTAAATCCATGCGATTAACTGATTCATCTTCTGCAACTACAACAGTACGAATATGATTGTTTTTCTTTTCTTTAGATTCTCGCTGAGCAGCTTCATCATCTGCAGCTTTGCGCAGCTCATCATCAGTAAGTACCTCAGGCATCGCTGGCTCTGTCCCTTCATTTTCATCCATACCTGGCATGTTCAAAACCTCACTTCATTGCCACACATTCACAGGGCAACATAGCCATGCATCTTTAACATGGCGCTCACGCAACGGCACACTCATAAACATTAGTGGAAATTGCGCATCATAACGCAATTGCATGTCATTAAAATACCGCACGCGCACCATGTTTGTGTCAATTAATAATATCATAAGAATTGCAAGACGCGCGAATAAGCACATACAATTAGCACTATTTTGCTTATTTTATATAATCGCAGATAATAATACAGCTAGCGCACCAAGTATTGCCTGAGCAACGCACATAGGAAAAGCATTCTTGTAATCACCTATAAGCACACATTTAGTAAACTTATAAGCTTTAATTGCAATGACTAACAATAAGAGCCACTGAAAAGCAGCAAAAAATAAATGCCACGAAGAATTGCATACAATCGCACTAAAACTGAGGAAAATTTCAACACTATAGAATCGCCATATTGACGGCACTGCGGAAGGTAACGCAATAATCAAAACAGAATATGCAATCAAAAGAACAGCAGAAACAATGCTCATAGCAGCGCATAAACGCCTACCATTGCGCTCGCCAATTTTAACCATAGCAGTTATTTTTCCATGCTCTTTATCGCTTTTAATATCTCGAAGATTGTTTACCATCATTAAGCAAGCCGAATAAGCACCAGGAATGCAAGATACTAGCACGCAAGCCAAAATCCTTTGCCTGTTATTGATAAATATGCTAGTTTCTGGAATACCAATTCCGTATGTAATTGCGCATAACGAACCAATAAAAGGAACAGGACCGAAAAATACAAACGCACTTACTTCTCCCCAACCCTTATAACCGTAAGGATGTTTACCTCCTGCATAAAACCATGCTGCAGCAAAGCACGCAATTCCAAGTAAAATAAACCAATATATCCCAGTTCGCAAAACAATAATCAAACCAAAAATACAAGAAATAAAAGCAGAAATTATTACAGCTTTAAGCACAGATTTCGAGGAAATTCCAGCATTTGCAAGGCGCCAAGATACATCGCATAAAGGCTTTGAATTATTGCTACTTAAAGCACGCAAACTACGATTCTCATCCAAGCCATTCAATCCGTCACAATAATCATTGGCATAATTGACGGCGATTTGTATAAACGCAGCAACCATGCAGCACAAGAAAAATTGTGTAAAACATTGCTCTAGATGCATAATTGGTTCTTCAAAATACGAAAATCGCATCATTCTAAATGAAACCGCAAACGCCATAACAACAGGAACTAAGCCTATTGGAAGCGTGTAAATTCTCGCACCCTTAAGCCAAATTTTTACACTTTTCATCAAAAGCCTCATAAATTATTTATGATTTATTTATTTATGATTTACACAAATATTTTACACTAAATTTGGCAAAAAGATTGAAGTGCATATTGGTAAAGCAATAATAAGTGCAGAAATAACTAAAGACAAGAATCCACGCCATCCGAATGGGTATTTGTAATACGAAGACTTGCGTGTACGCAAATAAAATCCGCGCTCTTCCGCTGCTAGCGCAGAACTATCTGCTTTGCGCACTGAAGAAACCAAAAGAGGCACAATAAGAGGCATCATAAGTTTTAATTTTTTAAATGGATTTTTACTATCGTATTCAACTCCGCGAGCCATTTGAGCTTCTGTGATTTGAGACATTTCTTGCGCAAAAATAGGCACAAAACGAACCGCAGTAGTTATAGTAAAAGCATAACAATATGGAATATGCAAATATTGGACTACAGCATTTGCAAGATCGTTTAATTTAGTTACTGTTAGCACTGTAACAAGAGGAAAAGCAAAACAGAACAAACGCAAAGAAGCTTTCGCTCCAATATCAATACCTCTTAACGTAAACCATAGAAAAATATAGTTTCCACTTTGAGCAATAACAGTTTGTAGCAAAAACATTACGCAAGAAATTATTAGCATAGCTTTAATAAGGCCAAATAATGTTTTAACAACATGAGTAAAAGCCATGCCAACAAAAATAATAACAGCGAGCGCAATAAGTACAGAATACTGTTTAGCAATAAATACGCTTATTACAATACTCGCAGCAAGAATTAGCTTCGCAATAGGGTTTGTGCGGTGAAGAAATGTGTTGCCTGATTGATATGTTAATAGTCTCGTTTTCATAAATATCAGATGCCTTTATTTTACTTCTAACTATTCTGCTGATTATGCTGCTTATTCTGATTATGTTTTGTGATTTTACCAAAACGCAACGCTTCAACTAATTCTTTTCTCGTATACAATCCATCGCATTGCTTGAAACCGTTAGAAACCAAACCTTGGCAAACAGCACACAATAACGGTGGATATAAAGAAGCAGCTGAGCAGACGTCTGGTTTTTCAAAAACATCATGCGCCGAACCGTCAATAATAAGCTTTCCATCATTAATCGTTATAAGTCTAGTTGCATAATCAAGCACAACTTCCATATCATGGCAAACCATAATCACGCAACAACCGTTAGCTCGCAACTCCTCAACAACTTGCATAATTCTCACGCATTCATTGTAATCAAGCCCACAAGTTGGTTCATCGAGAACAAGTATTTTAGGACGTGTTACGACAGTTGCAGCCAATGCCACCATTTGTCTCTGCCCTCTAGAAAGCATGAATGGACTGTCAGTAGGATTTAAGTCAAGTTTCTCAATAATTTCCATTGCATGCGTTTTCGCTTGACTAGAATCTTCACCAATTAAAATACAGCTCAGCTCTACTTCTTCAAGAACAGTCTCTTTACATAATTGATGATCAGGATTTTGGAATAATGTCGCAACATATTTTGCTATTTGACTAATTCGCAATGGCTTGGTGTCGATACCGTCAATTGCTACGCTACCTTCAGTAGGTCTTAGTAAACCGTTAATAATTTTTGTAATAGTAGTTTTTCCGGCACCGTTTTTACCAATTAGTGCGATCAATTCACCAGCATAAGCATCAAATGAAATATCTTTTAGAGCCTTAACATCATTTGCATAAGCAAAACTCACATGATCTATTGAAAGGCATGGCTTATCAATATTATTAACTGCATTGTTAGCTCTTTTAGAATCTTCTTTATTAAGTTCTAAATCAGCTTCTGCATCATGCACGTCATCGCTATTAGAAAGTTTAGAATAATCAGAACGCAAAGTTTTAACAATAGTATTTACAGTTTCATCAACTCCAACACTAAGAGGTGCTGGATCGCAAATTTGTTCATCTTGCAATTGTTTAAGCAATCGAGTAGTACGTGGATAATTAATACCTACTTTACGAAGTAACTCTATATCTTTAAGAGCTTCGCAAACAGGAGCATCGAGAACAAGCTCTCCTTTAGAAAGCACTATAAGACGCTTGCAATATTCGCTTAATAAAGCTACTTTTTGCTCAATCACTACAATAGTAATACCAAAGTTTTTATTCAAATCACTTAAAACATCGAAAATCATACGTGAAGAAACTGGATCCAGCGCACAAGTAGGCTCATCTAAAACCATCACTTTAGGCCTTAAAGCCAAAATAGCAGCTATTGCAACCTTCTGCTTTTGACCTCCAGATAGCGTATCTAAATCACGATTTCGCAAATTGCTAATACCAACAGTTTCTAGTGCATTTGCTATACGTTCAGGAATTTCATCGTGCGAAACTCCGAAGTTTTCTAAACCAAAAAGCAACTCATCTTCAACGTTTGCAGCAACCATTTGCGCATCAATATCTTGGATAACAGAGCCAATTAAACAAGCAATATTAGTGAGCTCAAGAGTAGTAGTGTCATGACCAGCAATTCTGACAGTTCCGAAAAACTTGCCAGAATAATGGTGAGGAATTGCTCCAGAAAAAAGTGAAGCAAGAGTTGTTTTACCAGACCCAGAAGGTCCAATAATTCCAACGAACTCACCTTGATGAATGCTAAGGTTTACTTTATGAAGAGCATAGTTGCAACTGCCTTCATTGTCTTTTTTATCTTTATTTGCAACACTTTCATCACTATGAGTATCGTAGCGAAAAGATACATTGCTTAATTCAAGCAATGGCACTTCTTTTACTGATTCATCACTTTTTTTCATAGGCTCTTTACACGGTTCGGCAGAATCAACTAAATGATTATCTGCAACATATTTTTCTTGCTGAGACATAACATTCCTAACTCTAACACACCGAGCAAACGCTAAAAAAATTAATAACACAAAAACACAAGTTGACACCAATCATATTAGACTGATGCCAACTTGCTTTTATACCTTTATATTTATACTTCTATGACTTTATACATTTATACTCATTAAACACATTCGTTAATAATGACGTATAACGTGCAATTAAACATGCAATCATGAGAATTTCTTAATTAATTTATTTATTATTTGTGCAATACGAGTCGCAATGGAGTATAAAGAATTTCAACAATAATCGCATTAAATGCAGCAGTACCAAAAATAATTGGCATCATTACGATTACCATGTTTGGAGAATGAAGAATAAAGTAAGCAGCAATAGAAGCGAAAATGCAACCAGAAATTACTGTTGTAACAAAAGTTGCAATAAATGGGAAAACACTTACTTTACGAGCAGCATCCTTTGGGAAGAGATGGACATATCCAATTAAGATAGCTGTCATAATAATTGCAGCAGGAATGTCACACGCATATTCAAGGAATGGAATCGAAGTATTAAGTTGGATTAATGTTGCAGCAAGAGCTCCAATAATAGCTCCTTGATAAATCTTTGGACGAACCAATAAAATCGCCAAGCAGAATGAAGCAATAACAAACTCAGGCTGGATATTTCCAATAGAAAGAGGCTTGGCAACAGTAAAATCAAGAATGCATCCTGCTGCAAATAGAACTGCAACCAGCACTAACGAAGTAATATTTAGTGCATGATTCTTAACTTTCACATTTTTCATCATTACCGACGCAACATCACCAGTTGCATTTGCAACGCCGTTAGTAGCTTCCATAACATTTTCGTTAGTTTCATTAGCCATGATTTCTCTCCTTGTTTAAGCTTTATATTATTTGAATACAAAGCTACCGAATATTTTGTTGTGATTTGTGAATTGTGATTTGGTTATTTTTGAAATTTAAGGCTTGTATACAAAAAGACCCCCGGGGCTTACCCGGAGGTCTTTTACAAGCTTTTATACGCAGCTTCTAAAACTTCAGAGTAAACTCACGCCAAAGAGAAGACTGCCACCACCACATACGTGCAGCATTAAGAGTATCAAAAGATTCAGCATTCATGTTCATGTTAAGCATGATGTCTGCCTCCTTAACTCATTAATACTAACTGTGGTTCACGCACAAACCTCAACCGAAGTATTCGATATTTGTTTGTGTTGGAAATGATGCTAACACCATAAAAGTACAAATGCAAACATTTTTTCCAAAAATATTCTCGCAATGAAATAATTATTACAAAAATATTTATAAATTTATTATTCGTAAATCCTTATTTTGCAAAGAAAATCTCGTTTTAAATAAAGAAACTCCCGAAATAATGTAAAAGAAAAAATTTACTTAAATAAATGCAACACGCTGATTCATTTAGTTGTTTTGGAATCTTTTACATTTTGACTTTTTAATTGCTGAGCAATTTGCAATTTTACTGCAATAATTCTCTTTACAGACTCATCAATTCGAGACTCAGGTATATCACCTTGACGAACTGCAGTGACAACAGAATAATATGCTTGACGCAAATTTGCAGGAGAAAGTAATATATCGATACCTGCTTTAATTCCTGTAATTGCAGCAACTCCAGGAGAATAGCGCAACGATATTGCACCCATCCCTAGAGAGTCAGAGATAAGAATGCCTTTATAACCAAGCTGTTTACGAGCTAAACCAGTAACAATTTTCTCAGACATGCTAGCAGGAATATCATCACCCGTAATCTTCGGATACGACACATGACTGACCATAATAAACTTAACACCAGTGTCTACAGCATCTTTGAATGGCACTAAATCTATTTTTCTTAATGCAACTGGAGATTGGTTCGAAACAGTAGCACCTTTGTGAGAATCTTCAAAAGTTGAACCGTGACCAGGAAAATGCTTATACGTGGCAAAAACGTGATTCTCTTGCAAACCGTCAGTAAACGCATCTGTCATATTTGCAACTAACGAAGCATTAGAACCAAATGAACGCTTTATCATCAACTTATTATCTGGATTAGTAATCACATCAGCAACTGGAGCAAAATCGACATTAAAACCTAAATTCGAAAGATAATTACCAATGTAAGCACCAGTGTTATAAGCTTTACGCGTTTTTTTAGTCGCTCCAATATCCTTCATATTAGGAGAAGATTTAACGCCCATTTGAGGATTTGAGCTAACTCGCGCAACAGTGCCACCTTCTTCGTCAACAGCCACTAAAGCAGGAAGTGACACTCTAGATTCGCTTATTGATTGCAACCCAGAAATCATTTGCTGAGTTTGATTAGGATTCTGAATATTCTCCCTGCTATACATTATGCCGCCAACAGGTATGGAATTAAACGACTGCTGCATTTGCGAACCAGAAGATACCACAGTCCCGTATGTTCCAACTAATTCTTCAGGTTTAACTATGAACATTTGAGCAACTTTATCTTCAAGAGACATTTTTGATAGCACATTTTTAACAGCAATGCTATTAGGATCAATCCCCTGCCTTGCTTGCTTTTTACGTGCTTTCTTTAGTGCTTCAAGTTTTTTAGCTATATCCGCAGAATTAACTGTTTTCTTACTAACATAATTTTTAGAAGAAACGTTAAAAAAATGCGAGCGCATAACAGATACTGCAGCAAACATAGATATTGCAAGTAAAGCAATAGCTATAATAGCCACTAAAATAGAAGCAAAACGCCTTCTTGGGGCAACACTTGCAATTTGATTATGATGCTGAGCATTACGATATTGCATAGTGCGACCATCTACATAATGCGGACTGCTTTGTAGTTTACGTGTCCCTTGCTTTCGCATAACGAGTTTCCTCTAATTCGCTAAAAATGAACCAAAAAGTAGCGTAATGCTAACGCCTATTTATCTCACAAACATAGCCAGTTTTGCCACTAAAGGTTTTACGCAATGTAGGAGTCGTAAATAAATCATCGCGTTGATCATTCCACGACCACTCATCATTTAAACGCCAAAGCATAAGATAAAACTCAGGCTCTCCATCTTTATCGTTTCGACTTGGCTCTCCTGGCAACCAGTTTTCATACTTTACTTTTTCACCAGTAACCCAGTGCGCAAACACGTCACCATTCTCACGTTGCGAAGTATAACCGCCAATCCACACATACTTGACGCCTTCCTTTTTTGCCATATCGATTATCTTTTTCTCTTTACTCTTACTGGTAAGAGTTACTAAGTAACCGCCATCTTGCATGCATGCACTATTAGCTTCAGTCCACTTCACATCGCCCTTATGTAACACGAAGCGAGTTGCAGTCTTCTTATACTTCTTCTTCTTAATTGGCTTAAACGACAAATCATCACCGATACCACCAGATTGATGATTCTTAGAATCTGCAACCAATGCAGAAATCACTCGATCATCATAAGGATTCGAAGAAGAATCAGAATCGTATTCTAAGCAATAAACATTATCTTGATTGACTCGAATTCTATTCATTACCTCTTTCATATCTGATATTGAATTCATATCCCAGAAGTAACCATTCGTTTCATTCGCAATATTTTGCAAAGTGCTTGAATCAGCTTCACTAGTACCAATCAAATATACAGGAATACCTTTTTCTTTAGCTAAAGAAATAACATCATCAGCAGTATGAGTACTCTCATTATCTTGACCATCAGTAAACGCAATTACGCAATTAAAGCCAGGATGATTAGAAGCATTAGTGATTCCAGTATAAAGTGCATCATATAAAGCTGTCATGCCGTAAGGAGTCATATTATCAATGCCCGTAAGCAATCGATCTTTATCGTTAGTATACGTTGCCATATACATTAAGTAACTATCGAAAGATATAAGCTCTCCAGTGTCCCCAACCTTATAATTAAGATTGCGCACAAAATCGCTCATAGTTTTCTTCATAGTGTCGATTGAAGAATCCATAGATCCAGATTTATCAAGCAGAATTTCGTAATTAACACCTTGTTTGTCTTTAATACGCTCAACTTTACGAATAAGTCTTTCAGCTTCTTTGCCGCCACCAATCTTCTCACGAATTGCAGCAGTAGGAGAATCAATTTCCAAAGCTTTTCCACTACTATCAGTAAGCGAAAAGTACAGTTTTACATGAGGATATTTAGATACGTCAGAGTCAACGATTTTTAACTTATAATCCGCATATTTATTGGATTTCATAATTTCTTTTCGCAAAGTTTCGTAAGGAATTTGCTTTGGTCTCATATAATCCCAAATGCAATACCCAAAAATACTTGAAAGAATAACAGCAATCATAACAATAATAGCTATAATAATATTCCTTCGCTTCGCATCATTTTCAACAGCAACTTGCGCATACCCGTATTGCGGTTGATACGGGTATTGTGTATTTACTTCAGGACGATAATACTGATTAGGAATGTTGTTGGTATAGAATACTTGCGTTTGCGCTTCAGGATAAGGCTGCCCTACTTGCTGAGGCTGAGTATTATTTGCTTGAGAAGTAATTTCTGCACCACATTGCGTGCAGAACCTCGTATTATCTTTTAAAGTAGCTCCGCAATTAACGCAGTACATGATTTTCTTCTTTCTCTTCCTTATTAGTAAAACATTCACATACAGTTATAAAAAACCAAACTATCTATTAATTCTATACCCTGCTTCAAACACAAAGCCGAGGATATCGCAACAAATGCAATTACCCTCGGCTTTTTATAATAAGCGAACTTATTAGTTTATTTATTTACTTATAAAAACCTCACGAGTTCGCATAACGCTTGTGACTCTTAATACGAAGTAACAATACGCTCGCAGCAGCAATTAGTATTGAGCATACAGTAGTAACTACGAATATATTACTGCCTGTTGCACTTAAACTATGAAGCTGTTGCGAAACTGCATTGCTTGTTACTGTGATATCTGTCCAAGCAACTTGATTACCTTTTTCGTCAACCAAAACAACCGTATGCTTTCCGGTGTATCCAGCTGGGAACTGAGCATCAAATTGAGGCTTGCCATTAACCATGCGAACAGTCACAAACTTTGAACCATCAGCACCCTTGAGCAAACGAGGAGACGAGTAAATGTACGCGTATGCATAAACTACTCCATCACGCTGCAAACGCTCGGTGAACTCGCTGTTCACAACATTAATTCTCACACTGTTAACAACACCTGCAGTTGCAACGTTATTGTTACCAACGCTAAGAGTTCCCTTTAGCTCTGGATTAAGCTGCTGAACTGTTTTCGGAGCAACAGGTACAGGAGCGGATTCTGCTGGCTTAGCTGGAGCAGAATGCTCAGACTTAGCTGGCGCAGACTGTTCGGACTTTGCAGGTGCAGAATGCTCAGATTTAGCCGACTGAGTCTGTTCAGACTTAGCAGGTGCAGGATGCTCAGCTGGAGTTTCAGTCTTAGTCTGATCAGGTTTAGTCTGATCAGGTTTAGTCTGATCCGGTTTAGTCTGATCCGGTTTAGCTGGAGTTTCATGCTCAGATGGCTGAGGCTGAGGAGCCGGTGCCGGAGACGGTGTTGGTGCAGGCGTTACCGGACCAGGAGCCGGAGCAGGTGGCTGAGGCGTTGGCGTCACAGGACCAGGCGCTGGAGTTGGAACTGGCGCTGGTTGCGGACCAGGCTGCGGATGAGGTCCAGGAGCTGGTGTTGGAACTACAGGACCAGGAGCCGGAGCAGGTGGCTGAGGCGTTGGCGTCACAGGACCAGGCTGAGGATTCACAGGACCAGGACCAGGCTGAGGAGCCGGAGTCTTTTCTGCATTAATCAACACAGCAGTCGAAAGAGCAGCGACCTTGTATGTTCCGTCGGCAGAAACATTAGCCTCTTGAGCAACGTCATTGACTTTGCCATCAGCAACAAGAGCAGAATACTTTCCTGCTGGAATCTTTACTTGAGTTTCAGCATTATTAGCATTGAACACTACAACGTATTGCTTATTTGCATCGTTAAGCGTGTAAGCAATTACACCATCAGGAGTGCCAGCAATCATCTTCATGTTCTTGTTAATTGTTGCATAATCAAAATCACGAAGAGATTTAATGCTCTTGCGTAACTTCAACAATCCCTTGAAATAGTTCACGGAATCAGATTTTTCTGTTGCACGATTCCAATCAAGAGCATTGTCTTTATCGCCAGCATTGTAGCTATTAGAATTACCGTTCTTGCTTCTTAAGAATTCCTGGCCGAGCTGAATGAACGGCATGCCACGCGAAAGCAAAACCATTGAATTTGCAAGCTTTACTCGCTTCAATCGTACGTCTTCAGTGTCTTTAGGCGCAGAAACCTTTAGCTTATCGTACAACGACAAGTTATCGTGAGCTTCAACATACTGAACTACTTGTCCTGCATTAGCAAAGTGCGTTTCAGCATTACCATTCGAGCACTTAATAGTACTTGTGCCAAACTGGCAGCCGAGCAAATTATGCTCAAGCAAAGCCTTAACACCTTTATCTGTATTGCCATTGACAAAACCAGTAGACGCATCACCAAACACAGAACCCTTCATAGAATCACGGAATGAATCGTTAAAGAACGCTACTCCTGGAATCTTATAAGCATTTGGCTGAATAGTAGACTCGCTCTTAGGAAGCAGTTCATTCATATCCCAGCCTTCGCCGAGCACAATAATTGAAGGATCAATCTTATTAAGCTCAGCACGCACTTCCTGCATAGTCTTCAGGTCAATTAAGCCCATCAAATCAAATCGGAAGCCGTCAAGGTTGTAATGCGTAGCCCAATACTTTACAGAATCTAAAATATACTTGCGCATCATTTGACGCTCAGAAGCAGTATCGTTACCGCATCCAGAATTACCATTCAGAGCGCCATCCTTATAACGGAAGTAGTATCCAGGAACAGTCTTGTTAAACGAATGCTTTTGTACGTCATAAACATGGTTGTAAACCACATCCATAATCACACGCAAACCAGCCTTATGAAGGCCAGCAATCATTTGCTTAGCTTCCTTAACTCTCGCTGTTGGATTAGCAGGATCCGTAGAGTAAGACCCTTCAGGAACATTGTAGTTTTGCGGATCATAACCCCAGTTTTGAGCTCCTTGCTTTCCATAGCTCAAGTCACCAGTTTCATTCACAGAACCAAAATCATACATTGGCATGATTTGCACGTGAGTGACACCAAGCGACTTCAAATAATCAAAGCCAGAAACATTCTGCTTATCTTTAGTCTTAGTACCTGCTTCTATTACGCCAATATACTTACCACGATGAGCATCGCTAATACCAGAGTTTGGATTGATTGAGAAGTCACGAACATCCATTTCTGCAATTGTTGCGTCACTTGGATTCGTAAAGCTTGGCATACGATTTCCAGCGCTACCAGCGTCTTTATCTGCTAATACAACAGAACGTTCACCGTTTACTACTGCAGCTTTCGCATAAGGATCAGCAGAAACATTCACTGTGCCATCAGCAAAATGAACTTCATATGCGTAAGCTGTATTAGCTTTATCACCATCGAGCTTTGCAGACCATACGCCATGATCTTCTGCTTTCATAGCTGTTTCTTTGTCTTTTTCAGCGTTTTCTTGAGTCGACTTATAAGTAATCAGCTTTACTTCAGTTGCTGTTGGAGCCCAAAGCTTGAAAGTAGTTGAAGAAGCAGAATACACAGCACCTAAATCATCGCCAGCATAAGCATATTTCTTATCGAATTCATCGGTACGAATTACGCTAGAACCAGTTTTTGAGGAAGCAGAAAGCTTAATACCTGTAGCTAATCCCTTAATACTCAACTCATACTTATGCTTAATATTAAGGTCATTCTTGGTTTCGATAGTAATCTCTGAACCCTTAGCTTTAGCAGAAGCAATTTCAACTTTCTTGCTAGGATTTTCACTAGTATCCAAAAGTGTTACGTCATTGTCTTTTACAGAAGACACGTCACCCGATACTTTTACAGCTAACTTCTTTAAGCCAGCAATATCAGCAGACATTACGTGAGCTGTAAGTTGTGGCATAGTAGCGTTTAAGTACACTGTCATGTCATCTTGCATTAACCAGACTTCAGCACTACCCTTGTTCGGATCATTTGCATCTAGCTTAATTGCATTGTTTGGAATACTGCGATCGCTAGGATCTTGTTGTTTCCAAGCGTCAATTGGCGTAGATTTTCTAACTTTGAAACCAACACTGTCAATACCAGCATCATTCTTAGCAGTAAAGGTTGCAATCTTGCCATAATCGTCATGCGAAGTGAAGTAACGAGCAGATCCATTAGTTCCGTCGTTCCAAGTCCACATGTTCCAGCCTTCATAATCGCCAGCATTCCTGCGATAATGAACTGTTACCTTTAACTCTTTTGGCTTCTTTTTAAGATTGTTTGGAGCAGTGAACTGCGTAGTATCCGATCCGCCTGTTACCCAAGCTTCAGCAAGACCACTTGCACAGTTTTCAATAGCACGATCGCCACCATCTTTACCCCACTCTTTTGTAGTAGTAATAAAGGAAAGTGACTTGTTTTCAAAAGCTCCATCAACTGTAGTTTCAAAAACTTTGCCGAAAGAATCCGTGCCAGTAAACTTATGCCAAGCTCCAGGTAAATCTTTACCATCCTTGTCTTTGCCCCACAACCAAATGCCAATATCACGACTATCATCCGCTTTTGGCTTGTAGTGGATGCGAACAGTAGTCTTTGGATTATACGCTACTGGGCAAGGATTTACTCCAACACTACCCTTGTGATCTTGAGCTACATACGAATCAGTGTGAGCTGGAATCTTAAAGTTATTATTATCTCCTTCGTGATACCAGTAGTTTTCACCATTATTAAACACTGCTTCATAAGCTTTGCCATTGGTTGTAATCGTCTTCTTATACCAACCGTCGCAAGCCTTTTGCATCTCATCGCCAGGAGCTTGAGTCCAGCTTGAGCCTATGCCGTAATGAATATATACTTTCTTATCTTTAAACTTTTCGTCTGGCTTAAAGTAAATAGTTGTAGTAGGATCTTCTGGCATGCCTGCATCAGGCTTTTCTTCACCATATTGAGGATCAGATGGGTCTGTAGCAGCGCCAGCCGGATGTGTAGCTTTTGTGGCATTAACATGTAAAGCTACTGCTTCGCGAGCACCAATCTTGGTTTTAACTTCACCTTTTGCAACTTTAACAGTCTTAGAGCAGTCACCTGCAGCGTACACATTGCAATACTCGCCATCAGGCAAATCAGTCTTATAAGAAACTTCTTTTTCGTCAAGCGAATTGTTGATTGCTAAGAAGCCCTTCTTTTCGCGGCTAAAAGCAACGTTGTTGTCTCCATCATCCTGCCAATTCGTAACTTTCGCACCTTGCACAGCATTGTAGAATCCAATCATTCCACGAATAGAAGTCCAACGCTGAGTGCACTGCCAATTGGAATCCTTGCCACAAGTCACATCCGAAACAGAAATATCAGTTGCACCAGGAGCACCATCATCATTCTTATCGAACTTGTATCCGGAATACACGTTTGGAGTGCCGTATGGCCATGCAAGCATGAACGCGTTTGCTAAAGCGTAACGACGACCATCCTTATATGTAAGCACGCTGTTACCGCGCTCAGTATCCCAATTCGTAACGAAAATAGCAGCTTTATCACTTTCAACCATGCCGTCTTGAATTTTGTTCAGCGGCTTGCTTGCCTTTATCAGCGAGCCTTTAAAGTTTTGCTTAAGCTGGTAAGAGTAGCCAAACTCGTTAACTTCGCCTTCATTCAAATGTGCAGACGGCTGAATTTGTGCAGCTTCTGAAGAGTTGCCAATAGTTTCCTGCATCCACCAGATGTCATGAATCTTTTTGCTATCTTCAACACTTTCGTTGTACTGCCTTATAGCAGAAGCTTTAATACCTCTCATATCATCTGGAGAGATATGCTTTACAGCATCCACACGGAAACCTGCAACACCAAGTTTCAATAAATCTGCAAAATACTTACCAAGAACTTGCTGAACATGCGGCTTAGAAGTATCCAAATCAAGCAAGCCTACAAGCCTGCGATTCCACACTTCCTCAGCAATGTTATAATGCTCAATATTACTAGTATCTTTATGGAAATCATCCTTTTTGTATCCAGCATCTTCAAAAGTCTGAGTAGACACATCATACTTACTTCCACCAACACCGACTTTATCTTTATTATCAGCGCCAGCCATGTGATTAATAACAGCATCAGCAATGATTCCAACATTTGCCGCTTTGCAAGTTTGAATCATCTGCTTAAACTCAGCTTCAGTGCCAAGTTTAGAATTTAATTTATAGCTAACAGGCTGGTAAGAAGTCCACCAGGCTTTACCTTTAATATGATCCTGAGAAGGCGAAATTTGCACATACTTTACACCCTCAGGGCCGTAAATTTTAGTGCACTCTTGAGCAATACTATTCCAATTTTGCTGGAATGCAGTAACAATAACGCCCTTACTTTTAAGAGTTACATTCGAAGAAGTTTCTTTGCTATTGGTAGACCCCCCAGTAGTATTTTCGGCGTTTGCACTACCCGTAACAGCAAAACCAGTTACAAGCATTGCAACAGACGCAACAATAGCAACCATCTTCGATGCAAAGTGTCGACGATGACTCATCAGTATCCTTTCCTCCATTGGTATTAACGCGCTTCTTCCTTGGACGCATTAATAGCTTCAATACACAAGCGATGGCTAGCACAACTATGTTGCCAGCCATCGTTATAAACGTGCATTATCAGCGGAGAAAATTATAACATCTACATACTGACAATATTGCAATAATTATACAAAAACTGTAATAATGCCAATACAAATTTATTTCCAAATCGTCTTTTACTTCGCATCTTTCTTATTAGAATCAGCCTTATTCTTGCACAGAATCAGAGCTAGTTCAATCAATAGCACAGCGAAAACAATTACAATCATTAACACAGTACTAAACGTGGAAGTACTTCCAAAATGCTCTACAGCCTTAACATGCAAAGCAATAGCGGAGTTAGCTGGAATAGTCGTCTCTACTTTCCCACCATTTACAGTAACTGTGCTAGAGCATTTACGTGAAGCATATACGTTACAATACTCACCATCAGGCAAATCAGTTTTATAACTCACATTTTTAGGCTTATCAGTATTGTTAATCGCCAAGAATCCCTTGTTTCCGCGACTAAAAGCAATGTTATTATCGTTGTCATCCTGCCATTGAGTTACTTTCGTGCCCTTAACAGCATTGTAGAATCCAATCATTCCGCGAATAGAAGTCCAACGCTGAGTGCACTGCCACTGAGAATTCTTTCCGCACTTTACATCTGGAATGTGCGTATCAGTTGCACCAGGAGCACCTTCATCGCGCTGAGTGAACTTATATCCAGAATAAATATTTGGTGTTCCATACGGATAAGCAAGCATAAAAGCATTAGCTAACTCGTACTTTGCTCCATCCTTATAAGTGAGAACTCGAGTCGAATTGTCACGCTCAGTATCCCAGTTAGTCACAAAAATAGCTGCTTTCTTATTAGGAATAAGCTGATCTGTAATATGAGACAAATTCTCAATTGAGCCATAGAAATAGTTACGCAAGCGATACGAGTATTCAAACTCATCTACTTCACCTGTACCAACATATTGATCTGGCTGAATTTTAGGATCTTGTTCAGGGAAACCAATTGTTTCTTGCATCCACCAAATATTTTCAGGCTTCATTCCAGCAGCTTTAGCAGCAGCTTCTTTTATACCTTTTACATCTTCAGGACACATATGTTTTGTGGCATCAACTCTAAAGCCCGCAACACCCATTTTTAGCAATTTTGCAAAATAGTTACCAAGAATTTTTTGTACATGAGGCTTAGAAGTATCCAAATCAAGCAAACCAACTAAACGATAATTCCAAACGACTTGCGCATCTTTATATGTGTAAATATCTTTATCTATTTGGTGAAAATCATCTTTTGTGTAACCAGCATCCGGATAGCTTTGATTTGCCGCATCATACTTACTACCACCAACACCTACAGTATCTTTATTACTATCGCCGGTTGTGTGATTAATTACAGCATCAACAACAATTCCAACACCAGCTGCCTTGCAAGTAGTAATCATATTTTTAAACTCGTCTTCAGTGCCAAGCTTTGAATTTAGATTGTAACTAACTGGCTGATAAGAAGTCCACCACTGCTTACCTTTAATATGATCCTCAGGAGGAGAAACCTGCACATAACTCACGCCCTCAGTACCATAAGTTGTTTTGCACTCTTGAGCAATACTCTTCCAATTTTGCTGAAAAGCAGTAACAATCACACCTTTTGGCGGAAGACCGTCTGTTGATTTAGTTGAAGCAAATGCCGAAGAGTTTGGAACAATAGCAAAAATACACATTAATACTGTTGCTACAGCAGCAATTGCAGCAATCGCAGTAAAAGAGCACATTAAATTGCGCTTGTAATTATTGATTAATTCGCAAGCATAATTACTTTTTTTACGCTCACTTACTTGCAATCGTGCACTGTGGATCATCGTTGTTCCTTTCACATCACGTACAGCACTTTCATTGTGCGAGAATACTTTTATTATTATACGCTTATTGTTTATGTACGAGACATTAAAATACAAAATAAAAACGTCGCCTAGCAAACTAAGCGACGTCGTGCACGTGCCCCCGGTGAGACTCGAACTCACACTGCACAGATTTTGAGGCTGTTTCCTCTACCAATTGGGATACAGGGGCATTTTTAATTTTCCGCATTTTTTTGCGACTTGTTGACTATAGCACACTTTAAGCCACATGCAAATAGTTAAAGCGTTTTGCGCGTGTCGCAAATCAACAATATTGATCATACATAACATAATGCGCGCAAACTGCAAAACAGAAAGCGCGCATTATGCAAATTATATTACCGCGCAAATGCACCTAAACTAGAAGAACTAGCGTATTGGCGCAAGCACGCGGAATAAAGCAATTAATCGCAAGCACCAACGGTGTGAACGTAGATGGAGTCAGTGCGACCAGCCTGGCGTTCACCCTGAGCAGTGCTCAAGATAACAATCTGATCACCATCGGAAACCTTACCAGCTTCGCGAAGAACCTTGTCAGTGAAGATCATCAAATCGTGACGATTCATGTCATGGTAATCTTCATCAATCAAGAAGCCTTCGGTACCCCAGCTCAAAGCCAACCAACGATAAGTGTGCTCATTGTTAGTCAAGCCGTAGATTGGAGCGGTTGGGCGTTCGCGAGAAATGCGATGAACCGTGCGACCAGTCTGAGTGTAGGCAACAATAGCCTTAGCGTTAAGTTTATCTGCCAAATCAACAGCTGCAGAAGAAACTGCACCAGTGCTAGACATATCAAGCTCAACAGCAGGAATGCGATCATAGCCATGCTCAGTAGCATACTGAGAAATACGAGACATGGTCTTTACGGTAACATCTGGATACTTACCAACAGCAGTTTCGTTAGAAGTCATTGTTGCGTCAGCGCCGTCGAGAACAGCGTTAGCGCAGTCAGAAGCTTCTGCACGGGTTGGAACTGGAGAGTTAACCATTGTGCCAAGAACTTCAGTAGCAACGATAACTGGCTTTGCATAGCGGCGAGAAAGCTCGATGCAACGCTTGGTGACCAGTGGAACCTCTTCGAGAGGCATTTCCACAGCCATATCACCACGAGCAACCATAATGCCATCGAAGGTCTTAACAATCTCTTCCAAGTTTTCAACAGCCTGTGGCTTTTCAATCTTGGCGACGATTGGAATACGACGACCTTCTTCGTCCATGATTTCGTGAGCGCGATCAATATCGGTAGCGAAACGCACGAAGGACATAGCAATAATGTCAGCGCCGGTGCGAATAGCCCAACGAAGATCAGCCTCATCCTTTTCAGTCAAAGCTGGAAGGGAAACTGCAACACCTGGGAGGTTAATGCCCTTGTGGCTGGAAACTGGGCCAGCAACAATAACCTTGGTGTGCACGTCGTTGCCTTCAACCTTGGTTACCTCGAGGCGAACCTTACCGTCATCGATAAGGATTGGGTCGCCTGCATGGCAATCTCCTGGCAAGCCCTTAAAGGTTGTAGAAGTGCGGTGCTCGTCACCTTCAACATCATCAGTAGTGATGATGAACTCCTGACCTTCTTCCAAATAAACCTTATCTTCGCCTTCAGCGTTCTTCTTGAACCATCCGCAGCGAATCTTTGGACCTTGCAAATCAACAAGAGCAGCAACATTGCGGCCAGTTGACTTGGAAGCTGCACGAACGTTGTTGTAAACGCGCAAATGATCTTCAGGAGTGCCGTGAGAACGGTTCAAACGAGCAACATCCATACCGGCTTCAACAAGCTTGGTAATACCTTCCAAGGATTCGGTAGCTGGACCAATAGTATCAACGATTTTGGCTTTACGCATAATGCCTACCTATTTTCTATTTCTGTTTATTTTTTATGAGCGATTTAATGACAAAAACCACAAAACGCCCAATTCCGCTTTCCAGTGTATCAACGGATTGTGACCGCTTATTGTATTTATTCGGCGTTTTGTGAACGCTCACAGAAAATAACATAAAATCGCAGATAATACTTGAATACCACTCAGATAATGCTTGAACAATAGTTGAATAATAATTGAGAATAATAGTTATTTTCTAACTTTTAGCATCGCTTATTTGCCGCAACTCTTTCTTTAGATCGCGTATTCCGTCGAGCAAATTGCATCGTATCCAAGAATTAAGAAACTAAAGTATATACTTTCTAATGCTCCGCATCTTCAAACGATGGTCATGACATTCCCAACAATAATAAACATTTGTTTAGTGATTACCCAATCACATATCTGTGACACACCATAAGTCATATAGCAAGTTACGAAAATAATAAGAAATTTTATTAAAAATTATATTGTTATAACATTTTGCAAGAAATTTTCATTTATAGCACCCCCCCCCCGTAGGAAATTTTACAGTCTAAACTAATTTCAAACTAAAAAATATTATGAAAAATAACAAAAATGATAGAATTTTAAATAGACCCATTTAAATAGAGAGTTTTATTACTGGCATTGGAGAGATTTGTCATAGAATTCGTTCTATTTATTTGTTTAAAAATTCGTTAAAGATTAGGGAAAATTAAGGAGATTGTTATGACAACCACTAATCCTTCAAAACATACATCATCAAAATCTTCTAAAAAGCGTTCTGCACACAAAGTACACACACTTCCGTTAGCAACGATGGCTGCTTTGTTGACAGCAGCAACCTGCTTAGGCAGCCAGCCTGCCATGGCTGTTCCAACAACCACAATTACTACGCCAACGTACACTGCAATAGCTGAAAAGCTTACGAGCGGCACGGTTGCTAAGTATCAAGATCGTGAATATGTTCCACTAGGCGACAAGAAACCTTGGTTGCAGCATCCAAATATTCTTGAATTTAGAAGAGTGCGCGGTAGAAACAGCAATGCGACAGGAATAACATCAGACGAGGAAGGGTCTGATAAGAATTGGAAATTCGTTAATGATAGAACAGCTATGTATGCACATGTGGAAACACGTGACAACTCTGATTATCTTATTTTCGATGTTTTCTTCAACAACAATGCTGAATCAATGGTATCTAAATCTAACAAGCAATGGTACTTATGGCAGGTACCATATGCAATTGCAGACTTGAATTCAGATGGTCTATATAAATCTGATACGGTTACTAATCTTAGATACGATGCGTACAGACCGAAAACCAAAGGTCACATTCTTTCGCAAGATCCGGAAGCTTTTCAGAAAGATGATTCCCTATCATTCTCTGTATCTAACATGACAAAAACTGATCAGCATTTTGGCAAAAAAGGTTATGCTCTTTATCAGGTAGGTATAGGACTTAATCCTAATAAAGTTAATGACGATTTAGATCAAATCTTCCATAAAAACGGAGATGACCCTCTTATTAGCCGAATGGCTGGAGATCAAGCAATGTATGCTTATAATAATGGTCAGCAGTATAACAAAAATTACGGTTTGGGTATAACAGTTGCTAAACCGTATGACGATGTTGCGTATCATATGCATGCAGAATTAAAGCTTCGTCCAGGAGCCATTAATAAAAACGCAGACAATTATAACGACAAGTATGCAAACATTCAGAACGCATGGACATGGGCAAACAGCGGTTCTTGGGGAGCAACTACAAGTTCTGCATACACGGTTATTTCTGGTAGAGACCCAGAAAACGATGCAGACAAAGATGATAAGTTAAAGCGCAATAAAACTGACAGCACAGCGCCAAAAATTTATTACAATGGCAAAACCGAAATCACCAACAGCACCAAGACCATTAAACTCAAGGAAGGCGAAAAACTAAGCTTCACTACCACCGATAACAAAGGTTATATTGAGAAGTTTAGCATTTCTGGTTTAACGGACACTCCTATAACCAAGAAAGGCGATGGAAGCGAAGACAAACCGCTTCCATCAGGTGACATCACTGTTACTAATAAAATGAACAACAAGGAAGTAACTATTACTTCCGAGGATGGCTCTGGCAACGTTACCACACGCAAAGTTAAAGTCAAAGTTACTAAAAAGCCAAAACTTTCTAAAGAACATCCTATTACCGGTAAAACCATTGATACTACCGTTGGTGAAAAATTACCGGAATTGACAGAAATTGACAAATTTGTAACTGTTAAAGATGGCAAAAAGCTTGATAAACAGCCAACCTTAAGCTGGAAAGGCACTGCTCCAAACACTAATACAGTTGGCGTGTTTACTCATGAGATTACTGGAACATACTCCGATAATTCCACAAGTACAGCAACTGTAACCATCAATGTTAAGCCACAGAAGCCAGTTATCGACACTAATCTAACTGATCTTGCTGGAAAGAAAGGTCAGAAAGTAACAGTATCTGTTGGGAACGGTATTCCTAAGGATGCTACTACAACAGTTAAACTGTTTGATAAAAATGGCAAGGAAATCGGCTCTACTACAACGATTAACGGTGATAAAGCAGAGATTACTGTTAAAGATGGAATCCCTGAAGGCGACGTGTATGCAACAACGAATGTAAGTAAGCCTGATAAGCAAGATGGTCCTAAAAAAATAATTCCAGGATTTAACCTAACTTCAGAAAAAAGTGATAAAAAACAAGCTACCAAGCCTAAGGATACTCAAAAACCAACAATTACTGCTACTGCTACTTCATCGTCTGTAGAAGTTGGGCAAGATCTGAAGATTCACATTGTTGCTACAGATGATGTGAAGGTTGAAAAAATCAACTATATAGACGCGCTAATGGGCGCCAATCTGCTTCAACAAGCTGATATCCTTAGTGGTCGTGCGAGTGTTTCAAAAACCAAAGACAGCGATCAGGAACAAGTGTTGGATCTCACTGTTACGAAGATGCAGCCGAAGGAAGTTGGCACACATACTCTAACACTCACAGTAACCGACTCGGCAGGAAAAACCGGCACCGCAACTCTAACCATAACCGTGAAACCAGCTGTTAGCGATCAGAAAGCTGAAAACAAGACTGGTAAAGACAAGACAACCGTGAGCGGTAAAACCACTCCAGGCGCAACAGTCACTATCAGCAAGGGCGGTCAAAAAGTTACCGAAGTAACCGCTGGAGACGACGGTTCCTTCACTGTCGATATTGATAAGCAAGAACCGAACACCAAGCTCACGCTCACTCCAAGCAAGGGTGGTGTAACCGGAGACCCAGTCAACGTGACCGTAACCGGTGAAACACCAGCAGCAAAACCAGCTGTTAGCGATCAGAAAGCTGAAAACAAGACTGGTAAAGACAAGACAACCGTGAGCGGTAAAACCACTCC
>NZ_JBWPWR010000002.1:0-663959 GCF_056590715.1 Gardnerella sp. C0026F2
CGGTTCCTTCACTGTCGATATTGATAAGCAAGAACCGAACACCAAGCTCACGCTCACTCCAAGCAAGGGTGGTGTAAACGGAGACCCAGTCGAAACGACCGTAACCGCTGAAACACCAGCAGCAGGAAAACCAACTGCTCCAACCGTCACGCCTCAAAACGATGGTTCCGTTGACGTAACACCAGCAGCCGGTACTGATACTCTGGAAATCACTTATACGCCAGAAGGTGAAACCAACCCAACCAAACTCACTGTCAAGAAAGGCGGCGACGGAAACTGGACTGGTGAAAACATTCCAACAGGCGTAACCGTTAATAAAACTACTGGTGAAGTCACTATTCCAGCAAACAAAATCAAAGACGGTAGTAAAGTAACCGCTGTAGATAAGAAGGGTAACAACACTTCCGACGACGCCACTGGTAACGCCGGAAACAACCCAACCACTCCAGGAACAGGCTCTGGTTCTGGAACAGGTTCTGGATCTGGTTCGGGTAACGATTCCACGTCTAATAATGGCGGTTCAGATAGCGGATCTACTACTGGTGGTAGCATCTCTACAGATTCCGGCGCTCAAAATAGCACCAATGAATCAAGTAGCGCTGATAATGCTAACAACGCTGGTAACGCTGAAACCGGTAATGCTGGCAACGGCAAAGCTGGTAACGCATCCACTGGTGCTTCAGCTTCCAACGCATCTGCTAAGTCCGGCAACAAGGTTCCTGCAAAGCATTCGTCCCAATTAGTAAAGACTGGTGCTGAAGTGGAACGAGTAGGATTGATCAGCGCAATGATTGGTGTACTTGGAGCTGTAGCAGCATTCTTCTCTCGCAAGAAGAATCGCGATTAAAAAGTTCACCTACAAAATTAAACAAAAGTAAACTAATAATTGAAAATAATTAAGAAAAAGGAGCTGAGCCATAAACCCAGCTCCTTTTTCTATATCACTGCTCACTTACACATATAAACTCTTGTATTGTGATTCAAAACATATCTTATTTAAGAAGAACCATCTTTGAATATATTCAAATAAACGATAATAAAATCAATAAAAACAATTTTTGACAAAACTGCAATATAAAAATTGTTCTTAAACCACATTCCCGAACACAAACAGGCGGGTGCAAAGTGTGTGCACCTTTTAACGTTAACATCCTGTACATTCGAGCCTAGATCGTCGACATGTTTCCCCAAACAGCCAAAACACACTCAAAAATCGCCAAGAACCAGCTTAAAGCCGCTTCGCATTAAACCCTTTAGCAATAAAAGCTGTAAATTTAAAAATGTATTATTTTATTTCTTAAACAATTCTGAATGTGTACCAAGCCTATATAACATCAAAACAAGAACTTCATTCTTAATTTCATAAACTAAAAGCCAATCTGGTTCAATATGACATTCTCTTGTTCCGCTATATTTTCCAGTCAGAGCGTGATCACAATATTTAGCTTCTAGCACACCACCGTTAGCTAAAACATCAATTACTTTTAAAAGATTATCCGTATTTTTATTTTGTTTCTTAGCTAATTTAAGGTCTTTTTTGAATTGATTCGTGAATTTTACTTCATATTTCATAAATCAAGAGCCGCCTTAAGATCTTCCATATTCCGATAACCCTTTACATTAGGATCAGACGCAATACGTCTACCTTCCTCAATAGCAGAAATTGTTGTATCATTTGGAACCTCTAATTTAAGAGAAAATGGAATTCCATTCTCACGAATAGTTGTTCGCAAAAACATGTTAATCGCTGTCGTCATATTGAACCCGAGTTCTGAAAAAATCTTATCAGCTTGTTCTTTAATTCCCTTATCTGTTCTGATATTTAAATTCGTAGTAGTCATATACAATACCTCCACCTTCTTTTACTATACGCAAATATTCGTCTATCTTCAACATATTGTCATTGCATTGTATACAATTCAGACTAACTAAAGTAATCCAACTGAATAGGAATTGCAAACGCAAACAACAAGTCACATCAAAACAATTAAGGCGAGCTAAAATAATAAGGCGAGCACATTGATTGTTGCAAATTACTCGCCTTAATTTATGGGATTTATGCGCTGCGATTAACTCACGATTAACTCACGATTAATCATGCTCATTTATTAGCATCACTTATTAGCCGCATCCATTTGCCGCAATTCTTTCTTTAGATCGCGTATTTCGTCGCGCAATCGCGCTGCAAGCTCAAATTGCAACTGTTCTGCAGCAACATGCATCTGCTCGCTCAAATTCTTAATTAAAGAAATGATCTCATCTTGTGGCAACGCAGAGATATTCGCCATACGCTTTTCTTTGCTTTTCTGCCCAAGATTTGGCTCTTTTGGCACTCCATAATGCGAGTTCCCAGCCTTATTAGCATTCCTGTAACCACCTGCTAGCAAAGTTTGAGTATCAACATCCTCTTTAGCAAGCATGTCGTTTACATCGCTAATCTTCTTTCGCAAAGGCTTAGGATCAATTCCATGAGCCTTGTTATACGCGATTTGCTTTTCACGGCGGCGCTCCGTCTCGCTAATAGCCTTGCTCATAGCATCCGTAACAGTATCCGCATACATAAGCACAGTTCCAGAAACGTTACGAGCAGCGCGTCCAATCGTCTGAATAAGCGAACGGTAAGATCTTAAGAAGCCTTCCTTATCTGCATCCAAAATCGCTACAAGTGAAACTTCCGGCAAATCCAAGCCCTCACGAAGCAAATTAATGCCAACAATCACATCAATTTTGCCTTCACGAAGCTCGCGCAAAAGCTCCACTCTGCGCAAAGTATCAACATCCGAATGCAAGTACTCAACTTTAATACCAAGCTCCAAAAAGTAATCAGTTAAGTCTTCCGCCATTTTCTTTGTAAGCGTAGTAACAAGCACACGCTCATCTTTTGCAACCCTAGCCTTGATTTCCGCAAGCAAATCATCAACCTGGCCTTCTACAGGTCGAACCTCAATCTTAGGGTCAAGCAAACCGGTAGGGCGAATAATCTGCTCGACTACACCATCCGAAAGCCCAAGCTCGTAATCTCCAGGCGTTGCAGAAAGATACACAGTTTGACCAATGTGCTCCAAGAATTCGTTCCACTTTAACGGGCGATTATCCATTGCAGAAGGAAGCCTAAAGCCATGCTCTACAAGCGTTCTTTTGCGCGAAGCATCGCCTTCATACATAGCTCCGATTTGCGGCACAGTTACGTGCGATTCGTCCAAAACTAGCAAAAAATCGTCTGGGAAAAAGTCAAGAAGCGTATGCGGAGGCGTACCTGCATCGCGGCCGTCAAAATGCCTAGAATAATTTTCCACTCCCGGGCACGCACCAACCTGACGCAGCATCTCCAAATCGTATGTAGTTCGCATTTCCAAACGCTGAGCTTCCAGCAATTTATTCTGCTTTTTAAGCTGCGCTACTCTATCGTCACGCTCTTTTTCAATCGCCTCTAACGCGCGCTCCATGCGCTCCGGTCCTGCAATATAATGCGACGCTGGGAAAATATGAACGCTACTCTCCTGGCGAATTACTTCTCCTGTAAGAGGATGCAACATTGTAATTCTGTCGATTTCGTCACCAAAGAACTCAATTCTCACAGCTAATTCTTCGTACACTGGAATAATCTCAACAGTATCTCCGCGCACTCTAAAAGTTCCGCGCGTAAACGCAATGTCATTGCGCTTGTATTGCATACTCACAAATTGGCGTAATAAATCGTCTCGCTCAAGCTGCTCGCCAACATTTAGCATAAGCATTCGCTCGGCATACTCCTCTGGAGTACCGAGTCCATAAATGCAAGAAACAGTAGCAACAACAACGCAATCCCGTCGCGTAAGCAAATTCGCTGTAGCTGCGTGACGAAGACGCTCAACATCGTCGTTAATATTCGAGTCTTTTTCAATATACGTATCTGTTTGCGGAATATACGCTTCCGGCTGATAGTAGTCGTAATAAGACACAAAATAGCTAACAGCATTATCTGGCATAAGCTCGCGAAATTCCGCGCAAAGCTGAGCCGCCAAAGTTTTATTTGGCTCAATAATAAGTGTCGGGCGTTGCAAACGCTCAATAAGCCAAGCGGTTGTAGCAGTTTTACCAGTTCCCGTAGCACCCATTAAAACAACGTCGTTTTCTCCGTTTTCAATGCGATTTGCCAACTCTTCGATTGCTTGCGGCTGATCGCCCGAAGGCTTGTATGGCGCTTTTACTACAAAAGGCTTGTTTGTGCGCTGAATTTTATTCGACATAATCTTTTACTTCCCCAGTTTTTCGCTTCCCCAGTTTCGCCATTTCAGCGCTTTTATTGTTTATTTCGCGCAACCATGATTTCAACGTATCGTCAACACTGTTAAGCATATATTCCATTGGTTTAGTGGAATCAACTACAAAATCCGCCATATCTTTTCGAACTTTACTTGGAAGTTGACTATTTATGCGCGCTAAAGCCTGACTCTCAGTCATGTTCCGCTCGCTTATCATTCGCTTAACGCGAATTTCTTGAGGAGCTTCAACAGTAATAATATGATCAAAACTAAATGGAATACTGTCGATTACTTGCGCAAGAAGTGGAATGTCGTGCACAATAACAGATCTAATACTACTTATCTCATTGCAATTTCCCTTAGCGTTGCAATTTTCCTTAGAAATTTTACTAGCATACTCGCTTTCATATTCGCTTTCTAAAAGCTTTGCGCAATCATAAATAGCAGGATGAATAAGCGACTCAAGCTTACTTAAAGATTGCTTACGTTCATCGCCATCTCCAAAAATACGCTCCGCAATAAACGCTCGATTTAAAGAGCCATCATTCTTAACGGCATTTTCCCCAAAAATGCCTACTATTTGTTGCAATACTGCGCTTCCTGGTTCCACTACTTTACGCGCTAAAACGTCGTAATCTATAACAAACGCGCCAAGCGAACGCAAATGGTTTACTACAGTAGATTTTCCGGCTGCAATTCCGCCAGTTACAGCAATCCGCATTATTGTCATATTTTGATTATAAATAATCCTCCTATAAAACTTCCGCAACAACTATAAATAATGCCCCTGTAAATAATTACCAGGGCATTGTTATTAGAAAACAAATGGTTAATCTTGTAATTCTGCACCATCAGCATCTTTATGCCACTTAGTTCCAGGCTGTGAGCAAAGAATGCAAATTCCTTCAACACATGACCATATAATCGAAATGCATGCAAGCAAGCCAATAGAAAGAACAGAAATCAACAATTGTGCAATAGCTTTGCCTTTAAAACCAAGGTAGAAATTGTGAATCCCTAAACCACCTACAAAAATCGCTAAAAGACCGGCAGCAAGCTTATGTCGAGAACTTACTAAAGTAGCATTATTCGCTGAATTATTTCCATCGTATGAAGGAAACTGAGTATTATTCTGATTGTTATCAAATGTACTCATAATTTTCACCAATCCTTTTAATAACTTAATTAATGCTTTAATAAAATCATATAATCTTGCTTTTTAAAAGAAAATTTGTTGTACTCACATTTAATTACAGAATATAAATTATAAAATCAGAGTATTTAGAGCGCAATGTAATAATCTAAATACACAAGATGCCCCAATGATTACTCACCAGGGCATCTTGTTCATAAGCTTTTAGTAGAAAACTACTTCTTTTCGCTCAAAAGCTGTTCGCGCAAAGCTGCGAGCTGATCAGAATCAGCTAAAGCACCTTCACTAGTTGCTTCAGAAGAATAGTTGGAAGCAACTTCTTCCTTCTTTTCTTCCTTAGCTGGCTTCTTTTCAGCTTCTTCGCTCTGACCGTCAGCGGCAGCAGATTCAGCTGCAGCTGCAAGTTCCTTAGCAGCAAAAGCCTTATGCTCTTCCCAAAGCTCGTGAGCTGCAGCATACTGAGCTTCCCACTCTTCGCGCTGCTGCTCGTAACCAGCCATCCACTCGTTAGTGCTTGGATCGAAGCCTTCTGGGTACTTGTAGTTGCCTTCAGCATCGTATTCAGCTGGCATACCATAGAGAGCTGGATCGAAATCTTCAGAATTTGGATCGACAGCTTCAGTAGCCTGCTTCAAGGAGAGGGAGATACGACGACGATCGAGATCAACGTCGATAACCTTCACGAATACCTCTTCGTTAGCCTTAACAACAGTCTCTGGGTTCTCTACGTGACGGTTTGCAAGCTCAGAAATGTGAACCAAGCCCTCAATGCCGTCTTCAACGGAGATGAACACACCGAACTGAACGATCTTGGTGACCTTGCCCTTAACAACCTGTCCAGGAACATGGGTGCGAGCGAAGCGCTGCCATGGATCTTCCTGAGTTGCCTTAAGGGAAAGGGAGATGCGTTCGCGATCGAGATCAACGTCGAGAACCTCAACGGTAACCTTATCGCCAACCTTAACAACCTCAGATGGGTGATCGATGTGCTTCCAGGAAAGCTCAGACACGTGAATGAGGCCGTCAACGCCGCCGAGGTCAACAAATGCGCCGAAGTTTACGATAGAAGACACAACGCCTTCGCGAATCTGACCCTTCTTAAGCTGCGAGAGGAAGGTCTCGCGAACTTCGGACTGGGTCTCCTCAAGGAACTGACGACGAGAAAGTACAACGTTGTTGCGGTTCTTATCGAGCTCGAGAATCTTAGCCTTAATCTTCTGACCAATGTATGGGGAAAGATCGCGAACGCGACGCATTTCAACCAAGGAAGCTGGCAAGAAGCCACGCAAACCGATGTCTACGATCAAGCCGCCCTTAACAGCCTCAATAACGGTACCTTCAACGATGCCGTCTGCATCCTTAATCTTCTCGATGTCACCCCAAGCGCGCTCATACTGTGCACGCTTCTTGGAGAGAATAAGACGTCCTTCCTTGTCTTCCTTAGTAACAACAAGTGCTTCAATGGTGTCGCCAACCTCGACAACATCATCTGGATCAACGTCTTTTTTGATGGAAAGTTCACGGGAAGGAATTACACCTTCAGTTTTGTAGCCGATGTCCAGCAATACTTCGTCGTGATCAATCTTTACGACTGTACCTTCAACTAAATCACCATCATCAAAATTCTTGATGGTTGAATCGACTGCCTTGATGAAGTCTTCTTCGGTGCCAATATCATTAATCGCAACCTTGGCGACTTCGTTATTATTCTCTGCCATTAGTTATTAGTGGTTTCTTCTTGGGGTGGATATTACTCGATATTTAATTATGTATTTACGTTACGCGCGCATACTATGCACACGCTCTGTCGATTTTATATACAGGCATAGCCAAAATTTATGTTTTACTTCGGGCGTGTCGCATTTTATTTGCAATTAGCTGCTCGCTCAGCCATATCTACAACATTCGCAAGCAACATAGCTCGAGTCATCGGACCTACTCCACCAGGATTTGGAGAATAAGCTCCAGCAATTTCGCGACAAGCTGAATCAACATCACCTTTTACGCGGTATCTACCAGCTTCTTCATCAAAAACACGAGATACGCCAACATCAACAAGAACAGCACCAGGTTTAATATCTTCTGGCTTAACAAAACCAGCACAACCCATTGCTGCAATTATTACGTCAGAACGGCGCATAATCTCTTGAACATTCCGAGTATGAGTATGGCACAACGTAACAGTTGCATCTACTCCCCTGCGTGTTAAAAGAAGCCCAATAGTACGTCCAACTGTAATGCCACGACCAAGCACACAAACTTCCTTACCAGAAAGTTCAATACCGTATTCATCGAGCAAAGCTAAAATTCCACGCGGCGTACACGGCAAAGGTGTTGTAATATCTCCAGAAATATGCGTAACGAGTTCACCTAAATTATATGGGTGCATTCCGTCACAATCTTTTGCAGGATCAATTGACGCAATAATTTTTTGAGAATCAATACCTTTTGGCAATGGCAATTGCACAATAAATCCAGTACAAAGAGGGTCATTATTTAATTTCTGTACAGCAGCAAGAATCTCATCTTCACTAGCATCTTCTGGTAAATCGCAACGAATAGAATTAATCCCCACTTCTTCGCAATCGCTATGCTTACCAGCAACATACTTTAACGAACCAGGATCGCTACCTACAAGTAACGTACCCAGACCAGGATTAATACCTTTTTTCTGTAAAACAGCAACGCGCGTTGCCAAATCTTTTTTAATTTTACTAGCTAAAGCTTTACCGTCTAACACAATAGCCATAAAAATTTTCCTCCCAACTCGCACAATTCGTAAGGATAGGCTATCGTGAAGTATAGAAGATATGGGTCGACTAACAATTTTGTGTGCGCCGACGCACCATTATCACGGGAGGAGTCACAGTGATGCGTACCGTTCTTTGTGCAGTAAAGAAGTTTGGAAAAACTGCCATAACATGTCTTATTGCTTCTACAGTAATACTTGGATTTGCAGCTTGTGGGAAAACGGAAGAAAAGCCAAAAGAAAAACCAAAAGCTGCAGCAAATATTTCTGTTGTATCCACTGTTGACACCTGGGGTAGCTTAGCTAAAGAGATTGGTGGCTCTGATGTCAAAGTTGAATCAGTTATGACTGGCTCAGACACAGACATATCGTCATTCAAGCCTAGCTCAAAAGATCTAAAGAATATGCAGAATGCACAAGTATTGATTACAAATGGTGCAGGCTACGATGATTGGGCAAGCAAAGTACACCCAGCTAAAGCGGAAGTACTTAGTGCAGCAGGTACTGTAGGAGCACTTAAAGGAGACAATCCATATCTTTGGTTCTCTCACGATGCTAGGGAAGCAATGGCATCTGCCATGACTGATACCTTCTCCAAAGTTTTGCCATCAAAAAAGCAAGCTTTTTCTAAGCGACTAGCTCAATGGCAGGAAAAGGAAAAGAAATTAACCACCTACTTAAGCGATTTCTCTAAAGAGAATAGCAACGCAAAGTATGCTTCTACATCCCCTATTCTTTTCTGGCTAATGTCTGATACCAATTTGAAAGATAGTTCACCTAAAGAATATGCTGACGCAGTAAATAACAATAACGAACCAGAACATTCAAGTGTTGAGGAATTTCAGAAGCTTATTGAAAGCCGCAAAATCGATGTATTGATTAGCGATAGTCAGCAAGGAAGCGATGTTCTGAACTTGCTAAATGGAATTGCAGGACGAAGCTACACGTCTACAGTTCAAGTAAGCGAACTTATGCCAAAATACGCAGACCAGCTTGATAAATGGATTATGAAGATTTGTGACGACCTACATAATGCTGCAAAAACAACAAAGGATATGCGTAAAGATATTGATGAAAAAGAGACTCCAAAAAAGCCAATCACTGAGAAACCACATGTAGCAAAGAATACCGATCCTAAAAATTCTAACCAAGGTCAGCAAGATCCAGGTAAGTAAATTTAGGTGAATCTGTTAAAATAAAAAATCCTTGCATTTTGTAAGTGCAAGGATTTTTTATTAACTGTTTTAAGAAAGAACAATTTTAAGAAAGAGTAAAAGCAAATTGCATATTGCAAATCATTTTTTCTTAGATTTCTTACTACGCTCTTCTAACAGCGCTAGAGTTCGCGATGCAGGTTCTTCTGGAGCAACAGTATGGTGATTTTCATCGCCTTCTTGAGGCTCCTTGTATCCAAGATTCACATCTAAAAGTCGCTCCGCCTCAATCTCATCAATCTTTTCAGACAAAGCAATTTCGGAAATTAAAATACTGCGAGCGCGAGCAAGCATTCGCTTTTCTCCTGCAGATAAACCATGTTCATCAACATCTCGCTGAGATAAATCACGAACTACTTCAGCAATATTGTTAACATCGCCAGTAGCAATCTTCTCTACATTAAGCTTGTAGCGTCTAGACCAATTCATCTCTTTTTCAACTATTGGAGTACGCAAAATCTCAAAAACTTTTGCAACTTCTTGCGCTCCAACAATGTCTCGCACGCCAACTTTTTTAACATTATCGACAGGTACGTTAATTTCTAAACCATCAGACGATAACACTACCAATCGTAAATATTGACGAGTTACACCTTTTACGGTGCGCTCACTAATTTCTTCAACACGAGCCGCACCATGACGAGGATAGACGACCATATCGCCGACTTGATATTCCACAGAACCCTCCGTATGCACAGAAAAACTCATAACAGTTTCCCATAAGGTCACGACTTGAAAAAATTTTCATATTTTTTTCACAATAGCGCGAAACACACGCGACTTACAGCAATAAAGCATGTATGATAGTCACCATGAGTACAGTTACTAACATCAATGAAGATGCAGTCGCAGTCCCAGTCCGACAGGACGTATTAGCTGCGGTGAGCAATGCAGAGTATTACAATCCACATGAGGTTCTTGGAGGCCACCTTGGAACCGGCAAAGGTGCCGACACTGTAACCGTCCGCGTATTGCGCCCTATGGCAAAGAAAGTTGTTATTCTTACTAAGAACGGCGAATACGAAGCTAAACACGAATATAACGGCATTTTTACAGCTGTTATTCCTGCTGTAAAGCACACAAAAACAAAGTCTTGGTCTGTTCCTAGTTATCGCGTTTACACTGTGGAAATAGACGGTTCCGAATCCACAGATGACGATCCTTACCGTTATTTGCCTCAAGTTGGCGAACTTGACATGTACTTGTTTGGAGAAGGTCGTCATGAACGTCTTTGGGAAGCATTAGGCGCACACGTTAAAACGATAACAGATTCATGGGGACTTATATCTCCTGAAACTGGAAAGATGGTAAAGAAAGTTACTGGTACTGCTTTCTCAGTGTGGGCACCAAATGCTCGTGCAGTACGCGTAGTTGGTAACTTTAATTACTGGAATGGTCGTCGCCACGCTATGCGCTCACTCGGCTCTTCTGGCATTTGGGAACTTTTTATTCCAGGAGTTACAGCAGGCGAAGTATACAAGTACGAAATTCTTACGCAATCTGGCAATTGGATTATGAAAGCCGATCCAATGGAGCGCTCTCATGAAGTTCCACCAAACACAGGATCTGTTGTTGTTGATTCTGAGTTTAAGTGGCACGATACCGATTGGATGGATAAGCGCGCAAAAACAGATGCTCACAATGGTCCAATAAGCATTTACGAAGTACAAGCTAACAGCTGGAATCGCGATTTAGGCAATTATCGCGAACTTGCTGATCATTTAGTTGATTATGTGCAAAGAGAAGGCTTTACTCACGTCGAGTTTATGCCGTTGACACAATATCCATTCTCTGGATCTTGGGGATATCAAGTAACAGGTTATTATGCAGTAGATTCTCGCCTTGGCTCCCCTGATGACTTTAAGTATTTGGTAGATAAACTCCACAAAGCAGGCATTGGCGTCATTATGGATTGGGTTCCAGCTCACTTCCCTAAGGATGACTTTGCACTCGGTCGTTTTGATGGCACAGCATTATATGAGGATCCTGATCCTATGCGAGGCGAGCATCCTGATTGGGGTACTTACATCTTCAACTTTGGTCGTCATGAAGTTCGTAACTTCTTGGTTGCTAATGCTTGCTTCTGGCTTGATGAATACCATGTTGACGCGTTGCGCGTCGATGCAGTATCCTCAATGCTCTACTTGGATTACAGCCGTGAAGCAGGACAGTGGAGACCAAACATCTACGGCGGACGCGAAAATCTTGAAGCAATTGACTTCATTAAGGAAGCAAACGCAACTGCATACAAGAATAATCCTGGCATCATGATGATTGCTGAGGAATCCACTGCTTACCAAGGCGTGACTGCACCAACCGATATGGGCGGCTTAGGATTCGGCTTGAAGTGGAATATGGGCTGGATGCACGACACTTTGCAATACCTTAAAGAGGAGCCGATTAACCGTCGTTGGCATCATAACGAAATTACATTCTCAATGGTTTATGCCTACTCTGAGCATTATGTGCTGCCATTAAGCCACGATGAAGTTGTGTACGGTAAGGGTTCGTTACTTGGAAAGATGCCAGGCGACGAATGGCAACAATTCGCAGGATTACGCGCATTGCTTGCATACCAGTGGTCTCATCCAGGCAAGAATCTTCTGTTCATGGGTGGAGAAATTGGACAATCCAGCGAATGGAACTTCAATACTTCGCTTAACTGGAATGAACTGCAATGGCCGTTCCATCAAGGTGTACAAAAGCTTGTTGCAGATTTGAATACTCTGTATAAGAGCTCTCGCGCATTCTGGAGTCAAGACTTTACTCCTGATGGTTTCCAGTGGCTTACAAGCGACGATTCCGATCACAATACTTTAAGCTACGTGCGTATTGGCGACGACGGAGAAGAAATCGTTGTAGTAGTAAACTTCTCAGGTCAAGCATGGCAAGACTATCAGGTTGCGCTACCAAAAGGTGGACAGTGGGAAGAGATACTCACAACTGATGATGCAAAGTATTGCGGATCTAATATTCACAACGGCACATTCACTGCTGCTGCTGAAGAGTATCATTCTCGACCATACTCTGCAAGAATCACTGTTCCAGCGTTAGGTGCGGTATTCTTGAAGCCAGTACAACACTGAAAGGTCTTTTTAAAATATGCTAAACGCTCCATCAGCTAGCGTAAATGCTCGCACGATTCTCGTTGTTGAGGATGAGCCAGATCTTGCTACAGCAATTGCACAACGCATTACTGCACAAGGCTGGAGAGCAAGAGTCGCTGCGGATGGAGCGTCTGCTGTTAGAGCTGCTGAACAACTAAAACCCGATCTAATAATTATGGATATTATGCTTCCTATTATGGATGGGATTGAAGCAACTCGACGAATTATCTCCAAAATGCCTGTTCCTATCCTCATGTTAACAGCGCGCGACGCAGAAGCCGATAAAATTGTTGGCTTAAGCGCAGGCGCAGATGATTACATGACTAAACCATTTTCACCACGTGAGTTAATTGCTCGTTGCGCAGCATTGTTGAGACGCGTAGAACGCGCAGCGCAAATAGCAAAAACAATGGAACATGAACGTACAATTATTTTTGGATCGCTTATTATTAGACCTCGCCAAAGACTTGTAACTCTAAACGGCGAAGAGATACATTTTACACCAACCGAGTTTGACTTGCTCGCTACTCTAGCTCGTCATCCTCATACTGTATTTAAGCGTGAAAAGTTACTTGAAGAAGTGTGGGATTGGCCAGATGCTTCTGGAACTCGCACAGTAGATTCGCACATTAAGTCTTTGAGGCATAAAATTGGATCGGAATGGATTCGTACTGTACACGGAATAGGATACGCATTCGAGCCACCTATTAGTGATTACGACAAAGTTCTACAATCACAAGTTTCATAAATAATTACTACTTTCATAAATAGTAAATTGTTACAACACTTTAGCTTCGGAAAATTCGTAAATGGTATTAGAAAATAAAATAGATAATGCTAATTCTGAGCAATATAAAAATACTAAACAACATAATTTATTAAATAAAAACTCAAATACTCAACTTAGAGATAAGTCAAAAACTCGATTTACGAATTCTTCTATAAAGCATAATTATCCAAATCGACCTGTCGGATTTTTTTCATCTCTAAAAATTGAACTTTCGGCAATTATTGTTTTTGCAACAGCAATTGCTTTTGTAATGGCATGGTTTTTACTTAAAACTGGTCTAAATGGCTGGATTGCAATGCCATTGACACTTATTGTTGCTCTAGGAATTACATACATTTTTTCTAGAGGACTTACAGCACCACTTCGTCAAATGAAAAATGCTGCAGAAGCCATGGCTGACGGCGACTACTCTGTACGAGTTGCTGTAGAAAATCGTCGTGACGAAGTAGGTAAATTAACTCTTGCATTTAATGAAATGGCAGAAGAACTTGAACATGCAGATCAGATGCGTAGAGAGCTTATAGCAAACGTAAGCCACGAATTACGCACTCCTGTTTCTGCTTTACAAGCAATGCTTGAAAATCTTGCAGACGGAGTTGTTGATCCTACTCCATCTAATATGGAAGCTATATTAAACCAAACTCATAGACTTGCTGATCTTATTACTTTCCTTCTTGATTTATCTAGAGTTGAAGCAGGTGCGGAAAGCCTTAATATAACTTCATTTAATTTCACAGACTTTATTGACGAAATTATTGAGCCACTAGAAATAGCAGATTCAGGTCATAATCATAATATTGAAGTTCAAATTAATGATGAGATTGAATTAACAGGAGATCAAGCTCGCCTTTCGCAACTTTTTACTAATATTATTTCTAACGCTCTAAAACATTCAGATGATGGAACTCGTGTTCTTATAAGTGCTCATATTAATCACAACCAAAACTCTGTAATATGTAATGTTGTGAATTTTGGAGAACAAATTCCCCAAGAAGATCGTGCAGATATTTTCAGAAGATTTGTTAAAGGAAATCAGCGAATTGGCACAGAATCAGGAGGAACAGGATTAGGATTGTCAATTGCTCGTTGGGCTGCACAATTGCACCATGGAACTGTAAAAGTAGTAGACGATAAGCGTGGTCCAAACTTTGAGATTGCGCTTCCGCTAAACTATAGCAATACAATAGAAAACTAACATTCGTAATCTGCTGTACGATCATCCTTATTGCATACACACGCTAAAGAAAAGCATGCCAAAACAGTAAATCCACTACTCTGTAGAGTTGAAACGCAGCTATTCATAGTTGAGCCAGTAGTTACAATATCATCCAATACAATAGCTTTGTACTCGCGTTGATTTTCAGACTTTTGCTTTCTCAATTCTTTGAAATTGATGCTAAACGCCTTAGAAATTCTGTTAGACCTTCCGCGAAAACCGGAAGTTTGCACTGATTTCGCAGTAATTCTAGCATTCATACTTACAATATCTAAAACGTATGCCCTAATGCCACTATTACACAATCGTTTAGCAACACAATTTGCAACAGGCAACATATGTTTACGCCCACGATGCCTTGATGAATACTTAGACGACGGAACTGGTATAACAAATATAGGATTTTCACTTATATAACAAGAATGCGAGCGCAAAAATTTAGATATAACTTCTACTACTAAATCGCCAATAAGTTCACCAAATATTTTGTCACATGCAATATCGAAATGATCCTTCCATAACAATATTGCGCGACGAACAACCGTAGAATACGAACCACACGCGTAACGATATCCACATACTGTTCTGGTAAATGGTGCACGTTTCCAGCATTGCAACGCTTTCTTGCAGTTTTCACACAATATATAGTCTGGAGTATCGCATCCTGCACATGCGCGAGGCAAAAATAAATTAAATAAAGCAATCGCTACATTCCTCCAACTAGCAAAACGCCAATTTACAGAATCAACATCCATGTTTTCGTATACACCACAAGGTACAGATGCGTGACATGCTAATCCCCCATTAGATGTCACGCTTCTATACTTCTTTTTGTTTTGGTGGTTTATAACCTTGCGTCTCCCAACCATAATGACAGCATATGCGGTAGCTTATTAGCTATGCAAATAAAAAATGTTATTGTGGTTAAAAGGTATCTTAAAATGAAAAATTAATAAAATTCTATATTTTTAAAATATTAAGTACCTTATTACAAAGCTCTAAAGTATCCGAAGGATTACTTACTTTAACAACTAAAGCTCCTGTAAATGCAGTAGGATAATCGTTTCCTCCAGGATACATACGATCGCCAATAAAAGTAATTTTTTCAATATTAAGATCACAATATTGAGATAGCATTCGCAAAGCTTGAGCTTTATCGTCACCGCGCCTGTATATATCGACGCTAGTATCTCCTCCAGCGCGTACAGCAAAATTAGGTAAAGCTTGAGAAATACTTTGTGCAAGTTGAGCTTTCAAACAACCGTTAGGATCCCAAGTTTTTTTATATTCAATAGGAGCTAGTTGCCCTAGTGCCGAAAAAGTAATTTGACTACCGCGGTTCTCTATCTGTTCTCCCCACAGCATTGGATCGCCAGGTTCTTTCCACACGCCCATATTTTTTGCACACTTGCGTATTGCATCAATAACGCATTGCGCTTGCTTAAAATCGATACTATGCTCATAAACACATTGCAATGACATGTCATTATTCACACGATAATAACTAGTTCCATTAGTAGGCATTATGTGAATATTTTTAAGATTAGTGCCAGTAGTTAGCATATCTAAAATTTGCTTCTTAACTAACTCTAAGCAGCCACCTGTTATTACAGCAACAGGAATTATATTAATCAGCTTACTTAATGATTCAGCCATCGATTTAAGCATAGGTTTTTTAGAACAGGCCAATGTGTTATCTAAATCAAAAGCAATAAGAGACGATTTAGCAATGCTCAAGTCAAGATTAAACTCATTCCAATCATGCACTATTGGTTTGAGCATTACAAATCCTCCTGACTTTTAAAACCATATATACAGTATTCTATAGTGTGAGCGTATTTCACACACCGCATATTAATTATTTACATATTATTGCCCTAGCCTTCTCGTAAAGTGGAAGCATGACAGGTCTAATTTGGGAAGAACGTCACTATAGAAATAGGCATGGTAGAGGTCTTAGAGCACCAATATTTGGTACTCGCCTTCCACAATATAGAACTGCTAGTGGAATGTTCGATGCCATGGTAGCAGCTCAAATTAGACGCCTTAACAGTGCTTGGCGAGCATTAACTAAAGACGTTCAATTCGCGGTAGAAGATGTACCGCCTTCGCAACCACTGTTATGGGAGCAAAACCGCAGAATACTTTCGCAAGCTTTTCCAGCTAGCCGTGGTATGCAATCTAGAATTGTATTGTATAGGCTTCCGCTATGCACTCATGTAAGCAGCAGAAGTGAACTTCAATATGCTATCAGAGATGAGCTTGTGCAACGCTTAGCAGAACTATACGGTCGCAGACCAGAAGAAATTGATCCAGATTGGGGTCTGTAAACAATTTTTAAATTAATTAAAATTATTAAGTATTTTAATTAATTTATAGTCGCTTATAGCAATATTTTTATTCGTATTATTGCACAATATGATTGTCAGTTTTAACGTATACCTTCATTGCTTGCGGCTCCAAAGATTGCGCAGAAAGCCAAGAAATACCTGCTATACCAGCCTTATCGATTTCATCTTTATGAATACGGGCAGACAAAGAAACTTTGCTATGCGATTTCGCAATAAACATAACTGCATCGTGCGAAATGTCTGAAACAGGAATTCTTAAAGATGCATTCGCAGGAATCGTTACGTTTTTTGTAGCAGCTAATACACCATTTAAATCAAATCCTTGCAAACTCACAGAAGCATCTTTATCGCTTGAAGAAGAAAGGTATAGAACTGTTTCATTAGCAGAAACCGGTGAAACAATTGCGCCACTACCTTGCACGTTAGATGGCGTAATAAAAGCTACATCTGATTGATTGTCTTTGCCATCTTTAGTAATAGACATCATTACTTGAGTAGGAACATCTCCACTTACGCTCAAAGCATTAACATGCTCTGGAACTTTTCCAAGATCAACAACCTGCAGATGGTGTGCTTTTAACGTCAAATTCTTTACTTCTTTAGAACCTGTATCATTCATCCATGAAAGTGTTACATTACCATCTTTATTTGGCCATACATATAACTTAGATTGATCGCCTTCACTAATACCTGAAAGAATATTTGTGTTAGATTGAGTGCTTAATTCATGAATAATATCTACACCTTTTACAGATAAGCCACTCATATGAACAACTTTTACAAATGATGCTATAGATGTCTGCTCGCTTTCAACTTGCACGTATAATCCAGAAGTCTTAGGAGAAGCAGCAGCAAGATCAAAATATGCGTGAGAACGAGCAGGAACAGTAAAAGCACTTCCTGTAGAAAGATTTAACTGATTGTTGCCATGTTCTGCAGACCAAGCTTTAACACGAACAACAGTAGATTTTGAAGCAGCATTAAATGCTTCTAAACGAATAGAAATTCCATCAGCAGATTCTGGAACTAGGAATGTCTGTTTCATAGACGGCATTGAACAGGTAGTTGCAGATAAACCTTTTACGTCACCTTTAGTAGCCCATGAAACCATGGAAGCAGATATTCCAGTGCCAGATCCAACTCGTGACAAATGTCCTTCTAGAACTTGAGCGTCATGATTTACATTATTGTTAGCAATAAAAGCTGACGTATCATCATCAGTTGATTTTGAATTCAACGTAATAGATTGATCATTGTTATCTCGTATGTTACGCAAGCTGGAACTATACACATCCCCAAAAGCACCATAACGAGCAGAAGATTGTAAATCGCCTTCTGATTCGTTATATTCGCTATCACCATATTGAGTCAAATCTGGAAGAGACAATCGAATAGGGCAAATAGTTTGCAAACGAGTAGAACCAACACTACTTACAACGCCACTAGATGGAGTATTAGGATTATCTACAAATTGAGGCATTGGTAAGCATAATGCAACAACACATGCAGAAGCAATAAGTATTATTGCACTAAAGATAGCAAGTGAGACAATACTGACTATTTTGTTCTTGCGATTAATATCTACATCTGCATTTACTTCACCATGCTTAGAGCCCTCATGAGGATTTTTATGCCAGCTCATCTAATTCCTCCTCATGCCTGTCATCTGAACGCTCTATCATTGCATGTCTGCCAAATCGAGGCACAGCAACAATACAGTACAGCAGTAATACCATAGAAGAAACAATAATCCAAGGAACTCTCCATGCAAGAGGCCTAGATCGATAATACGGAGATGTAGAAGACAACGACTTAGAATCAGGCACACCATCAAATCTGCAATAAGTTCCTTGCGGTGATGAGACAACCAATTGTGTACCGTCAGAAGCGTTAACGTGTGCAATTAATTGTTCAGTAGCTTCTTTGTTAACATTACTTACAGTTCGTACAGAAGGATGTAACAATTGTTGTATTGACATAGAAGTTTTATGAGGAACCTGCTTATCTTCTGGACTATTAACGATATAAATACCGCCAATTCCAAGTTGCTTTAACGTTGAGATTGCGCCATTATCTGCATGAGATAACAATTGTGCTGATGCGCGATATATTGCTTTATTGCTTGACGAATCGCCAAACATTACTTGTCTAACACGAAGAGCTGGAGATTCGTCTATTGCATCCCCTTTAGATGTTCGCATAATAGAAATTGACAAATCATGACTACTTTGAGCTCTTAAAGCAAGTATTCGTCGAGTATCGTCTTTTCGCAAATAATCAGAAACAACCATAGGAAGCTCATTGTTATTTGCGCAAATAGACGTAGCCGGTCCGCTCAATACAGCAAAAAGACCCAAAAGAACAGCCATAGTCAACATACCACTTGCAAGACCAGCGCGTGCTATGCGAATTATGTGCTGCAACAATCGTGCAGCAGAGCGGCGCATTGCAGCACGCCTATCTGCACGAGTTTTATAGTTTTCGAAAGTTTTAGATTCAGATTCCTTCGAAGCACGTAGTGGCTCAAAGCGACGAACAGCTTGACCAGCAACCATGCACATACAAGATAAAATGCCAACAGCAGATAATGCAACTCCAGGCAAAACGCTTGCAGCAACAGGTCCTGAAACATCGGATGCAACTACAATACGAGCAGAAACAAGAGATAGCAACATTCCGGAAATAATCACAACCCACATCATTCGAGAAACTCGCAAAGCAAAAGGCAAAGTTAATGACGCAACAGCCATAACAACAGCTAGAATTGCAAAAATTACCATTATTATTGTTCTCAAGCTCATCAATGGCATATTAATTTCGACATTAGGAGAAGACATATTAAAAGCGTGCAACAAAACATCAGCGTAATCACTTACGCGTGGAGCACCTTGCACACTTCTAAACGGCAAAGCCATACTAGAGAACAATTGGCGCCACATTCCAGATTCACCATATCTAATAGCACTTCCTATTGTAGGAAGCAAAACAATTATCGATGGTATAGGCATAAGCGCAAACATAATGCGATGAGAACGCACCATAATAAACGATGCAATAAAAATAACAATAAGAGGAAAAACAAGCTGCGGTTCTGCAGCTACTGGAACCATAAAGCATAATGCTGCGCATGCTGCACATTGAGTAGATTTAACAGGACGCACAGGATCTTCTGTTACGTACATTCCAACTGCATGGAATGCAAAAGCAAATGCCGCAGGCAAAAATGTCATAGTCATTAACATTGGCAAATCACCGCGCGCAAACAAGCCAAAAGCAATAGCAATCATAGTCCAGCAAATACCAGCGCATACGCGTACAGTATCCGAACGCGTAAATACGCCAGCAAGAGCCCAAAAACTTAAGCACATAGCTGGAGCAGCTAAGAAGAACATTAATGTAACAGCCAACAACGGGTTAGCACCAACTACAGTTGATGCGATTGCCCAAATACTTAGCCATGGCGCTGGAGGAATTGCAGGTCCAAAACCATCATCAGGAACCCATGCGCCAATAGCAGACTTCCATAACTGATTGAAATCCGCACCAGTTGGTAACCATTGCTGCGCATTCCAAGAAGCGCCACTTAAAATTTCACGCCATGGAGAGCCATATAAATTCAATATGACTGCAAAAAGAAGAAGAGACGCAAGAATAACAGCACTCCACCTACGCAACACTCGAATATGTAAATGCCGCTTCGCTAGAGGACTTAACAACACGAAATGCTGTTGAGCTTGGAAAGCAGAACTACGATCACGCCAACGTGCAACTTGATGACGATCTGCGATAAGAGGAACAAGTCGCTTTAATGAAACACGCGTATTCCTTGCAACCCTTCTGCGAACAAAAACCGCTCTAGGCAATTGCATAATAGCAAGCCATGGCAAAAGCAAACGAATCCACGCTATATAAGGATGTTTAGCAAACAGCGAGTGCAAAGCACCAACCAAACAAGCAGGCAAACTAAGAATCCATATAAGAGGCCACAAAAAAATACTAATATCAGTGTATTTGTAACGCTGCTTAGCTACGAGTGAAGATGCTACACCATACTTAGATCCTGAACTATTATGATTTCTAGCATCACCGTTACGGGTACGGATACCTTCTAACCTTGCACGCCTGTGTGCGATACGAGCTGAAGGAACTACAACAACACGACCTCCGGATAAGCATACTCTACGACAAAAATCTCTTGATTCACCAAAAGTTGTCATCCATGGTTGCGTACCGCGTAAAGTTTGCCATGCAGTTAATGTAACTAAAGCACCTGCTAACGATACTGCATATACATCTCCACGACCGTCATACTGTTCTTGATCTGGCTCGCCGTCAACAGTAAGAGTATGAACACCGTGTCGCCAAGCATACATTCCAACGTTGTGCAAGATATTTCCTTGCCAATCAACTTGTTTAGCTCCCAATACTGAAGCAGTCGGAGTATTTCGCCAAGTTTCACGCAAATATTCTAAGCAACTAGAGTCTGCAGGGCGAGAATCATCATGCAAAAGCCATAATGCAGAAACTCCTGCACAAGGCAAAATCTTGCGCAAAGACTTTTCTATTGCATCTCCAAAAGAATGAGCAGAAGAAATAGGAATAATAATTATACGTACAGATTTATTTTCACTATTGTTTACACAAGTATTATTTACGCTATTAGTATTTGGTTTATATTTTGAATCGCTGTCAATTGCATTATTGGAATCGATATTATTAGCATTCTGCAATAATGATTTTCTAGTATTAATTGCTCCAGTAAGCATAGATGAATCAATTTTTACTTGTAAATTCGTTTGCATAGTCTGCTTTACTCGACTAGCACAATCGACTATTACTAAAGTTCCAGGAAGAATTGATTGGCTTAGTACTGCATGTAATGTATCAGCATAAAAACGAGTATCTCGCTCCACACACATCATTGCCATAATAGACGAATCTACATCATGAGGATGCGCATCTTTCGCAGATGACAGCACCTGTAAAACTTCGTCTTCAAATGTAAGATTATGAGCGGTTATCGAATCCATACTTACCAGTTTACGCAGGGGGTATGTATCCACCAAAACACAAGTCGTAATTCTAAATAAATTTATACATATTTTATTAATATTTTTGCTCATATTAACCAGTACGTTTCATATAAATTTAATTAGAATATTTGCGTAAACTTATTAACATTTTCATTAAAAAATCAAATAACATTCAACACAACCGAACGCAATAAATCTCACTGCCGTGTGCTATAATTGCGCGTTATATGTGCCCATTGAATATTGGTTTATTCGATGGAAAAAGAAACGATATTGCCACAACCTAAAAGGTTCCTCATTATTGAGAAAGAGGGTACGATGACAACTTCACGGTATCATGAAGACATGCGGTACCAACCAAGCGAAGATTGGAATTCAACTCCTCACCATAGTCTTGGTTATAGAATGATTAACCGCACGCGCAAGATACTGTGCATGTTTGTTATTTCAGTACTTACATTCTTTTCAACAATAATAGCAGCAGTATGGTTAGATTTTTCTTCTGCTGTAAGCAGCAGAGTTGTAAGCGTTATATCTAAAGATCCAGAAGCTAATCAAGCACTTGATATAAATGCAGGAAAACCAGTAACTTTTCTTGTTTTAGGTCAAGATTCTCGTGATGGAAACAATCAAAGCTTCACACACGACGGCGAAACTGGTGATCATCAATCAGATACTACTATGGTAGTTCAAATTAGCGCAGATAGATCATACATGAATATTGTTTCTATTCCACGAGATTCTATGGTAGACGCACCAGCATGTGACACTACAAAAGGACGTATTCCTGCAAGAAAACATGTGATGTTTAATTCAATCTTCGCCTTAGGATATGCACAAGGCGGAGATTTAGCTTCAGCAGCATCATGCTCCTTAAAAGCGGTTAATTCACTTACCGGTTTAAATATTCATCATTTTATAGTCGCTGATTTTAGCGGATTAAGCAATATGATTGATGCAGTTGGCGGCGTATCATTATGCATACCAGCAGCAACTCGCGATACTTATACAGGCGTGAATTTCAAGCAAGGAATGCAGCATCTTAACGGTCGACTTGCTACTCAATACGCTAGAATGCGCCACGATACTGCAAGCGATGGTTCTGACATAATGCGAACAACAAGACAGCAATACTTGATTAAACAGCTTTTACATCAAGCAATGTCTAAAAACTTATTCACTCAAACAAGCGAGCTTTACCAGCTTGCAAAAGCATCGTTAGGATCATTAAATATAAGTGAAGGCTTGGCAAATCCTACCACTTTAGTCGGTTTGGCATTAAGCATGCGTAAATTAGATTCTTCACATATTTACGCGCGTACTACTCCTGTTATTCCAGACCCTTATGATTCAAATCGTGTTGTGTGGTCCGACGAAGCAGACGATATTTGGGATTTAATGCGCGAGAATAAACCGTTATCGCTAAATCATAAAACTAACGGAGCTAACAAAAATAATGCCAATAATTCGTCTAAAAATGCGAACAATCAAGACAATGAAGACGCAGATGACGATAGCGATATAAGCGAAAATAACAAGCTTAATAAAACTACAAATCCAAAGAAAATGGAACATGTTGATCCAAAAACAGGATTAATAAAAAATTCTCAAGGTCAATTTATTGATCCAAATACTGGAGGAATTGTGGATCCTGAAAATGGAACTATTCACAATCCACAAACAGGACAATACGTTGGTTTTGCAGACAAGTATGCAAACAATGTACTTTGCGCTGTGCCTAGAAAAAAGTAGACAATTAAGCAAGATGTAATATATGAGTATATAATGTACGAGCATAAGACTTGTATATTATATACTCATAGTCATTGAAGATATATGACGCATATGCTTATTTTGGAGGATGCATGAATTCGCGACTGTATGAGGACCCTTCTGAAGATAATCTAAACCCACCTATCTTCACTCCTTCTCATAATAACGATTCATCTAACTCAAACGTGCCTCCTAGTTTCACTCCAAAACGCGCGCAAAAAGACAAAACAAATCCTAATCAACTTCCATCACAAGCTCCATCTTTTGCACCTACATCTCGAAGAACAAGAATCTTAAAAAGTCCAGAACAATTTTCTTCTAGACCTGTTTCTTACGCATCGCAATTGCGAGAAAGACAAACACCGCGCACAAGTTCTATTTCACAAATGCGTATTCCAACAACTATAAATAATGTAGTTGGGAGCGCAGCAAAAGTACTACCACACAAACCGCGTAGAATTTTACATGCATTTATTGCAATCTTTATTGTTCTAGCAGTAGCTGCAACCGGTTTTGGAGTATACTCATGGAACTGGATTGACTCAAGAATTAACCGCACTACTTGGCTTACTAATACTCCTAGCACTCAAGGTAAAGCATGGCTTATTCTTGGCTCCGATCAAAGAGAAGGCGAAGAGGCTAAAGAGATAACAGGATTTAGAACAGATACTATTCTTGTATTGACAAAGCCGAGCAATGGTCACAGTTCTCTAATTTCTATTCCTCGAGATTCTCTTGTTTCTTTAAATGGCGAACAAGTAAAAATTAATAGCGTTGCGCAAGCAGCTGGAAATAAAGCATTAACAGCAACAATAGAAAAAATTACAGGTCATCGCATTGACCATGTTGCAGAAATACGTTTTGGCGGTCTTACTAATGTTGTTAATGCTATAGACGGCATTGATTTATGCTACAACCGTACAGTAAGCGATAAGTTTAGCGGGTTAAATTGGACTTCTGGATGCCATCACGTTGATGGGAATACAGCGTTAGCATTTTCGCGAATGCGATACGCAGATCCAGAATCTGATTTTGGACGAGCTGCACGTCAACGAATGGTCATTGCAGCTATTATGAAAAAAGCTTTAGACCACAATACATTATTGAATTTTGGAAAAGTAAAAAAGCTAGCTGAAACGGGACTTGCTTCAGTTATTTTTGACGAGAAAACCAATCCAGGAACATTATGGGAAATGGCTCAAGCATTCAAAGAAGCAACTGGGCCGTCAGGAATATCTGGAACAGTATATTGGACGAATCCTGATTATCAAGTTCCAGGAGTTGGTTCATCCGTGCTTCTCGATGATGCTAAAAACTTAGATTTATTCAACCAACTTGCATCAGGCACTCATAAACCTGGATCAGTTGGAACTCTTGCGGAGCAACAATAATTTCGAAGTATTGTTGTATAAACAACACTTCAATTAGATACAATAACTTAGAAAGTACTAAACTCGTATCTTTTAACCACAATCTTGCATAAGTATTGCACAAAAATCAAAAATATTGTCTCATACATTTATGAGTAACAAATCTAATACAGGAATGTCTACAACTAAAGTACTTATGCATGTACAGATGGCAGCGAGTATAGTTCCCATATTCGCTCACATAGCATTGGCTATAATGGCATGGATGCAAAATAATTGGATGATGCTAACCATGATTATTCCAAGCATTATGATGTATATAGCAAGTCTTATTCCACAAATTTTTCAATACATGTCTGAGAAAAATTCTGTTCAAAGTGTTCAACAAGATCAGCAAATTCAATTATTAAACACTACGCAATCGTCAAATAACTTAACTTATAATCAACAAACTGTAGAAAGTTTGCCAGATGCTATCACACCAATAAGTTTAGAAACATTACTTATGAGAAGAAATGCAATTTCTAATACGCAACATCACTGGAAAGAAGTATTGCAAATATGGTTAAAAAATGCAGGAACATACGATACAAAAAACAAATCTAATAGTATGAAGGAAAATCTAAATACAAATATTTATAACTACTTGCCTAATTCAAAAACTAAACACCTTATAGCTCCACTTGGAATAAGCAATAATGGATACTGCTATTTAGATTTAATTAACAATGGACCACATGCTTTAGTTGCTGGAACAACTGGTTCTGGTAAATCAGTACTTCTTACGACTTGGTGTTTAGCTTTGGCTTTTCAATACGGCCCACAGCAGCTACGGTTTGTTTTTATGGATTTTAAAGGAGGAGCAACTTTTGACATACTATCTAAACTCCCACATGCTATGGGAAACGTAGGAGATTTAAATCTTAAACACGCAATACGCGCTCTAAAAGGTCTCGAACTAGAACTAGATAGACGAGAAAGACTAGTAGCTCATCATGGGTGTAATAATATTGCACAAGTAACTCCAGCTGAGCCTTCATTGCTTATTGTTATTGACGAATTTCATGCTTTAAAAGATCAACTCCCCGACTACATGCCTCGTCTTATACGAATTGCATCAGTAGGCAGATCTTTGGGAATGCATATTATTGCTGGAACTCAAAATCCACTCGCGCAAGTAAGCGCAGATATGAAAGCTAATATTTCTATTAATATTTGCTTGAGAGTTAGAGACGGAATGCAATCGCAAGAATTATTAGGAACAGCGCATGCAGCTAGAATAAGCCCAAATACGCCAGGAGCTGCATATTACAATATTGGAGAAGGAGTAGCATCTTTGCGATGTGCTCAAAGCAGCAATCCTGCACATTTAGTACGAGCAATACAGTTAGCTGGTAGATTCTGCCATCATGATAATTCTCCAGAATTATTTAGCAAACCATTGCCGTCGATTCTTTCATCAAAACAACTTGCAGAGTATTCAAAGAATTACAAATACAAAAATTCGGAGCAAAAAACATCTCAAAGCTTACGTACTCAAGAATTTAATACTAAGAATATTATTATTGGTTTGCAAGACGATACCATACACTTATACCCTGCTCTATTACCAATTCACCTTGGGAATATAGCTGTTATTGGGAGTAGAAAACAAGGCAAAACAACAATATTAAAAATAATTTCTAAAACTTTAAACCTGCCAATATATTCAGGAAAATTACTATGCGAACAAAACATTAATAACATTTACAACGAAAATACGCCAATCATTATTGACGATGCGGATGAATTGCTTGATCCGCTAAATACGAGACAAAATGCTATTGCTTTTCAAAAAAGATTAAATAGTAAACAATGCCCAGTTATTATGAGCACTAGCACTTCTCGCTACTTACGTTTACCTGAGCAAGCGCCAGTGAGGATAATATTTCCAACAGGAGATATTGGCACAGATACAATGCTTGGAATACCTTCTGCTTTATCTAAAAGTTTTGATATTGAAGACTATCAACTTCCAGGACGATGTGTTTTAATCACTCCAGGATCAGCAAGTTTAACTCAAATAGTGCACCTAGAATAAAATTTATTCATAGTGACGCATCTTGACTTTTACGTGCGCGCATTGCTCTACGCTTTAGAGTTCTACGCTCATCCTCGCTTAATCCTCCCCACACACCGTAATCTTGGTTAGTTTCTAATGCGCATTTTAAGCACTCTGTTGCAACATCACATGAGCGACATACTGCTTTTGCTTCTTCAAGCTGTTGAACTGCTGTACCAGCACTTCCAAGAGGAAAGAACAGTTCAGGATCTTTGTCACTACATGCTGCTGTTGTGCGCCAATCAAACGAGTTGTTCATGAATTATTATCCTCATTTCTTACCTACAACGGTGAGCTTTAGAAGTTCCCCTGAATGTAAGGAAATCATGAAAAGAAAGTTTTTTCAAGGCATTTTGCATCTTTATTAGTAATTTTAATTTTTCCTATACTTTTACACTAAATGTATAGCATTTAATGCATGCTGGAAAAACAATTTTTTACGTAAAGCTACTCAATACCAGATACGCGCAATTTAATGTCTAACACTACCCTAGTTCCACCCTCTCTTCGAGGAGACCAACGAACTGTGCCACCAAAATCGTTAGTGACAAATGTGTTTATGATTTGCGTTCCAAGGCCAGACCCAGATGGTTTAGCCATTCCATGAGAAGACTCGCTATCTATGCCATCTCCATCATCTTCAACAACAATATTAAGATTGTCTCCGCCTCTACCAACTGCAATACGAATATGACCTTTTTCACGACCTTCAAAACCATGTTCAACTGCATTCGTCACTAGCTCAGTTAAAACAAGAGATAATGGTGTAGCATCCTGAGCTGCTAATCTGCCAAATTTTCCAACAAAATCAATATCAATATTTTGATTTTGAGATGCCAACTCAATTGACATCTTCAACAAACTCGAAATAACTTTGTCAAAATCAACAATTTCGTCAGCAGTTTGACTCAAGCCTTCATGAACTAGTGCTATAGTTTGCACACGACGTTGAGCTTCTTCAAGTTCTTTTCTAACTTCAATAGATTTTGTTTTACGAGCTTGCAAACGCAAAAGAGCAGAAACAGCCTGTAAATTGTTTTTTACGCGATGATGTATTTCAGAAATAGTGGCATTCTTAGTGCGCAATTCTTGCTCGCGTCGCAAAACTTCAGTAACATCACGGCATAACACTACAGCTCCAACACGATTATTTGGCCCCCACAGAGGTAAGGAGCGCATGGAAACTATAGAATGGTTCGCTTCAAGTTCGCAATCCACATCAGCTTTTCCAGTTAATACAAGAGGTAAACTCTCAGGAACATTGTCGTTTGTATGCAACAACCTAGTGCCAAATTCGCTTAAATATTCACCTTGCATAGTATTTAATCCACCGAGTCTGCGGAAACAACTAATGGCATTAGGTGAAGCATAACGAACTATTCCATCGTCTTCTAGCACAATAAAACCATCGGACACTCGAGCATTATGTCGCTGATTTAACACAGATTCACGATATGGGAATTGTTCACGAGGAATCATGTCAAATAAAGTTTTACCAGCATTGATACTTTCGGTTTCATAACGACCGTTAGATTCACGCGTTGCCAAATTAGTTTCGCGCATAACCAATCCGATGGTTTTACCCCTATGACGAACTGGAGCGTAAACGTAGCATACAGTAGCTCTACCAATAGAACGTAAAGTTGAAGAGTGGAAACTTGTCTCAGATTTCATTGCCTCATTAAGCTCAGGCACTAAAGAATCATCTAATTTTTTACCTAACAAATCATCAGTACGCAAAGTAATAGCTGTTGAAGGACGACATTGTTCAGCAACAACATAATCACCGTCACCATTTTGAATAATCAGCAGCAAATCTGCGAAACTCAAATCTGCAATAACCTGCCAATCTGCCACCAAATGGTGAAGCCACTCACGATCACTGTCATTAAAATCAGGACGAGTAGCAAGAATGTTAGAAAAATCAGCCATAATGTAATAATATATCGAACTCACAGAAAATTCTGCGATGCATGTTGTTGTTTTGGACAAGAAAACCGCTCCTCCTCAATTAAGAGAAGAAGCGGTTTAATAATTTATAAATTACTCTTTAAAACTAGAAGCCAAACTTAGCAGCAGTTTCGCGCAAAGTTTCAGCAGAACGCTTCAAAGCAGCCAACTCACGATCAGAAACTGGAGTGTTCAGACGAGAGTTGACACCATTGCGGTTCAACAATGTTGGCACAGACATGCACACATCAGAAATGCCGTGGAAGTCATCGAGCAAAGAAGACACTGGAAGAATGCGGTTAGTGTCGCGAAGAACAGCCTCAACAATATCTACACCAGACATAGCAATAGCGTAGTTTGTTGCACCCTTACCGTTGATAATCTTGTAAGCAGCGTTAACAACTTCCTGATGGATTTCTTCGCGCTTAGCAGCATCAAGTGGCTCATGACCTGGAAGAGCGTTCCAATCGCACATTGGGACACCACCAATGGTTGCAGAAGCCCACAGAGGAACTTCAGAGTCACCGTGTTCGCCAGCAATGTATGCGTGAACGTTCTTAACATTAACGCCAGTGTGCTGAGCGATCAAGAAACGAAGACGAGCGGAATCAAGGTTGGTACCAGAACCAAACATTTGGTTTGCTGGAAGACCAGAAAGCTTCATAGAAACGTGCGTAACAACATCAACAGGATTAGTAATCAACATGTAAATTGCGTTAGGAGCAACCTTCACAACGTTTGGAATGATTGACTTCATGATGTTGATAGTGGCTCCTGCAAGCTCCAAACGAGTCTGACCTGGCTTCTGGCGAGCGCCAGCAGTAATCACAACCATGTCAGCGTCACGGCAAATTTCCACATCGTCAGAACCGGCAATAGAAACTGCAGGATAGAAGCTAGAACCATGCTGCATATCCAAAACTTCAGCTTCAACACGTTCCTTAGCAATATCTTCAAGCACAATCTCACGCGCAACACCACGCTGAGCAGCAGCGAAAGCGAGAGTAGATCCGACTGCGCCGGCACCAATAATTGCAAGCTTAGTTGGCTTAACCTGCGAACTCACCATGAGCAAAAACCTCTTTTCAACAACCTATCACACCCTTATAAGCACACAAAATAACACGATTTATGCATTACTAAGGGCTGCTCTCACATTAAGAGCTTTTGGTATGAACACCTTTACTCTAATCGCACCACCGGAATTTATTATTACAATGCTACTTTCATAAGTTTTGCAGCTAACGATGGTCCAACCCAAGCAATAAGTTCAACCCCAGAATCTACATATTCTGCTTTTTCAACTACACCATTTTCACGAACTTTTGATAATAATCCACCAAACTCGTACGGCAAAGTTACATCTACACGAACACGAGGAGACGGTAACAATTCTTCTAAACGATTTCGCAATATTTGTAAATTTTCGCCACTAAATGCAGAAACAATAACAGCATCAGGATAAAGAGAAGAAAAACGTTCTCGCGCAGCATCACTCATCATGTCTGATTTATTCAATGCCATAATTTGAGGTATATCTTCTACACCAGAAATATTAGCGAGAACTTCGTTTACTGCATTAATTTGCGAAATAGGATCTGGATGCGAACCGTCGACTACGTGCAAAATAACGTCTGCTTGTCCAACTTCTTCCAAAGTGGATTTAAATGCTTCAACTAATTGAGTTGGAAGTCTGCGAACAAAACCAACAGTATCTACCAAAGTATAGCTTCTACCATCTTGAGTTTGAGAACGACGTACTGCAGTATCAAGAGTTGCAAACAGTGCATTTTCTACTAATTCTTGTGAACCAGTAAGACGATTGATAATAGACGACTTGCCAGCATTTGTATATCCAACAACAGCTACAGTTGGAATATCTTGTCGTCTACGAGAACCGCGTTTTACATCGCGCGCAGGTGCCATATTTGCAATATCGTGGCGAAGTTTAGAAATACGATTTCGAATAGCTCGACGATCCATTTCGATTTTAGTTTCGCCAGGACCTCTAGAACCAATACCAGCATCTCCTGCAGCTCTACCACCAGCCTGCCTAGAAAGAGCAGCACCCCAGCCTCTTAATCTAGGTAACATATATTGCAATTGAGCAAGCTCAACTTGAGCTTTACCTTCACGGCTTGTAGCGTGCTGAGCAAAAATATCCAAAATAACAGCAGTGCGATCGACAACCTTAACTTTGGTTGCATCTTCTAAAGCTCTACGCTGGCTAGGAGGTAAATCATCGTCAACAATAATCGTATCTGCATCATGTTGAGCAACTACTGCTGCAAGCTCACGCGCTTTACCTGAACCAACATAAGTTGCAGCATCTGGCCTATATCTTTGTTGCAACATGCCATCACAAACAACAGCACCAGCAGTCTGTGCCAACGCTGCAAGCTCACGCAACGATTCTTCAGCTTGAGCAAGAGTTCCTTTTGCGCTAGACCACACTCCTACTAGCACAACGCGCTCAAGACGAAGCTTTCTATACTCAACCTCGGTAACATCTTGTAATTCGCCAAGACCAGCTACACGCTTTAAAGCATTACGAGATTCACGCTCCTGCCAAGCTTCATCATGCTTTTCACTGTCAGAAGTAGTGTCTAGAAGCACATCCGAATGAGCATAAAGCACTGCATTATTGGTGAGATTATGCTCATTCATATTAGTAGAATCATTTTCGAAGGAGGAAAAATCGTTTGAATTAAGCACATCATCTCGCCCGGATGTCACATTACTATCCACCAACTGTCCCTCCTCTATTTCATTGTAAATAGCGTTTTACAACGTTTGTCTTATTATGGTGACTTGAGACGACAATATATGAACACAATATGTATGTATGATATGTAAATAAAGATACAATAGTAAAAGTATATTAATAAATTTAAATTTATAGGCTAAATACGGTATTTTTGAGCGAGATCATGGAAAGTCATAAACAATTTAAACAATACGATAAAACCAAATCACCAAAATCAGAAAAAACGCAAAAAATCAGTGGCGAACAATACTTTTCTGCAACACCATCATCTTGCGATGAGCGAAGAACATTACATGTAACTTTGAGAAATCATGAAACTGTTATACAAGTCTCAAACGGAGTATTTAGCGCTTCTAAGCTTGATCTAGGCACGTCTGTTTTGTTAAAACATGCTCCAAAACCACCGGAAAATGGCAAATTCCTTGATATTGGATGCGGATGGGGTCCTATAAGCATTGGAATGGGCTTAGAATCTCCAGAAGCTGAGATTGTAGCTGTAGATGTAAATGAGCGAGCACTAGAGCTTACTGAACTAAACGCAAAAAACGCTGGCTTAAAGCATATTCGCACTTCTTTAGTAGATGACGCTTTAAAAGAAAATAATACTTTGGAATTTAATAATTTTGATCTCATATGGTCCAATCCCCCAATTCGCGTTGGAAAAGAAATGCTGCACGACATTTTGATGACTTGGATTCCGCGTTTAAAAGTAGGAGGAGCAGCTTACTTAGTTGTGCAAAAAAATCTTGGCTCAGACTCACTTATTCCTTGGCTTGCTGAAAATCTTGGCGAAAACTACAACGTTGAAAAATATGCAAGCTCTAAAGGATACCGAATTATAGAAGTAATAAAAAGTAAGTAAGTACTAAAAGCGAAAATCTACGAAAAGAAATAAATACACTATGAAATTCGACTACCCTGTTGAGCTTCCTATTTGCGCAGCACACGACGAAATAATAGAAGCAATTAAGTCTTCACAAGTCGTGATTGTTTCCGGACAAACCGGCTCCGGTAAAACTACGCAAATCCCAAAAATGGCGCTTGAGCTTGGAAGAGGCGGAAGAGGTAAGCAAATCGTACACACTCAGCCTCGCCGTTTAGCTGCGCGCACTGTTGCTGAGCGAATCGCAAGCGAAATGGAAGTAAAACTGGGTGAAGAAATCGGCTACCAAGTGCGATTTACCGACGAAAGTTCACCTAAAACGAAGCTTCGAATTGTTACTGACGGTATTTTACTTGCGCAAATTCAGCGAGATCCTCTACTTACTAAATACGACACGATTATTATTGACGAAGCTCACGAACGCAGTCTTAACATTGACTTTTTGCTAGGGTATTTAACAACTTTACTTCCGCAAAGACGCGATTTGAAGCTGATTATTACTTCGGCAACAATAGATTCTGCAAAATTCCGTGAACATTTCGAACAAGCTTTACACATAAAAGTTCCTGTTATTGAAGTTTCTGGACGCACGTACCCTGTTCGAGTGCTTTATGAGCCTCTTGGCTCCGCACCTTCACTTATGCGACACGTCCCAGGCTTTGCAGACATAACAATGGATGAGGAAACTGTTGCAGAAAGCCAATCTAACGAAAGTAATCGAGACGATATTACAGATGAAGATATGACATCTGCAGTAACTCGCGCATGTGCTCAATTAGTGATTCATTCAAGCCACGAGCAAGGAGCGCGAGACATTATGGTTTTCGCTTCCGGCGAGCGCGATATTCGAGAGTTTGAAGCAGGATTACGCTCATATTTTGGCAATCGAGCAAGTGATATGAAGCGAACGGATGCTATTGAGATAGTGCCGCTTTTTGCGCGTCTTTCTGCAAAAGATCAGCATCGCGTATTTGAACATCACTCTCATCAACGCATTGTTATTGCTACAAACGTTGCTGAAACTTCGCTCACTGTTCCTGGGATTCGATACGTTGTCGATCCTGGCTTTGCGAGAATTAGCAGATATTCTAAGTCTGCAAAAGTGCAAAGGCTTCCTATAGAGCCGATTTCTCAAGCGAGCGCAGATCAGCGTTCTGGACGATGCGGACGAATCGCGGACGGAATTGCCATTAGACTTTACTCGCGAGAAGATTACGAAACTCGCCCTCGTTTTACCGATCCCGAGATTCTTCGCACTTCGCTTGGAGCAGTTGTGTTGCACATGCTTTCAGTAGGCGTTGCTAAAACTGGCGAAGATATTACGAATTTCGGTTTTATTGACCCTCCTGATATGAAAGCAGTAAGCGACGGTTTTAATGAGCTTAACGAGCTTGGAGCAATAAGCAGAAAATCAGGTTTCATTACTTTAACTCATATTGGACGCGAGCTTTCTAAATTGCCTATTGACATTCGTTTAGGACGCATGATTGTTCAAGCAGCTCGTAAAACCACTCCGAATACTCTTGCTGCTGTGCTGGTAATTGTTGCGTTTTTGAGTTTGCAAGATCCTCGCGAGCGCCCTGAAGAGCAGCGTGAAGAAGCAGATAGACTTCATAATCGTTATGCTGATGAAACAAGCGATTTCTTAACTGCTTTAAATATTTGGGATTATATTTTCCAAGCAGACGGGAATATGAGCAATAATGCTCTTCGTAAACTTTGCAAAGCGGAATTCTTCCACTTTTTGCGTTTAAAACAGTGGAAAGATTTAGTTAATCAACTTCAAGACTTGTGTAAAGAATTACATTATAAAGTTGGCGAGCCTATTCCATCTAAAAGAGTATCTTTGGAAATTCGTCAACTTCCTAATAATCAGCAGGCTGCTCACAGCTTGTGCTGTTCTTGGGATTCGCAAGGCATACACTCATCGATGCTTGCAGGCTTGCTTTCTATGTTGGGAATGCAAGTAGTGCGTGAACCGAAAGCTTCAGATTTTGCTAATTTGCACGGATTAGCAAAAATTCGCGCTATGAAACGCGCTCAAAAAATGGCTAAAAATGACTATCAAGGCGCACGCGGAGGAAGATTCGCAATATTCCCAGCTTCAGCTGTTTCTAAAACAACTCCTTCATGGGTTATGTGTACGCAATTAGTTGAAACTTCTAGACTTTGGGCAAGATATTGCGCGCAAATCGATCCTGCTTGGGCTGAGCCTCTTGCTAAAAATCTTACTAGAATCACGTATTCTGACGCTCATTGGAGCGCTTCTAAAGGTGCTGCTGTAGCAAAATCTAAAGTATTACTATACGGATTGCCTATTGTTCAAGATCGCACGGTTCAATGGTCTAGAGTTAATCCTTACGAAGCTCGAATGATTATGATTCGTCAAGGCTTAGTTGAAGCAGACGTGCAACAACGTTTTGCACACGATGAGTTTATTTTAAATAATCACAATGTGCTTGAAGATGCAGATAATCAAGCAAATCGCACTCGTCAAATAAGCGAAACTGTAAATGACGAAGATTTATTTACTTTTTATGACACTCGCATTCCTCAAGAAGCAACTACTATTGCAGCTCTTGCAAAATGGTGGAAAGATAACCGCGAAGAAGATCCACACAAGTTAGACTTTAATCCCGATGAAGTTGAACGTTTACAAACTACACAAAGCACTGATTTAGCTGATTATCCTGACCATTGGAATACAGTTGGTACAGACGGTCAAATTATAAGGTTGCGCTTAAGTTATGTGTATGATCCGGCTAATCCTTTGGACGGCGTAACTGTGCATGTGCCGCTTTACATACTTTCGCGTTTAACTCCTGAAGAATTTACTTGGAATGTTCCAGGTTTGCTTGATGAGCTTATTATTGGCATGATTAAATCTTTGCCTAAAGCTCTACGAGTACAGTTTGTTCCAGCTCCTGACACTGCTCAAAAAATTCGCGCTTGGATTGACGAACATTACGACGAGCTTCCTGGTGTTGAAGAAGCGGAAAGCAATATAAAAAGCGAATGGCAAGATTTTAGAGAAGTTTTCACTAAAGCTGCAATTTGTGTAGTTGGCGCGCAAATACATCCTGAAGTTTTCGACGACGAGCAAATAAGCAGACTTTCGCCATACTTGCGCATGACGTTTAGTGTTGAAGAGAGAAAAACTAACGAAAGTCGCAATAAACCTGCAGGTCGTAACAAATACTCTAATCGCGTAAAACCTACTATTCTTGGAACCGACAAATCATTAATTGCATTGCAACAGCGTTTTGCAAAAGAAGCACAAGAATCTGCAAGAGAAGTTGTAAATATCAAAGCAAATAAAGCAGCACAAGCTGGTCATGTAATTGAACGAGCAGATTTATTACACAAATCTGGTGCCACAAACCTTTCACGCGCACAAATGGTTTGGCAAAGCGCATTGAATATGCTGCATTTAGACAATAAGCGTATTACTTCTCGATGGCTTGGTTCTGAAGCTTTAATGCTCGCAGCTGCACCTTATTCAACTTCTAACGCTTTAGCAGAAGACTTGCAAATGGCTGCAATAAAACGACTAATTGCGAACACGGATAATATTACTGACGACAATTTATTACGCGAAACTGTTGCAAACGTATCTGAAATATACGAGGACACAGTATACGATATAACGCACGATGTAATCGCAATATTGAAGCGTGATGCAGAAGTTAGTAAAGCTGTTTCCGGCAAGGCTGATTTGCCTTTGCTTTCAGTGTTGCAATCAATACGCGAACACACTGCAAGTCTTGTATACGAAGGGTTTATTGCCAAAACTCCATCCGATTCTCTACCTCGTATTGAACGCTACCTGCATGCAGACGTGATTCGTCTTACCAAAGCTAAAGCAGATAAAAACCGCGACGTGCGGTGGGCATGGCAGGCAGATGAAGCACATAAACTTGTAGTAAAAGCTCAAGAAGACGCTCAAAAAATCCCAGCAGGACCAGCTCATGACGAGTCGCAAATAATCGCTGAGAAATTACGTTGGATGTGCGAAGAATTCTATGTGTCTCTTTGGGCGCAAGAATTGGGAACTGCATATCCGATTAGCATACAACGCATGAGAAAGATAATTGACGGAAAGTAAAAGCTGTTTCGCATATATGCATATACTTTTCTTAGCGCTTGCAATATTGTAAACAATATTGCTCATAATGTTGCAAGCAAACTTTATGAGCAACATTGTTAAGCTATTGCCAATTACAATTCTATTGCTTTTGCTTTTGGTTTTGCTTTTTGCCTTTACTATTAACTTTTGGTTTTGTTCTTAATCTTCGTCTACTTCGATTGCATTGCTTTCTTTAGTAATAAAGTTTCTGAATGTAAATACGATAATTCCTAATAATGCAACAGCAGCACACATAAGAGATATGTTTGCAAATCCAGACGAAATACCAGAAGCACCAGTTATAGAATCTCCATTCAACATGTTTTTATCTAATATTCCGTCAAAAATTACTACACCAACAGACGCAGAAACACTAATAGCTAGATCATTCATTCCGCATCCTCTGCCAGATTCTTCAACTGGAAGAGACGAAAGAATTGTTGAAGCAAGTGGAGAATACACCATTCCACAACCTGCATAATAAACGCATGCACATAAAGCTATAGCCAAGAACCCAGAATTTATTAATACTGCAATACCAATCCATCCACAAAGTATAAACAATATTGCTAATAATAAACTTGTTTTCCTTCCTATACGACTAATTATTAAGCCTGAGCATGAACCGAATATTGCAGCAACAATAAAAGCCCAAACTAAATAAGAAGCCACTTGTGAAGTAGTCATGTTATATAAAGTTTTTCCAACTCTATTGAACAGTGGGCTTATGCAATAATTTGTGAAGTATATTATGCCCATCAAAATTATGCCAGAAAGCCAACGAATATTTTTAAAGAAAGCTGGCGTAACAAACGGCTCTTTAGCTTTACTAATGTAAATACCAAAAATTATAAACAATATAATTGCTGAAATAAGCATCAACAAGTTTCCGTATGAAATGAACAATGTAAGAGACGCAACAGCAACTCCAAAGACTGTAAAACCAACAACATCAATTTTTTTACCGTTGCCATTTTTTGTTGGCAAATAATGCAATAATGACGGCAATATTAGAATAGTTAATGCTGGAATTAAGAATAAATATTGCCAAGCAATAGAGCTTAACAATCCTGCTGAAAACACTCCAATACATGCAGAAAGCTGATATGATGCTGTAAATAATCCAAAGAAGATAACTTTCAAATCATTTCGCAAATATTTTGTTGCAATTACTAAGAATGATGAGCCTGCTACTTGTTCACCAGTTGTTTGCATAATACGGGCAGCAATAACTGTCCACAAATTTGGCTCAAAACAAGAATTAGCTACAAATCCAAAAACTGAGCCTATAAACAAAGATGTTAATCCAATAGTTACTAGCTTTTTTAATGACACAAAGTCACCTAAAGAACCGTAAATAAAGCATACAATTCCTAAAATAATTCCAGGTAAACCTGTTATAAGAGGCGCTTGATCAACAGCTTTCACATCTATACCAACTTGTTTATAAACAAGATTGAAACCTTGCAAGCACAACGTGCTAATAACAAATGTAATAAGCAGTAGTATTAACGCACGAACAGCAACCTTATCTCGCATTTCTGGGTCATCATAAGGATCCACAGAAGAACAATCAATTCGTTTAGTCCCAATCATCACCGTCTTACTCCCCTGCCACAGCCTAATAATTCCAACATTTATACAGAAAACTACTGCAAATAAATCAATCTGCCATAACAATCTAAGTTAATCACAACAAATTCTTCGCGCGTAGCTACTCAATCGGATAATTCTACAGTTTGATAGTTACAATCAACAATAAAAGTTAGGAACAATTTTAAAAAATAATCATAATAATAAAATGATTCGCATATCACTTATAATGTAACAAGCTAAGTAGGAGGAAACATGGTGCAGAGAAGAAAGAAACATGATTCTATTCATGTCAACCTAAATAGTGAACATAATAGTGGCGATCATCACAATAAAAACAACAGTTCTTTAAAGCATAAGTTTTACTCCAATAAAATTTTACGAAACATTATTATTGCTGTCATAGGCATTGCTATTATCATTCCTGTTGTTCAGTGGATACGTTGGGAACAGACTGTTTCTGATCTTCGCAACAAACAAGAACAACTTGTGTCACGCTTTGATTTTAATCCAGGCAATATTATTTCTGATTCTCAATTTTTTGACGATAACGCAATGAGTAAAGATGAAGTACGCAATTTTATACGCAAAAAAGGAGCAAAATGCACTGGTAAAAATTGCTTAAAAAATGCGTATTTTAATACTCACACTATTCCTGCCGATTCACTATGTTCAAGGTATCAAGGTGTAAGTAAAGAATCTTCTGCAGACATAATATACAAATCAGCAAAAGCATGTCATATCAGTCAACGAGTATTACTTACAATGCTGCAAAAAGAACAACATCTTGTAACAGACACTGATCCTAGCGATTTCCAATACAAATCAGCTATGGGATTAGATTGTCCAGATGATTCTCATTGCAACCCACGTTTTGCAGGATTCTTTAAACAAGTAATTGGTTCAGCAAGAAGATATAGATATTATCTTCTTCATAACGATCAATATAACTACCACCCTAACACGATTAACACAATTCAATATTCGCCAAATAAATCATGCGGATCTAGCAATGTTTATATCGAAAATAAGGCTACTGCATTGCTTTATATCTATACTCCTTATCAGCCAAATATAGAATCGTTAAAAGCTGGATACGGCGAAGGAAATTCGTGCTCAGCATATGGAAATCGCAATTTTTCATTGATTTACTCTGCATGGTTCGGAGATCCTCGCAAATAATATTCGTTAGATCAACATAGAAATACAATTTTGGTGTATAAGCGTCGAGATATACTTAAATGCCTAATTTTTGGCACAATTGGTTGCGGTATTTTACGAAGAATGGATGCGTATGTCTACCTATTCCTCACAACTTGGCGAAGAACAACAAGCTGTTGACCGAGCTTATAGCCGTCTAGACGATTTGCGTAATACTATTCGCGCACGCTTAGACGCTGTGCGTGCGTCAGGTTCTCACGGTTCACCAACACAGCGCACAGAGCGCGACTCATTCGCAACCATGTACGAAGATCGTCTTACACAGTTACGAGCTGTTGAGGATCGTCTTGTTTTTGGAAGGCTTGATAACACAGAAGGCATTAGGCGATACATTGGTCGCATTGGCTTGCTTAGCGAAAACCATGATCCTATTCTTACAGATTGGCGCGCTGAAGCTGCACGACCTTTTTATGAGGCAACCCCTTCGCATCATGGCGATATTGTTATGCGTCGTCATATTACACTCCGTTTCAGAGACGTTATTGGTGTTGAAGATGAAGTACTTGACATACATTCTGATGAAATAGGAAAAGCTTCACAACAAGGTACTCTTACTGGCGAAGGAGCACTGCTCGCATCTTTAGGTTCTCGCAGAACCGGCAAAATGACTGATATTGTTGCCACTATTCAAGCAGAACAAGATCGAATTATTCGCGCTCCTCTTGATCACACTATTGTTGTACAGGGAGGTCCTGGCACAGGAAAAACAGCTGTTGCTTTGCACAGAGCAGCCTATTTGTTGTACACTCACAGGCGCAAACTTGAGCGTTCAGGAGTTCTTATTGTTGGTCCAAGTTCGGCATTCTTGCGTTATATTGATCAAGTACTCCCTTCTCTTGGTGAAACAGGTGTAGTAAGTAGAACTATTTCCGACTTAATTCCTGGAATTTGTGCTACAGCTGAAGATTCTCCATACGCAGCAAAATTAAAGGGAATGTATCGTATGCGAACAGTTATTGCGAATGCAATTGCCGCTCGTATTCGCGTTCCTAAAAATCTTCCAACAATTCATGTTGGAGGATTTAGTATTCCTCTTCTAAAAGAAGATATTGAGATAGCTCAATCAGATGCTCAACGAACTCACCAGCCTCACAACCAAGCGCGAAATACTTTTATAAAAACCGTGCTCAGCATATTGAAAAATCGTTATTTGGAAAAACTTGATTATGTTCCAGATCAAGCTGAATTAAACGATATAACTTCTCAACTTCGCCTTGACGATAAACTGCGCATTACTTTAAATCTTGCATGGCTACCTATGACTGGAGAATGGCTTATTGACCAACTTTTTGCTAAACCTGACAAATTACGCACATACGCACCTTGGTTAAGCAACGAAGATATCAACTCACTTACTAGACCAAAAGGCAGCCCGCTTACTCGTTCCGATATTCCATTACTTGATGAAGCTATGGAATTGCTTGGTCCTGATCCAAAACTTGAGGCTCAAAGATCTGCAGCACAGGCAAAAAAACTTGAAGAACAGCAATTTGCAGCTGACACTCTAGCACAAGCTGGTATTGGAAATGGCATAGTAACCGCCGATATGCTTCTTGATAATCTGCAAGGCGACGATGCAGGAATGCTTGCCCGTAAAGCAGCTTCTGACCGCGAGTGGACATATGGTCACGTAGTTGTCGATGAAGCTCAAGAGCTCACAGCAATGGATTGGAGAATGCTTATTCGTCGTTGTCCTTCACGCTCCTTTACTATTGTTGGCGATGTTGCACAGACTTCTGCGCTCGGAGGAACTCACAGATGGCAGAAGAATATGAATTCTCTATTTGGAGAACCAAATTGGGATCTTTACGAGTTAACAATTAATTATCGAAATCCTAGTGAAGTTTCTGAAGCAGCAAGCAAGGTTGCAACAGATTCAGGATTATACATTTCTACTGTTCATGCAGTTCGCTCAGTACCTGATTCACTTGTATCACAAACGGTTGAATCACAAAATGAACTCGATACTACACTTGCAGAATCTTGCACAAAACTATTCGAAAAATTTGTCTCTGATGATGGTAGTGGTCGTATTGCAATCATTACTCCTAACAGCATGGTTAGCCATGCTAAAAAGGTTGTAAACCAAGCATTAGAACATGCATTACCTGAAAAATTATGGAATCAGTTAAACAAACAAAATGCCGATGATTGCCAATGCAGCGTTTGCACAGCTGAGGAAGTAAAAGGTCTTGAATATGACGCTGTCATAGTGTTGCAACCTTCTCAAATTGAGCAGGAAGCAGCATCTAGACTAGCTGCTGCAGCCAATCTATATGTTGCAATGACTAGACCAACTCAAAAATTGCATATAATACGCACTAAAGATGACGCAAATTTTGAGAAATAGAACTCAAAATAATGCAAAAGCGCAGGAAATAGATATTCTGCAACAACAATCGATAAAATTATTATCCTTCTGTTTTACTGCGCTTTAAATCTTCAATGGCATGTTCAAAATCTTCAAGACCTGTGAAGTTTTGGTACACACTTGCAAAACGAAGATATGCAACTTCATCTAATTCACGCAATGGCTTAAGAATAGCTTTGCCAACTTCTTCAGATGTAACTTGCGCTAAACCTCGTGCTCGCAAATCAGCTTCTACTCGCATACCAATTGTCTTTAACGCTTCAGCATTAATAGGACGTCCTTGACATGCTTTGCTAACACCGGCAACAACTTTTGCTCGATCAAAAGGTTCAATAGAGCCTGAACGCTTCATTACAAGCAACTGAGTTGTTTCCACCGTAGTAAATCGATTACCACAAACTTGGCATTCACGTCTACGGCGAATAGAGTAACCATCTTCACTGATACGAGTATCTATAACTTTCGTATCAGAATTTTTACAAAAAGGACAATGCATATATTCAGCATACTAAAAAATAGCGAAAAACTACATAATATTATTCACTTTATTCAAATATTTCCGAATATTATACGATTTTATTGTCCATAATCCGAAATACTCCATAAAACACACTGAATATTACATCATCATTTTCAATAAAACTTATCTCATCAGTTTCAATTTCAAATATAGTAATATTTTCCCTTCTCATATTTCCCCCATTTTCATACTATTTGTACTCAATCAACTATTGAGCATCATTTAATGGAACATTAATAGACTGTCCGATTACCAAATCTTCAGAAGAAAGATGATTTAAAGCCATTAAACGCTCTACATTATCTGATATATCACCGTTTTTAGGAGTAATAGTAGCAGCATAATTCCATAACGTATCTCCAGGACGAACTGTATATGTAACAACTCTTTCAGGTATCGCAGAAACAGCAGTCTTTGGCATAAACAATGTACAGAATGTTATTGCTGTCATCAAAAGTACAGCTACACGAAAAACTCTAGTTTTGCGCGCATGCTTATTAGAAACGCAGCGTTTACGAATCAAATAAGTATTTTCTTGCATACCTACTCTAACTTCCCTGCCACTTCTAATTAATGACGTACTCATAACTGTCCTTTCTCCTTCCTTAATCGACTGAACATTTGTTCTATCGAACAGGTGTATTAATAATGACACATTTGTTCGATAGTTGCAACGGCGTGTCGAACAGATGTTTGATTTTTTTAAGAAAGTGCGTTAAAATAGTAAAAGCGAAAGGAGCATCATGAATAACGATGGCACAAATAACGATAACAACGGCATTAATGCTAGCGATATTAACGCAATGTCACTTACTGACCGCCAACGCAATATTATCAATGCCATCCAAAACAATATAAAAATTCATGGATTCCCTCCTTCTTTCCGCGAAATCGGAGAAGCAGTTGGACTTAGAAGCCCATCTTCTGTGAAACATCAATTGCGAACACTTGAAGATAAAGGGATTTTGCGAATTAATGCAAATAAAGGTCGCGCTATTGAAATTCTTGATAATTCAATTGTTAAAAACAATTCAAATAACAAAATTAATGAAGATTCTTCAAGAGTTGCCAACATTAGCGCATATGAATCTGATTCTGTTATAAATTCTAGAGATGTTCCTCTAGTGGGAAGAATCGCAGCAGGAGCTCCAATAACAGCAGAACAGCATATTGAAGATGTAATGCGATTGCCAGAACGTCTTACAGGTACAGGAAATCTTTTTATGCTTGAAGTACACGGCGATTCGATGATTGACGCCGCTATTTGCGATGGCGATTATGTAGTAGTTAGAGAGCAGCATGAGGCTGTAAATGGAGATATTGTTGCAGCACTGCTAGATAACGAAGCGACTGTTAAAACTTTCAGAAATGACCACGGTCACGTATGGCTTATTCCACATAATCCGGCTTACTCTCCTATTGACGGATCACACGCAACTATTATGGGAAAAGTTGTTACAGTTTTGCGAAAAATATAAAACTTATCCACCAACCCCTCAAAAAATATTCTCCCCACTTATTTCAAAATATGGACTAAGTGGGGAGAATAATATTTATAAAATCAACTTATGCAGATTATGAAAATCATGTAACTTACGCAACTTCGCAAGTTACACAACTTACGCAACTTACGCAAGTGGATGTGAATCCTTAATTGTCACTGAAATTTCACGTCCATTTGGAGCCGCATAGCTAACAGTATCACCAGCATGAGCACCCATAATAGCTGCTCCAATTGGAGATTCCGGGCTAATAACGTCATAATCTGTAGCTACAGCAATATCGCGAGAACCAAGAACATAAGTCATTTCTCGACCTGCAAGCTCAAGAGTAACCAAAGAACCATTGCCAACAGTGCCATCCTTCGGAGCTTCAAGAATCTTCGCATTACGAAGCTTTACAATAAGCTCATTAATACGACCTTCATTCTTTCCTTGCTCCTCGCGAGCAGCCTGATAACCACCATTTTCAGACAAATCGCCTTCAGCACGAGCTGCAGCAATACGCTCAGTGATTTCTTCTCGATACTCACCTTCACGATGCGCTAACTCTTCTTTTAGTTTGTCATACGCTTCCTGCGTAAGTAAAATAGTTTTTTCTTCAGCCATTGCTACCTCCTTATCCAACAATCTCTAAAAATAAAAACTATTCGCGCGCAAATAAAATTCACGCTCTTATATCAACGAGTTGAAATGATATCAACAACAAATACCAAAGTGTCTCCGCCGCCAATACCGGCTTGAGGTATGCCACGAGAGCCATAACCATACTCTGGAGGAATAGAAATCAACAAACGAGACCCAACATTATGACCTGGAACAGTGCGATCCCAGCCCTGAATCACTTGACCGACACCAATACCAAAACTAGCTGGAGTATGACGAGCAAAGCTTGAATCAAATGGCTTTTCACTACCCCAAACCACACCATGATAATTCACAGTTACAGTATCACCGGCACGAACTACAGGACCATTACCTTCAACTAATTCAACAACTTTAAGACCTGCTGGCGGCTCAGATTCAGGGAACGTCACCGTTGGCGTAGTGCCAAATTCTGCAATCACTTCTGGCATATCTTGTGCCATATTTCCTCCTTTACAAACTCCAAACAGTATAATCTGAACAGTATAACATCTACACAGACAGCTTTTAACCATCCTGCATTACTAAAGCAGCGCATTTGAAATAGTACATTTAAGTAAATGCACATTCGAATAAATGCAGTTTAGACTAACACTTCTTAGATTAACCTGTCCTAGATTAGCACTGAAACGTTACGTATGTACATGGAATATACATATTGTGTATAACTTAGCAAAAATTAATCTCAAAACATCAGCGAATTAATGCAAAATATTAGCAAATTAGCACTCAACAACGTTTACAGCTAGCCCGCCTTTTGAGGTTTCGCGATATTTAGACATCATGTCATGACCAGTTTCTTTCATAGTCTTAATCGCTTTGTCAAGGCTTACCATGTGCGAGCCATCTCCAAGCATTGCCATTCGAACGGCATTAATTGCAGTATTTGCAGCCATAGCATTGCGCTCAATACAAGGAATTTGTACCAAACCACCTACAGGATCGCAAGTTAATCCCAAATGGTGTTCTATACCGATTTCTGCAGCATTTTCAACCTGTTCCGGGGTTCCTCCCAACACTTCGCACAATCCTGCAGCAGCCATCGAGCAAGCAGAACCAACTTCTCCTTGGCAACCAACTTCAGCTCCAGAAATTGAAGCATTTCGCTTAAATAAGTAACCAACAGCACCTGCAGCAAGCAAGAATCGCACAACTCCATCTTCATTAGCAGAATCAACAAATCGCCAATAATACTGCAATACTGCAGGAATAATTCCTGCAGAACCATTCGTTGGAGCAGTAACAATACGCCCACCACCAGCATTTTCTTCGCTAACAGCGAGCGCAAAAAGATTAACCCATGCAGAATCTGAACTTTCCAAAGCAGCATCCGAACGACGACGATTGTTGCGAAGCATGTCTGAATTTGCAGCTAAGCGCTCATACATGTGAGGAGCTCTACGAGGCACATCAAGACCTCCTGGCAAAATCGGCTGCTTCGAGTTGCATCCGTTTTCTACACATTTACTCATAACTTTCCAAACATGCAGCAAATAGTTGCGCACGTAGTCGGCATTTCCTTCATGCAATGCAAGCTCGTTTTTCCACACAACATCGCTTATTGACATATGCTTTTCTCGGCAAATATTTATAAGCTCGTCGCATGAAGTAAAAGGATAAGGCACAGTGGAATCTTTTGTTTGATTTGAAGAGCTTGCAGCATTATCGCTACTATTTCCGTTATTACTTCCGTTATTACTTCCGTTATTACTTCCGTTATTACTTCCGTTATTACTTCCGTTATTACTTCCGTTATTACTTTCGCTATTATTCTCGCTTACACCATTCTTACTAGCATTATTTTCATCTTGCTCAGTAACACGCTCATGCAAGCCAACCATTGCATCATCTGCACACCCTTGACGAATAAATCCGCCGCCAATTGAATACCAAACTTGCTCATCGATTTTATTTCCGTCAGAATCAGTTGCAACAAAACGCATTCCATTAGGATGAACAACCATTCGCATCCATTTTTCAAAAATTACGTCCTTATCGTAATCAAAAGCAATAGTATGTTCACCTGCAAGCGTTAAAGTGCCAGTTTTTTTGCATTCCTGACGAATAGTAAGCATATGATCAGTGTCTACATTATCTGGAAGATTTCCTTCAAGACCTGCAACACAAGCGCGATCAGTACCATGACCAAGACCTGTTAAAGACAACGATCCGTAAAGAGTCACACTTACATGCGCAACGTTTGCAAGACTACCACTTTTTTTAAGCGATGAAACAAACGAACACGCAGCTCGCATAGGACCTACTGTATGTGAAGAACTAGGACCAACCCCAACTGAAAACATCTCTAAAATACTAAACACGTATCTATTGTAAGCATCATTATGCTCACGTCGACACACTAATTACATTAGAAATATGTTAGATTGTTCACTTCTTACTTTGTTTAGATAACAAGTTTGCTAAACTCACACACACAAACCAAAGTATTGCAGCTAAAACAACAGCTATAAGCATTACCGTAAACGCTCTTCCTGCAGTCGGCACGTGAATTTCGAAGAACTTTGCAGTAAACGGTATAAAAGCTCCAGCAACTCCAGCTGCAGCAAATAGCGCAACCATAATTCCTCTCCACGAGCGCAACGGCTTGGCAACGCTAGCAAGCACGAGTATGCCGAGAACAAATACGATTACGGAACAAATACTGCGAGTAGTTGCCAAAGCTTGCACGTTTGAAACAATAAAACGAGACGCTATCAAATTATTTGCAACAACATCGTCAAGATTTAATCCCAACACTCGCGGAGCTATAACAGCAGTAGCGAGAACAGAAGCAGCTATAGCAAATCCGCTAGGAACAGCAAAACGAACAACGCGCTTCAAGAAACCTGGAATATATCGACGAGTATTAGGCGCCAGAGCGAGCAAAAATGCTGGAATACCAATAGTTAAAGAACCAATATAAGTAATGTGACGAGGCAAATACGGGAAGTGCAACGCTAGAAGCACAACTCCTGCAGAAATAAGCGCAGAATAAACAGTTTTTACAAGGAACAAGCCAGCCACACGTTCCATATTTGCCATCACTTGCCTACCGCGAGCCACAACATCCGGCAAATGCGAGAAGCGCGAATCAACAAGAACCACTTGAGCGACAGCTTTTGCAGCAGGAGCAGCATTACCCATAGCAACGCCCAAATCAGCCTCTTTAAGAGCCAAAGTATCGTTCACGCCGTCACCAGTCATAGCAACCACATGACCTTGAGTGTGAAGCGCCTGAACAATCGCTTTCTTTTGATGAGGAAGCACACGCCCAAGCACATCCACATTTTCAAGCACTTTAGCCAATTCGTTAATATTTTCTGGCAGTTTTCTAGCGTCCATTGCAACAGGCTTGCGATCTCCTGTTAAGCCAACTTTTGCAGCAACAGCCGCAACAGTTCTAGGATTATCTCCTGAAATTACGCGGCAGCGCACACCCTGCTCACGGAACCATGAAAGAGTTTTACGAGCGTCTTCACGAATACGCTCAGAGCAACGAACTAAAGCAACAGGCTGAGCATTTGCACAAATAGTAGGAGAATTGCCAAAAGTTTTATCTGTTTCTGTGACGCTATTTACCTCGTTACTTTCAACGCTACTTACAGTACTACTTTCGCTACTTACTTTTGCAAGAAGCAGCACGCGCTCGCCAAGCTCCGCATAATAATTAACTTTCGCTAAAAGTTCATTAGTATTTGCATAATTAATCGCGCTTAGCAACACTTCTGGAGCGCCCATATACCAAGTTGCACGCTCTCCACTACTTTGCACATATTGCACAGCGCTCCATTTTCTAGCAGACGAGAATGGAAGACGATTATTTACATGCGCGCTAGCTGCAACTCCTTGAGCGCCAAGCCCTTGCATAATCGCAACACCTGTTGCGTTAGGATTTTCTTCGTTTGATAAATCAAATAAAGCTTGATTGGTCTGCAAGTTGGTCTGTAAGTTGGTCTGCAAAGATATTTCGGCACCAATATTATCTAGATTTTCTACACCAACGAATGCAATACCGCCGTCTGTTATAGTGCCAGTTTTGTCCAGATTCAAGCAGTCTACGCGCGCTAAAGTTTCTACAGATTCCAACTCCTGAACTAACGTTTGCTTACGCGCAAGTCGCATAGCAGCCACAGCAAAATTAAGCGAAGTAAGAAGAACCAATCCTTCTGGAATCATGCCAACAACGCCTGCAACAGCAGAGACAACAGCTCCCCTCCAAGCACCAGTCTGCCAAGCTTCAACAAATCCGCCAACCTTGTGCATTTGCGACCACACAAGCAACACACACAAAGGCACCACAACCATCGTCATATACTTCAAAATCGTATTAATTCCACGGCTTAAGTCGGAAATTGTTTTGGTATAAACCTTCGCTTGCGCAGCCAATTTTGCAGCATAACTGTGCTCACCTACGGCAGTAACACGCGTTAAAGCCATTCCAGAAACTGCAGTAGATCCGGAATAAACGTCGTCACCTTGGGCTTTTCGAACTGTAGCAGATTCGCCTGTGAGCATGGACTCATCCATTTCCAAGCCCCACGATTCCAGCACTTCTACGTCCGCTGGAACCTGCTCGCCGGCTCTAAGCCACAAAACATCCCCAAGCACAATATCTTTGTGCGCAATCTCAATATTTTCTCCACCTCTACGCACCATTGCGCGAGCGGCAATCAATATAGAAAGCCTATCCAAAGTGCGCTTTGCTTTTAACTCAGTCACAATGCCAATTCCAGTGTTTACCAGAATTACTACACCAAAAACAGCATCCTTCCACGAACCCGTGGCAAGCACGACAACCATTGCTGTGAAAATAATCGCGTTAAACAATGTAAACACGTTCGCGCGCACAATATCCATTAAAGAGCGAGAAGTCTGCTTAGAAGTAATATTCACATCTCCGCGAGAAACTGCCTCCGCAACCTCTTCGTCACTCAATCCATCAACTTCTACTTTAGGAAGTGCCGCAATCTCGCTATTTTTGCTGCTTGCTGCAGACTCCATTGCGTTTTGTTTATTACTTGTCATTTATAATCACTTCCCTACTGTGTGGCGTATTGTCAATTATTGCTCGAACAATGCTTAGCAAAGACGAACGCTCAGGCGCTAAATTATGCGGAATATCCCCAACTCGCAATATTGCAGCATATAAAGTTGCATCTTTTGGTGCTTTTACAGGATTTATTAACGCAACTGGCACTCCAGCGTAACGCGCGTATTGCAGCGCAGAAATCCATGCTTTGCTTTCGTTTTGTTTATTGCGAGTGCTGTTAAGCTTGTTATTCTCTTTTATATTTGATTGATTATTAGCGTTATGCAGATCGTCAACGCCTGTTACGTCAAGCGCGTCTATAAGTATTAATGAAACAGGCTGCTCGCTTGCAGCGCGAATAGCTTGCTGAGCAGCTTCGTTAGGATTAACAACATTTGATAGCGGCACATAAGAAGCACTCAATTTTGACGTTTTACAATACTTCATAACTTCGTCATCAAGCGCAGCTAATTTTGAACCAATTACAAGTAGATGAATATCGTCAATATCCACACCGTCGTGAATTATGTCTCCAACGCGACCAGTATTCCCCACAGCTTTACCCTGCGGCTCGCAAGCACTCAACGCACCCAGCGCTAAAGCAGTTACGACAGTAGTCGCAAAAATGGTAATAGCACGTTTAGAAAACATAAGACTTTTATACCACACCTTCAACATAAGTGGCTGTTGTGGGGGTAAACTCCTCCACAACACGCACAAAATCAAAATTGGTAAGACTCGCATTCGTGTAATAGTATTGTGCATTGGATGTGCATTCGCGCCGCGGCGTGAATTAAACAAAGCAGTTGAAGCACATACAATAATTTCAACAGAATTTAGCGAAATTAAATTAACTAAATTAAATTAATTTCAGCAGAATTCAAAAGAAATAAACAAAATTAAAACTAGATTCAACGACGAAAAGAGATTACCGATGACGAAGATCATTCAGATTGGCGCAAATCACGCCGGCACTGCCTGCGCTAACACCATTTTGAGCTACCCAGGAAACGAGCTTACAATTTACGATCAGAATAATAATATTTCCTTCCTTGGTTGCGGAATGGCTTTGTGGATTGGCAAGCAGATTCAAAGCAGCGACGGACTGTTCTACCAGAAGCCAGAAGATTTCGTTAAAAAAGGCGCTAAGGTAAATCTTGAAAGTAAAGTTCTCGACATTGATTACGCAAAGAAAGAAGTAACAGTCGAACTTAAAGACGGCACTGTTATTCACGATTCTTACGACAAGCTGGTTCTTGCTACCGGCAGCCTTCCAAACAAGCCTCGCATTAAGGGCATTGACTTGGAAAACGTGCAAATGGTAAAGCTTTTCCAGAACGCTCAAACTGTTATCGCTAAGCTTCAAGAGCGCGATTTTAATAACGTCGTGGTTCTTGGCGGCGGCTACATTGGCGTAGAACTTGCAGAAGCTTTTAAGCGCCTTGGCAAGAACGTAACTCTTATTGACATGGAAGACCATATTCTTAACGGCTACTTTGACCCAGAGTTTTCCGATAATTTGAAGCAAATTATGGAAGATAAGGGCATTAAGTTTGAACTTGGTCAAACTGTTGAAGAAATTGTTGGCGAAACTGAAGTAAAAGCTGTTAAAACAAGCAAAGGCACTTACGATGCAGACATGGTGATTTGCGCTATTGGCTTCCACCCAAACGTTGCGCTCGGCAAAGATCACTTAAAGCAGTATGCTAACGGCGCTTTCCTAGTTGACAAGAAGCAGCAAACTTCCGACCCAGACGTGTACGCAATTGGCGACTGCGCTACAATCTACGACAACGCTCGAGACCGCGTAAACTACATTGCGCTCGCTACTAACGCAGTTCGAAGCGGCTTGATTGCAGGCCACAACGTTTGCGGAACTCCTGTAGAAACCGAGGGCGTGCAAGGCTCTAGCGCAATGATGATCTACGATTACAAGCTTGTTTGCACCGGTTTAAGCTTGACCGCTGCTCAAAAAGAAGGCATGGACGTTGACTACGTTGATTTTGAGGATACTCAAAAGCCTGCGTTTATGGAAGTTGAGAATCCAAAGGTGAAGATTCGCATCGTTTACAAGAAAGATACGAAGGTTATTGTTGGTTGCCAGTTGGCTTCTAACTACGATATGTCTGCCGCAATTCACCTGTTCTCGTTGGCTATTCAGAAGAAAGTCACGATTAAGGAGCTTGCTTTGTGCGACATCTTCTTCATGCCTCACTTCAACCAGCCATACAACTACATTACGATGGCTGCCTACACTGCTTTGTTGAAGGGATGATTAATATCTGTAATCTTTGATGATTAATCTCTGCGATTAGCTTCTGCAATTAGCTTCTGCAATTAGCTCCTGCAATTAGCTTAAATCGCATTTATTAAACCAAGCAATCTGTTCTATAATGGAGCAGTTGCTTGGTTTTTTAATCATCCGCGCACAAAAACGCGCGCAAAACGCGCATATTAGCGTAAGACATGCAGATTAAAACAAAGGAGTCTAGGATGAAGCAGCTTTCTATTAAACCAACTATTCATAAGTTCGAGCAAGCACGCGACTTTGCGCAAGAATTCAAGCTTGGTAAGGGTGATTTGGTTATTACAAACCAGTACATTTGGGAGCCTTATTTTGGCGATTTGAATCTTGATTGCGACGTGATTTTCCAAGAGAAATACGGCAAGGGCGAGCCGAGCGACGCAATGGTTGATGCAATCGTTAGTGACATTCACACCACTCCAAAGCGCGTGATTGGCATTGGTGGCGGCACTGTTTTGGATATTTCGAAGGTTTGTGCGTTGAAGCAAACAAGCCCGCTTGAAGACTTAGTTGACGGCAAGATTCCTGCACAAAAAGGCGCGGATCTTATTCTTGTTCCAACTACTTGCGGCACTGGCTCCGAAGTTACGAACGTTGCCGTGTTCTCGCTTACTAAGCGCAATACCAAGAAGGGTTTGGCAAACGACGCTTGCTACGCTACGGACGCGGTTCTTATTCCAGAATTGTTAAAGAGCCTTCCAGATTACGTTTTTGCAACCAGCTCTATTGACGCTCTTACGCACTCGATTGAGTCCGCACTTTCTCCTATTGCAACCGAGCTTACAAAAATGTTTAGCTACAAGGCTTGCGGACTTATTTTGCAAAGTTATATGCGAGTTGTGAAGGAAGGTAGCAGCGCAAAAAGTCAAGTTGTAAGCGATTTGGTTTCGGCAAGTCTTTACGCTGGCATTGCGTTTGGTAATGCTGGCTGCGGTTGCGTTCACGCGATGGCTTATCCGCTTGGCGGCACTTTCCACGTGGCTCACGGCGAAACGAATGCTGCGCTTCTTACAAGCGTTTTGCGCTACTATGCTAAGCACGACGCTAACGAGAATAACGCAGAAAACACTGAGCTTTCGAAGCTCTTCGATTTCATGGCAAATATTCTTGAATGCAAGAAGGCAGACGTATTAGACAAGCTTGACGAAGTTCTTAACACGATTCTTCCTAAACACAAGCTTCACGAGTATGGCATGAGCGAGGATATGATTCAAAGCTGGGCTGCAAGCGTTGTCAAAGAACAGCAGCGACTTTTGAAGAACTCCTATATGCATATGGACGAATCTGCAATTGCTGAAGTCTACGCGTCTACTTTCTAAAGTCGGATAACGTATTTATAAAGTAACTAAATTAAACAAAATTCACTAAAAAATCCCCGCAACCAACAAGAGCTGCGGGGATTTTAATTATCGCGCCTACATGAACGCTTATGCATCAAGCGTTATTACAGGATGCAAATCAAACATTTTTACAGTACGCTTCATGCGGAAGGCAATACTTGTTATAGCAATCGCAATAACGCCGAAAAGCACAAGCATTCCAATGCCTGAAACTATTTCACCACTGTTCTTTCCAGACATTGCTTGACGCAACCCCATAATCGAGTACGTCATTGGTAAATATGGGTGAACAGCTCTAAAGAATGCCGGCGTCATTTGTACTGGGAACGTTCCTGCAGAGCTTGTGATTTGCAACATAAGTAGCACAATCGCAACTATTCGCCCTGGCATGCGGAACACCACCATAATCATTTGCATTATAGCCATAAAGACTATTGACGCTATAATCCCCAGCGCGTAGAATGCACCAACATTATCGATTTGGAACTTCAACGCTCCTTGAACAACGCCCATAAGAATAATCGCTTGCGCAACGCCCATAATCACAAACGGCGTCAAGCTAATAAGCGCGCTTTTAAGCGGATTCATGCCGTTTAGTATCGCTCGCCTATCCATAACTCTCAAAACGAATGTTGTCATAAGAGCACCAACCCAAAGGGCAATAGAAATAAAGTAAGGAGCAAAACCAGTTCCATAGTTTTCAACGTGCGAATACTCGTGCTCTTCCAAGGAAACTGGTGCGCTCATCATCTTACTTTTTTGAACAATACCGTTTACTTTTCCAGACTTTTGAGCATCTTTAAGCCCGTCATGCAATTTCTTAGCACCATCAACAAGCTTTGGAGTGTTATCAGATAGCTTCTTAGCGCCGGAATTAAGCTGATCAGAACCGTTCACTATTTTCGCAGAACCTTGTGCAGCTGCATTCACGCCATTATTTAGTTTCTCGCTACCGTTACTTACTTGAGCCAAACCGTCAGCAAGATTATTCGCTCCAGCAGCAAGCTTATTTGAGCCAGTATTAACAGCTTCAATACCTTGAGATATTGCGTCAGCACCGCCCTTTATTTGCAAGCTTCCTGCAGAAAGCTTGTCTGCTCCAGCGCTTAAAGCAGAAAGATTTGTTTCTAGAAGATTAGAATTTTCACTTAATCCTCCAGCCAAACCTTGCAAGCTAGCGAGCACGTCTTCCTTAGTAACTCTGGGATCTTGCGCTTGCATAAGAAGACCAGTAATTTGTGCTTTTGTTTCAGCGTTTCCAGCCTTAACGCGTTCTTCTAATTCGTTGCTTGAAGCTGCAAGCTTTTGAGCTCCTTCATAGAATTCGCTTGTCGCTGCCGATAGCCTTTGCGTTCCTTCGCTTAACTGTTGGGCTCCGTTTGCTAAATCTTGCGTTTTTTGTGCAAGATATTGCGCCCCTGCTTTACTTCTAGCGTTTGCTTTAGAAAGAGTATTCGCTCCTTGTTGAAGCTCACTTAATCCGCCTTGAAGTTTTCGCAAAGATTGTGAAAGTTGATTAGATCCATCTGCAAGCTTATTTATTCCGCCTTGCAAAGACTTTGAACCTTCATGCAATGCTCCAGCACCGTTTGCAGCAGCACCAAGAGAATCGGAAGCTGAATTAACTTTCGCAAACATGTGCTCCCAATACTCTTGAGCAATCGCCTCGCTAATCTCAGTACGCATAGTGCGGAAAGCAGTTTTACCAATTTGTGAAGCCAGCATATTGCTTGCTTGATCGTACTTTACGTGAAGTTTTGCTTTAGTTGGAGTATCGTATTGCGCGGAAGCAATGCACTTACTAAAGGAAGCTGGAATAGTTGCTACCATAAAATAGTTGCCATTTTTAAGGCCCTTATTTGCTTCAGCACTATTTACAAAATTCCATTGGAAACCTTCACTACCGTCTTTTTGATTCTTTAAACGAGTTTTGATTTCGTTTCCAATGTTTCGCATTTTGCCGTTAATCATAGCGCCATTGTCTTCAACAACAACAGCCACAGGCACAGTATCCAAAGTCTTATAAGGATTTGTAAATGCCCATAAGTAAAGCGATCCGTATAAAAGTGGAATCAAAGCTACGGTTCCAATAACAAGCTTTCGAGCTTTTCCTTTCATCGTATTGTTAATCTCACGAAATGCAAGAGCAATAGTACTAACGTGCATTGTTTTCACCACCGTTTGCTTCACTTGTAGCAAGTTGAGAATCAGTATGAGAATTTTCTGTTTTCTCATTATTTGGCATAAGTCTTAAGACTTGATCCGCTTGCTTTTCTAACTCACTTTGCAAAACTCCAACAAGGCAGGAGCAGTAGTTTTTGCTAACATATTCGCGAATATCGGAAAGTAAGCATTCGCGTTGCTCACTAGTAAGCTCCGTCTCAATTCCATCAACAAATAGCAGCCACGGTTGCTTTAATAATGCCAACGCAATTGCCAAACGCATGCGCTCGCACGGAGTCAACTCTCCTATTGCTGTTTCGTGAGGAGAAAACACTTTCCACTGAGCAAGGAGATTGTACGCATATTGGCGCAATGCTTCGCGATTTTTTACATCATTTTTATACTGTTCGCGAAATAGTGGCGAAGATGATGCGAGTTTTAGCTCACTCATCAAAGCTTCTTCTATTGTTTGCATTTTGTAGAATTCGTTAATTCCGTTGAATAATCCCAATCCCACATATTTACGTGATTTTTTAAAATCGTTAGGAAGAGTTGAGTCCGCAATAGTAAGAGTTCCGTTCGTAAATTTCATATAACCAGACAGTGCAAGCAGCAAAGCTGATTTTCCAGAGCCGTGTTCACCTGATATTGCAACGATTTGATGAGGCTCTACTTTTAACGATACGTCCCAAAATGGTGTTCTTCTAAATATTTGTAAGCCTAATTCTTTAGCTTCTAAAAGTGTTTTACTATCTTTCATAATTTGCATGTTTGACGCTTATTTATTAGACACAACGCAGTATCTAAATTTTGCTTAGAGCGCCAGGCATTCCTCCTTACTCTGAATAACTAATTTTTCAATTTTTGTTTTCAATTTTCAATTTTGTTGTTTGTGTTTGTTGTTTATTTTTAGATCTTCACAATTAGCAAAACAATTTTTAATTTTCACATTGCTTTACCGCTATTTTTCAACGATAAACTCACGTTGCAATGTTGCATAAAACGGTGTAAAACCGAGCATCCGGTGATTTTATTAATTCCTCACCTAACACGTTTCAGCGTACTCTTTTGGGTAAACAATTGTTAAGCTACTTCAATCTTTCTGTTGAATTGTTTATATTTCATCTTTAATTAAGAAACATGTTGTAAACACTTCCATGCTATATTGTCTTTAATTACTAAATGTAAGAAATACATATGTAGGAATACATATGCAAAAATACAAGCGTAAGCAATACGAAATAAAACGTATTGCTTCAAACAATATATTAAAATTCAAGCATTTAAAGGGGTGAACGGCATGCTAGGTTTGCAAATTTTAAATATTATATTTAATCCGGTTATTGTGTCGGTTGTAGTGCTATGCGCGCTTAGTCTTGCAAAACTTAATGTTTTGCTATCAATGATAGTAGCTTGCATTGCAGGTGGCATTGCCGGTCATCTTCCTCTTTTCGGTGACGGAAATCACACAATTATGGCTTTGCTTTGCGACGGTTTCTCAACCAACGCACAAACTGCACTCGCCTACATTTTGCTGGGTACTTTTGCGGAAGCAATTACAGCAACAGGATTAGCTCAAATTATTTCTAAAAAAATTAGCTCAATTATTGGCATGAAAAAGTACGCTCTACTTGCTGTACTAACTCTTATTGCATGCATGTCTCAAAATATTGTGCCTGTTCATATTGCTTACATTCCTATTCTTATTCCGCCGATTTTGCAAGTTATGAACAAACTTAAGATTGACCGCCGAGCTGCAGCATGCTGCACAGCTTTTGGTCTTGAAGTTCCGTATATTGCTATTCCGTTTGGCTTTGGTCTTATTTTCCAAACTGTTATCGCTACGAATCTTTCTAAAAATGGCATGAAGGTTAGTGTTGCAGACGTTAGTGCTGTGAACTGGTATTTAGGTCTTGCAATGTTTGCATCATTACTTTTTGCAGTGTTTGTGCTCTACAGAAAACCTCGCGAATACAAAACTACAGAAACTGACACTCGTGCCGCCGACGCCGTTGTCGGACCTCTTAATTTACGCCATTATGTGACTATTCTCGCAATTATTGTTGTTGTAGTAGTGCAAGTTATTAGTAAGGATCTTTCGCTTTCGTCTATTGCAGGTCTTGCAACCATGATTATTTTTGGAGCAATAAAGTGGAATGACATCGACAAGCAGCTTATGGGCGGCGTAAAACTCATGGGTCTTATTGCGTTTGTGATGCTCATTGCGGGCGGATATGCTAACGTGATCCAAGCGACAGGCGGAGTTGAGGAGCTTGTAAACTTTGGTGTAGCTTCTATGGGACAAAACAAACTCGTTGCTGCGTTTGTGATTACGATTATTGGTTTGCTTGTGACTATGGGCATTGGTACTTCGTTTGGTACGGTTCCTATTCTTGCGGTTTTGTTCGTGCCACTGTGCCAGAGCATTGGTTTCAGCACTCCTGCAACGATTCTTCTTATGTCTTCTGCTGCAGCTCTTGGCGACGCAGGCTCCCCTGCTTCCGATACTACGCTTGGACCTACTTCCGGCTTAAACGCAGACGGTCAGCACAGTCATATTTGGGATACTTGCGTTCCAACATTCCTTATTTTCAATATTCCACTTATGGCTGCCGGCATTGTAATATCGCAGTTTATTTAGCAGATTATTCCTGAGATTATCTACTAAACATCTCGTATTATTTAGCTAAATATTTAGTTGAATATTTAATAGAGATTAAGCATTTCGAAACATAAAAGTGTTTATTGATAAAATTATCGATAAACACTTTTATTCTTTATCAAAAACATTATAATGTAATATGCAAATTTCGAATTTATTATACATTTATTGTATATTTCGAAACAAAATAAAATAAATTTATTTAGGTATCTAGTTAGATGGTTGATTAGGTAGTTGATTAGAGAGTTGGGTGTTTTATGAATAAGGCAGCGAAAATTATTCTAACTTCGACAATGATGGGTATTGCAACGGCAGCTTGCGCAGTGTGCATGAGCCAAACCGCTTATGCTGCTGGCACTGATGCAAATAACATAAAAACAACTACCCCCCCCCCTGCCAATCTCACTAATCAAAATGATTTAAACAATAATAAAGCGACTAAAGATAACAAAACTGATAACAAAAATCGCGAAGCCACTACTGATTCAACAAGTACAACTGTTACAACAGGTAAGACCGTACAGCAAGATGCGCAATCTGGCATATTAGCATCTGGAACTGCAAATAAGAATGATATGCAGGTCAGCTGGCAAGTGACAGACAATTCTACGAACACTAAAGATGCTAACACAACATTGATGCATGAATATGGCAAGCGATTGAGTTATGACGCTGATAAACAGCAATTAGTTGCAAGCGAAGGCAATACGTCAGTTAGTGGCGAAGCGTCGAATGTTATTGCAAGAAAATATAACAATGTTACGTTACAAGTTACGGACGGCAATGGTGCAAAAAGTACTGTGAGTGGCGTTACAGAAACACCATGGATTTATAAGGATAAACATTCGAAGGACCTTTGGAACGAAATCAATGGCAATCAGATTGGTTCGTATAGTTGGGCAAAATTTGGCCTATCGCAAGTTATTGGCGGCGAAGGATTAAGCGGTCTGACTTATGATTTTAATTCGCGTAAAGTTTTGGGTACACCAACAGTTATAGATTGGGAAGAAGGCGAAACAAGCCGTAAGATTCCTGTATACATGGCTACAACGCACAAAGGTACTGATTCGGATTATATAACGCTGAGTGAATTGAAGGAATTTACGATCATCAAGCAAGAGCAGCCCAAGTCTGCTGCTAATGAGTTAGCATCGGGAACTGCAGCCGATAAGAACGGCAAACAAGTTCAGTGGCAAGTAATAAATAACGATAAAAATTCTGATACTGAACAAATGACTAGATACTCTAAGTATCTCAGTTACAATCCTGATAAGAACGAGTTGATAACAACAGTAAATGCTGCTCCGTTTACGGGAAAAGACGCAAATATTTCTGCAAGAAAATTCAGCAATATTACGCTAAAAATCACTAAGGACGGAAAAACAACAGAAGAAAACATTAAAGAAACGCCTTGGTTCTTCAAAGATCAAAATTCGCAGAAGATGTGGGACTCAATTAACAAAACAACAATTGGAACGTATACCTTTGCAAAATATAACCTTGAACAAAAAGTCGGCGGCGTAGGACTGGACGGCTTGAGCTACGACTTTTTGAATAAGAATTTTGATGGCGCTCCTACGATTGCCTGGAATGGCGATGAAAAAATCCGCGAAATTCCTGTGTATATAGCAGCAATCCATAAAGGTAAAGATGGTTCAAACTATATGACGGTAGGTGAATTTAAGAAATTCAAGGCGTATAAAAATAGGAATGATATTTTTGAAGGCGAACCTGGAACTAATCCTAAAACACAACAGAAGTATAAATTTAGCGATCTTGGCGACGATAATGCTAAACAGACCGTAAGAGGCATGTATGCTAATGGCCCGATTTATCTTAAGGCAGGCGAAACCAAAACTGTTCCACTCAAGTTTTATCTGGTAAATGACGACTATTCCCTTGGCGATGAAGTTACCGATGAGTTTATGAAGGTATTGGCTCCAGAGCCACACGAATCTCTGATAACAAAGGTTCTGCTTACCCGAAATCTGCAGACGTCTTTGACGGATATGAACGTGTCGTATGTGTTGCATACGGATTATTCGATTACATTTACGGCGAACAAAGATGCTCAGGTTGGGGATTCTTATAACACGGATGGATCTAAGTTGGACAATCTTCCAAGTACTCTTAGTCTATTGGAAACGCCAAATTATACCTATGAGCCGGGTATAACATTGCATAAAAAGGGTGATCCAGAGCACATATCATTTACTAATGCATTCTTTGATGTTATACAGCCTGATCCTAAACCAACTCCTAAGCCGGAGCCACCAAAACCGGAACCGCCAAAACCACCTGTTGTTCCGCCAGCACCGAAACCGGAACCTAAGCCGGAACCAAAGCCAGAACCGAAACCGACTCCTGTTCCGACTCCTGTTCCGACTCCTGTTCCGACTCCTGTTCCAACTCCAGAGCCGGAGCATGAGCCTATTCCAGTGCCTATAATTTCGGAGCCGGAACCAGTGCCAACGCCAGTGACAGAACCGGAACCAGAACAAGAACCAAAGCCAGTACAAGAAGAGACTGCTGAAGAAGCACCAGCTCCGCAAACGCACGAACCGCTTGCACGCACAGGCTCCGAAACCTCAACCATTGCAACTGCTGGATTAGCGTTCTTGCTGTCCGCTTTCGGCGCACTTTCGCTTAAACGCACGCGCATTGGCAAACACAGCAAATAACAAACACGGCAACTAAAAAACACAACTAGCGAATAACACAGCTAACTAATAAACGCCAGACGAGTTAAATAAACTCCCTGGCGTTTATTTTTTAACCACCAATCAACCAATCGCAAATCAGTCAATCCCAAAGTAGCCAATCGATGCAAATCTGCACTTAATGGCCACTTGCGCCAAACAGAATTCGCACCAACGCAGAAACCATACTGCACCAGTGTCTTAAAACGAGCAAAATCAGACACGCGTGCAGAAACCATACTGCGTGAGTGCCCGAAAACAGCCAAAATCAGCACTGCCTTCGTCTTTACTGACTCAGGCAGACCTCGCTTGCGTTGAAAGTCCACTGGACTTTCAACCCTGAGCAAGCTCGGCGCTCCGAGTTGCCTTCGCGCGCTATATCGCAGTGCTCAGGCAGGTCGTCGCGCACGTCTCCCAATGATTTAGAAAAGCCAGCAATCACTTCAAGTATTTTAATGCAAAATTCTATTCAACCAATTTCAACAACGCATCCAAACTTAGTAACACACTGCTAAAATCAATGTCTTTAGCATAAGAATATTTACGCTGATATGACAACCACAATAAAGAAAGTCTTTCATCACAAGCAATACTTTCATAAATAGATTTAAGATTATCTATAATATTTTCAGTTTTACGATTTTCACAAGTTGCATGAAAAGCACGCTTAAGAATTTCTCTATCAATTCCTCTTTTATGTGAAACAAGCAGCACGTGAACATCATAAAAATCTCTCATACGCGTATTAAGAATTCCGCGCGATAAAATGGTTTGTAGCTTTTCCGCAAGCACTGTTTCAATATTGTAAGAAAGAATAGAAATAGAACGGTCTTCCAACATCAGCTTATAGTCATATTCAATTGCACGTGGTGTAATAGTCGCTCCAGTAGAAACATCAATCTTTATTGGCGTTATCATTCTTCCAATACGTGAATCAAGCGCAAAACGAATACCTGGATATTCCATATCATCCATAATCTTCATAGCGCTTTTAATAGTAAAATCAACTCCATCGTCTATGTCTATACGAGATATATCCTTAATCATTTTTTTCGTATTCTCAAGAGACAAATCATACTTTTGAATAGTCGTATCTATATCCATAGTGGATCGCATAGAAATACCAAGCAAAGATGTTACTAGAACACCGCCTTTTACAATAAAATTGTTACGATATTTTGAAACTGACACACGCTCTAAGTAGCGTTCCATCATGTAAAGACGCATTAACACGCGAGGATCTGCGTTATTTTGTTCGGCGAGGTTTTTGATTCTACCTCTTATTTGTGCATCAGTTAAATTCACTTATAGTAACACCTCAAAATACTTGCGAACAACATTGTTTACTCTAAAAAGTTTCGCATATTCCATCAACAAATTGAGATCTTTGTCTGGTCTAGCAATATAAGATTTTAAGATTGTATTAAATTCCTGAATCTCAATTAAATTTCTGCTTCTAAACGCGTCACAGACAGTTCTTTCAAGATTATACATTGGCACTTTATTACCGAGATTATCCGTAACTAAAATCTTTCCAACTTCAAGCAATTCCTTTTTTACACTATAAACTTTCACATTGCACGACGCTTTCAGCCGATGAGCATTAAAACCACTGTAAACAGTAATAGTGTGAGTAATTGGCTCCATATCAACCAATCCATGATAAAAGAAAGCTTCGTCGTGAGAAAAAACAGCAGATGGTGAACGCTTATGAATAAGAAGCAACTCATCTACCCAGGAGTCTTTAGACGCGTATATTCCACCGCTTAACTGTTCTAGTTCATTATCTTTAACAAATTTATAAAACTTATATTTTGACAGTCCGCAAGATTTCGCTTCTTTTAAAGTAATCATATTGCTGCCATTAGCGTTTAATAATGTAGTGATAATAGCCACCGTCCTTTCGTGCATATATTGTAACTTATATTAGCACGATTGGATGAATTATATTAGATTTCACTATCCTACTACTATCACGATTACTATCACGATTTACGCTAATAGAATTCTGTGATTACCGCACAGCAATACTTTATGACATGTTTACGCTGATTCCATATGTAACATCAGCATAAACGTATCAGATGCGCAACACCGCTTCAATACAAAGCTCAAGCGCATACGCTTTAGAGTCTCCGCCCCAATTACGCTCATCATAATTTTCAACATCGTGCAAAGTATCTGCAGTGTAAAGAATTTCACCCCAAACAATCTCACGCATTTGCGCACAAGCCGCTAAAGCAGAACATTCCATTTCAACAACCGCGCACCCCTCCTGCTTACGGCTAGCAACTTTCGTCTTAGTTTCACGGAAAAACCCATCCGTAGTCCACGTCTTAACCTCATAATAAGGCAGATTGTGCGCTTGCAAAGTTTGTAAAATAGCACGCCTCGAGCACTCTGAAACATCAACATAACGACTTGGAGGCAAATAATGATAAGAAGTTCCCTCATCCCTTAAAGCTTTATACGGAACCAGAAAAACATTTTCTGCATAATCAACTAACGATCCGCAAGAACCAGCACTAACAACTTCCCTAACGCCGTAAGAAATCAACCAATCTAAGATCTGAACAGCAGCAGGAGCGCCAACTGGGGCCTGCACTAAGCAAATTTTTTGCGTTTCTTCTTCTACTTCGCTGTTTGTATTTTCTCTTACTTTTTTCTTTACTTTTTCTTCCAAAACATATATCGGGTATACTTTAGTTGCAGATTCAAAATTTGCTACAATCGTAGCTTTTCTACTTAAAGCATACTGATCGATTTCATCGCCTAAGAAAGCAAAAACCGCTTTAGATGGCAGCTGAACAGAAATATTATCGTGATTTGGCATAATAACCGCGCTTTTATCGGAATCATACTCTAAAATCGGCAAATCATATTCTGTCATATAATCAACTCCTTCATACGATCAGCTCCATCCTACAAGCAACTCAATCCTACATACAAATACACGCATTAGTATGCAAAAATCGCAAATCAGTCAATCCCAAAGTAGCCAATCTCTGCAAATTCGCAACGATTGGCTACTTCATACACTACCCAGCTCAATATTCCATCTAGCTCAGTATGCTGTCAATATTCTTCTTATTGCTTAAATCGTCCTCACTAAGAAAATCCATCTGCTTTATTCCGCTCAGGTTTGCAATAAGCGAGACTGGGAAGGTAACGATATTTTGATTAAGAATACTGATGTTACTATTAACAATTCTTTTTGCCGCCGCAAGCTGCTCATTTTCATCGTTTATTTCTTCCTGCAAGTTCAAAAATTGTTCAGATGACTTTAATTCCGGATAAGCTTCCGCCAAAGCATAAATCTTCCCTATTGCATGATTCTGGTTTTTTATTGCCGAACTAGAATCCGCTGAACCCAATCCCTCTCTTAAACTAACCAAATCCACTAATGTCGTTTTTTCATACTTTGCAAACGACTGCGCAACTTTAAGCATTTGGCAAATCGTGTCGTATCTTTTGGCAATCGCAATGTCAACGTTTTTCTGCGACTCTTCTATAATCACCCTATATTTTCTTAATCTATTTAAATTGCCAATAAACCAAGCAATAAGCACTACAAGCACTATTGCAATACAAATTAGCACAGTGTTCTCATCCATAACGTCACCCATAACGTCTCCTTTAGTTCTAGTATTTTCTACTTTTTTAGTTCGCTAGTATTGCAATTTACTAGTTTCTACTTTTGTAATTTCTCTCTAATTACGTTAATTATTTCGTAATACTCGGCCAAAACATCTCTAAATCTTGCATATTCTCTTGTTAAAGATAGGTTTTCTATTCCAGATTTTCCTGGAGCGCCGAATAAATACCTACCAGAATCAAAGGCTGCAATAATATGCTCGCTATCTAGATATATACAAACTCTCATTCTTTTTTGCAAATTATTCAATGCTTCTATAAAACTTGGATCTAATACAAGCTTTGTATAAAAATCGTCTGTAGAAAAGATTGAATACGAGTTATTAAATTCAATGGATTCTGTTTGAACTTCGCTCTCCTCTTTTGTTTTTTTACCATAGTATCCATTTAGTTTTTGTCCCATAAAGTTCTTTCCAGTAACGGGGACGATTCTAATGTGGCCATTTATGTTGGTTTTTGAGTTTATTAATAAGACTTGCCCAACAAAATCCGTTTTTTTAACACTTTTTCCACTTTCACTTCTAGAAAAGTGAATTGCTTGCATATTCGAAAATTCAGTTTTAAATTCATCGCCAAAAATTATGTGTTTACTTGAATAATACCTACTAGATATTGGCAGAAGATTATCAAAAATGCTGCTGTCAATTCCTTCAGAATTTTCTAATACCGTTCCTGGCAGAATCGCATTTAAAATCGGCGTTAAAACATTATCCGCGTATAGCGCGTCTACATCAACCTTATTCGTTACAAAAAACTTGCCTGCAAAGCAAACAACAAAAACACCTACTATTAGCAAATAATATTTGTAACGAGAGTAATCAATATTTGGAAAATAGTTATACAAAGTGCCTAAAACCATTACTACCGGTATTAATGGAATTAAACGAATTGGATCAAAAGAGTTATTTTTTACGCCTTCTTTTAAAGCGCTTAATTTTCCTTGTATTTGGGGAGATTGTTCTATTTGTGCGAGTCTGTTTAAAACTTCTGGATTTGTAAATACGCTACCATATTTTACATTCATGTCATCTCCCTTTTATAAAACCACTCGGAATACTTTGACATATTTTGAGAATCGCCATGCACAACGTTGTAGACATTTGAATTTACAGTATCATTGTTTGGATTTGTCTGATTCTACTCATTCGATTCATAGTTATCTGTATCATTCGAGCCATTCTGATTAAACTGTTCCATCTCTACCTTTTCTCTAAATCTATACAATCTAAATTACACAAGATCATTAAATAAAAATAGATTTTTACTAAGATTTATTTTGCAAAATTTTAAAGCAAAGAAAGCACTGCAAGTAACAGCGTAATTCCTTAAAATGTAGCGCAAAAGCAGGTCGTATCACTGCAAAGTAGCCAATCGCTGCAAATTCGCAACGATTGGCTACTAAAATCATGAAAAGCGAAACTATAAAGTCAATAATCTAAAGAAATAATCATATAATATCTTTAGATTACATTAAACTAGTTTAATAATTTGTTTATATACATAAAGCAAAACCAGATAAGCAAATTCAAAAAAATAATAAAATAACCAAAACCAAAAATAACAGAATAACTAAATAATAAAATAACAATCATCTCAAAGGACTCACACAATGCCAACTATTAAGTCAAGCACAGATTTACGCAATAACTACAACGAGATATCAACATTCTGCCACGAAACAAAAGAACCAGTCTTCATTACAAAAAACGGTCGCGGAGACTTAGCAGTAATGAGCATCGACTTATTCAACAAGTTCATGAGCAAATACGAGCTGTACAGTTCATTATCTCAAAGCGAGTCTGATTTTAACAACAATCGCACATTATCTTTTGAAGAATCAATGCGAAACTTAAGAGAAGAACTCAACAATGGCACAAAGTAACCAAGAATACACAATACTTGTTTCGCAAAGTTATCATAAAGATTTGCAAGACATAATCCATTACATTGCGCACAATTTAGACTCGCCAATTACAGCATCCGAATTCCTCGATAACGTAGAAGCCACTATTTCAAGCCTATCTACAATGCCTTATCGATACCGATTGGTGAACGATGATTACCTGAGTAGCAAAAACTTTAGAAGATGCTTCGTTAAAAAATATGTAATCTTCTATAAAGTTTGCGAAGAGAATAAAACAGTTATGGTGCATAGAATACTTCATGCTAAACAAAACTGGGTTGACATATTGTAAGTTAAAGTTATTGAAATACGAGCCTGTTATTTGGGAATATACCTACTATTGAGATATGCATTTAATAAAAACCGGTGAAGATTTTTGCCATTTACGGCAATTTTCTTCACCGCACCAAGTAGCCGAACATAACAGACAGTCAAACCACAAAGTAGCCAATCGCTGCAAATTTGCAATAATTGGCTACTAGCACATCGACCGAACTTGAAGGTGCACAGCGCATTTTAAGTTCAGTTATAGTTACAAAATGCATATACATCTGCGTATTTAATTTTTTACTATTCATATTGACGCTCTGAAATAAGCAAGCGTACACCATATGCGACTACTACGGGGTGATGATAAAAATAACCCCTTAAAGCAATAAAAGCGAAGTAGATCGTTGAAAACTCGCCAAACGTCGGAACAGAAACTCGCCAATCGTCGGAATAAAATCCCGCCAAACGTCGGAAAATGATGATAGAATATCATAAATATGATTAGAAAATACAAGCATACTTAGTTGAAATACGGTGACACAATTGAAAAAATATAGGAAAAGAATTGCTGACGATATTTTAAAAAGAAAATTAGAAGGCAAAGGCGCGGTACTGATTGAAGGCCCGAAGTGGTGTGGAAAAACCACTACTGCAGAACAATTTGCGGCAAGCGTTTTATATATGGACAACCCCGAAAAGAAAGAACAGAATATCGCTATGTCGGAGCTAAGCCCAAAGCGATTACTGAAGGGAGCTGCCCCAAGATTAATTGACGAATGGCAGCTTGCTCCAAAACTTTGGGATGCAATACGGTTTGAGGTTGATCATCGTAGTGAGCTTGGGCAATTTATACTAACTGGTTCTGCTGTTCCTGCAAACACTACAGAAATTACTCACTCTGGTACTGGGCGCTTCACGTGGCTAACAATGAGACCAATGAGCTTATATGAATCCGGTGATTCCACGGGCGAAGCTAGCTTGGAAAACCTTTTTGCGGGAACTAAAAGTATTGAGGGTGATTCAAACTTAAGTATTGACCGCCTAGCTTTTCTTGTATGCCGTGGAGGATGGCCACAATCGGTGGATATGCGTGATGAAATTGCTTTAGATCAAGCTTTTGATTACTACGATGCTGTTGTACACTCCGACATTAATCGTGCCGATGACGTACAAAAAGATGCTGAAAAAGTTAAGCGTCTTATGCGCTCATACGCAAGGAATCAAGGAGCACAAGTACCAAATACTGTGCTTTCGCGAGATATTTCTGCTAATGAAGATAAGCCAATTAGCGAGGAAACCGTTGCGTCGTATGTTAATGCACTTCGCAAAATATTTGTTGTAGAAGATATGCCTGCTTGGAATCCAAATCTAAGATCAAAAACTGCCATTCGTTCATCCGTTACGCGTTATTATATTGACCCATCTATTGCTGCAGCGGCTTTGGGAATTGGACCAAACGACTTGATAAACGACTTAAATACTTTCGGTTTTCTATTTGAAACACTTTGCATCAGAGATCTGCGAATTTTTGCAGATTCTCTAGGCGGCGAAGTTTACCACTACAGAGATAAAGACGGACAGGAATGCGATGCGGTTATTCATTTAAGAAACGGTAAATACGGTCTTATTGAAATTAAACTCGGAGGCGAAAAGCTCATTGAAGAAGGAGTAAAAAGCCTTAAAGCGATGAAAGATAAAATCGACACCAGTAAAATGAACGAGCCATCTTTCCTTATGGTTTTGACTGGAACAGGCGATTTTGCGTATTGCCGCAAGGACGGTGTTTGCGTAGTTCCTATCGGCTGCTTAAAAAACTAACACGAATCCTTGCGCTGATGCAACACATTATAAACCTTTTGACGTTTAGACTTCCTAAAACTCAACTACACAAGGGCAACTTCGCAACAATTGGCTAATAGAATTACGAAAATCGAAACAATCAAAAGCAGAAATAACGAGTATACATGAAAGTAACAGTGTAATTTCTTGAAATAGAATCAGCAAACACAAATTAGGTTTAGCAAACACGAATTAAGTTTGACAAACGCAAATCCATTCGCTATAGTCTTCACTTATCACCATTTCGACGAGTAAAGGAGTGCACATGTATCATGCAAATATGATGACAAATTGTTGTTGTAACGTATGCTGTTGCGCATTTCTTAATCGAAATGATGTTTGCAAGCACTAAGTATGCATAACATCTAGCCTGTGTTAAAAGCATTTACGTTAAAACACAGCAAATTACGATTCAAGAAACAGCGCGCTGTTTCTTTTTTTATGCCAAAATTCGAATATAAAACGTTAAAAAGATAACAATTTAACGCGAATTAAATATTAAAACGAATAAATGGCATCTTTAGAAACAACTAATAAGCAGCAGTCGCTTTATTAATAAAAATTATTTTTTAAAAATTAAAAATAAACAAAATTAAACAAATTAAATTAAACAAAACAAACAAGTAAGGGGAAATATTATGTCCAACATCTACAAGTCCGTGCAAGAACTCGTAGGCCGCACTCCACTTCTGGAGCTTACGCACATTGAAAAAGAGTACAATCTAGCAGCAAAAATCCTCGTAAAACTCGAATACTTCAACCCAGCAGGTTCCGTAAAAGACCGCATCGCAAAGCAAATGATTGAAGAAGCAGAAGCTGCAGGCACACTTAAACCGGACTCTGTAATCGTTGAGCCAACTTCTGGAAACACTGGCATTGGTCTTGCAATGATAGCGCAAACAAAAGGATACAAAAGCATTATTGTGATGCCAGAAAGCATGTCTATTGAACGCCGAAAACTTATGAAAGCATACGGAGCAGAACTCGTGCTCACTCCTGCTGCAGAAGGAATGAAGGGCGCAATTGCCAAAGCGAAGGAAATCGTTGAAAACACGCCAAACGCGTGGACTCCAGGACAGTTTACCAATCAAGCAAATGTGCACGCGCACTACAAAACAACCGGTCCAGAAATTTGGCAAGACACTGACGGAAACGTGGATATGCTCATTGCTGGTGTTGGAACAGGCGGCACAATCACTGGTACAGGAACATATTTAAAAGAGCAAAATCCGCAGCTTGAAGTAATTGCAGTAGAACCAGCCGACTCCCCTGTGCTCGCAGGCGGCAAGCCAGGAGCACACAAGATTCAAGGAATCGGTGCAGGATTCGTGCCAGATGTGCTCAACCAAAACATTTACGATCGCATCGTTCATGTAACAAATGAAAACGCAATTGAAAGCGGCAAGCTTATAAGCAAAAAAGAAGGCGTTCTCGTAGGTATTTCTTCCGGAGCTGCGGTTTGGACAGCAATTCAAGAAGCAAAAAGAGAAGAAAATGCGGGCAAAACCATAGTTGCAATACTTCCAGATTCAGGCGACCGCTACTTATCAACGCCTTTGTTTGCAGAATAATGCTATGCAATAATGATAATAATGAAATAATGCTTTGAAAGTGCGCGTTTAGTATATTCACAGGTGCACTTTCGAGCACTAGAAGAAAACAAGCAAGAGAATAATAGGAGAAATGTATGAATGATCGCCTTGACCTTATAAGCAAACTCAACTCAATTCACGATTCAGACATAAGGCAAGCTACATTCATACCTAATTATCACAATATTATTGCTCTCATACATGCAACTCAGGTGTTACTTTTGCCTGAGTTGCATGCTCACAATGTAAGCAACGATACTACGCAACTCAATACTAGTTTGAATACCGTTACTTCAAACGCATTAGACACTATAGAACGCATTATATTCCACGAACTTCAATGCTACACAAACGACGCAGTTAAAATTCGAGAAACTTGCAATCAATTTATAAGCACGCTTCCTGCAATTAAAAAGTTACTTTTAACAGATATTCAAGCAATATACGAAGGCGATCCTGCTTGCAAAAGCAAAGTAGAAGTTACGCTCGCATATCCCGGGTTTTATGCAATGCTTATTCACCGCACAGCTCACGCACTCTACGAGCTTAACGTGCCGCTAATTCCTAGACTTATGAGCGAATATGCTCACAGAAAAACCGGAATTGACATTCACCCAGGAGCAAAAATTGGTGCATATTTTTGCATTGATCACGGAACTGGAATTGTAATCGGTGAAACAACTGTAATCGGCGAGCATGTTAAGCTTTACCAAGGAGTAACGCTTGGTGCGAAAAGCTTTGCGCTAGACGAGGACGGAAATCCTGTAAAAGGCGGAAAGCGACACCCGAATATTGGAGACAATGTAGTAATTTACGCAAATGCTACTATTCTTGGCGGCGAAACAACAATCGGAAGCAGAAGCGTAATTGCAGCAAACGCGTGGATCAACCGCAGCATTCCTGCAAACACAACATACCACTTCCCTAAAGCCTAATGCGCGCTAAAAATACTGGTTCCACTTCTACTATTTTATTTGAACATCTATTAGATTCATTTACAATAAACATCCAAATATAATAAAAGTGCGCGCTCATAAAAACGTAAAAACGTAAGAACGCACACTAGCAAGAATACTTAGCAAAAACTAGCAACAGCTAGAACAGCTACTTTTTAAGTTGCACAGTCTCGTGATCCCTGCCCATCTTAAACTTAATACCTGCACGCTGCCACATGCGATATTCGCCAACCGCAGTAAAGAGAACATCCGTGGAAGAGTTAAGTGCAGTTTCGCAAGAATCCTGAATAACGCCAATAATAAGACCAATAGCAACTACTTGCATAGCGATATCGTTTGAAATACCAAACGACGAGCATGCAAGAGGTATAAGCAAAAGCGAACCACCAGCTACACCAGATGCGCCTGCAGCAGAAACTGCAGAAAGCACAGAAAGAATCACAGCCGTTGGAATATCAACGCGAATACCAAGCGTGTGAGCAGCGCACAAAGACATGATAGAAATAGTTATAGCAGCTCCGCTCATATTAATAGTTGAACCAAGCGGTATTGAAACAGAGTAATTATCTTTGTTAAATCCAAGCTTTTCGCACAAATTCATATTTACAGGAATGTTCGCAGCAGAAGAACGCATGAAGAACGCCGTAACACCCGAATCGCGCAAAGTCCTAAAAACAAGAGGATACGGATTCTTGCCAGTAAGCACGAAAACCAAAATAGGATTAAGAATCAAAGCAACAACAGCCATAGTGCCTACTAACAAAGCAATAACGAAACCATACTCGCTAAAAATACGAAGACCGTTACTTGCAACTGTTGTATAGACAAGACCCATAATGCCAAAAGGCGCTGCGTTAATAATCCAGTGGACAATTTTTCCAATAGCAGATGAAACGTTATCGAAAAATGCTTTGGTAGAAGGCTCAGCTAAACGTAACGCAACACCGAAAGCAATTGCCCAGAAGAGGATACCAATAAAGTTACCTTTAACGAGAGCGTCTACAGGATTAACAACAATATTTAGCACAAGTGAATTAAGCACCTCACCAATTCCTTGAGGAGACGGCAAAGACGCTGCTGCATCATGAGCAAAAGTAAAATCAACAGGGAAAATCATAGCAGCACATACAGCTACAAGGCTTGCAGTAAACGTAGATAGCGCGTACAGCCCTATTACCAATTTCATATTGCCGACACTCTTTGCTTGCGCAAGCGCACCAATAACTAGGCAAAATACCAAAATTGGCGCAACAGATTTAAGCGCACTGACGAAAAGTTTTCCCATAAGATCTAGCGCATAGACGTGAGCTGGCACAAAAATACCAAGCGCAGCACCGAGAAAAAGACCAATTACAATACGTAAAATAAGGTCAATGTTATTCCATTTTTGAACAATCTTGTGCATGAGAGTCTCCTGTATAGTAATTTGTGCAGAATGTTTTATACTCTTTTACGTGTATTAGCACTTGCAAGATTTTTATTTTTTAAAGATTATACATAAGGATGCATATATATGCAAATCGTTAAGTTTTATCGTTTTAACAATACCTTTTGCTTAAAAATAGTCCTTACTAATCGTCATTAATCGTCTAATATGCATAGCTAGTGTTTGACAACTATTTTGTAAAATAAGGTCAGAACGTACGTGGTAACAATGCCAACAACTACGCTCACCCATACTAAACTCGGCGTAAGAAGCCAAGCGAGAACACCAAAGATCAGTAGTCTAAGCAGTACAACAATAACCAAGAAAGGCAAACTTTTTGTTAGGCATTTCTGTTGATCAGCCTTCAATGCGCCCATCAGAACCATAACCGCAGCCGCCACGCAAGAAAATAGCATATTGCCCAAGAATATGACGAGTAGCGTTCGCCATCCAGCGATAGTACCAAGCATCCACCATTGCAGCATCAATGCAAGCAAAAATGTGACGACATCGCATACTGCTTCCATCAGCATATTCGCAACAATTAACGAGGAGAACGTTAGAGACACACCTCTAGGAGTGCCTGTTTTGCCAACGCTCGCATGCTGTAATGCAATCGTGTTTCTCACCTCGGCGCGCTTTACGCGCTCTTCTTCAAGCATTTGAACGCCAAGTTCAACCGATTTCTGTGAAGCTTCCTGTAATTGCGTATCCGTCATCCCTGGCTTCCAAGGCTTTTCAAAAACAAACAGCAACACACTAGTAATCGCTGCGCCAAGAATAATGCTTAGCAGCGTAATATTGGAAACAAGCAATGAAGCAATACCAGAAGTCACCAGCAGTCTGAGCACAAAATCGATGATTCCAATAAGCAAATACCCGTCATCCGGCCTGCGATGCCTATACCACTGCAGATACGCTGCACTTAGCAGCGAAAACACCACAACACTCAACGCGAGTATGACCACCGTTTCCCAACCTAGTACGCGGTGCCCTAAAAACTGCTGTACAAGAAGCGAAATAATAAGAGTGCAAATGCCAGCAACAGTTTCTATAATCACATTATCCCAAAAAGCATGCTTGAAAAGCACAGGTCTTACATTCGTCTCACTCATCATCTTTCTCCAGAAAATGCAATTACGAAATATCGTGCTTTGATTATACAAAATGTATAAAAAATTGTCCTAAACACCGATTGAGTGGTAAGTATAGATAAAATTTAATTTTTCCCTATATATTAATCTATATATTAATCCAATACCTTCTTGTTGTAACGTTTCCTCTTGATAAGCTATTTTTCACTTTGTTTTCTAAAATTCCACCATTATTTTCTATAACTTTTATCGATCCAATATTGTCATCATCACATGTAATCAAAACCTTATGTAGATTCAAAGTCTCTTTACAATATGTAAGTGCCATAGAAAGCATTTTTGTTCCATAGCCCTTCATACATTCAGATTGTCTAATCTCATACCCTATGTGACCACCATAGTTAATTAAAAAAGAATTTAATTCATGCCTAATATTAATTTCACCAATAAATTTTTCATTATCTATCAACCAAAATGTAGTAGCTCTAACATAATTTTCAGGTAAATTTATACCATGTTCGATATTATACGAACTCTCTATAATTGTCTCAGGGTGTATAAAACGTCTTTCTGCATTCGGCCTAAAAATTTCATCTTCTTCATTTGCTTCTATATAACCTTGAATATATTTACTATCTGGTCTAATTAATTTCATAAGTTCTCCTTATTTTTAATATGCAATTCTAAGAAGAATGCAATTCTATTAAAATTAGAATCCATACTAGTCTGTTTAGCTTTAATAGTATTACTATTAAAAAAAAAACCACACATACAAGCTTTATTAAAGAAAAATTTTTAATTTTTCCAAGTGCACACTATGGATATTGGACGCACTTTTTAACGATAGGAAAAGCTATCGTTAAAAGGTTTAAGATTGGCTTAATAGCTTGATTCTTGAGTGAAAAATACTACTATTTCTTCTTATAACCTATAGCAACATTACCTGCTTTATTAATCCCTGGTACTTTAAGAACATCAGAGCTTGGCTTGTCTTTTAAATCAAATTTTCCAACCAAAAATAAAGCTTTAAGTCCTGTACCAGGTAAATTGAACGATGATTCAACTAATTTGATTGGCTTATCTCCGAGAGTGACTTTAGACAAATCATAATGAGAATCCAGAATATCTCGTGACACAAATAGATACAACTCATCTTTATTCATATAGTTTTCTGGCATATGAAACTCTTCTTGAGACACCGCTACTGTTTCCCAATGATACGACGCAAGCTCCGCCTTCTCATCATCGTCGGAACATCCCGCAAGAGAAAAGAGAGAACCTAGCAGCAGAAGCATAACAAGACAACTTTGAAAAATGGTTTTACAAAAAATAGTTTTACTTCTCATAGCACCACTAGTTTCCTTTTCGCTAACACGACTCTGTATCAAATGATCATAAAACAGATTATTAAGCAAACAAGATCTACCATTCGCTCTGATTACTGTAATAATCTTAATAAATATATTACTTTTCCGTATTAATTTGTCTAGATTATCGACACTAATCTCTTCATTTACTAGCAAACTATACTCTTTAATAAACAGCAAGGTTCACGAAACAGAAGAACCAGAAGGATCAATATCATCATGCAAGTTTAATGCTTCCAACAATATTCCCTCATAAACGAAGCAATTACCTGCAAATCTTCACCCTCATAATATCCAACAAGCAACTTCTTAAACTCAGGAACCATATTTTCTGGAATAACCAACAAGCCATTACCGTGAGAAATCAAACAGTGTAGGGAACTTTTTTAATATTATTGCGACGATTTGTTCCCCAAAAACACAAGCAACTAAATTTCACAACTACTCAAACAGCCAAACTGCGTTCAAAAACCACGCCGAGCTATCTTACAGCCTCCACACGCTAAACCTTTTAACGATAGCCCTCACTAAACCTTGCTGCACAAAGGCAAAATTGCACCCACCTAATCAGCCCTTGACATCAATACTATAGTCTCCACAATTAAGTGGAAAGATGTCATCCATCTACTGCCCATATTCAATTAAGCGGTATCGTTAGAGATACCTTAAACCCACCGTATTTGCTTCTACTTATATCAACTGTTCCATTATGAGCGCCAATAATCTGCTGAACAATCAGCAAACCCAAACCATGCCGTTGCTCTGCAGTACTTGTATCACAAATCATATAGTGCGGTTCATGATTAAGCTTTTCGATTTTTTCATCTGAAACACCTATACCGTTATCTTCAACACAAATAATACAATTATTATTATTATTTGCAGCAACGGATACATAAATCGTACACCCATTTTCATTATGAGATATGCTGTTCTGAATAAGATTAGATATTGCTCGTTTTAATAAATCTTTGTCTACATTAATATTGCAAACAGTCAATTCTGCGTCCGTTTCCCATTTAATCGAAAACTCATCTTGCATACTCATATTTATAAAGTCCACAACAACTTGCCTAACAACAGCAACAACATTTTCTTCTTTTTTCATAATTGGTTGCATATTGTATTCAAGTTTTGAAGCCAGATTAAGGTCATTAATCAAATTCTTCATTCTGGCACTTTGTTTAATAATCATCGTCGCTTTTTTACGATCTTCTTGCGAAATATGTAGAGAATTTTCTAACTGTCCCGCATATCCCATAACCATAGATAACGGCGTACGAATATCATGCGAAACCCCAGCTATCCAATTTGCTCTTGCAGTCTCCCTTTTTCTCAATTGTTCTTTTTGTATTTGCAAAATATCGGAAGCAGAATTTATGTTAGATGAAATTTCTGAAAGCGCTCCTGTTTCTGGAATATGCACGCTTTCTCCACTAGATAAACGTTGTATCCCTTTTGTAATCGGATTAATTGATTTTAGTAGTTTTATATTAGCTATTAAATAAATTCCAAGAATCAGCAAAATGTTGATAAATAATACGCTTAAAACAATCTGCGGAAAATTTGAGATTAAACTGTAGTTCCAACTTGGTCGCGTATGTTTCCAAAAGCTGTTGTGCGGAAATCCGACTACTACAACTCCATCCTTATTTTTGCCAGTGTAAGTTGGATAACCATCAATGTAACCAACGCTCAAATTAGCTATATCAGACAAAGTATAGTCGTTTGGAATACCCGCAGGAACATTTTCTGTTTTCCATACGACTTTCAACGTATTATTATCAATCAGAATTGCCCATGCGCCAGAATTTGTCAATTTGGAAGACATATTTTTGGATAATGCATAATCCCCACTTGCGGATAATTGTAATGCTTCTCCCGTCTCTTTTGCTATGCTATAAGGAGACATCTCTTTATCGGGAGCGTAATTTCCTATAAGTACAATAAACGCAATAATATTCATTAATACTATAAGCACAGAGCTTAGTAGAAAAATACTTATAAAGCGTTGTATTAGTTTTGGTATGCTTTTCATTCTGCTTTACTCCACAATCAGCTTATATCCTAAGCCTTTAACTGTTATTAAAGAAACAGGTTGCGATGGATTGAGTTCTATTTTTTCTCTGATACGACGTATATGTGCCATTAAAGAATTTTCATATCCAAAAGGATTAGCTCCCCATGCAGCTTCACATAACGCGTCAATTGTTACAATGCATCCAGCATTTCTATAAAGTGCAGAAAGTAAATCATATTCTTTGGCTGTGAGTGGAATATGTTCGTTATTTTTTATTACTTGGGCAGAAGAAAAATCAATCTGACTATTTTTCAGTTTAACAATGGGATTTTCGCTCTTGTAGCTTCGTCTTAAAATTGCCATAATGCGAAACGTTAGCTCTTTTGGAAGAAACGGCTTTACAATATAATCGTCTGCTCCTAAGTCAAATCCCTTAAACTTATCTTCATCTTCACCGCAAGCAGTAAGGAATAAAATAGGACAATCACTATATTGTTTTATCTGCTTCATTAACTCAAACCCATTACCGTCGGGGAGCATAACATCAAGGATTGCTAATTCTGGACGTAATTTTTGTGTTGACTCTACTGCATCTTTTATACTTTTTGCAGTCGTTATATTATAAAAACCGTATTCGTTTAATATGGATACAACCATATCTAGAAGTTCCTGCTCATCATCAACAAGTAGCAGATGCTTGTTCAATAAATAATCATTCCGATTCATGGAGAACCCCCTAACATATATTATGCCATGTGAATGTTCATTTTTTGACCTCGCATAAAAATGTAAGGTAGATGTAAGGTGAAGAGAATGTTGTAGAAAGGTTGACGCAATATCATAAATCCCGAAAGGAGATATTGCCATGAACAATATTATTACAACAGAACATTTAACAAAAAAATATAAGTCATTTATTGCTGTTAATGATGTTTCACTTCATATTCGCAAAGGTAGCATTTACGGCTTTCTTGGGCCAAATGGAGCTGGAAAATCTACAACAATGAAAATGCTCCTAGGGCTTACAGCTCCAACAAAAGGTGCATTTACAATCGACGGAAAACAGTTTCCTGCCGATCGCATACCTATTTTGAAAGAAATAGGCTCATTTATTGAATCACCATCTTTCTATGCAAATCTAACAGGTAGAGAAAATCTTGACATTATACGTCGCATTTTAGAACTACCTAAGAGTGCAGTTGATGACGCATTAGAATTAGTAGGTCTTTCTGAGTTTGCAGACCGTCTTGCAAAAAAATATTCGCTTGGCATGAAGCAAAGGCTTGGTCTTGCTGGAGCATTGCTTGGTAGACCACCTATTTTGATTTTAGATGAGCCAACAAATGGACTCGATCCATCTGGCATACATGAAATCCGAAATCTGATTAAGTCACTGCCAGATCTTTACGATTGCACGATTCTTATTTCTTCTCATATGCTATCCGAAATTGAGCTTATTGCAGATGATATTGGAATACTTAATCACGGGCACTTGTTATTTGAAGGTAGTTTAGATGAACTACGACAGCATGCATTACGATCTGGTTTTGCTTCCGACAATTTGGAAGATATGTTCCTATCCATGATTGATGAAGACAATAAGATCAGGAAGCAGAGTGCACGACTATGAAAACGCTTGTAATCGAACTAAAAAAATGCAAGAGAACTGGCTTTATAGCTCTTATGATTGCTATTGGAGTTATGGGAGCAGCGTACGCTTTTATGAATTTTATTGTACGAAAAAATACATTATTAAACCTGCCTTTAGCTCCTATGGATATTCTTCTCACACAGCTTTACGGCATGATTATGGTATTAAACATGTTCGGCATAATAGTCGCAGCATGCATTATCTACAACATGGAATTTAAGGGAAATGCAGTAAAAAGGATGCATATGCTGCCTATGAGCGTTCCTGCTATGTACCTATGCAAATTTATGCTGCTGACTGTTCTATTACTAATCGCTATTTGCATACAAAATTTAGCACTTGCAAAAATCGGTGTAACAGATTTGCCACAAGGCACGTTTAATGTAAGTACTCTTATATCTTTTGCTGCATATTCATTTATTACGTCAATGCCTGTATTGTCCTTTATGATTTTTGTATCATCACGATTTGAAAACATGTGGGTAACGCTTGGAATTGGTGTAGCAGGATTTTTAAGCGGCATGGCATTGGCTTCTTCAGACATTGTGCTTTTTATGGCATCACCTTTTATAGTTATGCTAAAACCAGCAGTTGCCATGAGCGCGCAACCTAATACTACGGTCGTAATCGTATCCATAGTTGAAACACTTCTGTTTTTATGTTCTGGATTGTGGGCGGCTAAGAACCTGCACTATGAATAAGGAGATTATGAAAATGAGATTTTTTGAACTTTTTAGAATCGAATTTAAGAAAGTAAAGCGTAGTAAAATTATTCCTTTGATTTTTATTGCGCCATTACTTGTGGTTGGATCTGGTGTAGCAAGCCTTCATAGCTACTTCACTCCAGAATGTACAAACGCATGGGCTGCTATGTTTATTCAAAGCGCATTAGTCTACTCATATTATCTGCTTCCGTTTAGTATGATTGTTATCTGCGTGATGATTGCAGGACGAGAAACAAGCAATAACGGAATACTAAAAATGCTGGCACTGCCTGTTAGCAGATACGCGATTTCTGCTGCAAAATTTTGCGTACTGCTATTTTATTTGCTTATGGAAATGGTCGTATTTTTTGCTGTATTCGTTATAGCAGGATTGTTTGCAACCAGTAGCACAGGAGTTACAGAAACGCTCCCAATTATGCATCTGCTAAAATGGTGTTTAGATCTGTTTTTGACTATGATTCCAAGCGTAATAGTCATGTGGGCGATTACTGTACTTTTTGAAAAGTCAATGTTATCCATTGGATTAAATATACTTCTTGTAATTCCTGGCGTATTAATAGCAAATACTCCACTTTGGATAGTTTATCCTTATTGTTACAGCGGATATATGGTTTCCCGCTCTCTACATGCAGTTACATCAACAGGATTAGGAAACGGCTTTAATCTTATACCATTTTTGCCATGTGCAATTGCAATATCTGTGTTTGTATTTTTGATTGCAATAACACAATTTGGTAAAAAAGAAATGAGATAACAAAAGATACTAAATAACAATGCAGAGAAATAACAAATGCAGATGTGAACCTAAAAACCCGTCTAACACAGCACTGTTTGTTTGCGTGCTTTGTTTAATAGGATAAGCAATCAGTAAAACAAACACACCCTTGTCTAAATTGATATGTGCCCTCTTTACTGAACAAAACCAGTAAGGAGGGTATTTTTGCGCTATAGTTTTAAATTCAAATTGGAAAGTGAATATATAGATTACTACAACAATTGCAGGATCCAGAAGAAAACAAAATGGATGCATACCGTAAGGTACAGGACGGCATCCATTTGTTAACACCGTGTCAAAACATGTGTCCAGTTTTCTGGGTACATATCAACCCACTCCCATTTACTACTTATTACGAAGAAAACCAACTTTCATAAATTCCTTATCTCCAATACGGAACTTTTTACTATTAAACGCCACTCCCATAATTCTGCTAATAATATACTCATCAGTTATAAGCACGAAATACTGCTTATCTTTTTTATCCACCAAATAATACTGATCAGACCCAAAAGTGGAAACAGCTTTACTGAAATCATGTATGCCAAACAATGGCAATCCTCCAAGGAGAGTAGAAAACCATCCAACAAAATTATCCACTATCTTCTCAGACGAACTGTTATAAGTCTTAACAACAGTTAGCATATTGATTTCTGAGTTTGGATATTCATCTAATACAATCTGCTCTTTAATTTTCAACTTCTTAAAACTGCTCAACCTACCGTCGAAACCATATTTATTGAGATTAATAGGCTTCTTAATAATAGAAAAATCAACGCTATTGTTCTCATCCAAAAGATAATCAACACTCACGCTTAAAGCAGATGCAATAAATTTCAGATTCTCGATATCCGGCAAACCCCGATTCGTTTCCCATTTCGCTACAGCAGCACGAGATACCATCAATAATTCCGAAAGCTCCTCCTGCGTCAACCCAGCTTCCAGACGAGCCTTTCTAATTTTTTCTCCCAAAGGTATAACACTACTCATGACACAACTCCTTTCAAATCACTTATTACACATCATGAAATTACTTGACGGAAACCAAAATAGTATTGAAACATTTGATTTAGATACCGCCTAATTACAAACTAACAAATAATCTACAACGGAAAAAGAAACAAGGTGAAACACTATAGTTACCAACTGTAACAGCATAAGAAATTAAATAATGTAGGGAACTTTTTTAATATTATTTAACCGATTTGTTCCCCAAAACATAAACAACTAGAGCGCACAACTACTCGACAGCAAAATCACACTCAAAACCCACAAGAACCCAGCCTAAAGACGCCACGCATTAAACTTTTTAACATTTAACCGCGCTAAGACTTACTACAAAATGTACGAAAACGCTACAACAGGCTGCAAGCACAGTAGAAATCATCAAAACGATATCTTGATTCAGTGCGATTTGTAAAGGAACGCCACTGATTCTGTATGAATTGAGAGAACGGGTAGTATATTTACACTTTTTTGAGTGCCAAGCCACTGATATAATTGTAATCTTGATAATATTATGATACTTTTTTGATAAAAGGAGGTTAATAAAATGATTAATATTCGTCCAGTTTCCGATTTAAGAAATAAATTCCCAGAAGTAGAAGAAACAGTTATAAATTCAAACACACCAGTATTCCTTACAAAAAATGGTTATGGAACTATGGTTCTCATGAGCATCAAACAATACTCTGCCCTCACTGACGACATTGAAAGAAAACTCGACGAAGCAGACGCTTTTGCCGCAAACACTTCTACGCGTCTTTCTAAAGCTGACGTCTTTGATAGCGCAAGGAGAAGGATTAATGAGCAAGAGCACGTATAAATTAACCTTTCTACCACTATTCAAAGAAGATTTATTAGAAACAATTGACTATATAAGCAATACACTGCAAAATCCAAAAGCTGCTCACAGACTTGTTGACGATATAGAATCAGCAATCGATAAACGACTTGAATCGCCCCTCTTATTTGCTCCTTACCAATCATCAACAACACGAGAACACCCCTGCTACAGGATTAACGTACGCAACTTTTCTGTTTTTTACGTTGTCATCGACGACACTATGGAAGTGCGCAGACTTCTATATTCAAAACGAAATATTGACGCACTACTGGAATAACTATTCCTAATAACTATCATTATTATGCTAACGATTATTAAAAAAGCTAATCACAAAAAGGTTTAAGATTGGCTTAATAGCTTGATTTTAGGCAAGATATCCATTCTCCTCACACCATGTCCATGCAATATTAGATTGTTGACTGGAAGCCGTGGTGTTCTAATAATGGGCGTAAATTTCAAGTTCAACTTAAAAATTACGCCCAAAATGGTCAACTTGCTTTTTACGCGTAAAAGACACAGAAAAAGAATTGCTCCGTACACTAAATATTTTGCCCTTTATGATTTGATGACATGTATTTCACGCACCGTGCTTTCCAATCGTCCTCACGAACGCAAGCAAATGCATCCGTTACAGCCTGCAAACCTAAACTTTTAACATATTTACAAGCAATACTAAAACTATTATCAATGCTGATCTCTTCATTTACTAGCAAACTATACTTTGCATACACAGAAGGAACAGCAGAGCCAATATCATCAAATAAAAAAGGATTCATATCACTTAAAAATGAAGTCAATTCTTCACTTTTATTTTCTTTCCAATAATGATTTAACGCGTAATAAATCATAGAAAACAATTCAAACTTATTCACAACTATTCCTCCCACGGATCATTATTTAATCCTGTCCTGCCATGCCCCCATTAGTTTTTTCTCACTATGCTAGTCCAATCTTAATATTCAACAAATTGAGTTTTCAAAAAATATAGTTAATTAATGCCTTAATTATAATTCCCAAAAAAGCGCATCATTTGTTCGTCAATGCGCCTAATCCCCGTCCTACAAATAACACCTAAACCAACAACGGAAAGCTATAATCTGAATAGTAGTTAAACTTTTGCTTTCATCTGCTTGCGTATGCTTGCAAACATTTTGTAAAATAAGGTCAGAAAGGATGCGAACACAATGACAAACACAAACGCCGTATATGCAAGAATCGATACAAATCTTAAAGAAAACGCTGAAAGCATCTTGAACCAGCTTGGAATAACACCATCTTCAGCAATCCAAATGCTTTACAGCCAAATCGTTTTACAAAAAGGCATGCCATTTGAACTTCGTCTGCCGACTAATACGCAAGAAAAACCGCTTGCTTTAGGCAGCTTAACAAGAGATGAGTTGGATAAGGAATTGCAAAAAGGCATCAACTCACTTTCGACTGGCAAATCTTATAGTGCAGATGAAGTAGACCAATTCTTCGCTAAGGAATACGGCGTATGAGCACAACCTATAGCGTCATTTATTCTCCGCAAGCGTTCCTGGATCTCACTGGGCTATACGAATACATTCGCTTTAATTTACAAGTTCCTAAAACAGCTGAAAAACAAGTCAACCGCATTAAGCATGCTATACGTTCTCTTAACACTATGCCTATGCGCTATACGCTTGTTGATTGGGAGCCGTGGTTATCTATGGGAATACGCAGAGTTCCAGTAGACAACTACACTGTTTTCTACAAAGTAGACGAAAACCAAATGACTGTAACAGTTATTCGCATATTCTACTCAGGCAGAAATATAGAAAACATTGTTAACGACCCAAATAACTAATGCGCGATTTGGGCTAAAAAGTAACGAATGAAATAGCGTAATTTCGAACGTTATAAAACGCACCCACCTAATCAGCCTTTGACATCAATACGACACTCTCGACGTGAGATTGTTAGGCTATTTTCAAAAATTGGTCTAACCCTTTAGTTTTTCCTGTATTACTACGGTTATCACTGCTTTGCTTTTTCAGTTATTTCAATTCTCGATTAGGTAATTTTCCAGTTCTCAAAGCGACAGTAACAAACTCAACCTCTTGCAAACACTTCTCGCAAAGTTCATAACCTTCATTGAAGTTCACTCTTGACCTAAATGTGCTAGCAATGAATTCGCATGGTGAGGTGATCCTTTCAACTACACCGCACCGTTCGCACTCAGCATACACATTTCCATCCTTAATTGGAATAAACATTCCATGGTCTTTCTCATTTCCCATGACGCTAACTAATCACCGGCTAAACAGGACGGACATTGAGCCTGACTTTAAGATTCATAAAAAGAAGTGACTATTACTGACAGAGATCAGCAATAGTCACCCAACGTGAGATATTCAACTATTGACTTGAACCAAACAAAATTCAATCCGTCTTTCGAAGGACAGTCTTAAGCAAGATCACTGTGACACCAATAACAAAAGAGGTAAAACCAATTCTAATAGCAAGTGTGCCATCCCATATTAAGGCAACCAGCATCGCGATTAAGGCAACCGTCAAGCCGAATGTCGCTACTTCACGGCAAAAACGAACGAGCTTGTCCATTCCTTAAAAACCTCCTCGTGCACATACTAATAATCAAGTTCCATTTTACCTTTTGAGCTATATTTTCCCACTTCACAGGGTGGGTGCAAAGTGGCGAATCGACTTGCATGAGCGATTAAAACATAATTCGCGAATGCACTTCGATTCGCTGAGCTTGCTCAAAGTTGAAAGCACAGTGTGCTTTCAACGCAAGCGAAGTACGTTAACATCCTGTGCACTCAACCCTAAAGCGTCGACATGTTCCCTCAAACAGCCAAAATACGCTCAAAAACCACGCCAAGCCAGCCTAAAGCCACCACACGCTAAACCTTTTAACGATAGCCCTCGCAAACCCCTGCTACACAAGGACTAAAATGCACCCACCTAATCAGCCTCCTGCATCTTATAGCACGGTGAAGCGCCGTGACGGTGGGAAGCACCACTTATTTTTCTTGTTTGAGTTTGAACATAAAAATAGCAGATAAAGGGAAGGAAATGAATTTACACCAAAGTTAGGACTTGACCTATGAAATAATTAATCGTTCCATTTTCAATCAATATATAGAGACCGAGTCCAATAAACACGACTGGTACAATTATTTTTTCGTACTTTTCCACAGTCTCTCCGATAGCAGAAATTGAGGCGAGATTTTGAGATAATTTGCATAGAATCAAAATCCCTAACGCAAATATTACTAAACTTATACTAATCTCAATCAAACTCTTTCCTGTAAAATATGGGATATAAATTCCTAAATTATCTCCACCCATTGCCACTGTTAAACTTGTAAATGCTAAGATTTTTGATCCATTTCCGGTAATTTTCCCCTCGATATCTTCTTCATCAATATCTTCATCCACAAAAATTGCTCTTATACCAAGACCTAGCGGAATTAGACCAAGGAGTCCGATAATCCAATCTTGTGGAATAAAATTTAAAAAGTAAGCGGCAATAAGACTAACCAGTACAAGCAGTCCTGTACCTAAATACTGCCCTACATAAATTGATTTCAAACCTTTCTTTCCTTGACTAGCGAATAAAATAGTCAAAACAACTAAGAAGTCAATGGATGTAGAAACAAAAACTAATAAAGCAGATACTATTGTTTCCATTATTTCTCCTTTCAAAATGTTAAATTTTTTAGACAAGGGGGGTGCAAAGTGTGTGCACCTTTTAACGTTAACATCCTGTGCACTCGACCCTAGAGCGTTGATATCTTCCCTCATACAGAAAAATCGCACTCAAAAAACCGCGCCAAACCAGCCTAAAACTGCCACACACTAAACATTTTAACGATAGCCCTCGCTAAACCCTGCTACACAAGGACTAAAACGCAGCAACTAGACTGCACGCATAGTAGATGTCATCAAAACGATATCTTGATTCAGTGCGATTTGTAAAGGAGCGCCACTGATTCTGTATGGATTGAGAGAACGGGTAGTATAGCTACACTTTTTTGAGTGCACACTATGGATACTTGGTGCACTTTTTAACGATAGAAGCGAGATATCACAAAAGGTTTAATTGCCATTTATAACTTTCTCAATATCTCTTTTCCCATAAAGCACGCGAGAAACCACAACTTCATGCTTTTCTTCAAAAACAAAATAAAAAATAAGAAAATTATCACACGCCATGAACCTTAAACTTCTACTTCTCCATGGCTCAAAACTAACCAAACGATGCGCAAGAGGAAACTCATCAAGACTCAATATTGCTTTCTCCAACCTATTTACCTGCCCCTGCGCGTTGTTCAAAGACAGTAAATTAAACGCAATATAAGCATAAATACCGCGCAAGTCTTCTTCAGCCTCACGCGAAATGTGAACCGAGTAAATCATAAGTTAAATTCCTTATGCAAGGACTCAAAAACCTTACTCGCAGGCTTCACATCACCAGATAAAACCGACTTATAACCCTTTTCCAACTCATCATTCAACTCACCTTGAGTCATAGAACTCACATCACGCGGCTCTCTATAACCCAATTTCACATCAAAAGGAAGCCCCTGCTGTAAAACAACCTGCTTATAAAACATAGTAATAGCACTCGAAGGAGGAAGACCCAAAGAATTCAATATATACTCTGCCTGCTCTTTTAACTCCGGATCAATACGAGTATACAAGTTAGCTGTTTTCGCCATATAATCACCCCTTATTTCTTACAATGATTATACAACATTGCATTGGCATTGCAATGGCACTGCATTGCATTGTATTAGACAAATCATAATGAGAATCCAGAATATCTCGTGACACAAAGAGATACAACTCATCCTTATTCATATAGTTTTCTGGTATACGAAACTCTTCCCGAGACACCGCTACCGTTTCCCAATGATACGACACAGCTTATTGCAATTTTTTAATTGATTCACTTTCAGACAGTATCCTCATTTGTTCAATAGCTATTGCATTTAATTTCTCCAATCTTTCAGATTGACTCATACCTTCATTTATAAATACAGCATTAAGATTCTCAAGATTAGAAAGGCAAACAAGCTGAGATATATCTGCATAATCTCTAATATTGCCTTTTAAATCCGGATTTTCATCACGCCACTCTTTAGCTGTTATTCCAAATAAAGAAACATTAAGAATATCCGCTTCATTTGCATAAATAAAATTGATTTCCTCACCCATTGCTTAACAGATAATATAAAACGGTTAAGTCCTGCTTCATTTTTAATTCCCTCGAATTCGGTGGAATTAAAATTCGTGTTATACATTTCTTCCCAAATACCTAAAAACTCTATCGTATTCTTATTCCTAAGCCACTTTTCGATCAAAGCAGAACCGTTATCAATATTTCTAACCATATCCGTTAAAGAAATATAATCTCTATTGTCAATGGCAATAATGCTGATTTCTGAACCTTCAACATTTATTTTAGACACGTAATCACCTCTCAATCATCCAATTTCACACATTTAGCAAATCATAGAAAGTACGCTCATCTATGATTTCTATATCTTGCCCCTCAAGCTTGAGCTTTTCTGCTTTCTTATGCTTTGAAGACTTCTCACCTTTAAGAATTGCATTGTAATCATTGTCACCAAGGATCAGATAGTTCGTCTGCTTAGTCACACTATTATCTAAGACACCGCCGAGATTCACTACAATCTGCCGAGCATCTTTTCGAAGCATTTTCTCAAGCTTACCAGTGAAAACCACATGTCGATTATAGAAAAATCCATCTTCATCAATAACCACTTCAGTAGGCTTAATTGCTTTGATATCTATCCCTTTGCCACCGTGACTTCCGCTTGTTGTCCATAAGTCTTCAATGACTAGATTCTTCTCAGCCATACTTGCTTTTACTGCATCATATAATTCTTTCGTTGATGTGCAGTCTGATAAAGCACGGTGTTCATTATTGTGTAATCCTAAGTAGTCAGTTAAATCTGAGAGTCTGTGATGTTTCAGCTCAGGATACAGTTTTCTTGAAAATTGCATCGTATCCATATACCGGTTAGTCAGTTGTTCCTTAAAGCCTTCATTCAAAAAGCGCATATCAAAAGAAGTATTATGACCAAGAATAATATCCTCACCAATAAATGAAAGCACAGACGTTTTCACATCAGCAATAGATGGCATGCCTTCCAGCATTTCATTAGTTATTCCTGTTAATGATGTAATAAAATCGTCTACTTCTATACTCGGTTTAATCAGCTGATCATAACGGTCTACTATCTCATTATTTCTAACTTTTAAGATACCAATCTCAATAATCTCATCATAATAAGCAGATAAGCCTGTCGTCTCAGTATCTAACACGCAATAATCATCAATAATCTGCCTAGTATAGTTAGTATTCACGCTATACATAAAATACCCCCAACCCCCAAAAACGATTATTATAATCCAATTATAAAGAAGAACTTTACGCTAGCAACTCATATAACAATTTTTCTTAAAACAATATTATTGATATTCCCAAATCACTTAAAACTACAATTTTTCAAAAAATATTCAAACAACCATATACCAATAACTCGCTAACACACTACAAGCAAACACAACATAAACAGCTGGGTGCAAAGTGGCGAATCGACTTGCATGAGCGATTAAAACATAATTCGCGAATGCACTTCGATTCGCTGAGCTTGCTCAAAGTTGAAAGCACAGTGTGCTTTCAACGCAAGCGAAGCACGTTAACATCCTGTGCACTCGACCCTAAAGCGTTGATATCTTCCCTCAAACAGCCAAACTGCGCTCAAAAACCACAAGAACCCAGCCTAAAGCCGCCGTATACCAGACATTTTAACGATAACTCTCGCAAACCCTTGCTACACAAAGGCAAATTTGCACCCACCTAATCAGCCCTTGACATCAAGACTATACTTAATCGGATTTCTTCTCATATAGATAGCTATCGGTTTCAATATTTTACTTTTATAAAAGACCCAAGCATTAATCTATTTTTTATTACTACTAATGTTTGAAATATAATCAATCAAACATTTTATACTACTATCAAAATCACTATAATCAGATTGAACAAAAATTTCATGATAATAAGATGATTTTATGTTCAGTGATTGAAGATTAGCTTCTCTAATTCTTATAACAATGAAACCTGCCTCCAATAATTCTGAAGTTTTCCGTTTATCCACATCTATTTTCCCTTCATGCCAGTATCCGCCATCATATTCTATGGCAAATTTTTTGTCATGAATACTAAACGAAATATCAATGGACCAGTTATAGGAAAAATTATCATAATTGTATCTAGCTCCAGATCGAGCCGTTCCTATTTTTTTTCGAACAGCATCAAAGTATTTAAGTTCAATCCTTGATTTATTAGAATCTGTACATTCAGGACACACAGCACCATGGATTCTAGAAACTATAGATGCCTTATATGTATGAGCATGATTGTTTTCACACACCCACAAGGGCACAAAATTTAATTTTGCATTAGGGCGAATACACCAAGGACTAACGGGATTTGAAGTATCCCATTGCTCAACTAATTTAGGATAAATCCAAGCTATTGATCCTTGAATTTTTCCACAGTTAGGACACAACTGTCCATCTTTTCTTTGTCTATCTCTAGGGGTAGATCGCCATTCATGACCACAAGCTATGCACTTCCACCATACTATTCTCTTACTATTATCTCTTATATTTTCAGGTGTATAAACACCGTTTTTCTCTTTTAGCCACTCAGAAGCTATCTCAGGATTCGTATCTGCCAAAAAAAGTCCAGTGCCAAGAGTTGCTTGACCTCTGCATGCTGGACATCCTGATTCTAAATAAGAATACGGAAAAGCATATGGATGATGTCCCCTCTTACATTTAAACCTATATTCCCCATCCCCTGCGCGCATACCGCTCCAATTTGTTGGGTATACTGCTGTCTCGTATGGGCTTCTCTCATCATCCCATGATTCCAATAACTCAGGCACATCAGAACATAAAGTATTTTTTGCTTCTTCAATTGATAAAAAAGTTTTCTGAACATATGTTATTTCTGGTTCCAGAACTTTTCTCGTCACTTTTGGAGCGTAATGAGCAGCAGTGTTAGGATGCATTTGGCATGAACATTTTAATGAACCGTCATCAACGATTTGTCTACCGCAATGACTGCATACAACAAGTAGAATAGTACCAGTATTATCTATAGAACCATCTTTAAGGATACTAACTAATTCAAACCCACGTCGATTCGCAAGAGTGCTATATTTACTAAAAATAGTTCCAGAGGTTATATGCACTATAGGATAATTTGACCTCATCAATGCATTCCAATAACAAGCTCTACATACAGGTTCACCGATATTAGCTTTCTCCATAATATACTTGATGCGATAATGTGCTTCTGTGTTGCAAATCATGCATTTAGTAAGTATGTATAAATCCTTAGGATAGCTTTTAGAAGAATCATAGTTTTCAGCTAGCTCTAAACCGCCAGAAGTTAAAATATTCTCAAGCTCTTCTTTAGTTCGTAAAACTTTTCTTCCCATGATAAACTCTATATTCTTTATAAATTACTTTTAAAATTATTATATGCAATAAGTAAATGATAACCAGAATGTTTTCTTTGACACCTACTATCTCAATTATTGTTTTATCCTTGAAAATTTAGCTTTTTGTCTGAGTGCAAGGTAGATACATTTTCATATTATCTATCCTGTTCAATCGTCACTACGCTATAGACATGTTTCCATAAACGCAAAATAACACTCAAAAACCGTAAGAAACCAGCTTACAGTGATTTTTCTTATCGCCCACGACACTAACATCTTCAAAATTATCAGATTTTACGTAAAGCATATATAGTCCTCCTTCATTTTGGTATATCTATATACGCTCTAACACCAGATAATATCAAGTTCTATTATTAGCTACTCTACCTGTATTTATATCTACCAGGATTTTACAAGCAAAACCTATTTTTTAGCACACGCATAAAAACGTCTGGGAAAACGTCCCCTCCCCCCCCCCTAGACTTTTTCCCATGTTAAAGCGAGCATCACTATACGTAACTATTCTCATAACATGGTTACTACTATTCTTAATCTTTACACCATTCGCTATTAGAGAATACGTTTTTTCTGGAACAAGAAACACTACGCTAGATATTCTCATAGCATTAAACGCAATCTTCATAATCTACTTCTGGCTAAACGGCACTAAAGATATCATCTACGTACTATGGTTCTACCTGCATAAAAAATCCATTACACAATACGTTCAAAAAGTCTCTTGCATGCCAATACCAGCAAACAAGCGTATTGTGATGCTCTACTGTACTTGCAACGATTTCGAAGGCGACTCACTCACTCAATGCTTAAAACAAAAGTACACAGGATCTGTCAAAACAGTCATCCTTGATGATTCTAGTGACCCTAATTACAAAAACAAGGTAGACGAATATGCTAAAGAACATAATGTAGAAGTAGTACGCCGCGAAAATAGAAAAGGATTCAAAGCAGGAAATCTCAACAACTATTTACACGAACGAACCGACTACGATTACTTTGTTATTCTCGACAGTGATGAAATCATCCCTCCAGATTTTATTATTCGATGCTTACAATACTTCCAATACTTTAAAAACGCTGGAATCGTGCAATGCAATCACGTAGCAACACGTAACATTAACCGCTTTATGCACCTACTACACATTGAAGTGAACAGCCACTGGCCTGTGTACCAAACAATGAAACATCACTATGGTTTCATGTCTCTACTAGGACATGGCGCGATGGTAAGCCACGAATGCTACGAAGCAGTAGATGGATTACCAGAAGTTGTTGCTGAAGACTTATGCTTATCAATTGAAGCACGCAGTAAAGGATACTCTGTTGCTTTCGCGCCAAACATAACATGCGAGGAACAATATCCGATTGACTATCTAGCTTTTAAGAAACGACATAGTAAATGGACTCAAGGTAATTTCGAGTTCATGAAATGCTACACTAAACGCATTTTTACATCTAAAATGCGATGGTTTGAAAAACTAGATATTTTCTTATTCACCTACAACCTACCATTAACATCACTTTTCACATGCTATGTAGCAATGAATATCATATTCTTCCCAGCGCTGCACTACGATTTACATTATCCAGCATGGCTACTTGTACCAACCGTAATATTCTTCATGGCACCAATGCTAAACGACGTATTCTTCTGGCTTGGTAAAGTATCTATCAAACATTTACTACTCTACATGCTTTTTACTTTCTGCTTGTACGGTTCCATGCTTTACGTGTCAATGAAATCATCATTCCTAGCACTTACAGGAAGAAAAGCCGTATTTGTTGTAACACCAAAAACAACGCAACATATTACGCTAGTTGAATCATTACGAATGAACGTTCAAGAAATAATATTCTCAATAGTTCTCATCACTCTCTCATGCGCATTCAAAGGCGGAATACTACCAGTCATTCTCATAGTAGCACCAACGCTTTTCAGCATATATTTAACAATGTACTCGAACTCTAAAAAACCTATCGATACTCCACACCATGTTAGAAACAATTACAAAACAAGAAGACCACTCGCACACGCATACAGGTGATATAAACCCACAAAAAATAACAGGCATTACAGAAAATGGTAAAAAGACGAAATTAAGGCAACAACTCTACACACAGAAAGCAACAGTTTCAGAGTTCAGAAGGAAAAGTTTCATTGTATCCAAGAGTTAAGAAACTAGAACCAACCTTCACAGGGTGGGTGCAAAGTGTGTGCACTTTTTAACGTTAACATCCTGTGCACTCGACCCCAGAGCGTTGATATCTTCCCTCAAACAGCCAAACTGCGCTCAAAAACCGCAAGAACCCAGCTTAAAACTGCCACGCATTAAACCTTTTAACGATAGCCCTCGCTAACCCCTGCTACACAAGGGCAAACTTGCACCCACCTAATCAGCCTTTGACATCAATACAACACTCTCGACGTGATGAGTGTTGGGATATATGTCGAACGCGCGCAAAGACTGAACGCTGTATCCAAGCTCTCTAAACGTGCCAACATCTCGAGCAAGACTAGTCGGATCGCAAGCAACGTACACAACGCTTCTTACTCCAGACTTAGCAATCTGCTTACAAACTTGAGCTTTAGCGCCAGCGCGCGGAGGATCTAACACAACAACATCAGGATGCGCAAATCGGCGCACAATCTTAGATGACTTACTCGCCTTAAACACCTGTGATTCAAGCGTTTGCGAAACATCGCCTTCAAGCGCTTCAACAACATCCCTGCCAAGACCTGCGCGCCCAATGTTTCGCCTTGCATTCTTTACAGCAATCGGCGCACCCTCAATACTAAGTACGCGAGCTGGCTCTGCAGAACCAAAAGCGCCAGTAGTACCAAGAGCACCCACGGCACTAGAAGAATCTCCGCCAATATTAGCCAAAGTAGCAAGCGGAATCGTAAACAAACCAGATCCAGAATACAAATCCCACAAAACCGTATTCTTAATACGCCCACCAAGCGCAGAACGAACTAATCCCAAAACGTAGTTCACCAAATGTTCTGGAGCTGCGCGATGAATCTGCCAAAAACCACGCGCGTCAACATCGTAATCAAAAGTACGCGCACGCGATGAATCACCATCAACCGCAACGCGCACGCGCTCGCGCAACAAAGCCGAGCCTGCAACCAACTCATCATTTACTATAAGCGCATAATTTTCGCCAATCGCATCAAGAAGCGCAGCCTTGTCACCAGAAACACCAAAATCTAAACCATCAACTCGAGGCTCTGGAACAGCAAGTCGAATTTGTGCATTTGGTGAGAAAGTGCGATTCCACAAATCCAAAGAATCCGCAACTGCTAAAACCGCGCGCGACGCAAGTGGCATAGTATCAATCGCAATGCGATCATGCGACTCGCGCTTTCGCATAGACAATCGCCCTTCATCATCCGCAACCAACTCCATGCGCGTACGCCAATTAAATCCGTTAAGCTCCTCATCCCCCGGCATGCGCTCAACGTTAACATCGCTTTCCGCAACATCCATATGCGCTAAACGCTGGAATTGATTAGCAATTACGGAAGCCTTCCAACGAATCTGCCCAGGCAAAGAAACGTGAATTAAATCCGCTCCTCCAACTCCACCACCCTGAGCCAAAGGGCCAGCGAGTTTCCATTGCGGCTCCACGCGATCCGCGCTAGGCTCCAAAACTTCTACGACTTCGCCAGTAAAAAAGTGCGCTTTTGCACGCATCGGCTCATCCATACGCACAACGACCAGCTCACCGGGCAGCGCAAATCGCACGAATACAACGCGTCCGTCAAGATGACCTACGCATCTGCCTTGATCCGCATATCGCTCGATTCGCATCGTCACTTGCATAAACTACCCCTTAGTTTTGCGTTTTGTTAAGCCGATTCTTTGCTAAGCTTATTCTCTAACACTGATTTTAGTTAAGCTGATTTTCTTCGCTATGCTTCTCTTCACGATTTTTATGATGCAGACGCATAAACGGCGTTGCAATAATCAAGTAAGAAACCCAAATTGCGAGCGCCCAGAACGGCAATCCCATAATCAAACGCACTGTACCAAGCCACACAACGTGATTCGTCAAATATAATGGCACTTGCAAAACAAGCCTCAGCACAAAAACAGCAATCCACAATCCTGTTACATACATATACGCTCGCTTAAGCGGCTTATAATCGAGCCATTCGTGAAGCCACGCACCAAAGTTTTCTGTAGGCATTTTGCGAATTGACTCAATTACAAGCCCTAAAGCAGGCACGCGCACAATCAGCGAAATCGCAAGAAGCACACCATAAACAGCATTCGTAATAAAGCCCATAATATAGTAGTCGCGCGCTTGGTGACTCGTCCACACCCAAACAAGGCAGATTCCAATGGAAATAAGTCCACTAATTGCCCCCATAAGCGATTGCCTCTGAATAAGACGAATCACAACTTGCAAAACAGCAATCACAGCTGCCACAATAACCGTTGTTTGCACATTTCGTGTTACAACGAAGCAAATAACAAACAGCAAGCCGGGCAGCATGGATTCGATTACGCCTCGAACGCCACCCATTGAATCAATTACAGAAAACGTAGACCCTTCGGCTCCGATTGAAGCCAATGTCGCTAGTCCTGAGCGTTTTTTGGTTCGCGCAGAATCGTTGGTTCGCGCAGAATCGTTGGTTTGCGCAGAATCGTTGAGTTTTACTTCATTTGAAAACTCTTGCGAAGAAAACTCTTCTTCGGATTTCTGTAAAGATTCTTGTGAATCCATTCAATTAACTTTCTACTACTTGCATTATCTAATTTCAGCAAACATTGGACCGCGTGTAAGCGTAGTTTTTACTTCTACTTGTTGGTCGTAACCTAATGGTTTATCGTCTTTTTTTAGCGCATTACTAGCATCTTCATCAGACGTATTATTTTCCCCATCTTTACCGCTATTGTCTGTATTTAAAGCAGCTTCTTTTTCTTCTCTAGTTATTGGATCATGCATAGGAATAAAATCGCGAGGCGCAAGCGGCTCTTCACCACGATTTACAACAATCCCCTTAAACCATTCATCTAATTGTTTTGTTTCGTTATTATTATCTGCAAGCTCTGTTGCTGCAGGTCCAGAGAATACTCCGCGAAGCATCCACCTAGGGCCATCAACGCCAACGATGCGTGTTGTAATAGTTTTTTCTCCAACTTTTACAGGCAACAGTAGCTCAGTACCAAATTCGCCTTGTACTGTACATGCTTGACTATTTCCATCAAGCAAATCTTTGCACACTTCTAGCCAGATACCAGATGTTTTAGGCGCAGCAAAAGCTTCAACCTCTACGCTTGAAGACCCATAAGTTACTGTCATACCAAGAACTTGCGATGTTTCACGCTGTTTTTTTACTCGCAATTCAATGCCTTGAAAATATGGAATATAGATTGAGCCAAAATCTAGATAATCGCTAAAATCAGGAGCATCTTCATCATTGAAATCCCATGGACCAGTTTTTTCTTCTACGATTTCGTCTTCAACTTTTGAAGATTTTTCTTCTTCATGTCGGCCAAATAACCAACCCATTATTCCTCATTTCTTAAAACAACAAATCTACAACAATGCATTTTTTACTTATTATTGTAAATTGCTCAACTTCACTAGAATATCACAAGCAAAGCACTGAAAAATTTGCACATACGCTACATACAGATAAGTATGCGATTGCTTAGTTATTTCGCATTACGCAGATTAATTCTTATGCATCACACGTCATACTTTATACTCAACGGAGCATGATCAGACCATCGCGCATCATAACTTTCAGCACGATCGATTACAAATCCGCGAGCGCTTTCCGCAATTTCAGGAGTTGCGAACTGGTAGTCTAATCTCCAGCCAACGTTATTGTCGAAGGCCTTGCCGCGCTGACTCCACCAAGTGTATGGTCCTTGAATATCACCTGCAAGCATGCGCATAACGTCAACAAACTCATACTCGTTAATCCAGCGGTCAATATACGCGCGCTCTTCAGGCAAGAATCCTGCACTTTTTTCATTAGCTTTAGCATTTTTAATATCTAACGGCGTATGCGCAATATTAAAGTCACCGCACAAAATCGCCTGATTCCCGCCACTTGCTGCTGCATCTCGAAGCTCCCCTAAACGAGTAAGCATTGTGTCTAAAAAGCGGAATTTTTGTTTCATTTTTTGCGGATCGTCCACATTTCCAGCATGAACATACACAGAAGCAATAGTAATTTCATACCCTTCAGGGGTACGCACGTCAGTTTCAACCCATCTACCAGAATCAACATCCTCGCTTAAGCCAGGCAAACCGTAGCGTTTGTTTACTACAGGAAGAGACGTAACTAGAGCTACTCCAGCTCGACCTTTTACACGGCAAACTTCATTCGTATAAGTAAAATTATCGTTTTCTATAGGATTTGCGGTATTTTCAGACGCACGATATCCCATTTCAATTTTTGTCATAATTGGGTCGATTGCATCTTGCGGAGCGCGCACTTCTTGCATACACCACACGTCTGGAGTATGCGCGTCAGACCAGTTAAGCATACCTTTGCGCTCAGCTGCACGAATACCGTTTAAATTCGAAGTCGTAATTGTAATCATGTAATCAACTCTAATATGCGCACAACACAAACAGCTCCATCACTAAACAACAGACATAAATCACGCAACTAACACAGATTACAAGTTATGGATTACTCAACCAATAAACACGGAATTAATAGAAAAACAAAAAAGGTGCAGATTCTATAAAACCTGCACCTTTTTATCAGCTTGTACTATTTAATCTAATCCAAGCTTCAAATTTCCACCTGGAATTGCATCGAGCAAGTCACGAGTGTATTCCATTTGTGGATGATCGAACACTTCGTCTGTTGTAGCGTGCTCAACAAGCTTTCCATGCTGCATAACAACAACTTCGTCTGCAATCTGGCGAACCACAGCCAAATCGTGAGTAATGAACAAATAGCTCAAACCACGTTCGGCTTGCAAGTCGTTAAGCAAACGAAGAACCTGATCCTGAACAAGCACATCCAAAGCAGATACAGCTTCATCGCAAACAATTACGTCAGGATTCAATGCCATAGCTCGCGCAATTGCGATACGCTGACGCTGACCGCCTGAAAGCTCATTCGGGAAGCGAGTCATAACAGAAGCAGGCATTTGAACCATATCCAAAAGTTCGCGAACTCGATTCTGTCTGCTCTTCTTATCGCCAATCTTATGAATGCGCAACGGCTCCTCAATAGAGCGATAAATAGAATACATTGGATCAAGAGATCCATAAGGATTCTGGAATACTGGCTGTACATGACGGCGGAAATCAAGCAAATCCGCACCCTTCAAATCAGCAATATTCTTACCTTCGTAAGTTACTGTTCCACTTGTTGGATTAAGCAAACGCAAAACCATATTTGCAACAGTAGACTTACCAGAACCAGATTCACCCACGATTGCCAAAGTAGTTCCGCGCTTAATTGAGAACGAAACATCGTCAACAGCTTTAAATAGTTCCTTCTTACGAGGAAGCTTAAACTCACGAGTTAAGTGATCCACAGTAATAATGTGCTCGCTTTTTTCGAGAGCTTGCTCACCTACTACATGATGCTCAAGAAGACTATCAGCATTACCACCATGCTCTTTCACTGAGATGATTCGCTGAGAGGCCAAAGATGGAGCGGCAGCAACGAGTCTCTTTGTATACGGATGCTGAGGATGCTGCAAAACTTCCAACGATGGACCAGATTCAACAACACGACCCTTATACATAACAACAACGTGCTGTGCACGAGCAGCAGCCAAGCCTAAATCGTGTGTAATGAACAGAACAGAAGTTCCGAGCGAATCAGTTAGTGTGTGCAAATGGTCAAGAATACGCTTTTGCACAGTAACATCCAAAGCGGAAGTCGGTTCATCTGCAATAAGCAAGTCTGGGCGGCAAGCCAAACCGATAGCAATCAAAGCGCGCTGACGCATACCACCGGAAAACTCGTGTGGGAACTGACGAGCTCGAGTTGCAGCATCTGGCAAACCAGCTTCGTCAAGCAAACCAGCAATACGATCTTCAATAGTTGCTCCAACAACATACTTCTTGGCAATTTCCCAAGCTTTGTCGTCATTCACACCATACTTGATTAAATCGTCTGCTACGCGCCAACGAGTTTCAGAGCCTGAAACCCACTCTTTTTTGTAGTATTCCATGGCTTCATTGAACTTTTCAGAATTGTTGTTCTCATCAAGTCCAACTTCTTTCAAAGCATTCTTAGCAGCTTCAATCAATTCTGGTAATTCTTTAGAGCCAAGGAATGTTTCATCATCGTTGTTTTTGACTTTAACAGAATCGCCTGCAAGAGCCTCAGCCAATGAAGAGCGACTTTCATGATCAACGTCAACACCATTTGCGATTAACGCTTCTTTAACCTGTGTACCAATACGCCACACAGGATTCAAGTTGCTCATAGGATCTTGTGGAACTAAGCCCATGGTATTACCGCGCAATGCAGCATACTCTTTTGGCTTTAATTTGCTAATTTCTTTACCTTTGAGCTTAATAGATCCACCTGTAACATGACCGGTTCCAGGAAGCAAACCCAAAACTGCCATTGCAGAAGTAGATTTTCCAGAACCAGATTCACCTACGATTGCAACCCACTGTCCTGGGTAAACACAGAAGCTAGCATCTCTAACAGCGTGAACAGCTTTTTTTGAGTCTGTTGTGAAATCTACCTGAAGATTTTTCACTTCCAACAACGGCCCTTGCTCTAATTGCATGGCGCGAATGTCTATATCTTTACGTGTAGTATTCATGAGTTTCTATTCCTTCACGATGATTTCACGCCTTGCGGCTCTTTGGATCCAATGCATCCTTAACAGCGTCGCCCATCATAATAAAAGCGAGTACTGTAATTGCGAGCGCAATAGACGGATAGAACAAGACTTCTGGGTTTGTTGTAAGAACATTTCTAGCGGTAGAAATATCTCCACCCCAGCTGACCGTAGTAGTTGGCAAACCAATTCCCAGGAAGCTTAATGTTGCTTCCAGCACAATATATGTTCCAAGCGAAGTTGTTCCAACAACAATGATTGGAGCCAAAGAGTTCGGGATAATATGTTTGAAAAGGTTACGTGTTGGAGTAGATCCTAAAGCAGTAGAAGCTGTATTAAACTCAAGGTTCTTTGATTCCATAACGGCGCTTCTTGCAATTCGAGCTACACCAACCCATCCAAAAAGCACCATAACAAGTACGATTTTCCAAATTGACTTAGATGTGCGGAACATTTGTAAAACTACGATTGCACCAAGAAGCATTGGCAAAGCCAAGAAAATATCAGTTATTCGGCTGAGAATAGTATCAACCCATCCTCCGAAGAATCCTGCTAGTGCACCAATTAAAGAACCAACAAGTACAACCAAAATCGTTGCAAGCAAACCGACACTCAACGATGTACGAGTGCCATAAACAACTCGAGCGTAAATATCGCATCCTTGCATATCAAAACCAAATGGGTGCGCAGATGAAGCTGGCTCAAGCGAATGTTCCAAAACACAATAATTAGGATTGTGCTTTGTAAGAGTGCTTGGGAAGAACGCAACAAAAATAATTGCAATAATCAAAATTGTAGAAACAATAAACAATGGATTTCTGCGCAAAGTTCTCCAAGTATCTGCCCACATACTTGTTGCAGTAGCGGATTCGTCTACAGAATCTACTGCTTGAATAGGAGTATCGTCTAACGATGCAACATAGCGTTCTTGTCCCGGCAATGTATCGCAATTCGAAGCATCATTTGCAATCAAATCATTTTTCATCAAATCATCTTCCATAGTTTGCTCACCTCACGCGTAACGAATGCGCGGATCAAGAGCCGCGTACAACATATCAACAAGGAAATTGCTAAATACGAATATCAATGTCAAAAGCGTTACGATGGAAACAACAAGGTTTCCTTCTCCCTTTAGAATTCCTTGATATGTGATGAATCCAACGCCATGAATATTGAAAATTGTTTCCGAAATCATTGCGCCGCCCATAAGAGCACCCAAATCCTGACCTAAGAAGGTAACAACAGGAATAAGCGAGTTTCGCAAAATATGGCGAACAATTACAGAACTTTCTTTTAAGCCCTTTGCGCGAGCTGTACGCACATAGTCGAGAGCAATATTTGAAGAAATTTCAGACCTTGTAAGTCGAATAATATATGCCATAGACACAGAACCAAGAACCATTGCAGGAAGAAGCAAATCGAAGAATCCAGGATCGTTACTAGCTGTAACTGGTAATATGCGCCATTTAACACCGAATAAGTACTGTCCAACGAAACCTGTAACAAATGTTGGAACAGAAATAAGAAGAAGCGATACAACCAAAATTACACTGTCGTACCACTTGCCTTTCTTCAAACCTGAAATTATACCAAATACGACACCAAATATTGCTTCGAAAGCAAATGCCATAATTGCTAGTTGAATAGTAACTGGGAATGCACGACCAATTTCATCGATAACTGGTTGACCTGCAAAAGTATTACCAAAATCGAGGGTAAGAGCATTCTTTAAGAATAATAAATATTGAACAATAAATGGTTTATCTAAGTTATACTCGGCTCGTATTTGTGCAGCCACTGCAGGATTAACAGGTTTCTCGCCAAACATTGCTTTTACTGGATCTCCAGGCAAAGCAAATACTAAAGCATAAACTAATAATGTTGTGCCGAGAACAACAGGAATCATCTGCAAAATACGACGCAGAATGTACTTACCCATCGAATTCTCCTTGAATTGTTAAAACTTACTCAAAAAACAACAAAGTGCCGCTCCAGCTAAAGTGGCTTTACTTAATCTTACTTCAACTGGAGCAGCAATCTCGCAATAAGCGATATTAAATTATTGAGAGGAATCAAATAGCGTTACTTACTAATTTTCTAAAGAGCATGTAACGCTATTCTGTTTTCTCGATTGATTACCAACTTATTTGTGAAGCTGATAGTACAGTGGCATATTCTGCCAATCCATTGTGAAGCCCTTCAAAGTTGGAACCATCACAGCCTTAGCGTTCGAGTAGAACAATGGGATTGATGGAAGTTCATCAAGAAGGATTTCGTTTGCTTGCTGATAGAGCTTAGTAGCTTCTGCTGGCTTAGCAGATGCAGCCTTCTTAAGCAAATCGTCAAACTTTGGATTCTTATAATCACCATCGTTGGAACCATTGCCATCAGCTGCAACGGATGCAAACTGCTGAGTCAAGTAGTTCTCTGCACTTGGATAATCTGGCATCCAGCCTGCACGCCATGCACCCTTAATCTGACGCTTGGAGCAAGCATTACGGAACTCCTGGAATGTAGGAATTGGAGTAGTTTCAGCCTTGATTCCCAAGTTGTTCTTCAAAGAATTCACAACAGCATCGAACACGGACTTTGCGTTTCCATCAGCATTGTAGGAGAAAGTAAGAGATCCATCATACTTGGAAATCTTATCTGCCTTAGCCCAAAGTTCCTTAGCTTTCTTTGCGTTAAATTCAGTGTTCTCATGACCCTTAAGATCAGCCTTATAGCCTGGAGTCAATGGAGAAGTAAATTCGTTTGCAGGAGAAGCAGTGCCATTAAGAATCTTGTCGATGATTACCTTACGATCTATAGCCATAGAAACAGCTTGACGACGAAGCTTACCCTCTTCAGTATTCACATCGAAGTGTGGGAGGCTTGAAGAAATAGTGAACTGCTGAATTACAGAACCTGGACGGTTGTAAGCCTTAACAGTTGTATCCTTCTGGAAAGTCTTAGTTTGCGTATCTGGAATGTTATCGGTTATATCGAGGTTTCCAGCCTGAACGTCGCGGTATGCAGCGTTGCCATCTGTGTAAACCTTGAAAGTAACACCATCATTCTGAGCCTTACGTGGACCCTCGTAATCTGGGTTCTTCACAACTTCAATCTGCTTGTTGTGATCCCAAGACTTGAACAAGTATGGACCAGAAGAAACTGGCTTTTCGCCATAAGCCTTTGGATTCTTGTAGAAGGATTCTGGAAGTGGAGCGAATGCCAAGTAACCAACCTTAATTGGGAATACAGAATCTGGCTGTTCCAAATCAACAGTAAAAGTATTCTTATCAACAACCTTCAAACCAGAAAGCTGCTCGTCACCCTTGGTGTCTTTCTTCTGCAAATCCTCATAACCCTTAATAGTCTGGAAGAAGGAAGCGCACTTCTGAGCGTTCTTAGCGTTAGCAACGAAGCTCCAAGCTTTAGTGAAGCTCTCAGCGGTAATAGGAGTACCATCGCTGAACTTCTTTCCCTTCTTAACCTTAACGGTGTACTGGGTGGCATCAGCATTTGGAGTAATGCTTTCAGCATCCTCATTTACAGGATTACCCTTTTCATCGAAAGTTACCAACGTGGAATTAACCAACATGCCAGGACGAGCGCCAGCGTTTTCGTTAATGTTTCCAGGAACTAATTCGTTCTGCGGCTCAGAATTTGAAACGGTAATAATAACCTTGCCACCGTTTGTTTTTGCATTCTTAGCGGAAGAGCCACAGCCACCAAGTAACATTGCCAGCGAGCAGGCAGCAGCAGCAAAAGCTAAAGCCTTATTCTTCATATATTTTCTCCTAACGTCTGGTAGGCAGGATTGTCATATCATGAAAAAGTCAGGAACAGGCTAAAACGTAAGAATCCACCCGGTTTTTATTGCCAGATGGATTCTTGCAAGCCAATTACGAGGCCTCTTCATTGATTAAAATTCAATGATACATATTTTTACAAACAACGCAATAGCAAAAGAAAAATGAGAAAAAATATTCTACATTCCTAATAATTAATTATTTTATTCTAAAATTAATTATAAATATCGAAAATTTTATTATACTAACAGTAAAATTTATTGTTTTTTACACGTACATATATATTACATAAATGTAAATAAAATATTTATTATGTAAAAAACATGTTAAACATGAATAATTAAATATCTAAAAACATTTAATATCATGCACGCGGAAAAGCTTGAGAATACTTACGTTTTAAAGATTCAATAGAAACATGAGTGTAGCGCTGAGTAGTATTAAGCGATGAATGCCCCAATAATTCCTGCACTTCGCGTAGATCTGCTCCACCATTCAACATATGCGTCGCAGCACTATGCCGCAAAGCATGAGGAGAAATATCCGGAACATGCGCACTCTTAGCCTCGTCATGCACAATCTGTCTTACCAAACGCTGATCAATACGTTTTCCGCGAGCGCCAAGAAATACTGCCTCTTCAACAGAATTTCGCAATAAAATTTCTCGTCCATCTTCAGAAATCCAAGCAGATAAAGCTTTATAAGCAGGAACCCCAAAAGGCACAACACGCTGCTTATTTCCCTTACCAGTAACTTTTATAGTGTGCGAGGAAAAATTAATATCCTGAATATTTAAACTAGTAAGCTCGCCAACACGAATACCAGTCGCATATAAAAGCTCCAAAATTGCAGCATTGCGGAGCTCTACAGCTTTCTGATTTTTGGTACACGAAGATGAAACATTAGCTTTAGAATCAACATTATTCATTAATGATTCTGCTTGATATTCATCCAAAACAGATGGCAGCATATTCTTAATTTTTGGAGTCATCAAAATTTCTGCAGGATCACTGCTTATGTATTCAACATGCTGACACCACGCAAAAAAACCACGCACCGCAACTACTTTGCGAGCCAAGCTTGAACGCGCATGACTTCGCGACTCATCAGCCATCCACGAACGCAAATCATCCGTAGTAAGCTCCGAAATATTATTAAATCCGTGCCGATTACACCATGCTAAACATTGCAAAATATCACTGGCATAAGCTTTCTGTGTGCGCTCCCCCAAGCCTTTATTAGCGCGAACATAATCAATATAATCATCTATTAAACTCATATATTTAGAAGGTAAGCCTAAGAAATTTTCAGAAACAGATTTATTGTTTCTCATGCTTAACTCACCCTTCCATAAAAGTTTAAAACAAAACGTTTGCCATATACTTCAGTCACATGCATAATACAACAAGGAGCATGTTATGAACACACAAACACGGAATTTAACTACACTACCACAGCAAATACCTGCAGGCTCACGCGTAGTAGTAAGAACTTACAAAATTATAGAAGATAATAACAATGGAACACAAAAAATCGAGTATCATGATGCGATTGGGCACGTACTCGAGTGGGACGGTGTAATGCTTCATTTGCTTCGAGATCCTGCAGCAAACGGCACTAGAGCTGCCGAAGAAATGTTCATTGATGCCAAAACTATTTACCGATTAAAGCCAATCCCAGAACGCAAATTTCAAAAGCCGCTCAAAATATAGACATTAAAACTCGCGCCACAGCAAGCAAGGAACTCACATTATAAGTTGCTCAGAGAATTATCTGCGCGCAATAGCAGTTGCAAAGATTCGTCGGTATTAAATCCGGAAAGTTCAATAATGGATTCACCCGAGCGCGCGGATTCTAGTAATTCCTGCTGCCAATTGCTACTGGAATCATACTTCCACAATCTACTATTTGCAGCATCATTTTGCTTAGCAGCATCGCTTTGTTGCGTACTAGTTTTAGACGAGTTGCGCTGCTGGTATTTATATTCTCTCCAAGATTGAGCTTTAGCAAAAAACTCTTGCTCTAAAGCATCCGCGCTTTCAACATCATTATCTAACATATTTGCAGCAAAAGTTAGCTCCGAAATTACAGAATGCAATAATTTCGCAGTATTATGCCGATTTTCACTTACCATAGCGCGAGTGCGTTGCGGATCCGTAAGAGCAACTCGCGTCATATCTCGCCAGGAACCTGCAGATAGTTGTAAAGCAATAGCGCGATTAGATTGTTCGCACAAAACATTTGCGAGAGCTGTTGCAACAACATGAGGCATATGAGAAATAAGAGCTGCAGAATTATCGTGCGTTGCATCATCCAAAACTATTGCGCGATTCTTGCATAGCGGAACAATCATTTGCAAAACATTTCTAACTCGCCAAAACTCAGTAGAATCATCAACAGTTAAAGCCCATAAAGCACCATTTAAAAGCTCATCACTAGAAGCTTTCCAACCAGTAAATTCACTACCAGCCATAGGATGCGCACCAACGTAACAATCTTGCAAACCTGCGTCTTTTACTTGCTCTCGAACTAAAGTTTTTACACTGCCAACATCGCTAATAGTTGTGCAAGATTTGTCAATATAAGGTGCAATTTCATGCAAAATACTTGGCATAGCAGCTAAAGCATTGCATAAAATCAAAACATTTGGACGAAGTTTTGCTAAATCTTGCACTTTTTCTACGCAAGTAATTCCTAAACTTTTAGCTTCGTCATAAGGCTCATTATGACGATTCCATGCATATACGTTGCAATTTGCCAGCTTAGCAAGTCGTTTTGCAAGAGATCCTCCAATAAGACCAAGACCTACAATACCAACAGAAAATTTTTGCGAAAATTCAGCATCTTCTACCATAATAATTCTCTTTCTGCACGCATTACGTTCAAATTATGCAAAGCATCAACCGAAGGCTCAACACACACTCCACCATGAGGCAGCATCCAATCATTCATAACTGGATTATTGCGCTTATCGGAAGGATACACTGCTAAAGCTCGAACCCAATCGCCATGTTCGACAACCTCTTGAATCATAGCTTTACACATAAAATCCCAAGGAGCAGCATCAACAGTTGCAATAAAACTGTATAAACCGCCTTGCCCTTTAATCGGTCTCGACATAAAAGAAGTCATGTTAAGACCGTGATCACGCACAACATCAAGCAAATTTGCTAACACTCCAGCACCTGTGCAACGCGGAATAAACGCAATAATTGAGGAAAATGATGAAAAGTTTTCTCGCTGAACATTAACAAAATCTAAAGCCTGATCTCGAGGAGCTAGCACTAAAAACTCAGTTCGCGCGCCAGAAAAATCTTCAACTGCTTCACTCACAATCTGCCTATTGTATAAATCAGCACAAATTTTAGGACATAAAGCAACTTCGCCAGGGACTAAATCCCTACAAGCAGCAGCATTTGAAGACGCAGTTTTTTCTTTCAATCCACGCTCTTGAGCAAACTTACGGCATTGTGCCAACGCGTGCGGGTGAGCAACAATAGTAGAACAGTTATCGATTGAATCTGATTTGCAAATAACAGCATCAAAACTAATATCGACGCCGACGCGAGCAATACCAACCATATTTTTTGCATCGATTAGTAAATCTAAATTAGGTATTACAACGCCTTCAATATTGTTTTCCCACGCAATAACACCCCAATTGTGATTCTCTTCAATTTCACTAGCAATACTAAGAACATTCTCGCAAGCAGTTGGAATAAGTTGCAAATTATCAAATGATTGTAACTGCTGTTGAACTTTTAAAGCTGCTTGATGAGTAAAAGAACCTTCCGGCCCTAAATAGCATAATTTACGTGAGCACTTACTGTTACTACTATTCATAAGTATTCCTTAAAAACTGTTGCAGTTAAGAATATTGTAATCAAGACTACTGTAAAAAATACTGCTTAATACTGCTTAATACTTCTTTGTATGCAAAATTCACAGCGAAGTCGCGCTTAAATTATTGCAAATTCTTAACTTATTTTACTATTCAATAACAAACCAACGCTGAGGCATACAAAGCAAAACTAAGTGAGCAACAATAACACCGTAAAGCCACAAATATCCCACATATTGCGAACACCATGGCAACGGTATTGTGAAACCAACAGGTACAAGAATTGCACTGCCAATAAAACCTAATGCGAGAATCCAAGCAAATGCGGAGAAAACTATTGCGTGAATAAGTAATCCACTCCAACCACTACGAGATCTTGCACACCAAGCAGACAAAAACAGCAAAAGCATAGATAATGCAAATCCGTAAGGAATATTATCCACTGCACCGCAGCGATGAGCAAAAGTACCAATCAACGCGCATATTAGCGCAGAAACACACGTGGTCGCATACCTGCCCCACGAAGGCAAGCGATGCGACCACGGTTTCGATGACATAATAAAACCTAACGTTCCATTACTAATTGGTATATTGCAATTATCACGCAGCGTTGTTGTTTTGACGACGCTGCTTAGCACGCCACTTATACCACTCATCGCGGCTCAAAATAATCTTGCGCACGCGAATTGCTTCAGGAGTTACTTCCACGCACTCGTCTTCGTTAGCAAAGTCAAGAGACTCTTCCAAGCTCATCTTAATTGGTGGAGTTAAAGTTTCAAGCACGTCAGCAGTTGAAGAACGCATGTTAGTCATATGCTTAGCAAGCGTAATATTTACATCCAGCTCGTCTGGCTTGTTGTTAATACCAACGATTTGACCTTCGTAAACTGGGCTTTGTGGATCAACGAAGAATATGCCACGAGCTTGCAAACGCTGCATAGCATAAGGAGTTGCAACACCCTTACGGTCGCAAACCATGGAACCATTCTGACGAGTCACAATCTGACCAGCCCATGGAGCATAACCGGCGGAAATAGAGCTTGCAATACCAGTTCCGCGAGTAGAAGAAAGCAAAGCTGTGCGGAAACCGATAAGACCGCGAGAAGGAACGGTAAATTGCAAACGAACCCAACCAGAACCGTGGTTGCTCATAGAATCCATACGACCCTTACGATCAGCCATAAGCTGAGTGACGGTACCCATGTACTCTTCTGGGACGTCAATCGTAGTGCTTTCCATAGGCTCATTAATTTGACCATCAATAGTCTTGGTAACAACCTGAGGACGACCAACTGTAAGCTCGTAGCCCTCGCGACGCATCTGCTCAGCTAACACAGCCAAAGCAAGCTCGCCACGACCTTGAACTTCCCAAGCATCTGGACGCTCAGTTGGAAGAACCTTAATAGAAACGTTACCAATAAGCTCGCGATCCAAACGATCCTTAATCATACGAGCAGTAAGCTTATGATCTTTGCCTTCAGTTCCAGCAAGAGGAGAATCGTTTACGCCGAAAGTCATAGAAATTGCAGGATCGTCGACATGAATTAATGGAAGCGGCTTTGGATCGTTTTGGTCAACGATTGTTTCGCCAATCATAATGTCGTTTACGCCAGCAACAGCAACAATATCGCCAGGACCTGCAGAAGCTACAGGAGTGCGCTCCAAACCTTGAGTGCGAAGAAGCTCAGAAACACGGAAGTTTTCAATGGAACCGTCGACGCGGGAAAGACCGTAAGTCTTGCCCTTTTCCAAAGTACCATTGTAAATTCGCACTAAACCAAGACGACCCAAGAAGTCAGAGGAATCAATGTTTGCAACATGAGCTTGAAGAGGAGCGCCTTCTTCGTATTCAGGAGCTGGAATGTTTGAAATAATAGAATCAAACAATGGCTCCAAATTATCGTTATCTGGCAAACCACCATTTTCAGGCTGATTAACAGAAGCATAACCAGCTTTAGCAGCGCAATAAATCACTGGCAAATCAAGCAAAGCGTCGAGATCGAGGTCAATACCTTCCTCGACAACATCCTGAGCCAAGCCAAGAAGCAAATCTGTAGATTCGCCAACAACTTCTTCAATACGGGCATCTGGACGATCTACCTTATTTACGCACAAAATAACAGGAAGCTTAGCTTCCAAAGCTTTACGAAGCACAAAGCGAGTCTGTGGAAGAGGACCTTCAGAAGCGTCAACCAACAAAACAACGCCGTCAACCATAGAGATACCACGCTCGACCTCACCACCGAAATCAGCGTGACCTGGAGTATCAATAACGTTAATAGTGATACCTTCTGGATGACCATACTTTTCAGCTAATGGACCTGTGTACTGAACAGCAGTGTTCTTAGCAAGAATAGTAATGCCCTTTTCGCGTTCCAAATCATTGGAATCCATAACGCGATCTGGAACTTCTTCACGCTCAGAAAATACGTGCGACTGCTGAAGCATGGCGTTTACCAGAGTGGTCTTACCGTGGTCTACATGCGCCACAATTGCCACATTTCGAATATCACCGCGAACAGTCATCACAAACCTCTTCCATTCTTCGCGTTTAAGTAATTATTAACATGCAACCATTTAAGCTATAAACATCAGCTAAAACAGTAGCTATATACCTTATTGACGAGCACCCAAATAGGTAAGCTGCCAAACCGCACCGATTTTACTAGCGAGCTAAGACAGCATTACAAAATACACTAACGCAGAATCACAAGAACTTAAGCAACAACACCTTTAGCAATAAGCTCACGCGCAACTTCACGGTACTCTTTTGCAGTCTTGTGTTCAGGAGCAAAAATAGTGATAGGAACTGCAGCAACTGTAGAATCTGGCAGCTTAATAGAACGCGAAATCACGGAATGCAAAACTTTATCTTGGAAAGCTTCATAAATGCGCTGCAACACTTCCTCACTATGAAGCGTGCGAGTATACATAGTGACAAGAACTCCAAATACTTTAAGATTTGGATTAATACGAGATTGTACCTTCTCAATTGATTGCATAAGAAGAGCAACGCCTCGAAGAGCAAAGAACTCTGCAGCAAGTGGAATAATCACGCCATCAGCTGCTGTTAACGCATTTACAGTAAGCAAGCCGAGAGAAGGCTGGCAATCAACTATAATAACATCGTATTCGTCGCGCACTTTGCGCAATACGCCTGCTAATATTTGCTCTCGTCCTACTTCGGTTACTAACTGAACTTCAGCTGCAGATAAATCAATATTTGCAGGAATAATATCAATATTTTCTGTTTCAGTATGACGAATTACGTCGTGAACGTCTACAGACGAATCAAATAATGCCGTATAAACTGTATTATCAAGTGCATTTGCGTTAATTCCAAGTCCAACTGTTGCCGCACCTTGCGGATCGAAATCAACAATCAAAACGCGACGACCATACTGACTTAGTGCGCCAGCAATATTAATGGAACTTGTAGTTTTACCAACTCCACCTTTCTGGTTGCACATTGCAATAATGCGAGCAGGACCGTGTGAAGTTAACGGCTCTGGTGCATGAAAAGTTTCGTATTCGCGTCCAAGTAAATCAGTAGGCATGCTCCCCACTTTATCAACAGGTATACTCACGAAACTCTGAGCATAAAATTATTTAGCTCGAGGATGGCTCATTACATAAGCTTCAACTAATGCGTCGGGACTAATATGCGTATAAATTTGAGTTGTTGTAACTGAAGCATGTCCAAGCAACTCTTGAACTGTGCGCACATCAGCACCGCCTGCAATAAGATGCGTTGCAAGAGAATGACGCAGCGTATGCGGATGCAATGGTTTGTCAAGTTTTGCGCGCTCGCCAGCTTGCGTTACTATTGCCCATGCTGATTGGCGAGAAAGTGCATTACCTCTCTTATTTAAGAAGATTGTGTGCAATTCACGTTTACCCTTTAACGCTAATTCTGGGCGAGATTTCTCCATATAGTTACGAAGAGCACGAACAGCACACCCACCAATCGGAACTAAACGCTGCTTAGAGCCTTTACCAGTAAGTTTTACAACAGACTCGTTTAAATCAATATCTTCAAATTTTACGCCAACTGCTTCCGAAATTCGCGCTCCAGTAGCGTATAAAAATTCGAGAAGAGCAGTATCTCTAATCGAAATAGCATCGGAACTTCCAAAATTTCCTGCAGCTTCAATAACTTTATTTACTTCTTCAATACTTAAAACATCCGGCAAATACTCGGCTTGTTTTGGAGCTTTTACTTGCGCTGAAACGTCAGCTTGTATGTCGCCATGAGCAAGCATAAAGCGATGCCATTCGTGAATACTCGCAAGTCGACGCGCAACTGTCCTAGTCCCCAACCCTAATTCATTCAAAGTTCGAATGTATGATTCAATATCTAATTGAGAAATAGTAGTAATATCTTTTATTTTTCGTTCGTCGTAAAGCCAGCATGTGTAATCTTGCAAATCTGAAGCGTATGCAGATACTGTTTTTTTAGAAAGACCACGCTCAATATCAATATGCGCAATAAAGCGTTGAATATAAAGTGCAAACTCTTCAGGAATATTATTTTTCCTATTGTCAGAATCAAGATTTGAGCGCATATAAACAATTATAGCTAATAAGTAAATTTGTTGATTTAAAAGAAAAAGCCCACCTAAATTGGTGGGCTTAAAATAAAACTCTATTAAAGCAAAATCAGGCTTCAACTGGAGCGTTTACATCAGCTGGCAACGCAGCCTTAGCAGCTTCAACAACAGCCTTGAAAGCTTCAATATCGGAAACTGCGAGCTCAGCAAGAGCGCGACGATCCAATTCGATGCCTGCCAAGTGCAAGCCCTGAATGAAGCGATTGTAAGTGATGCCTTCAGCGCGAACTGCTGCGTTAATGCGCTGAATCCACAACTTGCGGAAATCACCCTTGCGAGCCTTGCGGTCGCGGAAGTTATAAGTAAATGAGTGGAGCAGCTGTTCCTTTGCCTTGCGATAAAGACGGGAGCGCTGACCGCGGTAGCCAGAAGCCCTCTCAAGAACAACGCGACGCTTCTTGTGAGCGTTTACTGCGCGCTTTACTCGTGCCATAAGTATTCCTCAGCTTTCTTAAAAATTTTCGATTGCGTATTCGTTTACAAGCAATTCTTACTTGTTACTTACTTAACGAGCAAGCCCTTAAGCTTCTTGCTCTGCGCAGTAGCCAATACTTTATCTTCAGAAAGAGCACGACGCTTACGAGCCGACTTGTGCTCCAAGTTGTGGCGCATGGCGCTACCATCGTGCATCACCTTACCGGTACCGGTAAGACGAACGCGCTTGGACGCTGCGGAATTAGTTTTCATCTTCGGCATTGCTGCCCTCCTTGTGATGTTGATCGGATTGCATAGCATTTACTGCAGCTGCAGCTTGTGACTGAACCTCTTGCTTAGCCGCAAGACGAGCAGCCTGACGAGCTTGACGCTCAGCGCGAGATTCAGCGCCACGACGACGCTGCTCAGACTGTGTATGAATTTTCTTGCCTTTTGGAGCAAGAGTCATAATAATATTTCGACCTTCTTGCTTTGGCGCAAACTCTACTGTGCCACTTTCAGAGACCTCATCTGCAAGTCGGCGCAACAATTCAACGCCACCAACTGGACGAGATTGCTCACGGCCACGCAACATAATAGTTACTTTTACCTTGTCTCCGCCGTTCAAGAAACGAAGCACATGACCTTTCTTCACATCGAAATCGTGATCGTCGATCTTGAGGCGGAAACGAATTTCCTTAACCTCTGCGACAGTCTGATTACGACGTGCTTCACGAGCCTTAATCTTTTCGTTGTACTTGTACTTACCGTAGTCAATAAGCTTGGCTACTGGAGGCTTAGCAGTAGGTGCAACTTCGACAAGATCGAGGTTAGCTTCCCTTGCAAGGTTTAACGCGACAGAGGTTGCGATAACTCCCACTTGCTCGCCCTTTGGACCAATAAGGCGCACCTGAGGGACTCGAATTTCCTCGTTAATGCGTGGTTCGTCGCTAATGATGACTCCAATCCTTCTAAATACTTGTAAGATGTAATACACCAAGAAGTCCAAGAGCTTAAGATTCACTACTTCATATCAATAAAACGCTATATAACAGCGCAGCAAGCAGCACAAGAAGCTAACTTGCGTGACCGAAGTCATGAACCCGAAACCACAGTAGGCTTCCAGGTGGGGACATCCCACTTTCTTGATTACTCAAGCCGAATGTCTATTATACTAGAAGCCTTGACAAAAAGGCAGTCAACACACGAAACGTGTTTTGACTGCCACAAATCAAAGCTAGAACTATGCGATTTCTACGCTAACTGCATTGGCTCAGGCTTCAATCCATCGTGATTAAAGTACACATCATACCAAGTCAGGAATGTGTAAACTGTCCAAATCTTACGGCGATCGTCATTTTTCTTTGCATAATTATCGTCAATCATACGAAGTAAAGCATCTCTATCGAAGAATTTAGCAGCATCGTCACTTTCAAACGTCTTACGAACAATCTTATAAAAACGTTCCTCACGCAACCAATCCTTAACTGGCACAGGGAAACCAAGCTTTTCTCTGTCATACCAAGCTTTTGGCAAATGACGGGACGCAGCTTGTCGGAAAGCAAACTTCGTATTTTCATCAGTAATTAAATACTTAGTAGGAACTTTTTCTGCAACATCCATAAGAACGCGATCAAGCAAAGGCACGCGAAGCTCCAAAGAATGTGCCATAGTCATTTTATCTGCCTTAAGCAAAATATCTCCTGGCATCCATTGATGCATATCGAGATATTGCTTTTTCTTAACTTCAGAAAGTCCCTTACCAGCAATTCTATTGTAAATAGCATCGACAATGCTGCGAACACTAGGACCTTTGCGATACTCAGGTTTCAAAAGTTTTACAGCATCTTCCTCATTGAAAACCTTTGACTGACCGATAAAATGCTCCTCAGCTGGAGCCAAATTAGCGTACAAATGCCACGCTCCGTGGAAATGCTTACCCTTTGCAGCTCGACCAATCGCGTAACGCAACTTTTTTGGCAACTTTGCAAGCATGCGAGTCACAACTTTAATAAGTTTAGAACGCGTATGAACACCATAATCAATGTATCCTGCAAATAATTCATCTGCTCCCTCACCGCTTAGCACAACGCGTAAATCTTGCGAAGCTAATTTTGCAAGGAAGAATAATGGGACGCAAGAGAAGTTAGAATCAGGTTCGTCCAAATACCACTGAATTTGTGGGAAATAACGGAATGCGTCAGCAGCGTCAATAATTTCAGATTTATTGTTTAAGCCAATAATTTTTGCCAATTCGCTTGCTTGTTTGGATTCATTGTATCTTCCACCAGCAAAACCAATAGAATATGTGTGTTCAGGGCGCGCAACAGCGGCAACATAACTTGAATCAACTCCAGAAGAAAGGAACGAACCAACTTCAACATCTGCAATTTGGTGAGCTTGAACAGAATCACAAACTGTTTTATCGATAGAATCAACTAATTCATTCAAGCGTTGCTTTGTTTCTTTGAAATTAGGATCGTAATATTGCTCAATCTTCATTTCACCATTCTTATACGTAAAGCAGTTACCTTCACGCAGCTTAAAAACGCCCTTGAAGAAGGTTTCGTTAATTGCAGGATATTGGAATGTCATAAACGGCTTAAGCGCATTTTCGTTAAGTTCCTTCTTAAAATCTGGATGGCGCAGTAAAGATTTAATTTCGGATCCGTACATAAAAGTACCGTTCATTTGCGCATAATAAAAAGGCTTAATACCGAAATGGTCGCGAGCGCCGAACAATTCTTGAGTACTCTTGTTCCAAATAACGAATGCAAACATTCCGCGTAAACGATTAAGTAAGCCTTTACCCCACTCTTCGTAGCCGTGCACTAATACTTCTGTGTCGCAATCAGTGTGGAAAGTGTGACCAGCTTTAATAAGTTCTTCGCGAAGTGGCTTGTAGTTATAAATCTCGCCATTGAAAGTAACTGCAAGATTCCCATCCTCGTTGTACATAGGTTGGGATCCACCGTGAAGATCTATAATGCTAAGTCGACGAAAACCGAGTGCTGCGTGTTCGTCAATCATAGTTCCATACTCGTCAGGACCACGATGCGCAATCACATCTGTCATATCTTTTACAATTTGGCTTTTGACGTTAATTGGGGTGTCATTAATGAACCCTGCAATTCCGCACATTTATTTCTCCTCGTAGAATATACAACACAGCATTACGTTAGTCTACTAGCAAATAATTAACGAAAATCCATAATAACTTGGAAAATCTAACTTGCCATGCAATATTACACCAAGCACTTTATGTTAAGCGAGTATTAGTCTAAAAAATTCCTGTATTTGCCGGAATAAAAGCAATCAAATACGCTAATATAAAATCCAAAAAATGGCATAAAACATAGTCAAATGTTGGTTGACACTACGCTTATAAACTCTTGTTATAAATGTATGCCATCAGTACAAATGCAGCGTTATTATGTTGCTATGGAACCTTTGCAACGCTGCGTAGTATTAGCAGCAGGAGATTATTACGATCATACGCGTGAGCATGTGCCAGATCGCGCTTTAACAATTGCAGCTGATGGAGGCTGGGATCATGCATGCGAATTAGGTCTGCATGTAGATGCACTTATCGGCGATTTTGACTCTGTTAGATTAAAACTCCCTACTGATGCAGTTATTACTAGATTGCCTGCAGAAAAAGATGATCCGGACTTGCTTTCTGCGTTAAAAGTTGGCTGGGCTAAAGGCTCTCGAGAATTTCATATTTTTGGAGGATTAGGTGGTCGAGTTGACCATACTATTTCTAATATTCAACTTATGGTTCGTTTAGCACGTCGCGGCGGAATTGGATTCTTGTACGGCGACGGTCAAATTGTTACAGCAATACATGATGGATCTCTTGATTTTCCAGCATCATCTGGAGATGATTTGCGCATAGTTTCTGTTTTTTCTCATACTCCAGTTTCTAATGATGTAAATGAAGTTGGATTAAAGTATCAGCTTAAACACGCAACCATGCATGGAGATGCGGTACAAGGTTTAAGTAACGAATTATTAAATGATACGCCGGCTCATATTGACGTTCATGAAGGAACACTTATTGTAACCTTCCCTATTAACACTCCATTGCCACAGGTGAGCTGGTTTAAAAGACCAATTGGAGATTTAGGCGAAGTCGATACTTCTATATCGGAAGCATTAGCAGTTCCCCTTGAAAGCGAGACTACTCCAACATATTCGACTACTGCAGCTGCTGAAGCAATGACGTATAACGAATAGGCGAAAACTTTAGTTTGCACAAATGGCTGACGAGAATCTTTTAGTTGAAAACTCGTCAGCTTTTTTCTTTTTAAAATTACATGCGTTGTTCAATTGAACAATATTGATTCGTAAAATGTTATGCAAAAATGCAACTGGAAACTATCAAAAAATTCACAAAAACACTCATAAAACACAGCATGTTAACGCTCACTGTTCTCACAATGCATTATTGCAATAAAAGTGAGCTATGTTACAACTCTTCGTACATACCGCACACTAAAATGAACACCGTTAATTCAAATAACGATGACCTAAATGCGTGAGTTTTCATCGCGAAAATAGCGCGACTTAAAACGTTGCGCACGAGGTCTCACTCAAGGGAGAACCACATGACAGTCAAGATTGGTATTAATGGTTTCGGTCGTATCGGTCGTCTCGCATTCCGTCGTATTTTTGAGCTTCAAGCTCGCGGCGGTCAAGCAGGTGATATCGAAGTCGCAGCCATCAACGATCTGACCACCCCTTCGATGCTCGCCTACTTGCTCAAGTATGACAGCACCCACGGCACATTCCGCCACGATGACGGCACCCCAGTTGAGGTAACCTCTACCGAAGACGCAATCGTTGTAGATGGCAAGACTTATAAGGTTTACGCCGAAAAAGACGCAAATAACATTCCATGGGTTAAGAACGATGGCGTTGAATTCGTTCTCGAATGCACCGGTTTCTACACTTCTGCAGAAAAGTCTCAGGCTCACTTGAACGCAGGTGCTAAGAAGGTTCTTATTTCTGCCCCTGCTAAGGACGAAACCACTCCAACAGTTGTGTTCGGCGTTAACCACGAAATCTTGAAGGCTTCTGACAACATTGTTTCCGCTGGTTCTTGCACCACCAACTCCATGGCTGCAATGGTGAAGTTGCTTCAAGACAACTGGGGAATCAAGTCCGGCTTCATGACCACAATTCACGCCTACACCGGCACTCAGATGATTCTCGACGGCCCACGCGGCTCTAAGCCACGCAACAACCGTTCCGCAGCTTGCAACACCATTGAGCACTCCACCGGCGCTGCTAAGGCAATCGGCAAGGTTGTGCCAGAAGTTAACGGCAAGCTCCAGGGTCACGCACAGCGCATTCAGGTTCCAGACGGCTCTGTTACCGAGTTGACTACTGTTCTTGAGAAGCCAGCAACCTCTGAAGAAATTAACGATGCTTTTAAGAAGGCTTTCGAAAACTGCGAGTACTTCGGTTACAATGCAGACAGCATCGTGTCTTCTGACATCATCGGCGACACCCACGGTGGCGTTTTCGATCCAACTCAGACCGATGTGAACACTGTTGACGGTGTAACTTTGGCTCGTACCGTTACCTTCTACGACAACGAGTACGGCTTCACTTCTAACATGATTCGCACTCTTCTTTACTTCGCTGAAATCTCCGAGTGATTTCTCTAAGCATCGATCAGCAATAGCTGGTTGTGCGAATATTTAATATATAAACCCCTTGTGGAGCTTTCTAAGCTCCACAAGGGGTTTATATGTTTAATATACATTAAGTCAACAGTCGGTATAGCATATCATGTAACACAATTTGACAGTTGAGTATAAGGCACGGTAACAAAATGAGTAAAAAACATGCAGAAACCGGAAAAGCAACTCCAGCTATTGCGCAACTCGAAAACGCAGGCATCACCTTCCGCATAGCGCAATACGAGCATGACGCTGATCACATGGACGACGGCTATGGAATTGAGGCTGCTGAGAAGCTAGGCGTAAGCGCAGCTCAAGTTTGCAAAACTCTTATGGTTGACACTGGTGAAAAGCGAGTGGTTGGAATTGTTCCAGTAAATGGACGTCTCAATATGAAAGCAATTGCAGGAGCAGTACACGCAAAGAAAGCAAGTATGACAAGCCCAGAAGTTGCGCAACGAGAAAGCGGCTACGTAGTTGGCGGAATTTCACCATTTGGACAAAAAACGCACCATGAAACAGTACTAGATAGTAGCGTAATGCAATTTGATGAGATTCTTGTTTCTGGAGGAAAACGAGGATTGGACGTAGTTCTTAATCCTCAAGATATCGTAACATTATTAAACGCAACTGTAGCTGATATAGCAGCATAAGCAACATAAGCTTTATTACTGCAAATATTGCTACCAACAAGTGATTACTCGCACGAGATTAGTACGTTGGCAAATATAACGTCTTGGCAACGTGCGATAATCCCTAAGGTTGTTCATTAATCGTTAAGGAGTGCATTATGGGTATGCGTGGCCGCAAGCGCAAGGCGCGTCGTAAAAAAGCAGCGAATCATGGCAAAAGGCCAAATGCTTAAGCTATAAATTCGCTTATACATACTGTAAAGCCCACGTCAATCGTGGGCTTTTTTGTTTTAGCATACTTTTATTAACCACAATAATCAGAAAGCTCACGTTTAAGTTGCATGCGAGCGCGATTAAGTCTGCTCATAACAGTTCCTATTTTTACGCCTTCTTCTTGGGCAATTTGTTTATAAGATTTACCTCGAATAGCAACTTCAATAAAAACTTTTCTACGCTCAGGCGGCAACTTACTAAGCGCCGCAATAATCTCTTGTGGAGCAAACCCTTCTAAATATTCTTGTTCAGCAGAAAGCATCCCTTTTGCGCAATGATTAGAAGCCTCATAGATATCCCAATCATTGTAGTCGCCAGTTTCATCGTTAGCACGTTTAGGGCTTCGTTTTGCTTTCGCGTACTGATTAAAATACAAATTTCGTTCAATCCTGTTAATCCAGGCAGCAAAATTTGTGCCAGGCTGAAAAGTTTCAAAAGATTTAAGAGCACGCTCAAAAGTATCTTGCACTAAATCTTGCGCATCCTGCGCATTTTGCGTAAAACGCATAGCTTGAGTGTACAAAGGATCAACGCAAGTAGATACAAGTTGTTCAAATCTTTTGCGTCGACTTTCCATTGCAGAACTTTGCTTAGTATTTACTAAACGATCACTAAATAAGCGAGCATTACAATTTTTTGCACTTTGTTTTTCAGCTCTTACGCTTTTAGAGCACATAACATTTGTCTTCTCGATTTGCTCACTCATATATCTAATAATACTTTTACTTTGCGCATATCGCTACTAATTTATCGTGCTGCACAGCGCAACGCAGCGCGAGATGATAACAGAGCGCAACACAATAACGCAGCGCGGCATAGTGTGACATTGCGTGACATTGCGGTAGTATTGTGACTATGCCAACTCATATTCAAGAATTGTTAAATGCTTTAGATTTAGCACCTAAGCAAGATGAAAATACATTACTTGCTGAATCATGGTTACTTGGTTTCGACACTGAAACTACAGGTGCAAATATTGGTAAAGATGCCATTGTTTCTGCAACTCTAGTATTACGCAATCCTGAACCAGCTCACGCTGGAGATGTGGTATCAACTTGGTTAATTAACCCTCATCAGCCTATGAATCCTAAGGCAAGCGAAGTAAATGGTTTCACAGACGAATACCTTCAAGAACACGGCGGAGAGCCTGAAGAAGAACTTGAATTCCTTGCGCGCGCAGTAAGCATGGCTCAAGCTAAGAATATTCCACTACTTGCTTATAACGCTCCATTTGATATTTCAATGTTACGTCACGACTTGAAGCGTTGGCATCTTACTGCGCTAGAAGAACGCGCAACTTGTTCAATACATGCACTAAACGCTAATGACATTCTTACTGTCGATCCTCTTGTTATCGATAGAGCTGTTTCTAGAAGATCCGGCAAGCGTACTCTCACTATTACATCTCAATTTTATGGAGTTGAACCAATCGGAGATTTCCACGATGCTACAGCAGACACAGTTGCAGCTCTTGATTTGATTGCTCCAATGAGCAAACTATATGAGTCAGTAAGTTGCATGAGGCTGAATACTATGATGGATTGGCAGCGCGAAGCTTATATTAATTGGCGAGATAGCTTCAATCAATGGCTGCAATCTCACGGGCGTGAGCCTATTACTGGAACATGGCTATAAAACATTTGGTGAAAAGAAGTAAATTATGATCATGCATAACACGTTGTCATTAACAAGCGCAAGTGAAATTTTGCAACACTATGGTTTGTTGCGCGAAATGATTCAATATTGTAAAGCAGAAGATACCAATAGTGCTAATACTGCTAATACTAAAGAAAAAACTGTAGACTCTACTCATTCTCGAAATGAAATATGGTCTTTAAATCCGTATTATTTCCCAAATATTGATGCAGACGAGTGCTTCACTAACGCAACTTACGATACTCGCGATATTACACCTGGAACACTTCTGTTTATTAAAGGCAATTTTAAGTCAGAATATCTTTTAGATGCAGACAACAAAGGACTTGCTGCATATGTTGCTGAACAAAGCTACGCACAATACACAAAAGCTGTTGGTTTAATTGTTACGGATGCTAAAAAAGCAATGAGCGTGCTTGCAGCAGTATTCTTTGGAAATCCACAAGAAAAACTCACTATTGTTGGAATTACTGGAACTAAAGGCAAAACAACTACAGCCTACTTTACTCACGCTATTCTAAACTCCCATTCGCACGGTAAAGCAGCACTGTTTTCTTCAGTAGATAATTGCGTAGACGGAAAAAATTACGTTGAATCTAATTTAACTACTCCTGAAAGTTTTGACGCTTTCAAAATGATGCGCGAAGCTGTAGATAACGGCATGAAGTATCTTGTTATGGAAGTTTCTTCGCAAGCATATAAGGTGAATCGCGTATACGGTCTTAAATTCGATGTTGCAGCATTCTTAAACATTAGCCCAGACCATATTAGCCCTATTGAGCACCCAACTTTTGAAGATTACTTGTATTGCAAACGACAAATTATTGCAAATACTAAGCGTTTAGTACTAAATTCTGATACAGATCACGCAGATCTTCTTTTACAAGATGCGGAACGCAACAATGTGCTCGTAACAACTTTTGCTCGCATTAAAAAAGATGAAATAGAAAGCGACGCTTGCGAAAATGACAATTTCGATGATATTGACGACGATCGCATAAATTATTGCACTCCTGCTAACGATGATGACTACACAGAATTACTTACTCCTGACTACATTGCAATGCCAGTAGAAAATAGTGAATCACATTGCATCGCTATGCGAGACTCAAGCGAAGACGACGACTACGAAGATAGGGGATACGAAGAAGACGTGCACTACTGCCCTATTGACGAATTCGCATTGTCTATTGCAGGAGATTTTAACTACGAAAATGCTTTAGCTGCAATCGCTATTGCAGGAGAATTGGGAATTAATCAAGATACTGATTTACACGCGTTACACGCTATTGAGAACGTGAAAATTTCTGGACGCATGGAAGTTTTCAAAGACACGCACTCAAATATGATTGCAGTTGTCGACTATGCGCATAACTACATTTCTACAAAATCAGTTCTTGACTTTGTAGAAGAACGCTACGGCAAATTTAATCCTCGAATTACGCTAATAACTGGTTCCACAGGAGATAAAGCTGTCGACCGTCGTAAAGAAATTGTTGAAGCCGCGCAAAACCGCATAGAACAGTTTATTTTCACTACTGAAGATACTGATACTGAAGACGTAATGCATATTTGCGAGGATATGCAAAGTTATGTTACGAACCCAAATGTTTCTTCACGCATTATTATCGACAGAGCTGAAGCAATAGAGTACGCTTACAACGATGCTGCCAACAGCGAACAAAAAAATGAGAGATTAAACATTCTTCTTGCTATTGGTAAGGGCGATGAACGTTGGATTAAAAACAAACGAAAGCATGTGCCGTATGAGGGTGATTCATTCGTAATAAAGCGTCTTTTTGGTCTGTAATACGCTTATGCGAAAGTATGAAAATATACGAATAAAATAAACGCAATTACTGCATAAACTAAATAACAAGCTAGCTAACAAACTAAATAACAAACAAGTTAAATAACAAACTAAAACAAATGAAGAAGATACAAATGAATAATCAACGATTCCAACCTGTGTTACTCGGTAGCGATATAAACGCATATGGCATGGCTCGAGCATTCCATGAAGAATATGGCATTACTTCAATTGCTTTTGCGCACTTCCAACTTTCACCTACGAAATTTAGTAAAATTGTCGATGTGAGAATTGTTCCAGGCTTTGGAGAACTTCCTACATTCCGCAATACAATGCTTGATTTTGCTAAATCATGGTATCAAGAGCATCCTAATACCAAGCTTCTGCTTATTCCTTGCGGCGACGTATATGCGAACCTTCTGAGCCAATGCGGTGATGAATTGCACGAATATTTTGCTTTCCACACATTGCCAAATTCGCTCAATCGCCAGCTTAGCCTTAAAAGCTCATTCTATAAAACTTGTGAAAAATACAATCTTCCTCATCCAAAAACTAAAGTTGTAAACGCTCAAGAAGTAGCAGCGCACGCTTATGAAGATTTGCCATTCAGCTTCCCTATTGCTATGAAACCAGCGAATAGCACTAAATGGCTTGATATTGATTTTGAGGGACGCAAAAAAGCTTTTATTATCAATACTCCGCAAGAACTTGACACTCTTATTCAACGCTCGTACAAAGCTGGCTACGATGACGAAATGATTTTGCAAGACTTTATTCCTGGAGACGACAGCCGCATGCGTGTGCTAAATGCTTACGTTGATAGCGACCATCATGTGCGCATGATGTTTCTAGGACACCCTCTGCTGGAGGATCCAACTCCAGAAGCAATCGGAAATTATGCAGCTATTATTCCAGACTACAATGAGGAAGTTTTCCAAAATATTAAAGCATTTTTGGAAGATATACGTTACGTTGGCGTAGCTAATTTTGATATGAAATACGATGAGAGAGACGGAAAGTATAAGCTTTTTGAAATCAATTTACGTCAAGGACGTTCAAGCTATTTCGTCACTTTAAACGGATTTAATATTGCTAAATATTTTGTTGAAGATTTAATTGACCATAAGCCTTTTGATGGAAATACTGTGTTCGGCCGTGGAGAAAAGCTGTGGATGGAGATTCCGCGATCGATATTTTGCAATTATGTAGCAGAAGGCGATGAAAAGAAGCGCGGTCTTAATATGATTCGTCGCGGCGATTGGGGCACTACGCTAGAATATAAAAAAGATATGAATCTGCTACGCTGGTTGATGATTCGTCATATGTTTTCAATTTACACAAGACGTTACGCAGAATTTTTCCGCAACAAAGCGTGAAAATTATTACGTAACTTTGAAGGGAATATGAGACAATGAAACGTCCGTTTTTTGCTGTACTCGGCGGCATGGGCACACTTGCAACAGAAAGCTATATTCGTTTACTTAACAAAGAAACGCATGCGCATAACGATCAAGAGTTTTTAGATTATGTGGTGTTCAATGATGCTTCTGTGCCAGATAGAACAGCATATATTGTTGGCGAATCATCCGAAAGCCCATTCCCTACTCTTGCAGACGACATAGCTAAAGCAACTGCGATGGGTGCTTCATTTATTGTGCTCACGTGCAATACTGCGCATTACTTTTACGATAAGTTCCAAGCACTTACCGACGTGCCAATTATGCATATGCCGCGTGGTGCTGTAGCTGAAGTTTCTAAACGTTATCCAAAGTCTAAATGTAACCGTATTGGATTCTTAGGTACTGCAGGGTCGCGTAAAGCTGGAGTGTATCAGCGCGCTATAGAAGAAGCAGGATACACATTCGTAGCGCCCGACGACGATTTACAAAAACGCATTACATCACTTATTTATGATGATGTAAAAGGCACAGGCGATCTTAATTTACGCCGTTACGAGTCCGTTTTAAGCGACATGCTTGACCCTGCAGGAGCGTGCCGTTGCGACGCACTTATTCTGGGTTGCACAGAATTAAGCGTGCTTAATGAAGCTTTCCCTCTTCCGCAAATACCGTTAGTTGACGCTCAAGCAGTACTTGTAAAAAATACTGTAGAAAAAGCTAAATCTTTGCGAATTAAGTAGCAAAAATAGCTTAATTTTCAAGACTCGTCAATATTTGGGTGGATTGCTACGCGCTGATCCTTTGGCTTTTTTAGATCCGGATTCACGTGCTCAACAAGCATTGTGCGCGCATCTCCTGCAGTGACGAAACTACCGCAAATAAGCACTCCGTGACCATAGCCCACACCAAGCTCATCGTCTTCATCAACTAAATCAACAGCAGTTTGAATAGCATCCGGCAACTCGTCAACACGAATTACGCGATCCTCGCCAAATACGCCTACAGCAATCTTTTCGAGCTCTTCTGGATCCATAACACGGTCGCGCCAAGAATTACGCGTAACAACAATCTTCGTCAAAATAGGCTCAAGAACGCCCAAGTATTCTTCAACTTGCTTATCTGCCATCATTGCCACAACGCCAATAAGCTGCTCAAAATGATAGTTTTCTTCAATAGTTTCGCGAAGAGACTCAGCAGCATTCACGTTATGTCCACCGTCAATGATGATTGTCGGCGAAGTACGAACCTGCTCAATACGACCAGGAACCTTAACCTGGCTTAAAGCTTCTGCAACCAAATCGCCATCCAAAGCACCATTTACAGGCAGCACAACCTCTGCAGCGGCAAGAGCTGCCAAAGCATTATGAGCCTGATGTTTGCCAAACTTGTCAATCGGAACATCCTCATAAGTGCCAAGAGGCGTACGCAAAGTAACAACCTGTCCACCAACTGCAGGAGTACGAGACACAACTTCAAGTTCGCCATCGCCATAAGAAGAATCGCGCAATAATGTAGCATGATTGCGCTCCGCAACTTCCTTAATAATTGGCAAAACCTTAGCTTCATGCGGCTGAGGACCCAAAATAACAGTGCAATTTGGCTTAATAATACCAGCCTTCGTGCGAGCAATCTCTTCAACAGTGTTTCCAAGCCATTGCATGTGATCCATATCAACCGGCCCAATAATTGCAGCATCAGCATTCATAACATTGGTGGCATCCCATTCACCACCCATGCCAACTTCCATAACAGCAACATCAACAGGAGCATCCGCAAAAGCCCAAATTGCCATGGCTGTAAGCACTTCAAAAAAGCTCATTTTTGGCTTACCGTCAGCCTCCATGCGAGCGTCAACCATGTCGATAATGTCTTTCATTTGATCCCACACATCAACGAACTGATCGTCACTAATTTCCTGTCCGTCAATCATAATGCGCTCGTTTACGCGCTCCAAATGTGGAGAAGTATATAATCCGGTTCGCAAACCGTATGCTCGACAAATCGACTCAGCCATTCGAGCAGTAGAACCTTTGCCGTTCGTACCAGTTATGTGAATAACACGCATAGACTGCTCTGGATGACCTAAAATATCGAGAATAAGACGCATGCGATCCAAGTCGAGATTAGTTTTATTATGCTCTGGAGCTCGGCTCATAATATCGCGTTCAATATCAACAATTCGCTCATTATTGCGATTTGGATTTTCAATAGACATAACTACTCCCCCTAATTTTTACGCTCGCTTACTCATTTTCCAACTATCTAGATTAGTTGATACCAACAACACACGCATATAAATATGTTGTGACAATATTCACATAACAAAAAGAGTTTAAACGCACTTTGTAAATTGCGTATAAAATCTTGCTATTTTGCACTAAAAAACTCGCATAAAACACTAAATAAGACTATGTTAGTTTATTGACTGTTTATTTACTATTTGTATAACTTGCGCAAGCAAAAATTAAGGAGTCTCATAATGGCAGAATATACGCCAACTGAGCACGGCGAAGAGTTAAAAGCTGACGGCACGCAGAAGGCAGAAGATCGCGTAAATAACCGTTCACTTCGTCCAAACAGTGATTCTTTTAAAGATTTTATGACGAATGGCTGGGATAACCAGGAGCCAGAAGTTAAGGCTCTTGAATCTAGCAAGTATATTCCAGCTCGTTTAGAGGCTCTTTCAAAGCGTTTCCCAGGCGAACGTTTAGTTATTCCTGCAGGACAACCAAAGGTGCGTAATAACGACTGCGATTATGCTTTCCGCCCAGACACTACATTTGCCTACTACACTGGATTAGGACAAGACTATGAGGCTGGTGCCGTGCTTGTTATGGAGCCAGTCAGCAAAGATAGCGAAGAAGCTAAGGCTGGAAAAACACATGTACCTGAGCTTTTTGTAGCTCCACGCGCAGATAACAGCACTTCATCATTTTACAAGGATCCTCACTATGGAGAATATTGGGTTGGTCCTCGTGCAGGCTTAAAAGAACTTAAAGCGATGACCGGCATTGAAACGCGCGATATTGCAGAACTTGACGACGCTATTGCAAAGAACGTAAGCGACGACGCTAATGGTGAAGGCATTCGCGTGCGAATTGTTCGAGAAACCGATCCTGAGCTTACTGCAAAAGTTGAAACAATGCGCGAAGCAAGTGGATTTACTGATGAAGATGCAAACACTTGCGCAGACGACAAATTGCACGAATTCGCTGCAGAAGCACGAATGCTTAAGGACGACTACGAAATTCGCGAAATGCGCAAAGCTATTGCAGCCACAAAACTTGGTTTTGACCGCATGCTTACGCGTTTGCCTAATGCTTTAGGTCATGAGCATTCCGAGCGCATGATTGAGGGTGCTTTTAATTCCGTTGCTCGCGAGGAAGGAAACGAAGTAGGCTACGACACTATTGTTGCTTCAGGCAAGCACGCGCCAATTTTGCACTGGATGCGCAATACTGGCGTTGTTTCCAGCGGAGAATTGCTACTTATTGATGCCGGCGTTGAAGTTAACAGCCTCTACACTGCTGACATTACACGCACTTTCCCAACAAATGGCAAATTCACTGACTTGCAAAAGAAGCTTTACCAGTGCGTTCTTGACGCTCAGCAAGCCGGTTTTGAGGCTGCTAAGCCAGGTGCAACCTACTCCGATATTCACCATGCTTGCATGCGCGTTCTAGCTGAGCACTTGCACGAATGGGGAATTTTGAAAGTTAGCGTTGAAGAATCACTTTCACCAGAAGGTCAACAGCATCGTCGTTGGCACGCTTGCGGTGTTGCTCATCATCTTGGTTTGGACGTGCACGATTGCGCACAAGCACGCTACGAGTCTTACCAAGGCGCAAAAATTACTCCAGGAATGATATTCACTATTGAGCCAGGATTATACTTTGCATCTAACGATTTGATGCTTCCTGAAGAAATGCGCGGAATTGGAATTCGTATTGAAGACGATGTTCTTATGACTGAAAACGGTCCAGAATGGCTTTCTATTGACATTCCAAAGCAAATCGATGACGTAGAAGCATGGATGGCTGAACAAGCTCACAAAAGTGATATTTTTCAGCATTAATCAATAAATCAAAATAATAGAAAATATAATAAAACGAAATAATAATAAATATAGTACGCCAGCATAAGCTAAATTAAACGTACGCAATATGGCACTTATGGTGCGCTCTATAGAAACGTAACACGCATTGCGCATGTTACTTATCGCAAGGGCGCACCATAATTGTTTATGTAGCATTTTTACAAGCAAAATTTGCATCAAAATGCTTTTGAAGAAGCGAGAAGATATTTAGTAAAAGTATAGCTCTACAAACTTGCTGCACTGACGCGCGCGAAAGGAATATTATGACTAAGCCAATTGTTCTTTCACTCGGCGAACTTTTATGGGATTTACTCCCACACGGAAAACGTGTTGGCGGAGCGCCAGCAAATTTTGCATATCATGCACAGTGCCACGGAGCGCAAAGTTGCATGATTAGTGCTGTTGGTCAAGACCAACTCGGCGACGAGCTGATTGACAAAGTGAACAAAGCTGGCATCACTTCAATTATTCAACGCAACGCTTGGCCAACAAGCACTGTGGAAGTAACACTAAAAAAGGGAATACCAGAGTACACTATTCTACGAAATATAGCATGGGATCATATTCTTTACACTCGAGAACTCATTGATTTAGTAGAACGAGCGGATGCGGTATGCTTTGGCACCCTAAGCTTACGTTCTCAAGAAACTCACGACACAATTTTACAATTGTTAAAGCATACTAAGCCTGGAGCGATGAAGTTCTTCGACATTAACATTAGAAGCGATCACTACTCTAAGGATCTTATTGACACATTACTTCAAGAAGCCACAGTATTTAAGCTTAACGATTCGGAACTATTCTTATTGCGCGACATGTTCAATATTCGCGACACTTCAGACGAGGAAGCTTGCAAGTGGTTCCAAGCTCGTTACGGACTAGATTATGTGATTCTTACAGGCGGCTCTACTTTTAGTACGATTACTACTAGCACCGGAGAAAGCTCTACTATTCCAACGCCACACGTTGAAGTTCTTGACACAGTTGGCGCTGGAGACTCGTTCTCAGGAACATTTGCAGCTCATATTCTTAAAGGAGAAAGCTTGCAAGAGGCGCATCGCGCAGCTGTTAATACTGCAGCATTCGTGTGCACTCAAGAAGGAGCATGGCCTAAGTATCCAAAGCAAATACCAGACTACTTAGCAATGGCAGAAAATAACAAATAAAACAAAAATAAAATTTAAATTATAAGATACAAAAATGCCACTTCATAAACCATAATGAAGTGGCATTATTAATATCTTGTGGGGCCTCAGGGGCTTGAACCCTGGACCGACGGATTATGAGTCCGCTGCTCTAACCGACTGAGCTAAAGCCCCACGCTAACAAAGTTAGCAACGACTAGATTAGCACATACCCATAAACGTCGCCAACTCAGTGAGTCGAACTAGAATAACAGACTCTCTAGCATGCTCACGCGCTCACATGCGCTCAGTTCGTCCGGAAGCAAAGTTATCAAGAGCACCAGTTTTGCGCAAAGCCAAATACACAAACCACACAAACACTCCAGAAAGCAACAATCCACTAATAAGCTCATTAATCATATGAATAGTAATATAACTTGAAGCCTTAGCTTGATACTTAGTAAATGTTAGGAAAACTCCATACTCAAACGCTACTAATAATCCAGATGCAATGCTTAAAGTCAAATTAAACTTTCGCAAACGGAAAATTAAGAACGGAATCTCCGCAAACACACCCTGCAAAAGTGCAGAAATAAGCGTATCTCGCATATTAAACGGAGTTCCAAGAAGCACCTGTACAAATGCTGCAACAACATTTACATACACTGCAGAACCTGGCTTACGAATAAGCAAAACTGCAAGAGTTCCAGACAAATACCAAACACCATGCGTGATGCTTGCAAAACCAGGAAGAACAGCTGAATTCAAAGTACGAATCAAAGGAATAAACACCAAGCCATAGCCATACAAGATAACGCCAAAAACAGCAGCAAGAGCAGCACCTAATGCGATATCCGCAACACGCCAACGCATGCTTACAACCCTATTAATACTAGAAGCAGCATTACTATCTACTTTATCCGTTACACAATTAGATGATTCTAATCCATTATCATTTGTATTGAAAATATCGCTCATAGGAAATCCTTTTTTAAGCTGCTGCGCATTGTAAATTACTTAATTGAATACTTCCTGACCTACACAGCCCGGGCAGAAGCACCAATGAGAAAGTGTATCATCTCTAAAAAGCACAACATACCTTTTGTGATATTTAATACATTGTCAGAAGTTATGCCGATTTATAAAAAATATGAAAGACTAATTGCTGCGCAAAAATACGAAAATAGGGTAAGCAGCAAAAATAGAAATACGAAAATCAGAAATACAAAAAACGAAAAACGCCGCTGAAAATACAGCGGCGTTGTAATTTGTACCCCCTAAGAGAGTCGAACTCTTGTTGTCAGATTGAAAGTCTGGTGTCCTAACCGTTAGACGAAGGGGGCTTCGAACCAAACCATATGATATTAACACTCAAAAAAGAGTCGCGCAACTCACGGCGTGTTGAGGTTAAGTACAACTGCAAAGCTACGAGAACAGCGGCTGCAGAGGGTTATTGCGCTAGGTAAGTGAAATCGTGAATCGTGCGACCAGCATCCACGCCTTTGCGCTCAAAATTCGTAAGAACGCGACCAGCAAAGCGTTCGGATTCGTTAAAATCTGCGTGTGGAAGAGCTGCTGCAGTATCGGCAGTACCTTTTCCAACATGCTCAATTGGAAGACTTACTTTTAATTCGCCAATATTTGCGAAATCTTCGCGAGAATCCATAATCTCGTGCACATGCAAAGCGTAATCTTCAATATCTGTAGCAATGCGCCAAGCGCCCCCCTTGCGCAATGCATGGTGAATTGTAGAAGCAAGCTCTGGTTGTACTATACGACGCTTATGGTGGCGCATTTTAGGCCATGGATCCGGGAAGAATGTCCAAACTTCTTCTAAAACTCCGCAGTCGCACGCAGCAAAGAAATCAGGAGCGTTAATTTGTGCAATACGAAGATTAGTTAAACCTTGCTTTCCAGCTAAAAGCATTGTGTGAGCAACGCCTGGATCATAAACTTCAAGCGCCAAAAAGTTAGTTTCCGGCAAACGTTCGGCTGCAGCAACAATGTTTTCGCCTTGCCCGGAACCGATTTCAACAATAAGCGGATTATCATTGCCCCACTTATCTTTAATCCAATCATGCGTAATGCGCAAATTCTCGCGCAATCTAAAAGAGCCAGGTGCTTCAGTAACGTCTAATAGGTACTGACTTGCATAACGCTCCTGAGCGTGCTGTAAACGCGCATCTAAGCGCCCAGAACGACGCACAAACGACAATACAGTGCGTTGCTTGGCTTGCATAGTGTTTTCGTTTTCATTTTCACTGCTCATTAGATTACTTTCGTTATTTGGGCTACATGCCTTTAGTTTAAATTCGTATGATTTAGTCATGCTCGAACGCATCGCTTTTATGCTACCAAAGAGTATAAAAAAGCAGCGAAAGTTGTTAAACAAACGCTGCTTAATTAATTATTTAGCAAATACAATTTTTAAGAGAACAAGTCACGCGCATTATTGCCGTTCGGAGCGTCCTCTACTTTGATATTCACTTGTGCTGGGCTTAGCAAAAATACCCTAGGAGTTACGCGCTCAATAGAGCCACGAACACCAAACACAACTCCAGCAGAAAAATCAACAATACGATACGCAACTGATTCAGTCACACCAGTAAGGTTCAAAACCACTGGAACACCGTCACGCAAAGCACGACCAACCATTTGCGCATCATCGTAAGACTTAGGATGAATTGTAGTAATACGACTCATACGACTAGCATTCGCACGAGCAGAACCACCACGCAAATCATTACCACGTTGCGACACAGCAGGAGTTACCGAGCGATCATTATCGAATGACGTTTCTTGAACATCAGATTCAGCATAATCATCGTCTTCAGGCACATCTGCCATACCAACGTATGACATTACGTTCTTCATAAAGCCAGCCATGAAGCAACCCTCCTCTCGTTACGCTTAACGCAGAAAATCAGGAATATCTAGTTCGTCAGGTTCAGCAGGTTGCTGTACAGGAGCTGCCGAAGGAGAATATTGCTGATTAATTGAAGGCTCAAACATAGAAGGCATAGAAGCAGGTTGTTCTACTTGTGGAGCAGCTTGAGCTTCCTCTTTGAAAGATGAGGTAGACTGTGCAGGAGCTACAGGCTTAACATCCGCTTGCATATCAACAAACTGACCAGCTTTAGCTGAGGACTCCTCCGCCTTAGGATGAGCATCAAATCCAGCAGCAATAACCGTAACTCGAACCTCATCGCCGTAAGAATCATCCAAGGAAAGACCCCAAATAATTTGAGCTTCTGGATGAATAGCTTTACGAACAAGTTCAGTTGCAGCAGAAGCTTCCTGAAGCTTCAAATCACTTGGACCTGCGATATTAATCAAAGCACCGTGAGCACCCTCAATGCTTTCTTCCAGCAATGGGGAGCTAATAGCGATTTCAGCTGCCTGAGTTGCGCGATCCTCGCCTTTTGCAGCACCAATACCGAACAATGCGGTACCTGCTCCGCGAAGAACAGCCGTAACATCAGAGAAATCAACATGAATATAAGAATTCATGGTAATTAAATCAGTAATGCCTTGCACACCTGCGAGCAATGCAGTATCTGCAGTCTTAAATGCTTCAATAATTCCAATAGTACGATCAGAAATTTCCAAAAGACGATCGTTTGGAATAACAATCAACGCGTCAACTTCTTTGCGAAGATTCTCGATACCAAGCTTTGCAGATGCAGCACGTTGCGGTCCTTCAAAACCGAATGGACGCGTAACAACAGCAATAGTCAAAGCACCTTGCTGATGAGCTGCACGAGCCACAATCGGGCTTGCACCAGTACCCGTACCGCCGCCTTCGCCGCAGGTAACAAACACCATGTCAGCACCCTTAAGTGCCTCTTCAATGTCTGATTGATGATCCTGCGCAGCTTTAGCACCCTTTTCAGGGTCAGCACCAGCACCCAAGCCTCGACTCGAAGCATCAGATAATGAAATTTTTACATCAGCATCAGAACGCAGTAAATCTTTAGCGTCAGTATTAATGGCCACAAACTCTACATTCTGTAGGCCCTCGCTGATCATCCGATTGACGGCGTTACCGCCGGCACCACCGACGCCGACTACCTTGATGATGGTTTTGTCGTTGAAATTGTCAGTCTGGGCAATCTCGCTCACCGTTATCTCCTGTCACTCACGCACGTTTACACAATATTTTAGCGCAAAACGCTCGATACTGACGACGTTTTCACAATAAACTGAAAAAATGTCACTGCTTTGATAATACACCGTGCTATATGCAAATATGAACACAAGGTGATTTTAATAGAATATTCGCAAAATAATCAGAGCAAAAAAATGACGAAAGACCTAGAAAACACTAGTAACTTGCATCCATTGGATCATCACCAAATAACGCCTCTCGCTCTTCGTGACTAGTTGTACGAGAATCTAACCACCCATACGGCAAATGAACTTTTTTAGCAAATCTAACTCGTCCACGCGGCGTGTCTAACACTTTTTCTGGCAAACGAAGAGAACCGTCAAGCATATCGAGATTACGTTGAACATCCTCAATCGACTCGCACTCCATAAAAGCTTTACGAGTGCCACCGCCAACAGGAAAGCCCTTTAAATACCAAGCAACATGCTTACGCAAGTCGTGAACAGCCATACGCTCGTCACCATCATAAAACTCAACTAAAAGCTTCAAGTGACGCAAAATAACAGAACCAACTTCTTCCAAAGTAGGATTCACACGATTATCGCTACCTTCGCAAGCATTGCGAATATCAGCAAACAACCATGGTCGACCTTGGCATCCTCGACCGATAGCAACGCCAGCGCAACCAGTTTCCTTAAACATTGCGAGCGCATCTTCCGCACCCCAAATATCACCATTGCCAAAAACTGGAATATCGAGTGCTTCTACAAGCTCGCCAATACGCGTCCAGTCTGAATGACCACCGTAATATTCTGCAGTTGTGCGAGCATGCAAAGTTACAGCAGCGCATCCTTCTTCTTGCGCAATATGGCCAGCTTGAATAAAAGTTTCATGACTCTCGTCAATTCCAACGCGGAATTTAGCTGTAACAGGGATTCCTGCTGGCTCACAAACGGAAACAACGCGATGCAAAATTTCTTGCAACAAATCTGTTTTCCAAGGAAGAGCAGAACCGCCGCCGCGTCGCGTCACTTTTGGAACTGGGCAGCCGAAGTTTAAGTCAACATGATCAGCCATGTTTTCGTCGACAACAATTCGAGCTGCTTGTTCTACAATAGAAGGATTTACACCATAAAGTTGCAAAGAGCGCACTTTTTCGCTAGGCGCAAAACGGCATAAACGCAATGCTTTTGGATTTCTTGCGACTAAAGCTCGCGCTGTAATCATTTCTGCTACATAAAGCCCGTCTGGACCAAATTCGCGGCAAATTACGCGAAATGGCCAGTTAGTGATCCCAGCCATTGGAGACAAAACAACAGGAGTTGCAATATGAACTTTCCCTAAATCCACTGGTTTTATAGAAAAATTCATATTGCTTTAACTCCGTTCACTTTAATAATAATTTTGCTTATTAATTCTTAAGCGCTGCTAAAGCGCGTATTAGTACAATCCGCCAGCAGTCGCGATTTGTACAGGCTTAGACTCGTCTTCGCCTGCTTCTTTAGCAATATCCGTAGCACCGTCGGCCGCACGAGTACCGACGATTTCAACAGGACCTTGCGGATACTTAACGCGCTTTTCGTTAATGCGGCTAGCAACGTAATCTGCAACCTTGTCTAAGGAAACACGCTCTTGTTGCATAGTGTCGCGCTCGCGAATTGTAACAGCATGATCTTCCAAAGTATCGAAGTCGACTGTTACACACAAAGGAGTACCAATTTCGTCCTCACGACGGTAGCGACGGCCAATAGCGCCGGCTTCGTCGTAATCGATAACCCAGTCATGCTGACGCAAATCTGCAGCCAAATCTTGAGCAACAGCTTGCAATTCTGGCTTCTTGCTCAAAGGCAAAACTGCAGCTTTAACAGGAGCCAAACGAGGATCAAGTCGAAGAACAGTGCGCTTATCAACGCCACCCTTAGTGTTTGGAGCTTCGTCAACGTCGTAAGCATCGACCAAGAATGCCATAAGCGAGCGCGTAAGACCAGCAGCAGGCTCAATAACGTAAGGCACATACTTTTCGCCAGTAGCCTGGTTAAAGTAGCTCAAATCCTCGCCGGAATGCTTAGCATGAGCAGACAAATCGTAGTCAGTACGATTTGCAATACCCTCAAGCTCTCCCCAGTCAGATCCTTGGAAACCGAATTTGTATTCAATATCGACAGTGCGCTTGGAATAGTGGCTGAGCTTCTCCTTAGGATGCTCATACATGCGCAAGTTTTCTGGCTTAACACCCAAATCCACATACCAACGCACTCGAGTGTCGATCCAATACTGGTGCCAAGCTTCGTCGGTTCCAGGCTCTACGAAGAATTCCATTTCCATCTGCTCAAACTCGCGAGTGCGGAAGATGAAGTTTCCAGGCGTAATTTCGTTACGGAAAGACTTACCAATATTTGCAATACCGAAAGGTGGCTTTTGACGAGTAGAAGTCATGACGTTCTTAAAGTCAACGAAAATGCCCTGAGCTGTTTCTGGACGCAAATAGTGCAAGCTGTTTTCGTCTTCAACAGGTCCTAAATGAGTGCGAAGCATCATGTTGAAGTCGCGCGGCTCAGTCCAGTTTCCGCGAGTACCGCAATCTGGGCAAGCAATGTCTTTTAAGCCATTTTCTGGCATTTTGTCGCCATGCTTTTCAGCATAAGACTCTTCCAGCTTATCTGCACGATGACGCTTATGGCAATTCAAGCACTCAATTAAAGGATCGTTAAACACGGAAACGTGACCAGAGGCAACCCACACCTGTGAAGGCAGAATAACGGAAGTATCCACTCCAACAACATCTCCACGCGTGGTCACCATGTAGCGCCACCATTCGCGCTTGATATTATCTTTTAACGCAACGCCAAGCGGGCCGTAATCCCACGCAGAACGCGTGCCACCGTAAATTTCGCCGGCTGGAAACACAAATCCTCGACGCTTAGCCAAGGACACGACTTCATCAAGCTTTGAAACAGCCACAATACACCTTTTCGTAAAACTAGAAAATTCGGGTGAAAACGTTGCTATTATAGAAAAACCCTGTGACGCTTGTAGAATTATCAAAATAACATAAATATTGCAGTTCGTTTGCTGTGGAGCAAGTTTAAAGGAATTAATATGAGTGAGAATAATAACGAGAATACAACCGACAATGCAAACGCCCACAAAACTAACACGGTTGCAGCGTTGTGCATTGCTCCAAGCGGAGTCGGAGAAGAGCTGAGCGAGTACGTGGCGGACGCCGTGCAAGTAATTCGCGATTCTGGATTAAAAAACGAAACTAACGCAATGTTCACGAATATTGAGGGCGAATTTGATGACGTTATGCGCGTTGTGAAAGACGCTACGATGGCTTTAGTTAGCAAAGGATACCGCACCGGGGTAATACTAAAATTAGATATTCGCCCTGGTTTTAGCAATCAACTTGACGCAAAAGTCGATCTTGTAGATAAGATTCTCGACGAACGAAATAAAGAAGAATAAAACTGAAATCAAATAATCTCAAATAATCTCAAAACTCAAAAAAGTTATAATAAAACAAAAGAAAGCAGGAATTTATGCTGCAACTTACGGCAGTTCAGAAAATATTATCCGATTTAGATGAAACCCAAGCAGAACGAGAAAAACAATACAAATACTTTCATCAACATCCTGAACTGTCAATGAAAGAAGATCATACAGCTCAAACAATTATTGATATTCTTAGCAAAGCTGGGATTGAAACAAAGCGAGTTGGAAAAACAGGCGTTGTGGCAGAGATTAAAAACGGCGAAGGTCCTGTTGTTGCTATGAGAGCGGATATCGATGCGCTTCCAATTAAAGAAAATTCAGGAAAAGATTACACTTCAACAGTTAGCACGCAAGACGAAAATGGCAAAACGGTTGGAGTTTCACACGCTTGCGGTCATGATTTTCATATTTCCAGCCTACTTGGTGCCTTGAAGGCTTTTAATGAACATAAAGATGCTTGGAGAGGAACGTACATTGGCGTTTTTCAGCCTGGAGAAGAAACAGCTCAAGGCGCAAAAGACTTGGTGAAAAATGGCATTACGAGCATGATTGCAAAGCCCGACGTTTACCTTGGTCAGCATGTGTTGGGTGCTATTCCTGCAGGAACAGTCGGTATTCGTCCGGGCGCGTTCTTAACTACTGCAGCTTCGATTCGCGTGCACATTTTTGGTAAAGGTTCGCATGGTTCTATGCCTGAGTTGAGCGTTGACCCGGTGGTTGTTGCTTCATCAATTGTGCTTAAATTGCAGACGATTGTTTCTCGCGAACTTGCAGCTAAAGATTACGCAATTGTTACAGTTGGCGCGCTTAATGCAGGAAGTAAGTCGAATATTATTCCTGATGATGCCGAGCTTTTAATTAACACAAGAACTTATAGCGAAGATACTCAAGAATTTGTGCACAATGCTATTGAACGAATTGTGCGTGGAGAGTGCGAGCTTGCAAGATGTCCGAAAGAACCAGAGTTTACGTATTATGATCGCTATCCGCTTACGAATAATGATCAGAATGCATCTTTGCGCGCGCGTAAAGCTTTTGATGAATACTTTGGAGAAGATTCTGTAGATATTTCGCGCGCTTCTGCTTCGGAAGATTTTTCTATAGTCGCTAATGCTTTTAAAACTCCTTACGCTTACTGGGGCTTAGGTGGTTTTGCGGATATGCAGAATGCTCCTGGAAATCACAATCCGGCATTTGCCCCAGATTTGCAGCCCACTCTTAATCGCGGATTAGAAGCTGCAGTCGTAGCAGCTTGCGCTTGGCTCGCTAGCGAAAAGTAACAAATCTTAGTGGGATACTAGGCGTTTTTTACGCCGCCAAAGCGACGGTCGCGATGTGCATAACGGTCAATCGACCTCCACAACGCTTCGCGGCCGTAATCCGGGAATAGTTCCGGCACAAAATCAAGTTCCGCGTAGGATGCTTGCCAAGGCAAAAAGTTGCTAGTGCGCTGCTCGCCAGAAGTGCGAATAACCAAATCGCAATCTGGAATATCCGGATTATACAAGTGCTCAGCAATCATTTTTTCAGTAACACGATCGCCCTTAATTTTGCCGTCTCGAATTTCTTTCGCGATTTGCGCGCAAGCATCGGCAATTTCTGCACGACCGCCGTAATTTATGCAAAAGACAACGTCAATAGTTTTATTATTTTTGGTGATTTCTTGCGCTTTTTCCAACTCGTCAATAACAGACTTCCATAATCTAGGACGACGACCTGCCCAACGAACGCGCACTCCCCACTCGTTCATTTGCGCAACTCGCCTATGGATAATCTCCCTAGAAAATCCCATTAAAAAGCGCACTTCTTGCGGAGATCGCTTCCAATTTTCGGTAGAAAAAGTATATAAGCTTAAATAGCGAACTCCTGCTTCTATAGCTCCTGCAATAACGTCAAAAACTACCGGTTCTGCAGCTTTATGACCTTCGGTTCGAATCATTCCGCGCTCTTTTGCCCAGCGTCCGTTTCCGTCCATAATCACGCCGATATGACGAGGCACTTTGCCCTTAGGAAAATCTGGTATGCGAGAAGGTTCACTAAAAGGAGCCGCTGGAATATTAAGCGACGTATAATCCACGTTTTCAAAAGCCATACTTACGAATGTAACAACCCCATCGAACGAATAGGTCGCTCAAGATAATATTCAGCCCATTGCTGAACGCATCGCATAGTAGAAGAATCAACCGACACTCCGTCAAGAACAGACCAGTTTCCTTGTGCAAGCGCACACAATTGCAAACGAGTCGAATTAGCACAAACTATTGAATCCGGAGTGTGATCGCTTGCACACATCATCCCACCTGCGCAAGGCGAAAAATAGCATAAATCTTCATTTTTGCCACATACAACACAAGCCTGTAGCCGCGGAGACCACCCAGCTAATGACAATGCTCGCAATATATACGACATGCCAATAGCATTAGGAGAATGCTTATGCTTAGACAATGAAAGTAAAGCCGCAGTAAGTAGACGATACTGCCCTAGCGTATCTTGATATTCACGCCTGTATTCATCTGTATATTCGTTAGAAACAAGCAAATCCACAACTTCAAGCATGACGTTTGCATACTCATAGGACGTATAATCTGCACAAATTTCGCCAGCATAAGCAGCAATAGAAACAGCCTGCGAGACTACATCCAAAGATTTACCTTGCGCAAGAAGCAAATCGACACGCATAAGCGGCTCAAGACGACCGCCAAAACGTGATTTAAGCCTACGAACTCCCTTCGCAACAGCACGAACTTTGCCATGCCGCTTAGTAAGAAGCACAATAATCCTATCCGCTTCACCTAAAGGAAAAGTACGAAGCACAACAGCTTCATCGCGATACAATGGCATAAATCAAACTATATCTTTTTTAATAGTTAGTTTAATAGTTAGATTAATTACGATCGTTATTTTCCGAATCGTCGTCACTTTGAGAAGAGCTACCGAAATTAGTAGATTCATCAATATGACCAATAATTGGGAATGACAAATCTGGAATATCTAAACTCAATGGCTTACTCGGCTGCAAATTAGAAACATGCAACTCCGGAATATTAAGCGAGGAATGCTGCGACGAGTGCTGTGCAGGATCTTGAGGAGCAAATGATGGAATTGACTCAGCCGGAGCAGGAGCCGGTGCAGGCGAATTATTGCGATTACGAGCTGCAGGAGTGAAAGAAGGAGGTAGCACAGAAGCTTCAGAAGAGTTTCGCATTACTGTAGCGCTTTGCAAAAGCTCGTCATTGCTATCAGTATCGTTAAGAACATTAGAAGGCTTACTTGCAGCAGCATGAGGTGTAAATATCGCACGCTCAGACTTATTTAACGCTTCAAACGAATCATTAGAATCTTGATTAGCATAATCTACAGGAGCAAAAATGCTTTGTTTATCATGATTTGGCACGCTAGGTATTGAGCGAGGTGCAATCTTAGGCAATCTATCCGCAGTGTCTTCATCTTCCACAGCATCCTCAACAGGTTTGAATATTGAAGAAGCTGAAGAAGCAGCAGCTGCAGCAGAAGCAGCACTGAAATCAGATGCAGGCTTTATTGAAGGAGCAAATGATGGAACAGGCTCTTCATAATGGTTATAAGATTCCGTAGATTCTGAAGATTTAGCAGGCTCTTCAGCTTTAGTTACAGGAATAACAGAAGGTGGAATGGAAGGAGGAACAGAAGCAGGAGCAGAATAAGATTCAGATTCTTCTCGAGAGTATGAAGAACTACTATTATCCGCATCAACATACTGTTCTACACGCTCAAAAGATTCCAAGCTGCTAAGCAAACGCACACAAGCGTTTAAATAGTAGTCAACTTGGCGCTCATCATAACCGTGCTTACCGTTCTTTTGCGTAAAAATCACATTAGAAACATAAGCAGAATCAATATCTTGCAATGTTTCTTTGTCGGTTTCCCACTCAAGCTCATGACCAAGCATAAGAGCAATCTTATCTAACGCTTGATCGACCATAATATCCACTTGTTTACGCGCATAAGACGGGCGACGCGAAGAACCACTATCAAAACGATCGCGATAATCTCTTTGAGCATGTTGCAAAAGTTTACGATAAAGCGCTTCTACGCGAGCTTTCCATGCAACTCGTCCACATTGCGCCAATTCTTGCTCAGTGCACTTATCTACTACCGCACGTTCCAAACGCGACAACGCAGCATCAACTTGACCAATAACGTAACCATTACGCTCCAAGTCAAAAGAAACCTCTTGAATATCTTTCTGTGTGAGTCGAGCTTCATCACTTTCGTACAAAGTGTGAGCGCGCTCTAGAAAAGCATTCACCTGCGCAACGTTATATCCTAACTTACGCTTACCCACACGCTCCATTGCTGAAGCATTACGAGCGGTATCAGGTTTCTGAGCCATCGAATATCGACCTCCTGAGCACATGTTCTTATTCAGTATACTGTACGCGATTGTTACGACGCGCGCCACACGTTGCATTCGTACACACCATCATGTATGTTTTTAATTTGTTGCGAACGGGCGATTAGCTCAGCTGGCTAGAGCGCCACCTTTACACGGTGGATGTCGGGGGTTCGAGTCCCTCATCGCCCACTTTCTGCTTTTTATTTATTTATTTTTATTTATTTTCTGTCTTTATTTAGTTTTTTATTTATTTCTTTTTATTTCACATTGCAACTTGGCAATTTATCTGCCCCACGACCAGAACCAATAGCTTTTAACGCTTTGTAAGCATCATCCAATGTTTTTACACTTACAACGCGCAAACCTTGTGGCACATGCCCAACAACTTCATTGCAATTATCGTAAGGCGCTAAGAACCAAGTGGCTCCATCTCTTTTAGCTGCAATCATCTTTAAACGAATACCACCAATTGCACCAATTTTTTGCGATTTTTCAATAGTTCCAGTTCCGGCTATCGTCTTACCACCAGTTTCTTGTTCAGGTGTAAGCTTGTCAAGAATTCCTAGAGTGTACATCATTCCGGCAGACGGTCCACCAATATCTTCAATATGTAAACGAACTTTTACATCTTCTTTTTTAATTCCAAGATGCTTAGACGCGTACTGCAGCGCAACATTTTGAGCAAGGCTTTGCGAATCATCCATCTCGTTAGCGGATTCCTTCTCATACTCGTCAGCGCTCTGCCCTACTGGCACGATAGCTTCACGAGGCAGCAAACTTTTATGAGGATCCATCCATGAAGCCAATGAATAAAATGTTGAAACCTCATATCCAGGAACACCAGAAACATTGACAGTAATCAACAATAACTTACCAGTATCATGATTCTCTTTTACTCGAGAACCAGACATATCAATCACAGGAGTATTTGATAGGGATCCTAAAACATCCTGCGTTGGGCCAGGCTCTTCTACAACATATGCGCTTGGAAGTGACAACACAAAAATCGCAACAATTACTGTAAAGAATCCTGCAAAATATCGCAAAGAATGCGAAGTAATGTACGAAACTAAAGCATGAAGCAGCGAGCGCAAGAATCTAAAACACGCACGGAATACATTAGTACCTGTAGAAAAGCGAAACATGTTTGTATCATGGCACAAGCCCTATATAGTTTTGCTTTAAAATATATTTGCACGCAAGTTATAGCGCATAAAACCATATTATCGAGTAGAATATTTGTATTAATTTGTATTAAAAAATATTTTTATTAAGAAGATGCGCTAAACTCGCATATAAAGACGTGTAAAATACGTATAAATACTTATAAAATACGTACAAATACATGCAGATACGAAACGTATAAAAATAAAAACTGTAAATTATGCAACACGTGGCACGAGAAGGATACGCTCATGAATGACGATGCAATTCACCAATGGCTCATTGAATGCTTTGGGCCAATACAAGGAGAAGAAGCATGGAAACAACTTGATCAGCTTCCTTTTGAGCTACGCGAACAACTCTTAAATCAGAATCCAGATAAGCTTCCTAAACCAGACGAAGTTCGCGGAATGATGCAAGCTTTCAGCGCAGGTGGTCTTAATAATCCGTACGAAATGGAAGCAACACTTGAAGAAGGGCCAATTAATCGCAAGTTAGCGCAATCTATTGCTCTACAGCACGCTAATGGCGATCAAGGAAATGTAAATGCAGACGTAGCAGATGCCACACGAAGAGCTTTAAGCCAAGCGAACTTGTGGCTAGATATAACGTGCAATTTCAATCCTGCTCCTGGAACGCCAGAAGTATTGTCTAGAGCTGATTGGGTAGAAAAAACTCTGGAAGCTTGGGTTAAATTCGCTAATCCTGTTGCAAAATCAGTAAATAAAGCACTCACTTCTGTTATTGAAGAACGATTCCGTGATGTGGATGATGCTGAAGTAAAAGGATTATTTGCAGGAGTTGTGCCAATTCCGCTGCCTGAAGGAATGAATAATCCAGCGCAACTCATGAAACTGCTTGGAAACACTTCGTTTGCTATGCAACTAGGTCAAGCAGCTGGAGCACTTTCACACGAAGTGCACGGCAGTTTTGATCAAGGTCTTGCGCTTTTGCAAAATCCTGCAGGCGGATTAATTCCATATAATTGCATTGAGTATGCAAAAGTGTGGGAATTGGATATTACAGAAGTCATGAATTATTTGGCTTTGCGAGAAGCTGCACACGCAAGATTATTTGCATCCGTGCCATGGCTTATGCCACGATTTGAAGCGCTGATTATTAAGTACGCAAACGGAATAAGCATTGATTTAGAAGCTATGGAAGAACAGCTTCGCGACGTGGAAACAATGAATCCGGAAGCAATTTCGGGAGCTGTTAATTTGCAAAATATTGGCAGCAATGATTCTGAAGAGCAGCGTCAAGCTTTGCATAGTTTGGAAACTCTACTTGCGCTTGTTGAAGGTTGGGTTGATTGCGTTACATGGCAGTCTGGAATGGCTCATATTGTGCACATTGAGCAGTTGCGAGAGATGATGCGTCGCGAGCGAGCTGCAGGAGGGCCTGCAGAAGTGACGTTTGAATCGTTACTTGGTTTGCATTTGCGACCTCGCCGTATGCGTGAAGCATCGCAATTGTGGGAAAAGTTGACTCGCGAGCGCGGTATTGAAGAGCGAGATAGCTTGTGGAGTCACCCAGATTTGTTGCCAACTTTGCCGGAAGCTAGCGAAGTTACGAAAGACGCTAGTAATGAAGGTAAAGCAGGTGACGGTGCTGGTAAAGTTGGTGACGGTGCTGGTAAAGTTAGTGACGCAGTTAACGAAGTTACGAAAGAAATCGATGCTGAGGATGCAACGGAAACTGCTGCAAAAAATGCAACAGAAACTCAGTCTAATCAATCTAGCGAAGCAACTGAAAAAACTAGCGAAAGTCACGAAAGTGCAGACAGTTACGAAAGTAACAAAAATACTGCTAACGCTATCGAAAATGCGCCTATCGAAAAATCGTTTGAAAAATTAACAGAAGACGATTTAGGCACAAATGATTGGGATGCTGAACTTAGCAAGCTTTTGGAAGAGGATGCGCGCCAAAAGAAGCAAAACAGCGAAACCGGTAACGAAACTGGCAACGAATCCGGTAATTCCGACGAAACTGGCAATTCCGACGAAACTGATGCTGACGGCGAATAAAACTCTTGTAAAACTCCTGATTCAATAACAATCCAGCTGAATGATCGACCTCAACGCTCAAAACGGCAGAAACTGTGCAGCCATGTAAAGAAAAAGTCTGCTACACGCTAAGAAACGGCAGAAACTGTGCAACTGTGTAAAGAAAAAGTCGGATACGCGCGAAAAAACGACATAAACTGTGCAATCGTGTAAAGAAAAAGTCGACTACGCGCGAAAAAACGACATAAACTGTACAATCGTGTAAAGAAAAAGTCGGCTACACGCTAAGAAACGGCATAAACTTTACACGAGTGTAAAATTTATGCCGCGAGATTAAGCCAGAAAGCGGCTAGGCACACGATTCATGCCAGTTCCACTGTCTTTTCTAGAAGCGTAAGAAAGATGCAAAGTCTTTTCTGCGCGAGTTATTGCAACGTACATAAGTCTGCGCTCTTCTTCCAAAGCACTGTCATCAGCCGTAGAGCCAAAAGGAATAAGCCCTTCAGAACAGCCAATTACGTAAACATGCGCAAACTCTAAACCTTTAACAGCATGAATAGTTGAAACAGTAACAGTTGAAATATTAGAAGATGCAAAAACGTCAGAAATACCTTGAGCACCATAGCTTTGCGCATCCTCTAAAACATTTCGCTGCCACCCCACGTCTTTTCTCACGCGATACGGAAGTTTTGCTGCTTTTAACGCTTTACAAACTACTTGCTGTTGAGCATTGGTTCTCGTTAGTATTGCGCACTCCCCAAGATGCGCAGCACCGCTTTTTACAAGTTTTGCAATTTGCTCAACCACGCCCAAAGCTTCTTCAACATCGGTGGCAAAAACTTGCTGACTAATGCGAACGCCACCTTTCGTTGCAGCTTTAACTTTTACGTAATCCTTTTTATACGCAGAAGCAGCAAGCACTCTATTAGCAAGACCTACGATGCGTTCTGTGGAACGGTAGTCAGTATTCAAACTAATATCTGCACCAAGAGGCGCAAATTCTTGCGGAAATGAAAGCAAATAGTAACTATTCGCACCTGCAAACGAGTAGATTGTTTGCGCAGGATCGCCCACTACGCAAATATCGCGGTTCTGCCCCATCCATAATCGCAACAATTCATGCTGCAAAGGAGACACATCCTGATATTCATCAACTGTAATCCATCCGATTGATTGCTTAATACGGTTTGCAGCTTCCGGAAAATTTCGTAAAATATGGCAGCAAAGTAGAAGAATATCGTTAAAATCGATGCAATTATGCGAATTTTTTTCGGTTTCATAAGCTTCATATATATCGACAAATTGCTGCGGCTCTAAACCTGCAGGAGGCAAACGATGCGTAGAAGCGCACACGCGCAAGTAATCGTCAGGCACAATAAGCGAAACTTTCGCCCAATTAATTTCTGCCAAAATATCGCGAGTTTGCAACAAAGTCATATCCGCAAAATCTGGATAACGCTTAAGCGCAGAAGATATGATTTGCTGAGAATCATTCATAATTGATGGGAATTGTGCGGAACAGACGTCGTTCCACACGCTGCGAATTTGTTGCAAAGCTGCAGAATGAAATGTTGAAACGCATCCAACATTACTTACACCAAGAGCCTCAATACGTGATCTCATTTCCGCAGCTGCTTTTACAGAAAAAGTAACTGCCAAAACTCTTTCAGGATCCCACTTACCAGTAGCGCAAGCATACGCAATTCTGCGCGTAATAGTGCGCGTTTTACCAGCTCCTGCACAAGCTATAATGCGCACAGGCCCTTCTAGCGCGGTAGCAGCTTCGCGTTGCGAATCATCCAACCCGTCTAAAAGCGCTTCTGGAGAAGTCACTTGCGAAGTTTTAGACGCCACTTGCGAAGTCACTTGCGAAGTTTCTGGTGAAGAATTCATAATTCTATTGTTGCAGCAATAACAACGCTTACGCAACAAGAATAAAAATATGTGCATAACTTACAAAAAATTGGCAAAATCTCGGTGCTTTGTATTACTGTGGGAGTGTGACACAACTCAGTAGATTCAAGTTGGCAGCACTGGCATCTGCAGCCATGCCCGAAGTACAGTTTGCAGGAACGCGCCAAAGTGAGCAAGTTAATGCCACTGATACCGCGGCTGGAATTTCTCACGCCGTTGTGCAAGATATTTCCGGTAAACTTTACGACGTTTTTATCAGTGCGGATAGTAAAGGTCGCAAGCGCTTGCATGACCGAGCTCGTGCAGCATGGACTCTTGAGCACAGTAAAGATTTGGCAGCTTTGGGATTCGCCTACGACACTATGCTCACGTTTATGCCAGGAAAACGCGAAGATGCAAATAATAACGCTGGAAATGTTGCAAATAATGTAACCGCTGGAAATTCTACAGTTGCTGGCACTCAGCAATATGCACAACAGCAATCTACGCAACAGCAATCTGCACGGATGTCAAGCATTATTGCCAACGACAACGATGAAGACACTGTGCTTGTTTGCGAGCATCTTGAAGGTAGCGCTCGCGACTTGCGTCTTCTTACTACCGACGATTGCGCAAATGTTGGAACTGCAATCGGTGCTATTCATCGTTTGCGCCCTACTTTCGTAACGCGCGGAAAATACCCTGCTTTTACTACCGGTCAAATTCGCGCACAGTTAACAGGTTGGATTAAAAGACTTCGTCAAGCCGGTCATATTCCAACCGAAATTACTGACAGTTGGTCAAGAGTGTTGGAAACTGAAGGATTGTGGTCATTTGAAACTTGCCCAGTACACGGCGGTTTTATGGATGGCGACATCTTGTTTACCGGCTCAACGATTACTGCTGTAACAAATTGGCAAAGAATGCAAATTAACGATCCTGCGCGCGACTTGGCTTGGATTTTTGCAAAACTTAACGAGCAGCGCCGAAACGCAGTGCTTTCTGCATACGGTAGAATTATGGGTTCTCGTTTAGATAGTTTGATTATGCTCCGCGCAAACTTGTGGCTGCAAATGGAACAAGTTGGCGATTTTGTTCAAGCTTTGCAACGAGCAGATAACACCAGTATTATGCGTTTTAAGGCTCAAGTTGAGCGTTTAGCGCACGAGCTTAGTCGTATTAGCAATGCACAAGCTGCTAAAACTGGTCGTGCTACAGGAAATCCTGCCTCGACTATTACAGTCGGAACGCTTCTTGAAAATGACAATACTCAAAGTCGCCAAATTTCTAAGAATAATTCTGCTGAAAACCAACCAAACGCTGAAAATAGCGACGAAACTAATGAGCGAGACATTGCTGCAGAAGAAAATACTGAATTAAATAACGTTCAAGACGAAACTTACGATAGCAACAAAACTATAAGCGACGATACTCATGAGCGCAAAGTTCAGTATGCTGGCACACACGCAGCTAACGCTGAGGAGGCTGAAAAAGCAGCACAACTCGCTGACGACACAGCAACTCAAGTAATTACTCATGTAGAAACTCAAACAGCACACGAAACCGCAGAAACTATTGTGCAAACTGCAATGAGTAAATCTGCTGATAGCGATGCTAATGATGAGCCTGAAAGCGTTAGTGACGCTGGTGGCGATGAGGAAGCTAAGGACGCCAAGAACAACAATGACTCTGAGGTTAAGGATGAAGTTATAGCTGAGCGTGACAGTAAGGTCGATAGCGCAAACGAGACTTCTTCGGACTCAAATACTTCTTCGGACTCAAAACTTTCTGAAGATGAAGAAAAAAATACGCGAGAAGATGACGATAAACCAGAAACCGTAATCATCCCTCTACTAGAGCGTGAAGAACGAGCGATGCGCGACGCACAAGCAGACTTAGACTAAAATAAATACACAAAAATGCTAAATATTAAATACTAAAGTAAATACTGAAGTAAACGCTGAAGTAGATACTAAGTACTAATTAAAACGATAAATAGCGTAAAAATAAAGCAAAAGGAGCATGTATGCGAGTTGTTTTAGGAGTAAAAAACGTTTCTGATTCCATCGATTTTGAAACCAACCAAAGTGCAGAAGAAGTGCGCAAAGTGATTAACGATTCCAAGGATATGCTTGAGTTTACGGACGTAAATGGGCGCACTATTATGGTCTCAGCTTCGTCGCTGTCTTACGCGCTAATCGGCGATACGCCAAAGCATTCAGTAGGCTTCGGCGCGCTCAACTAAAATAACGAAATTCCGCGAAAAACGGCAGAAACTTTACACGTGTGTAAAGAAAAAGCCGGCTACGTGCGAAAAAACGGCAAAAACTTTACAGCAACATAAATAAATAAATAGTTTTAGAGCTTATAGCCGCGCAAGAGTATTTCCGATACTACTTCGCGGCTTGTTGTTTCTTCGCCCAAGCGATTTGGCTTACCATAGCCATGCCAATCCGAGCCGCCCGTCACAAGCAAATCGCACTTACTCGCTAAAGAAAGCAGTCTTTCACGTTGTGCTTTAGAATTTCCGCGATGATACACTTCTAAACCGTCAAGACCAGCTTTAGCAAACGATATAATCTGATCGTCCGAAAGAAGCACGCGGTTACGCGTAGGATCAGCAGGATGCGCAATAACAACAACTCCTCCAGCATCTTTAACAGCCTCAATAACTTCACGAACATTCGGAGAAGGAGTTGGTATATAGTACGGGCTGCACGGAGAAATAGGCCCAGCAAAAGCTTCAGAACGCGTTTTATACACGCCAGCTTTTACTAAAGCATCAGCGATATGCGGCCGCCCGATTGTAGTTAAGTCACCGAGCTTCGCTTGAGCCAAAACGTCATCCCAAGTAATTGGAAAATCGCACGATATACGTTCAACCATACGCTTTGTGCGATCAAAACGACGCTTCCTAGTAAGCTCAAACATGCTCACAATCATGCTATTTTGCGGATTGTACTGGTATGCGAGCATGTGCACAAACACGCTTGAGTCTTGCGCAGTAATCTCCGAACCAAATAATACTGGCATATTCGAAGCCTTAGCAGCCTCTTGAAAATCATGCCATCCTGCAGTTGTATCGTGGTCAGTAATAGCAACACCTTGCAAACCGACGATTTTAGCTTGCGTAATTAAATCTTCTGGAGTTGCAGTGCCGTCTGAATAAACAGTATGACAGTGCAAATCCCAGCGTTCGCGCGCAAAATTCATCATGCTGGAGTTGCTATCGCTAGCATGATTTGATGCGTCGCGCTGGTTGTTGCTTATTGCGGTCATATAATCATCGTAAACTGTGCCATGTAACGAGAAATGAATATACACACATAATTATTTGCTATTATTTGTTATTATTAGCATTGTTCGCAATTAGTAAATTTTAGGAGCAGCAATGGAGCAAACTGACGCCGCTAAAGAAAACTATGAAACAACACTTAGCGGATGGAGGCACTCTGCAGTATGGACGTATGGCGTTATGCTATTTTTCTCTGCGGTAGCGCTCGTAACTTCGCTTATACTTTCTGCTGAAACTCTTGCTTTAGCGCGCAAACCTAATAAGCTGCTCAGTTGCGACTTCAACACCGTAGTATCCTGCTCTAGAGTTGCGCAAACTTGGCAGGCAGAAATTGTGAAATTTGGCGAATTAAGTTTCCCAAACGCATTCTTTGGAATTGCTGCAGAAAGCGTATTCGTAACGCTCGCAGTTATTGGAATGATTCGCGTACGCGTGCCGCGATGGTTCGCAATTTGCACTTGGCTTGGCGGATTATGCGCGCTCGCCTATGCTTACTGGCTGTTTTCGCAATCTATGTTCGTAATTCACGCGTTATGCCCGTGGTGCATTGTGCTTATGTTCTCCACAACAATGCAATTTATATCGTTGACTCACGCAAGCGTAAGTTCGCAAAAGTTACTTGTTAAGCGTTTTAGCTTGGTTGAAAGCTACTACCGCTTGCGATACGACTTGCTAATAGACGTGCTTTGGGTTGCGGCATTGCTTACTTTGATTTTGTGCCAATATTCTAAAGTTATTTTTGGCTAAGTAAGAGCGATTTTTAACGCGAAATTTTTAACGAAAGATCTTAACGCAAGATTTTTCAGCACAAATTTTTCAGCACAAGCTCTTCGCAAGTTCTTGCATACGCAAGCTTGTATCCGAATTAGTAAGAGTTATGCTGCCTTCTTGAGAATCGCTTGCAAGCTCATTATTAAGTTCCAATATTTTGCGCAAATGATTAATAGTTCCTTCGTTGCCGTCAACAATATTCGTGCGCTCAGGCAAAAACTCGCGGAAATAATCCCTATAAAACACAAAATGAGTGCAACCAAGCACAACCGAATCAATACTGTCTAAATCATACTCGTCGAAATACTTGTGAAGAGCAGCAAAAACTACATCACGATTATTAAGCTCCCCACGCTCAACAATACGCACTAAATCGGGGCAAGGCTGCGAAAAAATCGTGTTATTTTGCGAAAAACGTTGCAGCAAATCCGCAAACTTGCGCTCGCGAAGAGTAAGAGGAGTTGCAGCTACGATTACGCGCTGAGGCTCACCTTTGCCCAAATCACAAGCTAATTTAAGCGCCGGCTCCATACCTATAATAGGTATATTGTAATGCGCGCGCAAATCGTTCACAGCTGCGGAAGTGGCGGTATTACAAGCAATTACGACAGCTTTTACATTTAGGCGAATAAAATGCTCGACAATTGCAAAGCTTAGCTTTTTAACTTCTTCAGGAGTTTTAATGCCGTATGGCGCGTTTGCAGAGTCGCCGAAATAAACAATTCGCTCATGCGGCAGAGCAGCATGCAACTGACAAGCTACGGAAATGCCTCCAAGCCCCGAATCAAACACACCAATTGCTGCCGACGATGCCATAAGCTACCTCCTAAAAACGCTTACTATCGTAATGGCGAGCCTCAACATACTAGGAAAACATACTACGAAATATATTGAACGCTGCCATTTCTAATTATGGCAACTTCGCTAGCAACTTCCTGCACAACGCCAACATCATGAGTAATAAACAAGCATGCGTAACGGTATTTTTGTTGCAAATCATGTAATAAGTTAAGTACACGACGTTGCACTGTTACGTCAAGCGCAGAAGTTGGCTCATCCGCAATAAGCAGAGAAGGCTGCAAAATCAACGCTCGCGCAATACCTACGCGCTGTCTTTGGCCTCCGGAAAGCTCGTGAGGAAAACGGTTTGCGAATTCGACTGGCACTTGTACTTGATTAAGCATTTCTTCAACGCGCTCTAAACGCTCATTGGCATCAAGATTCGTGTGTAAAAGTAATGGTTCTGCAATACTCCAACCAATGGTTTTACGCGGATTTAGTGCGGAACCTGAATCTTGAAAAACGTATCCAATTCGCGATAATGCTTGGCGGCGAGCTTTACTGTTTAATCTGTTTAAGTTTTCTCCATTAAGTAGCACTAATCCCGAATTTGGTTTAATTTGCCCCGAAATAAGCTTTGCAATAGTGGTTTTTCCAGCTCCAGACTCCCCAACTAAAGCTAGTGTAGAGCCAGAGTTAATGCGCAAGTTTGCGTCACTGAGAGCGAACTTATTTGAATCTTTGCTAAAACGAGCATGCGAATACTTCACACTTACGCCTTGAACTTCAACTACTGGAGATTCAGATTCTGGAGATTCAGATTCTGGAGATTCAGAAATATTTTCAGCAATATTATTAGAAATATTCTTAGCAATCGCTTTTGCTACTTCTTCTATACTTTCATAAGAATCACCACTTGAAGCATATTGCATATCAAATTTAGGAACAGAATCTAGCAAAGTGCGCGTATATTCGTGCTTAGGATTCGCAAAAATATGCTGAACTTCGCCAGATTCCACAATATTCCCGCCTTGCATTACATACATTTCATCCGCGAGCGCGCACACAACACTCATATCGTGCGTAATAATTAACACAGCAAGATGTAATTTCTCCGACAAATTACGTATAAGACGTAAAATATCTCGTTGCGTTGTGATGTCGAGTGCTGTTGTAGGCTCGTCTGCAATCAAAACTTGTGGACGATTTATTAAAGCCATAGCAATCATCGCACGCTGGAGTTGACCGCCAGAAAGCTCATGCGGATAAGAACGATACACGCGCTCAGCATCACTCAACTCAACCTCGAGAAGCTGCGAAATCACACGCTTCTTACGCTCTCTTTGGCTAAGTTTTCCTGCTTTTTCAGGATGATATATTAGCGCTTCTTCTATTTGCTTGCCAATTGTTTTCACAGGATTAAACGCACTGGACGGCTCCTGAAAAATCATGCCAATCATGCCACCGCGAATCAAATCGTAAGGCGCATTTTCGCTTAGTAAATCTATGGCAGATTCGTTGGCATAAGTAGCGTTAAGAAGCGCGCTTCCTTCAACTTTCGCAGAGTCTGAAAGCAAACCCATAAGAGCCAGCGCAGTAAGCGACTTTCCAGAGCCGGACTCACCCACTAAAGCCGAAACTTCGCCCGCACTCATACGTAACGATATATCTCGCGTAATTTGACGACCGCCAATCGAAATCGACATTCCGTCGACACTTATAACAACTTCTTCTTTCGCACCAGTCACAACTAATCACCTCTTCAAAGATACAGCGGCGTAATTTAGGTACGCAGGGAAACTTCCGATGTAGAAATTCTCCACGTCACTTCCGTGAATAAACGTATTATGCGAGTAAATAAGCGGCACAACCGGCGAATCAGCCATAATAGTGCGGTCTGCTTGCTGCCACAATTTTTCCGCTTCGTGCGAGTCAACAGTTTGTATTGCTTTTCTAAGCAGGGCATCTACTTTAGGATTCGAATAACGAGAAATATTCCAGTTACCGCCGCCAATTTGCGAAGAATCAAAAAGCGGTCCCAAATTCGCAAAAGCAGAAGGAAAATCAGGCTGCCACGAAGCCAAAGCCAAATCGTAATCTCCGGAATTTGACGTAATTGCGTCCGTAAAGTTTACTGCGTCAACGGTTTTAATAGTTACTTTTATGCCGGCGCGCTGCAAGCTGGATTGCACAGAAGAAGCTACTTGCGTTTGATCCGGACGCGCAATAAGGCTCAACTTAATACCAGTTTGACCCGATTTTTTCAACAGTTGTTTAGCTTTCTCAACATTTCCGCGAGGATCTTCAGAATACAAATTAAACTGCTTCCTGCCCGAAATACCAGGCGTAATAAGCGTTGTTGCAAAACCGCCAGCAATTGAGCCGCCCTTCGCAGTGCGGTACGACTGCTTATCAACCGCATACTGAATCGCTTTTCGAATATTGATATCCGTTATTCTGCGCGTATTCATAGCCAAATATTCAAGAGCACCGTCACTACTTGTAGTGAGCAAGCTTCGTGACTTAGGGTTTGCTTGAGCCTGCGCAAGCTGAGCAGGCGGCACGAAATCAGCCAAAAATGCGGATTTTGTATCCGAATTTCCTTGAATCATCGACTGAGCTGAAACAGTAGTATCCGAACCAAGTTTCCACACAATTTCATTAGGACCGGCTGTGCGAGTACTGTCGAGCTTGGAATCCCAATACTTATTGCGTTGCATTACAACTTGCTTTCCAACTTCGTTTTGCACAATTCGGTATGGTCCGGAAGCTTTAGGATGCTTTGAATACGTTTGCGCGTCGCCAGAATTCGTTGGAACTGGCACAAATGCTGCCAAAGACGCAACCCAAGGCCAATCTGCAAACGGAGCTTTTAAGTGGAAAATAATAGTTTGATCGTCTGGAGTTTCAATGGAATCAAGCGACTTTCCACTAAAAGGACCGTCATAATTTTCTCCACCAACAAGAAGAGTCTTATGGTAGCTAAAACCGCCGCTTAAAGAATCAGCAAAAGAGCGCTCAATGCCGAATTTAATATCACGCGAAGTAATCTCACTTCCATCTTCGTACTTGACACCCTTCTTAAGCGTGTACTTCCAAGTTTTGCCGCCGTCGCTTGTGGTGCCGGTATCCGTTGCCAAATCTGGAACAACGCGCGTTTGCTTGCTTGAATCCGGACTTACTTTCCACGTAGTAAGCGCGCGGAAGATGAAATTATTTGACGTAATCGGCAAACCCTGACTGCGAGCTGGATCGAAATTCATATTCGTATTTGACGTAAATATTGTAAGAGTTCCGCCTTTTTTCGGATTAGAATTTAGCACAGAAGCGTTCGTAATACTTGTTTTCCCAGAGTTGTAATTTGTGCAAGCTGAAAGCGAAAATAGTGAAATTGTAAGTAGTGAAAAAGCTGCTGTTGAAGCAAGAATTTTCTTTGAAACCGTATTATTTTTGAGAATGAACATAATAATCCCCTTATTTCTTTAATCTTTTATATTTAAAATTTAATTCTTTAAAACTCGCGCATATGCTGTTTAACATTTTTGAACTTGAGAAAAAGTGAGCGAGCTGACACGAGCAGCATCAAGCAGACGCAAGCGCTTAGTACTCGCCCACTAACAATTTCACTCAAAAAGCACTAACAGACTGCGGCGCGAGGATCAACGAAGCGATAACAGACGTCAACCACAAGATTCGCAACAATCACAAGCGCAGCCGCAAACAGCGTCACACCAACAAGCACCTGCAAATCAAGATTTTTCACCGAATCAAGAAGCAGCGAACCCAAACCTTGCATAGAGAAAACGCGCTCAGTTATTACAGCACCACCAAGCAAACCGCCCAAATCCAAGCCAAACATAGTCAGTACAGGAAGCATCGCATTAGGCATCGCGTGACGCGTTATAGCTTTCGAACGCGGCATGCCCTTAGCTAAAGCAGTACGCATATAATCCTGCTGCAACTCGTCAAGCATGTGAGCGCGAGTAAGTCGCGTATAGTATGCCGCGTTAAGAAGCACCAAAACAAGCCACGGAAGAAGCAGGTGTTGAAGCCAATCTAAAGGACTTTCCGCAAAACTTATGTAACCACCCGTAGGAAAAATCGGCAAATAAACTGCAAAAGCAAGTATTGCAAGCATTCCAATTAAATATGCTGGAGATGAAATCCCTACAGACGAAAGCGCTCGAAGCGCGCGGTCAATAAAAGATCCTTCTTTTGCAGCAGAAATAACTCCAGTTGCAACGCCCACAGTAAGCCAAAGAACCGCAGCACCAGTTGCCAACGAAGCAGTTACCACGAAACGACTCATAATAAGATTAGTTACAGGCTCGTTTAGCGTAAACGACCATCCTAAGCATGGACCAGCGCACACGATAGTAGCTCCAGCACTATTTGTGAACTTGCGCCCGAAGAATATGCCACGAATATAACTGCCAAGTTGCTCATACCAAGGCGCGTCCGTGCCCATAAATGCGGAAACTCGAGCCAAACGCTCAGGAGTGCAAGGCTTTCCGCAAGCAAGTTGCGCAGGATTGGCAGGAAGCATAAAGAAAATAAGGAATAGCACGACTGCAATCAGCGTTAAAACAAGTATTGCGCTTGCTGCGCGCTTGCCAATAAAAACAAGAAAATCGGAAATCTTGCCGATTATTCGCGAATTGGCAGCAGATTTATTAATGCTGATTTTCGGTGTATTGATTATATTTTGTTGCGCATTTTGCGCATTCTGCGTATTTTGAGTATTTTGCTTGTTACTCATTCTGTCACCGCCTTTTTGGAAGCTCGCGGCTGAAGAGCACTAGCCAAACCGTCACCAACGAGATTAAAGCCGAAAGTAAGCAAGAAGAGCGCAATTCCAGGGAAAAGAAGATACCAAGGATCAACCAAAACCCACTGAACTGCATCCTCAATAGCGCGTCCCCACGAAGGCGAAGGCGGATTCATGCCCACACCAAGGAACGACAGCGCAGCCTCCGCTCCAATGCGACCAGGAATAAGAAAAGTCACATTCACCAAAAGAAGAGGCAACATATTAGGCATTATCTGCTCACGCAAAATATGCCATGTGTTAGCACCCATTACGTAAGAAGCCACAGTGAAATTGCGAGATTTTAGCGAAAGCGTTTGCGCTCTAACCAAACGAGCGATGCTTGGCCAGCCAAAGAAGCCTAAAACAAGCGTTAGCAGAATCGGCCGCGGGAAATTTTGCGGCACAACTGCAGACAGCGCAATGGCAAAAATCAGGAATGGAAAACCGAAGAACACATCCATCGTGCGAGAAAGCAAAGTGTCTGCGAAACCACCGAAGTACCCTGCAATCATGCCGATTAGAATGCCAAGAAATAGCGAAATTACAGTAGAAGCAATGCCAATCCCAAGAGAAACGCGCGCTCCATGCGAAATAATCGCAAAAATATCAAGACCACGAAGCGGAGTTACACCGAACCAATGTTGGAAACTAATACCCCCCTGGCCTACTGGAACTGAGTTGGAATCTAATATTTCCGGATGCTCAGAGTAAGGATTATTGCCAGTAATTGCTGTAAAAACGTCGGCAAAAATAGCCAAAATCGCAAAAATAGCAATAATTACAGTTCCAGCAACAATGCCGGTATTAGTCCTTGCAAGAACGGTGACGCCAGATGAATCACGCTTATAGCGTGAACGAAATACACCGACCCTTCTCATCTTTACTCATTTCGTCACCTGCACTTTCTTTTTGAATATCATGCAATATAAATTAACGCAAAATACAAATCGAGTAAAAATTTGTATTGTTGTCTTATCGACACTATAGGAACCTATAGAAAACGGGGTGTCGCATTGAGCTTGCTTCTATAAATAGCCTTTAACCACAATGCGTAAAAAATCTAGGAAAGCCGACTTAAAGCATTTACGATACTTAATACAAAACAACAATCATTAAAAAATTGCTTCATATTGATGTTGTTTTGATGTAAAATACACACTAGGAGGTGAGAATGGATTTTGAACACGATCCTGCAAAAAGCTTAAAAAATTTAGCTAAACACGGTATCAGTTTCAAAAGAGCCCAATTACTTTGGGAGAATACGACAATTACATTAGAATCCAAAAATTCAGGAAACGACAACTCTCGCTACTTAGTTTTTGGAAAAATAAACAATAAACATTGGACGGCAATAATAACAAAAAGAAATAATCGAATTCGTATTATTTCTGTAAGAAGATCGCGTAAAAATGAGGAGCAATATTATGAACAGCACTACAACGAATAAGGAAATAAGTGACAAAGAACTCGATAAAAAATTCGATAACGGTGAAGACGTACTTGAGTACTTTGATTTGGAGCATCCAATTATAGAGCACAACTCAAATGTGCAAAAACGCGTAACATTTACTATGCCAGAATGGATTATTGAAAAACTTGATAAACGTGCAAAAATTCTTGCTATTAGCAGAAACGCAGTCGTCAATACACTCATTGCAGAAAAACTAGAAAGTTCGAAGCAAAACTAGAGATAAAACAAAACGTGCCGACGTATTGAAATACACCGGCACGTTTTGTTTAGTTAATTAGCTGTTAGTTGTGTTTTGCGCACGCTTAAGAGTTACGCTAAGATCAGTTGCGCTAGAATCAGCCTCAACAACCTCGAAGCTCGTAGCCAAAGTCTCCTCCGCAATCAAATCGCGGAACTGCTCAACTTTAGCAACGTCCGAAGCTGGCACGCTCAAAGTCAAAGCGATTCGGTCACTAATATCCAAACCGTTCTCCTTACGCGCATCTTGAACAGCGCGAATAGCATCGCGAGCGTAACCTTCAGCAAGCAAATCGCTAGTCAAAGCAGTGTCAAGCATAACGAAACCGCCAGTTGGCATTGCAGCAGAAGCCGTATTTTGAGCCGCTTGAGCATCCGAAGACTCAACGCGATTTACAAGCTCATATTCGCCTTCAACAAGCGCAACTTCGCCGTTTGGAGTCTGAACAACAGGAGCGCCAGACTCGTCAACTCGCCAATCGCCACTCTTAGAAGACTTAATAGCAAACTGCACTTGCTTACCCAAACGAGGACCAGCCGCGCGCGCGTTCACCTTAAGCTCGTGAACAATCTTCAAACCGTGTTCGCTTGCATCCTGCAACGTGCAGAATGTAACATTCTTCACGTTAAGCTCGCGCTCAAGCACCTGCTCGTAAGGCTCAACAGCGGCAGTATTTTCTGCAACAACAGTCAAGTTTGCCAACGGCTGGCGCACACGCAACTGTTCCGCCTTACGCAACGAAAGCGCAGAAGACACAACCTCGCGAACCTTATCCATAGCAGCAACCAAAGCATCGTCGTGCGCAAGAACAGCACCAAGCTCGGTGACTTCGCCAGCCTTAGGGTTCTTCTCGCCATCCGAAAGAGTCTCAGGCTCAACCAAATAAGGCCAATCAGCCAAATGCACGGATTCGCCGCCTGTAAGACCGCGCCACACAGCCTCCGCTTCCATAGGAGCAAGAGGAGCAATCGTGCGCATAAACACTTCCAGAACAGTGTAAAGTGTGTTGAAAGCAGTCTCGTCTTCATTCCAGAAGCGGTCACGGCTGCCGCGAATATACCAATTCGTAAGCACGTCAATAAAATCGCCAACTGCCGCGCAAGCATCGCTAATCGCAAACTCGTTCAAGCACTTTTCTACGCGCTCAACAAGCAAACGCGTGCGAGCAAGCAAGTAGCGATCCATGTTGCAAAGTCCTGCAACCTCGTCCGCGCGAAGGCGACGAGCATCGTAGCCCTTACCACCGTTTGCAGCGTTCGCATACAGCGTGAAGAAGTAATACGAGCTCCAAACAGGAAGCATAACCTGACGAACAGTATCCCTAATGCCGTCTGCAGTCACAATCAAATTGCCACCGCGCAAAATTGGCGAAGACATGAGGAACCAGCGCATTGCGTCAGAACCGTACTCGTTGAAAACGCCGTTCACATCTGGGTAATTGCGCAAATGCTTACTCATCTTCTGGCCGTCGGAACCAAGCACAATGCCGTGGCAAATCACGTTCTTATAAGCTGGGCGATCGAATAGAGCCGTAGCCATAATGTGAAGCGTGTAGAACCAACCGCGAGTCTGACCAATGTATTCAACGATGTAATCGCATGGGAAGTGCTCTTCGAAGAATTCCTTATTTTCAAACGGATAATGGAATTGCGCGAAAGGCATGGAACCGGACTCAAACCAGCAGTCGAGAACATCCGTAATACGGTGCATTTGCGACTTTCCGGTAGGATCATCTGGATTTGGACGAGTAAGGCGATCGATATACGGGCGGTGCATATTCACATTGCCGTCGTCGTCGCGCGGATAGTCGCCAAAATCAGCCTTAAGTTCTTCCAAAGAGCCGTACACGTCTACGCGAGGATACTTTGGATCGTCACTCACCCACACTGGAATTGGCGAACCCCAGAAGCGATTACGGCTAATCGACCAGTCGCGAGCGTTAGAAAGCCACTTACCAAACTGGCCGTCCTTAACGTTTCCAGGAATCCAATTAATCTCCTGATTAAGCTCTAGCAAGCGCTTCTTAATCTTCGTAACAGACACAAACCAGCTAGAAACAGGCTTATAAATAAGCGGAGTTGCGCAACGCCAGCAGTGAGGATAGCTGTGCACATAGCTTTTTTCTTGGAACAGCAACGCGCGCTGATCTTCCGACATTTGAGCAAGCGGGCCGTCTCCTGCACGCAAGTTGCGCAAAATTGGCAAGTTTGCATCAAAAACGTACAAGCCTTCGTAATCTGGGCAGTCGCTTGTAAACTTGCAGCCTGCATCGAGCACGTCAACGCTGCGAATTTCGTGCGCGTTAAGCGTGTTCATATCGTCCTCACCGTAAGGAGCCTGGTGAACGAGGCCAGTACCTTCAGCGGTGTCAACATAATCTGCAGTGAAAATCGTAAAAGCGTTAGGACCAGGAGTGCCACCCTGCGCGAGCGCAGATTCGCTTGCAAAGTATGGGAACACTGGGTAGTAGCGCCAGCCTGCCATCTCAGCACCCTTAAGTTCGCGCACAACCTCGTAGTTTTCGCCAAGTTCCTTAGTGTAGGATCCAAGCAAAGGCTTACCGATGTAGAACTTCTTTCCAGCAAACTTGCCTTCAGTTGGACGAACTTCCACGTAGTCGATGTCTGCGCCAACTACGATTGCGAAGTTAGTTGGAACGGTCCAAGGAGTAGTGGTCCAGAAGACTGCGTAAGCGTCGTCTTCGTCACGAAGCTTAACAGCGACGGAAACGGTGGTATCCTGACGATTCTGGTACACGTCCGCATCCATGCGAAGCTCGTGGGCGCTGAGCGGAGTCTGGTCCTTAGGGCAGTACGGAAGCACGCGGTAACCCTTGTAAGCCAAGCCCTTATCATAAAGCTGCTTAAATGCCCACATTACGGATTCCATGTATGGAATGTTCAGCGTCTTGTAGCCGCGCTCGAAATCAACCCAACGAGCCTGACGATGTACGTAGTTTTGCCACTCGTTCGTGTACTTCAAAACGCTGGAACGGCAAGCATCGTTGAACTTCGCGATGCCCATTTTTTCGATTTGCTCAACCGACTCGATGCCGAGTTCCTTCTGCGCTTCCAACTCTGCAGGAAGACCGTGAGTATCCCAACCAAAAACGCGGTTTACTTTGCGGCCGCGCATAGTCTGATAGCGCGGAACGACATCTTTTGCGTAGCCTGTGAGCAGGTGGCCGTAGTGAGGAAGACCGTTTGCGAATGGAGGGCCATCGAAGAACACGAACTCGTTTTGGCTACCTTTGCCGGACGGGCGGTATTCGATTGACTTGCGGAAAGTGTTGTTTGCATCCCAGTATTGGAGAACTGACTCTTCAAGCTTTGGGAAGGAAGGATTTGGTGCAACTTGCGCGCCGGCGTTTTCTTGCGTTGATGCAGAAACACTTACCTTTGGGTATACGTGATTTGCAGACGTATTTTCGGACGTATTTTCGGACGCGTTTGCTGCTGGATTAGTGGATTCGCTCACTGTGCTCTCCTCGCTCAACAGGGTGAATATTTCCCTGCGAGGACGACAGTTACTGCCGCGGTACCACCTCGCTTGCTATAAGATGATTACGCAACGAAAGTGCGCAAGTACGTAACGCAAGTACGAAACGCAATCGAACTATTCTTATAGCCTCTCGTGTTTGGCTGTACGGGCCAACCCCGTCGGTTCTAATAAGCGAGAATCTTACGAATCCTCGCCGTTCTTCCGAAAACTCCCCGCCGATAACGGATCATCGCTTAAGTTAGAAACAATCTAACACTATCCCCTAACATTAGGAAGTATTTCGCGACTCGCTAATAATACGAACAAAGCAAACAAGTAATAAAAGTGCCCCGGATCAGAATCGAACTGACGACACCCACTTTAGGAGAGTGGTGCTCTATCCACTGAGCTACCGAGGCAACAAATGGCAATTATACACCATGGCGTGATTCGCGCACAATTATGCGAGCAACAATTTAGGCTAGGCGACTGATCGAAACGGCAGAAACTTTACAGCGGTGTAAAGAAAAAGTCGGCTACGCGCAAAAAAACGGCAGAAACTGCGCAGGCGCGTAAAGAAAAAGTCGACTACGCACCAAAAAACGGCAGAAACTGTGCAACCATGTAAAGTTTCGGTCGGATTAAGGCAATAAAGCGCAAAAACTTTACAGCCGCGTAAAGAAAAAGTCGGCTACGCGATCAAGATTCAAGATTAGACTGCGTGCCAGCCGTAGCCGCCGTCGCCGATTGCTCCGCCTGCGCCGCGTCCAACTTAGCGCGAACAGTGGCAAGCAAACCCTGCGCGCGCTTTGCCAATGCCTCACCAATCTCCCACTGACGCATGGACTGGTCGAGCGTCAAACCGCCAGCTTCCAACGCTTGAACCGCCTGAACCAGCTTTTCGCGAGCTTCTTCGTACGGCATCGCCTCAATCGCAGCGTGCTCTTCTTTCGTAAGAGTGCTTGCAAATTCTGCACTTTCGTTACTTTCTGCCGCTACTTCTTCAGCTTTTTTCGTTGCTTTCTCGCTCATATCTAACCTTTCGTTGTATCTAAAATATCTAAAAAATCTAAAAATTTACTTACTTGACTTTACGGCAGCCGACTTTACGGCAGCTGACTTTGTTCCAGTCACCTTGCCAAGAACCACACCACTTTTAAGCGTAACTGTCATATCGTCGCCAACTTTCGCTAAAGCCGCGTCGTCAAGTACTCGCCCACCGCTAATCTGCACAACAGCGTACCCGCGATTCAAAGTCGATTGCGGACTTAACGCAGTCAAGCTCGCGTGAGCCTTCTCAACAGTCAGGCTCGCGTCGTCAAGAAGTCTCACCAAACCGTGACGCATTCGCTCAACAGCCTGCTCAACCAAGCGCTCGTGCGGCTCAAGCATAGTGCTCGGGCGCGTAAGACTCGGGCGATTCGCATAACCTTCAACGAGACGAATCTCATTGTCAACGCGCGCAGAAATTCGCATGCGCATAGTTTGCAACGCGTTATCAATAAGCTGCCACTGCTCGCGAACGTCCGGAACAACGCGCTTTGCAGCATCCGTAGGAGTCGAAGCGCGCATGTCTGCAGCTAAATCAATCAGCGTCCAATCGTCCTCGTGACCGATTGCAGACACAATCGGCGTCACGCACGCAGCAGTAGCGCGAACCACGCCTTCGTCCGAAAAACCAATCAAATCCTCAAAGCTACCGCCGCCGCGAGCAACGATAATAACGTCAATCTCTGGATCGGCATCGAGCTGCTTAATTGCGGCAATAATATCCGCCGGGCACTGCACGCCCTGCACGTGCGCGTGAACAACTTTGAAGCGCGTAACAGGCCAGCGCAAATTCACGTTAGTAATAACATCGCCCTCTGCGCGAGCTTGAGGCGCACACACGAGACCGATGCACTTAGGAAATTCCGGCAGCGGCACCTTATTTTCAGCATCAAATAGACCTTCGCCCTTAAGCTTTTTTCGCAACTCGTCAATTTGCGCTTTTAAGTCACCAGCACCGACACGCCTGATTTCGTCTGCAACGAAGCTCAAACGCGTGGCTTTCACCCAAATATCCGCCTTGCCGTGAACGACTACGCGGTCGCCCTGGCGAAGTTCGCGCGCCTGCTGCACGAAATTGCTGAAGCCCATTACGGAAATCGACACTTCTTCGTTGCTGTCGCGAAGAGTGATGTAGCCGGAAGATGCGCGGCGCATGTTAATTTCGACGATTTGACCTTCAATCCACGCTGCTGGCCACCGTTCTACTGCACTGTGGAACTTTTGGCTTAAGATTGCAACAGGCCACGGGTTTTCGGCAGTCGTGTCGGCGGCTTTTAGAGGAAGCTGGCGCGGCTGAGCTTGCTGCGGAGTAAGCGGTTGCGGCTGCGACTGAACTTGTTGCGACTGCGACTGAACTAAATTTAGCAGCGGTTGTTGCGACGACTGCGGCTGTTCAAGATGTGCATCATCCTGGAATAATTGCGGCATCATATTTGACGAGGTCATGTTTCCAGCTTGACTGCAAAGAGGGACAAACGCGCGCTGCTGCATATGCGTGACGGAGGGATTAGATACAAAAAAACCCAAGCGGTGAAGCTTGGGTTTTGTTTGTGCCCCCTCAGGGATTCGAACCCTGGACACGCTGATTAAGAGTCAGCTGCTCTAACCAACTGAGCTAAAGGGGCGTTGGTTATCTTGGTTCGTTTCGCGAACCGAGTAACTACTATACTCAGAATGAGCTCGAGCGCAAGCCGGCGTGTCGCATTGCTCTTGCTTGAAGCTGCATTGTGCGCTTCAAGCAAGAGCAATGCGGTAGCGCTTGCTTAGGGTTGAAAGCACAGTGTGCTTTACGCGCGCGACGACATGCTTGAGCGCAGCACAGCGCGCGCGAAAGCAACTCGGAGCGGAAACTCGCTCAAGTTGGAAGTCCAGTGGACTTCCAACGCGAGTTTCGTAGCGAGCGCTTATAGCGCGAGCGTTATCTCACATCTGGAGGGATTAGCAATGCTGCACTCAGGCAGGTCGTCGCGTTACTCGCGACGCAGCTTACGCAGCATTTTGCGCGAAAGAATCAGCAAATGCTTGCCGCGAATGTCGAACTGTCGCCCTCGCTTAGACGTTGCAGCAGCAATCATCATGGACAAAATAATCAAGGAGAACGCCATTGCAATCACGAATAGCGTCATCCAAAGCGGCCATTGCACGTGATCCTCCGGCGGCTTCACAGGGTCCGGCAGCACACGATACCCCGTCACCAAAAGCCTATGCGAGTTCACACCATACGGGGTACACGTTAGCAGCGTCGCCAAATCGCGCCCCTTTTCGCGCTGCAATAAACTAATATCATGTGGCTCAACCACGCTGATGCGGAACACTTTGTATCGCAAAGTTTCGCCTTGCACGTCGAGGTAGAAGTAGTCGCCCTTCTTTAAATTCACCAAATCGTCGAACATGGTTGCATCCGCAAGACCAGTGTGCGCGGTAATAACTGTGTGGCGGTTCTTGCCACCAACCGGCAAATCCGTACCGTACAAATGACCAGCGCCGTGCGCCAAAACTTCCTGCGAACTGCCGTGATAAATAGGAAGTTTTACACCAATCTTCGGAATTTTTACAATGCCGATAATGCCCATAGGTTCTTCAAGCGCCTTAAGATAACGCTTGTATTCAGGCGTGTTAGTTATGTCTTTTTGCCCATCCGGACCATACGGATCCGCGGCAAGCTTGCTTTTGCGAGTTTTATTGTAAAGCTTCGCGGCGCGAATGTGAGCGCGGCGCACGTCACCAGCCTGATCGTGGTTATACTTGTCGTACGCGTTAGAAATTTCCTTCGACACGCGATTATTCCAAAGCGTTGAAACAACAGGATAACTGAAGCACAAAATACCTGCCAACACAAATGCGATTGGCTCGACGATGCGGCGGAGCTTGGATTTTTGCTTAGATTTTTGCTGCGGTTTTTGGTCACTTGCGGAAGGTTGCTCGGAAGAGTTTTGATTTGCAGGATTAGTTTCGGATGTAACGGTTTCGATTACGGTAGTTTCAGCAGCGCTAGTTTCGGAAGTGCGATTCTTGAAAAGCTTGCTTACGATGGGTGTGTTAAGGGCGATTTTGTTGAGGAAAGCATATACTTTCGTAACGGCACTGTTTAATTTCATGCTTCCTCGTTTCTATGTTTATGTACGTAAGTTTATTTTATGTGGCGCGAGTTCGTGTTTGGTATGGAGCGAGTTTTGTGGGATTTCTCTCCTCGCACGTCCCGTCCTTCGTGCGCTCTAGCTGGTGTTTGGCTGGCGGATTTCTGGAGTTGCTGTGTGAGATAGGAATTACTTGTCTCGCAGCGCTCCGCTCTTATACCTTACTTAGACTTAGCGGTTGCGTAGTTAAGTTTAGTTTTTTACTTACTTTCTTTCAAAAATAGTATTCATCAACAAGATTATTACTATCGTTCCGCTTTTATATTGCTCGACCAAGCAATTCCTATCTCCCACTATTAGTAAAACCGCTAGTGTTTTTTGGTGTGGTAGGAGTGCCTGGTGTGACGTGTGCAGCAGCGTTAATGCTAGTGTTCTCTAAGCAATAAATACTCAACGTCCGCAGAGCATTACTGCTAAAGTTCACTAAGCAATAAGTAATCGCCGTTTGCAAAGCACTGGTGCAAAGCTACAAAACCACTTTTCGCAGAAGCATTACTGCAAAGCTACAAAACCACTTTTCGCAGAAGCACAACTGCAAAGCTACATAAGCTACGTTTGCAAAGCAATGGTGCAAAGCTACATTAGCAGAGTCTGCAGGTACTCAGCTTAGCGCAATACTACCTGCCGAAATTACTATGCCGCACTAAGTTACGTTTGTAAATGCGTATGCTTGTTTTCTTAGGATTTGGTTGAATTGTGTTATTTATTTTCTCAAGTTCAGCCCTAATAAGCTTCATCTCATTAAGTTCAGCTTCTAAAACCTTCATTTCTTCACATTTAGATTTTGCTTCTTTTATTTTCTCAAGTTCAGCTTTAACAACTTCCATTTTTTCATATGCATTATTTGCTGCAGTAAACGCCGCCAATTGACATGCTGCAACAAGTAAAAAGATAATCAAATATATACTTGAAACTTTTTGATACATTTCAAGATCTTTTATTACAATATTACCGAATAATATTGCTAAAAATGCAACCAATACTGATGATATGATATTATCGGCAAATCCCTTCCATCTATTATATTCAGACCTTAATTTTCTTAGCTCTTTTCTTAATTCTCTTTCATTGCCAATCATTCCTGATAACGTTCCTTTATAATATTGGTCAATTTTTCCATTAATAGTATGTCCGTAAAACATTTTTTTACGGGAGGATGTTACTTTCCAACAAAAACCTTTGCCTTCATCTGAATTTTCTTTTGACATTGCAACTTCTTCTCTATAAAGGGCTAATTGTTATTGATTGAAATTCTTTTCGAGCTGAAAGAATGAATACAGCAGACTGCGCTGTGCGAAGAAGAGGGATACTCGCGCATAGCACAAGCGAGCAACGCACGCAGCGAAACACCAATCGCACAACACATGCAACGAAACACCACAGCGAAACTCCGCAAGCGAGCAACGCACGCATTACGCCGGCTAGCGCGAACACAGCGCAGCCTGCTAAGTTTTCAGTTATAAGCTAGGCGATTAAAGTTCCGCCGCGCAAACAACATGCGCGCCTAAACTCAATCGCCTAGCGGATTGCAATTCCTAAGAATTGCGCAGAATCAGGCAGCCTGCTGCTCTTCATCCTTCTTGCGGTTGCGCAAGAAGATGAACATGCCAACAGCAACCAAGCACATGCCAGCCAACGCGAAGATGATCACGCCTGCAGCACCGGTCTTTGGAAGGTTGAACCAGTTGTGATCCTTAGTCGGGACGTTAGCAACATCAATAGTTGTAGGAGCAGCACTTGTAGATGATTCGGAAACTTGGACTGTGTGAGCTTGACGGTCACGCTCATAATTAGCTGGTGCTTCAGTTTCCACGAGGTAGAATGGATGAGTTGAACTATCGATAACAACTTTTACAGAATTGGCAAACTTACCACCGCCAACGGTAACGAGTTCACCAACCTTTGAAGCATTCGCACATTCTTTTGCATTAGTATCGGCAGCACACTTATCAGCATCATTCTTCTTAGCGAAAAGCTTGAACTTGGCGCCGTCAACCTTCGTATTCTTACTGGAATCAGTGCCATCGTACTTGTTTACTTGTAAGAAGCCATATTTAGATTCAACTTTAGAGCCTGGATCGTCTGGAACTTCTGGGGTTGGAACTGGCTTATTCTTGCCCTGTCCCGGAATAAAACCAGACTTATTGGTGAAGCTAGTTTCATTGACTTGCGTAGGATCCTTAATAGTGAACGCAAATTCAATTTCTACTTTTGCATCAGGATCAGCTTTAGCTGCATTTGCTATTTTTGTTAGTGCATCATCTTGGAAAGAAACCTTAATACGCTGCGAGTCTTGTGCATCAGCTTCTTTAACGGATTCAGCAAGCAAATTTTCAGATTGCTTCTGATTATCCTTTTTGTAAACCAATTGTACAGACTTAACAACATCCGAAGGTGTATAGCTAGTGAATACATCCTTAGGAGCCTGATCGAATACAGTATATCCCTTCAGATCATCCTTAGTCCAATTCGAACGTTCTGTAGCAGTGTTGCTAGTCACAGCAGCAGAAATCTTGTAGGTCATGGTATCGCCATTACCCACGAATGATGTTTCATTGTCCCCATGAACAAGAGTCTTCTTAATCTTACCAGCAAGGCTCTGGTTCTTTGGTTTTGCAGTTACATTGTAGTTATAGGTAACTGGCTTATTTGCTTCATGAGTGATTTCTGGAATAGTCATGTAGAACGGTGCCACATCATTAGAGTGATTAGGTGCTGGCTGTGTTTCTTCTACCTTATAAAGACCGATAGCAAGTCCATCGAATTTCTTCGAACCATCAGTACCTGTTACACCTTCTTGCGTATTAGCTGAATCAAATTGCATTCCATTAACTTCAGGATTAGCATTAAGTTCTTTTACCTTCGCAGCAAGAGTTTCCCAATCCTTGTATTTTGTAAGATCTAGCTCTGCTGCATCGTTCGAAGAGAACTTCGTAACTCTTTGTACCTTGAATTTAGCATTAGCAAGAGGAGTGCTTGTGTTACCTTCACCCTTATACTCATATTTCATGATGGTGATGGTACCCTTCAGCGCCTTACCAGCATCAGACCATGGTGCTGGCTTAGCAGCTTCAGCAGTTGGACCATTAGCAAATGCTACGTTGTTTGCCACCACGGCGCCGGCGACGCACAGCGTGCCAGCCATTGCGAGCGAGGCGAATGCCGCCACGCATTGTTTAGTGAATTTATTCACTTTCTTCTCCTTTGTTCAGTGCCCTTGTGGGCAGGTTTTGAGGAAAATACGTTTATTGTTTTATTTTGTGTTGCGCACGGTCGGCGGAGTCATCGCAAAGCCGCATGAACTCTGTCGGCGGCTACGATTTGCGCCGCGCGCAGCAAGATTAAATCCGAACCATACGTCGGCATAATTACCGTCACTGTGTAACGAAACTATGTAACGTCACTATGCAACGTCACTATGTAACGCGTAATGCTATTGCCAGCACATGGAACGTTGACACTGCAGTTTTTAAGCTGCAGAAAATTTTCATCAGCATCGCCACCTTTCGCTACGTTGCCTTAAAGCGCGAAGCTTTTTGGCAGTTTTGCAGATAAAATCTTTAATCAGTGTCTTACGCAGCAACGCATCAAGCATCGCGCGCCCCCACTTGGTTTGCTCAAGGAAGAACCCAGCCGCCATCACGCCCGTGCCAATCACAGCAAACGCACCAAGCAGCACGTTCCAGTTCATTCCGCCGGTCTTTGGCAGCGCGAATTTAGGCGGATCAATCACGTTCACGTCGAAGGAAATTCTGTTCCAATCAACAGCAGACTTTAATCCTGTAAGCTGAACCTTTTTCATATCCGTAGACGAATACTTTTTATTCTCAATAAGACTGTTATTAACAGTGTTATCAAACACTTTCAGCGCATTCGGCTTCAACGCAAACACAGCGCACGTGTAATTTCCAGCCTTTTGAGGTATGCCAGCAATATCGTCTTCACTGCGAGATACAGCGCTTTCTATGCTGTCCTGCTTCCCATTCTTCGTGAATCCATACAGCAAGTTAGCCATGCAATTCTTACTGTCTTGACTGCAAGACTTTCGCTGCTCAGCACTTGCAAAAGCCCACGGCTGCACACCATTGCCGTAATCCTGGTTCAGGTGCATATTGAGTGTATCGTCAAGCCCGCGGCTCCACTTTTGCTCGCCTTGCTTAGTACACATCATGCGCAATGAAATATTGCTACGATCTTTCAAGCTCCACGCGAGCACATACGGATTCTTAGTAAGGCTCGTGCCGCTCATAACAGTAAGAGAATTACCACCACCAAGCGTGTCATGAACAGGATCAGCGTCTTGAGATCTTAGCAATGTCATCTTAAGATCCTTGTCGGCGCCACCGCCCAAGCCTGAAACCGTAACTTTCGCATACACAGGCTTGCCGTTATTACCAGAATCAGGTTCATCCGAAGTAGAACCATCCGGGTAATGGATGACAATCTCTTTCAAGTACGCTTTAGGAGCAACAGATTGATCTGGATGGAAGGTCACTTTGCCGTAACGCGTGCCGTCATCCTTGGCACTGTGCTTGCCATTCTTTTGCTTGGAAGGATTGTCAGGCTTATTGCTCTGCTCACCGGTTTTATCGGCGGTGTTGCCTGAAGCCCAATAGGACCAGTCTAAAGACACCTTGTTTCCAGCAGTACCGTCATTATTTACTTCAAATCCGTGAGTAGCATCCTTAAACTCAAACCAAGTTCCGTCCGGAAGCGCGCCAGCCTTCACAGCATCCTGGTATTTATCCGCACCGTTAGCGTTCTTAACGCTTTGCGGCACAGCATTCTCAACCTTTTGACCAGCCGTAACGTTCACATCAACATACTTCGGATTGTAGAAGTGATTGTCGTTGTGAATGTGGATTTGTATTGTGCGCGTCGCATAATCAACGCCTTCCACAGCGTTTTTACTGCCTTTATCACCATCAAGCTTCCACTTGAAATCTTTCAAAGGATCAGTGTCGCTTGGTTTTGCTTTTTTATCTTTATCTGTATTAATCGACTGAACAGCCTTATCAAAGCTATCTAATAATTTGCTTCCCTGCTTAATCGCGTAAACTACGCACTCGTAGTCGCCGGATTCGTTAGCCTTGCCAACAAGAGAGGCACGCGTACGCTCAGTCGTATTCCTGGAATTACCATTAATCACATAATCGTCATACAAAAGCTTCGCATCGCACTGTTTTTTATCCCCATAGCACTTATGCTGCTTTTGAGGATCTTCCTGATGATCCCAAATACTTGGCTTTTCCATGGTAATGCCAGCAATACCATTCCAAGTGTATTCAGACGTAGTATCAGCAGTATTATTCTTGTGAATAATCTTATGACATATTGTCCTAAGCTCGATTTTGCCAGGCTTATGAGTAGACCATAAGTTAAGACGGCGAGGATGATTATTGTTGAGAGAATCGCCATTCTTAATCTTAATAGTCTTATCATTCCAGTCACCATTGTTAAAATTGTTCGTTACATCAAAACTCAAATCGCCAGGTTTAAAATCGTGTGGTACAACGTTTACTTTCGCATACACCGGGTTACCATTATTACCAGAATCCGGGTCTTCCGAAGTAGAACCATCTGGGTAATGAACAACTACTGGAGCATTATCACTCCTATTAGCGTTAATCCACCTATGAGGATGGAAAGTCACATTACCAAACTGACCTGTGCCATTCTTAGCTGATTTCTTACCGCCCTCATTCTTGACATTATCGTCATCATTTTCAAAGAAAGCATAGTTAAGAGGTTCAGCTCCATTAGGCTTTTTATCCTTCGTATACTGCTTAAACTCGAACCAAGTACCGTCAGGCAAAGGCTCATTGTTTTTCACAGCATCCTGATTATTCTTTGCACCATTAGCGTTCTTAACACTCTTTGGCAGCTTAGAAGTCCCAGTTTCGCCAGCCTGTAGCTTTGTAACCTCTTCATACTTCGGGTTGTAATAGTGAGCATCTGGATGCACATTAATTGGGAAGGTTACAGAGTCCCAATCGACGTGCCTTTGAGTGGCTTCAAGAGGTTTATCTTTACTACCCTTCTGATCCTTTAAGACTGTTTTAATAACATCTTCAAAATTGCGATTATCAGGTTTCTTTACAAAGTCCGCTACAGCTTTATCAAACTTCTTTTGCAAATCACCATGCTTACCCTCTTTATTTTCAAGGTCTTTAATAGCGTACACAGTGCACACAAAGTCGCCATTTTCCTGAACCTTGCCATGTAACCAACCCCAAGTGCGCTCTACGGTATCACGCTCATTACCGTATAAGTAAAGGTTAGGCTTGCAATTGTTTTTATCTTTATTGCACTCGTTCTTCTGTTTTTCAGTAGCTCTCGTCCATTGTGATGGTTGATTAGTAAACTCACCGCTTGTAGTATTACCTTTTCTACCGGCAAGTGTCAGACCATTAATACCATCAATCTTATAACCTGAGCGCTTATTACCTGCACCCAACTTATAGCAAAGCATGCGCTGATAAATTTTTCCTGGTTTGGCACTTGACCAAGAGTCAAAGAACATTGGCTTATACGTATCGCTAGGCTTGTCACCTAAAGTATCACCCTTGCGGAAGCGCATACCGTTTTTATCTTTGTCATCAATTCGTCTTCCGCCATATTGCGAATAAACTTTGAGCTTTAAATCATCATCTTGGATATCTTGATTAGTTACTGCCACAGACGCATATACAGGCTTACCAAGATTACCAGAGTCTGGATCTTCAGAAGTGGAACCATCTGGATAATGCACAATTACAGGAGTGTTATACTTTCCAGGGAGAATACCGTTATCTGGCGCAAAAGTAACTTTGCCATACATCTCGTCGGAAGTACTATCTTCAGGCTCAGCCTTGCCTGATTTCTTGTTACTTTGCTTACCTTCAAAGCTAGACCATGAAAGTTTATCTTTTGAATCCGTATGTTTTGAGTATTTCTTTAATTCAAACCATGTACCTTTTGGCAGCCTTGTACCATTCGGTACAAGATCATTTTGACTCTTGTCGTCATCTTTCACGCCATTAGCACCACGCTGGCTTACTGGAGCATCCGAGGTAACTCCTCCCTTATGTCCAGGCTTCACATTCACCTTTACGTATTGAGGGTTATATTTGTGAGCCAAAGAATGCGCAACAAAAGTTACTGTCTTAGACTGCCAGTCGGATTTTCTAGTCTTCTCATTCAGAGTAAAGTCATGTCTTTTTGCTTTGGCAGCATTATCAAAATCAGTTTTTGCCTGGCTTCCATCTCTTAAAGCAAACACGCGGCAAACGTACTTACCGCCCTTCTCAGGCGTACCAGAAATCTCACCACGCGAACGTTCAATAGTAAAAGCGTCCTTATCAAACAACTTTTTGCTATTGCACGTTCCGTTATTGAAGCAAGATTCCTGCTCCTTATCATCAGCGTGAGGCCATTTTTCAGTCTGCTTAAAAGTCAAGCCGTTAAAAGTATTATCGTTACCATTTTTGGACAAATCACTAAAGGTGTAGTCACTTTTTTCTACTTTCCCACCTTTTTGCGTTGTTTCCTTCCAGCACAGTGACTTCAAAGATATTTGACCAATTTGATACTGAGCCCACGAATCAATCCAAACGCTTGGCTTAAGCGGATCGTTAACAGTAATAGTTACAGAGCCATTATCTCCTAAATTATTTCCGCCATAACTATTATGAATATTCAACTTAAGCTCAGAATCTTTAGGATTTGGACGCTTAAGATTAACCGAAGCATACACTACGCCCTTATTAAAATCTCCTTTTGCGTCAGCATTACCTGCGTCGTCATCAGTAGAACTAGAACCATCCGCATAGTGAACTACTACAGGAGTACGGTACTTCCCGACAGGCTCCCTCCATTTGTTTGAATAAAAACGTACTTGCCCATTATTTTTATCTTGATCTTCTATGCGCGACCAATCAAGAACAGGATCGCTCTTTAGAGTATTCCTACCAGATTTTTTCGTATACTGCTTCAGTTCAAAAGTAGCATCTTCAGGAAGATCGCCAGACTGAATAATATCCGAGTGTTTCTTGCTTGCGTCCTTAACGCTTTGTGGTTTAGCAGTGTAAACAATCGGCGTAACATATCTCTGATCATCACCAGTTTTTTCTGTCAAATCAACTGGAGTATAAACAGGATTGTACAGTGACGCCTGCGAAACGACCTTTATCTTAGTTGGGTGCTGCTCCGTAACGAAAGAGCCACGACCATAATACTTACAGTTATACGGGTATCGAGAAGGATCAGGATAAGTAATTTTTGTCCCAAATTCAAGAACTTTGCCCCTATCTTCTTTTCTAGGGTTATAAGTTACATGACCAGTTTTGCTATCAATATATACAGAACCATCAGGCATATTCGATGTAGAATTAACTACTCTTACACCATTAGGAATATTGTTAGTAAGTTCATATTTTATGCCAAGATTGGTAGGCAAGTTAGTAGTCGTACCACCATCGTATTCGAAACTGCCTTGCGAAGAATTACCTCCCCACTCACCAGTTCTCGCAAACGGTTTCACTGTAACAGGACGCTGATATGTAGTAATAGGAATATTTTCTTGCCCATACTTTTTATCATCTGAACCATTGTATTGAGGGTATGAAATCTCATCACCATCTTTAGGATTCATTTTTACTTGATGCTCAACGTAATCAGGAATACCATCGCCATCAGTATCATAAGGACCCATAGCAGCCCACTTGTTACGTGTACCGCTTCCCCAGCTACCAAGCGTACCATTTGAATTCCAGCCAGCGATAATAGGCAATGTTTCTGGATTAACGCCATCCTCAACGAAAGCCTCTATGTGCCACTTATATCCATAAGTAGTATCAGCCTGTCCCCAATCAGCTAGCACACGACCAAACTTATTGCTTGGATCATTCTTGTCATGCGGAGTACCTCGCCATTTATGAATTTCACAAAAACCGTATTTATCCTTAAACTCACCGCAAGTAGCATCATTGCCATACTTTCCAAAAGTCGCATTCCAAACAGTTTGAAAATCGCCATCGCCATCAGCGTAAGAATAATTTCTACCTTTAGCAAATTCTGCAGGACGTTCATGATTATGCTTTATTTCATTTGAAAATGTCCATTTGTGTGCTTCATTGTCAAACGTACGCACTGTTTTCGTTCGTGTAATGTAAACAGAACTCTTATGATTTGCATCCCCATCCCTAAGACCCTTTGGAAGAAAAACAATAAAAAGCGGTCTACCTTCCCAAGACGCGCCGTCCTTAGGCTGATTGCCATGAGGAAGTTGTTTCAACGAAGCAGAAGCAAAACCAATGGACTCTTGATTGAAAATAATATCCCAGCTGATTTTAGTTCCGTTTTTACCATAATCACTATCCCACTGATTATATTCAATATTAGGATAGCTAATAGAGATATCACGAACAGCATCGCCAACCCAGAAGTTACCATCAGTAAAGTAACCATTGCCAGCGTAATCCCACCAAGCCTGAGTTGCGTTAGCATTGTGCACTGGCGGCACAACAAAAGTCGCGAAAAGCGTGGCGGCGGCTACGAGCATTGCGAAGAGTGCGCGGCGGAAGGTGCGAGAAGTGCGTGATGGGCGAGCGATGGTGACGCTGCCGGAAGTAGCTGCGCTGCCGGAAGTAGCTGCGCTGCTGGAAGTGACTGCATTGTCAAAAGAAGTGCTGGCGGTGCCGAAAGTATTGGCATTACTGGAAGAAATAATTGCAGTGCTGGAAGTAAGAACGGCTGCATCACGCTCGTTGGTCTTATGCCAAGCCAAAGCGCGCGACGCAAGACGACCCACGCGTGATGCGAATCCACGGAACTTTGCTGGTAACATTTTCTCGCCTTCCTAATCCTCCACTGCCGCAAAAGCCGCAGTATATCTCAAATTCCAACTCTCTAAGTGTTAAACTTCAAACACTCAACCTGCATACGATGCCGATGTATGGCAAATCAAAAACCTTGCGCACTCGCCACTACGAATGCAACTAACGGGGTCAAAGCTCAGGTAGCCAGTATAACATACCTGTATGCCTTATATGCAAGCATATTTGCTGAAGAACCTCTAACAGTTATACCCCCCCCCCATGAATGATTTCAAGCAAAACACGTATTATAAATGTGCATATAAAAAATTTCTATAATTCGCAAATATCGCTAAAAAATCTACTGCAAAACGCATTTATAATGAATAATTTCCGACGCCAAAACGACGAAATTGCGTCTTCGGCGTGTCTAAAAACCGCCCACTTCCCCAACTCAAAGCACTACATGTTGTTATAACGCATGCATCGCACCGCTATATGCTGTGGTGGTATGTGCTGTGCATGCTGTGTATGTTGTGTGCTGTGTGCTGTGTGTTGTGTGCGTTGTGTGCGTTGTGTGCTGTGCTGGTATATGCTCTGCTTGCTGTGTGCTGCTTGCTGTGTGCTGTGTGCTGCTATATATACTGTGTGTGTTGTGTGCTGCGCTGGCTGTGTGCTGTGCTTGCTGTGTGCTGCGTCTCTCTATATATATACTGTGTGCAATTCGTCACTATATATACTGTGCGCTTCGTCTCTATATATACTGTGTGCTTCGTCACTATATGCCATGCTGCTATATTCTTCGTCTATATATATACTGTGCAGCGCGAAAGCAGATAGTCGCGTCAGCAAGAAAATCCGGCAGAAAGTTTACGCGACTGTACAGAAAAAGTCGTTTGCGCAACTTAATCCGGCAGAAACTGTGCAGCTGTGTAAAGAAACTGCCACCTACGCGCCAAAAAGCGGCAGAAACTTTACAGCGGTGTAAAGAAAAAGTCGTTTCCGCGCCAAAAAACGACCAAAACTTTACAGCCGTGCGCAGTTTATGCCGCCTACGCACTACCACATATACGTCTTCTAGTCTATTGGCCTATTTATCCTCGTAAAATCAAGCAGAGTATCGGCATAAGAATTCTTATTTTTATCAATATATTCCGTAAGAATTTCAATAACTCGCTTAGAATCCTTCGTAACTGACAAATATAAGATTTCTAAGTCCATTCCTTCATAATTATGAACAATATAGTCGCGCATTCCAGCGATTTTCTTCCATTCAATAGAACTTGCATCAGCGCGAAATGATTCCGAAAGCTTTTTCACATGCTCGCCAGCCTGCTCAATTGCATGAGCAACTGCGTATTGTTTTTCTTCGTCTTGAGCGAATTCGTCAAATGATACATTGTCTATAAATTTTGTAGCAGCACGTAAATATCTTCGTATTGCTGCAACGTGAACCATATCGTTCGACTCGTTGGATTCACTCATTTTTTGCCTTTGCTGGTTCTGTTATGAATATTTCGATTGCGCGATTGATTTTAAGCTCGAAGTGAAGTTGCGATTCACACAATTTTGAATATTGGCTTTGTGTTAAGCGCTGTTACGAACGCTTTTCGTTGGATTTCCGCATCTTCGTCCGCTAACTGCTGCGTTACATAACTCTTGTTAACAAGGTCGATTTTTCTGCCCAAGCAATCGGCGAGTGATTGCATTAGCTCTTGTTTGCGCATAATACGTGACGTTTCGCGATCTACGTTCGACTCATTTTGCAGCTCGTATATAAAATCCACGTCTGAGTTGCGATTGGCAGTTCCTTGCGCAACAGACCCGAATAAGTATAGTGATTTTACACCGAGTCGACGGGCAATTGGAGCACAAAGTTTTTGCACGATTGATGGAGTTAGAGCGGGAGGATATCCTGGTTTTACGCTTCGTGAATTTTCTGCAGATTTAGCCGGTTCTGCAGATTTAGCTGATTTTGACGATTCTGCTGATTTAGCCGGTTCTGCAGATTCTGACAGTTTTACTGATTCAGCTGATTCCGCAAACTGCAAATCTGTTTCGCTAGTTACCATTTTCCCTCCTTACGCGCAAATATTAATTAATTCTTAATTGACAATACTTATATATAAGTCTATATGTTTGATGTGATGTTTCGCGACGAGAAGTGCGCGTGTGCAAACAGAAGGTGCGAGACGAGAGGTGCGAGACGCAAGGTGCGAGACGCACCGAAACGACTCAGCCGCGCGCAGTTTATGCCGCATCCCAGCCAGATTCCGGCAGAAACTTTACAACGGCGTAAAATAAAGGTCGTCTACGCACCAAAATCCGGCAGAAACTTTACGCGACTGTACAGAAAAAGTCGTTTGCGCAACTTAATCCGGCAGAAACTTTACAGCGGTGTAAAGAAAAAGTCGTTTCCGCGCCAAAAAACGACCAAAACTTTACAGCCGCGTAAAATAAAGGTCGTCTACGCACCAAAATCCGGCAAAAACTTTACGCGACTGTACAGAAAAAGTCGTTTGCACGCCTTAATCCGGCAGAAACTTTACAGCGGTGTAAAGAAAAAGCCGCCTACGCGCGAAAGACGGAAAGTAGAAGTAAGAGAAAGTAGGGAAAGTAGAAAATCAAAAGTGGGCTTAATGGGGTTCGAACCCACGACCTTCTGCTCCGGAGGCAGACGCTCTATCCACTGAGCTACAAGCCCGCAACTCGAGAAAGTATACACGCTAGTGAGGATGCGCGACGACCTGCTTTCGCGCTTAGAGCGTAGCGCGCGAAAGCAACTCGGAGTGCCGAGCTTGCTTAGGGTTGAAAGCACAATGTGCTTTCAACGCAAGCGAGGTCTGCCTTCGTCTCGATTGACGAAGGCAGGGCAGACTCACATGTGGGCACATTGGGAATTTGGTTGTGGTTGTGTACGCTGACGACCTGCTTGAGCGCAGCACAGCGCGCGCGAAAAAACGGCAGAAACTTTACAGCGGTGTAAAGAAACGGTCGGTTGTGCGCCAAAAAACGACAGAAACTTTACAGCGATGTAAAGGAAAAGTCGGCTACGCGCCAAAAAGCGGCAGAAACTGTGCAAAGGTGTAAAGTTTCGGTCGGCTACGCGCGATAAAACGGCAAAAACTTTACACGAGTGCGGACAGAAGGTGCGAGCAGAAGCGCGGAACCGGAAGAAACGGCAGAAACTTTACAGGCGTGCGCAGTTTATGCCGTTTGCGAGCCTGAAAGCGGCAGAAACTTTACGCAAGTGTAAAGGAAAAGTCGGATACGCGGCAAAAAACGACAAAAACTTTACACGAGTGCGGACAGAAAGTGCGAGCAGAAGCACAGAACCGGAAGAAACGGCAGAAATTTTACACGGGAGTAAAGTTTCGGTCGGATACGCAGCAAAAAACGGCAGAAAGTTTACAGGCACGCATAGTTTATGCCGCCTACGCACCAAAAACTCAACACGCGCACAGCCATCACGCACCGCCGAGGAAGGCAAAGGTGCCGAAGTAAAGCGCAGCCACAACAGCAACCGACGGCACAATCGCACACACAGCAAAAATCCACCAGTCGCGCGCACGCACACGACTCACGCGAGCGTGCGAACGCGCACCAACTCCCCCAAAACCGCGCGCTTCCATAGCAGTAGCGAGCGTCGTCGAACGTCGAATCGAAAGCACAAGCAGCGCGAACGACTGCGGGAAGAACGCCCTCACACGATGCTCATCACCCAAACCGCGCGAACGCCTCGACGCAGTTAGCGCCGCCCAATCATCCTGCAGCACGCCAAACAGCCTAATTCCAGCCAAACCGCCGTACACGAATCGATCCGGCAAATGCAGCACCTGACTGAAAGCATCTGCCAAATCCGTAGCATCAAGCCCAATCACCATCACAATCGACGGCACGCCAATCGCCAAAATCCTAAGCGAAGTCGCAACAGCCAGCATAGCCGAACGATCCGTAGCATGCATCAGCCACCACTGGAACCAAGTATTTCCGCCACTTTTGCCGTATAGCAACACAGTGAGCGCGGAAGTCGGCGCACCCACCCACACAGGCCACGAAAGGCGAATCACACGCCATGGCGGAAGCTTAATGCACGCAAAAATCACAAATTCCAACAGCAACGCGACCGAAGCAGAAACGCAATCAAGCGTAAAAAGCAGCGGAATCGAAGCCGCGAACGCTCCAAAAATGCGAAATACTGGATTAATTGACGCAAGAAGTGGCGATTTGCTTGAAAGTTTCGCTTCCTCGTCGCGATTGTTTACAGCGCTCACTTTGATACGCGAAATGTCTGTTGCGCCGGTAGTTGCGGAAAGCGCTTCGGAAGATTTTGTTTCGGAAGATTTCGCAGCAAGCGCTTCGGTAGATTTCGCTTCGGAAGATTCAACTTCAGCAGCTTCAGCAGTACTCACTTCAGTAGCACTCGCTCCAGAACCAGCAGCTTCAGCTTTCGCATCCGGCACAAGCTCAACCAAACGCGCACCCAACGCCTCAACCAGCTCACGGTCGTGCGTCACCACAATAATGCTCACACCCTCACTGCGAAGGCTTGCAATCAAGCTAATAATTTGCAACCAAGTTTTGTGATCCTGCCCAAAAGTCGGCTCGTCCAAAATCAGCACACGCGGAGCCGCAGCAAGCGACGCCGCAACAGTCAGACGACGCTTTTCACCTCCCGAAAGCGTGTATGGATTCGCGTTCGCATAGCGCGCCAAACGGAATCGCTTCAGCAACTCCTCCGCTTTCGCGCGCGCCTCATCCGCCGAAACACCCGTGCGAAGCGGTCCCAACATAACCTCATCCAACACCGAACCACACGCAAACTGATGCTCCGGATTCTGAAAAACGTACGAAATGCGCTTCGCTAAATCAGGCGACTTCCACTTCATTGGATCCGTGCCATTCGCGCCTTGAGCAAGAGCATCACTCGCCACTACCTCGCCGCTTACTGCCGGCAAAAGACCAGCCAAAGTGAGCGAAAGCGTTGATTTTCCAGCACCATTCGCGCCGACCAAAGCCGTAATCTGCCCTGCTTTAAACTCAAGATTGATGTGACGCGCAATCGGCTCGCTTCTATGGCTGATTGCGAGGTCCTTCGTGGAAAGTAGCACTTCTCCGTAGCCTTCTGCTGGATTGCAGTTTTCGTAATATTTTTCAGAAGATTCTGCATTTGCGGAAGAATTACTTGCGGAAGATTTACTTGCGGAAGAATTTTCAGGAGATTCCGCGTTTTCAGAAGATTTTACGTTTTTCTTGTAGCGTTCCGGAAGCCAAATACCCAGATCCTCAAAGTCCAAATCAGTGCGATTAAACACATCGTCTGGCGTGCCGTCCGCCACAATCACTGTGCGCGAAGAAGCCGCGCGCGCAATATCGTCGTCGTGAACAGTTTCGTTGTGAACAGTTTCATCGCGAGAAGTTTCGTCACGAGAAGTTTCGTTGTTCTCAGCTTTTCCGTTCGCAGCTTCATCATTCTCAAGCCCAAGCACAACCACGCGGTCAATCATGTCAATCCACGGCTCCGCGTGATGCTCCACAAGCACCATCGTGGCATGCGTCGAATCCAAAACCGCGCGCACAGCGCCAACAATCTGCTGCGTGCCATCCGGATCCAAATTCGCAGTCGGCTCGTCCAAAAGCAGCACACTCGGCCGCATAGCGAGCGCGCCAGCAAGCGCCAAACGCTGCATCTGACCGCCACTTAAATGCGAAGTTGAGCGATGCAATTGCAAGCCATCCAACCCAACTTCTTTAAGACTTTTGCGCACGCGATCCCAAATCTCACCGCGCGGAACGTTCATATTTTCCGGACCAAACGCAACGTTATCCCCCAAACGCTGGAAAATCGCCTGTGCATCCGGATCTTGCAAAACCAAACCAACTCGACCGCGCGCACGTCGAACCGGCACGCCGTCAACCAAAACGCAACCCTCGCTCACGCCACCATCGGCATCTTCGACGAGAGTGGTTTGCTGGGATTTTGCGCTATTTTCTACGCTATTTTTCGCGCTACTGTTTCTCGCGATATCTTCGCTACCTTTTGCGCTACTTTTCGCCACAAAATCATTGCCAATAAGACCTGCCGTGCCGCTTAAAATCGTGGATTTACCGATGCCTGATGCACCAAGCAGCAACACGCGCTGCCCCGCCTTAATCGTGAGGTCCAACCCGCGCACAGCAAAAGCGCGACGGGAAGCATGACGATAACCCCAATTCTCAAAACGAAGTTCAGCGTTACTTGCGTTAGAAGCGTTATTACTAGCTCTACTTGCGTCACTTGCGTCACTAGCGTCACTAGCATCACTAGTTTTATTAGCATCACTAGCGTTGCTGATACTCTTGCGATCACTTAAATCTGTTGGAAGGAAAGTTTCAGATTCTTGCGATTGAGTAGCATCAGGCATAGTAAATCCTTTATGGCAATGATAGATTTTAATTTTTAATATATTTAATTTTTAATTTCGCTATTTAGCAAATTTGCAACTAAGCACGAGCTACGCGACCAGATGCAAAACGATCCAACGCGCCAGTTGAGCAAATTGCCTTATACAAATACCACATCAACAAGCCCGAAATAATCGCACCAGAGATGAGTCCAGAAATTGTGCTGATAATCATGTAATTGCTAAAGATTGACGCACCTTCACCCCAAAGAATGTAGGAAATCACAGTGCCACCAAATGCCGTGAACGCACCATCAAGAGTAGCAACCCAAACATTCCAAACGCGATATAGGAAGAAGAGGAAAATAATCTCACCAAAAATACCCTGAACTAAACCTGGAATCAAAACTCCAGTTGCACCCCAGCTGGTACCAATAAGAAATTCGGTAAGTGCAGCAACAAACTCGCCTAAGAACGCAGCTCCAGGCTTGCGAACAATAAGTGCAGCCAAGCAGGCAGGGAAATAGAACAAACCATAGTACAAGCAATTCAAACCAGGAACTGCAGCAAATGGAATATCGAGGAAATGATGAGTAAAATAGCCAAGCCAGAAAATCACACCGGAAGCAACGCCAATAACTACCGTAACAGTAATATCAGCGACGGTCCAGCGCCAATTAATCTTAGCTTTCTCTTTTAATTCTTCTGACATAAATGTGCCTTTCTTGTTACGTGTTGCAATGCGTTACATTGTGCGCAATGCAATACCTTGCGTTACAACGAAACCTTGCAACAACCTCTCCAGGCACGGGAAAAACAGACCTCCGTGCGCCGGTATTACCCGGATTCACGTTCAAGCGGTTTTCTCTCAGCTCTGAATGTTCACGCTTGCATAAGCGAGCACACAGAGCACCCGTGTCGATTGACGATTGTACGGCAGCGCGTCGACGCACGCAGCAACGAGACTAATTGTTTACGCACGACAGTTCCTTTACAGCGGTGTACAGTTTATGCCGCCTACGTGCGCAATCCCGGCAGAAACTTTACGCGCGTGTAAAATAAAGGTCGCCTACGCGCTAAAAAACGGCAGAAACTGTGCAACGGTGTAAAGTCTATGCCGCTTTCCAGCCAAATTCCGACCAAAACTTTACAGCCATGTACAGAAAATGTCGAAATCTCATCAAAAAGCGACAGTTCCTTCACATTTACGTAAAGTAACTGTCGCCAATCCGTCGCAAGAATAATTTACTTACCGCGCATTGCACGACGGCTGATGCGCTGCGGACGCGTTGGATCGATTCCCTTCGGAATGCCAAATCCACTCTTGCTTTGCAACGTGCGCAAACGCTCATTCAAAATCGCAAGCTCCGTCTTAGTAAGGAAGAATCGGCGGTTCGGATGAATCTTATCGAACAACGCAAACTTGTGCTTCACAGGCTGTAGCGTCTTCGAGCGCAACACCTTTCCGCGCAATTCTTTAAGCTTCACCTGATTTTCGCCATTGCCAACAGCAATACGGTATACAGGTATATTAGATCCGGCAGTAACGCTTTTAATAGCATGCTCCTGTCGATCCATAGCATGCATTAAACGCTCGTAATTACCCTCACCAACGAGGAAAATTCCGTTAAAACCAGTGCCGCGCCAAAGCGCATCCTTCGTACGCGCATCCACCCACACAGGCTGCTGCGGAAAAGTAAAACCGCCCTTATTAATCGCAGAAATAATGCCGGCAGCCGCACCCGGGCGACCTTCCAACTTTGCGTAACCAACTTTATCTGCGCGCTTCGTAAGCACAACAGTAAACAGCAGCAAACCAAGCATCGCCGCTGTAATAAGCATTATAATCCACATCAAAATGGACCAACGAGATACAATTCCAAGAATTACAGCAACCAAAATCGGCGCAGCAAACGCGCAAGACAACCACAAAGGCAACTGCTTATCGTCAGAATGCGTGTACTTATAAATACGTATAATCTGCGAGAACATGCCCTGCTTTTTCTTAGGCTGCTTCATGCCTTGCGTCGCGCCCTGAGATGCGCCTTGCGATTTGCTTTGTGCTTTATCTTGTGCCATGCGTTTACCCCATGATATTCGCGTTATTTTGAGTATCCCAAATAATAATAGTAGCTTGTGCAAAAATAATAATAGTAGCTTGTGCAAATATTAATAAATTTGCACTTACTTTTGCACTTATTTTTGCACTTACTTCAGCCAGTTACTTCGGCCAGTTACCACGCTTTGCGCTACTCGGCTTAGGCAAACGCCAGCGACGAAGCTGCATAGCGCGGCTGAATGCATACATGCCGGAACGCGATTTGCGCGACACAGCCACATCACCAAAACGACGAATCAGCTCCTTGCGCAACTTACGCCACATAACAAACATGTCAATTACAGATGCAAACAAATATGCGTACAAGAACACTGCAAAAACAAAATAAACAATCACAAAATTAGATAGCGCAAACAAGCAAATCATAATCAGCACTGCAACTGGTATGAAAAACTCGCCAATATTAATTCGAGCATCCACGTAATCGCGAATATACACGCGCCACGGAAGCTGCTCAATCTTTGGCATATGCGCCAAATCGCCAGTGCGCATTGCGTTGTATTGCAAATTCTCGGATTCGCGAAGACGAGCGCGCGCGCGTTTTGCACTTTCCTTGCGATCTGCTGGTACTAGCGGGCGAAGCTTTTGCGCTTGAGCAGCGTTGCGCTTAGGAGTCGGCGCGTTTTTTTCGCGAGATTTCGTCGCTACAGACGATTCTGTATCCGCTACTTTCTTTTGCAACGAAGGAGTAGACGCGTCCTCATTATTGGCAGTTTTCTTTGCAAATGGATTCCATGTCATGTTTGCAGATTACTCAACAGACTAGACGCATGCAGACGCGGCGGAAGCGGCAGAAACTTTACAGTAACGTAAAGTTTCGGTCGTAAATCGCCACAAAAACGGCAGAAACTGTGCAGCTGTGTAAAGAAAAAGCCGTTTAAGCAACAAAAAGCGGCAGAAACTTCACAGCGTTGTAAAGTTTTTGCCGCCTGCGCGCAAAATTAGCCAGAATTACTCGCCCAATCGATCCAAAAGCAGCGCTTCCGTCACAATATTTCCGCGCAAACCAGAAAGCGAAATCGACTCGTTCGGGCTGTGCGCATTGGACTTAGGATCTTCCGGACCCGTCACCAGCACCTGCGCCTTCGGGAAGATGCGCTGAAGCTCCGGAATAAACGGAATCGAACCACCCTCGCCCTTATTTACCGGCTCCACGCCGAAAGCATCGCGCATAGAAGCGAGCGCATCCTTCGTTGCAACAGCATCCGGATCCATTGCCCAACCCATGCCGTTATCAATCGGCTCTGCAGTAACTTCTGCACCAAAAGGCGCGTGAGATACCAAGAAGTCGCACAAAGCTTTTTGCGCTTCTTCCGGACGCTGCGAAGGCGCGGTACGAAGCGAAAGACGCAACTTAGTTTCGTGCGCAATCACATTAAAACTGCCCTCAACTGGGTGCGCATCCATGCCGATTACCGTCAAGCTCGGCTTAGTCCACATGCGCGCTGCGAGAGAACCAGTGCCGGCAAGCTTATAAGAATCGACTACGGAAGCGTCGGCACGCACTTGCGCTTCGTCCAAATCGCGCTGCAAACCGCCAACTGGCTCCTCTGCTTCAATTCCAGGAACTGCCAAGTCGCCAGCCTCGTTGTAAAGCGAGGCAATAAGCATGGAAGCGAGCGTGTAAGCGTCCAAAATTGGGCCGCCGAACTGGCCGGAATGCACTTGATGGCCGAGCACTTTAACCTTTACGTCCACGTCGGTATTTCCGCGCAAACTCGTTGTGAGGCTTGGGATTTCGGCGGACCAGTTGCCGGAGTCGGCAACGATAATTACATCGGATTCGAACTCGTCTTTATGTGATTCGATGAACGGGATGAAGCTTGGCGAACCCATCTCTTCTTCACCTTCGATGAAAACTTTAATATTTACGCGCAAATCGTCGCTCAGTGCGCGCAAAGCTCCGTAGTGAATTGCAATTCCGCCGCCGTCGTCGGCTGAGCCGCGTCCGTAGAGGCGACCGTCACGCTCGGTACCTTCAAATGGGTTGGTTTCCCACTCAGATGGATCTGGAACTGGCTGCACATCGTGATGCGCGTAGAGCAAAACCGTTGGCGCGCTTGGGTTTACGATGCGCGAGCCGACCACTTCGAAAGCTCCTGGAGTGCCGTCCGGATTCGTGGACTGCTCGACGCGCGCGTCAATACCAACCTCACGCAATACCCCAGCCACGTATTGCGCGGACTTGCGCATATGCTCGCCAGCAATGCCATTAGCCGACACCGCAGCCAGTGAAATCTTCTTATTCAGCACGGAAACTACGTCATTCCAGGCGTTTTGCACGCGAGCGCGCACGTCTTCGACAGCCAAACCTGCCATAAATCCTCCCAAATAAAAGTAACAGAGCGGTAATTGATGCCTGTAAAACTATATCTACAAATTTAAACTATATTCGCAACTATGTCCGCAAATATGAGGAAACGCGAGAAAACGCGACGCAAGCTTAACTATCTACTTTGGTCAGCTTGCGAGACCGTTTCTTTACACGCACGTAAAGTTTCTGCCGCTTTTTGGTACGTAGGCGACATAAACTGCGCACGCACGTAAAGTTTCTGCCGCTTTTTGGTACGCAGGCGGCATAAACTGCGCACGGCTGTAAAGTTTCTACCGCCGTCAAGCCCTCTCAATGCGCGCAGCAACCCAATCGACGATATAAGGTGCGCATTGCTCAACCTGATCCATTGCAACCTCAAATTCGCGAGGACCTCCGTACCATGGATCTGCCAAGTCAAGCAACATCTCGCGACCAGGCTGCGGCTTAGGAAGCGACGGATCAAACGCACGGTACATGTGCACAAGTTCGCGTTTTTGCGCAGGCAACAAACGCAAAAGCGAGCGCATATGCGAAGCCGTCATAGGCAAAAACAGGTTCGTTTCCGCAATCTCATCCGCTTCAATTCGATGCGCAAAATGCGAAGCAGGAAGCCTGTATCCACGCTTAGTTAATTCCCTTTGCGCGCGGCGGTCAATCGGATTTCCATACTCTTCGTCGCTTACACCGCTGGAACGCACAGCAACGACGTCGCCCAATCCCCTCAATTGAAACTCGTTGCGCAACACAATTTCCGCCATTGGCGAGCGGCAAATATTGCCTGTGCAAACCGTCATGACGGTATATGGGTGACGCGCGTCTACCTTGATTTTGCTCGATTCTTCAGTCATATTTCCTCGTTTACTTTGCTGTCTCGTTTACTTTGCTATCTCGTTTACTTTGCTATCTCGTTTACTGAGCAGGCTCATATACCATAAACCGGTATCGTGCAGGATTGCTTTCGCTACCAACCTTCAGCGGCGCTTCCTCAAGCTCGCCTTCGCGCGCAACATGCCATTTTCCTGCATCAACTAATGCATGAATATTCGGAGCAAATGTGTCCGCTGCAACTTTCGCATCAATTTGCGTTACGTAAGCTGCGTCTGCGTGATAATTCGCAAGCATTTCGCGCAAAATCGCAGCGCCGCCAATAACCCAGATTGCTGGTCCATCTTGAGGCGAGTCTTGAGATACGTCTTGAGATACGTCTTGAGATACGCTTTCCTGACTTTCCAGCACTTCCCTATTTTCCAGCCATTCGCGCGCGTAATCCAAAGCCGCGTCAATGCTAGTAAAACTACGCGCTCCATCTGCTACAAAATCAGGATTATGCGTAACAACAATATTTTCGCGCCCAGGCAACGGACGGAACTTCGGAGGCATCGCATCCCACGTGCCTCGACCCATAATCACAGGGCAGCCGATAGTCATCGCCTTAAAATAGCGCAAATCCGGCGAAAGTCGCCACGGCATCCCTCCGTTTACACCCATCGCGCCGGGCTTGCCGCCCAAACCGAAAGCCTCGCCCCAAATCAGTCGCACAGGGAAATTATGCGACACGCTGTTTGCCATATACGCACCTCACACGCTAAAACAAGCTAAAAATTAAACTAAATCAAGCAAGATCAAGCAAAATAATTCGCAATTATCACACAGCAATCAATCACACCGCAACCGGAGCTTTAATCGTCGGATGATGCTTGTAATCAACCACCTTAAAATCGCTGTAATCGTAGTCAAAAATCGAATCCGCCTTACGAATTTCAAGCTGCGGATACGGGTACGGCTCGCGCGAAAGCTGCTCGAGCACCTGCTCAACGTGATTGTCGTAAATATGGCAATCGCCCCCCGTCCACACGAACTCGCCCGGCTCAAGTCCTGCCTGCTGAGCCATCATCATCGTCAAAAGCGAGTAAGACGCAATATTAAACGGCACGCCGAGGAACATGTCGCAAGAACGCTGGTAAAGCTGGCACGAAAGCTTGCCGTCAGCAACGTAAAATTGGAAAAGCGAGTGGCAAGGCGGCAATGCCATATGCTCAACTTCCGCAGGATTCCAAGCGCTAACAATCATGCGACGAGAATCTGGATGATTCTTCATAAGATCCAGCACGTTTGCGATTTGGTCGATTGTGCGGTTTGGATTTTCCGCGGTCGGCGCCGGCCAACTCCTCCACTGCACACCGTAAACAGGACCCAAATCGCCGTTTTCGTCCGCCCACTCGTCCCAGATGTGAACGCCATTTTCCTGCAACCAACGCACGTTACTCGAACCCTTAAGGAACCAAAGCAACTCGTATGCAAGTCCTTTGAAAAACACGGTTTTAGTGGTGATAAGCGGGAAATATTTGCTAATGTCGAAGCGGATTTGCTGGCCAAAAAGCGAGATTGTGCCAGTGCCTGTGCGATCAGATTTTAAAGTGCCTTCCGTAAGGATTTTTCGCACTAAATCCTCGTAAGGAGTTGGGATGCTGGAAAGCGGTTTTTGTGGTACGCGCGCGCGAATTGCTGCAAGTTCTTCTTCTGTTAAAGCCATGCTGCCATGTTAACAAAGCACTAATAAATTTAGAGAATTGCGCTCGTAAAACCATATATCTACCACGCAAAACGCTAGATTCTACGATTGAGCGCAAAGTTACAATCCTTACGATAACATGAACAAATACGACTACAGCAAAGGAGCAAAAATGTCTAGAAGATTATGGGTAGAGCGCAACGAGGACGGCACTTGGGAAGCACACAGCGACGACGGTGTGAGCTTGAAGTTTGGTCACGGCGAAGGCATGTTCAACCCAGTTGAATTAATGCAAATCGCTTTAGCTGGTTGCACAGCTCTTAGCAGCCAGTACGCTGCAGAACACGCTATTGGCGAGGGCGCTGGAGCGCGAGTTGTAGTAAACGGCACGTACGACGCGGAAGAAGGCACGTACTTGCGTTTTCAAGAAGACGTCACTCTTGACGCAACTTGCGCAAAACCTGCACTCAGCCAGGAAGATGCGTCCGCACTAAAAGAGCGCATGGAACGCCACATTTCCAGGGGTTGTACTGTTAAGCATACGCTCGAAAAAGGCGCTCAAGTTAGCGTAAACGTTACTGTTCGCAGCTAGAATAAGCCAAAAGTCGAGAAAAAAGTCGCGAAAAAAGTCGCGAAAAATCGCACTAAACTTGCACTAAAATAACACTAAGCTTGCACTAAAATCACACTAAAATCACACTAAAATTCACCACGTGTGGCACAATTGAGTACACAAGATATTTGCGCAATAATGACGCTACGCATGCATGTATGCAACCGGAGGAAACTTTGAAAATCGCTATTTTTACCGAAACGTATCCACCGTACATAAATGGCGTCGCAACACAGTCTTACATGCTCAAAAAGATGTATGAAGAGCTTGGTCATGAAGTGCTAGTAGTCACGGTCGGCTCCGAAAAACAGCGCAAAACCAAGCTTGTAGATGGAGTTGTTTACGTTCCGGGCATATTGCTTAAAAAGCTTTACAAATACCGCGTTGCGCTCCCGATTGGTCACATGCGAAAGCAACTTCCTCTTAAATTTAAGCCGGATGTCATTCATATTCAAAACGAATTTGGTATTGGCGAAATCGGCTTGGAAGTAGCAAAAAAAGAGCATATTCCCGTTATTTACACGCTTCACACAGAATACGATAAATTCCTGTTTTACATTGGTTTAAAGCATTTTACTGAGTTCTCTCGCAATATTTCGGCGAAATATTTTATGCGATTCTCGAAAAATGCCACAATTATTACGAGCATGTCTCCTAAAGCACAGGCATATATTGACCGTCAGAAGGTTGATAAAAAAGTGATTGTGCTGAATAATGCTGTGGAATATAAAAAGTTCCTACCAACGCCTGAGCGACTTGCATTCCGCAAAGCTTTCCGCGAAAAATATGGCGTTTCTGACTCTACTAAGCTGTTTGTTTTCGTTGGTAGAATCGGCGCTGAAAAAAATATTTCAGAATTAATTGACAACTTTATGTATTGCGATTTTCCTCGCGAAAAAGCGCGCTTATTTGTTATTGGCGGCGGTCCTGATTTGGAATCGTTGCGCAAGCGAGTGGCAGATAATGGCTTTGACGACAGAATTTGCTTGCTTGGGCCTATTGCTCACACGGAAATTCCAAAGTATTTGCACGCAATGGACTACTACACAACCGCCTCACTTTCCGAAATGCACTCACTTTCGATGCTAGAGGCAATGGCTTCCGGTCTGTTTGCGCTTGTAAAGCATGATGTGCCGAATGAGAAGCAGATTATTAGCGGTCAAAACGGGTATCAGTGGGATACTAAGGAAGATTTTAAGGCTGTTTTTAGTAAAGTTTTGAATATGAGCGAGGCTGAGCAGGCTCAGCTTAAGGCGAACGTGCTCGAGTATTCGAAGAATAACGATTTTAAGAGCCAAGCGCTTGAGCTGCTTAAGATTTACAAGCGCGCAATTGAGATGAACAAGGAAAAGCTCGCTGAAAAGAAAGCTAAGCGAGATGCCAGGCGCGCGCGTTTTATGCTGAAAAAGCGCGAGAATACTGAAGCGGAGTCGCAAGAGTAGCAAGAGTCGCAAGAGTAGCAAGAGTCGCAAGAGACGCAAGACTAGCAAGAGACGCAAGACTAGACGGCTCTCACGCTCCAAACGCTCCAAACGTGTTCGCTGATGACATGCTTGAGCGCAGCACAGCGCGTAGGCGGCAGAAACTGCACACAGCTGCACAGTTTTGGTCGGAATCCGGCTGGCAAGCGGCAGAAACTGCACACCGTTGTAAAGTTTCTGCCGTTTTTTAGCGCGTAGCCGACCTTTATTTTACACGCGCGTAAAGTTTCTGCCGTTTTTCGTTACTGGTGCAGATGAGCAACTGCATTAGTAACGCATATCGTCATTTTTTCGTTACTAGCGCAGATGAGCAACTGCGCGCGTAAAGTTTCTGCCGTTTTTTAGCGTGCAAACGACTTTTCCTTTACACCGTTGTAAAGTTTTGGTCGGAATCCGGCTGGGAAGCGGCAGAAACTGTACACAGCTGCACAGTTTTGGTCGTTTTTTAGCGCGTAGCCGACCTTTATTTTACACGCGCGTAAAGTTTCTGCCGTTTTTCGTTACTAGCGCAGACGAGCAACTGCATTAGTAACGCATATCGTCATTTTTTCGTTACTGGTGCAGATGAGCAACTGCGTACGCGACGATCTGCTCGAGCGCAGCACAGCGCGCGCGAAAGCAGGTCGTCAGTGCACATTAACGCAGCGGATCGATTGTTTGCTCAATCTCCTTAGCAGCTTCTTTACCAGCCTTCGGCACATCAACCTCATGCACTCCGGAAATATCGTCAATAGACGCTTCAGAATGCTGCTTTTGCGCTGCTGCAACCTGAGCTGCACTAAATTCCACATACTTGCGCGGCACAACGTACACAGGCCTAGAAGAATGCTGCAACAATCCCTGACTAATCGAGCCAAGCAACAGACCGGTAAAGCCACCGCGACCGCGAGAACCAACAACCACAAGATCATGATTCAAACTAGCCTGAGTCAAAGCTTCAACAGCAGAACCAGGCACAACAGTTCGATGAATTTGCAAATCCGGCAAACGCTGCAAAATTGGCTTCACACGCTCCTCAAGATCCTCCATGTACGATCCCATAACAGCGGTGTCTCCCTCAGCACCTTGCACTCTTGGCACTGCGGAAATAACATCAAGCTCAGCATGCCAGCTATCCGCCAAATCAGCCGCAATTTCAAGAGCTTTAAGCCCCCACTTTGACTCATCAGAGCCAACAGCCACACGCGTAATCGTATTATTCAAGTGAATACGCTGACCGTCATCGTCAGTATAAGGCACAACCACAATTGGGCAATACGCATAAGCTGGAAGCGAAGAACTAGTTGTGCCGAGCAAACGCTCTGCCAAGCCACCCTTACCACGATTACCAATCACAATAAGCTGATAGTTACGAGAAAGCTCCACGAAAACCGAAGAAGGATCGCCCGTAACAATTAGCGTAGTCGCGTCAACACCCTGCTCAAGAGCAACAGCCTTTGCTTTAGATAAAATTTCTTGCGCATCGTGATGAGCTGCATTATCGTCACCAATCGCAGTGTAAGTGGCATCAAAAGAAACAGCAGCATAACTTGGCAACGAATAAGCGCAAACAATTTGCAATTGCAACCCAGCATGCTTTGCGTAATTTGCAGCCCACCAAACCGCTTTATAGCTCGCGTGTGAGCCGTCAACTCCAACCAATACAGCTTTTTCTGGGATCATTGCCAACCTCCTCATACTTGCACTTGCGACAGCAGCGTCACTCGCGCACAACTTGTAAATACTATTGTAGCGTAATTTTAGATTGAGTGTTGGCAGTTTTGCGATATATAACTACAGAAGCTACAGCGGCTACAGCAGCTACAGAAACTACAGAAGCTACAGAAACTACAGAACGCGACGAATAGAGTATGCACCTGGGAACACGTAGCGGATAGGATCGTACTTAGTACCAGCAAGCTGCGAATTAATTACCATGCCGTTACCAACATAAATAGAAGCATGCTGCGCATTCGCGATAATATCTCCAGGCTGCGCTTGAGCCAAACTTGGGATCGGAGTCCCAACAGTTGCCTGCGCTCCAGAAGTACGAGGCAAAGAAACACCAACACTAGCAAAAACATACTGCACAAAACCGGAGCAATCCCATCCAGCAGGAGTATTGCCACCGCTGCGATACGGAACTTTGCCTAAGAATTGAGTAGCAAAATTCAAAAGAGAAGCAACAGACTTATCGTCAGGAGGAACTACAGAAGCAAGAGGAACCTGCTCAACACCACTGCGGAAACCAGAACGGCTTGCAGCATCATTTCCAGCAAAAGCACGGCGTGCCGTTTCAGCAGCTTGTTCGCTAGGAGTCTTAGTTTGAGGTACATTCAAGCTTTCTATGCCACCCCAATGAGAATTTGTATCGACATCAGTAGAAGTAGATTCAGTTAAAATATCGCGACGCACATTCGTCACCTTTGGAAATGCGCGCGTAGAAGTGACAGCTGACTCGGAAAGCTCATGCGAAGACTCTGCCATGGCGAATGGCGCCATAACAGTAAGCATTGAAACTGCAGCGGCAGCTGATACAAAAACTGAGAAAATTCTACTTTGTTTTAGCATACTTTTTGTAGTATACCATCGAGGCATTACATACAAGAGAAATTAGCAACTACAGTAACGAGCAAACTAATTTTAGTAATAAACAAACTGATTTTAGTAACAAGCAAAGCAGCTTTAGTAATACAGCTTCAGTAATACAGCTTCAGTAATTCAGCTTTAGTAATGAATAAACTGATATTGAGAAACTTCCTTAGCGTCAAACTTGCGCGAGAAAGTTCGTCCTTGGTAAGAAGCGCCACATTCAGAAGTTTCAATAGAACCGTCTGAATTAATTTTTTCAACAACTGCAACGTGCCCGTAGAATGGATCAGAACCAGCCTGACCTGAGCGGAACACCATAATATCGCCAACGTGGCGAGCAGAATTATCTACCCAATAGCCAAGACTGCGCGCAGAATCAGCCCACATATTTCCGTTACCAAAATGCGAGCCAACAGGCAAACCTAACTGATGGCGGCGAATATACACCCACCATGTGCACTGGCTGAACTCATACGCGTTACCGGTATCGCCAGTTGCGTGATTTGGATTAAAGCCCTTCGGCAAAACGTCAAAGTCTTTATCCATCAACAAAGCAACCTTAGGATTATTCGCAGCAGAACGCGACATTTCTGCAATATTAAAGCCTGAATCAGAACCTAAATTCCACGAATCAGACTTTGAAGATATAGTAGAAAAAGTGCCAGGTTGTACTGAATTAGCAACTTTATTGGCTAAGTTTTCATGCTTCGAATCCGAGCGAGCAGAACTATTTTCATTCGCGCTATTTGCAGCATCAGCAGAGTCCGTATGCGATTTGTTAGCAGCATTCTCAATAGAGTCAACAGCGTTATTAATAGTCGCCATAGGATCAAGAGACTCACGCTGGCTAGAACGCGAAACTGTTGAAGATGCGTCGCCAACTGCAGTCATAGACGGCTCAAATTCGGAAGCGCGAGCATCAAAACTATTAACCTTAGTTAAAGCCATAGTAGCTGCAACAGTACCAACCATTGCAACAAGAGAAGCCGAAAGTATTACATTGCGACGACGCTCATTAGCAAGCTTAGACAACCTAAGCGCGCGCCTGCTTTGAGGAACAAGCTCCTGTAAACGCTCAGAAACAGCTTCTGGAAGCTCTACAACAGCACCATTGCTAGTAGCAACCGCAGCCAAACGCTCATTAACACGATTAGTCTGAACAGAACGCATACCACGCACACTATGCGCACCATGAGCACCATGCGCACCATGCTGAGCTACAAACAGCGAAAGCGGCGAATCTCCATGCCTCTTTGCTTTTGTGGCACCATGTGCAGCATGTCTCATACTAATCACTTTCTTACGTTAAACGTGGAACGCAGCGCACAAACGCCACACCCCCAACTGACTTTCTTTCAATCTTCTATGTGAAAGGTTACAACGTGGTTAGGATGTAAGAAACACACACAGCCTAAATCCGCTAATTTTCGCGCTTAAGCTGCACTCATCACACTTAGACTTCGGTAAGTTGTATGGTTGGAAGTATGAAATTTGCACCTATAGTTAATCCTGATGCGCGAAAAGCAGCGCCGAAACCGCTGCAAGTTGATTTGCGAAAGGTTTTTTCTATAGGAACGATTGCGTGGTTAGTCGCAACAATAATTGCGCTTATCGTTGCGTTATTGCATATTACAACTTGGTTCCCTGTGTTGTTTTGCGTATCGGGAACAATTATTGGCGTTCTGCTATTAATTTGGGAACATTTTGACCGTTGGGACTACAGGCGCTTAGGAAAGTAGTTTATTGCTGATTTGCTAACTTACCGCTAACTTACCGCTAACTTACCGATAACTTTCCTACTTGCTGAATTATTTACTACTTATTTATTTGCAATTGGTAGCGCAAAACTTACGGTAGTACCCTGCCCTGGCATGCTCCAAAGAGTAATATTTCCGTGGTGCGTAAGTGCCACATGCTTAGCAATTGCAAGCCCTAAACCAACGCCATCCTGGCTTTGACTATTTTGATTATTCGCACGATAGAATCGTTCAAAAATTCGCGACTGATCTTGCAAATCAATGCCAACTCCGCGATCTACAACACGGATCACAACGTATTGACCATCTGTAGATAGCGACGCAGATAGCGAAACTGTAGAATTTTTTGGAGAATACGTAATTGCATTCTCAACTAATTTCCGTACTGCAGCTTGAATTTGCGAAATTTCACCGCGCACGCATAAGCGCGAATCGACTTTTGACACAACACGTACGCAACAATCCTTAGCAAACGCAGCAACTTGATTTTGCACATACGACAAAACATCATTCAAAGAAAATACTTGCGCAGAATCTAGGTCAATAGGATTTTGAGCGCGAACCAGCCACAACAAATCTTCAAGCATGTGCTCAAGTTTCTTGGAAGATTTACCGGCAATTTGCGCAATATCTTTAATTTTTTGCGCAGATACCTGTTCGTTTTGCAAAACTTTCGTAAGCTGAGTTAAGTTGCGAGTAGATTGCATTAACTGCTCAGAAACGTTGGAAATAAAGTCATCGCGAGTTTGCGCAAAACGGTGAGCTGCACTCGTATCCTCAATAATTACAACTACGATACCGCCTCCAATGCTTCCAGCCGTAACAGTAAGCCAATTAGGGCGCGAAACAGTGGTTGACTCTTGAGGATTTGCAGTTATTGACACATAACGCTCAGGGGTCGAAGTAACCAAAGAGAAGCGCTCGAATCCGCCAGAAGCTCGCACGGAATTAACAGCTTGAAGAACGCGAGGCTGGCATAACGAATCATCGCTAACAACACCCAGCAAATAAGCCTCGGAGCTTGCACGAATTACGTCATTGTTGGCATCAATTACAACAGTTGGCATGTCGAGCATTGCCAAAACTTGGGACGCGTCGGAGCTGATGTCGTCACTTGCGTTGTCACTTGAATCGTCGCTTATGTCGTCGCTTATGTCGTCGCTTTCGCCATACTTTGCGTCATACCTTGCGCCACGAATATAATTAAACGCTCGCTTAAAAAGACGCAAAACTGTAGAAAACCAATCCGACATCAACACACACAACGAAAGCACAACGCACAACGCAAGCACTCCGAAAGCAACAAATACAACGATCACAACCGCAGAAGAACCTTGAGGCATACTCCTATAATCTCATACTTTGCGCGCTTTTGTAACTATGCAACTAAAAAGCGGCAGAAACTTTACAGCGGAGTAAAGTTTCAGTCGAAAATCACCACAAAAACGGCAGAAACTTTACAGCGGAGTAAAGAAAAAGTCGTTTGCGCGCTAAGAAACGGCAGAAACTTTACACGGCTGTAAAATTTCAGTCGAAAATCACCACAAAAACGGCAGAAACTTTACAGCGGAGTAAAGAAACGGTCGCTTCGTTACAAGCGTCGTCTATAATTACATAGGATGCCTGACTTATAGCGACGTGCAAACTAGGCGTTCAAATAAACTCACAGCACTGAGAAAGGACGCACCATGCGAGTAATTTTCAACGAAGAGATGAAGGCGATTGCTTCAAACATCGAGCGCATGGCAAAACTTGTATCAAAAGCTATAAACGATGCTGGAAGCGCGCTTTTAAACGCGGATTTGGAAGCTGCTCAAACTGTTATCGATAAAGACGCAGACTTAGACGCTTTAGAAGCAAACACTATTGACCAATGCTTGACTTTGCTTGCTCGCCAAAACCCTGTGGCAACGGACTTGCGCGAAGTTGTAGCTACAATGCGATTAGCTGCAACGTTTGAACGCATGGGAGATTTAACAAGTCATCTCGCTCAAATTACTAGACGGACCTGGCCTGAATCTGCTATTGCACAAGAAGGACGCGAAACTATTGTTGCAATGGTTGATTTCTTGCGCGAACTGTCAGGTCGCTTAACGACCATGGTTGCAAATCGCGACGTGCAAATTGCGGAAACTATTATTGCTGGCGACGATGCGCTCGACAAATTGCACGAGAAGATTTTTGAGCTGGTAGAAGGCGAAAATTGGAATGGTACACGCAGGCAGTTAATTGATGTCGTTCTGCTTAGCCGCTTTATTGAGCGAATTGGAGACCATTGCGTTGCAGTCGCAAGACAAATTGTGTTTATTGTTTCCGGATTCGATCCATCCAAGAAGCCGGAGCCAGATAAAGACACTGTTGTAGCGTAACGCGCATGGATTAAGTAGCGAAAGTAGTTTCTTAAAAATAACTATAGCTTATATTACAAATTGTTTAATGTGGCGCGAGTTTTAGGGGATTTCTCTCCTCGCGCGCCCCGTCCTTCGGGCGCTCTGGCTGCTAAAAGAGTTCAGTGTGTTCGCCTTTCTTTAAAGAATGTAGCTTCTCAGTCCTCTTTTAGCGCTCGTAGAGAAATCCCCCAAACTCTGCGTGCTTAATCGTTAATAACCTCATTTTATCGCAGAGATTTTTCGATTTTTCTTCTTCGCTTGGCGAATCAGCAGCCTGCGGCTCTGACGTTCGCCGCGCTCAGTGCGAAAAATCTCAAATCTCTACCACACGAATATCCACACGACTGAATGACAACGAAACTAAAATGTAAAATAATTTATACAAAAAAGTAGGTCTGCAAATTAATTGCAAACCTACTTTTATTTTAAAAGCTAACTTAAGCGCTCCAAAGCCAGCTTAATCAGAATCTCACTTCTGACCCTGAGCAGCCACGGCAGCAGCACCAGCAGCAGCAGCTTCTGGATCCAAATACTCACCGCGAGGCTTGATTGGCTTAAAGTTTTCATCCAACTCGTAAAGCAGAGGAATAGCGGTTGGAATGTTCACCTTGGAAATCTCTTCCTCGCTCAAGTTGTCGAGCATCTTAACGATTGCGCGCAAGCTGTTGCCGTGAGCAGCAATCATTACAGTCTTGCCGGCCTTAAGCTCTGGAATAATATCCGACTCCCAGTAAGGAGTTACGCGAGTCACGACGTTTGCCAAAGCTTCAGTTTCTGGAACTGGATCGCCTGCGTAACGAGGATCGTTAGCCTGAGAATACTCATCGTTTGGATCAATCTCAGGAGGTGGAGTTGCGTAAGAACGACGCCAAATCATGAACTTCTCATCGCCATATTCCTGACGAATCTCAGACTTGTTCTTGCCTTGCAAAGCACCATAATGACGCTCGTTTAAACGCCAGCTACGACGAACTGGAATCCAAAGGCGGTCGGCTGCATCAAGCGCGTAATTCGCGGTGTTGATAGCACGACGAAGCAAAGAAGTGAACACGATGTCTGGAAGAACGTTCTTCTCTTTAAGAAGCTCGCCACCATGCTTAGCTTCCTCAACACCCTGCTCAGTCAGCGGTACATCAACCCAACCAGTGAACTGATTGGTCTTATTCCATGCGCTCTGACCATGTCGGAGCAATACTAATTTGTATGTCATAATTACCTAGTCTATTAACGCCTTACGACGACAGTCACACAGCGCTCCAAACGCGCTCGCAACAACCTCATCGCATACAAAAAGCCGCTGAATGTTAACCAACATCCAACGGCTTTATATCCATTAAAATTTACCAACTAGCGATAATCATAACTAGCGAAGTGGCTTCACGAGTGGGAAGGTAATCGTCTCGCGAATAGTTGCGCCCGTAAGAGCGATCAGCAAGCGATCAATACCCATGCCCATGCCGCCTGCAGGAGGCATACCGACGCCGAGAGCCTCAATGAAGTCCTCGTCAATATCCATTGCCTCAACATCGCCAGCCAAAGCATCCTTAGCTTGAGCCACAAAGCGCTCGCGCTGCACAACAGGATCGTTAAGCTCGGAATAGCCGGTTGCAAGCTCAAAGCCGCGCACGTACAAATCCCACTTTTCAACCATTCCAGGCTTAGTGCGGTGACCCTTAACAAGCGGGCTGGTCTCAACTGGGAAGTCACGCACAAACGTTGGCTCGTAAAGCTTATCCTCGTAGAAGTGCTCCCACAAGTGCTCAACCAACTTGCCGTGATTCTCAACTTCGTCGCGCTCAACGCCAAGCTTGTCCGCAATCGCGCCCAAATGCTCAACGGAAGTTTCCGGAGTAATCTCCTCGCCCAAAGCCTCAGAAAGCGAGCCGTACATGGTAATCTGCTTCCACTCGCCACCAAAATCGTACTCTTCGCCGTTAAGCAAAGTCACCTTCGTGGAACCGAAAGCGTCGATAGCAGCCTTCTGAATCAGCTCCTTAGTAAGATCGCCAATCGTATCGTAAGTGCCGTAAGCCTGGTAAGCCTCAAGCATTGTAAACTCTGGAGCGTGAGTTGCGTCCACGCCTTCGTTTCTAAAGTCGCGGTTGATTTCAAACACGCGGTCGATGCCACCAACCAGGCAGCGCTTCAAGAAAAGTTCAGGCGCAATGCGCAAGTAAAGATCAATGTCGAAAGCGTTCATGTGAGTTGTGAACGGACGAGCAGCAGCACCGCCGTGAACCGTTTGCAACATTGGAGTTTCAACTTCCAAGAAGTCGTGGCTGTCGAAAGTGCGGCGAAGCGAAGCCACAGCGCGCGAACGCCTGCGAACCATATCGCGAATCTTCTCGTCCGCAATCATGCCAATATACGGCTTACGCGTACGAGTGTCGTCGCTTAATTCCTTATGCAAAGCTGGAAGCGGCTGCAAAGCCTTAGCAGCAATCGCCCACTCGGTTGCAAATACGGAAAGCTCTCCAGTCTTGGAAGAAATCACGCGACCGCGAACGTACAAGTGATCGCCCAAATCAACCATCTGCTTGAAATTCTTAATGGATTCTTCGCCAATTTCCTTCTTGGAAACCATTGCCTGAATCGTAGTACCGTCACCGGCAGAAAGCTTAACAAAGCACAAGCCGCCAGCGTTACGCAAGAAAAGCACGCGGCCAGCAATACCAACCTCAGTATCGGTTTCTTCGCCAGCTTCAAGCTTGCCGTCGAACTGCTTACGAACCTGCTCGATAGTATCAGTAACGTTAAGATGCACAGGATAAGGCTGCACGCCATCCTTAAGCATCATTGCGCGCTTAGCAACGCGCATCTGTACCTGCTCAGGATGAGCTTGCGGTCCAAATTCTTTATTGCTTGGGTCGATTGCTTCATCCAGGCTTGCGCCTTCGTTTACGCGCTTGGCGATTGCCTCGTCTTGAGCGAGTAACATTTCGGCATGTTCAACAGTGTCAATTTCATTGACGGTATCTGTTGCTTCGTTTTCTGCTGCATTTTTAGCGGCAGATTCTGCGGCATTTTGCGCGGCAGACATTGCAGTATTGGTGTCAGTCATAAACGCTAATTGTAGCCAGTAGGTAATACAGGTTTTGTGCGCGGCTTGCAGTGCTAATTTGCGATATGTTTACACAGAAGCTGTAGCGATAATTTGTAATATGTTTACAAAGGAATTCCGCAGCTTGTACGCAATATGCTTGCGCGGGACTTACTTTGCGCAACTTGCACACGCTTTAGAATAATTTGTATTAGCCAACCTGTAACATTACGGACGTTGTTGGAACTTTTATGCGCATATGCTTTCGCGAGTTTCAGCATCGGGCTGTAGCGCAGTTTGGTAGCGCGCTTCGTTCGGGACGAAGAGGCCGCGGGTTCAAATCCCGCCAGCCCGACTTTTGATTTCCAGAATCCCCCCCCCCACGCAATTTCGACATTCCCTATACACTGCTGTAAAGTTTATGCCGCTATTTCGCACGCAAACGACCTTTTATTTACAACGCTGTAAAGTTTCTGCCGCTATTTGGCGCAAAAACGACAGTTTCTTTACATGGCTGTAAAGTTGAAGTCGATTGATTGGACGAGCGCAATAGCAAGGGGGCTTTGATGGAGAACGCTGCGCAATTTTATAGCGAGCTTGACGAAATGTTCGCAAATCACGCAAGTGCAGACACGATTGAATCGTACCTTTTGCGAAAACTTGCCGAAGCGCAGACAGCAAACGCAGCAAACGAAGAAGACCATCCCCTGCAGCTTTCAATTCTCAACGAACTCATGGGCTTTTACCGTTCACGCGGAGAGCACGCAAAAAATCAGCCAATCATTGATAAGGCGTTAGATTTGGCAAAAAAGATGGATTTAGCAAGCACCGAAGGCGGCACAACTACGCTAATTAACGCCGCCACAAGCCTTCGCGCGGCAGGCAGCTACGATCGCGCCGAAAAAATTTACACTCAAGCTCTTAACGAATCCGCCGAAACGCTCGGCGCTAAAAACCGCAAGCTTGCCGCGCTTCACAACAATCTTTCGATGCTTTACAGCGAAACCGGTCGCACGAGTAATGCAATTGAGGAGCTCAATCAGGCGCTTGAAATTTTGCAAAATACGAGCACGGATCCTGAGCGCGACATCGATATTGCCGCTACGCACACGAATCTTGCGCTTGCGATGTTGCAGGAGTGCTCGCAGGAGTTCTCAAAAGAGTGTTCACAGGATTGCTCACATCCCAACACCAGCACAAACAGCAAATCCGCAACTCTTGAATCCGCTTTTGAACACGCTTCGATCAGCGTTCGCATGTACATCGCAGGAAATAACGAAAATCAGCCGCATTACGCTTCTGCTTTGGCTGGTTTTGCGCAAGTGCAGTGCGCGCGCGGCGAGTACGCTCAGGCTGAGGAAAGTTACAGTAAGGCACTTGATTTGATTGCGAGATGCTACGGAAAAGATAGCGAATCTTACGCGATTACGACGCAAAATTTGCAGCAGACGAGCGAGTTGGCAGAAAAAGTTACGAAAGAATCTACAAAAATTCAAGAATCAGCAAACCAAGATATAACAGAACAACACTCAACGAACTCACACGCAGCAACCCAGAACGCAGCAACCCATAACGCAGCAAATCAAAACGCAGCAAACCATAACATAAAAACCGGCATGCAATTAGCGCAATCATATTGGCAAACTTACGGAAAGCCGTTACTTGATCAGCCAAAATTTGCGAAATACAAGAACCGCATAGCTGCAGGATTAGTTGGACACGGATCGGAATGTTACGGTTTTGACGACGAGATTTCGCGCGACCACGATTTTGGACCCGGCTTCTGCTTGTGGCTTACCGACGAAGATTACGCGGAAATTGGCGCGGATTTGCAAGACGCTTACGACGCACTTCCGCGAAAATACGCCGGTTTTGACTCTCGCAACGAAACACCGCGCGCAAAATCATGCGAAAGTAGCAAGCGAGTCGGAGTGTTCAGCATAAGCGAATTTTTCGAAAATCTAACCGGCTTCCCCACTGCTCCAAGCCAAAACGAGCCGCACTTATGGCTATCGCTAAGCGAGTCAACGCTTGCAGCAGCGACGAACGGCAAAATTTTCGCAGATCCTCTTGGAGAGTTCTCAAAGGCGCGCCAAAGCTTCAAGCTCATGCCGGACGATGTGCGAATCTCACTAATCTCGCGCAGACTTGGCATGATGGCTCAAGCAGGTCAATACAATGTTCCACGAATGCTAGCACGCAAAGACGCATCCGCCGCGTGGCTTTCTATAAACGAATTCGTGCGCGCAACCGCTTCCATTGTTTTTCTGCTCAACAATCCCGTAACTGCAGGCTACTTGCCGTACTACAAGTGGCAGTTTGCGGCATTGCGAAAACTAAGCAATCGCATGGCTTCTAGGCTTCCGGAAGTGTGTGGAAAACTTGAGTCAGTAATGCGACTTTCTTCCGCTGCTTGCTTTGGCGGCGACGGTTCAGGCGGTGACGGTTTTGGCGAAGGCGGAAAGGGCGCGGGAATTGCGCAAAAGCAAGTTACGCAAATAATTGACAGTATTTGCGAGGATATTGTGCGCGAGTTGCAATACGAGGGCTTAAGCGATTGCGGCGAAACTTTTTTGGAATGGCAGCGGCCGTATGTTGAAGCGCATATTAATTCGCGCGCTGCGTGCTTAAGGAGCTTATGATGTGCGATTTATCAGCAAATCCGGAAGCGCAAAAACTTGTGGAAGCGCAAAATTTGGAAGCGCAAAATCAAAAATCAGAAAAGCTTGCGGAAGAAGAAAATCTTGCGGAAGAAATCACTAAACTCGAGTGGGATCAGTTCCAGCTTACGCAAAACGAAGGCGGACGCGCGAATTGCCAGGGAAACTGGCCAACTTTTCGCATTATGCGCATGAGTCAGTTTTTGGCGTGGCCGCTCGATTTGCAGGAGTCTTATAAGCAGGATCTTGAGCGCGCGAATAGCGATGGCCGCAATTTGATTACGGAAAAGTATGCGCGAATGATGGAGTCTACTGCGCCGGAAATTTTTGAGCGCACGATCAAGCCTTATATTAAGCCGATTTTAGAGCCTAGAAAAAGTTCGCAGGAGCAGATTATTTTAACGCAAGTTGAGTGGGCTGCGGATTTTCGCGAGCGCTACCCGCATTTAGGTCTTGCGATGCGCGTGCTTAAAACTAGCGAAGATACAGCAGAAAATACGTCTTTTGAAACGTATTTGCGAGGCGAATTAAGCACGTATTCTGACGCAACTTTCGCAAAATACCAGCATTTTGTAAATAATTTGCGCGCGGAAAATCTAAATCTTACGCAAATAATAATCGCGAATACTGTGCGCATGTATGGATACGATTCGCTCGAAGCTGCTGAGAGCGCGCAATAAGGCGCTTGAGCGCTACACTCTGAGCGCGAAAGCAGGTCGTCGCGCACGCACGCAGATTAAGGATGCAGCTTAAGAATAGAGCAGCGACGCTGCAGAAGCGGCGCGAGAGTCACCTTCGAGAAAAAGCGTGGAAGCAGCGGAAAGACCAGTTTGTTGCAAAAACGCGCGGTAAAGCATTACGTCGGGTTTGCGCAAATGCGATTCATAAGATGCGCAAACGCCGTTAAGCTCGCCGAGTATTGGGCAAGTTTTGCGCGCTAAGTTTAGCCAATCGCAAGGAGCGTTACCAAGCGCCCACACGCGCACACCGTTCGCAATCAACTCGCGCGCCTGACCGCAAGCATCCACACGCTCGCCTGCAAAACCGCGCTCGAAACGCTCAAAATACAAGCGATACAGCCACGTAACCGCAGGCCCGTGATGCTCGCTAAACGATTCAAGCGCGCGCTCAATACTCCACCCAGCCTCGCGCAAAGACTCGTGAAACTCAAATCCCCATTCCGGCTCGAAACTAAAAAGCACTTCCCCAATAAAATCCGGATAATCTGCAGCCAACGTGCGGCGCGCATCCCAATCCACCAGCAAATGCAAGTCAAAAACAACGTCGGAAATTCCGCGCGAAGCATACTCGCGGATACTATTTTCGCGAACAATATTTATATCGCGAATATCACAAATTCCGCTTGCACTAACTGCTTTTATTTCAGCGCACATAATTCCCACTTGTTTATGCCGATATTAAGAAGAACACTAAAACAACCGTTAATATGATTCAAGTCACGCGGTTGGCGGAATGCCAGCGCTCATATCACCAGCGCTCATATCATCAGCGCCCATCAAACCAGCGCCACCAACTACGCCAGAACCATACATTCCAGCCGCAAAGTTCGCCTGCAAACTGTTGAGATTGTAACCAAGCGCCTCAAGCTGCGCACGGCCGTCCTCATTAATGTTTTCAACGCTCCAGCGCGGCTTCCACGTCCAATCGATGCGAAACTCTTCCACCAAGCCTGCGAGCGCATTCGCACACTCGTCCTCAATCAAATCCGTAAGTGGGCAAGCCGGAGTTGTAAGCGTCATTGTAATAATCGCGCGACCTAGCTCGTCAATCTCAATGCCGTAAACAAGACCTAAATCAACAACATCAATGCCTAATTCCGGATCGACAACATCGTGAAGCGCTTCCTTAATATCTTCTTCGGTAACCCTTCCAATATCGTTCGCACTTAAAGGTGCCGACGCCGCCACCTCAACTGCCGATTGCGCATCGATTGCCGATTCATTTTCTGCCATAATATTCCTTGCTTTGCTTGTACCAGATTTCGATTTTACAAGCTGCCAAGAATTTGCGGATTCAAGTTTTGCGAAGCTTTTGCAATGCTGTCTTTTAAGCCTTCCCACGCTAAAAGCGCGCACTTAATTCGCATTGGGTAGCGCGATACGCCTTGCAAAACCATTGCGTCTTCCAGCGCATCTTCGTCCTCTTCGTTTTTAAGACCTTCGCCTCGAGATTCCATAAGCTTGTGGAAAAGCGCGTCTAATCGCAATGCTTCGTCAACCGATTTTCCTTCGACTAAATCAACCATCATCGAAAGGCTTGCTTGCGAGATTGAGCAGCCGTGACCATCCCACTTAACGCTTGAAATTATTGGGTTTTTTAGGTCCGCGTTATTTGAAATCTCCACGCGCATTGTTACTTCGTCGCCGCAAGTTGGGTTGAATTGGTGCGATTGGCCTAAAGCAGAGTTTTCGCCAGATGCTACAGCGCAACTTTCGTGAGTATTATTTAGGGTGATTTCGGCAGATTCTGTATTTTCGGCAGATTCTTGAGATTCTGTATTTTCTGTATTTTCAGCAGATTCAGTAGATTCTTGAGATTCTTCCTGCAGTTCCGCTTTTGCGAGCGCATCCGTGCTTTCAAAATGAGTTTTGCCATGCGGATTTCGCGCAGCATCCAAAATTACTTCTTGGTACATGCTTTCTAAGCCGTCACCAGCCATATCGCCAGCACCTACACCAAAACCTGCATCTGTACCAAAACCCATATCAAACATACGCACTCCTTACCAACTCTAACTTGCTCGCTAATAATATTATGCGCCAAAGTAGGCGCGAACGTGTGAGACTGCTTCAACAAGCGCACGAGCCTCGTCAATCGTATTGTAAACGCCAACAGAAGCGCGATTCGAAGCGTACACGCCAAAATGACGGTGAATCGGCTGAGCACAATGATGCCCAACACGAATCGCAATGCCCTGCGCGTCCAAAAACTGTCCAACATCGTGCGGATGCACGCCCTCAACCTCAAAAGCAACTGTGCCAATTCGATTATCTAAATCAGTCGGACCCAAAACGCGCACGCCTGGAACATCCTGTAATTTTAGCAATTCTGCAGCAATTTTCTGCTCATGCTCTGCAACTTTATTCATGCCCACCGCACGCAACCAATCCGCTGCAACTCCAGCCGCAACCATTTGCGCAACAGGCTGAGTTCCAGCCTCAAAGCGGTAAGGCGCATCCATGTATTGCGCCGGCTTGTTAAGCCATGCAAGTTCCACCATTGAACCGCCGAAATTGGCAGGCGGAAGCGCGTTCAAAAGCTCGCGGCGACCATACAAGAATCCAACTCCCGTAGGACCATACATTTTATGCGCACTAAAGGCTGCAAAATCAACGTTTAACGCGTGAAAATCAACCGGAATATGCGGCACTGACTGGCATGCGTCGAGCACAAAAATCGCGCCGACTTCGTGAGCACGCTTGCAAATCGACGAAACGTCCGTAATAGCGCCAGTAACGTTGCTAATATGCGTAACTGCAACTATTTTCGTGCGTTCGTCAATAATTGTTCGCAAATAATCCGCGTCCGTGCGCACGCGTCCGTCTTCTGTTACATCAATCCAGCGAAGCTCCGCTCCCGTGCGAAGAGCCAGCTCCTGGAATGGAAGCAAAACAGAATGGTGATCCGCGCGAGATACGACTATTACGTCGCCTTCTTGAAGCGCAAAATTTTTGCGGAAATCTGCAGAATCAGCCAAATCAGCGCTGTCTTTTTTGCAAATTCTTGCCTTCGCACTAGCGTTACCAATAGCAGTTGCGAGAAGATTAAGCGCGCCTGTAGCTCCCGGAGTAACAACAATTTCCTCGCTGCCAGCATCTGCACACGCTCCAACAAGCAACGCAACTTTCACGCGCGCTTGTTCAAACGCAACCGTCGAAAGTGCAGCCAACTCGTGCGCTCCCCTGTGCACACCAGCGTTAATTGTTTCATAAAACTCTTTTTCAGCGTCGATTACAACTTGCGGTTTTTGCGAAGTAGCTGCAGAATCCAAGTAAATCAATGGTTTTCCGTGCACAGTATCGTGAAGCGAAGTGCCATGAACTGTGCGACTTAAAATCGGAAACTGCGAGCGCAAATCGCTAAATTCTCGCATAATATTTTCTGTAGTCACTGTAGTCATATTAAACCGCTATTTAAAACTATTACTTTATAGCCGCGCTTAAGCCAGCGCAGACTCGGTTGCACCTTCCGGCAAATACTTGTCGTAGCCTTCTTCTTCCAGCTCATCCGCAAGCTCCGGTCCTGCAGTCTTTACAAAGTGACCTTGCGCAAAAACATGCACAATATCCGGCTTAATATACTTGAGGATTCGCGTGTAATGCGTGACCATCATAATGCCCAAACCGGTGTTTTCTTTGGCGCGATTCACACCTTCCGACACGATTCGAAGAGCGTCAACATCCAAACCAGAATCAGTTTCGTCCAAAATCGCAAACTTTGGTTTCAAAAGCTCTAGTTGCAAAACTTCTGCGCGCTTCTTTTCGCCGCCGGAGAATCCTTCGTTTACAGAACGCGACGCAAATTTCGGATCCATTCGAAGCTTTTTCATAGCCTCGCTAAGTTCTTTCACCCAGCTTCTTAAAGATGGAGCTTTACCTTCGACTTCAGTTTTTGCGGTGCGAAGGAAGTTGGTCATAGATACGCCCGGTACCTCTACTGGGTATTGCATTGCGAGGAACAGTCCGGCTTTTGCGCGCTCGTCAGGAGTCATTTTCAAAATATCTTCGCCGTCGAGAAGAACTTGACCCGAATCGACTTCATACTTTGGATGCCCTGCCAAAGTGTAGGCAAGAGTAGACTTTCCAGATCCGTTAGGGCCCATAATTGCGTGCGTTTCGCCAGAATTAACTGTAAGATTTACGCCTTTTAAGATTTGCTTGCGACCTTCTTTTGTTTCTACAGAAGCGTACAAATCCTTAATTTCCAAAGTTGACATGTTTTTCTCCTATTTTTCTGTTCTTGCAAGACGGCGCTCAATAGCCTTCATTAAGTGATCAACAATTTCCGGAACGCCAATTTCTTCAATCAGCTCGTTAAAGAATCCGCGCACAACAAGCTTTCTGGCTTCAATCTCACTAATTCCGCGCGATTGCAAGTAGAAAAGCTCTTCGTCGTCAAATCTACCGACTGAACTTGCGTGACCGGCACCAATAATATTGCCGTTTTCAATTTCCAAATTCGGCTCGGAATCAGCGATTGCTCCAGGAGTGAGCACTAAATTACGGTTCAACTCGTACGAATCTGTGCCAGGAGCTTCCGGCTTAATAAGCGCGTTTCCAACCCAAGTTGAATGCGCACCCTTTCCTTCCAAAGCGCCCTTATACACGACTCTGGACTTGCATTCCGGATAATTGTGCACAACCATCGTGCGGTGCTCAACATGCTCGCCCGGATCCACAAAATACATGCCGAGCATGTTCAAATCGCCCTGTTCGCCGCCAAAATCCTGATCCATGCGAATTCGCACAACATCTCCGCCAAGAGTGACCATCGTGTGGCGAAGCGAAGCTCCCTCACCAACGTGAATACGCTGATTTCCAACGTGCTTGCTGCCCGAATCCCACTCTTGAATAAAGGTAGTAGAAACGTGCGCGTGTTTTCCGAGGATAATTTCCACACCTTCAGCAAGTTTCGCGCAACCGGTATGTTCGATAATAATATCCGCGTTCGAGCGTGGGTCCGCTTCGATTACTAAGTGCAGTGCGTCAAGCGCATTAACATTATCGCCCTGAATTTTCAGCACGATTGGCTTTTTGATTTCGCCAGATACGTGAAGCACGTGCGCTTGTTTCGCCGCGTTCCACGCGACTGCAGCTACGCGATCAGACGGCTTCATATCGGTATGAGGAGCCTCGTTTTGCGACTTTACTTGCAAACTTACGGAACCGTCGCTTCCAACGTAAGAATCATCCAAAGCGACTCCGCCAACGCCTTCAAGCGTTACTTGAATGCTATTAGAAGGCTCGAAACGCTCGAAAAACTCGGAAATTCGCTCAACTGGAGTGTATCGCCAATCTTCCTGCTTACGCGTTGGAATCGCAAAATCTTCCACGTTGAACGAGCGCACGGATTTGTCTGCACTAGAAGGCATTGCTGCAGGAACCGCGTAAGGATCATTAGGATCTGCTACAGGAATAGTAATTTCTTTTTCCGTCATTTTATTGCCTAAATTCTTATTTAAATCTTCGCTCATCAGCCCACGGATCCTTCCATTTGCAACTCAACTAAGCGATTAAGCTCAAGCGCGTACTCCATCGGCAGCTCGCGACTAATCGGCTCTACGAAGCCGCGCACAATCATGCCCATAGCCTCTTTTTCTTCAAGTCCACGGCTCATCAAATAGAAAAGCTGATCCTCCGAAACCTTGGAAACAGTGGCCTCGTGAGCCATCGAAACGTCGTCTTCACGCACGTCAACATGCGGATAAGTATCCGACCTCGAAAAATCGTCAACAAGCAAAGCATCGCACACAACAGACGAACTCGAGCCCTTCGCACCCTTAATAATCTTCACAAGACCGCGGTAAGCAGAACGCCCACCGCCGCGCGAAATCGACTTAGCAACAATCGTTGAACTCGTGTGCGGAGCTAAGTGAATCATCTTCGCACCCGTATCTTGATACTGACCGCGTCCAGCAAAGCTCAAAGACATGGTTTCTGCTTTTGCGTACGGCTCAGCAAGAATGCAAGCAGGATACTTCATAGTTGCTTTGGAGCCGATGTTGCCGTCAACCCACTCCATTGTGCCACCTTCGCGCACATAAGCTCGCTGAGTTACCAAGTTATACACGTTATTTGACCAGTTTTGAACGGTTGTGTATCGCACGCGAGCATGCTTTTCCACAACAATTTCAACGTTCGCAGCGTGAAGAGAATCCGTGGAATAAATTGGAGCCGTGCAACCCTCAACATAATGCACGTACGAGCCTTCGTCTGCAATAATCAACGTGCGCTCAAACTGACCCATGTTCGGCGTATTAATTCTAAAGTAAGCCTGAAGCGGAATATCCACGTGCACGCCTTTTGGAACGTACACGAACGAGCCGCCACTCCAAGCCGCTGTGTTAAGAGCCGCAAACTTGTTGTCGTCAACTGGAATCACAGTTGCAAAATACTTTTTTACAAGCTCCGGATACTTTTGCACTGCTGTATCCGTATCAACAAAAATCACGCCTTGCGCAGCCAAGTCTTCTCGAATCGAATTGTAAATAACTTCCGACTCGTACTGTGCTGCAACGCCTGAAACTAAGCGCTTTTTCTCAGCTTCCGGAATGCCGAGCCTGTCGTAAGTTTTGCGAATATCATCCGGCAAATCGTCCCAAGTTTTCGCTTGATCGTGAACCGGACGCACGTAGTATTTAAAATCATCCGCGTCAAAACCGCTTAAATCCACGCCCCAATCCGGCATCGGCTTTTGCAAAAACGCGCGGTAACCTTGCAAACGAAGATTTAGCATCCATTCCGGCTCGTGCTTGTCAGCAGAAATTGCGCGCACAACCGACTCGTCAATACCCTTCTTCGCAGCCTCGCCTGCAGCATCCGAATCATGCCAACCGTAATTGTAATCGCCAAATTCAGCAACAATCTGCTCGTCTTGACGGATTTTCTCTTCGTTTACGCGAGCGCGATCTGCCACATACTGGCTCATTTCAACGTCTGCAGCTTTATTTTTTGCGGGATTGCCATCACTTGCTGCAACGCTTGAATCGCCAGTAACGCCAGTATCATTCATATTGCTAGTATCGCTCATATTGCTATCGCTCATAAAGCCTGTTACACCTCCATACTTAACGCACACCTGCGCGCGGTACGTATCAATTGGCAAAAGCTGCTCCCCAAAGCGCTACTTTCGCACTCTCCCCACTCAATTATCACCTATCTAAGGTTACCGCGTAATGCGATTTCTTGGTATAGCCGTGTTACGCACAAAACGTAATGTTTATCACAATCTAATAAAACATAAACGGCAGAAACTTTACGCGAGTGTCAAGAAAAAGTTGTTTACGAATTAAAAAGCGGCAAAACTTAGGAAAACCAAGTCTTACCGCTTATTTCTATTTACTTAATTCTTACTTAAGTCCCACTTAAGCCTTACTTAAGCCTTACTTAAGCCCTACTTAAGCCCTACTTAAGTCTACTTATCTTCTTTGCTATTTTGAGCATCCTCTTGATGCTCAAGAGCAGCCGCAACCAAGCCAGCAAATAGTGGATGAGGCTTAGTTGGGCGAGACTTAAACTCTGGATGAGCTTGAGTTGCTACGTAGAATGGGTGAACTTCCTTTGGAAGCTCCACAAACTCAGTCAAATTACCATCTGGGCTTTGACCGCTAATACGCAAGCCGGCTTCACGCAAACGATCCTTATACGCCACGTTCACTTCATAACGGTGACGGTGACGCTCAGTAACATGCGTAGTGCCATAAAGCTCAGCAACAATAGAACCTTCTTCAAGCGTTGCAGGGTAAGAGCCAAGTCGCATTGTGTGACCCATATCTCCCTTACCGGCCACAATATCCTTCTGCTCTTCCATAGTTGCGATTACTGGATCGCCACAATCCTTCTCGAACTCAGTGGAATTAGCATCCTCAAGACCGAGAACGTGGCGAGCGTACTCAATAACCACAGATTGCAAGCCAAGGCAAAGACCAAGCGTTGGCAAACCGTGCTCGCGAGCGTAACGCAAAGCGCCAATCTTACCTTCAATACCGCGAATGCCAAAACCGCCTGGAATAACCATGCCGTCCATTTGGTCAAGAGCCGCGGCAGCACCTTCTTGAGTTTCGCACTTGTCAGCAGCAACCCAGCGCACGTTTACCTTAGCCCAGTTTGCAAAACCACCAGCCTTAATAGCCTCTGTAACGGAAAGGTATGCATCTGGCAAATCAATATACTTACCGACGATTGCAATGTTCAACTCATGCTTTGGATGATGCACGCGCTCAAGCAAATCTTCCCACTCGTTCCAATCAACATCGTGGAATGGAAGCTCAAGTTCGCGCACAACGTAAGCATCCAAGCCCTCGTTGAACAAAATCTTCGGCACATCGTAAATGCTTGGAGCGTCGACGCAGTTCACAACGCCTTCAGCATCGACATCGCACATAAGCGAAATCTTGTCTTTAATGCCTTGATTAAGCGGACGATCCGAACGCAAGACAAGCGCATCTGGAGAAATACCAAGAGAGCGAAGCATCATAACAGAATGCTGAGTTGGCTTAGTCTTCAATTCGTGAGCTGCAGCAATATAAGGCACCAAAGAAACGTGCACAAACATGCAGTTTTCAGGACCTAAATCGCGACGAACTTCGCGAGCAGCCTCCAAAAATGGCTGGGACTCAATATCGCCAACCGTTCCGCCGATTTCCGTAATAATAACGTCTACATCGTCGGAAGCTTGCGCGCGCATACGCGACTTGATTTCGCCAGTAATATGCGGAATAACCTGCACGCACTGACCCAAATATTCGCCAGCGCGCTCCTTACGAAGCACAGATTGATAAATCTGACCAGTCGTAACATTCGCCTTCTGGCTTAAGAAAACATCGAGGAATCGCTCGTAATGACCAATATCGAGATCTGTTTCTGCTCCATCTTCCGTAACATAGACTTCGCCATGCTGGAATGGGTTCATTGTACCCGGGTCAACGTTGATATAAGGATCGAGTTTTTGTTGTAATACATGCAATCCGCGACTGCGCAAAAGTCGGCCTAAAGATGATGCTGTAAGGCCTTTTCCGAGGGACGAAACTACGCCACCTGTGACAAAAATATGCTTTGTAATATGCTCCTGAGAGTTACCATGTTGTCTTCTAACCATGGAACTCCATAGTATCTTCGAGCCTCGACGCTGGGTGTTGATTCGCAAAAAATCGAACAAAATCAAACAAGATGCGCAACGGCTTCTAAAGCAAGCTTATAGCCGTACAATCCCATGCCTGTAATAGTGCCGGTTGCAACAGGACTAATTACGCTAATTTTACGAAAAGCATCGCGCGCAGCAGGATTAGAAATATGCACTTCCATTAGTGGAACTCCAGCATCCAAAACCATGTGAGCCGCGTCCGCGAGCGCGTAACTGTAGTGCGTAAAAGCGGCAGGATTCATAACAACAGGCGTATGAGTATCGGCAGCTTCGTGCATCCAGTGAACCATTTGCGCTTCGTCGTCACTTTGTCGCACTTCTACTTCAAACCCAAGTTCCGCACCCCACTTTTCGCATTTCTCGCGCAAAGTTTCAAAGTTCTCACTACCGTACACGTCCGGCTGACGCACGCCTAAACGACCTAAATTCGGTCCGTTTACAACAAGCACTTTTTTTGTATGCTGATTTTCCATTTTTACCTCGCAAGATTAATTAATTTTGCTTATAAACGCGCTCAAAAGCTTCACGAACAGCTTCAATAGGCGGATTGTCTAAATGCATAGGATTCGAAATACCATCCAAAATTACGAAACGTAGCATGTTGCCGCGCGCTTTTTTGTCGCGATGCATAAGGTTAAGCACGCACTCAAAAGCAGCATCCGCATCTTTTGCACACTGCCACGAAGTTGGCAATCCAAGCGAATCCAAAAGCGAACGATGATACGCAACGTCTCCCGCATCCAAATATCCTAAAATTTGCGCAAGTTCCGCCGCAAAAACCATGCCGACGGCAACAGCGTTTCCATGACGCCAGCGGAAATGCTCAATCTGCTCAATCGCGTGACCAAGCGTATGCCCGTAGTTCAAAAACTCGCGCAAACCCTGCTCTTTTAAATCGCTCGATACGTGATACGCCTTTACTTTAACTGTGCGTTCAATAAGCTCCACGAGCAGTTCGTGAAGTTCGTTATTATTTTCTAAATCATCTCCATTAAATTCACGCAAAAGCCTCGCATTATTGGCATCGCTAAGAATCTTCAAAATTTCGCCGTCACGAATAAAACCAGATTTTGCAACCTCACCCAAGCCTTCAATAAGAATATCGTTTGGAAGAGTTGCAAGCGTAGAAGTATCTGCTAAAACGCCAGCTGGAGTGTAAAAGCTGCCGACTAGATTCTTTCCAGCATCAGTATTAATACCAGTTTTACCGCCCGTAGACGCGTCAACCATCGCAAGAAGCGAAGTAGGGCAGTTTACATAGCGAATTCCACGCATCCAAGTTGCAGCAACAAAGCCAGCGACATCCGTTGCTGCTCCCCCGCCTAAACCAACAATTGCATCCGAACGAGTAAAACCAGCTTCTGCCAAGTTAGCCCACAATCCGCTTGCAACTTTAATAGTTTTTCCAGCTTCTGCATCCGGAATTAGCATGTCGAAAACTTCGTAACCAGATTGGCGCAAAATAGTTCGAGCTTTGTCGCTATGACGCTGAACAGGTTGCGTGTGAACTAACGCCACTTTAACCGGCTTAGTTCCAAGCATTTGCGGCAGAAGTTGCATTGCACCGTCGCCAATTCGCACATCGTATGGTTCAATTCCTTCACCTGTTACGTGCACAATACGTTGCATAATCATGCTCCTTAATTTTTCTGCAGCCATATACGGAGTCGAACCTTTTGTTTGCATGTGGATATTCGATACCGCCCTAAAAACAGGATCTCTCTGCTCAAATAATTCCATCCAACGCTTTTGCGCATCTTCTCCAGAAAACATAGGACGATTATTATTCCAGCTTGCGCGCTCAATAGCCTCTTTAGCATTTGCTTGCAAATACACAACGCGACCGCCACAGCGCATATACTCACGCAAAACTTTTTGAGTTTCTTCACGCATAGGCGCACCGCCACCAAGCGAAACTATTCCCTTTGTAGAATCTTCTGCAGGTGTATCTCCTAAAATTGCCTCTCGCACTATGCGAGCTTCTATTTCACGAAAAGCATCCTGGCCATATTCCTCGAAATATTGCGGTATTGACATATCAATATCGCACTCGATCATGTCATCTGTATCATAAAAAGGCAGATTCATAAGATGCGCAACTTCGCGGCCAACACGCGTTTTTCCAGCAGCAGGCATGCCAATAATAACAGCTAGCGGAAGTTTAGTGCTGCTGCTCATTTCATATTCTCCGGCCAGGAAACTACGTAAGACTCCACATTTCGGCGCGTTTCTTGCAAAGAATCTCCGCCGAATTTTTCCAAAGCATACTTAGCTAAAGTAAGCCTTACCATCGCTTCTGCAACTACAGAAGCAGCTGGCACAGCAGTGAAATCGGAGCGCTGATTAATAGCTTGAGCAGCTTCGCCAGTAAGCACATCCACTGTGCGCAAAGCGCGTGGAATAGACGGAATTGGCTTCATCGCAGCGCGCACGCGAATAATTTCGCCGTTCGACATTCCACCTTCAATTCCTCCAGCTCGATTAGTAAGACGCTTAATTTTCCCGTTTTCGTCTGTTACCATTTCGTCGTGCGCAGCCGATCCGGGGCGATCTGCTTCTGCAAAACCGTCGCCAATTTCCACGCCTTTAATAGCCTGAATTCCCATAATCGCGCTCGCGAGAGCCGCATCCAATCGACGATCCGACTCAACGTATGTGCCAACTCCTGCAGGCATGCCGTAAGCAAGCACTTCCACTACTCCACCGAGCGTATCTGCATTTGCTTTTGCTTCGTCGATGCGAGCCATCATTTTAGCTTCAGCATCTTTGTCGAGAGTGCGAACTGGAGAAGCATCCAGAGCGGCAACATCGTCAGGCGTTGGTAAGGCTAAACTTTTGTTGGCATATACGCCGCCGATGCCGATAACATGCGCAACAGTGCGCACACCCAAAGCCTGCTGTAAAAACGCATCAGCAATAGCACCCAAAGCCACACGAGAAGCTGTTTCCCTAGCACTCGAACGCTCCAAAACTTCGCGAGCATCATTAAAACCGTACTTGCGCATGCCAGTTAAATCCGCATGCCCTGGACGAGGGCGGCTCAAAGGAGCATTTCTGCCAACTTGCTCAACCTCGTGATCCAAAGGATCTGCACTCATTACTTCGGTCCACTTTGGCCACTCTGTATTCGCGATTTCTACAGCAATCGGAGAACCAAGCGTTACTCCGTGGCGAACTCCAGTAAGCAGTCTAACTTTGTCCTGCTCAAACTTCATACGCGCGCCACGACCATAACCAAGGCGACGGCGAGCAAGTGCAGAAACTACATCGTTGCTAGTAATGTGCACGCCAGCCGGCAAACCTTCAATCATGGCTACTAACGCTTCACCGTGCGACTCCCCTGCCGTTTGCCATCTAAGCATGCCATTTCTCCATTCTCAAGTAATTTACGCGTCTAAATACTCTACTTTACTAACTACCAAGTATTGAGCGGGTTGTTATTGACAGCAATGCTGCGAGTATTGCAGATATTGCTTCTACTGGCACGAATGGTATTGATGCGTTGGTTGGCGAGCAGATTTTGCAGTAAATTTCCCATAGCAAAAGCCAAAGTAAGCCAACTGCTCCAACTAAAGCGAACCAGTAAATTAAGCAGTCAAAGCCAAATAATACCAAGGCTTGCGCAATCATTGACGCGCTCGTAACATCTCCGAAGCCAATAGCATTTTTTGCGGAAATTTTTCGCATACTCCAGTAAATTACAAAAATAATTACGCAAGAAATCCAGCCGAAAATAAGCACGCTAATATTTCTAAATAAAATAATCGAATATATAAGATTCGCAAAAGATTGAAAAATTCCTGCAATAACAATCCAAAGTCTTGGCACTACGCGACTTTTTATGTCTGTTGCGCAAACTGAAATTAAACATGTGAGCGTTGGTAGCGCCGATATTATCGTAATAATTAATTGCTTCATTAAAGCAGATTACGAAAACTTGCAAAACTGTTACAACCCCAAAACATCTATGTGGTTAAAAGCTATATTATTTAATAATTTAGTTGCCTTCAGGATTGTTGCGCTTGTACTCGTCGCGGTATTTCAAAAAGTCGTCTTTGTTATCCGCAAACTTCGTTTCACCAGTCTTCAAATTCGTGGTGACGAAGTAAAGCCAAGGACCATCTTGAGGCTTAATGGTTGCAAGCAACGCTCTGTCTCCAGCAATGCCAATAGGCGTAGGGGTCAAACCCTTATGAATACGTGTATTATACGGATTATTTGCATCGTCAAGCATTGCTTGCGTGAGTTTAATAGGTTTTACTCCTGCGCCGTAACCAACAGTAGAATCCATTCCTAACGGCATATCTTTTGCCAAACGGTTCAGTATTACGCGAATAACTTTGCCATAATATTCGCGATTATTCACTTCAGCTTCGGCAATAGACGCCATAATTAAGGCTTTTTCTCTATCTTTACCTTTAGGAATTCCAAGAGAATCAAGTTTTTCAATACGCTTTTTTACCATTGCTGAAAGAATAGCATCCGCACTTTTCATAGCTTTTACGTTATAAACTCCAGGCTCTAGCCAGCCTTCAACGCTACCGTTTGCTTCGGCAGGCAGAATTCCTGCGGCACCATCAGCTAACGCAGACTTGAATTTATCTAAACTTATTCCAGATAATGTTGAAGCTTTTTGCAAAACGTCTGCTGCATGATCCCCTGCACGAACATCAAGGAATCCGCCTGCTTTTGTTTGATCTGAAAGAATATCAACTACATCAATAGCAGCCATATGTTTTTTCAGTGAGTAAACGCCAGGATACAAAATTTTATTATTTGCAGAAACAGCTGAAGTGAATGCAGCTTGTGATTTAACAACATTCGCTTTCACTAGTTTTTCAGCAACTGTAATAGCGCCTTCGCCAGTATCGACTGTAAACTCAACAGATCCATAACCAGGACCTGGCCAATCTGCAACAGCTTCACTGTTCTGAGACAAGCGCCACGCACGCACAGCACTGTATCCAACGTAACCAACAACACATAGCACGAACACAATCAATATAGCTAAAACTGCTTTTGCTCGACGTTTACGTTTCTTTGCAGCAAGACGTGCTTTTGCTTGTTTGCGAGATTTTCCTGACGAATTTGAACCGTTAGAATCAGATGAAGAAGGAGAATCATCGTGATCAGTCCATTGTGCATGATTGTCAAAGAACTCATCAAAACTGTCAGACATTTGACACTCCTTTTCTACTTTCTAACTTTTGTTTATTTACTTTTACTAGTTTTGTTGCGCATATTTTGAATCGAGAGCAGACTGCAAAATCAACACTGCAGACTGCTGATCTACCATTGGGCGATGCTTTTTAGTAGAAAGATCCGCTTGCAAAAGCTGGCGATGAGCACTTACTGTTGTCAAACGCTCATCTTTCCAAACTACTTCTGGCATATAATCCAACGCCCAATCTTTTTCGTCATGCAATATTTGCATGCGCTTTATTAGATTCTTCCCCCAGCGCAGAGCTTTTTTAGCAGATTTTCCTTCAGTGCCATCGAGTTGCAAAGGCAAGCCTATAACAACTTTTTCTACATTGTTATCTTCAATAACTTCAAGCACTTCATCTATAGCACGGAAGGAATCTCCAAACACTTGCACATTACCAATAGGATGAGCAAAGGTGAGATCAGGGTCGGAAAGTGCAAGTCCGACCCTTGCATCACCTAAATCAATACCTAACCACACCATGTTTCGTGTTGCTTTTGGTATAGATTCGTAAATTTTTTAAGCTGTAAGACACGCACTAGGCGAGCTTAGCTACTTCTGATTTCGCAGCTTCAAGAGCTTCATCAAGCTTAGAAGCGTCTGTACCACCGCCCTGAGCGAAGTCTGGCTTGCCGCCACCGCCGCCGCCAAGCACCTTGGAAGCAGTACGCACCAAGTCGCCAGCCTTAGCACCAAGACCGCGAGCAGCTTCGTTTGTAGCGACTGCGATCATTGGTCGATCGTCCTCATTAACACCAGCAAGTGCAACAACCACTGGAGCATCTTCACCTAAACGAGCGCGAATATCTAGAACTGTCTTACGCAAAGCATCAAATGAGCCAAAGTTGCCAACATTCTTAAGAGCCAACTTAACTTTTTCGCTACTATTCTTTGCTTCATCAACTAATGTTGGTACAGCTTCATTTAATTGAGCTTCGTAAACAGATGCAAGCTTACGATCAGAATCCTTCATCTTGTTAAGCAAAGATTCCAAACGTTCAGCTAACTCGTCTGGACGCGCGTTAACCATATCCGCTAATTGCGCAACCAAAGTGTGTTCACGAGCGCCATACTCGTACGCAGCTTCACCGCAAAGAGCGTCGATTCTGCGTACACCAGAGCCAATAGAAGACTCGGAAAGAATAGTTACCATACCAATCTTTCCAGTGCTCTTAGCATGAGTACCGCCGCAAAGCTCACGGCTCCAACCGTCGCCGATTTCAACAACGCGCACAACATCGCCGTACTTTTCGCCGAACAAGTGCATTGCTCCAAGCTTAAAAGCGTCGTCGATTGGCATTTCCTTAGGAACTACCTGCAAATCGTCGCGAATACGCTCATTTACGCGAGCTTCAACGCGAGAAAGCGCATCCTTATCGACAGCCTTTGGCCACTGGAAGTCGAAGCGCAAACGATCTGGATCAACTACAGAACCGCGCTGAGTTGCCTGTGGACCAAGCTCTTCGCGCAAAGCCTTGTGAAGAGTGTGAGTAGCGGTGTGAGAACGAGCCAACGCAGCCCTGCGAACCTGATCAATATTCGTGTTCACTGGAGCACCAACGCTCAAGGTACCTTCAGTAAGTCGGCAGCTGTGAACAATCAAATCCTTGATTGGACGCTGAACATCGTCGACTTCCAAAATTGCGCCGTCGTCGGAAATAATCTCACCTTGATCTGCAATCTGACCGCCGCGCTCAGCATAGAATGGCGTGCGATCGAGAATAACCTCAACATTTGCAGGAGCAGTAACGCTTTTAACAGAACCCTTGCCTGCTTCAACAATTGCCAAAACGTTTGAACGACTTGAGAAGTCAGTGTAACCGAGGAAGTCGATTGGCTTTTCGAGTGCCTTCTTAATATCGTCGTAAACGCTAACGTCCACATTGTGACGCTTCTTCAAAGCGTCAGCTCGAGCGCGACCTTTCTGCTCGCTCATAAGCTCGCGGAACTTAGTTTCGTCCACCTTAACACCCTGCTCGGCTGCCATCTCAAGAGTAAGCTCAATTGGGAAGCCGTAAGTATCGTGCAAAGTAAACGCGTCTGCGCCGCCAACCATAGGGTCGTCCTTGTGCTCTTTCTTAGCTTTTTCAACAGCCAAGTCGAGAATAGTTGTGCCCTTTTCAAGAGTGCGACGGAAAGCATCCTCTTCACCGTAAGCTGCTTCGCTAACCTCGTGGAAAGTATCGTTAAGCTCTGGATAGCTTGGTTCCATAGCAGCCTTAGAAACTGGGAACAGCGTTGGCAAAACTGGATCTTGCACACCGAGCATGCGCATTGCGCGAACAGTTCTGCGAAGAAGACGACGAAGCACGTAACCGCGGCCAACATTACTTGGGCGCACGCCATCGCTCATAATCATCAAAGCGGAACGCACGTGATCTGCTACAACGCGGAAACGCACGTCAGCATCATTATTATCGCCGTACTTTACGCCGCTAAGCTTTTCTGCAGCTTCAATAACTGGATAAACTTCGTCAGTTTCGTAAATATTTTCCTTACCTTGCATAAGGTAAGCCAAACGCTCCAAACCAGCGCCAGTATCAATATTCTTTTGATCGAGTTCGCCAGCAATATGCAAATCAGTCTTAGATTTGACGTTATCTACCTGGTAATTTTCGAAAACCAAATCCCAAATCTCAATAAAGCGAGATTCGTCAGCAGCCGGACCTCCATCGCGACCATACTTAGGACCGCGATCAACGTAGATTTCGGAGCATGGACCGCCAGGACCAGGGCCGCCGGTAGTCCAGAAGTTATCTTCCATACCGAAAACTTGCATATGCTCTGGGTCGAAGCCTTCGTTCTTCCAAATTGCGCGGGCTTCATCATCGTCAGTATAAGTAGTAACCCAAAGCTTTTCAGGGTCAAAACCGTAGCCGCCCTTATCTTGAGGAGTTGTCAAAAGCTCCCAAGCGTAGTGAATAGCTTCTTCCTTAAAATAATCGCCAAACGAGAAGTTGCCAACCATCTGGAAGAAAGTGCCGTGACGAGTAGTCTTACCAACTTCGTCAATATCTAGAGTGCGAACGCACTTCTGATTCGAAGCCATACGACGCGAAGGAGGCGTCTGCTCACCAAGCAAGTAAGGAATAAACGGCACCATGCCGGCAATAGTAAACAATGTTGTTGGGTTCGGCGAAATAAGAGAAGCCGAAGGAACAACCATATGACCATTCTTGGCAAAATAGTCAAGATAACGCTTTGCAATTTCTGCTGTGCGCATACGTACGAACTCCTTGTGTAATTTTTAGCAAGACCCACGCAAACCGTCACAAATAACCGTCACAAACAAAAGCCACATGCAACGCTCACACGAAATCGTGCCGCATGACGCACGACGCAATCATGCAAACATTCAATATAGTACTTCAATACTTAACTTAACTAAACTTAGCAAAGTAACGAAATTATGAAAAACTCGTTTTTTATTTAAAATTCCTTATTTCTACGATTAGCATAACGAGAATTAAGCTCAGCTTCATGCTCTTTACGGCTAGTATTGAAATCTTTAAACAATCCCATTACTGTGCGCAATGTGATATTTTTCGGTTCCTCATCAAATATAAAACGACTAGCAGAAGACGGCATTTTTGCTTTAACATATGCACGAGCCTTCGTAACTGTAAGAACACCAATTACAATGCCAACAAACATCCAAAATAAACGCTTGAACATTACTCCCCCCTGCTTGCATTCTTAGTTGCATTCTTGTCAGAGGATTCTTTTGAAGCGTTACGATTGGCACTATTCTTGTCTGTTGGCACAGTCGGCTTATTGAAGAAAGAAGAAACAGTATCTTTTAGAGCGTAACCGGCAGCTGCAATTTTTACGATCGGTTTTCCAAGGAAAGCACCATACAAATCTGTTAGAGCACTAATATTTGTAACGGTTGTGCGAGTAGCTCCTGAAACAGCGTTTACGTCGTCAAGAGTCTTATTAACTTGCTTAATAGTTGTAACAGACTCATCGATTGCCGGCATCGCATGCTCACCCGACTCTTTAATTGTTTTCGCAATCTGATCAAACAATCTGCCTAATCTGATTAACGGATAAATCAAAAAGCCAGAAAGCACGGCAAACGCAATCGCAGCAATAAGAGCGGCTATGTCTCCAACGCTCATCGTAACCTCTTTCTATACCATTTTGCCTAAGATTTCGCAGTATCAAAAGCCATACAACAGCAAATCAAACTACGTATTAAAACCCTTCGCAATGACTTAAGATTAACGAACGGTAAAGACGCATATAACAAAGTTAAACAGTAGAATCTACTCGTTATAGCCTCGAATAGTAATGGCATTATCAATAGGTTTGGTAGTGTCAAAATCAAGTCTTGTTACGCTTCCGTTTTGAGGGCGTTCACTTAAATCGTAACCTGCAGGCGCAAAACGGTGCATAAGACTTAGCAAAGTGTTGCCATGCGAAATTTGCAAAACATTATCTCCATCGTTAAGCGAAGAATTTGAAGCAATTAACGCAAAACCCTCTTCTACGCGAGTCCAATATTCGATATCTGATTCGGCATCGTGGAAAGGATCCGCTTCTTTAAGCATGTCTCGTGTTGCCGCAAGCCCAAATTTTTCAACGATTTCGTTATAAGTGTGAGCTCCGTGAGGCGCTCCTGCAGCCCACCAAGCCATTTGCATATCTTGACCTTCAAAATAGCCGTAGCATTGCTCGCGAAAATGCATGTCGCTTATAAGCGTCGGGCGCACATTACCGGCAGCTTCATTTGCATCGAGAATACGTTGTGCTGTGATTTGCGCACGAGTAGTATCCGAACAGTAAGCTGCAGCAAAAGCAATATTTTCTAGCTTTTTTGCAGCCGTGTCCGCATCTTTCAAACCTTTTTCAGTAAGCGGAGAATTTGACCAGCCTTGCAATCGATTATAGCGATTAAATAGCGTCTGTCCGTGACGCACTAAATAAAGATGCAGCAACATAGCTCCATTATTGCACTAAGCGGTACATAACTGTCGAAAACACCAAACCAACCGATGAAATCGACAAAAACGCATTGACCCCTGCCACGCAATCGCATAGCAGGGGTCAAGCGGTATGTCCTTAAGAATTAAATCGGCGAATTAACGAGCGTAGTATTCGACGACGTACTGAATGTTGACTTCAACTGGAATCTGATCGACTTCCGGCTTACGAGTCAAAGTAGCCTTCAAAGAGGCAAGATTCACATCGAGGTAACCAGGAACTGCTGGCAAAACGTCGCGATGAACGCCTTCTGCAGCCATCTGGAATGGAACCATGGTCTGGCTCTTGGCACGAACCTGAATGGTCTGGCCTGGCTTCACACGGTAAGATGGGCGATCGACAAGATTGCCATCAACCAAAATATGACGATGTACAACAAACTGACGAGCCTGGGCGGTGGTGCGAGCAAAGCCTGCGCGCAAAACCAAAGCATCAAGACGAGTTTCCAAATCGGTGAGCATTGCGTCACCGGTCTGGCCTGCAGTGTGCGTACCCTTCTCGTAAGCAGCACGAAGCTGCTTCTCAGAGATGCCGTACTGAGCGCGAAGACGCTGCTTCTCGCGAAGACGTACTGCGTAATCGGACTCGGTGCGACGACGAGTGCGACCGTGCTCACCTGGAGCATATGGACGCTTCTCGAAGATACGCTGAGCCTTTGGGGTCAAAGCGATGCCGAGGGCGCGAGAAAGACGCACCTGACGGCGAGAACGCTGAATATTAGTCATAACTAATCCTTTAATTCTGTCGTTATCTGAACGGAACGTGAACCAAGTTTTTAGTCGATTGCAAAATCGCCTAAAAATTACTCACGCTGAGCCGGCCTCTCCAGTGCTTCTTCGTGCTAACACACGAACGCGCAAGTATTAAAACGTTGAAATAACGCCATAACTACCGCGCGCCGACCCACTGATGGGCTAAGGCTCCAGATGATGCTTACACAAAATAGGCATCGTTTCTGATTCTACACACCCGTAAGAATAAATTAGCGAAGGGAGCCAGCATCCATTGTGTATGTGCGATCCGCACAGCGAGCAGCCTCAACATCGTGAGTTACCATGAGCACTGCCACACCATTTTTTGCAGCATCGCGCAACATTTTCACCACTATGCGAGTATGCTCTAAATCCAAATCGCCAGTAGGCTCGTCAAGAATAAGAAGCTTCGGATTGTTTATTAGCGCACGCACAATCATTACGCGACGCATTTCACCACCCGAAAGCTCATTTGGGTAGCACCACAGTAAATCTTCAATATGCAATTGCTTGCAAAGTTCTAACGCGCGAGTCTCGTTTAAATCTTCGCTTACTTCAGACTTACTTATTCCAGACTTACTTACTTCACAAGCACTAGCTGCAATTTGCACAGGTAAAAGTATGTTGTCATGCACAGTAAGATTTTGCAAAAGCGTCTGCGATTGCGTCACAAAACCTATATCACATGCGCGCAAACGAGACATCTTGGCATCACTAAAAGTGCGTTCAGAAATCTCTTCGCCGCAAACTTTTACACTTCCATGCGTTGGCTTCAATAACCCAGCAATCAAATTTAGTAAAGTAGATTTTCCGTTACCTGACTTTCCAACGATTGCCACAAAATCGCCGCTATTTAGCGCAAAACTCACGTTATTTACTGCAAAAAATTTGTGCTTTCTGCGCATAAATTCGCGAGTTACACGAGTAAGTTCAACAACAGGTAAAATATCAAACTCATTACTTGGAAGTTTTTGACTCTTATCTTCCATACTTACTCACCTGACCTAAGTGTCAAATACGTTTCACGCATAGCAATACGCAATGTAGTAAGCGCTGAAGCTACAACAACTGCAACAAGCGCAAGTAGCACAGACGCTAACATAAGCACTGCTACTGGTAGAGCAGTCACTTCCAAATACGGAAGCTGCAATTGTTCAGAAATAAGAGAACTGTAAGGGAACAATATAAGACTTGCAGACGCAACACCCAATACTCCGCCAACTAAGCCAAGTATCGTAGATTCTCTAACTACAACACCTAAAAGCATATTTCTTGTTGTGCCAAGTATGCGAAGAGAAGCAAATTCTTTTTTACGCTCGTTTACAGATGTTGAAAACACTGCAACTAAAACTAGCAATCCAACTAGCCAGCACGCAGCAATTATAACAGTCAACGTGCGAGTAAAAACACCAAGATTAGCTTGCGTAGTTGCTGTAATTCCGCCCGGAAAAACTATGCCAATGCTTGAAAGACCGGTTGTTTTGCGGATATTTTTTGCAACTTCTTTCGCGCTGTAACCTTTTTGTACTTTTACAAGAACTGCAGAAACTGCTTTTTTGGCATATTCCTTTGGAATAGCTGTGTGATGCACTTTCGTTGAATACTCAACTACTTGCGGCACACTTTCGCGTCGCACAAACACTGAATTATCAATGCTTGTGCCGGTTTTTGCAAGCTGCGCAGCTACAGGCCATTGGTGTCCAAAAAGACGAACAGTATTCATATAAGACACGATTACATTTGCGCCAGCAATCATCTCGCCTTTTTGTAACTTCTGCTTATGCTGAGAATAAATCCAAGGACCTATAACAAAATCAGAATCGGGATCAAAACCAATAATTTGCAATTTTTCAGCGCAACATCCTGCAGAAAGCGAAGAAATATACGTTTGTGCACTCGCCTTTTGCACACCCGGAGAGCGTCTTACTAAATTCTCAATATCGTTAGTGAAATAAAAAGTGCTTGAACCACTGTTTGTAAGCAGCGCTTCTGCTTTAGTATGCGTACCTTGAGGGATAACCATAATATCGGCTCCCATGCGTTCTCGCATACTGTTCAAGCCGCGTTCAAGATTCATAGAAATCAGCGAGCCGCCGAAAAATATCGCAGACAAGCACGCAGATACAACAATAAGTGCAGCAGTGCGCAATGGCTTGCGTTTAAGATTTTCCAGCGGCAATCGCTTTAGCGTAATAGTGCGCATAATTTTGCTTTGTTAAGCTTTTCGAACTATTTGAACTATTAATTTTCTTTATTATCCAAATACACGGAAACAGCTGCGAACACTAATGCGAGCACAGACAGAACGATCAGTGTTGGACGCATAACCGATGCACAATGCATCATTGGGCTCTTGCACACGCCAATAAGGAATGTTGTAACAGCGAGCATAAGCAAAGCGTTCACAACTACAGCAATATTTAAACCAATGCGAACATTTTCTTTAACAAATAGCGCAATAATTCCAAGTACTGCAATAACTAAGCCAATTCCAATAGCTGCACGACCTGTGTAGTAGCATGCCATAGGTTGCATCATCATATGCATTTTTTGCATGCCTCCGGTTGAGCATGGCTTTGCAAACGTCAATGGTGCAACGGCAATAAGCAAGCCGAAAATAATTGCAGGAATTGATGCGAATAATTTGTTTTTCATAATTGATACCTCATAGATGTATATGAATTATTTTTTAGTGTCACATTTTCCTTAATGCAACACGCTTCTCGGCGCTCACACCAGCAAACGCCACGTCCTTGTTAAAAATTTATCTTACATTAAAGTGCATAAATAAAAGATTTTACAATTTTTCGATTGGTGCAACTCTAAGCATTAGTCGCTTTACTCCATCGGAGCCGAAATCGACTGTAATAATTGAGTTTCTGCCCTTATCTTGCGTTGCTAACACGGTTCCTAAGCCGTAAGTATCGTGAGTAATTTTGTCGCCAACTTGGAAGTCTTGAATATTTAGATGATTATCTTTATTCATAACTGCAGAAGTTGAACCAACTTTTGTTGCGCTTGTTGAAGTCGCAGTTTTTGCAGTAACTTTGCGCGTTTTTACTGCACTTGACTTAGACCAATTCGATTTAGAATAAGACGAGCCGTAAGATGAGCCGTAAGAAGAACCGTAAGAAGATCCATAAGACTTGCTATAAGACTTTCCGTAAGAAGAGCCGTAAGACTTAGAGCCATACGATTTATTTCTTCCGTAAGACTTAGAGCCATACGACTTTTCAGAACCGTAACTGCTTCCACCATAAGTTGTTTTTTCACTAAACGCATCGCTATAATCGTCATCCCAGCCGCCGAAATCACCATCGAAATCGCCGCCGAAATCACTATCAAAATCGCTATCGAAATCATCGCCACGCCTAGACGAAGCGCCCCAACGCTCAACATCAGACTCTCTGCGCTTCCAATCAATCAAATTATCTGGAATCTCATCCAAAAACTGGCTTGGAAGCATATCTTGAGCCTGCCCCCATTGCGCACGAACAGCAGCACGAGTAACATACAAACGCTGCTTAGCTCGCGTAATACCAACATAAGCAAGACGACGTTCCTCGCAAAGCTCGCCATCGTCTTCCAAAGCGCGAGAATGCGGAAAAGTTCCCTGCTCCATGCCAGTTAGGAACACAACCGGATACTCCAAGCCCTTAGCTGTGTGAAGCGTCATCAACGTAACTTTACCAGTGTCCTCATTTTCATCCGGCAATTGATCCGAATCAGCCACAAGCGCTGTCGTTTCAAGGAATCCAGCAACACTAGCATCCGGCGTATTCTGCTCATACTCAGCTGCAACCGACTGCAATTGCGACAAATTATCCACGCGAGCGGCATCTTGAGGATCTTCAGAACGTTGCAAATCCTCCAGCAAACCACTGTCGTTCAGTATGCTGTCAATAACCTTAGAAGGTTTCGAGTCATCGTTTTGCATACAAGTAATTAAATTGTGCATAAGCTCGCGGAACTCTTTAAGCTTTGTTGCAGTGCGAGTTGGCATGCCTTCGATTGACTCCAAATGTTCCAAAGCTTGCCAGAAGCTAACTCCTTGTGTTTGAGCGTAAAGCGTTAGCAAAGCCTCCGCACGCGCTCCAAGCCCACGCTTAGGCACATTCAAAATTCGGCGCATATTCACATCGTCATCCGGGTTTGCCATAGATTGCAAGTATGCGAGCGCATCCTTTACTTCGCGTCGCTCGTAAAACTTTGTGCCGCCAACAAGTTGATACGGAAGACCTGCTTTAACGAGCGCATCTTCTAGCGAACGAGACTGTGCATTAGCGCGATACATAATCGCCATATCCGAATAAGCAACGCCTTCTTCACCTGCCAATCGCGCTATTTCTTGCGCAACCCAAGCTGCTTCCTGTTGAGCACTGTCTGCTGCATAACCAGTAATTGGAGCGCCTTCACCTAATGCCGTCCACAATTTTTTAGGCTTTCGTCCTTGATTATGCGAAATAACTGCGTTTGCAGCATCCAAAATAGTTTGCGTAGAGCGATAATTTTGCTCAAGCATAATAGTTGTAGCGTTTGGAAAATCTTTTTCAAAGTCTTGAATGTTGCGAATATCGGCTCCACGGAAAGCGTAAATCGACTGGTCGGAGTCACCTACAACTGTGATTGATGCAGGAGCGCTATTTTGCTGAGATGTATTTGCGTTATTTTGTTTTACATCCACTCCTGCAAGCTCGCGAATAAGCTCGTATTGAGCGTGATTCGTATCCTGGTACTCGTCTACGAGAATATAGCGGAACTTATGGCGGTAATATTGCGCAGCTTCTGGTACCTCGCGCATGAGTTGCACAGTTCTCATAATTAAATCGTCAAAATCAACCGCATTTGCTTGAGATAAGCGATGCTGATATTCCGCATAAATAGTTGCGTAAACAGCTTCAGAATTGCCAGCGTGCGCAATTTGTTGACCTGCAACACCCGGCTTGTAATCGTTAGCATACATGTCTAGTTGCTCACGCCAAGTGATTAAACTATTTTTGCAATCCGAAATCTTGCCCAAAATGCTGCGTGGCGTAAAACGCTTAATATCAACGTTAAGCTCTGTTGCAATAATTTTTACTAATCGCTCGCAATCGGAAGTATCGTAAATAGAAAAGCCTGATTTTAAGCCAATATACTGCCCTGATCTGCGAAGTATTTTCACACATGCAGAATGGAACGTCGAAACCCACATAGTATTTGCTTCGCTGCCAATAAGATTGCTTAAACGTTCACGCATTTCGGCAGCTGCTTTGTTTGTAAAAGTGATAGCAAGAATTTGGCTTGGCCAGGCACCTTTTTGACTTAATATCCAAGCTATTCTTCGCGTAAGAACTCGCGTTTTGCCGCTTCCAGCTCCTGCTCCAATAAGCAGTGCCGGTCCGTCGTATTGGACTGCTTGAGATTGTTGCGGATTTAAGCCGTCGAGTAGTTTTTGCGCGTCAACTGCAACTCTAGAATGTGCGGAATTTTGGGAATATTCTTGAGATTCTTGAGATTCTTGAGATTCTTGAGATTCTTGAGATTCTTGAGATTCTTGAGATTCTTGAGATTCTTGAGGAGGCACTGATGCTTGAGGAGGCACTGATTCTTGATCAGACGCATATTCTTGCTGCGTAAAATCAGGCTCTTTAGCGTAAGCGTCAGCATACTCGTCGTAACTGTAGTTGGCATAATCATTCGCATCCGCAACATTCTCGTAAAAACTATCGTCAGAATCGAACGAATCAACTGGATTCCCCAACAAATCACTTACATATCCGTAATCGCTATCTTTTGCACTCATATTTGCATTCATACTTGCGCCCATACTTACGCTCATACTTGTACTCCATTAATGCTGCCAATTACCTACGTTTTAGCTTCAGCAATAAAACGCCCCCACGTTTTAATTGCGCACGTATTTAATCAGGTTTACCACATGCTGCAGTCGTTTTTACTCGTATTGTGTCACGAACGTGGGTATGCTTGAGCGTACTGCAAGTAATTGTTCGTAAGAAGGGGCGCATCGTGCAAGAATTGGAAGAACGCATTCTCCAAGATGGTATCGTAAAACCAGGCAATGTATTAAAAGTAGACGCTTTTTTGAACCACCAGTGCGATGTGAATTTATTTGATCATATGGGAGCCGCTTGGGCTGAGCATTTCCGCGACGCAAATATTACTAAGATTCTTACGATTGAGGCTTCTGGTATTGGAATCGCATGTGTTGCAGCACGCCATTTTGGTGGAGTTCCTGTGGTTTTTGCAAAGAAAGCTCAGTCAATTAATCTCGATGGCGACCAATACGTATCTACGGTATTTTCTTTTACAAAGCAGCGCGAGTTTCCGGTGATTGTGTCACGTAAGTATTTAAGTGCGGAAGATCGCGTGCTTATTTTGGATGATTTTTTGGCGAACGGCAAGGCTTTGCAAGGATTAATCGACATTTGCAATCATGCTGGAGCTAGCGTTGCAGGCATTGGAATCGCTATCGAAAAAGGCTTCCAAGGTGGTGGAGATGCGCTTCGTGAAGCCGGATATGACTTGGATTCGCTGGCGATTGTTGACGCGATGGATCCTGTTGATGGGTCGATTTCGTTCCGTAAGTAGCGCTCCGACCTGCTTTCGCGCTTGCTTAATGTGGCGCGAGTTTGGGGGATTTCTTTATTTGCGATTTTCTTTTCGATATTCTTGCGTTTCGTCTATGAGTTTTGACTGGTGTTTTCTGCAAACGGTCTGATGAGCCTCGAAAGTTTTCAGCATCGCAAGTCCCGTCCTTCGTCGCTTTAACTGTTAAAGACTTTACTGTCTGCTTTGTTCTTAAAAGAACGTAGCTTCCTCAGTCCTCTTTTATTGCTCTGCCCGAAAACTTTTGAGGCTCTACCACACTAAACAACAACACAAAACTCATAGACTCGTGCAGAAAGTTACGTAAAGTGCGTGGTTTACTAAGTGCAGCTAAAGTCGCGCAATTAAGCTGCGGTGTGGTGCGTGGTTTGTGTGCCTGGTGTAGTTTGTGCAGCAGCACGGACGTTAGCGTTCTCTAGGCAATAAATACTCAGCGTCTGCAGAGCAATACTGTTAAAGTTCACTAAGCAACAAGTAATCGACGTTTGCAAAGCATTACTGCAAAGCTACAAAACCACTTTTTGCAGAAGCATTACTGCAAAGCTACAGAAACAACGTTTGCAAAGCACTGGCGCAAAGCTACAGGAGGTTTGAGGGAAATACGACCCTTAATTTACGCGACTGTAAAATTTATGCCGCTTTCGGGGCGTAGCCGACCGTTTCTTTACACGAGCGTAAATTTTCTGCCGTTTTTTGGTGCGTAGGCGACATAAACTGCGCGCGACTGTAAAGCTTCTGCCGCTTGTTCGCTGTTTCGCGACCTTTATTTTACGCGACTGTAAAGTTTCTGCCGCTTTCGGGCGCGTAGCCGACCGTTACTTTACACGCGCGTAAAGTTTCTGCCGTTTTTTGGTGCGTAGACGACTTTTCCTTTACGCCCTCGTAAAGTTTCTGCCGTTTTTTGGTGCGTAGGCGACATAAACTGCGCGCGACTGTAAGATTTCTGCCGGATTCGGGCGCGTAGACGACCATTACTTTACACCGCTGTAAAATTTATGCCGGATTCGCGCGCGCAAACTCATTGAAGCACGTTTAATTGTGAAGGAAACGAGAAAAATTTTTCGCAAATGGTAATTTTGTCGAAAAATACGATAAAGTAGTCCGGTTGGTATACTTCAACACGTATTGCAACAAACAATTGATTAGGTGGCTAAACATATGACTGAAGTGGTGATTGCAAGCGCTGTACGTACGCCTATTGGCAAATTCGGCGGCAGCTTATCTTCGCTTTCCTCAGTTGATTTAGGAACAATCGCAGCAAAAGCAGCAATAGAACGCGCCGGAATTAGCTCACACGACGTGGATCAAGCTATTTTTGGAAACGTATTACAAGCAGGCAGCGGACAAAACGTTGCTCGCCAAATTGCGTTAAAAGCAGGCTTAGATACTTCTAGCTGCGCAATGACAATTAACGAAGTATGCGGATCCGGTTTAAAAGCAGTGCGCTTAGCACAATCCGCAATCGTTATGGGAGACGCGCAAGTTGTTGTTGCAGGCGGCACTGAAAGCATGAGCAACGTGCCATTTTACGCAACTAATTCGCGATTTAGCGGACACAAATACGGGAATTTTGCGCTTATTGACGGTTTGCAACGAGACGGCTTAAACGACGCTTTTACTGGCGACGCAATGGGCGTTACTGCAGAAAATGTTGCAGCAAAATTTGGTATTACTCGCGAAGCACAAGATATTTTTGCACTTAAATCTCACCAAAAAGCTGTTGCCGCTATTAAACGAGGCGATTTTGCTTCTGAAATTGTGCCAGTAACGCTTGCAAACGGAACTGTTATAACTCAAGACGAGCATCCTCGCGAAGATACGTCTTTAGAGCAGTTGTCGAAATTGCGCACGCTTTTTAAAGCGTCGGAAGAAACTTCAGGCGCAACTTGCGAAGTTAGCGAGAACGAAGTTGGCAAGCACGAAATTAGCGAGAACGAAGTTTGCAAGCACGAAATTAGCAAGCACGAATCGACTGTAACTGCCGGAAACGCAAGCGGAATTAACGACGGAGCTGCAGCTCTAGTACTTATGAGCAAAGATTACGCGCAAGCGCACGGAATTGAATATCTTGCGCAAATTGTGGGATTCGCAGAAGGCGGAATCGACCCAGATTTAATGGGATACGCTCCGAAACATGTGATGGAACGCATGCTAAATGCGACCGGTAGCAACGTTGACAACATTGACTTATTCGAAATAAACGAAGCATTTGCAGCGCAAAGCATTGCTGTTTCAGAACAACTTCATATTGACGAGTCAAAACTAAACGTACGCGGTGGAGCAATTGCACTCGGTCATCCGCTGGGCGCTAGCGGAGCTAGGATTTTGACGACGCTTATATACGCTTTGCGAGATAGCAATAAGTTGAATGGAGTTGCTGCGCTGTGTGTCGGCGGCGGAATCGGCGTTGCGATGCAAGTTAGAATGCGAAACAACTAAGTCAGAATGCGAAACAACTAAGTCAGAATGCGAAGCGATCAGAAGCATTCGTAGTCTACAAATCATGAGGTGATTTCGATGACCGCTTTTCGTGAATTAAGCGTGGAAAATCGCATAAAAACCTTGCAAAATGAGGGCGCAATTAACGATACTGAGGCAACATTTTTGCTTAAACAGTTTGCGGAAAGTTCTGATACTACAATTCCTGCAGACGTTGCAAATCATATGATTGAGCATCAAATTGGAAAGTATACGCTGCCGGTTGGCGTTGTGCGTGGGCTGATTGTGAACGGCGAAGTGCGGGACGTGCTGGTTGCAACCGAGGAGCCGTCCGTGATTGCAGCTGCGTGCAATGGGGCGCGGATTGCGGCAACAAGCACTGAAGGCTGCATTGTAGCAAACTCGCCACAATACGTGACTACAGCGCAAATAGCTTTTGAAGACGCAGACGGGAGCGTGGCGGCGCGCTTGCACGAGATTGTTGAGGATTGTGCAAAGGTTGCAGAGTTGTTGCGCATTGCAAACGAGTCACACCCATCAATGAGTAAGAGGGGTGGCGGCGCGCGAAAATGCCGCGATTCAGCTTTGCACGGCTTCGCAAAGCTCGAGATTGACGTAGACACATGCGACGCAATGGGCGCAAACACAGTGAACACTATGGGCGAAGCCGTCAAAGCCCAGCTGGAGAGCTGGCTCGGCGTGCAGGCGCTAGTGGCAATACTCACGAACACCAGCCGCGTTGCCACCACAGCAGAGGTGCATATACCGGTTGAAGCACTGGCATCCAGGCGGCTGGAAGACTCTGAGCGAGAGTGCGAAGGAAAGCGCCTTGCGCGCCGAATCGCGGCATTGAGCGCGCTTGCCGCCAGCGACCCTGCGCGCGCCGCCACGCACAACAAAGGAATCCTAAACGGAATCGCAGGAGCCGCGCTCGCGTCAGGAAATGATACGCGAGCGCTAGAATCGGCAGCACACGCGTGGGCGGCGCGCTCCGGTCGCTACCTACCACTGTCAAAGTGGAACACCGAAACTTTAAACGGAAAAACCATACTCCATGGCAGTATCGAAATTCCGCTACAGATCGGCATTGTTGGCGGCTCAATCTCATCGCTTCCAATGGCAAAACTCGCGATCAAAATCGGCAATTACAAAAACGCAAACGACTTTAGGAACACGCTTGCCGCGCTCGGTTTGGTGCAAAATCTTGCGGCTCTTCGCGCACTAGCAGGCCCTGGAATTCAAGCAGGTCATATGGCATTACAGTCTTCAAACCTAGCAATTGCAGCAGGTGCCAAAGGTGCGGAAATCGCGGAAATCGCGCATGATATTTTGCAACTTAGCCCTGCAGAAAGAACTACAGAAAAAGTTACGCAATTACTTCAAAAGTTACGAGAATCAAGTAAAAATTAAGAAAAATTAAGAAAAATTTAGGAATTTTAGGGCAAATGAACACACAAAATACCGAAACATCCGCAACCACAACCTCAGCAACCACATCAGCAACCACTCCCCTTGCCGTCGGCATCGACCGCATCTCCTTCGCAACGCCGCACTATTACCTAAATCTCGAAGAACTGGCGGAACACCGCGGAATCGACCCTAACAAATTCACAATCGGAATCGGTCAAAGCGAACAATCTGTGCCACCAAATCACCAAGACATCGTCACTCTCGCCGCGCAAGCTGCGCTCCCGCTGCTACCACACATCGATAGCAATCGCCTCAAAATGCTAATCGTCGGCACAGAAAGCGGCGTCGACGCAAGTAAATCGAGTGCTCTGTACGTTCAAAATCTGCTAAAACTCACGCCGTGGGTGCGCTCTATTGAAGTAAAAGAAGCTTGTTACGGCGGCACCGCGGCTTTGATGATGGCGTGTGACTACGTGCGCGCGCACGCCGAAAAAAATCCGCAAGTGCTTGTTATTGCAGCCGATATTGCGCGCTACGGTCTTGCTACACCTGGCGAAGTAACGCAGGGAGCAGGTGCTGTGGCAATGCTTGTGAGTGCGAATCCGCACGTGCTTAAAATTAACGACGATAGCGTTGTTAAATCCGCTGATATTCAGGACTTTTGGCGACCTGTTTACCAGGACACTGCGCTTGCTCGCGGCAAGTTTTCGACTGAGCAGTACATACAATTTTTCTGCGACGTGTGGCAAAAGTATTGTGCGCAAAACGGTTGTAATTTCAACGATTTTGCCGGATTGTGCTTCCATTTGCCGTATACGAAAATGGGTTTGAAGGCGCTTAAGGCTGCGATGGATTCTTGCGATAATACTTGCGCTAATTCTTGCGATAATTCTTGCGCTGATAGCAACTTAAGCGAGTCGTCGCGCAATCGCTTACTTTCGCGCTACGAAACCAGCACGAAGTATAGCCGTCGCGTAGGAAACATCTATACGGGTTCCCTGTATTTGGGATTGCTGTCTTTACTTGAGTTAGACGAATTTACTTGCGAAAATAGTAATCTTACTGCACTTAAAAGCGGCGATAAGATTGGGCTATTTTCTTACGGCTCCGGCGCTGTTGGTGAATTTTTCAGCGGCACGATTGCGCCAGGATTTACAGATGCGCTGTTTGCTCGCGAGCATGCGGATATGCTTGATTCGCGCGTGCGTTTAAACGTTGCTGATTACGAGGAGATGTTTGAAAGCGTTGCGCCTTACGCTCCGGAAGATTTCGAAAGCAGCACGTCTTGCCGCGAAGGTGTAAGCTTCTTCCTCGACTCAATCACTTCTCAAGAGCGTCATTATTCCACGCGCTAAAAGCGAGTGCGCACACGTTTCAATCGGATTCTCGCGCGCAACCGACCATTCCTTTACACCGCCGTAAAGTTTCTGCCGTTTCTTCGCGCATAGGCGACATAAACTGCGCGCACCTGTAAAGTTTCTGCCGCTATCCCGTGCACAACCGACCGTTCCTTTACACCGCTGTAAAGTTTCTGCCGTTTCTTGCGATTCCGCACTCTAAAAACCATCGGAACAATCCCCTGCAAATGTTTCTGAAGCTTTGCAGTAATGCTTCTGCAAAAAGTTGTTTTGTAGCTTTGCAGTAATGCTTTGCTAACGTCGATTATTTATTGCTTAGTGAACTTTAACAGTATTGCTCTGCAGACGTTGAGTATTTATTGCCTAGAGAACGCTAACGTCATTGCTGCTGCACATGCCACACTAGGCACTCCTACCACACCACAAAACAACGGTGGGCGAATTTACTAGTGAGGGGTGGGTGTGCTTGAAAGGTACGAATACCAGTGTGGTAGAGATTTGAGATTTTTCGCACTGAGCGCGGCGAACGTCAGAGCCGCAGGCTGCTGATTCGCCAAGCGAAGAAGAAAAATCGAAAATCTCGGCGATAGGATGAGGTTATTAACGATTGGTAAGCAGAGTTTGGGAGATTTCTCTACGAGTACTAAAAGAGGACTGAGCGAACGCAACACAAGATAAATAAAGTTAAATAACGTAAAAGAATTTTACATGAAAGCGGAGTGAAGGACGGGACGTACGAGGAGAGAAATCTCCCAAAACTCGCGCCACGGCTAAAAGAAATTCCTATCTCACACAGCCACACAAGAAACCCGCCAGCCAAAAAACCAGTCCCCAAAACTCGCGCCACACCAAGAAAGCTCGGCAGAATAAAAAAGCTTCAAGCGCGAAATGCAGCAACACAAACCTGACACACTACGTTAAACACACTAGCCCACACTTTCTGCGTCTTTATTGACGCAGAAAGACCTCGCTTGCGTTGGAAGCACACTGTGCTTCCAACCCTGAGCAAGCTCGGCGAATTAAAAAAGCCTAAAGCAATTTCACATGCTTTAGGCTTAGTTAATTCGCGGATGAGGCGAGATTCGAACTCGCGGTAGGTTTCCCTACAACGGTTTTCAAGACCGTCTCCTTAGACCGCTCGGACACCCATCCATTTGCGCACGAAAGCAATCAAATTGCCGCTTTCAACGCACAAGTGGTAAGCATATCATCACGTATAGAACGCAACACACAAACGCAACACACAAACGCAACACACAACACCCAGATTCAAAAAGCTTATAAACTAAAAACAAAACCCAGGCAATTTCCCGGGCTTTGTAGTTAATTAAACGGTTTTTTTGAAACAAACACCGTGTTTACGCAAGAGCAACACTCACGCTTCCCACTTAGTAGGCTCAATGACTTCCTTGCCACCCATATAAGCTTGCATAGCCTTTGGAATATCAATCGAACCATCTTCATGCTGATGATTTTCCAAAATAGCCACAAGCCAGCGAGTAGTAGCCAAAGTGCCGTTAAGCGTACTAACTGGACGAGTTCCGCCATCTTCCATGCGTTCGCGCACATTCAAGCGGCGAGCCTGATACTCAGTGCAGTTAGAAGTAGAGGTAAGCTCACGGTAACGACCTTGCGTTGGAACCCAAGCTTCGCAATCAAACTTACGAGCAGCAGAAGAACCAAGATCACCTGCAGCAGTATCAATAATGCGGTAAGGCACTTCCACCTTAGCAAGCATTTCCTGCTCCATACCAAGCAACTTCTGATGCTCAGCGCGAGAATCTTCCTGCTTGCAATAAACGAACATCTCAACCTTATCGAACTGATGCACGCGAATAATACCAGAAGTATCCTTTCCAGCAGCACCAGCTTCACGACGGTAGCAGCTCGACCAACCGCAATAACGCAAAGCACCATTGCTTAAGTCAAGAATCTCATCCTCGTGCATACCAGCCAAAGCAACCTCGGAAGTACCGACCAAATACTGATCATCTGGCTCGCGCAAACGGTAAATCTCGTCCGCGTGAGAATTCAAGAAGCCAGTTCCGCGCATAACTTCCGGACGAACAAGCGTTGGCGTAATCGCAAGCGTAAAACCGTGCTCTTCAGCTTGATCTACAGCCATAGTAAGCATTGCGATTTGCAAGCGAGCCACAGCACCGCGCAAGAAGTAGAAGCGAGAGCCTGCAACCTTCACGCCACGACGCATATCAATTCCAGCAACGCCAGTTCCAAGAGTCAAATGATCCTTTGGCTCAAAACCTTCAGCTGCAAAATCGCGAGGCGTACCAACCTTCTTAACTACAACGTAGTCGTCTTCTCCGCCTTCTGGAGCTTCATCTTCAACGATGTTAGAAAGCTTCCACATTGCTGTAGTGTAGTCGGCAGTAGCTTTTTCGGATTCAGACTTGTATTCTGCAACCTTCGAAGCTAATTCTTTAGTTTCTGCAATAAGCGCAGCCTTTTCTTCGGCACTAGCTGTTGCAACCTTCTTACCAATAGCTTTTTGTTCGGCGCGAGCTTCTTCAAAAGCCTTAAGAGCATTACGGCGCAAGTCATCGCTGCGCAATACTTCATCGACGAGCTCAACGGATTCACCACGCTTGCGCTGCGATTCCTTAACTACGTCGGCATGTTCACGAATAAATTGGATATCAAGCATGACTCCTAGCCTAGTGCCGCAAGACGACAGATAAGCGCACTATTGGCAACTTTATGCAAGGCGACACATATAATAGAGCAAATACGCAAAATATTGAGGGGGTAATATGGCAGCAATACATGCTACTACAGAAAATTTTGAGAAGATTGCTTCAACAAACGAAATAGTTGTTGTCGATTTTTGGGCAACGTGGTGCGGTCCATGCAGGTCTTTTGGTCCTATTTTTGAGAAGGTCAGCGAAAAATATCCCGAAATTCCTTTCGTAAAAGTTGATATTGACAAAAGCAACGAGATTGCTACAGCTGCTCAAATCCAAGCTGTTCCAACAGTAATGGTTATTAAGCGCGGCGAAGTTATTTATAGACAAGCTGGAGCATTACTAGCTTCTGATTTGGAAGATTTGGTTGAACAAGCTAAATCTTACGAATCTAATGATTCTGAATCCTGATTCATAGACTATGCCACGAGATATAATATGTGAGGTTTTGCATATACGTTTGCGCATACGTTTTAACGCGTGTTTCTAATATTTTATTAGTTTACGTTGCTAGCGTTAGCAAGTATAAGTAGAGTAATTGCAGAAATAAGGAGGGTTATGGCCAGTCACCGTAAGCATACTGTTACGCTTGGTTCACTCAGTTTACGACAGTGGGCTAAAGTTAGCGCGGTTATTTTAGGCTTCATTGCTTTGGTGATACTTGGTTTTGCCTCGCGAGATTTTTACGCTTCGTCTAAAGGTCACGCTGTTCAGGTTACTTCTTATTCGGCAACCGATTCTTCGCAAGTTTCTCGTAGTGCTAGCCGTCGCATGTTGCATGATGGCGCAACTTCATATGTTAACGTTGTTATAAATGGTCACCATCGTACTATTTTGGGCAATAATTTCACTGACGTAAAATCCGTTCTTGATGCCGGAGATATCACTCTTGAGCCACACGATGTTGTTACTCCATCTCTTACAACTAAAGTTAGCGAATCAACTGTTATTACTATTAATCGCGCAGGCGCAAAATTAGAAAATTCCGACGACCCAATCGCGTTTAACGTCGTTAAAAAGGAAACTGCTGCACTTCCAAAAGGTACTGAGAAGGTGCAAAGTGAAGGCGCTAACGGCGTAATGGAAACAGCAAAAATAGTTACTCGAGCTAAAGGAAAAATAGTTTCCTCTAATATTTTTGCTTCTTATGTTAAAAAAGCTCCAAAAGATAAGGTTATTCTTGTTGGAACTGGTGGCTCTTCTGCAGGACTTGGCTTAGCTGCTTCTATCGGCACAACTGTTCCTGCTGGCGAGATGCAACAATGGGCTCACGATTGGCTTATTTCTAACGGTTATAGTGAAGCTGATTTTACTGCAACAGTATTTATTATTTCTCATGAATCTGGCTGGCGCGTAAACGCAATGAATCCTTCTGGAGCTTACGGTTTACCTCAAGCTTTACCAGGCGCGAAGATGGTTTCTGCCGGAGCTGATTGGGCTACTAACTATCAAACTCAGCTCCGCTGGTTCTGGAATTATTGCAATGGTCGTTATGGCTCCATTCAAGGTGCTTACAATCATTGGCTTTCCTACCGCAGCTACTGATTAGAATCAGTCTAGATATCATTGCTTTGCGCAAATTAAGTTTTACAATTTTTCGTTGTAATAGATAAGAGAATAGACTTAAGTCGATTGACTTTTGCAACCTATACTTAAAACTATACTTAAAAATACACTTAAAAAATATACTTAAAACTACGCTTAAAAACGTTTTAAAAAAGAAACTACGTTTAAGAATAAAAAGGATGTTTTATTTTGATGCACTCAACATGGCTGTCTAATAAAAGCCAAAATCTCAGCCATGCGCTAACAGGCGAAGAAGCATACAATAACAATCGTCTTACACGTCCTGCTTTAATTTCTCTTGCTATTCTTACGTTTATTACATTTATTGGCAATTTCGCACAATTACAACTTACTGCAGCATTGCCAACAATAGTTCAAGAATTTGGCATAAGCGTCACAACTGGTCAGTGGCTTACTTCTATTTTCCAGCTGATTATGGCAATTATGGTTCCACTTACAGCATTTTTAACAAGACGCTTTTCTACTCGCCAAATTGTTATTACTTCCATGTCGCTTTTTACTTTTGGATCCGTACTTGCATGGCTTAGTAGCGACTTTATGATGGCACTTGTTGGCAGAACTCTTGAAGCTATTGGCACTGGCGTAATGTGGCCTGTTTTACAAATTACCGTATTCTCCGTCTACCCTGTTACTCGCAGAGGTATGGCAATGGGAAGCGTTGGCATGGCTATGAGTATTGCTCCAGCAATTGGTCCTACTATTGGTGGTTTGCAAACTGATATTAACGGATGGCGTTCTATTTTCTGCTCTCTTACTATTATCGGAGTAATATCCGTCGTTTTGGCAGTATTTTTCTTGCATAATTTTGGAGAACACGATCCTAACGCGCAGGCTGACTTCTTCTCTGCTGGTCTTTCGGTTATCGGCTTCGGCGGGCTCATGTTTGGATTCACTAATATTGAAGGATGCGGAATTTCCCACCCATTATCTTGGGCTCCTATGATTATTGGCGCTTTTGGAATTGCTTGGTTTGTTATAAGGCAGTTGCGAGCGCAAAAGTGCGGTCACACTCCTCTTCTTGGTCTTAATGTGCTTAAAAACCGCTACTTTATGGTAGGTACTATTTGCGCATGCCTTACATTTTTCGCTTTCAGCTCAATTATGGTGCTTATTCCGCTTTATATTCAGTCTGATCGTGGTTTTTCAGCAACTATGAGCGGCTTAATTCTGCTTCCTGGAGCGTTCGGCATGGCGATTTCGCAGTATTTTGGCGGTCGTATGTTAGATCGCTTTGGAGTGCGCCCAGTTGCTATGGCAGGCTCTATTATTCTGTTTTTTGGAACTGTAATGATGAGTCTTATTGACATGGATACGTGGATTTGGTGGATTTCCATTTGGCAGTTTACTCGCCAAATTGGCATGGGATTCTTGCTTATGCCAATAACTACGTGGTCTCTTAATTGTTTGCGTAAGGAAGAACTTGGCGACGGTTCGGCTGTAACTAATACTATGCGTCAGCTTTGGGGCGCTATTGGAGCACCTGTTTTAGTAGTTACAATGACAGTATTGACAACTCTTCACCATTCTGGCACAGGTCACGCTGCCGATGTTGCTGCTAGTATTTTCGGAGTTCAATGGACTTTGCGCATCAGTGCTATTATTACGGGAATTATGGCTCTTATAGTTATTTTTGGAGTCAAGGGCGAAGGTACAGGTTCTGCTCACAATCTTGCTCGTAGAGCTATCGATCGCATGCGCGTTTTGCATATTCCTCATTCAACAGAGCATCACGACGTAATGCACGATCACACTCATAATCATTACTAAACGCTTACAAAGTCGCTTACCAAAGCTTACCAAATCACTTACCAAGTCTCTTCACGAATACTAAGTTGAGCGAAATCTTTAATTTGGTAATTTTTGTGCAGAACAGTTATGCAATACGCTTTCCATACTCTGCTTTTCTTCGCGAGTTACAGTTAAACCATATTTATATTTAACAGCTATTTGTCTAGCAACATATTCGCACCTAAAGGTTTTGTTTGAAGGAAGCCAGTAAGCTGCGGACGCGGAACCTTTTTCTTGATTAGCAGCTCCTTCAACCGCGAGTAGATTCATCATATCGTTGCCAAATTTTAATCGTTTTGCACGATTCCATTTCCATGCTCCAGATTCCCACGCATTTTGTAATGCAACAACATGATCTATTTGAATTAAGGCACTAGTTTTTCGCCCACGCACGAAGTTAATATCTTTGCCAGTATACGGATCATGCAGCAAACCAGAACGCACTTGGCAGGATCCTGCGTACTTGTATTTCACATTTTGTAAATCACGCGTTAAAACGTCTTCCCTAACGTCACATCCGTTACCGTCATCGTCAGTAGTACGATATCCGAATACTTGACGCTCGTACCCGTAACGATAAGGCTTAGATATACGCAATTTTTTCAATGCTTGCGCAGCTTCTCCGCTTGCTTCATATTCTCCTGTAATCTTCCCAACGCTACTGTTTATTTTAGGAAGCAACAGACCAATAACAATCCCACATAAAACAGCAAACAACAGCATCCAAAACAGCGCAAGAAGCTGCCTCTTGTTAAAACGCTTACGCATGTTCAGTCCCCCAACCTAACTTATGCATATTTTATATTTTTAAATTAATATTAGTTACTGCTTTTAACTCTCATAACAGACGGTATTCTTTGTAAAACAACATCTACAACTTGTTGAATCATAATTACAAGCAAAACCATTGCCATAACGGCATAAACCGTGCTCCATGCTGGAATATTAGCTGGAACTGGATGAATAGTATGAGAAACCACTAGTGCTGCTACAGAAATGCTAATTAACGATATAGCAAGAACAAGTGCCGACATGCCTCCACTTTTACGAGCCAAACGCATTCTTTGTTGAGAAACTTTATGCATTGAAGAAACCATTCGATTAACACAATGCTCACCTTGCCTAAATGCAAGTACTTCATCGATACCAAGCTCAATATCACTTACTTCATTCTCAACTTCATGTTGTTCAATGCGCACTTTATTTGCAATATGCTTGGAGCGTATAAGTAAGTATCGAGGAACAATAAACATAATAAACACGCACGAAGCAATAGCTACATAAGACAAATTCGCATTGAAATAGTACAAAACAACCATAAGAGGCACAACTGCAAATATCATTCCAACATTCATGCTGATATGAGCTTTATGCCAACGTTCGTGATGTATATCTACACCTGCAAATGTTGTAACAAGAGTTAATGCACGAACTGCCATACAAGCAACAGCAACAATCACGCACTGTTGCATTACAAAACCAAATATTGGACGTCCTGCAACAGCAAACATTGCTGAAACAATAGCAACAGGAATACATACTGCAGAAACAAGATTGAGAGCAGTACTAAACATTGATATAAAAGCAAAAATAGCACGCTTAAACCTTGAGACTGTTCTCACTTCATAAGTGTAAGCAATACTTGCAATAGAAGAAATATTCTTGTTTTTATTAGAATCTTGCTGAGTAGTCTGCGTTTGCTCAACGCTTTGTGAGTTTTGCGATTCGTTTAATTTATTTAGTTGCGTAATATTTTTAGAACTATCATTAGCAACATGGCGATACGATTCTACAGTTGCTATTTCATCAGTTGCGCTAATTCCAGCATCATTTGGCATTAAAACTATTACATTCGCATAACGCGCTATGCGACGCAATATTTTAACAATTTCTTCAGCTTCATGATTGCTAATATCACATTGAGAATAATCAAAAACGTATACTCTAGTATGTCTTAAAATTGCTCTAGCAAGAATAATGCGACGCTTTAAATCTTCAGAATTATAGGATGCTTCAGGATTATTAAGAAGCCTATCTATCGGCATATCTAGACCGTCGTAATCAGCATAAACAACACCATCTATTCGCACAGCTCGCAATGCGTCCCACATTGCAGTGGTCGTAGCTGTTGGAGCAGCCAAAAGTAAGTTTTCTCGCAATGTTGTGGAAAATAGATGACTTCGTTCGCTAACTATAGTAACAATATCTGCTAAAGCTGCAGAACTTGCATCATTCAACGACAAGTAAGATGCACTATCGTTTGCGTCAAATACTTCAGAAACTACAAATGGAGAAACGTCGTCTTCATGAATATCATAACGATCGCTATAAGAAAGCAATATGTCAGCAGATTTATTAAAACCTGTGCCAGAAAGTATTTTCTCACGCATAACATGATGATATTTGCTTGGAATAACTTGCAATTCACCAGATTTTGCAATTATCGATAAACGCTGAGCTTCATTAGTATTCGCATTATTTTCCGAAATATTGCATCGCATACGCAAAGCGACATTGGTGGAACCATCAGGCAAAGATAACGTTGAACCATCGTCGCTAAATGCTATTGGAGCAGGAGAATCAGTAACCATTTTCAGCAATGCTTCAACATGATCCAAACCAGTAACAGCATGTTTGACTACATGCATATTCTTACCAACAATTCTCAATGGTTGGACGCTTAACATTAACAAAGGCATTGTTAACAGAGCTGCAGCAAGACCTACACCTTTAACAGAAGATAACCAAACAGTTGCAACAATTGCAAATCCAGCAACAACATATGCAAATAATGCACTTACGCAACGCCACGATACTGGGCTTAGCGCCAACGAGAATATAAGAGAAGCAACATTAAACAATGCAGCTAATGCGCAAATACCAGCTATAGCAGGGTTAACTGTAAATAGTACTGCAGAAACGACTACAGGAACAGGAATAGCTGCAATAATTTGTGGAACTAAAGAAGCAACAAAACTTTGTATTGCAAAAATATCTTCATTTACGCGCAAAGAAGTAACGTAATTAGAATCTTCAACATCCACAGAGCGTAGAGATAACATTGCGTGCAACATTTTAGGACGCAAACGCATAGCTATTCGCGACTCAATTTCTGCACAAACAGTACACGACCAGTAAAAAACTGCGTATTTCAGCAAAATAATCGCAGCTAAAGCAATAATGTAAGACGTAAATTCAACAGAACTCATTAAAGAAGTTCCAGTAGAACGAACAGGCCTTAATACTGGAGACAACATACCAACGCAAACGTAGACAAAAGCTATGTTTACAAGATAAGAAATCGCAAGACACGCCGACCTTAAAACAACTAGATGCTTAATTCCTGGCACGAACGCAAAGCAGCGATTTATCATCTCCCGATCCTTTTCTTTATTCCATATTCATTCAAAACCCACACACTCCCAACTGATGTTAAGATTACGCTTCACACACACCATCAACACGCCGGCATCCGCGTAATTATGCTGATTTTAAGCCATTTTGCAGCATCGCAAAATTATCTCAATACGGCACCAATAGAAGAACGCAATTTTAAGCTAGCAGGTATTTGCCCAACTCCATGAGACATATCTGGGAATGCTGGCTCAGGCCCATGATTCATCAATCTCAAAGCTTCACGCACTGCCAACGACCCTAATTGCTGCATATCTAGACTTACAGTTGTAAGAGGTGGGAAAAAATCACTTATTGCCGGAATATCGCCGAAGCCAACAACACTAATATCATTTGGAATTTTCAAACCGTGCTCATACAAGGAACGCACAACTCCTACTGCCTGCTCATCGCTTGAAGCAACAATAACAGTCGGCAACGCAATACCATCTATGCCAAATTTCTCAATCATATGATTCATTCGCGCGTAGCTTTCAGAAGACTTCCACGAAGTACATTGCACAATATGCGAATGAATACCTTGAGCAGTTGAAAGTGAACGCCATGCAATGAGTCGCGTTGCAGCGCCTCTCCATTGCGAAGGACCTGCTATATAAATGGCATTTCTGTGTCCATAATGCGCAATAAGTGACACAATATCGTTCATTGCGCGAGATTGATTAATACCAATCATTGAATACTCAACGTTGCTATGAGAGCGCAACATATTCATGCCTTCATGCGCGCTTATTGCACCATGAGTAGCAGTAACGCATACGCATGGCTTAAGAATACGCGTACGACACAGTGACGTAAATATTGCGTCTGTTGGAGCGTCAATTATTAATCCGTCGACATTTTGCTCTTCAAAACTCTCGCATAAATCTTGAATATCACTTTGTTCGCATAACGTTTCGTTGACCATGCTAATAGAAAGAAAAAGACCGCGAGATTTTGCTTGCGCTTCTATAGGAGCAATAATGTTTCGAGATGTTCTATTTTCTGCACCAACGATAAGCCCTAAAGTACGCGATTTCTTAGTTGCTAATGCGCGTGCTGAGTTACTCGGATAATACCTAAGCTGCTCAATAACTCGCAGAACTTTAATTCGCGTGCTAGCAGAAACATCAGGAGAATTATTAATAACGCGAGAAACAGTTTGATGACTTACACCAGCAGCGTGCGCAACATCGATCATTGACACGCGTTTTGCTTCATTTTTCGCCATATATACCCCTCGCTTATAAATGCCAAGACAGTCTATGCAAATCGCTAGGACCTACTTTTTTAATGGCATTGCGATGAGCTAAAGAACCGTAACCCTTATTACTTGCCCAATCATAGGCTGCATATTGCGGATTTTTAGCAAGAGATACCATAAGATTATCCCTAGTAACTTTTGCCAAAACTGCAGCTGCAGCTACGCTCGCGCACTGTCTGTCTGCTTTTACTAAAGTATGAACTTTTACAGGCTCAGGAACGTAAGGAGCGTCAAAAGTATTTGCGACTTTGTCAATATAATCGCAAGGTCCATCCAATATTGCTGCAATACAAAAGTTTGAATTTGCACACGAATTTGCACCCAACTTTGCACCAGAATCCGCATTTACGCTAAAACTTAGCTTTTTAATATCTTCCTCAACTTTAGAAATTGCTTTTAACGCAGCGACACCAAGCGCATAGCTAATACCCCACTCATCAATTTCTGTGTTAGTGCAAGACCCGACTGCCCAAGTTGTACACCATTTTTGCAACGGTTCATAAAGCTCTTCTCGACGCTTTTCACTAAGCAATTTAGAATCAGCTAAGCCTTCAGGCATATAGTTTTCTTTTACTTGTTTAATTCCAATAACTGCAGCTCCTACCATCACAGGACCTGCAAGAGAGCCTCTTCCTACTTCGTCAAGACCAATAACCCAATCATAGCCTTCGCAAAGCAGATCTTTCTCATATTTAAACGATGGAATAAGCGGTATATTGGATGATTTATTTGGCATAATTAAAATCAGTAGATACAAGTCGTGCTAACACAATTTCGTTAATACTAATTGTGTTGATAACAATTGCGCTAATACTTTTATTTTGCAGGACGATCAGGCACATCTTTAAAATCATCATGGTGTTCGTCTAAAAGACCAATTCGATCAAGCGGCCACGATCTAAACACAGCAACGCCCTCGATTTTGGAAATAGGAACTAAACCGTCATCGCCATCATTGCGATGGTATCGTGAATCTGCAGAATTAGAACGATTATCGCCCAAAACAAACACGTGACCGGCTTTGACTTTTACTTTAAACGGAAAAGCACTCGGGTCAACACCAGGACGAATATAGGAAGATTCTCGTATTGGAACACCGTTCACAACAATAGGCTGCCCAGCGCCTTTACATTCAACAGTATCTCCAGGCAAACCGATAAGACGCTTAATTAAATCCTTGCCAACAGCACCGGAAGAATTTTCACCACTCAACCAATGTGCAGGATCCTCAAAAACAACAATATCTCCACGTTTTAATGGGAATAAGCGCGGAGTTAGCTTAGTCGTAATAACATAATCGCCAATATGAATAGTATCTAGCATAGAGCCAGAAGGAATTGTGTAAGCTCCAAATAGGAATACACGAATAAGTATCACTACTAATACTGGAATACCGAACCATGTTATAGCATCGCGCAAAGTTAGGCGGTCATTTTTAGCACGCTTAGAATGTGCAAAATGCTTACCTTTTCTATTTTTGCGCTTAAACATGCGAGAGCCGGAAGGTAAATCTCCTTCCGGCTCTGGTGGAACCGGTGAAGGATCTATACCATGACCCGCTACTGAAACGATATGAGTATCGCTAATTTGCGTGTCATCAGTCATAACAAATACCCTTCACATAAGTTCTATTTTACTTAGCAGAGTTATCGCGACGCTCAGCAATACGAGCAGCCTTACCACGCAAAGCGCGCAAGTAGTAAAGCTTAGCGCGACGAACGCGACCGCTACGAACCAGCTTAATCGAATCGATAGCTGGAGAATGGAGTGGGAAGCGACGCTCAACACCAGTTCCGAAGCTCACCTTACGAACTACGAAAGTTTCACGCACGCCAGCACCCTTACGAGCGATAACAACGCCGGTAAAGGTCTGAATACGAGAGTTATTACCTTCCTGAATCTTCACGTTGACGTCAACGGTATCGCCAGGACGGAAAGCTGGAATTTCTTCAGCAGCCTTAAGATGCTTAGCATCAAATGCTTCTACAGCATTTACCATAATATTCCTCCATCGCCGCCGCATATCGACGCATAGTAAGCGTTAGCAACAAATGCGCTACGCAAATCTTTCCCCAAAAAGTTCGCTTTTTAGGGGGCTTCCGATCCGCGCAATCTTAAATAAGAAGCGACTAGACCTAAAAGATAAAAGAACTATGCGGCATCCCTTTATCGAAAGCATACAAGTACCAAATTTATGCTCAATAATGGACATTATTGAGCATAATTCCGCACTATTCCGCACTATTTCAGCGCACAACTCCATCGAGAGGAGCAGTTTCAACTGTACGAGTCAACTCGTCATCATCAGCGTCATAATCAAACAACTCGCCGTAACGACCCCAGCTAATTGCAATATCAAACTGCTGACGTGCCAAAGCATCAGTGTGCTTACTGCGCAACAAATCCAAAATCAGCTCGCCACGAAGCTTTCCGTTACGATTCCTACTCAAAGCTTGATCAATTGCGTGCACAAGAGGCGCATGTTCAATCGCAAGACGAGCAAAAACTTGCTTACTGTGCAAAATATCGGCATTATGCCACTCTTCACCCTCAGAAGTAATAGTAATATGACCGTTTTCTGCAGTAAGCAAATTAAGCATCGTGCCAGCATCGACAAGTGGGAACAAATCATCAATCTCAAACGACAAATCAGCTGCCAAATCAGCCAAATCAATGCCATCTGGGCTTTCAGAAATCACGTCAAGCAAACCAGCCATGCCACCTGGTGTAGCATTTGGAAGCAAACGAACAGCCACAGGTTCTGCCTTTGCCTCACCTGCTTCAGCTTCATCCTCACTTTGCTTATCTTCATCTTCATCGTCATGGTGGCGCTGAATAAGCATATCTGCAATTGCTGCAGCTTCGTTATCTTCAGCATCTTCATTAGTTGCATTATTTGCTTGATCTTGAGAATCAGCATCTTCGCAAGCGTCTTGCTCTGCAGTGCTTTCTGGAGCAGAACCAGTCAAAATAGCATACAGATTATCAACCATCGCTTCAAATTCAGCACTGTGCTTATCTCGAGGACGAGGCAAATCAACATTCACATCAGCAATTAAGTGACCTGGATGAGATCCAAGAACCACAACGCGATCAGCCATTTGCACAGCTTCTTCAATATTGTGCGTCACAATAAGCACAGACTTAATATCTCGCTCTTCGCTAGACCAAAGCTTAAGAACTTCCTGACGCAAGTTTTCTGCAGTAAGCACATCGAGAGCAGAAAATGGCTCGTCCATAAACAATGCATCCGGTCGTAGCACCAACGCGCGCGCAATACCAACTCGCTGACGCATACCGCCGGAAAGCTCCTTAGGATACGCTGTTTCAAAGCCGTCCAAACCGATTGCGTCAATTGCAGCTAAAGCAAGCTCAGTACGCTTTTCTTTACTAACGCCTCTAGCACGCAATCCAAGTTCCACATTGTCTTGTACGGTAAGCCACGGCATAAGAGCGAAGGTTTGAAATACGATTGCAACCCCTGGGTTTGGGCCTGTCAGCTCGCGTCCGCGGTACGTTACAGTGCCTTCTGTTGGCTGCACAAGACCAGCCATTGTGCGTAGGAAAGTTGATTTTCCAGCACCAGAGCGTCCCAATATTGCCACGATTTCACCTTCGCGAAGAGTGAAAGAAATATCGTGCAAAACGTGCTGAGTAGTGCCACTGTCAGAAGTGAAGCTTTGACTGATGTGCTTTGCGTCGATAATATCGCTTGTAATTGAGGATTGCACTTTTTTTGCATTGCTATTTAAAGTATTCATAATTTTGCCAATCTTTTTCATAAAATTTTGTTATTTTAAGCGATTTATTAGTAAATTTTATTAGTCGATTTGTTAATCGATTAATTCAATACGTAACGTTTTTCGGAAATACGTTGCATTGGCGACCAGAATAATCGGTTGCTTAAAACAACAATCAAGCTCATAACAGTTACGCCAACTAAAGTGCGCGCAGAATCTCCTAAAGTGGTTGCATTAGTAATATATGCACCCAAACCCTGAGTTTCCATGTGGTTCTTTCCATATTCCACAATCTCAGACACAATCGAAGCATTCCATGCACCGCCTGCAGCTGTAATACCGCCAGTGCACCATGAACCGAAAATAGACGGCAAAATAAGCGTCTTCCATCGCAAAGTACGATCCAAGCGGAAGCTGCGCGTCATTTCACGCAAATCATCAGGAATAGCACTAGCACCTGCAATAACATTGAACAGAATGTACCATTGCGTGCCAAGAGCCATCAAAATAATGCTTCCCCAACCAAGATCAATATGCCAAGCCATAAACCAAGCCATAGCAAACGGGAATATGAAGTTTGCTGGGAAGCTAGCAAGAATTTGCACTATAGGCTGCATAATACGCGAAATCTTAGGATTCATGCCGATTACAACACCAACAGGAACCCAAATAAGCGAGCTTATTAAAATCAACGCAGCAACGCGCATAAAAGTGATGCCACCAAGCATGCCTGCAGTAATAAACTCATGCAAACCTGCAGTTGTATACACAAAGTAAAGCATATGAGCAGCGCCAGCAGCCACAATAATTATCATAATAACGTTAAATACCCAATCACCAAGCTTATGCTGAGCAGCCTTATGAGGCCACTTGGAGCCTGTGCGACCGAATGGGCGCGTTACTTTTTCGAGCCACTCGCGAATTGGCAAAAACAGTTTACTAATAACTTCATCTGCATGAGAGTGACGAATAAGAGTCAAAATAGCACTGTGACGCTCATTATCAGATGCGCTTTGCGTAATACGGAAACGCTCAGCCCAAGCTGTAAGCGGTTTCCATAAGAAGAAGTCAAGTGCCAAAACAACAATCACCATCGACAAAATAGCCCACCAAATAAGACCAAGCTTATTTTCGGCAGCAGCTTGTGCCACAAAACTACCGATGCCAGGAAGAGCGTAAGTGTGATTATTTACGGAAATCATTTCCGAAGCTGTAAGGAAGAACCATCCGCCTCCAACAGACATCATGCAATTCCAAAGCAGCGGAATCATTGCGTTAGGCATGTCTAGCACCCAGAAACGTTGCCAATGCGTGAGTTGCAAACTACGAACTGCCTCATCCAGTTCCTTTGGCTCGCTGAGCAGCGAACGGTGGAACGAAAAAGTCATATTCCATGCTTGACTTGTAAAAATAGCAAAAATCGAAGCGGCTTCAACACCAAGCATCGATCCAGGGAAAATTACCAACCAAATAGTGACAGTTGCCGAAAGGAAGCCAAGAATTGGAACTGATTGCAAAATATCTAGAAGAGGAATAAGCACCTTGCCAAGCCTACGACTGCGAGCTGCAAGAGAGCCATAAACAATAGTAAAGATAAGAGATGCAACTAATGCGATCAGCATGCGAAATACTGAGCGCAAAGTGTAGTAAGGCAGATTGATTAAGTCCGTGGACACCTTAGATGGTATGCCACTTGGACCAATCGGCTGATTTATGCGTTGAATAAGGAAGGCAGTTACGCCAAAAACGGCAATAATGCCAACGCACACAATAATATCCGACCAGAAACGAGTGTTCTCGTCGACTTGCGCGCCTGCGCTTTCTTTGCGCGAAGTTGTAAATACGGTCATAATAAAGTCCTCGAATATTTAGATTTTCGTAAATTCTTTCGTAAATATCTGCGTAACTTTTCTTGTGTAAATTCTTGCGTAGCCGTATCACCATTGATTACGTTACAGGCGCAAATAACTAGAACTCACGTTTTAACTCCACAAATTATATTTCGTAAGTTATATTTCGTAAGTTATATATTTCGCAAGTTTTGCAACCTAAATTCGGCGATTGCCGGCTTCATATATTCAGGAGGAACATCCGAACTACTACTGCCAATAGTGTCGGAGCCTTCATCAGTACGAGTACTAGAATTATGGCTTTTACTGTCATGTTTCACGGCAAATCACCTCCTTAAGTTAGTGCGCTGCCGGCGCAAATCTTCATCATTGAATCGGAGGTCTACAAGAGAACAGAGGCGCACCAAAACACACAAACGCATGCTAAGCGTGCCACGTCGTTCAAGCTTCAGCTTCGCAGGGCGGTGGCGTTGCATTAGTCGAAGCCTTGAATTCGACAACGACTGTTAACCAGCGTGCAGTGTCTCCACTGTGTTGCGGCAGCAACCCGTATCCCCGTGGTAGCCTTACCTACCGACCGTGCTCATTATAAATTATTGTTGCAACTGTGTCAACATGCAGCAAAACATATTGCGATGCATTTGAAACTTACAAAACTCAACGACAGATGCTAAACAAAAAGCCTCTTGGTGAATTAACGCCAAGAGGCTTATAAATCAACAATCGCTAAAAACGATTGCCTATATGACTACTATCTTACTTGCGATGAGCGCGATAGAAGCGAATCAAGCTCTGGGTAGAAGCATCCTGAGCTGCCAAAGCATCATCATCCTTAGAGATTGCAGGAGTAATCTGCTTTGCAAGCTGCTTACCAAGCTCCACACCCCACTGATCGTAGGAATCCAAGCCCCACACAGTGCCTTCAACGAAGGTAATGTGCTCGTAGAGAGCAATAAGCTCGCCCAAGCTAAATGGAGTCAAAGAATCGCCGAAAATGGACGTGGTTGGACGGTTGCCCTTGAACACGCGAGCTGGCACAATCTCTTCTGGAGTGCCTTCAGCGCGAACTTCGTCAGCAGTCTTGCCGAAAGCAAGAGCCTTAGTCTGTGCAAGGTAATTGCCCAAGAAGAGCTCGTGCACATCCTGATCGCCATCCTTAGTAGGATTTGGCGTGTTCACGAAAGCAATGAAGTCAGCTGGAATAAGCTGAGTGCCCTGGTGAATCAACTGGTAGAAAGCGTGCTGGCCGTTGGTGCCTGGCTCGCCCCAGAAGATTTCGCCGGTTTCGCTTGTTACAGGAGTGCCGTCCCAGCGCACAGACTTACCGTTGGATTCCATGGTGAGCTGCTGCAAATAAGCTGGGAAGCGGTGCAAGTACTGATCGTATGGAAGCACAGCGTGAGAAGCAACCTTGTAGAAGTTGCGGTACCAAACGTTGAGCATACCGAGAAGCACAACAACATTCTTCTCGAATGGAGTCTCAGCGAAGTAGGTATCGATTGCGTGGAAGCCCTTCAAGAACTCTTCGAAGCGCTCTGGGCCGAGGACAACAGCCAAAGAAGTGCCGACAGCGGAATCCACAGAGTAACGACCGCCAACCCAGTTCCAGAAGCCAAAAGCGTTGGTTGGGTTAATGCCGAACTCTTCAACCTTTTCGAGGTTGGTGGAAACAGCCACGAAGTGCTTAGCAACAGCTTCAGCCTTCTTTGCGTCGCTTCCGTCAATAGCGCCGGACTCCTGAAGCTTGTTAAGCAACCAGGTACGAGCGGTGCGAGCGTTAGTCAAAGTCTCCAAAGTGGTGAAGGTCTTGGAAACAATGATGAAAAGCGTGGTTTCTGGATCCAAATCCTTGGTCTTTTCTGCCATGTCGTTTGGATCAATGTTAGAAACGTAGCGAGCGCTAATGCCGGCGTCAGCATATGGCTTCAAGGCTTCGTAAACCATGACTGGACCCAAGTCAGAACCACCGATACCAATGTTTACAACAGTCTTGATGTTCTTGCCGGTAACGCCCTTCCAAGCGCCGGAACGAACTTCGTTAGCGAAATCGTAAATGCGACCCAATACTTCACGCACGTCTGCAACGGTATCTTGACCATCAACAATGAACTTGCCAGCATCCTCTGCAGGACGACGCAAAGCAGTGTGCAGAACTGCACGATCTTCTGTATTGTTAATGTGCACACCGGTGTACATTGCCTTGGTGCGCTCATCAAGCTTAACTGCCTTTGCAAGGTCTGCGAAAAGCTTAAGAGTTTCAGGCTTAATTAAATTCTTAGAAAGATCGAAGTGGAGATCTCCAGCTTCGAAGCTCAACTTATCCACGCGATTTGCATCCTCGGCAAACCACTTCTTCAGGCAAACGCCTTCTGATTGCAACTCGTCGTAATGCTTCTGCAATGCAGCCCACTCTGGGGTTTTTACGGCGTCAACTGGCGGATTGATGGCCATTTCTAGGTCCTTTCATTTCTTCAACTTACGTGACAGCAATCGTCACTATAGTCCAATTCACAAGATACTCACAAAAGCAGACAGAAACACGCGAAGCTTAACACAAAAATGAACACAATCACACTGATAATTCGCGGCGCGCCAAAGTGGACAAATTTAAAAAAATACGATAAAATGTTTTTCTTGTGCGCGAGTCGCGAATGCGTCTCGGGCAACAATGCCGCTTTAGCTCAGTCGGTAGAGCGTCTCCCTCGTAATGAGAAGGTCGACAGTTCGATTCTGTCAAGCGGCTCTCTGACTCACTCGAGTGTATTAATACTTTTGATTTGTTTTTATTCGCTCGATTATTTATATGAGTCTATGCGCGAGTGGCGGAATGGTAGACGCGCAGGATTTAGGTTCCTGTGTCTTACGACGTGTGGGTTCAAGTCCCATCTCGCGCACGAAATTTTCGCTTACTCAGTAATAAATAATGCTTTCAACTCTGGCAAAAGAGCGCGCAAAGCATTACCTCTGTGAGAAATAGCATTCTTTTCTTCTTGAGTCAACTCTGCGCTAGTCAAACCTTTCATTTGCACACCATCGCGAATAGGCTGAATATCTGGCACAAATAGCGGATCATAGCCGAAACCGTTAGTTCCGTGCTCCTCGCGCAACAAGTGACCAACCATTTCTCCGACTCGAACAGTCTCAAAGCCGTGAGAATGCGACATAACACTGCCTTCAGGAACCTCACTGCACCCATCCGGAATAGCAAGAGCTGCAGCACAACGAAAACGAGCAGTACGACATTGATCTGGAATATCAGAAAGTTGGCGCAAAAGAAGCTCATTATTAGCTTTATCATCTCCATGAACACCACTCCACCTGGCAGAAAGAATACCAGGTGCAGCACCAAGCACGTCGACAATAAGACCCGAATCGTCTGCAATAGCTGGATAACCTGTTCTTGCAGCAACATCACGCGCTTTGAGCAAAGCATTCTGTTCAAAAGTTACGCCAGTTTCCACAGGATCAGGCAAACCAAGAGAACCTGCAGTTACTAACTCGAAACTGTTTGCCAGCTTCGACAATTGCTCCTCTAAAATTTGCTTGATTTCAACGAGTTTTCCCTCATTATGTGTTGCCACAATAAGCTTCACGCCCGTTCTCCTTCAATCTCTTCTATTTTGCTAAAGCGGCTTTTTGAGCAGCTTGCAATTCGCGATTACCTTTAGTTGCCAAATCAAGTAACGTATTTAATTCGTCGCGATTAAACGGACGATGTTCTGCAGTGCCTTGAATTTCAATGAAAGTGCCGGAACCTGTCATAGCTACGTTCATATCTGTCATAGCTTGACTGTCTTCAACATAAGGCAAATCAAGCATAGGCGTGCCGTTAATAACGCCTACAGAAACAGCGGAAATAGAATCCTTAATAACACTTGCAGCAGAGCGAATATGACCATTCTTTTCTGCCCAATTAAGCGCATCTACCAAAGCTACATAAGCTCCGGTTACGGAAGCAGTACGAGTTCCACCATCCGCTTGCAACACGTCGCAATCAATCTGAATCTGGCACTCACCCATTGCTTTCATATCGACTACACCGCGCAAGCAGCGACCAATAAGACGACTAATTTCGTGAGTACGACCACCAATTTTTCCACGCACAGATTCGCGATCAGTTCGCTCAGCTGTTGCTCTAGGAAGCATAGAATATTCGGCAGTTACCCAACCCAAACCGGAATCTCTACGCCAACGAGGCACACCAACCGTAAAAGTTGCAGTGCACATTACGCGCGTATTACCGCACTCAATAAGCACAGAACCTTCAGGAACATCAGTAAATTTACGTGTTATGCGCACAGGTCTCAGCTCGTCAACATTACGACCGTCAACGCGAATTGGTTTTACAGATTCCAGCATATCCTTGATTTGAGTCATACCTCACAAATTTAGCACGTGGCTGTTATCTTCTATTTCATCTTCTTAACGCGCAGCAATTTTGTACTAAAGCTGCTCAGAAAGCTCCATCCACTCATCCTCAAGAGCACTGGTTTCTTGCTCGTTTTTTTGAAGATCTTCGTTAAGAGATTGAAGCCCAACAAAGTCACTTGGGTTGTGTGTAGCCATCTGCTCCTCAATTTGCGACTTTTCTTCTTCAAGCTTTGAAAGTTTTCGCTCGATTGCAGAAACTCGCCTTGCAACATCGTGATAGGCTTTGCCGGTGAGTTTCGGCGCACTTTCTGTACTTTCTGAACTTTCTTGGCTTTCTTTGGTTGCAAAATTCGCAGTGTTTGAAACGCCAGCAGTACTTGAAGTTCCAGTAGTACTAGTAGTACTCGCAGTACTAGTGTTACTAGCAGCGCCACTAATATTCTTAGCACTAATGCTATTTTCGTGATCGCGCTGCAACTTTTCTACAATTTGCAAATACTCATCTACACCGCCTGGAAGGTGACGAATTTTGCCGTCAATAAGCGCAAATTGCTGGTCTGTTACGCGCTCAAGCAAGTAGCGATCGTGCGAAACAACAATCAAAGTGCCAGGCCAAGTATCGAGCAAATCTTCCATAACTGCAAGCATGTCAGTGTCGAGATCGTTTCCAGGCTCATCCATAATCAGCACGTTTGGCTCGTTTAGCAAAATCAGCAGCAACTGCATACGTCGCTTTTGACCGCCCGAAAGATCCGCAATTGGTGTCATAAGCTGCTCAGGCTTAAAACCAAGCCTTTCCATAAGCTGACCTGGAGTCACTTCTTTGCCATCGATAATATAGCTAGGCTTATAGCGACTTAAAACTTCTTTTACTTTATATTTTCCAAGCTTTTCAAGCTCTTCTAGCCGCTGCGAAAGCACGGCAAATTTTACAGTCTTGCCAATATTTACGTGTCCAAGCGTAGGCTTTAGAGATCCGTCAATAATGCTTAATAATGTCGACTTTCCTGCTCCATTCGCGCCCACAATTCCAAAACGATCGCCTGGTCCTATAAGCCAAGTTGCATCGTCTAAAATCATGCGTCCAGTAATAGTTTTGCGAGATGCAGCTGAAGTTTCTGAAATGTTTTGCGCGCTCGTAGCAGTATTTTCCGCAGCATTTTCCGCAGAATTTTCCGCAGAATTTTCTTGATTTTCGTCAACGGCAATAGTAACGCTTCCTACGTGAGTTGGTTGCGCAAAAGCAGATTCTACGATATCGACTTTATTTGATTTTTCTGCATTCGATTCAAACGAAGATGCGTTTTCTGCAATATCCGGATCGATATTTTTTAGCTGCTGAGCGTTGTCGAAAATTTGCGTAACGTCAATTAAATCAACAACTTGCTTACCAAGACGCGAAGTTGCCATTTTCTTCAATTCAAGAGTGTCTCTTAGCGGCGGCACATCTGCAATAAGCTCGCGCGCTTGCTTTACGTGGAACTTTTGCTTAGTAGAACGCGCACGAGCACCCCTAGAAAGCCAAGCTAACTCTTTTCTCGCCAAATTCCTGCGACGCTCTTCGCGCACATCCGCTTGGCGTTCGCGCTCAACTCGCTGAAGCATGTACGCACTGTAACCGCCTTCAAACGGATCTATTACGCCGTCGTGCACTTCCCACATCGAAGTGCAAACTTCGTCCAAGAACCAGCGGTCGTGCGTCACAATCAAAAGCGCACCTTGACCGTCCTGCCAGCGGTGAAGAAGATGTTCCGCAAGCCAATGAATCGTCACAACATCCAAATGATTCGTAGGCTCATCCAAAGCCAAAATATCCCAGTCGTGCAACAACAATCTTGCTAAATCTGCGCGCCTGCGCTGACCTCCAGAAAGCGTGCCTACTTTCGCTTCCAAATTTATGCCGCCAAGAAGCGCTTCTACAATTTCGCGCGAACGCTGATCTGCAGCCCATTCGTAATCTTCGCGATTTTCAAGAGCAGCCTCGCGCACAGTTGCGTTATCGTCCAATGGATCGCGCTGGTCCAACATGCCAAAAGTAAGCCCACCACGCTTCGTAACGCGACCAGAATCAGGTTGCATTTTACCGGCAAGTAGTCGAAGTAGCGTTGACTTTCCGTCGCCATTTTTTCCAACAATACCGATTCTGTCGCCTTCAAAAACACCTTGAGTTACATCTGTAAAAATCGTTTTTGTAGCAAATTCTAGCGAAACTCGTTCTAATCCCAAATCATACGTAGGCATAATCCACAAATATAGCTGGACACTTATACGAAAGGGTATAGAGAGAATATGGAAAAAATGCGAGCGCAAATGCGAGCGCGAAGCTTCAAAGCGCTTGTGTTGGTAGTGGACTATAATAATACGTGCTATGAAAACTCAGAACAATCAACAGAATCAACAAAATCAACAGAATATGCAGAGCAAACACAATCAAAATAATCAAAACAACTCACATGCGCAACACAACGAAGATGGAGTTTTGAGATTAGATGGCGATGAAACTCGCCCTGGAGATCCAACGCAGGAACTTTTAAACGCTTTAGGCACAACTATTTCGCCGGATCTTTTAGTAGAAGCACTCACCCACCGCTCGTTCTCGCACGAGCATCCTGGCACACGAAATTATGAGCGACTTGAGTTTTTGGGCGATGCTGTTCTTGAGTTAGTTTCTACGGAAACGCTGTTTTCTGCACATCCCGACATGACTGAAGGTCAGCTTGCGAAGATGCGAGCGAAAGCTGTGTCTGAATGGGCGCTTTCTGCTGTTGCGCGCGAAAAGCTGCATGTTGGCTCGTATATTCTTCTCGGTCGCGGAGAAATGGAGCAGGGCGGAAACAATAAAGATTCAATTTTGTGCGATATTGTTGAGGCGCTTATTGGTGCAACTTTTGTTGAACATGGAATTGATGAAGCTCGCAGAGTTGTGCATCGTTTGATTGACGACACTTTGGCTGAAGTGCTAACTGAAGGACCAGCTCTAGATTGGAAGACTTCGCTTACAGTCAAAGCTCACGATATGGGTTTGGAAGATCCAGAGTATCGAATGGCTGTTTCTGGGCCAGAATACGCTCCAGTATTTGAAGCTCGCGCGGTTTTGGCGCATAAGGATGGCGACGAAGTGCTGGGAGTCGGAAGTGGCTCTAGCAAACGAAAAGCGCAACTTGCAGCCGCCGAAATCGCTTGGCACGCACTCGACGCGCGCGCGAATTCCACTAAAAAGTGAATGCTCCAAACACGAGGTAATGCTCTCACAAATGGAGCGCAGCGCAACAATAAACCCTCCAAAAGCGAGATAAAATTCCCACGTTTGGAGCGCCACACAACCCAAAACCCTCCAAATGCGGGGAATCTGTCTCACGTTTGGAGCGCTGCCCTCACGGCTAATCGCCGTTCGGCTGAGCTTGCGTTGAAAGCACACTGTGCTTTCAACTTGAGCAAGCTCACGCTCCAAGTTGCTTTCGCGCGCGCAATGCTGCGCTCAAGCAAGTCGTCGCGCTAGCAACACCCAACCTCACAGCCATATAAACTAAAACAATACGCAAGAAAAAGAAAAACCCTGCCACCCGTCGATGGCAGGGTTTCTGTTAATAAAACCTACTTGGTGTGCTCGGAGCGAATAGCTTCACGGTAAACACGACCACGGAAGGTTCCGCAAGATGGGCAAGCCATGTGTGGGAATGCCTGAGAACCGCAGTTCGGGCAAGTCACAGTCTGCACGGCAGACGCCTTCCAATTAGCGCGACGCGAATGCGTATTAGCACGCGAGGTCTTGTACTTAGGCAGTGCCATAATTCTTTCCTCTATTTCGTTCAATCGATTGAGCTTAAGCGTTCTGTATATTACAGCAAGCGCCGTACAAATTGCGCAACCTAATTTCTCTTTAGTGCGACAGAAACTTTACAAACGTGCGCAGTTTATGCCGCTTTTCAGCCCAAAAACGACCTTTTCTTTACACTACTGTAAAGTTTCGGTCGGGAATCAGCTCAAAAACGGCAGAAACTTTACAAACGCGCGCAGTTTATGCCGCTTTCCAGCCCAAAAACGGCAGAAACTTTACAAGCGCGCGCTCTAAGCGCTCGCTACGAAACTCGCGTTGGAAGTCCACTGGACTTCCAACCTAAGCGAGTTTCCGCTCCGAGTTGCCTTCGCGCGCTAAATCGCAGCGCTCAGGCAGGTCGTCGCGCTCTTCATTCTGCTCAAGCTGAGCTTTCAAATCCTCTAAAGCAGCAAAACGAATATCCGTAACGTCGTGATGATGATCTGGATGCTCGTTTAAGTTTTCGCCACACTGAGAACAAAGTCCGCGGCAATCCGGCTCGCATAACGGCTGCAACGGCAACTCACTTACCATCGTGTCGCGAATAAGAGCCTCAATATCCGCAAAATCGCCACCCGCAACTAGCGGATACACATTGCCCGACTCGTCATTTTCATCCCAAATTTGCGATTCAGCTTCATCCGCATCGCCACGAGTATTGCGATTATCAGAACGATTAGAACGCGAGTCAGCATATGGGAAGAATACGCACACATCCACTTTCCAATCGCGACGAAGCGGCATCAAGCATCGAGTACATTCTGCATGCACCGGAGCAGTAATACTGCCCTGAAACATTAAGCCGTCAACCACAGCATCAAAATCGCCATCAACCATAACATCGCTGCCTGGCTTTACGCCAATAACGTAATCCCCAATGCCTTCCGGCGCCGGAAATACGCGATGCAACGACATGCTACTACCAGCACGCGCAGCCATTTGCGCTACTGGAACAGCCCATGGTGATTGGGATGGATGCGAAGCCATTACTAATTCCTTTCCTCTTCATCATCGTCATACAATGATGAGCTAATGTCGTTTTGCACGTGTGCTGCAGCTCGACGACGATCTTCTAACACTCGCTGACCCGCTTGCACGTCTTGCTCTAATTTATCTAGCTGCTGCTTTAAGCCTTCCATAACAGTTGCGCAATACTGATCCGCACCTTGAGTAAGCTTGTCTGATTTTGCTTGCGCAGTAGCGAGAATATCGCGAGCTTTCTGTTTTGCTAAAGCCGTTACGTTTTCTTGGCCTGCTAAGAATTGAGCACGCTCTTGCGCTTCTTCAATTATTTCTGCAGATTGAGATTGCGCTGAGGAAACAATAGAGCTTGCTTGTGCTTGCGCTGTACGCAAACGTCGCTCTGCTTCTCGCATTAATGCAGACGCTCGCTCCAATTGCACAGGAAGCATATCTTTCAAACGTGCTAACTGGTCAACGAACTCATCGCGATCAATTTTTACCATTCCTGCAGCAAACAGAACATTCTTTGCTTCCGAAAGCGTTGCTTCCATTGCGTCAATAATGTCGTAAACTGTAGTAAATTCAGCGCGGCTCTTTGAACGCACTTCATCGCTTACTGCTTCTGCATCTGCTTTTGAAGTTTCAGATTCATGTTCTTCAAAGTCAATAACGCCATCGTCTTCTCGCTCTCGTAAATCTGGAAGAGGGAAAGCAGAAAATGCTGACGAAGAAGCTGCTTTGCTATTTTTATTGTTCTTATTTGCACTATCAGCGCCATTACCACGCACATCTTCCGCAGCAGAAACACTTCCGACTGCTGCAACAGATGACGTTTCTGTGTTGTCAGCATCTGTATCAACTAATAGGTCGCCTTCACGCGCACTTCGCACGTCGGATTGCGTTGTATTTACAACGCCGTCTTGAGCATCTTCTTCATCTGCGAGAACTGGATGCAATGGAAGCTTTTGATTGCGATCAACTTGCACTTCGCGCTCCATCGTGTCGTCTCCTTCACTAGATAATCCAGAAGTTGCGTCAGTAAGTTCATTTTTATTTGTCATCTTCTACTCTCCTGTTCAATTGTTCAGCATAGGTGAATTGTTATCTACGCCTAATGATTGTTCATTAAAAAGCTTTTTTAATAAGGGTATTACGTTATCTGGAACCATGCCAGTAACATTTCCACCATGACGAGCAACATCTTTAACCACAGAGCTTGAAACATGCTCAAGCACAGGATCAGCAGGCAGGAAAAGCGTTTCGATACCTGCTAATTTGCGATTCACTAGCGCCATTCCAAGTTCTGCCTCATAATCACCGTTTTGACGTAAGCCTTTTACGATTACTGTAGCACCAACTTTTGTACAGTAGTCAGTAATCAAACCAGCTGTTGAAGTTACTACTATTTTGCAATCGCGATTGAAGCTATTTTTAGATTGCGGCAAATTATTTATTGCTTCTTGAATAATTTTTACGCGCTCAGATTCAGAAAATAACGGAGTCTTTGCAGCATTTACCGCAACTAGCACATGTACTTCATCAAATAGATGCGTACAACGTTGTATTACGTCTAAATGGCCGGCAGTGACTGGATCATACGAGCCGGGGCACACAGCTATAGTCATGCTCTTAGATTATCACCCATTGTGCTCAGAACAAAAATATATTAATAAAATAGCGTTACTTTTATCGTTAAAGATAGAAGTAACGCTGATATTTAATATAAATTGCTTAAATACGCAACATAATTACTTAAAAATTAAACTTTCCTAATTCCTCGTATATGCGCTTGCATTCAGGGCAAACTGGGTAGTCATTTGCTTCGTGTCGAGGAATCCACACTTTACCGCACAAAGCTACTACTGGTCGACCAGTTAAGCGCGACTCTTCAATTTTGTCTTTTGACACATAGTGCGCAAAACGATCTGCATTGCCACCGTCATCTAGACGAGCATCTTCGTCAACTTCCGGACGTTCTAGAACAGAAGTGCTTGTGCCGGAACCAGAGTCTGGATCTGCGGATTGCGAACCAGATTCCATAACAGCATCTAACGCATTATCTGCTTCTAAAGATGAAAACATCTCGCATCCTTTCGTAACGCATTGTGTAACGAATTTCGTAACGAATTTCGTAGCGCACTAAAATTTAATTGAATTTTATTCGCAAAACCAAGCATAAAGCATTATCGCAACAAACGCTCAAAAAGCTGTCGGAAACGCTAGTCTTTACGTTTTACAGTACTTGAATTTCTGTTGGTATTGCAGGGTCTCCGCGCATCAAACTTTGCGCAGCCAAAGGCAAACGCTTTAAAGCAGAAGCGCAATAATCTTGGGCGCGCATAATCGCATCGTGACCCATAAATTGTTCGTCAGCTTCACCGTCGACCATGTAATCAACTAGCAGATTTTCCCACGAATCCTTAGGCTTAAACTGAGCGAGCGCAACTTCCGAACCGGAAATCACGTGTTCGCAATCAGCTACACCGCAAGAATCGTTGCTGTAATCGTATGAACGATACGCCAACTTACGTCCAGGCACAGTCGCTTTATTCTTAGAACGCTTGGCAACAGGCTGCATTACACCATCTGCTCCCTCGCGCTCAGTAAGCTTATAAACCATTGCGCAAGTTGGAGCGCCGGAACCGGTTACAAGCATTGTGCCGATGCCGTAAGAATCCACAGGCGCATTTTGTAAGGAAGCAAGAGCGTACTCGTCCAAATCGTTCGTAACTGTAATCTTTGTGTTTTTAGCACCCAATTCGTCGAGCTGATTCCTAACGCGACGAGCCAGAGCGCACAAATCTCCAGAATCAATACGAATTCCGCCAAGATCTGGACCTGCAACTTCCACAGCTGTCTTTACAGCTTCCTCAATATTATAAGTGTCAACAAGAAGCGTAGTGCCTTTGCCAAGAGCTGCAATTTGAGAAGTGAAAGCGTCACGCTCAGTGTCGTGAACAAGAGTGAAGCAGTGAGCTGCGGTTCCGATTGCCTTTAAACCGTAAAGTTTTGCAGCCAACAGATTTGCGGTACCTTTAAAACCGCCAATTACTGCGGCACGAGATGCAGCAACTGCAGAATATTCGTTTGTGCGGCGGCCGCCCATATCCATGCAAGGACGACCTGCGGAAGCAGAAACCATGCGAGCTGCAGCAGACGCAACAGCGCAATCGTAATTGAGAACAGAAAGCAGAAGAGTTTCGAGCAAAGTGCACTCGCCGAAAGTGCCTTCTACTTGCAAAATTGGCGAGTTAGGGAAGAACATCTCGCCTTCGCGATAACCGGAAATTTTACCGCGGAATCGGAAATTTTTCAGCCATTCAATAGTTTCTGCGCTAACAATTTTGCGATCGCTTAAGAAACGTAAATCATCTTCCGAAAGATGGAATTTTTGCAACTCTTCCAAAATGCGACCCATGCCAGCAACAACTCCGTAACGACGGCCTTGAGGCAAGTGGCGCGTAAAAATTTCAAAAACGCATTTGCGATTTGCAGTGCCGTCTTTAAGAGCAGCGTCGAGCATAGTGTATTCATACATGTCCGTCATAAGAGCAGATGAAATCTCAGCCATGATATTCCTTTCAGTAACGAACAAAATAAAAACAGCTAGGTAATAGATAAGTAGTAGATATGAATCTAATTGGATTGCTAAAGCTAAATCTAAAACCAAATCGCAATAATTGTATCGCTAGCTAAAGAACCGACGCACGAAACAGCAAAGCCGACAATTACTTTACGTAGTTGTAAAGAAAAAGTCGAAATATCGCCAAAAAACGACAATTACTTTACGTAGTTGTAAAGAAAAATACGTAGTTGTAAAGGAAATAACGCGTGGAGGCGCGCGCGGTGGACTATAGTCAAGTGCGTATAATAGCAATTATGCTTAATAAGAGTTTGAACGAAGAGACTGCAAAAGTTACTAAAGCCGCAGAAAACCTGCACTTATACAACACGGCTTCACATTCAACGAATACTTTCGTACCTAAAAAGCCTGGTCAAGTAGGCATGTACGTGTGCGGAGCCACAGTGCAAAGTTCTCCACATATTGGCCATATTCGCGCAGCGATCGCATTCGATATAATCCGTCGCTGGATGCTGCGTTTAGGATACAAAGTCACGTTTGTTAGAAACGTCACAGATATTGACGACAAAATTATGAAAAAAGCCAATGAATCAGGGCAAAATTGGTGGGAGCGAGCATATATTTACGAGCGCGAATTTACAAAATCCTACAATACTTTGGGAGTTCTTGCGCCAACAGTTGAGCCGCGCGCAACAGGACATATTACAGACATGGTTGAGCTGATTGAGCGTTTGATTGAACGCGGTCACGCATATGTTATTAAAGACAACGACGGAAATCCTACTGGAAATGTTTATTTTGACGTGCCAAGTTGGGAGCATTACGGCGAATTAACGCACCAAAATCAGAACCAAAATGAAACTTGCGCAGACGAAGCCGCAGCTATCGCAGACGCAAAGGGTCCGAGCGTAGACGCTGCCGAAAACGATATTTACAATCCAACAGATCCTGCAGATGCTTCACCAGACAAACACGATCCTAGGGATTTCGCACTTTGGAAAGCACCTTGCGATTTCGATCAGCCGGACGCGCGCTGGAAAACTCCTTTTGGCGAGGGACGCCCTGGTTGGCATATTGAATGCTCTGCTATGAGCCATCGATATCTTGGCGACGATTTCGATATTCACGGAGGCGGACTGGATTTGCGCTTCCCTCATCACGAAAACGAAATGGCACAAACGCGTGCTGCTGGCTGGGAAAGCGCAAATGTGTGGATGCATTCAGCATGGGTTACCGCTAAAGGCGAAAAAATGTCAAAATCGTTGGGAAATGGACTTTCCGTACCAGTAGTTTTGGCGAATAATTCGGCTTGGGTTGTGCGTTATGCTTTGGGAGCAGTGCAATATCGTGCAATGCTGGAGTGGTCCGACCAAGCTTTGGTGGAGTCAAAATCGGCTTACGATCGAATTATGAACTTCCTTGAGAGAGCTGGCAGATTGCTTGACAAGAAGCCAACTTGCGAAGAAGTGCACTCTGTTAATGCAGACGAGCTTCCGGAAGATTTCACTCGCGCTATGAACGATGACATTAACGTTTCTGGCGCAATCGCAGAAATATTTACTACAATTCGTCAAGGAAATGCTCTTATTGACGACTGCAGCAAAGATCCTTCACAAGCACAAAGCGAAAGCGTACAAAAGCTCATATATCTCGCTGTTTTGCAAGTGCGAGCTATGTTAGATACTTTGGGCTTGGATCCTTACGCACAAACGTGGGCTTCGAACGATAATCAATCGTCTGCAGAAGGCTCAAATGGCAAGGAAAGCAAAGAATACTCAGCTTTGGACTCTTTAATTACTTTGCAACTTAAAGCTAGAGCAGATGCTAGAAAAGCAAAGGATTTTGCTACTGCAGATGCTATTCGCGACGCGTTAAATAACGCAGGAATTGTAATTGTCGATACTTCGCAAGGATCATCTTGGCATTTGCAATAAACGAAAGTAACTAAAAAGCAAAAGTATTAGTTAGCAAATCAAGTTAGCAAATCAAGTTAGCAACTGCACTAAAGTTACGTTAGCAACAACAGGTAGAATGGAAAACTATGGCAGCATTTAGTTCGTTAACAGACCGCCTTTCCAATGCTTTTAAGCATTTGCGCAGCAAAGGCAAGCTATCAGAATCCGATATTGACGGCACAATTCGCGAGATTCGCCGCGCACTTCTCGATGCAGACGTTGCGTTGGAAGTGGTCCGCTCATTCACTGCTCGAATTCGCGAGCGCGCTCTTGGTGAGGAAGTTTCGCACGCTTTAAATCCAGCTCAGCAAGTTGTGAAAATTGTAAACGACGAGCTTACGCAAGTATTGGGCGCAGGTGTAGATAGGCAGCTTAATTTTGCGAAGTACCCTCCAACTGTAATTATGCTTGCAGGTTTGCAAGGTGCAGGTAAAACTACGCTTGCTGGAAAGCTAGGCTACTGGCTGAAGGATGCAGGTCATACTCCTTTGCTTGTAGCAGCAGATTTGCAACGACCTAATGCAGTCACACAGCTGCAAGTTGTTGGCGAGCGTGCAGGAGTTCCTGTATTTGCTCCAGAAAAGGGCGTGCAAACAGGTGGAAGCGCGATTTCTTTGCCATGGTTCACTAAAGGCGACCCGGTTAAGGTTGCGCGCGATTCTATTAATTATGCGCGCGAAAAAATGTATGACACTGTGATTATTGATACCGCAGGTCGTTTGGGCGTTGACGAAGAGCTTATGAAGCAGGCACGCAATATTCGCGATGCCGTGCAACCGCAAGAAGTGCTGTTTGTTATTGATGCAATGATTGGTCAGGATGCTGTTCGCACTGCTCAAGCTTTTAACGATGGCGTGAACTTTACTGGCGTTGTGCTTTCTAAGCTTGATGGCGACGCTCGAGGCGGTGCTGCACTTTCGGTTGCAAGCGTTACTGGAAAGCCGATTTTGTTTGCTTCTACAGGTGAAGGTTTGAAGGATTTTGAAATCTTCCATCCTGATCGAATGGCTTCACGCATACTCGATATGGGCGATATTTTGACGCTTATTGAGCACGCACAGAAGCAGTTCGACGAAGAAGAATCGCGCAAGGCTGCTGAAAAAATAGCTGAAGGCAGCTTTGGTTTGGATGATTTTTTGGAGCAGCTTCAGCAAGTTCGTAAGCTTGGCTCAATGAAGAAGCTTTTGGGCATGATGCCTGGAATGGCAGCTCACCGTCAGGAGCTTGAGCAGTTTGACGATAAGGAAATTGACCGAACTGAGGCAATTATTCGCTCTATGACTCCTCAAGAGCGTAGAAATACAAAGATTATTGACGGATCTCGCCGCGCGAGAATTGCTGCTGGTTCAGGTGTGAGCGTTTCGCAAGTTAATGCACTTTTGCAACGTTTTGAGCAGGCTGCAAAAATGATGAAGCGAATGAGCGGAGGCGCTGGAATGCCTGGCATGGGTGGCATGCCTGGATTCGGTGGAGCTGGCAGTAAGTCGAAGCGCAAAGACAAGAAAGGCAAGAAGAAGGGCGGAAAGTCCGGAAATCCAATGCGCAGGGAAGCCGAAGAGCGCGCGTTGCGTGAGCGTCTTTCTGGCGAATCTACTAGCGACGATGTTGCAGGTTCTGCTTTTGCAAAGCCGCAGCAACCAAATCTTCAGAATCTTCCTGAAGGACTTAAGGAACTTATGAATTCCGAAGACGCAAATCAAGATAATCAACTGCCACCTAACTTTGGCGGCGGATTAGCTGGCTTATTCGGTCGATGATTTTAGTATTGGCGTTTTTGTGGGTTATATTTGTGCCGCTTCTTTTGTGGCAGCTGCTGCGTTGGCTGCCAGCAGGTGCGGATAAATATAACCCACTTCCGTATATTATTGCGCTGCTTCCGCTTGCAACTTACGTTGTGGGAGCACTGTTTTTCTTCAGTATTTTCGCTACAGAATGGCAAGTGCTGTACGCATCTAAAAATCCGCAATCGTATAATTTCGCTCAATCTTACGGATATTTATGTGTTGCGTACGCTGCGCTATTTTTGATTTCGCTTAAGTCGTATACGCCGTACTGGTTTGCAAAATTGCGTAGGTTGCACGAAAGCAGATCGTCGCGCAAAAGATGCAAGGAACAGCATCAAGAAATACGCATGATGACTCTTAATTGCAGATACGGAAAAGCGAGCGCATCCGAAATAATAGAAATAACGAAAAAATATCACGTAAATACGTTACTTTTACAAGAATTAAGCGAGTCTTTAGTAAAAAATCTTGAAAAACTTGGAATATACGAAATTTTTCCAACTTCGCGCGTAGGTGCGCAAAGTGAACATAATAACGGCGGATTCAACGCTATTTTTACGCAATATTCCGCGATTTCTACTTGCAATAATTCCGTAAAAATTGAAGCTGCAAGCGTACCAAGCATTACAACTTGCTTAGATTTTGGTGCAAATAAAAAAGTTTTAGTAAAATTTGCTTCTGCACATCCAAAGTCACCGATGCGTGGGTGTGCTGCTTGGAGTAATGGAATTCGCGCACTTGCGAATATCGATTCTGCTGACGAATCTACTTCGAAAACTTGCGATTTAGCAACTCTCACTATTGTTACTGGCGATCTTAATTCCACTGTCGATCATCCAAGCTTTCGCTCGCTTTTAAAATACGGATTTACAGACGTTGCACTTTCGCTTGGAAAGCGTCTACGCACATGGCCTACATGGCTTAAGTGGCCAAATCTTACACTTGACCATGTGCTATTTTGCGCAAAAAACTGTAAATCTAACGCACTATGGCAAAAGAATGTAGTTGTTGACGGCACTGATCACCTAGCCTACATCGCAGCAATCGACCTACAATAACTAGATAAAAACGTCCAAGCGCGCAGGCATAATAGATAAGTTATTCGCGTGAATCGGCGCCCTCTTCCCGACCACGTGAGGAACATGTGGAAGCTCGCAAGGAGTGCCCCACACCCGAACGAAATTCCACGACTCTAGTTATAAGGAGAGCCATTTTGGCAACCAAGATTCGTCTTAAGCGATTGGGCAAGAAGTTCTATGCCTTCTACCGTGTAGTCATTTCTGATTCACGCAACAAGCGCAACGGTCAGTCCATCGAAGAGATCGGCGTTTACGATCCAAACAAGCAGCCATCTATGATTCAGATTGATTCTGAGCGCGCACAGTACTGGCTTGGCGTTGGCGCACAGCCAACCGAGCCAGTGTTGAAGCTCTTGAAGATCACTGGTGACTGGCAGAAGTTCAAGGGTCTCGACGGCGCCGAAGGCACGTTGAAGACTTCTGAAGCTGGCCCAGACGCACAGGCTCGCGTTGAAGCTGTTGAAGCTGAAGCTCAGAAGCTGAAGGCCGCTAAGTCTGAAGCCGCTGCTAAGGCTCAGGCTGCAGCTGAAGCCGCTGCAAACGAAGCCGAAGAAGCCCCAGCTGAAGCTGCAGAAGCTGCCGAAGCCGAGGAAAAGGCTGAGTAATCATGCTGGCTCAAGCTGTTGAACATCTCATTAAGAACATCGTGGATTTTCCAGATGACGTGTCGGTACGTTCTCACGAAAATGCTCGCGGCGAATTGCTTCGAGTACGCGTGAATCCTGAAGATATCGGTCGCGTTATTGGACGCAATGGTCGTACCGCTAATGCAATTCGCATTGTTGTGCAAGCTTTGAGCAACCACAATGTGCGCGTTGACATTATGGACGTACGTAAGTGAGATGAACGTGGCATTAGACCAACAATCTTTTGACAACCCTCAGCAAAGTCGTAATGACCTGCTGAGGGTTTGTCGTATCGGTAAAGCCCAAGGTTTAAAAGGTGAAGTCACTGTACAAATTTTTACAGATGAGCCTTATGAACGTTTTGAGCCTGGAAATGTATTGTGCACTGCAGACGGTGAGCGCGAGTTCGTTATTGAGAACGCAAGAACGTTCAAAAATCGTTGGATTTTACTATTCGAAGAATCACAAAATCGCAACGATGCAGAAGCACTTAATGGCACTGAATTGTATGTGCATGCAGAAGATGCGCAAGAACTTGCTGCCGAAAATGCTTGGTATATTAAGGATTTAGTCGGTTTGCAAGCGCGTTTGTGCGAAGAAAATCAGCTTGGGCTTACTCCGAAAGTTATTGGAAAAGTCGTGGATGTGCTCGACGGCGCACAATCGTTACTGAAAATCCGTTTAGATCATCCGGTTGACGAAGAGAATAAAACAGCGCTCGTGCCATTTGTTGAAGCTATTGTGCCGGAAGTTGACGTTGCAAACGGGTATTTGACTATTGATCCTCCTGGCGGTTTAATTCCGGGGCTTTTGTAGTTTCGTAGTTTTTGTAGTTTCGTAGTTTTCGTAGTAGAGTGCCTTATGATGGACATCGATATTATTTCCGTATTCCCAGAATATTTTCGCATGCTAGACCTAAGTTTGTTAGGCAAAGCGCAAAATAATGGCTTATTGCAAATTCGCGCATACAATTTACGCAAATGGACTCACGATGTGCATCAATCGGTAGACGACACGCCGGTTGGCGGTGGTGCTGGCATGGTTATGAAGCCTGAAGTTTGGGCGGAATGCTTAGACGAGCTGCTTAACTTACCAAAATCTGAAGTAAAAAATACGTGCGATACATGCGATACGTGCGATAGTTGCGAAGAAGCAAAAATCGCGCCTAATAAAATAGGCTCAACTAAACCAATTCTTATATTCCCGAACCCTTCTGCCCCACTATTTACGCAAAAAGACGCAACGGAATTAAGCAACGCAAATCATTTGGTATTTGGATGCGGCAGATACGAAGGCTACGACGCTAGGATTCCAGAATATTACCGCGCGCAAGGAATTGACGTACGCGAGTACTCAATTGGCGATTACGTGCTAAATGGCGGAGAAGTTGCAGTAAGCGTTATGCTTGAGGCAATTACACGCTTAATCCCTGGGTTTATGGGAAACCCTGAGTCGATTGTTGAAGAGTCGTACACAGGATCGGACGCACTTTTAGAACACCATCAATACACGCGTCCAACTACTTGGCGAGGTATAAGCGTTCCGGAAATACTCACTTCCGGAAATCACGCCAAAGTTGATCGTTTTCGTCGAGATGAAGCTATATCTCGTACAAGCGAAATTCGACCTGACTTGATTGAAAAATTGGACTGCCACAAGATAGATAAAGCGGATCGAAAAACGCTTATGTCGCTCGGATGGGAAGTTTCAGGCGAACATCCGCGCAAAAACTTACTCTAGCAACAAAAGCCGAAAAATAAATTAGTCGCGAGAAGGCTGAATAAACAGCACCGCAGTTTCTCCGTAATTACGCGTATCAAACAGCTCCCAGCCTTCAGGCATAGTCGGCAAAACACTTCGCGCGCTACGCTCCAACACAATCAACGTATCCGCAGAAACGCTCGCAACTCCGCTCGCAATCATCGAAGCCAATAAACTTTCGCAATCCGCAGTTTCGTAAGCATAAGGCGGATCAATAAAAACCAAGTCAAACGCTTCCCCACTATAATCCGCAACGAACTGCTCCGCGCGCTTTCGAAGAACCCTCATAGAAAGCGCAGAATCCCAAGCCTTTGAACTCTGCAACGCCTTCGACGTACGAAGTATAAGCGCAGCCGCTTGCGAATTTGCTTCAACAGACACAAGCTCGCGCGCGCTACGAGATAGCGCCTCAACTCCGAGCGCTCCCGTGCCGGCAAATAGATCAAGTACGCGCGCATTGTGCATAACATCCCACGAATCGAGCCTAGAAAATATCGCTTCTTTCGTGCGATCTGTAGTAGGTCTTGTACACGACTGCGCTGAAGTAAGCGGCAAAGATTTAAAACGTCCAGCAATAATGTGCATACTTCTAGCTTAGCTGGAACCTGCAGACACGCACGCGGCGGCAGAAACTTTACAGCGGCGTAAAGAAAAAGTCGGCTGCGCGAGAAAAAGCGGCAGAAACTTTACGCACGAGTAAAGAAAAAGCCGTTTGCGCGCGAAAAAACGGCAGAAACTTTACAAAAAGGCAGATATTACTTATCCGCCGCCTTAGGATCCGGAATTAAGAACGAGCAAGCGAGCGCAAAAGCGAGCAAAACGACGCCGGCAACCATCGCAGCAGCGTATCCGCATGTTACGCCACTCAAAGACGCAACATTCGTCATCACAGCATACAAAATTGCAAAACTTAAGCCGGCTCCCAAATTAAAAGCTCCAGCATTCATACCCGGCAAGTATCCCGGATTATCTTTTGGAGAAAGCACAATACCTAAGCCATTAAGCATAATATTTGCCATGCCAGAATAGCTCACGCCTACCCACACTGAAAACAGCACTAAAGCCCAAACAGACGGCATATAAGCAACATACACGCCAAAAGCAACACAAATCATGCTAAACGCAATTCCAATACGCAACACAAGCCTGTACCCGTAATTTGCAGCGAGCACACCCGAAATAGTGCCAAACAATAGTCCAATAATTGCGTAAGGAGTAAGAGTTACGAAACTTACCATATTTGTGCCAATATTTGCACCAAACTTACTATCGTTAGCAAGCTTTATGACAACGCCATTTATCAAAGCAAACACGCCAGTCATTGTCAATAAAGTGCACAAAAGCAAACCCCATGTGCGACGCTGCTTCATATATGTTGTAGAAACCAGCGGAATCGCGCTTAAAACTTCGATTTTCCAGAATATTGCGAAAAACAGCACAGCAACAAGCACAAGAATAAGCACCATAAGCCAGTTAGATTTAGCTAGTTTATTACTAAGTTCATTAATAGAAAGATATATTGCAAGAAACGCAATTCCGAGCGTTACAACTCCCAGCCAATCCATTCTGCTAGTAGCATCCGAGCGAGATTCATCAGCTAAAACAATAATCATAATAACAGCAATAGTTGCGATTGAAGCCATAATCCAGAAAACAGAACGGAATCCGTATTTACTGGCAAGCCAACCACCTAATAAAGCATCAAATCCAGCAATACCGCCATTTACGGAACTTAATATTGCCATCAACTTTGCGTAACTTTTTTCTTGCCGTACGCGCACGCGCAACATAATTAAGCACATTGGCAATACAGGACCGGAAGCACCTTGCAAAATACGCCCAAGCATAAGCATATTAACGTCTTGAGCTAGCGCAGAAATAATGCTTCCAAAAAGAGTTGAGATAAGAATTCCGGAAAGTACTTTTTTACGCCCAATTAGATCAGACAATCGCGGCAAAAATAGCGAAAATAATGCTGCAGCAGTAAAGAATATTGTTTGCGTTAAAGCGATTTGAGTATCTGTAGTATGAAGTTCTTTTGACATCGTCGTCAATACTGGCGAAAGCATAGAAACGTTTAGCTGGAACGCAAAAATAGCAGCAAGAAACGCCACCATTAACGCCAAAACGGAACGTCCACCCTTATCTAGCATACGCGTAGAAAATGTTGGAGATTCAACCTCAGCCATAATATAACCTCCGCTTAATTACGTAAAGTCATTCAAAAGTCATTCAAAAGTCACCAACAATCATCCAATGCGCTTAATCGCATCTATAATCAAATTCCAGAATTTATCGAAATCAAGTTTTGTAGCAACTTGCGTATGGCATTCTTCTTCAGAAGGTTCAGTGCCACGCAAATCTGCAACGGTCATGCCAAGAGTTAAGTCACTGTTTATTTCAACATCAAGTGGGCAACGCCTTGTGCTAATAACACTTTTATCGATCAAATAAGCGACTGTGCAAGGGTCATGCACTGGAGGATCAACAAAATCTTGATTATTCTTATAAGCTTTACGGAAGTAATCCATAAGATCGCAAGCAAATTTAGAAACAGGCGTTCCAATAGAATTAATTTTCTTCTGTATTTCTAAAGTGCACAAAGCTTGGTGAGTTAAATCTAAGCCGACCATCGTAACTCGCCAAGCTTCATTAATCACAACATGCGCAGCTTCAGGATCCGTCTTAATATTAAACTCAGCAACAGCACTACAATTGCCACTATGATAGCCGCCACCCATAAGAACTACTTCTTTAACGCGGCTGACAATTCTAGGCTCCATTCGCACAGCCATAGCAATATTCGTAAGAGGTCCAGTTGGTACAAGCGTAATTGTGCCAGGCTCATGGCTCATAATTGTGTCAATAATCCAGTTAACAGCATGCCCTTTATCCAAAGGTTTAGTTGGCACTGGAATATTTGCTCCGTCTAATCCTGTTTCTCCATGAACAGCAGCAGCAACTTTTAGCGGACGAATCATAGGACGGTCGCATCCGGCATGAACTGGAATATTAGTTGCATGAGCTATTTCTAGAGTTGCTCTAGCATTGTACGTTACTTTTTCTAGGCTTTGATTTCCACCAACCGTAGTTACTCCTAGCAAATCGATACTAGGATTGCCAACAGCTAATAAAATTGCCATCGCATCGTCATGACCAGGGTCACAATCTAGGATGATGGAAGTCATACTAACTCCTTCATAAGCACATGTATTTTGGAAGCAAATCGCAACGAAGCACTTCGCGTAAGAACGCAAAATTAAGCATGCTCATGAATATTCGTCATGCGTTGAGAAATAAGTTCTGGATTAAACGACTCATGTACAGGCTGCATAGATTCAGTATTCAAAGCTGCAGCAGCAACCGCAAATCTGCCAGTTTTTGAAGAATCAAATTCGTTATATCGCGCGTAAATAAGCGCCGCAGTAGCAGCATCGCTAGAACCGTTGTCGTTGCCGACTGCTTTAACACCAGCATTGCTATTTCCGCGAGTTAGCATCATTCTCTGGACGCGCTTAACTGGAACAGGATAGAACGACACTCCCTCATCTGCAACACCATAAGCAACTCCTGCGCGACCGGCATTTACAAATACACGTTTTACTCCACGCTTTAAAAGCACATTCGCACAGCGAATTGCAGAACGCTCGTCAACAGCATTAATGCCAGTTAAAGCCTGCGATTCAGCAGTATCTAAAATAAGAGTGTCAATACGAGACAATCTAGAAAGAACGCGAGGAGCTTTTGCATCCGTAACTGCACGAACAACAATAGGACGGCGATAACGGTCACATAGCCACTCAATTGACTTTTGCGGAATATTAGTATCCAACACCAAAATATCAGCATTTTCAATAATAGACATGCGCTCACGCAAAAAATCAGGAGTCATGTGATCGTAAATACTCATATCGTCTAAAGCAAGCAAACGCTGACCAGAAGCGTCACCAACATACATGTACGAAGCAGTCATCGACTCAGGAAGTTGCTTCGCATAACCAATATCTAAGCCGTTTGCAGCAGCATCAATGCGGAAAAGCTCTCCGTTGTGATCGCCACCGTACACAGAAACCATGCTTGTGCGAACATTAAGACGCTCCAACGCGACTGCAATATTCCTTCCAACACCGCCTAGCATGTAGCGCACGTGAGAAGCGTTAGACGTGTAATCCATCAAATCTCCGCAAGCAATGCCAAGAACATCCATGCTAATTCCGCCAACAACAGTCACATAACTTGGAGGAGTAACAATATATCCCTTACCTCGTAAATATCCTTTGCGAATTAAATTGGAAATATGAGCGGCCACACCTGAACGAGTAATTCCTGCGAGATTTGCAAGTTCCTGCTGGCTAATCATCGGGTTTTGTTGAATCCAAGTCAAGATTTGTTGTTCGCGTTCAGTCATTGTCGCCTCATCTCTATTGTGATTACAAATGATGCCTACTATCTAGGATATTCACAATTCTCATAATATGCACGTAAATTTATGTAATTTTGTTGTTTTTTTATATTATATCTAACAAAAGTTGATATTAATTATAAATTAAAAATAGCTTTATTACCGTATTTTTTACTAAATTAAGTGCATAAATATGCAATAATTTTTTCTTTATACTTTTATTTATAGGATATTTTATTCATACAATATTTTAATTTTATAAGATATTTTACGCGCAAATTCAGAACTTTAGAATTTTAATTGCTTACGATTTGCGCACTTCCGCCTCTCGTAAAATCAAGCACTGCACCTGCAAGATACGGCAACGAAACAAGATGAGCGTCTTTTTGCAAAGTCTCCAACGCATCTTCACGAGCCATAGCGATAATCTTTGCATCCTTAACAACTCGCAAAATCTTCAAACTCGAGCGACCACCCGACTGCTTATCGCCAAGAACATCGCCAACATTGCGCAATTCCAAATCTTTCTTAGCAATTACGGCACCATCTAGCGAATTTTCAACAACTTGCAAACGTTCCCGAGCAAGACTTCCATCCTCAGTTTGCGCAACCAAAAATGCCCAAGAATTCGTGCCACCACGCCCAACACGCCCACGCAACTGATGCAATTGCGCAAGACCAAAACGATCCGCGTCAAAAATCACAATGCAACTCGCTTGAGGCACATCAACACCGACCTCAATAACCGTTGTAGCAACAAGAACTTGCACATCTCCGCGTGCAAAACGTTCCATCGTTTCGCGTTTCGTAGCATCATCGTCGCGACCAGTAAGCTTAGCAAAAGTAACGCCTTTAAATTGCGGCAAAGCTGAAAGCCGCTTCAAAATGCCGTTAACTGTATGAAGTTTACGCAAAGAATCCGCGCTATTTTCTTCAGATTGATTAGATTGCACAGATTGCGAAACATCTTCAAAACCTTCAGATTCATCGCTATCAAAATCCCTAGCAAAACCACTAGCAGAAGCACTACCAGAATCCCTACCAGAATCCTCATTAAAATCATCATCAATATGCGCGCAAACAACATACGCACGCTCACCTGCATCAATGCGAGCACGAATATGCGCAAACATTCTCGCCATAGTATTCGCATCCGATTCTTGCACAACAAAAGTGCGAATAGGTTTTCTGCCTCCTGGCAATTCAGTTAAATACGAAGCATCCAAATCACCGAACCACGTCATAGCAGCAGAGCGCGGAATAGGCGTTGCAGTCATTACTAAAAGATGCGGTGTAAAAGACTTTTCAGCACTATCATGCGGATCTACACTCATTTTGCGCAACAAAACATCGCGCTGCTCGACACCAAAACGATGTTGCTCGTCAATAATTACCAAAGCCAAATTAGTCGGCTTAAAAGTCGACGAGAACGCTGCATGAGTTGCAACAATAAGCGAAGGCTCCCCACTTGCAACACTCGCTAGCGCACGTCTGCGATCCGCAAGTCTCATGCCGCCAGTTACTACGATTACAGGCACTTTTAGATTCGCGCGCGCAATCATTTGGCGCAAATTTTCGGCATGTTGAGACGCCAGAACTTGAGTAGGAGCCACAAGCACAGCCTGATAGCCTGATCCAACTGCCTCAAGCATTGCAGCGAGCGCAACAACTGTTTTTCCGGAACCAACTTCACCTTGAAGCAAGCGACGCATCGGATGGTGCTCACGCATGTTACGTACAATCTCATCAATTACATCTTTTTGACCATCAGTAAGCTCAAACGGCAAACTTTCCACAAATTCATTTCTTATAAGAGAATTATTACAGGATTTTGCTTGATTATCTTTAGAATCTTCACGAGATCGCAATACAGCTACTTGGGAAATGAAAGCTTCTTCATAGCGCAACGAGTCAACAGCTTTGTAAAATTCGTCAACTGATTGCGGATTATGAATTGAGTATATTGCTGACGCTCTAGTCATGAGGTTACGTTTTTTTAGCACTGATTCAGGCGTAATATCTGGGATTTGCAGGGATTCACTAGCGCAAGTTGCGGAATCTTTAGAATTTGCGCAAGCTGCGGAATCTTCAGAAGCTTCAGAAAGTGCGGAATCTTCAGAATATTTAGAAAGTGCGGAATCTTCAGAATATTTAGAAAGTGCAGAAAGTATAGAAAGTATAGTTTCGTGAATATGCTCACTAGAGATTCGCGAATTTGCATGATACACAGGCATAGGAGCACTCATACGCGCCAAACCATCTTCCACGCTTCTTACAGTATCGCGAGATTGATGCAAGCTATCGCTTTCTTCTACAGCAGATATGGTTAAAATTTGAGGATGCGTAAATTGCAATTTACCATTAAAAGCGCTAGATGTGCCGCCAACAACAACCATTTCACCAACATGCATCTTTGCAGAAAGCCACTGAGCGTATTGACGATTTTTAGAAAAATAAATAAGTTGAGCTACTGCTTGCATATCTTGCAAAATGTTAATTTCGATTCTAAATCCGCGACGAGCGTTCATAGGCACAACGTTAACTGACTGGACTTGCGCATAGAAAGCCACTTCTTCGCCAATTTTTACATCTTTTAAGTTCGCAATTCTCAATGGACTTGTGACTCTAAACGGGTAGTAAGTTAACGCGTCTTCGACTGTGACTATGCCCAAAGATTTTAATGCAGAAACGCGTCGCTTATTGCTGATTATCGCAGAAAGCGAAGTATGCATTTTGGCTGAGTTCGTGGGCGTATTTAGCATATTTCGATTATAAATCATCCGCAATCAGGAATATAACGTGCGCGCGAAAAAATATGCAAATACAAAAAAGCCCCGAGCAACACTCAGGGCCTTACAATTTAAACGCAATACAATGCGCGAATCACGCCTCAACGCGCTGAACCTTGCCAGCCTTAATGCATTTCACGCACACACGAAGGCGAACGTTCTCGCCATCAATGGTGGTGCGAACCGGCTGAAGGTTCGGGCGGAAGGTGCGCTTATTGCGGATATGCGAATGTGAAACAGTGAAACCAGTCTGAGGTCCCTTGCCACATACTGCGCAACGAGCTGCCATAATTGGACTCCTATTTTCTTTGACTTGCAAGTCTTGCGTCATTCAAACATACGAACTACTTACGCAAATTACTTACGCACATTGCATAAACAAATAAGCACGCTTGAACGCACAACTACACAAGTATATCACTTACCAAGACAATCCGCACGCACGAACTCAGTCTTTTCTTGTAAATCCTTAACTGTCTTGCATCCAAGAAGAGCCATAATCACCCTAATTTGCTTCTTCCAGTTATCAATTTGCAAAGAAAGCGCGTCCTCACCTTCATGAATAAGCGTATGCAAAAACTCGCCAGCGACACCAACTGCCGAAGCACCCAAAGCCAACGCGCGCACAACATCCAAAGGCGTGCGAACTCCTCCGCTTGCGAAAACTTCCATATTTTTTAACGAATCACACTTGCGTATGTCAACCAGCGACTCAACAGTAGTAAGACCCCAATCAGCCAAATAATCACAGTCGCCTAAGTTCCTGCGAGCATTCTCTATTGTTACAAAATTAGTTCCGCCACGACCAGAAACATCTACAGTGCGCACTCCAACATCTTTAAGACGCTGAACATCTTTAGCAGAAATTCCGCATCCAGTTTCCTTCACAATCACAGGCACCTTTAGAGCTTCGCACGCACTGACAATAGACTCAATATTGAGCAACCAATTTCTAAAATCGCGATCGCCTTCTTGCATAACCAACTCTTGTGCAGCATTTAAATGCACTTGTAACGCATTCGCATGAATCATGTTTACAGCACGCAATGCATCAGACGCGCTAGTTCCAGCGCTAACATTTGCCATCACAAATCCATGTGGATTTTCGCTTCTTATGACACTGAAAGTGCTGAGTAAAGTTTCGTCTCGAAGAGCAGCACTCAAAGATCCACTCGCCATAGCAACAGAATTTTTTGCAGCAACTCTAGCAAGACTTGCATTCACTTTTTTAGCAGCATCACTTCCGCCGGTCATTGCGTTAATATATATCGGCGAGCACCAATGCACAGAATCGCATACTTCGCTTCCTAGCACACTCACACTAGCGTCAATTTCTTCAAGCGCGACTTGCGGCAAAGCATTCGGCACAAAACGCACTTTGTCAAAATCTGAATTTGCACGAGTTTTATACTGCTTGTCCGCAAGCGCAATATGCGCGTCTTTTCGGTTTTGTATTGTGCAAGATTGAGCAGATTGCATATTAAGCTCGCTACTCTTAGCAAACGCGTCTAATACAATATTTTCAGAAGGCTTACCAGTTCCAAAAATTTCCGTAACATCAATATTCAATGGCTTTATTCCATTGGCTTCCCAAGTAGATTTCATAGTTTCAATTACATTATTGTCATAAGTTGTCGACAGCGCAATTGCGCAATCTCCTCCGCCTGCACCGCTAGTTTTTGCAGGAATACCGGCACAAGTCGCAATTTCAATAAATTTTGTAAGTTCACGCGTTTCGATAACAGTTCCAGTAAGAGCACTTAATTTTTGCAACAACGCACGATTTTGAGCAAAACCGCTATAGATTTCGCTTATTTCAAACTTTTCAATTGCGCGCACAAGTTTTTGCACGCAAATCTCACTTTGTTTGCAAAAATCTTCGTAAGTAAAAGATTTAATTTTTTTGTCAAAAGCACTAGTTTCGACGCTACTTTCAGCGTTACTTTCAACGTTACTTTCCGTACTAGTTTTAACGCTACTTTCTACGCTACTTACTAGCTTTGCGCTAGACGCAGGAGAACCAGTCCACCCGACTAAAAGTTTTAGCGACTTATCTACATTTAAACGCTTAACTTCCAGTCGCGGCCACTTTTTGTGCAACAACTCACCGAAATCAGAGCATCCGGATTTTACTAGCATAAGCTCAGCTTCAAGCCACTCGCGGTTATACGCGCGATACATAATCCAACCGCCATAAGAACTGGCGGCAACGTCTCCACCGCTTCCGGATTTTTTAACACTCGACGACGCAATTAACGCTAGCTTGCAAATTTCTGGAGTCGAAAGATTCAAATCATACCATTTACACAACGCGCGAATAACCGCAACAGTTACTGCAGCAGAAGATCCAAGACCGTATTTTCTACCAGTTTTTGCATCATCAAGCTCACTAAAAATATGCAAATTGTAACTTTTTCGGTTAATATTTGGCGCACATTCCTCACTAGCATAAGCGTCAACTACACTCATTGCTGCAAGCACATAAGCATATTTTCCGTCGTTTTGTATTTCAATACTTCCGTCGGATGCGCGCGCCCAAAGAAGCGGTTTATATTTTTCGCCATCTGAGGTAATTACACCACAATAATTTCTGCTACTAGGCGTATTTTTCTGCAAATTTTCGCGTAACTCTTCGTTTAAAGTTTCATCACTTACGCTAACCGTCACATAACGATTAACAGCAGCAACAATTGCAGCACAGCCGTCAACAACAGCATACTCGCCAGCAATATAAAGCTTTCCTGGGGCACTAGAGCGCACTTGAGTCATATTATCCGCCTATTTTAAACTCGTACTCACCGTCACAGCGTCACCTGGCAGCGCAATCGCAAATTTCGGCTCGCAATATTCTGTATTACAAAAAACGCTAGAATTACGCAAACCATCCTCAACTCGCGCGCGCAACTGACACATCGCACGATAAGCATCATCTCCAGAAGTAAGCACCTTCACATTCGGACCAGCATCCATCGTAGACCACACCAGCCAACCATCTTTTCGCATATTTTTAACCGCTTCAAGCACAATATGCGTTTTGCTAGTCAAATAATTCACCGATGGAACAGCATTATGCATAGTTTCGTGCATTCCAAAAGCATTGCGTTCAACAACCTCGCCCAATCGCTCAATATCTGCTCGCTTAATTGCATCTTTAGCAATTTCAAGGTCGTCTTTCGACTGCTCAACCCATTGCATATACGTTGGCGAAGTTTCAACCGTTCTGCGCATCGCTTCCCGGCTAGAAATCGGCTTTTTGCTATCATCCAAAGTGACGACAATCATAGCAAGATTTAAATTTTTAAGCGCAACTTGTGCATTTTCAATAGGCTCTGCGTAAGATGTTTCGTCGTCGCAACCTGCATGCCAAATTGAAAGTCCTCCAAAAATCGAACGACAAGCTGAACCAGAACCACGTCTTGCAAGTCTAGAAAGTTCTTGTGGAGTTAGGTTTAATCCAGCAGCGTACGAGGCAGCAGACGCAAGAGCTGCAAAACCAGACGCGCTTGAAGCAAGACCGGCAGCAGTTGGCACAATATTATGCGAAATAATGCTTGCTTTCGTTGAAATTCCTGCAATTTCACGCACCAAATCGAGCATAGCGACTACGCGACAAAAAGTTTTTGCAGACGGCGAAATATTTTCATCATCTAAAGTAAAAGTATCTTGTTCAAGATTATTCGCAAAACTTACACTTGTAGTTGTAGACAAATCCGAAAGGGTAAGCGAAAGCGAGGAAGTATAAGGCAAAATCAGCTTTTCATCGCGCTTACCCCAATACTTAATCAGCGCAATATTCGCATTTGCTTTAGCAAAAGCTGAGTTTGGCGAAAGACTAGCGTCAAACGTTATTTTTGGCTGAATTTCAACATTTTGCATGCTGTTCCTTTTGCGGCAGATAAGTAATTCTCGTTTGTTAATGTGCTAGTCAATATTTTAGCAAAACAGTGAGCACAAGCTTCTTTTCTTTAAACAAATGTAAAGTTTATGCCACATTTCAAGTAAAAATAAGATTTAATTTATTGCAGAATCACCTATATTCACAATCCACGTATCGCAAGCTCCTGCATTTTTAAAAGCTTCACTCACTCGCTTAGCAGCATCCTCACTATCAGCCAGCGCAATTACGCATCCTCCACCACCTCCGCCAGTAAGTTTTGCACCCAACGCACCATGTTTGCAAGCAGCATCTACCAAGGCGTCAAGTTTCGCAGTACTTACGCCTAAATCCGCCAAAATACGGTGTGCTAAAGTCATTTGCTTACCCATATTTTCAATGCGACCAAACGCCAAATCATCTTCTGCAACAGCAGCAATCTCCCCCAATTTATTGAGTTGCGCTCCAACTTCAACAGGATTCGATTCTAAACGAGAACGCAAAGCTTCAACTGTTTCGCGAGTCATTCCTTTGCATCCAGAATCCGCCAAAACAAGCCACGCACGCATGTTAATTTCCATGCGATCAAAACAGCCACGACTAAAACGCACAGGCCAGGAAGCAGCAGTTGCAGTGGCATCCAAGCCTGAAGAACGTCCGTGAGCCACGCACTCAGCAGTCTGCGTCAACTTAAAAATCTCATCATCGCTAGCTGAAACACCATAATAGTCAAGAATCGCGCGAATTACAGCACCAGCAGCAGCCGCAGACGAGCCAAGACCTCGTTCTGCTGGAAAATCAGACTCGGTAAAAATGCGCAAACTCTCACCGCTCCACCCTGCAAACTCTAGCGACGCGCGGATTGCTGTCCGTATGCTATTAAAGCGCGTAGGAATTTCGGAAAGTTTGCCAGTAAAGTCAAGGCACGAAAGAGTTATATGTGAATCGAGATTCGTCGTAGGTGCTAAAGATTCACACGAAGCAGGTGCTAAAGATTCGCGCGATGTAGAAGGTAAAGATTCGCTTGATGCAGAAGGTAAAGATTCGCTTGATGCAGATGCTAAAGATTCATTGCAACTAGTTACGACAGCGCGCATACGCAAGTTTTTAAGCGGCAAAGCTATTGCAGAATGGCCATAAACCACGGAATGTTCACCAAAAAGAATAACCTTCGCGCAAGTTTCGCCATAACCTTTGTGATTGCTGTATTTTATCGCGTTTTCAAGATTTGCGCTTACGGAAGGTACGCTTGCAAGATTTGCGCTTACGGAAGGTACGCTTGCAAGATTTGCGCTTACAGAATTTTTACAAGCATACTCTTCGTCATTGCGAATAGCAGATATGCTGGCATCTTGCGCTTTTGCGTTCATACTAAGCTCGTCAGCCAGTTCATATTTGCTTTCCAGCACAGTTTGCATCTCCTTTATAATTCGCAATTTTCCAACTGTTCTAATTTAGTCGAGTAAAACTTAAAAAACTACGTTACGCACGTGACACTTACAACACATTCACATTTGGAAAACGGCAGAAACTTTACACGGGCGTAAAATTTCGGTCGGATTAAGACGATAAAACGGCAAAAACTTTGCACGCTTGTAAAGAAAAGGTCGCGAAATGGCAGAAAAACGGCAAAAACTTTGCACGCTTGTAAAGAAAAGGTCGCACGGGGAATAGAAATGTAAAACCGACCAGCGCGTACCAATAAAAAAAACTCTGCGCAGCATCGCAATGAGAAAACTCAATACAACGCAAACGCAGAGCTAATGCTTAAGTTCAATCCACATGTATTACAAGCAAGAAACCACTAAAAGCAAGAATCTGCTTGCTGCAACATGTTTTGTAAAATTCACAAAGCTACTTACTCAGCCACAACCTTAACAGTGAAGGAAGCGGTGATTTCCGGATGCAACGTTACGGTTGCTGGGAACTCACCAGTGGTCTTAATAGTAGCAACCTTAATTGCGCGAGCCTCAACTTGAGCCTTGGAAGCCAAAGCAGCAGCAATCTTATCGGCAGAAACGCCACCGAAAAGCTTGCCGGATTCGGAAACCTTAGCAGAAAGCTCCACAACGGTGCCTTCAATCTGAGCCTTAGCTGCAACTGCCTCTTCACGAGTGGCAACAGCCTTGGCAAGACGAGCGCGACGCATTGCTTCAATCTGGGAAGCAGCACCCTTGTTCCATGCAAAAGCAAGACCCTGAGGAATCAGGTAGTTGCGTGCATAGCCAGCCTTAACTTCAACAACGTCACCAGAGTGACCGAGGTTGGCAACAGTCTTGGTAAGAATAACCTTGGTTTCAGCCATATTCCTATCCTCTCAATCAGCGACCGGTAGTGGCGTAAGGAAGCAAAGCCATTTCGCGAGCATTCTTCACTGCCTTCGCGATCTTGCGCTGTTCCTGCACGGTTACGCCGGTGATACGACGGGAACGAATCTTGCCGCGGTCAGAAACGAACTTGCGCAGCAAAGCAACGTCTTTATAATCAATTTCAGTAATCTTGGCAGCCTTCAAAGGATTTGGCTTCTTTTTGAAAGGCTTGACCGGTGGTTGCGGCCTTTTGCGTGACATAAGATGTCCTCTCTCAAATCCGTTATGCTTTTTGTTCGCATAACATTTAACTGATGATGTATTTATAAGGATTAAGTAAGCGCGTAAATAAGTGCATAAATAAGTGCGTAAATAAACAAATAAATACGCTATCTATAGCTCAACTAAAACGCTAGAACTCAGGTTCTTCAGAATCGCCACCAAAATCAGAATTGGCGCCGAAAGTTGAAAAACTATCGTTTGTTGGCGCAGCAGCACTCCACGGATCAGCCGCTGAAGAACTTGCGGCATGCTGAGAAGCGGCCTGGCTAGCAGCATAATTTGCTCCGCCAGCATAACCTGCACCAGCAGCTGCATTTGATGCACCAGCAGCATTTGCTGCACGCGAGCCACCAGCAAAACCTGTTGAAGAGCTTTGGCGGTTAACTTGCGCAGTTGCATAACGCAAAGATGGACCAATTTCGTCAACTGTAAGTTCAACAACTGTGCGATTCGAGCCGTCTTGCGCTTGATACGAACGCTGAGACAACCTGCCTTGAGCAATCACGCGCATGCCTTTAGAAAGGCTGTTTGCACAATGTTCTGCCAAGTCTCTCCACGCTGAGCAACGCATAAATAATGCAGGCCCATCCTCGAACTGATTCGTATTACGATTAAACGTTCTAGGTGTGGATGCAATGGTAAAGCTCGCAACAGAAGCACCGTTGGAAAGTGCCCTTAATTCAGGATCCGAAGTGAGATTTCCCACGACGGTAATAATTGTTTCACCTGCCATATCGTGCCTTTTCTTTCTCGCTTTACTCGTAATCGCATGTTAGTTAGCAATTACTGGCAATTTTGTGCGCAACTTATGCGCGGTTGTTTACGTATTTATTTAGCTTAACTAGTTTTTATTTAATTCACTAGAGCTTACTTAGTTTTGCTAGTTTTTACTTAGCGTCCTTGCGAAGAATCTTCGTGCGGATCACAGATTCGTTAAGGTTCAAAACACGGTCAAGTTCGTCACTTACAGATGGCTCGGCAGTGTAGTTCACCACAACGTAGTTACCTTCGGTTTTGCCTTCAATTTCGTAGGCAAACTTGCGGCGACCCCAGTAATCGGTACCGTCAACGGAACCGCCTTCGTTGGTGACAAGCTCAAGATACTGCTCGGTCAACTTCTTAAGACCGTGCTCATCCAGCTCAGGATTTGCAATGAACATCAGTTCATACTTATGTGCAGACATCACCCACCTCCTTCGGACTATCGGCTGTGGACCTTCCACAGCAGGAGTGTGTTTGCAAAATATGCGCGATATGTTTGATGACAAGCACCAAAACCGCACACAACTTTGCTATTTTACAGCACGCTCGTGACGACGGGAGTTACGCGCTTAAACGATGGTGTCAGGCGGCAGAAAGTTTACAGGCGCGTAAAGAAACGGTCGGATACGCGGCAAAAAGCGGCAGAAAGTTTACAGCGGTGTAAAGAAACGGTCGTTCGCGCACCAAAAAACGGCAGAAAGTTTACAGCGGTGTAAAGAAACGGTCGGATGCGCGCGAAAAAGCGGCAGAAAGTTTACAGCCGTGTAAAGGAAAAGTCGCGAAAAAGCGGAAAAACGGCAAAAACTTTACGCGCGTGTAAAGAAACGGTCGTTTGCGCACCAAAAAGCGGCAAAAACTTTACACGGGAGTAAAGTTTCGGTCGGAATCAAGCACAAAGTTACGCAGCACACGCACGCATCGGCTATTTCCCAATAATTCTAGGCACTCCAACAGATGCAAGTTTCTTCTCAAGCTTCCTAGGATCAAGAATATCCGAGTAATTAAAGCGCACGATTTTATTTACGCCGCATTCCTTCATAAGCAATACCTCACGTTCCGCTTGTTTGTCGATATTCTTATGAATAACACTCTGATTTCGCGATTCGAATAAATTTTTATTGTCTTCTGAAGAATTAAGATTCACATTCTTATATTGCGCATCATCTGTATCAATGTAGTATTTCGAATACCCGTCAAGCTCCCCAACAATCAACTCCCCATTACTCAGACTCCACAAAAAGTCGCAACGATACTTCAAATTTACATGTGGAATCTCAAACTCACGCTGCAATTCTGGTATCATAAATCCCAAATTAATCATTGTTCCCCGAGCTAAGGATTCACCAGCGTTCTCGCTAAGACCATTTGCAAAGAAGCAAAGCTTACATAATTTAGCCAACTTTTTTTGTTCGCACTCAAAAATTTGCTCAAAAGACAATGAAAAATTAGTACCACCATTCGTTTTTGCATAGTTTCGCAAGTCATCCAAATAAGCGTAATCCCTTGTATAATTACGTTGGTTTTTGTGTAAACTGCTATTCGCGCACGTTTCATTATTTGCAATCTCGCTATTGCGATCGACGCCACTCAAGTTATTCTTGAAATCGCAGTTATTCTTGAAATTATAATTATTCTTGCAATCGCAGTATCGGCTTTTGCAAATTTCGATTACTCTGCTTAAATTCACATTATCTCTTACTGCTGAATCGAAAATAGGCAAAGCAAATCTAAATGAGTAATTATTAGCAACGTCAAACAACATAGTGCTTTTATCTACCAAGTGACTTTTTATTTCTTCAGTCACGCAATCGCTTGCATGCGGAAGCTTTATTAATTGTCCGGTACTGTTATTCTCACGCGTTAAAATGCGAACATCGTCGCTCATACCATTCTGTTCGTAACCTACGGAAGGAATAACTTTCAGTTGATTGTTATACTTGTTTGATTTTCGCTTGTTGCTTCGAATATAAATTTTGGTATCTCTTGCGTCCGCACAATTTTTCTTTTTGCTAAGAAAAGCATTATCATAGCAATTTTTTTCGCTGTCATAATCTTTCGAAACTTGATAGCCAAGAAGTGCCGAGGCAGTCGAAGCTGTTAATTTACAATCGGGGTGCGCTTCAATAATAGATAACGCAATATGACGTATTTTTTCAGCTTCGTAAAGACTATTCCAATATTCTTTACGCATGTAAAGATTTTTGTACACGCGCACAGCTTCTCCACGTTGCGACGACCTTTGAACTGCTTTTCTTTCAGCATTAGTTTTCGGGGCGAAGCAACGCTTATTTTGTTCGCTATTCGAAAATAAATCGTTTATATAAAAATTATTCATAATGCAAGGTTATTAAAGCCTTATTCGTACGTAAATAAATTTCTTGCATTGTGGATAAAAGGTACGGAAAGAAGGTGCGGAAAGAAAGTGCGGAATTGGCAGGTGGCGGCAGAAAGTTTACGAGGGTGTACAGAAAAAGTCGGCTACGCGCTAAAAAGCGGCAGAAAGTTTACAGCGACGTAAAGGAAAAGTCGTATACGCGCTAAAAAACGACAGAAACTGTGCAGCTGTGTAAAGGAAAGGTCGCGAAAAGACGGAATAGCGGCAGAAAGTTTACAGCGGCGTAAAGGAAAAGTCGGATACGAGCGAAAAAACGGCAAAAACTGTGCAGCGGCGTAAAGAAACGGTCGGATACGCGTCAAAAAGCGGCAGTAAGTTTACACGGGAGTAAAGGAACGGTCGGATGCGTGACAAAAAACGGCAGAAAGTTTACGTGGGCGCGGAAAGAAGGTGCGGAATTGGCAGGTAGCGGCAGAAAGTTTACACGAGAGTAAAGGAAAAGTCGGTTGCGCGGCAAAAAGCGGCAGAAAGTTTACACGAGAGTAAAGGAAAAGTCGGATGCGCGCCAAAAAGCGGCAGAAACTGTGCAGCGGTGTAAAGGAAAAGTCGGATGCGCGCGAAAAAACGGCAGAAAGTTTACAAGGGCGGGCAAACGGAGCGAACAGAAAGTGCGAACAGAGTACGGAACCGGAAGAAACGGCAAAAAGTTTACACGGAAGTAAAGGAAAAGTCGGCTACGCGGCAAAAAGCGGCAGAAACTTTACAGCGTCGTAAAGAAACGGTCGGGTGCGTGACAAAAGGCGGCAAAAAGTTTACGAGGGCGAACAGACGGAACGAACAGAAAGTGCAAACAGAGTACGGAACCAGAATAAGCGGCAGAAAGTTTACACGCGTGTAAAGGAAAAGTCGGGTGCGCACCAAAAAACGGCAGAAAATTTACACGGGTGTAAAGGAAAAGTCGGTTGCATGCTAAAAAGCGGCAAAAACTTTACACAGGTGCGGACAGAAAGCGCGGACAGAAAGTGCAAGCAGAGTACGAAACCGGAAGAAACGGCAAAAACTTTACAGGCGCGCGCAGTTTATGCCGCCTACGCGCGAAAAGTCGACAGAAACTTTACAGCGGTGTAAAGGAAAAGTTGGATACACGCTAAAAAAACGACAGAAACTTTACGCAAGTGTAAAGAAACGGTCGGGTGCGTGACAAAAAACGGCAGAAAGTTTACGTGGGCGCGGAAAGAAGGTGCGGAATTGGCAGGTAGCGGCAGAAACTTTACAGCGGTGTAAAGAAAAAGTCGGATGCGCACCAAAAAACGGCAGAAAGTTTACGAGGGTGCGAACAGACGGAACGAACAGAAAGTGCGAACAGAGTACGGAGCCGGAAAAAACGGCAGAAAGTTTACGTGGCGCGGAAAGAAGGTACGAACGCGGTGGCGGAAAGAAGGACGAACGCGTTGAGGACGAGCGTGCAGAGCACAAAATTGTTATAAAAAAAACTTAGTCTAGCGCACCTTTTAGCACACTAGACTAAGTATTTCACAGTAAAATCGACTCAACGATCAACCATAAGCTAAAGCTTAAAATGATTCATCGCAGAATCAGCTTTTAGCTTAGTGACGGATCTTGCGAAGAGCAGCACCCATGCCAGCAAGCACAGAAGCAGCAACAGCAGCCATAGCTACAGCAGCACCGCTCTTAGGAAGCTGAGCGGCAGCAGAGGCAGATGCACCGTTTGCGTCAGCAGCATTGTTCTTGTTGTTCTTCTGAGCAGAAGCCTTGGTATCCTTACCCTTCTGAGCAGCAGCCTGAACAGCAGGACCGAACTTACCGCTCACAGCATCAGCATAATTTTCCTTTGCACCTGGAACAGGGTTGAAGCTCACGTCCAAAGGATCAGCAGTCTTAACTGGTGGCAACAAAGCTGGGTTCACACCAGCAGCGACAGCTGCATTGTAGGCTTCCTTGTAAGCCTTCAAAGCGTCGTTATAAACATCCTTAGCAGCAAGAGCATCAGCATAAGTCTTATTGTAATCAGCCTCAGCCTTACCATAAGCCTCAGTTGCGCGAGCAAGATGAGCAGCAGTACGATCTACAGCATCAGCTAAACGCTGTTCCTTAGCAGAATCATTCACACCAGAAGCCCTGAAGTTCTCAAGAGCCGTAGTAGCTGCATTGTAAGCAGCTGTACGAGCATTCAACTCAGCCTGAGCCTTAAGGAATGCAGCCTTAGCAGCATAGTAAGCCTTCTTAGCCTTAGCAAAAGCATTATCAGCATTATCTAAGGTCATCTTTGCTGCGCGAACACCATCGATAGCTTCCTGCTTCTTATCAGGATCTGGGGTAGAGCAGGTCTCTGCAAAGTCCTTAGCCTTAAGATACAAAGTATGTGCATCTTCTGCCGCAGCAGACTTTGTAGTGTAAGCAGCCGAGTCATCAACAAACTTGTTGTACAAAGTTACAAAATTCTGAGCTTCAGCAATATCAGCCGCATCAGCACCAGCAGCGACGGTAATTGGATCATACTTTTTAGTAGCATCGTTTAACTTCAACAAAGCTACAACTTTATCCTTAGTTGGCTTAGTTGGCTCAACTGGCTTAGCTGGAACAGCAGCCTTAGCAGCTTCCCAATCCTTCTTAGCCTGCTCAGTACGAGCATCATTCACGCTCTTAAGAGCCCACTCAGACTTATTAGCTGGGCATGCTGGAACAGTAACAGGATTTCCAGCCATTGCTGGAGCAGCAAAAGCGAAACCGGAGAGGAGGGTGGCGCCAGCAGCGAATGCGGCGATAGCCTTCTTATTCAACATAATATTTTCCTTTCTTCTTCTCCTTCGCACTAGGGTATGCGAAGAAAAATTTGCCATTTGCGGTTTCCCGCTCGTACCAGTGAACTAGGGATTCAACCGGTAACTGAGTTAAAACTTACCGCAAGCTCTCAGAAAACTCAACACTAAAATTCAGATTTCTAAGCGCCAAAAATATAAAAATCTTGATAAATATTAGTTATATTCATTAAAAAGCAGAAATATTTACGGCATTTCCATGTATTTTTTGATAAAAATTACGCGACACGCCATATACTGGATTTTTTTAATGTTTTTTCAGCTTTCTTTAAGGTTTGAGTTTTGCAATTGCTCCAAATGCCTTATAAAACAAGGAAAAACGCAATATTTAAGCATTGACGCGCTTTAAGCAAAACTAAGAACCAAACACACACCAAACACAAAAAATGCCCGAGCATACAAGTAAACAACTCACTCGGGCATCAAAATCAACAGCGCGCAAAATCAAACTTTACAACAAACTTCGCAAAATACTAATCAAACTTCGCAAAAACACTAATCAAGCAAATCGTCAGAATCTTCAGAATTCACTAAATCGTCAGCATTAGACGCATCAAGAACATCTCGCTCGTCAATAACAGGCGCCAAAACCAAATCCTTTACAAGCTCACGCGTGCGAAGCTGAGAATCAGCATCCAAACCATCATCAGTAATAACAGTATCAACCTGATCAAAACGAGCAAACAGCGAAAGCGACGTGCAACTCCATTTAGTATGATCCGTCAAAATAATCGTGCGATCCGCAATATCCATTAACGCCATATCCGTAGCAGCTTCCAAAGAGTTCGGCATAAGGAATCCGCGAGGAAGAGACACAGAGTGCGTGCCAAGAAAAACGGTATTCACACGAAGAGAAGCAACAACTTTATCTGCAATAGGCCCAACAAGCGAATTGGAACGCGTAATCACGCCGCCGGTAACAATAACCTCAACATCCTTCGACTCCAACGCTTGCACAAGCTCTGCAACAGGAATCGAATTAGTCAAAATCGTAATACCAGAAGCCCTGCGCGACTCGAGCAAATGTTGCGCAAACACATAAGCAGTGGTACCACCGCCAATAGCAATCACATCTCCAGGAGACACATAATCCACGGCCAAACGCGCAATCGCATCCTTCAAACCAATGTCCATCTGCGACTTTACAGAAAACAGCGGCTCCGAAAGCAAAGTATTAGTCGTTACAGCGCCACCGTGAACGCGCTTTAAAAGCCCGCGATCCGAAAGCTCCGCAATATCCCTGCGAACCGTCATAGCAGAAACGTTCAGCTCTTTAGAAAGCGCAGTAATGCGAACAGCACCGCGCGTGCGGAGACGGCTTAAAATCAAATGTTGACGCTGCGAAGAAATCATACGAACATTATCGCACACGTTAACGCAAAAAACAAACGTAATTGAGCGTTTTAATGCCTTAAAACGAAAAGAACGCACATTTTGTTGTCAAGCAAAGTATGTTTTGTGAAAAATCGCACAAAAACGAACGCGCGCTAAGTAAGGAAACGCACAAAATACTGAAGAAACTACGCCAAGAAACTGCACTGAAGAAACTAAGCCAAAGAAGGAAACGCACAAAATACACTAGCAATAGCGCGTATAACAATAATGCTCTAATATATAAGTATGTATTACGTTTCTGAACATTCATTGCACAATGTCGTCAATAAAGCAACGACCGACCTTTTTACATTCTCATACAAACACATTATTAAACCGCATTTTGTTTTTAACATTCCTCCAGACGAAGCGCATGATCGCATGATTAATTTTTGCAAATTTAGCGAGCGCACTCCTGGATTAATGTGGCTTCTTCGCGAAATGCTTAACTACACAGACCCAGTGCTAGAAACTAACGTTATGGGTGTGGATTTTGCAAACCCGTTTGGCTTAAGTGCTGGACTAGATAAAAACTGCCAAATGGCGACCGTGCTAGACAACGCGGGCTTTGGTTTTGAAACAGTTGGCTCTACCACGAGCCGACCATGCGAAGGAAATCAAAAACCTTGGTATCATCGCCTTCCAGAATATGACTCTATTCTTGTACACGCAGGACTAGCAAACGATGGCAGTGAGGCCGTTGTTGCACGAGCCGAGAAAGCTTGGACGCACGCAAAGTCTATGAATATGTCTATTTCTATTGCGCGCACAAACGACGACTTAGTTGGCGACTTGGAAGAAGGAATTGAAGACTACCATATTTCTATGGAGCGCGCAGCCGGAAAAAGCTCGATTATTGAAGTAAATATTTCGTGCCCAAATACGCGCGTTGGCGAGCCTTTTAGCGAGCCGGAAGCGCTTGACAAATTATTCACCGATCTTGACACTATTAAGCGACCTCAGCCAACGTTAGTTAAGATGCCGCTTAATTTGCACGGCGGTTGGGAGCAGTTCAAGTCTTTGCTTGACGTACTTGCAGAACATAAAGTTGACGGAGTAAGCATTGCGAACTTGCAAAAGAATCGCGCAGGACTTGACGTTCCGGAAGATTGGCAAGGAGCGCTTTCCGGAGGTCCTACCTACAGCGCAAGCAACGAGCTTATTCGACGCACGCGCAAAGCTTTTGGTGAACGTTTTGCTATTGCAGGCATTGGCGGAGTATTTACGCCAAAGCAAGCATATGAGAAGATTCGCTCAGGTGCGGATTTGGTTATGTTTATTACGTCACTTATGTACAGAGGACCGCAGCAAATTACGACGCTGAAACGCGGACTTGCGGATCTTTTGAAACGCGACGGCTTTGAGCATGTTGCAGACGCAGTTGGTGCGGATTTGAACTAGCGTGCGTATTTGCACAGTGCGTATTTGCACAGTGCGTATTTGCACAGTGCGTACTTGCATTAAAAATGACCCTTACTTTGCTCACAATCAAGTAGCATAAGTAAGGGTCTATTTTGTAGGAACAGCACAAGACAGCTTAGTATTTAGCAAGTTAACTAGCAATTACGAGTTAACGAATGCCGTTTAATAATTATCAGTTCCCAAATTGTTATAGTCGTCGCGACGAGCAGTGCCGTACTGATCTTGCGTGTTCTTTTGCTTCTTAGCTTCTTCCTGCTGTTCTTGCGCTGCCTGCTTTCTAGCGTCTTCATCTCGCTTCTGCTGATCAGTTTTAACAGTAGTTTTAGGCATACCAGGCAGCGTTCCGCCGGCAGTGTACTTTGGATCAGGCTTTCCGTAATCGTTATCAACAGGAATATTAGCAGCCTTCAAATAGTCGTTCATAAACTGCTTCCACGCAGGCGTTGCAATATACATACCATACCAACCTGCCATTGTGCGGCCGTTAATAGTCATGCCGTTGAAGCTCTTTTGCGATTCGGTATTGCCGACGGCCACAAACGAAGCCACCTGATACGGCACAAATCCTGCTGTGGTCATGTAGTACTGTTCGTTAGTACCAGTTTTTGCGAAGGTTTTACGTCCGCCGTCAAGCTGAGTTGTTGAAGCCTCGCCGCCAGGTTGCACAACACCCTGATTCAGCGCATAAGCAGCAGTTTGAGCGATTCCCTTTGGAATAGCCTGATGGCAATGCGCACTAGGAACTCTTAAACGCTTGCCGTTCTTATCAATAACTCGCTTAATAGCAATAGGATCGCAAGCAACACCATCTGCACCCAAAGTTGCATACACATTAGCAACAGTTAAAGGAGAAGCCTGCACAGAACCAATGGTCATTGGCGGGTTCAAAGAATTAGCAGAATACACACTTTCCTGACCAAGAGGCGAATTATGGTATCCAAGAATTTTAGCCGCGTCTGCAATAGAACACAGCTTAATTTGCTGAGCCATAGACGCCTGCGTAGTATTGTGAGAACGAACAAGACCTTGCAAAGGCGTTTCTGGGTTAACAGTGCCACCGCCGGAGTTTTGAACCGACCAACTACCAACTCCGCGGAATTTGCTGCAATTAAAATCAGCATTGTTATAAAGCATAGAAGTGCGAAGAGGCTGATTAATTGACTTTCCAGCAAGCATCCACGCAACCATATTAATTGGCTTCCACGTAGAACCAATCTGCCAACCAAGACCGCCACCATCGCGCTCATCTACAGCATAGTTCAAAGCCGTATGCGTAGGATCTGATTTTGCAGCATCCGTAGCATCATAAATACGATTGCTACCAAACGCCAAAACTTCACCAGTTCCAGGCTTAATTGCCGCAATTGAAACTTCAAAACCGCTCTTATCGTTTACAGGAATCGTATCCCTAGCAGCTTTCATAGCAGCCTTGCTAGCACGCAAATCCATAGTTGTGTAAATATCAAGACCACCCTCAGTAAGCAACTTTTCGCGCATGGCAGCAGTTTTACCAAACTCGCGAGAGTGCAAAATTTTCTTCGTCACGTAATCGCAGAAGAATGCTGCATCGCCTGCAGCTTGACATCCAATCTTAGAAACTTCCCTCTGTATATTAAGAGTGCTTTTAAGAGGAATAGCAGCAGCGGAATCATGCTCGCTCTTAGTAATAAAACCTTGGCGAAGCATTAAATCAAGAACAATATTGCGCTGCTTTTGCGCTTCAGGCTGATTTTCTTCAATAGAAGGATCGTAATGCGAAGGATTCTTTGTAATTGCAGCAATAGTTGCCGATTGCACAAGATTAAGTTTTGCAGCGCTCGTATTGAAGTAGCGGTGAGCTGCAGTTTCTACGCCGTAAATATTATTGCTACCGAACTGCGCAATATTTAAATATCCCTGCAAAATCTCAAGTTTGGAGTATTTTTTCTCCATTTGAATTGCAATAAGCATTTCGCGCAATTTACGAGCAATAGTGCCTTCAGAAGCGTGGTACTCAGCTAAAGGATCGTTATTTTCGTGAGCTTTAATCATAAGCACATTTTTTACATATTGCTGAGTTAAGGAAGAGCCACCTTGCATATCTCCCTTTTTAACGAATGTTTGCACGAATGCGCGAATAACACCTTGCATATCTACGCCGGAATGCTCAAAGAATCGACGGTCTTCACGAGCAACCATTGCTCGCTGCATATATTGCGATATGCGTCGAAGCGGCACTACAGTGCGGTTTTGAGCATAAAAAGTTGCAATAATAGTTTTGCCATCAGAAGCGTAAAGTCGCGATTTTTGCGGCAAAGCAGTTACGTCAAAATCGATGCCGTCAACGCGAAGTGAAGGCACTACTGTTTTCACTATGCTATTCACGCTCATTACGCCAGGAACAAACATAATACTTGTTGCAACACCTCCTGCAACACACAAAGTGATGTAGGTAAGGAACAGCGCTAGCACACGGCGAACAGTCAGTGAATTCTTTTTCGGCATGCGTACTATTCTAAAGGTTTGCCTCTACTTGGAAACCGAGATCATAAACATTCGCGCTTTAACGCTCAGCTCGACGGATAAGCATGCCAGGCTTATAAATAATAATTGATCTGCCTTGGCGCATAATCCAGCCTCTGTTTGCAAAATCCATAAGTGCTTTGTTAACTGTTTCGCGAGACGAACCAACAAGTTGCGCAAGCTCTTCTTGCGTCAAATCATGCGGCACAAGCAAGCCATCGCTCATAGGCTCGCCAAATCTTGAAGCTAAATTCAGCAAAGTCTTTGCTAAACGAGCAGGAACATCCATAAAAACTAAATCGGAAATTCGCTCATTATTTGCTCTCATGCGCGCTGCAAGCACTTGAAGCATATCTACTGCAACGATAGGGTGATTGTTTAGCCAATTGAATAACACGTCATTTTCTAGCCATAAAACTCTAGTGTTGTTTGTAATAGATATTGCTGAAGCTGTACGAGGACCGCCGCTAGGATCAAAAACGGGAATTTCGCCTAAAATTTCGCCAGGAGTGTGAATACTTAACAATTGCACACGATTGTCGTTTGAATGACGAACTAATTTTACTCTTCCACGCTCAAGCAAGTACATTCGATGGTCAGTATCGCCTTCATTAAAAATTGCCGAACCTTTTTTAAATGTCGACTCTTGCAAATACTGCATCAATTCTTTTACTTGATCAGCTGGAACTTGCTTAAACAATGCGGTATGTTGCAGTGAAAATTCATCGCTGTCAACGCTGAGTGTTGCCATTGCTGCTCTACCCCTTCATTAAGCAATAAGTAGATATCTCCATTGAACTACCTGTATGCGGATGAGCGCAAACGCAAACGAAAAACGCAAGCGAAAAACGTAAGCGAAAAACGCACATCACCTGACCTATGATATCACGAAAGACGAGGAAACGACATTTACTTTACACGCGCGTAAAGTTTCTGCCGCTTTTTAGCACGCAAACGACATTTACTTTACACGCGCGTAAAGTTTCTGCCGGATTAAGGCGAGGAAACGACATTTACTTTACGCCGCTGTAAAGTTTCTGCCGCTTTCTGGTGCGCAAACGACATTTTCTGTACACGAGCGTAAAGTTTCTGCCGGATTTTAGCGCGCAAACGACATTTACTTTACACGCGCGTAAAGTTTCTCCGCTTCCGACTAACTATTTACTCCCATAACATGCAAGCACCACGCGTTTTCATAAGCTAACTCCTGCCATTGCCTGTACCTGCCAGAAGTGCCACCGTGACCGCCGTCAGTTTCAATACGAGCAATTGCGTCAACCCCAGAAGCTTGCAATTTAGCTAGCCATTTCAAAGGTTCCGTAACAAGCACGCGCGTGTCGTGAATAGAGGACGTGATTAAGATTTTCGGAAAATCAGCTAACTTTTTGCGACCCTCTTCCGTTTTTGCGCAAGGCACATTTTCGTAAGGAGTATACGATTTCATATAAGCGTAAGCTTCAGGATCATCGAGCGGATTGCCCCACTCATCCCACTCTGTTACAGTAAGCGGCAAAGAAGAGTCGAGCATAGACGTAAGAGCATCTACAAAAGGCACGTCTGCTTCAATTCCTGCATAACATTCCGGAGCCATATTTGCTATAGCGCCCATAAGCAAGCCTCCTGCTGAACCACCGTTTGCAACAGTATGACAAGCGGAAGCAAAACCAGCATTTTGCAAAGCACGCGTGGCATCAACAAAATCTTCAAAAGTATGCTTTTTATTAACGCGCCTACCCTGCTCATACCACGCGCGGCCCATTTCTCCGCCGCCTCGCACATGCACTTGCGCATACAACACGCCGCGATCCAGCAAACTCAAGCGACCGACAGAAAAAGTAGGGTCTGAACTAATTTCATACGCGCCATAACCAGTAACAAACATTGAGTCAGTTTTGGAAATTTTATCCGGACGCCACACAAGAGACACTGGCACACGCTCGCCATCTCGAGCAGTAATCCAAACGCGCTTTTCAGCATAATTGTGCTCATTAAATTCGCCTAAAATTTTACCTTGCTTGAGCAACACATCTTCGCCTGTTAAAGGATCCAACTCGCGAAGTTGACCTAAAGTTGCGTAACTGCCAAAAGCGTAACGCATACGCGGAGCTTCGTACGAAGGATTTCCAGTCATAGAAATACTAAATAAGCGATTATTGTTGATTTCTTCTTGTGAAATATTTGCGAGCGCAGCACGTGATTCGGCTTGCGCTTGATCCGTAAGTTGATCCGTAAATTGATTCGCAAGCTGAGAAGAAAGTTGATCCGTAAGTTGATTAGCAAGCTTGGAAGAAAGCGGTCGCACTTCGCAAAAACGCCACGGTTTTGCTTGCAAAAAATCTTCAACAGCGCGCTTCTTGCTCATTACAGCCAAATGCGGCAAACCTTGAGAACGGTAAGATAGTGCCACATAATTTTTGTACATTGACAATCCGCTTATGCTCAATCCAACTGCATTTTGCAATATTTCAGGATTTTGAGGCGAATTATAAGGCTTTGTAATAGGCTCACTTCCGGCACCTTTTTGCCAAGCATCTCCCTGCTCACAACCATAAGGAGAACCCGAAGCAACACATACTCCATCCGAAAGCTTATACGTTACATGCTCATCAAGCTTGCCGGAATTTCCTCTCATATCAATAATGTCAATTTCAAAATTAGGATTTTTAGCGTTATGGCACACAATCGCAATTGGAATATCTTCACCATTTTCGCCAGCATTCTCAAAACAAGCGAAAGAAATATCGTATTCCACTCCCTCAACCGGCTCAATAACCATACGGAATTCGCCTTCAGGATTGCTCAAAGGAAGCATAAGCACACGCGACGTAGTCTTTGAACTACTACTGATCATCATGTATCGTTCGTCAAAACTTTCATACACGTCAACAAAAAATCGCTCGTCAGTTTCTTCAAAAACTTTTACATCGCTGGAAACTTTAGTGCCGACCTTATGCCTCCAAACTTGATAAGGACGCCAAGCGTCATCAAGCTTTACATAAAACACCCATTTTCCATCTGGAGAAAGTGAAGCAGAAGCAAGATTTTCCCACGATTCATCCAACTGCGACCAAGAACATGTTTTTGTAGAAAAGTCACGAATAAAATAGTTAAAGCGTTCATCGCCTTGAGTGTCGACACCGTACAGCATTCGCAAACCGTCGGTGCTCAAATCCATTCCACCGACTTTAAAGAATTTGCCACCAGAGCGCTCAGATTCAAGGTTTGCATCAAATAAAATTTCTTCACCATCAGTTGTGCCAGGTTTTGCAGAATTGTCGATAGTTGGCGGATTCCAATCGTCACTATTTTCGACTTTCATACGGCATTGCACAGCGTATTGTTTGCCTTTTTCAGTGCGCACGTAATACCAGTAATTATTCATGCGCACAGGAACAGACATGTCTGTTTCTTTAACTCTTGAGCGCAACTCGTCAAATAATGTAGAACGCAAGTTTTCTAAGTGCTTTACACGCTGTTCAGTATAAGCGTTTTGACTATTGACGTATTCCATAAGCTTAGGATTATTGCGATCTTTCATCCAAGCATATTCGTCTATATAAGTGTCGCCATGAAATTCACGTGCCGACGGTATGCGTTCTGCTGCTTTTGGCTTTGCGAAATCTTGATTATTCATAGCTACACCTCTTTTAATTTTCATTAAGTATTTTCTTCAGCTTTTATATATTAGTAACGAAATATTTTCTGCAATTCTTTAATATTACAAAATTATTTTGCAATTATTTTATGCTATTTCGCAATCGCTTCCTCTATAAACGGAAGCATTACTTTAGCTAAATCTTTGCCTTGCGGAGCTGCAAAAAATGGCACGCCTTGCAAAGTACCAGCAGCACCTTCTGCTTCAATTATGCGCATTTGACTATCATCAAAACCATCAAGACCATCAATATCACCAGAAAACTCGTTAGCATTATTTAATTTTTCGATTGCCATAGTAGGAATTTCTTGCGCATCTTCGCACTCACTGTCAAGAGCATCCGAAAAAACATACGCACGCTTAGACGCACTTAAAGCAAGCGCAAAATCACGAGATAATTTACGACGGAAATCCTCAACAGTAGCGCTCTTGCGCAATTGCCTAATACCTACTGCAAGCACGCGACCTGGATGCTTACGAATAATATTCGCATACGTTAAAGGATCCTTTTGACCATCGTCACCAATAAGCACAAAACGCATGCCAGGAAAATCATCCATAAGTTGAGTTGCAAATTCTAATTTATGCTGCGGTCCGTTTGGAATAAAAGTTTTAGGGCGTGGATCCAAATCACGAAGAAGAAGAGGACCCTCAGGAAACTTTTCGCGATCAATAAAGTGACGAATTGAAGCCTCAACATTCCACGGAGAAGTAGAAAGATAGAAAAATGGAATATCGTCACGTAAATGCTCTAAAGACTGGAAAAACTCAGACATCCCAGTAACTGGCGAACGATGAGCAGGATTCATAATAAGCAAATTATAAGCAGCACGAATTGGCGAAGGCGCTTGAGTAACCATAATAGTGTCGTCAACGTCCGAAATAACACCAACAGGAACATTTGCGTCAATAGCAAACAAGCTAGCTTTTACAGGCTCACGGTCACTAACAGAATACGAAACAACGTGACGACCAGGCTCTAAAGCGCGCTCAGTAATTAAATCTAAATACCCTGCACGGTCAGAAATACAATACTCTGCACTGCCATCGCGCGAACCTTCAGGCTTATCGTATATTTCAGAATCGCCAATTTGCGCTGTTTCTACAGGAATACCGTCAATAGACAAAGCCACGCGCACACGCACAGCAGGAACAACAAGCATTGCGTAAATTCCGCGTTTTAGAGCAGAATGATGACCGAGCTTTGGAGCATACACAGTTCTGCAAATCAAGCGAGCATATCTATGCGTTCCATACCCAATATATGGCTCAACACTTGGAAACCAGCCAAAACGACGAGAAACACGACCGGCTAAACGCATCCAAGTGCCAACAATAGACGTAACAATCCTGCGACCAAAACGCACAAGCAATGGCTTATTGTCAATACGCTCAGCTTTAGACGGAGTGTCAAACAATGTTGCAGTAACATGCACAGGAATTGGCGCACTGCTAATTCGTCTAGACGAAGCTAACTTCGGAGTAGATTGTGGGCTTTGCACACACTCAAGATTAGAACGCGCAGAAAGCGAAAGTTCTTCAGCGCGTTCATCTTTGTTAAGTGAGTTACCCACAGATTCGCTCATTCGCGTACCGGACCATCCGGAGTCGTGCCAACAACTTGCACAATAGTGCCACGTGGGCAATTTTCAAAAATCCAGTGAGCATCCTGCTCATACATGTTTATGCAACCATGAGAGCCGTGATTTGCAGCATCGCCAGTTGCAATACCCTTATAATTCCAAGAAGCAGTATGGAAGCCTTCTCCACCATGGTAATAGCTAACCCAACGCACTCCAGGAGAGAAGTAAGGAGAGCCATCGCCGTTCCTACCGCGCATATCTTGTGAAGCATAACGCAAGTAAATAAAGAATGTGCCAGAAGCTGAATCATCAGCACCGCGCTTACCTGTGCAAACAGGGAATGTTTTTACAAGTTCATCATTCTTATAAACAGAAGCCATTTGAGTTGTTTTGTCAACAACAATTCGCATTTCAACAAGCTTCTTTTCAACGGTAAACTTAGTAATTTTCGAAGGAACATCCATCTTGAAATCATTGCCATTGCGCAAAGATTCTACAGCCTTTTTCGCAACACTATTGGAATAGTTAATTTCAACACCATTAGAACCTTTAAGCGTTGTGAAAATAAACTTACCTTCTTTATCGATTGCATCTTCTTGATTAATTTTTTGCTGATTAAGCTCTTTTGGAAGAACTTGAGACAAATAATAATCTGCTTTATCTGCATCAATTGTGTAAGAAAGCTTACGGCGAGTCGTATCTGCGTTTACGCTAATCCAAGACGCAATTGCTTCTTTTGGAACAGTAAAATCTTTGCCGTCGCCGTTATTAAACGTTACTTTTTTCTCAAGAAGTTTATTTAAATCATTTACAAATTTTTGCGCTACATCAAGCTTAATAGGAGCGTCAGTGCGTCTAGATGTAACAGAAACTTTTACCGTTTTACCAGGGTGAGCAATTAACTTTTTTACTGCTTCACGAACAGACATAGTTTCTATAGTGCGACCAGGTACGCCATCCTCTACTTTGAAAGATTCAGAATCCTTGTCGAAAACTGCGCTATAAGGTACAGCGCGATCACTTTCACGAATAAACTTATGCAATAAGTACGAATCCAAAGCGGAATCATCGCGCTCAGCTTTCAAGCTCACAGTTTGACGAACCCAAGGCATAATGCGAGTAAATAAATTATCTCGCTTAGCATTCATAATAGCTTTTACAGTTGCATTCTTATCAATCTTGACACCAAGCTGACTCAAATCTGCATCAATACTATTGCCTTGATCGTCACTAATTTCTAATTTGCTATTATCTACAGCATTCTGAACAGTTCTGCTTACAGCATCTTCCTGGTAGCCAGTGAGATTGCGCGTAATAGAAGCATCACCAAAATCAACACCTGGAGCAACTCGATTGTTGAAATACAAATGAAGTGCAAAAAATGCTGCAACTAACAAAATAACAAAAATAAGAAGCGAATACATTAACGCCAATGCGGAACGGTTCGCACGATGTTTCTTTGCTTTCGGCTCTACTACTCTAAATGAATCGGTTGCAGTTGAGTCGGCAGGAGTTGCATTTTCATACACGCCATATGCATTTTTATTGCCAAACAAATTCTTCTTATTGCCAGCAATATCGTCAACAATATCGTCAACAATATCTCCAGAAGTATCTTCTTCATCTGCGACTTCGCCTAAATTATCAGCAAGAGTTCCCTCATAATTAACAGAATTATCAGAATTATCAGCCATTTGATCTTCTACATGACTTTGAGGAACCTGCGTAAAAGCAACAGTATCGTCACTAGCATCATCAGGCATATTACTAGATGTAATATTGAAGGATTCATCTCCCTCAAAATTTTGCTGTAATTCAGCCATATTCAAAACCTCTGCTCAATAATTGTATGCGACAGACACGTTTGAACAGTTTATCACTAGCGACGCACGAAATTAGTATTAGCGATGAATAAGAGCATAACTAAATACATAACTGGCTAAATAACTAGTTATAACTGGATAAATATTTAGTGCAAAATCAGTGCAAACAATACGCGCAAACAATACGCACGAAAAACGCGCGAAAGCAAGAAAAACTATATTCATAAAAAACAATAAATAATATACAAATGTGTAAAAAACGTAAATATTCGCAATATGCCGAAAAATTTAGTATTGTAGAAAAAATAATGTGCAAGAATAGGAGGTATGCCAACTATGCCTATTCAAGCGACTATTGCTCTTATGATGATTGTTTTCGCGCTTGTACTCGCACCATTCGTCATCATGATTGTTTCGCGCGCTTTAAAACGTCATCATTTGGCAGAAAAACTTGCTAAACGACACGGCGACTCAGTGCATTACGCATTCATACTTAATCCTTCAAAACCGCAAGCGGAATCGTATCGCGAAAGTATTAAAAATTATTGCAAAGAACGCAATTTAACCTACGAAATTATTGATACACAGCTAGATAAAGACGGGCGTGAATGCGCTTTAGAAGCGCTTTCAAACGGAGCTAACGTAGTAGTAGCGGTCGGCGGAGATGGCACGGTTCGTACTGTTGCGAGCGCAGTAAGCGGTAAAGGTCATGCGATGGGAATTATTCCTATTGGAACTGGCAATCTTTTTGCTAGAAATATGGGAATTCCAGTAAACGACGTGGATGCTGCGCTGCGTGTTGCAACTTCTCACGGCTCTAGGCAGGTTGACGTTGGGCGCGTAATGATTCTCGACAATACAGAAGAAGATCATGGACACGCCTTCCTAATTATTGCAGGCATTGGTTTTGACGCGTTAATGATTGACGACACTGATCCAAACTTAAAAAAGAATATTAGTTGGCTTGCTTATTTTGTTTCTGGCGTAAAGCATTTGTTTATGCCAAAATATCGCGCAACCGTTACCTTACAGCGTACGAATGGCGACGAAAGCGTGCTAAAAGGATTGACTTTCCGAACACTTATGGCTGGAAATTGCGGTCAAATTCCTATGTTTTCGCTTATGCCAGAAGCAGCGTACGACGATGGCGTGCTTGATTTTGAGATTATTGACACTTCGGGCGGTTTAATCGGTTGGGCTAATTTGTTCCGAGGAGTAATACACCAAACGCTAACAGGGCGCGCGCTACAGCAGGATTCGCTTTCTGCAGGCTCAAGAATTGACCAAACGCAAGGTTTTAGCGCAGAAGTGCAATTAGAAAAATCTGCTCCAGTGCAAGTAGACGGCGACATTTTGGGCTATACAAAACATTTGCGCTTCACTGTTGACAAGCAAGCATTGTGCGTGAGAGTGCCAAAAAATAAATAAAATACAAGCACCGTGGCAAAATAAAAAGTTATGGTAGCAAAAAATGCGGGAATGCCCGCCACCCCAGAAGATCTAGTCGACGTCGACGCTTTGGTTGGCGCTTACTATGATGAAGTTCCAAATTCCAACATTCCAGAACAGCGCGTGATTTTCGGCACGTCCGGTCACCGTGGTTCTGCTTTGAAAACTTCGTTTAACGAAGCTCATATTGTGGCAATTACACAAGCTATTGCTGAATATCGCAAAAAAGCTGGCGTAACTGGTCCTCTTTATATTGGTCGCGATACGCACGCTCTTTCTGAGCCTGCTCAAAAAACCGCTATTGAGGTTTTGGTTGCTAACGGAGTTCACGTTCGCGTGGATTCTCGCGGCGATTTCGTGCCAACTCCTGTTGTTTCTCAGGCTATTTTGACGCATAATCGCGCAGCCGACGGCACTCAGCGTTTTAGCGGCGACGGCTTAGCTGACGGCATTGTCGTCACTCCATCGCACAACCCACCAACCGACGGTGGCTTTAAGTACGATCCTGTAACAGGCGGCCCTGCACCTGCGGATGTAACTAACGCAATTGCAGCTCGCGCAAACGAATTGCTCGACAATTACAAGTCCGTAAAGCGCGTACCTTTCGAAGAAGCAATCAAGTCTGATTTGGTTGAAGACTTCGATTACCGCGAACACTACGTTAGCGATTTGGCAAACGTTATTGACTTTGATGTGATTCGCTCTAGCGGCGTTCGTTTGGGAATTGACCCACTCGGCGGCGCAAGCGTAAACTACTGGCCACTTATGAACGAAAAGTACGGTTTGAACATTGGCGTTGTGCGTCCAGAAGTTGACCCAACTTGGCGATTCATGACTATTGACCACGATGGCAAGATTCGTATGGATCCAAGCTCCCCTTACGCAATGAAGGGCTTAGTTGATCAGCTTAACGCTGGCGCTTGGGATAAGTACGATTTGGTTGGCGGCACCGATCCAGATGCTGACCGCCACGGTATTGTGTGCCCTAACTGGGGCGTTATGAACCCGAACCATTACATTGCAGTGTGCGTTGAGTATTTGTTCGGCGGCGCTCGTCCGGATTGGCCAAAGAATACTGCTATCGGCAAAACGCTTGTGTCTTCTTCCTTGATCGACCGCGTGGCAGCTTCTATTAACGCTAAGCTTGTGGAAGTTCCTGTTGGCTTCAAGTGGTTCGTTGACCCACTCTTTAGCGGCGAAGTTGCTTTCGGCGGCGAGGAAAGCTCCGGAATGAGCTTCTTGCGCAAAGATGGTCGCGTTTGGACCACCGATAAGGATGGTTTGATTCCTGATTTGCTCGCTGCGGAAATTACTGCAAAGACTGGCAAGAACCCAGCTCAGCTTCACCAGGATCAGGTTGCTCGCTTTGGCGAAAGCTGGTATAAGCGCGTTGATACCCCAACCACGCTTGAGCAAAAGCAGAAGTTCGCATCTTTGAGCGGCGACGATGTTGAAGCAACCAAGCTTGCTGGCGAAGATATTACCGCAAAGCTTACGGAAGCTCCTGGAAACGGCGCAAAGATTGGCGGCTTGAAGGTGACGACTAAGAACAACTGGTTCGCTGCTCGTCCATCTGGTACCGAGAATATTTACAAGGTTTACGCAGAATCCTTCGTTTCTCCAGAAGCGCTTGACAAGGTGCTTGAGGAAGCTACTGCTGTAGTCGACAAGGCTTTAGCGTAACGTAATAATCTTGCGTAAATAAAGAATCTACTAATTGCGCTGGTTGCAATATGCAGCCGGCGCATTTTTGAAAGGTTTTGTCATGATTGTTGTTTCTACAGACGGTTCCGCGCTCGGAAACCCAAACGGTTCAATGGGTTGGGCGTGGGCAGACCACATTGACGAGTCTGGTAGCTCTAACGAACACCATCACACAGGCAATGCAGATGCTGGCGGCGCAACTAATGGCACAAATCAAATTGGCGAATTATGCGCGGTTTTGGAAGCTTTGCGAGCACATCCTGGAAACGAGCCGCTCACAATCGAAAGTGATTCACAATACGCTATAAACTGCGCAACTACGTGGATTCACGGATGGAAAAAGAACGGTTGGAAAAACTCTAAAAACGAGCCTGTTAAAAATGCTGAGCTGATTCGAGCAATCGACGCTGAAATTACTAAGCGCGAAGGTGCCGTAAAATTCGTGTGGGTTAAGGGACACGCAGGAAACGCAGGAAACGAAAAAGTTGATACATTAGCGCGCGGATATGCGGAAGATTGCCGAAATGGTTTGAAGGATGGATACTTGCCTTTAGAAGGCTGGAAGTCGCTTCTTGCTTCTGAATATGCAAAAGGTACGAATGTGCCAAGTGATGCAAAAATGCTTTTAGATGGCAAAATTTCTAATGCAGAATACCATCTTGAACGCACAGTTGGCGAAGATATTAATCCTGATTTTTCTGCACAAAATAGTAAAAACGATAGTGATTTAACTGAATCTACAAATGAATCAGCGCGCGAACAAACGCAAGAAGCAGCATGTGAAACGAAGTCTAAACAAGAGCAAGAAGAAACATGTGAACAAGCGCGTGAAACAAAGCGTGAAACGTTAGAAAATAGCGAAAAAGATGCACTATCAATAGAAAATAAACAAGATGTACACCAGCAAGATGCTGTAACTATTGTTCAAGAAGTTCCAAAAACAGAGCAAAATGTTACGCAAACTGCATCTAAACCAGTTCAAGGATTAAGTGTTTCTGGCGTGCTGCAGTTTACTCCCCCGCCAAACACAAGCCCAAGTTTTAACGGCGAGGCGCGTTTTATTTCCGGCACAATTAACGTAAGCGGCTACGTAGAACCAGACGGCACCTTGCATTTATCCCCAACCGCCTTCTACCTAAATCAATGATAAAGTCATACTAAAAATCTGCACGCAGACTAATATGGAAATGTACGAAAATGAGGCGCGCATAAAAGCACAAAGCCTCTCCCGCAAATAGCGATGGAAGTTCATCGGCGAACTCGGGAATAACAAAAACAAGAAAGCAGGAATAATGGATAAAGCACAACAAGATGCGCTTAAAAAAGCAGCAGGCATTGAAGCCGCGAAGATTGTAAAGAATGGAATGATGGTTGGTCTTGGCACCGGCTCTACAGTGCGCTTCTTGGTTGACGAGCTTGGCCGCAGAGTTAAGGAAGAAGGCTTGAGCTTCACAGGAGTCACCACTTCTCGTCGCACGCAAGAGCAGGCAGAAAGCTACGGCATTAAGATTCTCGACATTAACGAAGTGGATCACATTGACGTTACAATCGATGGTTCTGACGAAGTTGACAAGAACTTCAACGGAATTAAGGGCGGCGGCGCAGCTCTTCTTTGGGAAAAGATTGTGGCTATTAATTCCGACCGCATTGTGTGGATTGTTGATGCAAGCAAGGTAGTCGACACGATTGGCAAGTTCCCACTTCCTGTTGAGGTGATTCCATTTGGCTCCGCGCAGGTGATTCGTAAGTTCGAAAAGCGTGGATATAAGCCAGTTTTGCGTCTCGATGCAGACGGCAAGGAAGTGCGCACCGATGAGAACAACTTTGTGGTTGATTTGCACATGGAGCGCATTGAGCATCCACAGGAGTTGGCGAAGGATTTGATTGAGACTGTTGGCGTTGTGGAACACGGATTGTTCTTGAACATGGTTGACACGGTGATCGTCGGCGATCCAAACGGTCCTCGCACTCTTACGAACCCAAATAAGTAGCGAAACTAATCGAAAAGTAGAGTCCGCAAACGCGGGCTCTACTTTTTTGTATATAAAAAAGCGCCGGAAAAACCGACGCTTCAAAAAAGTCTTACGTGCCTAAACGTTCAGACACGCATCAACGCATAGCAAGAAAATTACTTGCGCTGGTGACGAGTCTTACGCAGCAGTTTGCGGTGCTTCTTCTTGCTCATCCGCTTGCGGCGCTTCTTGATGACAGAACCCATCTGAAGCCTCCATTCCTATGTAAAGTGTGCAACTTGCCTAATGTTACACCGTTTGAACGACTTTGTGGAGTGATATTACAAAGAACATCATTTTTTACAACAATTTACATCGGGAATTTGTGATAAAAACGCTCTACTGCTTGCTTTGCGCCTTTCACTTCAAAAACAGCAGTATCGTTCTGCCACAATGCACTAGCTTGCGATTTATCATTTTCATCATTTCGCAACACATAGCTACCGGAAGTCTTACCAGAAACTTGAATTTTTCCACTTGTAATATCAGAACCCTTAAGTCCATCAACTAACGCTTCATACTGCTTGTTCGCAGAATCGCGATTCGACCATTGAGCAACAGTTACAGACACTTCCCCATCTGGCTGACCAGTTGAGTACTTAACAGAATACTCTTCCAAAGGCGACGATTCAGTCCAATTTGCACTAGGTATAGCGTCAACACGAGCGAAATCAAGTACGCTATCTGGCATAGCCTTAAGCAATGCCGTAGAAGATGCTGGCAAAGGTTTCGATGGTATAGAAGGCGTTTTAGGCATTACCATATGATTTTTGCTCGCAACATTTTCGTGATTCAACGCCCAACCTGGCCACATAAACGCTGAAATTAGAGCCAAAACCACAATTACTGCAGCTGAAGTCAACACAACTAATAACTTGTTGTGTGATGAATTATTGACACTTGAGGAATTCATATTCAACGCACCCATCTTTGAAGCATTCATACTTGAAGCATTCGATTTCGACATACTTGCATTATGTCACATCGCGATGACGCTTTTAGTGCGCAAAAACGCTTTACAATCAAAAACAAATACAAAATATGATTGTCTAATAAAGCGTATAGCGTCGAGATATGGCTAGTAAATCTACTCTTCACTATTTATGCTCCGAATGCGGCTGGAGCGGCTCAAAATGGTACGGTCGCTGCCCTGAATGTGGCGAATGGGGCACAGTGAACGAGTTTAGAGAAGCGCGAGTTAGCGGATTATCTCGTACAACACGTGCATCGCGAGCAACAGCAATGCACACAACAGCATCGCGCACCTATTCACCAGATAGCATAACTACTTCCAATCGCAATATCGCGCATTCAACTCTCGATTCAACAACGTCCGCGCAACCAATTAGCGAAATTCAAGCAGACGACGCAATGCGCATCCACACTGGTTTTAGCGAATTCGATCGCGTATTAGGCGGAGGACTTGTGCCAGGCTCCGTAACTCTTGTAGCTGGAGAGCCAGGTATCGGAAAATCAACACTACTTCTAAAAACAGCAGCTTACGTATCTAAACAATCAAAAGAAAGCAACGCTCCCCCTGTATTGTATATTTCCGGCGAGGAATCAGCAGCGCAAGTTAAATTGCGCGCGTCTAGAATTAACGCTGTAAACGATTATTTATTACTTGCAACAACAGGCGATCTTGACACTGTACTAGATCTTATTGAAACGCATCATCCTACGCTTGCTATTGTCGATTCTGCGCAAACGATTTCCGCACAAGAAGTAGATGGCATTACAGGCGGTTCTACACAAGTTAGAGAAGTTGCGAGCGCACTTATAGACGTTGCTAAAACTAACAATATTCCGATACTTTTAGTTGGGCACGTTACAAAAGATGGTTCAATAGCAGGGCCGCGTACGCTTGAGCATTTAGTTGACACAGTATGTCAATTTGAGGGCGATACACAAACAGCTCTACGCATGCTAAGAGCTGTAAAGAATCGCTTTGGACCTACAGACGAAGTTGGCTGCTTCGATATGAGCGGTGAAGGAATTGAGGAAGTGCCGGATCCTTCCGGACTGTTTTTGTCTTCTACAGAAAACGATAATCAAGGTAAAAATGCGCAAGATGGCACAAACGACGGAACTTGCGTCACTTTTACGCTTGAAGGACACAGAAGCCTGCCGATTGAAATACAATCACTTGTAACGCAATCAGCTCTGCCCACTCCTCGCCGTGCAGTTTCAGGTGTTGATTCTAACCGTCTTGCAATGCTTACAGCAGTTTTGTATCGTCACGGACGCGTTAATTTACTTGCAAAAGATTTGTACGTATCTACTATTGCAGGAGCGTTGGCAAAAGAGCCATCTTGCGACTTGGCAATTGTAGCAGCTTTAACTAGCGCTGCCGCCGGGAAAGCAGTAACTCCTCAAACTTGCGCAATTGGTGAGATGAGCTTAACTGGTCAAGTTCGCCCAGTGCCAAGAATAGAGCCGCGATTGCGTGAGGCTGCGCGAATAGGATATAAGCGCGCTGTTGTGTGCCCGCTTCGAAAAAAGATTAATATTCCAGGATTGCAGATTGTTGAAGTGCGCAACGTTCGAGATGCGTTACAAGCGCTTGGATTGTGAAGATTCGTGATTTTATAGATTTGCAATTTTAGGAATTAATATAGGAGTTTAATATGATTGACTTTAGCGAATGGGTGTCTGTTGCTTCGCAAATGACAAATCGCTCGCTTGCTGGATCGCGCGTGCTTGTTGACGATACTGCAGAAAATAATACTTACGATAGTGCTGAAAATAATACTAAAAATAACAACAAAAATATTGAAAAATTCCTAAAAAGCTCACAGTCCTGGGGAATAATTCCTACAACCTGCAAAAAAGATGCAGATTTTGACGCCACACAATCATTAGAAAACCTAAAAAACACTACTATTAACGCCCCTAGCTTAAGCGGAAAAGACGCAATCGACTACGCGCAAAAACACATGCCCGTGATGCAAACACTTCTTAGCGAATTGCGAAAAAAAGAACTTGACTTGCAAGGAGTCAGAATAGCTGTTTGCCTTGTGTTGGAGCCAAAAACAGCTGTGTTACTTAGGGAATTACACGCTTATGGAGCAACAGTTGGCGTTTTTTGTGCACCAGACGAAACGGATCAGCGAGTAGCAGATCAGCTTAAAAAAGAAGGAATTGTAGTACAAGCAAATCGCAGTTGGACACCTGCACAAACACACGAAGGCGCACTAAAACTCTTAGACGAAATACAGCCAAACATAATCATTGACGACGGAGCTAGTTTTGCACGACTGGCAAGCTTAGAGCGCCCGCAAATAGCAGAAAAACTAATAGGAGTTGCGGAAGAAACAACAAGCGGAGTGCGCGCTTTCGAAGCAATGCAAGAAGCTGGCCAGCTAAACTACCCAGTAATCGCAGTAAACAACAGCGCCTTAAAAACCGACTTTGACAACCGGCACGGGACTGGCGAAACATGCGTTACAACAATGCAGAAAGTTCTTGGAAGCGCATGTTTTAGAAACGCTAAAGTTACGGTAGTTGGGTATGGCCCGGTTGGTCGCGGTTTTGCATTAAGAATACGCGCTCTCGGCGCTAACGTTACTATTTGCGACACAAATCCAGTTCAATCTTTGCGCGCAGTATTCGACGGATTTGAAGCTAAAAACCTTGAATGCGCTGTTACTTCAAGCACAATGATTGTTTCGGCAACTGGAGTTCGTCACACTATAACTTTGCAACACATGCAAAAAATGCAAGAAAATGCGATTTTGGCAGTTATTGGCGGAATCGCAAACGAAATTGCGCTAGACGAAATACGCGATTTTAAGCCAATTGTTGGAACATCGCAAAGGCAAATTCAGGTTCCGAACGGCCCACAAATCACACTGATAAGCGAAGGCGACGGAACCAACTACACTACTGGAGGCGGAAATCCGATTGAAATAATGGACTTTAGTTTTGCAGTTCAGGTGAGCGCAGTTGCATATTTACTAGAGCACAATGGGAAAAATGCAAACAAAAGCAATAACGGGAAAAATCGCCTTAATGCTGGAATCTACCAGCTACCCGAAGCTTCCGATAACCAAATAGCGAGTATTGCATTAGAAAAACGAGGTTACAGCGCGAGTGAAGCTAATAAAAACAACGGCTACAGATGGGATTTAACGCGATTTGCAGAAGAAGAATCAAATTAACTAAAATTCAATTAACAAAAGTTCAATTGACTAAAATCTAATTAACAAAAACATAATAAAACTGAGCAATAATAAAGTAAAACAACGAAATTATTTAATAACAATTCCATAAGGAACACAATGCTTCAAGATCCAATACGCGCACTCGCCCACCCAACGCCACTTAACGAAGTCACATTGTATAGCGCAGCGATGGTTATTCCAGTAACAGGACCTATTATTACCGAAGGAGCCGTAGCAGTATCTAACGGACACGTTGTACACGTTGGAACAAGACAGTGGGTGCTGAACACTCTAAAAGACGAGATGCCAAGCGAATCCTACAAGCAAATGTTCAACAATGAGAAGCATTGGCATGGGCTTATGACACCTGGCCTTATTAACGCCCACACGCATTTGCAATACACGAATATGGCAAGCGTTGGACTAGGAGAATATCGCAATTTTCACGATTGGGAACAGGGATTCAACGTCGTATACGACAAGCTCCAAGAAGAAAAGAAACAAAACCCTTCTATAACGCCTTGGAAAACTTCAGCATACGAAGGCGCCAGAATGATGGTTGAAGCTGGCACAACTGCTGCAGCCGATATTGTAACCGACATTGAAGCCGTTGGAGCGCTCGCAAGCCAGGGAATGCACGGAATAGCCTACTGGGAAGTAATGGGCTGGAAAAACGTTGATTGGAAGGAAGAAGGCTACGCTAAGCTGCTTAAAATGCTTGAGCATATGATGAACAATGGAAGCGTGCCAAGCATAGGAATTAGCCCACACGCTCCTTACAGCTTAGAAACTGAGCCTTTTGTGGACTTGCCGGATATTGCAAGACAGCTGAACATGCGATTGCATATACACTTGGCCGAAACCCCAATGGAAGCAGGAAATCACGCAGATACTCTGACCACGTATTCAGCTCCAGATTGGAACGCAAACATTTGGACAAGCTACAGCGAGCTGAAAGAGCACGGAATGACAGCTTCCGCAATTCAGTTTTTGGATCAGCTTGGCTCTCTTGGGCCAGACGTTCATATTGCGCACGGAGTTTGGGCAGATGGCGAAGATAGAAGGATTTTACGTCAGCGTGGAGTTGGAGTTGCGCTTTGCCCAAGATCTAACCGCATTACTGTTACAGAAAGAGACGCACCAATTCGCGACTACATGGAAGAAGGTAATTTGCTTGCTATTGGCACGGATTCGCTATCTTCTTCACCATCTCTTGACGTTTTGGACGATGCCGCGAAAGTTTACGATTTAGCAACAGCTCAAGGTTATAGAAAAGATGATTTATCTCATCGAATTATAAGAATGATGACTTTGGGCGGAGCAAGCGTTATGGGCCTACACGTTGGACCACACAGAATTGGTCAGATTAACGCTGGAGCTACAGCAGATCTTTCTTTCTTTGATATTCAAACCGATACGGATTCTCCTCAAGGAATTGAGGAAACTTTGCACAATTTTGTTCGCCACGGTGCCGGTAGTGCGAAGGCTACCGTTATTTCTGGAAATCTTGCTTATAACAACGGCGCATTTGCAAAGTAGCGCTTGCAAAGTAGCGCTTGCAAAGTAGCGCTTGCAAAGTAGCGCTTACGCGACAATACTTACAAAATATCGCCTACCAAACACTTACCCAGCAAAACAACAAAATACAAGTCAAATCAAATAAAAATAGGATATTACAATGAGTGTCAGCTTAGAAAATATGAGCGATTACGCAAAGAATCTAGTTAAAGAACTGCACCTAGAAGCCCACCCAGAAGGCGGCTGGTATAACCGCGACTGGCAAGCATCGCAGCTTTACAACGAAGCCAACACTGAAAATATTTCAGACGCGAGCGCAATCAATACGAAAGTCGACGAGAACGCTAGTGCAGACGCACCAAGACCATTGGCATCGCTTATTTACTTCCTTCTTCCCGCTGGAGATTCAAGCGCATGGCATAAGGTTGACGCAGACGAGATTTGGCTTTGGCACGGACCTGCAAATCTTACGATTGAGCTTGGAGGATGCGCTAAAAGCCCTTGTGACGAAGCTGATTTGCAGAGATTTACACTTGGAAATAGTGAGAATAGTAAAGGCTTAGAAGTGCGTGGACACCTTGTGATTCCTGCTGGAACTTGGCAGCGAACAGTTCCTAGCAATGCAGATGTTCTAGTTTCGTGCGTTGTAAGTCCTGGATTTACTTTTAGCGGATTTGATTTAGCTTAAAGATTTGTGCGTCACGCTGATTTTTCGCGGATTCTATAACTTGCTATAAGTAACTGCAATAACAACAGGGCTTACTATTCCGGTATCTTAATATAGACTTGTTTTGCGCAGCTTACTCACGCACTTGCCGCACGCACTTGCGTAAATACAGAAGAATCGCAGAATCTGCTACGCGAAGTACATAATTTATACAATAAAATTTCGAAAGTATTGCAATTATCAGCCAATACACAATGATATAAAAGGAGAGAATATGACTATTCGTTATCGTAAGACGCTGATTAAACATGCTATAAGGTTTGCAGCAGCTCTGCTAAGCGTAGCAACTTTAGCAGGAACCGCAGCATGCGGCGGAAGTAAGTCTGAAGGTAACAAAACTGTAGAAGCAAATGTGCTCACAGTTGGAACCGCTCAGCCAGCATACGAGCCGTGGATTCACAATAACAAGCCTGAAAACGGCGAAGGATTCGAATCAGCAGTTGCGTACGCTGTGGCCAAAAAGCTCGGCTACGATAAAAGTCATGTTAAGTGGGTTCGCACAACTTTCGACTCTGCCGTAACCCCTGGTCCAAAAGATTTTGATTTTAACATTCAGCAGTTCTCGATCACAGAAGAACGCAAGAAAACAGTAGACTTCTCCCCAAGCTACTACAACGCAACTCAGTCCGTAGTAGTTAAAAAAGACGGAAAATTCGCTTCAGCTAAGTCGCTTGCAGATTTGAAGTCCTCTACTATTGGCGCAATGGTTGGAACTACTAGCTACGATGCTGCTAAGAAGATTAAGGGCGATATTCAAACCTTTAACGACAACGATGCTTTAGCTCAAGCTTTGAACTCAGGTCAAATTGACGCACTTGTTATAGACACTCCTTCTGCTTTCGTAATGGTTCAAACCGACGAAGTTAAGAACAGCACTGTGGTTGGTCAGATTGCTGGTTCTGAAGATAAGGAAGGCATGGGAATTGTGCTTCCTAAGGATTCGAAGCTCACTAAAGATGTTACTAAAGCTATTAATGAACTTGAGAAAGACGGTACGCTTAAGAAGCTGCAAGATAAGTGGCTTGCTGAGTTTACGACTAAAGTTCGCGAGTTGAAGTAAAGCAAAACTCGCGCCACACCAAACGAATTGTAAAATAAGCTATATATTTAAGCGGTAAATTTAAGTGCGCAATCACTTTGATTTACCGCTTAAATAATTTCAGATAAAACACATTTATTTTAATTAAATAAATAATCGTTTGAAGTACTTAAATGCTTTAGTACAATAACTAAGGAATGTTCATCGCGTTGAAAGGCTTAAGGCTACGCCAATGACAGCACTTACAGGCAATACTGCTGAAACCCGAACGAATAAAACAACATCCGCAGAAGACTACAATGTCAATACGTCAAGCAAAGCGAACGTAGAAAACGCAAACGTAAGCGAAGTAGAGCGGAATCGTCGACTTATAAGAAAGAAGCAGAACCTACGTTCTGTAGGAATCAGTATTCTCAGCACTGTTGTTCTTGTTGGAGTTGTTGTTATAACGCTTGCAATGAGCCCAGGTTGGCCAAGAGTACGCGAAACATTCTTCTCTGGCAAATACTTTATGATATCTTTGCCATCTGTTTTGCAAGGTTTAATGCTTAATCTGCAAGTTCTTGTATTCGCTGTTATTGGTGTGGCAATACTCGGAACTTTAATCGCAGTTATACGCACAAGCACAAGCCCACTGCTGTTCCCTTTGCGAGTCATAGCGCAATTTTATACGACTATTATGCGCGGCATACCAATGCTTGTTGTGCTTTACTTAATCGGCTTTGGCATACCTGGATTGCAACTTTTTGGACGCATTCCGCCGTCAATACTTGGCACAATCGCCATTGTTATGAGCTACTCCGCATATGTCGGAGAGGTATTGCGAGCAGGTTTTGAGGACGTTCACCCTTCTATGCGAGCATCCGCAAGATCGTTAGGATTAACATCCGGGCAAACTGTGCGATTAGTGGTAATTCCGCTTGGTTTAAGGAAAGTTGCGCCTGCATTAATGAACGATTTTATATCAATGCAAAAAGACGCTGGACTTATATCTGTTTTAGGTGCTGTTGACGCTGTTAGAGCTGCGCAAATATCTGTTGCAACTTCTTATAATTTTACGCCTTACGTTGTGGCAAGCGTCGTGTTCATAGCGCTAAGTATTCCGTTTATTGTGCTGAACGATTGGTATACAGCAAGGTTGCGCAAACGCGAGCTTAACGGAGGAACTGTGTGATGAATAACTTAAATCAGCGTGAAAATCAGAAAGCAAATCAGAAAGCAAATCAGAAAATGAGCGAGCAAACAAACGCAAACGATAACTCAGATTCAACTCCAGTTTTGCGCTTAAGCAATATTCGTAAATCATATAACTCAACTCCTGTTCTTAAGGGTATTTCGTTTGATATCGCTTCACACGAAGTAGTGGCACTTCTTGGCCCTTCCGGAAGCGGAAAATCCACTCTTATGAAGTGCATTAATTTGCTTGAGTGCGTGGACGACGGGCAAATTTGGCTTGGAAATACGGATATTACTGACCCTCGCGTAAACCAGGATAAAATACGGTCTCAAATTGGAGTCGTATTCCAACAATTCAATCTTTTCACGCACATGACCGTTTTGGATAACGTTACTTTAGCCGCGCGTAAAGTACACCACTGGGATAAAGATCGCGCAGAAAGCCGCGCAATGGAGCTTCTAGCTAGGATTAAGCTTGAAAATAAAGCAAAGTCTTATCCTGATCAGCTTTCTGGTGGACAGCAGCAGAGAGTTGCGATTGCGCGAGCGCTTATGACAAGCCCACAGCTTTTGCTTTTAGATGAGATTACTTCCGCTCTTGACCCTATGCTCGTTGGGGAAGTTTTAGACATGGTTTCGGAGCTAAAAGCACAAGGAACAACAATCCTGATGGCAACGCACGAAATGCATTTCGCACACGAAGCAGCAGACAGGATTGTTTTGCTGAGAAACGGCATTGTGGCAGAAAACGGAACGCCATACGAAGTTATGGACGCATGCACAGACCCAGAAACGCAAAACTTCTTTAAGTCGTTCCACCACTAAAGCAAACGTGACTATCTGAAAGTTACTAACTAAAAGCTAGTTTTTAAGATTAAATATTTTCTGACTGCGTAATCTCGCGCACTTGCTCAACATTAGCTTTGAGCATATCTTTTAGCGCGTCAACTGAGTCAAAAGCCTGTTGCGGACGCAAGAAACTAGCAAACTCAATGCAAACGCGATGCCCGTACAAGTCTTTCCAATCGTCGAACAATCCGTAAGCTTCAACAGTGCGCTCTGCATCTTCTTCGCCATCTTTATTAAATGTTGGCTTAGTTCCAATAGAAATCGCAGCAGGCCAACGCCACGGAGAATGAACGCCTAAATGAAGCTCATCACGACGCAAAACACTCACATCTGGAACAGCATTTTTCGATGGCCTGACATCGTTCTTATTGTCAGCATCTAAATCAACAACCCAACCTGCATACACGCCATCAACTGGCACATAGCCTTCAATTTTTTCGCCAAGATTTACTGTTGGGAATCCAATCTCGCGCCCACGCTCGTCTCCATGAACTACTGTTCCTTCAACGCGATGCGGCTGATCCAAAATTTCACGCGCTTCTTTGACTCGACCAGTAGCCAACATCCAGCGCACATTTGTAGAACTCCAAGCACGCACTTTCTTATTTGGCATGCTCTTACTCCAAGCACGATATTCAGCTTTATTCATGCCCTCAGAAGGATCTTTAGGATCTCCAGGCTCCTGTGGAACTTCATGAACAATAGGATCAGGCACGCGAACGTCATCTGGACCCAAATCCTCTACTTCAATAAGCTCAAAAACTCCAGTTGCTTGAGACAACTCACGAATTGCTTTAATATCACCAGCACGACGAGCACCAAGCGCAGCATCAGAGCCAAGAACTAATGCTCGCATACCAAGCTTTCCAACAAGCTGGCCTAAGAAGAAACGGTACGATTTTGCAGCAAAAGCAAGGCTGTAGCGCACAATCACAACATGATCAACATCCAACTGCGACATCACGCGCAAACGTTGACGCACGCTTGTAAGAGCATCAGGATCGTCCGGAAGTTTAGAATTAACGTCGCCAAAATCATCGTATAAATCAGGATTAGCATGCACTACGCTTGGACGTGGATCAAACATAATCACTACTGAAAACGCTCCATGACGATGCGCAAGATCCACAGTACGACGAATAACCTCGCGATGACCTTTGTGCATGCCGTCGAATACGCCAATGGTAACAACCGCTTTACGCTCCGCACTTAACGTTGGCCAATTAATCATGCCGTTGGCATCTGGTCGAATGTCGATGACCTTCATGATATCCTTACTATCCGCGTTCAAGCATTACTCAAGCAAACTACGCAAAATACGCAATTCGTTATTTTAAATACTTATCTAGTTTACCAGTCTTCTCGCTTGCCGGAAATACCACAATTGGTTTGATTTGATTACTTTTTATATTTTTTGTCAATTCAACTACTGCAACAACGTCACATTCCTCAGTATTTGCGTTTGGAACGTACGCTATTGCAGGATAATTTTCGTAATTTATGCCAGATTTAAGCTCAATCCAGCGCCCAAAACGTAAGTCTTTAGCTTGATTCTCATCAATGCTTAAAGTTGGAAGCGAATACGAAGCTGCATCCATCATATTTAAGCAAATTTTAGGAAGCATATTATTTGCGTCAAAATCGTCACTAGGAACTGCTTTTGAGCGATGCTGCAATACTCCATTGCGATCAGTAAATTCTCGCATTTGAGCGCGAAGTTTAAGAACTCGCGAATCAGCAACCGAAAAATCACCAATGCTAGTGCGACGAAGCTGAGTAAGATGTCCACCAACTCCTAGTAAGCGACCTAAATCGCGAGCTAAAGCGCGAATATATGTTCCACTACTGCAAGAAACTTTTGCAGATATATCGCATACGAGTTTCCCACTCACTCCCCTAGTAATTCGAGGATTACTCACTGAAAAATCACTAACAAATATCTCTCTAGGAGCAATCTCTACTGACTTTCCTTCGCGCGCCAAATCATAAGCGCGTTGACCGTTAATTTTAATAGCAGAAAAAGCAGTAGGAGCTTGCATAATTTTGCCTACTAAATTTTCACTAACAACTTGCTTAATTCGCTCAAAAGACAGTGACTTTTCAAAAGACATGTCTTTATTAGCGACGTGAACCCCCGGACCTATATTTAATGCGTCATCCGGAAGAATTTCACCTTCTGCGTCATCAGTAGTAGTTGCTTCTCCTAAGCGGATTACTGCTTCGTAGGTTTTATTGTGCCCCAACATGTAATTTAAAAGTCGCGTTGCGTTGCCAAAACCTATGATTAACAATCCTGTTGCCATAGGATCAAGCGTTCCTGCGTGCCCAACTCGTTTTGTATGCAACAAATGACGAGCGCATGCAACAATATCGTGACTTGTAACACCCTGAGGCTTATCTACAAGCAGTAATCCTGAATCTGGTATGCACATAAGTTAAATCTAGCTACTATACGATTCACATTGAGTTTGCTTTGAGATTTAATTGTTGTCAGACGATTCAGACGTGTCTTCAAAGTCGTCGCTTTCAAAGGCATCGTCCTCTTCAAAGGCATCGTCGTCGTCATCGAAATCGTCGTCAGATTCTTCAACTTCGCGCGGCTTCTTATACGGATCGACATCGCCAGCATACTTAGCATTTTCACGCAACTTAGCTAATTCTTCATCACGATGACGAGCTGCAACAAGAATATCCTCAATTTCATGCGCTTCAGACGGCACTTCGTCATAAATGAATTTCAATTGAGGAGTCAAACGCAATCCAGCTTTTGCACCGACCAAAGAGCGCAGACGACCGTGAGCCTGCTGCAAAGCTTGTGCTGCACGCTGACGCTCGCCCTGCTCTTTGCCTTCGTGACCAAGTTGAGTCCAGTAAACCTTTGCAATTTGCAAATCGTTCGTAACGCGCACTTCCGTAATAGTCACACTCGCCAAACGCTTATCATGCAAATGCGATTCCATATTGGAAGCGATTACGCGCTGAATTAATGCTGCAATACGTGCAGCTCTAGGATTCGTTCCTGCCATAATTACTTGCGCTCAATCTGCTTCATTTCAAAGGTTTCGATTATATCGCCAAGCTCAATGTCGTTGAAGCTGCCGAGATTAATACCAGCTTCGTAACCTTCGCTAACGGATTGTACGTCATCCTTAAACCTACGCAAGCTGGAAATCTCCAGGTCGTTGACTGTAGCAACGCCGTCGCGCAAAATACGGCACTTCGTACCGCGCTTGACTTCGCCATCTTGAACCATAACACCAGCAATATTGCCGAACTTGGAAGAACGGAAGATTTCGCGAATCTCAGAGTGAGATGTGACAACCTCTTCAAATTCTGGCTTAAGCATACCCTTCAAAGCAGCTTCGATATCTTCGATTGCCTTGTAAATGACCGAGTAGTACTTAACTTCCACGCCTTCGCGATCAGCCAAATCAGCAACCTGACGGTTTGGACGCACGTTGAAGCCAATAATCACAGCCTTATCGACAGTTGCCAAGTTCACATCGTTCTGAGTAATTGCACCAACACCGCGGTGAATAACCTGGATGCCAACTTCCTCAGAGACCTCAATCTTCATCAAGGAATCTTCCAAAGCTTCAACAGAACCAGAAGAATCACCCTTAATAACGATGTTCAGCATGTCAACTTCAGACTTAGCGAACTGTTCCTTAAGGCTTTCAAGAGACACAACCTTGCGGCGCTTTGCAAGCTGAGCTGCACGCTCTGTAGCTGCACGCTTTTCTGCAATTTGACGAGCAGAACGGTCGTCCGAAGTAACCAAGAACAAGTCGCCAGCGGTTGGAACAGAAGTCAAACCAAGCACCTGAACAGGAGTGGAAGGAGCCGCATCCTGCAAATGCTTGCCGTTCTCGTCAAGCATAGCGCGCACACGACCATAAGAAGTGCCAGCAACAATAGAATCACCAACGTGAAGAGTACCTTGCTGCACGAGAACAGTAGCAACAGCACCACGACCCTTATCGAGTCGAGCTTCAATAGTTGCACCGCGAGCATCCATATTTGGATTTGCCTTAGGATCAAGCTCAGCGTCAGCAGTCAACAACACAGCTTCAAGAAGCTTATCGACGTTCGTGCCCTGCTTTGCGGAAATATCCACAAACATGGTGTCGCCACCGTATTCTTCAGCAACTAAACCGTATTCTGTAAGCTGACCGCGAACCTTATCTGGGTTAGCACCTTCAACATCAATCTTGTTCACAGCCACAACAATTGGCACATGAGCAGCTTGAGCGTGGTTAATAGCTTCAACAGTCTGAGGCATCACGCCGTCGTCTGCTGCAACAACAAGAATTGCAACGTCTGTAAGCTCAGCACCGCGAGCACGCATAGCAGTAAACGCTTCGTGACCTGGAGTATCGAGGAACGTAATCTTACGAGGCTTTCCTTCAAGATTTACAGTTACTTGATAAGCACCGATGCGCTGAGTAATGCCACCTGCTTCGCGATCGATAACATTCGACTTACGAATAGTATCGAGCAAGCGAGTTTTACCGTGATCAACGTGACCCATAACTGTTACTACAGGCGGACGAGACTGCAAATCGTCATCTTCTTGCAACTCTTCTTCGTCCAAATCGATGTCAAACTGCTGCAAAAGCTCTTTATCTTCTTCTTCAGCAGAAACAATGCTGATATTCCAGCCGATTTCTTCACCCAAAATTTGGAATGTTGATTCATCCAAAGATTGTGTAGCTGTTGCCATCTCACCCAAGTGGAAGAGAACAGTTACCAAAGCTGCTGGATTTACATCGATCTTTTCTGCCAAATCAGAAAGAGTTGCGCCTTGACGCAAGCGAATCGTAGCGCCGTTACCAGAAGGAATACGCACACCGCCAATCACTGGTGCTTTAAGCTCTTCGTATTCACGACGTTTCGCTAAGCGATTCTTACGAGCCTTAGAAGATTTACCACCTTGACGACCGAATGCGCCTGCAGCTCCTGCACGACCGCGACCGCCGCCACGCGATGGACCACCATTAGGTGCGCCTGCTGCAGCAGCCTGGAAGCTAGCTCCTTGAGACGCAAAACGAGATTCTGCAGATGGGCGAGAAGATGCACCAGAGCCTGCACCTGCGCCACCTTGACCGCGACGCTGACCTGACCACTGCGATGAGCGTGCGCCACCTTGACCAGAACGACCGCCACGTGAGCGACCACCGCGTTCTGCACGTTCACCACGCGAACCTTGAGCTCCAGCGCCAGCTTGACCCGGACGACCACCGCGGCCATTTTCAGCGCCAGGGCGAGACATCGGATGAGGACGTGGGATATCTCCAGGTGTAGGAGCACGCATACCTTGCTTACGGCTAAACGGATTATTACCAGGACGTGGAGCAGATGCACCTGCACCTTGCGCATTCTGGTGTGGACGAGGGCGAGGAGGCATTTGAGAACGATCTGAGTGAGATTGACCTTGAGCTTGCTGTCGAGATTCGCCGCGATTATCACGATTAACACGATTCTCATTGCGACGATCATTTTTTCTATTTTCGCCGGCAGCAGCATTAGAACGGGAAGCATTGTTTGAACGAGTATGATTTGCACCCGGTTTTGGAGCAGAATGAGAATCTGCGTTATGCTCAGGCTTGTTAGCAGAAGAGTCTGCTACAGAATCACTGTGTGACGAATCTTTAGCTTGAGGTTTAGCCTGCGGCTTAGCTTTTGGTGCAGCAGGCTTACTTGCACTAGATGTCTTTTCGGACTTATTTCCGTCAGATGCTAACGCTGTTTGCAAACGACGGACTACTGGAGCCTCAACTGTTGAAGAAGCAGACTTAACAAATTCGCCCATGCTCTTCAAACGCTCCAACACGGTTTTACTGTCTACACCAAATTCTTTGGCCAGTTCATACACGCGCTTTTTAACCACTCAGTGTTCTCCTCTGTCTGTGGCAGCGCTAGTACACGCGACCACTTTACATTATTGCGAGCTTATTATTTATTATCGTGCGATATATCATCGTGCGACCATGATCTTATACCTCGTCTCCCGCCGGACGATGGCTATTGCCTTTCGCCCAGATTCCAGCTTTTAGCATACTCGAAACGTTGGATTGGCTCGAGTGTCGCTAAATGCCATGCAAGAGACTACTTTATTTGCACACCACTAACAAAATAAACAATCAAGAAGTGCTAAACATTGCGGAAATATCAATACAAAACAATATTCAGCACTTCTCGATTAACAATCTATTCAGCAGCAGATGCGTTATTATTCAAATCAGCTGAAGCAGGCTGCGCATTTTGTGCTTGAACTGCAGCAACCTTCTTAGCATGCTCTTCTGCAGACTCAATACCAATCTTCCAACCAGTCAACTTTGCAGCCAAACGAGCGTTCTGACCTTCTTTTCCAATAGCAAGAGAAAGCTGAGCATCATGAATAAAAGCAACTGCAGTTTGATTCTTTTCACTCACTACTTGCACTTGTGTAGCAGTAGCAGGCGAAAGAGCAGCAGCAACAAACTTTGCTGGATCAGATGACCAATCGACAATATCGATCTTCTCTTGACCCAAGTTTTCCATTACAGCACGCACGCGTGAACCGCCAGGACCAATTAAAGCACCCTTTGGATTCACACCTTCAGTATTAGCTCTAACGGCAATCTTTGTGCGAGCGCCAGCTTCACGCGCAATCGACATAATAGAAACTGCTCCAGAAACAAGTTCCGGCACTTCTCGCTCAAAAAGACGACGAACTAATTCAGGATGCGAACGTGAAACAACAATTTCCGGACCGCGCAAACCACGAGCAACATTTACAACATATACGCGAATACGCTCGCCATGGCGGTAACGCTCACCTGGAACCTGCTCGCGACGCGGCAAAATAGCTTCAACGTCTCCAACAGCAACGTGGATATTAGTGTTATCTTTTGCGTCTTGTTGAATAATGCCGTTAATAAGCTTTCCTTTTTGACCAGAAAACGCACCAAATACGCGGTCATCTTCAGCTTTACGGAAAATTTGACTAATAACTTGACGAGCCGTTGCAGCAGCTAAACGACCAAAATCACGCGGAGTATCGTCATACTCCTCCCCCAGTGTTGGAGCTGGATACGGGTCATCTTCAGTAGGTTTACCAGGAATTTCATCCCTAGCCCACACAGTGAACGAACCTGCACGTTCGTCCAATTCAACTCGCACATGCTTTGCAGGATGAGCGGTTTTCATATACGCAAGACGCAAGGCCTCGGCGAGCGCCTCGTCCAGCTCCTCGGCATTAATCCCCTGCTGTGCCGCAAGCTGATGCATTCCCGCCAAATCCAATTCCATCGCGCACGTCCTCTCGTTATAACGCATTAATTTATGATTATTAATTGTAACTATTAAAGCACACTTATTTTTTTCTTCTAATAACAGTTAGCTTTAATTGTTACAGACTTAGAACAAATACCAAATTAATAAATCGATATTGGTCACAGTCAGTGGCTATTTTAGTAGATTATGCAGACACTTTATGTTTTGTTAAATGACATGCGCAAACAAGTAAAACGCAATATTACCAGAGCACTCGTGCTTCTTATATGCGTTTTAATATCTCCACTTCTAACAGCTTGCGGAACATTACAAAACATTCATGTCGAGCATACAGTTCACACAGCAGCTCCAGAAAATGCATGCGCTAAAGCATACAGGCTTGCACAAAAAAAGCAGCGCGAAATCAAGAAGAACAAAAATAACACATCCATTAAGGATTTTGAAACAGCAGCGAAATATTGGAAAACTGTCGCTCAGCAATGCCCAGGAAGATTAAGCGAAAGCATTGTATACAGCACGCAAGCTCAATGGGAAATGCTTTCGAAGAAAAATAGTAATGAAAATTCAAATAATATAAGCAATAAAAGCGAAAACGGAAACGGAACTGAAACTAGAAACGGAAACGAAAGCTCAGAAAATACAAAAACTACAACAGCGCAACAAATGGAGCACGATTCATACGCGAATCTTATAGAAGTAATAAATCATTACAAAGACTTCAAATGGACACATCAACCCTTAGCTCAAGCTGCAGAAGCTGAAGACAAACTTGCTTTTATTTTACAAACACTAGCAGCGAGAAAAGAGCAAAATATAGCATTGGAATACAGCGATATGGCGTCAACAAACGCTCAAACTCTTATGCGAGCTGCAGGAGAAGGAACAGACTTGCGCAAAAAAGTTTACGATATTCCTCAAGAGGCGTTAGAAAGCGGAAAAACACATGATTCAGCAAGCGGAAAAGATCTGCCGATTACGGCTATAGCTTATATGGATTGTGCTAGAGAAGAGCTAGATGCTTTTAATCAAATAATAGTTATTGAAGAAAATAAAACTAAAAGCGCGTCAAAAAACAATGACAACGAAGCAGGATACGAATACTCTGAAGTTCAAGCGAATAATGTTTTTAAGGATGCTGTAATAAAGCTGATTACTTCCAGACTATTGCGCGCCTACGCTCTAGGCTACCCAACAGATACAAATTTGGTTTTGAAATAGTATAATTTGGTATGGTCTCCAATACAGGTATAACTAATGTCGTTACTACATTATTTAAAACGTACACTGTCTAATCGCTTACCCAGAAAGGGCAATCGGCAAAAAGAGACCTACTATGCAATAGCTAGCAGGCCTCTTTTATATTCAACATAGATATATAACAAATGCAAGCTGAATATTACAAAACTTATATTTATAAATCTTAAATTATTTATCTCAAGTTATTCAAATGCTTCACGCTCCCACAGTGCGCTTAATGGTATTGCCCACAAATTGTCCGCCCACTGCATAATTTTTTGACCCAAATAAACAACGTATCCGCACTTAAATTCATGTCTTCGCGAAAGAGCTACAAGTCCCTTAAAATCGTTACGATTCAACATGCTAGAGCTTTTTACTTCCACCCCAACCAGATTTCCACGGAAACTTAGCACAAGGTCAACTTCTTTAGGACTGCTGCCAGTTTCACGCCAGTAGAAGCAATCCGGGTGCATTTTAGACCATTGCACGGCAGGCATAATCTGATTTACAACAAAACTTTCCAGCAAATTCCCATACATAACTGGATCTTCCAAAGGATTATGACCTTTACTGATCATTGTTTGAACGCTTAAAGACGTATCAACCGAATGCATCTTAGCTCTAGTAAAAGTTTGACGATTCGGCGCGGTTTTTATATTCGGGAGCGCATTTATTAAAAACCTGCGCAAGAATACGCTAACATAACGCTCAATAGTTCGCCTATCTAAAGCAAGATCTTGACCTATTGAACTCGTGTTAAGAATCCCACCAGGCGTACACAGCAATTTATTAAGTATGCTAACAGCCAAACTTCTGTCTAATCGTTCTCCTGGAAGAATAGTATCTCCCAACACCGCAAGAATATCGCTTGACACAAGCTTTTCGCGTTCCCAATCTTCATAAGAATCATATGATTGCTGATATTCTGGGAATCCGCCAGCAGCCATCATTTTATATACTTCTTCTCTGCTTATTTCTTTTTCATATTTAAGATTTGGATTACTTTCTATAAGATTATCTACAATATTTCCACTATTTTGAGTAATTTCGCACTGAGTAAAAGGACTCATTATAAAGTGCTGAGCACGCCTAGCAAGAGGATCTTGACCATCTAATCCGTTGCGATTTATAAGCGCACTACCTGTTAAAACATACTGAAGACTGTTTGAAGTTGAATTATCAACTATTTCTTTTATTGCAAGCGGAAGATCTGAAAGTCTTTGCGCTTCGTCAATAACAACTGGAGTACTAAGATTTTTTAGCCACCCATATAAATCTGTTGAGGCAAGCGCAAACGTATTTTCATCCGCAAGACTCACGTATGAAAACCCTTTAGACACAAGCTGACGCTTTGACATCATAGTTTTGCCTACAGCCCTTGCGCCTTCAAGAATTACGACTTTTCGTTTTGCGTGAAGAATAGCATCAGCAATTGGTCTAGGAAAATATTCGCTCATAAAAACAACTATACACGAAAAACGTAGTTTTTATACATTCGATGTACAATTTTTTGTACATTGGATGTACAAAAACTACAATATGCGCATATTACGCTCGCGCGCGAAACTCGCGTTGGAAGCACACTAATCTGCCCTGCTTTCGTCAATCGAGACACAGGCAGACCGAGCTTGCGCGGAAAGTCCACTGGACTTTCCGCCTGAGCAAGCTCGGCGAATTAAAAAAGCCTAAAGCAATTTTACATGCTTTAGGCTTGGTTAATTCGCGGATGAAGCGAGATTCGAACTCGCGGAGGAGTTTACCCTCACACGCTTTCGAGGCGTGCTCCTTAGACCGCTCGGACATTCATCCACTTGCGATTCGCGCAACGAATTCGCGCACAAACGCAACTTTTCAATTGTAAACCATGCCGCGAATATAAATTTATGGCGAGTTGAAACGTTATAACTCAGACGAATCACGGCGAGCGCGAATTTTTTCAGCGCGAGAAGCAAGCTCCTCATCAGGAGGATAAGCTACATATTCTAATGTCAATCCATGAGGATCAATTGGACCCGTCGAGCCTTCACGAAGAGGAACATTAATCTTTTCCTCAAACCAATCAATAGAACGCTTTCCACAACCGATTTGCACACAAGCTTGCACCAGAGAACGCACCATATTATGCGCAAAAGCATCAGCGACAATAGTAAATTCAAGCAAGCCTTGTTCAATAGGAAGAACAAACCCAGTACTATTTTGCGCATCATTTGACCCAACTCTATGCCATCGAGCCTGCTTAACTTCGCGAATAGTAGTTCCGCCAGGATTCGGCTTAGCAAATGAGCCAAAATCATGCAAACCAACCATAAGACGCGCAGCCTGATTCATAGCATCAACATCAAGCTCTGAATCGAAACGCAAAACAAAGCCGCGCATACGAGGATCATATTTAGCTTTGCAACACCCATCAGCAATACGATACACATATGTGCGCTCTAACGCAGAAAATCTAGCATCAAAACCATAAGGCGCAACACTAACCTTGTGTATAACAATATCCTGCGCAAGAACGTGCCTCAGCCTATACTCCAGCGCACTAACACCATCTAAACCAGTATGCCCTATGCAACGCTGCAATGTTTCATCTGAAATATCTAAATGACACACTTGATGAGATGCGTGAACGCCAGTATCCGTACGACCAGCAACAGTAAGACGCAACGATTCAGTAGGATCATTTTCCGGTACGCGCAAAACCATATGCAATGCTGCTTCAATATCACCTTGAACAGTGCGCAAAGTAGGCTGCTTAGCCCAACCATAAAATCCGCCGCCGTCATAAGCTAAATCCAAGCGAAGTCGCATTTAAAAACCTTTCCAAACAGACTTTACACTAACTTTTCTTATCCGAACCGCCCACAAGCGCAAAAGCGCTCATAACACTACGAATCAGCTCATGAGTCTTTGAATCCATATGCATCGCAACCTTCAATAATTTAGGAACAACTTCCGACCAATGCGAAGACATTTCATCAAAAGTTGGGTAACCCAAATTACTAAAAATCTTATAAGCAGCGTCAATCCTGCGCTTGCGCTCTTCAAACGGCAAATTCATCATCCACTCGTTCGCTGCCTTAGAAACTGCCAGCGCGCGCGGCGTTACGCAATCGCAGTAATCAAAATCGCCATTCTTAACTTGCCAATACATGCCAAAATGTTGCATTAAGCCAATAGAATCGGCAGTCGTGACTTTATACGGCACCCCAGTATCCATAATCAGTCCAATAAAAGCAGACTGCGGAACTACTTTTTCAATACGACTTGAAACATTCGCAAAAACGCTTGTATCCACTACATCAGACGCAAAACCAGGGCCGTCCATAGAATAAATTTTTGATACAAGGTCACCTAGTTTTTGACTTGTAGCATCTAAGCGCATAGCCGCATAAGCAGCCATGTTCCCACCTTTTGAATGACCGACAACAATAATATTTGAATTATTATTTTGCAAGTCTACGGAAGATTTTGAAAAGCGGGCAAAAAGTTTGTTCGCAAAAAGTTTATTAAAGAAGTTTTTATTAGAATAACGTTTGCTATATCTTTGCGCTACAGAAGTCAAATATTCAGCAGCAGATTCTTGCGCTGGTACTGGGCAGCGGAAAGCCATGTTGAAATCTTCTTTCCACCCAACAAGCGTATTGTCAGTGCCACGATACGCAACAACAAGAGTATGAGGATTATCAATCCCCTCGCAATTGCTAAGATCAAAAGTAACTCCAGCAAACTGCTGTTCTAATGATTCGTTAATATTAGATTCATCAAACCTCTCAAGATACTCCCCTACGCGAATTCCCCTATACCTAGGGCTGGAAGCGACAGCAAGAAGCAGCTTCCTACGGAATTTATCTACTTTAGGAGCCCCAGAAGCAAACATTGACGAATAGTTTTCCATTCTAAGCAATTCGTTAATAGATACAGTAGAAATATTCTTTGGATTATCGCAATATTTGGGCACATGCGTTGGCATATTTATATAAGATAGCTCGCACAAAATCAGCGCATCTACGGCATTAAACTTGCGCTGAGCGAAGGTAGAGAAATCGTTGCGCAACAAATCAATAACATTCGACATAATTCAATAATAATACAAATAAAAAACGAGCCGAGGAATTAACCTCGACTCGTCTTAGCAATTCTTTAAGAAGCGATTAAACGCTTGCTTTAAGATTCACTTTACCGATGCGTAAAGCTGGAATGCAAACTACTCGGCAGCTTCTTCTTTAGCTGCAACCTTGGTAGCTGCTTCAGCTTCCTTCACAACAGCCTTCTTTGGGCTTACTGGCTCAGTTACGAGCTCAATAATTGCCTGAGGAGCGGTATCACCACGACGTGGAGCAATCTTCACGATGCGGGTATAACCACCTTCACGCTGCTTCATCTGCTCAGCGATCTGAGTGAAAAGCACGTGAACCACGGACTTGTTGCGAATTACACGCAACACACGACGACGCGAATGCAAATCGCCACGCTTAGCGAATGAAATCAAACGCTCAGCAAGCGGACGAAGACGCTTTGCCTTTGGCAACGTCGTTACGATACGACCGTGCTGGAAGAGGCTGGTCGCCATATTGGCCAGCATCAGGCGCTCATGAGCCGGGCTAGAAGCCAGACGAGGGCCTTGTTTCGGTGTAGGCATTATTACTCCTTATTGTCGCATCGTTCAGGTGGGCATCAACCCGAACATCCGAACGTTACGACGATTGCAGATGGAACTTACTCGTCTTCAGGCGAGAAGAAAGTGCCACCTTCGAGATTATTGGCGTCGAAGCCAATCGGTGAAGCCTTCAAAGACAGACCCATTGCCTGCAACTTTTCTTTAACTTCATCGATGGATTTCATGCCGAAATTACGAATATCGAGCAAATCCTGCTCAGTGTGAACTACCAGTTCGCCGACTGTATGAATACCCTCACGCTTCAAGCAATTATAGCTACGCTGAGTAAAATTCATATCTTCAATCGGTATAGCCAACTGAGAATCAGCTTCATCATGAGTTGGCGCTGGACCAACTTCAACACCTTCGGCATCAACGTTAAGCTCACGGCAAAGACCGAAAAGTTCAACTAAAGTCGAGCCTGCAGATGCAACTGCATCACGCGGTGTAATAGCTGGCTTGGTTTCCACATCCAGGATGAGCTTATCGAAGTCCGTGCGCTGTTCCACGCGGGTAGCTTCGACCTTATAGCTCACCTTCAAAACTGGTGAGTAGATCGAATCCACAGGAATGCGGCCGATTTCGCTGTTCTCCTGCTTGTTCATCTGAGCTGGCACGTAGCCGCGACCGCGTTCAACAGTAAACTCAATTTCAAGTTCACCATCTTCTGCGAGTGTAGCAATATGCAAGTCAGGATTAGCAATAGTAACACCGGCTGGAGGAGTAATATCTCCAGCAGTGGCCTCACCTTTACCATTCTTGCGCAAATACATCACTACAGGCTCGTCGTACTCACTCGTGAGCACGATGCCCTTGATGTTCAGCAGAATTTCAGTGACATCTTCTTCAACACCTGGCAGAGTCGTAAACTCATGCAAAGCTCCAGAGATGCGAACCGAAGTAACGGCAGCACCTGGAATAGAGCTTAACAAGGTACGACGCAGCGAATTGCCGAGAGTGTAGCCAAAACCTGGTTCCAGCGGCTCAATAGTAAAGCGAGAACGCTGGGGATTCAGTGATTCCTCGGTAAGTGTCGGACGCTGTGCGATAAGCACTTTGGTATCCTTTCAGCTTCTGGTCGGTGGTGCACTCGCCGCCCATAAGCGGGTTGGATGGATGGATTCGTAAGAGTGCTCAGACGCGGCGACGCTTTGGTGGGCGTACGCCGTTATGCGCTTGCGGGGTAACGTCGGTAATAGAACCAACTTCGAGACCCGCGGACTGGAGGGAACGGATAGCGGTTTCACGACCGGAACCTGGACCCTTAACAAACACGTCGACCTTCTTGAGGCCATGTTCCATTGCCTTGCGTGCAGCAGACTCAGCAGCCATACCTGCAGCGTAAGGAGTCGACTTACGGGAACCCTTAAAGCCGACATCACCGCCGGAAGCCCAAGAAAGGACTGCACCGGATGGATCGGTAATGGAGATAATCGTGTTATTGAATGTTGATTTAATATGCGCCTGCCCAACCGGCACCGACTTGCGGTCCCGGCGACGCGGCTTGCGCGAGGCTTGCTTTGCAGCTGCCATTGACCCTCGTTTCCTAATGACGAATGAGTTGGTATGTCTAGACGATGGAAATATATCCGTGGCCTAGAGCCGACCACCGACTACTATCGGGTGGCCTTCTTCTTCCCGGCGACAGTACGCTTCGGACCCTTGCGAGTACGAGCATTAGTCTTGGTACGCTGACCACGCACAGGAAGACCCTTGCGATGACGCTGGCCTTGATAGCAGTTGATCTGAATCTTACGACGGATGTCAGCGTCGATTTCACGACGCAAATCGCCTTCAATCTTGTAATTGGCCTCAAGATAATCACGCAAGGTGATCAGCTGTTCATCCGTAAGATCCTTGACGCGAGTGTCCGGATTAACACCGGTCGCGGCAAGCGTTTCCTTAGCGCGAGTACGACCAACACCAAAAATGTAGGTGAGGGCAATCTCAATGCGCTTCTCATTGGGAATATCTACTCCGGCAAGACGTGCCATTGTAATTCCTTTACTGTTACGCAGGTCGTGCACCAAGTCTTCCGCACTAATAGAAATTAAATGCGGCCTGGGCCTGCGCACCCAGGGTTCAGCTTAGGCTGTGACTTAGCGCCTTATTCTTTGTATTCCGCGATGGAAATCTGCTCAGCCCTGACGCTGCTTATGACGTGGGTTAATGCAGATCACCATGACGCGGCCGTGACGGCGGATCACGCGGCAGTTTTCGCAGATCCTCTTCACGCTAGGGCTGACCTTCATGGTTTTCCTTTGCTTGTACCTTACTTATAACGGTACGTAATACGCCCGCGATTCAGATCGTAAGGGCTCATCTCTAGCACTACACGATCTTGAGGAAGAATGCGAATATAATTTTTACGCATCTTACCGGAGATCGTAGCTAAAACAATGTGCTCATTCTCAAGCTGAACGCGAAACATCGCATTTGGTAGTGCTTCTACTACCGTGCCTTCGACTTCAATCACACCGTCTTTTGCCATGAGCCTCGTTCCGTTCCTTGGGCATACTACTTTGCGCATCCGAAGACACGCCAATCTTCTATAATACAGTAAATGCGTCCCATTCAACACTCGGCGTGTCGAACAGAACGCATTTTACTTTTTAAATTTAAAAACGCACTACTTAATTAAGCGATTCAACAATGCGATTATTGATTTCCTTAATATCTCCAACGCCGTCAACTTCAACCAACTGACCACGGCTTTCATAAATATCAAGCAATGGAGCAGTTTCGCGCTCATAAGTTTCAAGACGCTTAGCAATAACCTCAGGAGTATCGTCAGAACGACCTTGCTCCACTGCACGCTTTTGCATGCGTTCGAGCAAAACATCGCGCTCAGCCTCGAGAGCCACAACGTGATCGAGAGGAGTGCCGAGCTCTTCCAACATACGATCTAAAGCTTGAACCTGAGAAGCGTTACGAGGATAACCATCAAGAATCCAACCGCTCTTCGCATCATCTTGAGCAAGACGATCCTTAACAATGCTGTTTGTCAGCTCATCTGGAACCAACTCGCCCTTGTCAAGATATCCCTGAACCTGTTTTCCAAGCTCAGTATGATTTTTAAGGTTATAGCGGAAAATATCACCAGTAGAAATCGCTGGAATGCCATAATGCTCACTTAACAAAGCAGCCTGAGTGCCTTTTCCAACGCCTTGTGGACCCATAATTAATAATCGCATATTCATCTCCTTAGCTCGCTAACTGTAGTTACTTAGATACTTGCTTTTGATCATCATGCTTGAACAAGAAACCAGCGTACTGGAATTGTTCAGTCTGAGCCTTTGCTTGACGCAACGTATCCAAACCAACGCCAGCAATAATCAAAATTGTTGTACCACCGAATGGCAATTTTGCATTCAAATGCAAAGCCATAATCAAAACGGTAGGAATCAATGCAACAAAGAGCAAATAAATAGCACCGACAGTATTCAACCTGTTCATAACATAGCTAAGATAATGACTTGTAGCACTACCAGCACGAATGCCTGGTATGAAGCCACCATACTCTTTCATGTTATCTGCAGTCTCATCAGGATTAAAAGTAATCTCTGTGTAGAAGAAGCAGAAGAACACAATCATTACTGTGTAAAACGCAATATACCAAGCAGAAGTGGAATTAGCCAAATTAGCTTCAATCCAATTCACCCAAGCCTTGCTCTTATCTCCAAACTGGGCAATAAGAGTAGGAACAGCAAGAATTGACGAAGCAAAGATTGGTGGAATAACACCACTCATATTCACCTTTAATGGCAAATAAGTCGAAGAGCCACCATACATCTTTCGACCAATCATGCGGCGCGTATACTGCACAGGGATACGACGCTGAGCAAGCTCAACAAAGTCAACAAATATGAGGATAACAATCAAAACGCCACCAACAATAGCGAACTTATTCCAATCGCCATTAGAACCGTTGGTGCCCCAACCAATCTCCCAAAGCTTTGGCAAGAAGCCAGAGCAAATAGACATAAAGATTAAGACAGACATGCCTTGACCGATACCCTTATCGGTAATGAGTTCTGCCATCCACATAATAAGGCCAGTACCGCCAGTCATGATCAAAACCATGACAATAAGGCTCCACATGCTTCCGTCTGGAATAATATTATTTCCGCACTGATAATTAAACAAAGCACCCGTACGTGCTGTTACCAAAATCGTAGTAGATTGCAAAATTGCCAATCCAATAGTTAGGTAACGCGTGTACTGCGTAAGCTTTGTTTCTCCAGACTGGCCTTCCTTATGAAGAGCTTCGAAGCGAGGAATAACCACGCGCAAAAGCTGAATCACAATGGAAGCAGTGATGTAAGGCATAACACCCAAAGCAAAAATAGAAAGCTGCAACAGCGAGCCGCCTGAGAACAGGTTAACTAACCCAATAAAGTTCTCGCTCGATGAAGCTAATTTAACAGTGCAAGCATGCACAACTTTATAGTCCACACCCGGAATCGGAATAAATGAACCAATACGATAAATAATTATCATAGCGAAGACGAAGAGGATTTTGTTCCTCAACTCCTTCGTCCTGAAGGCCTGGATTAACGTTTTCACCTGGGTCTTCCTCCCTTTTTTCGCGCACTCCTAGGCGCAACAGTGCAAAAAACAAACTCTGAGGCAATAGTTTAACTCACGGTACCTACTGGAATAGGCTATTGGTGAGTTTTGATGATAAAAATAGTCCCTCTAGACAATGCTAGAGGGACTATTACAGATTTATAACTGCATCAAGCTTTAAGTAGCCTTTAACTACTCTTCGCTGATGGAGCCGCCGGCAGCCTCAACCTTTGCCTTAGCAGAAGCAGAAGCTTTCATACCCTTAAGAGTCAAAGCAACAGTCAATTCACCATCGCCAAGAACCTTTACAGGATAGCCATCACGTACAGCGCCCTTAGTAATAAGGTCAGCTACAGTAACCTCGCCACCCTTTGGGAAAAGTTCAGCAAGATCTGCAACGTTGACGACTTGGAATTCCTTCTTGAAAGGACTCTTGAAGCCACGCAACTTAGGCAAGCGCATGTACAGTGGGAGCTGGCCACCTTCGAAGCCAGGACGAACCTGATAACGCTTCTTTGTGCCCTTATCACCACGACCTGAGGTCTTACCCTTAGAGCCTTCACCACGACCTACACGGATGCGATCCTTCTTAGCTCCTGGAGCTGGACGCAACGTGTGCATATGCAGCATTGGTTCTTCGTTAGCCATAATCAGTCGACCTCCTCGACGCTCACCAAGTGGCGAACGGCCATAACCAAGCCACGATTGACGGGGGTGTCCTCGCGAACTACGCTGTGACCAATCTTATGAAGGCCGAGCGTATGAACATTCGCGCGCTGGCGCTCAGTTGTATGAACTAAACCATGCACCAGAGTGATCTTCAAATTTGACATCACTCACCATCCTTTGCTTCAGATGCCTTGGCGGCCTGAGCTTCTTCGCGAGCCTTGCGAGCTTCGGCAATGCCGGCAGCACGCTCACGGAGCAAAGCATCAGGAGCGACTTCCTCAAGAGAAAGACCACGACGAGCAGAAATCTCTTCTGGCTCTTCGAGCTTCTTCAAAGCGTCCACAGTAGCACGCACTACGTTTACAGCAGTTGCAGAGCCCATGGACTTGGTGAGGATGTCCGTAATGCCAGCGCATTCCATAACAGCGCGCACAGCACCACCAGCAATTACACCAGTACCTGGAGCAGCTGGACGGAGCAACACAGTACCAGCAGCATCGTGACCGAGCACTGGATGAGTGACGGTACCACGAATGCGTGGAACAGTGAACATATGCTTCTTAGCGTCAAGCTGACCCTTAGCAATAGCAGCTGGAACTTCGCGAGACTTGCCGTAACCAACACCAACAGTGCCCTTACCGTCGCCAACAACAACAAGTGCTGCAAAGCTAAAGGTACGACCACCCTTGTGGGTCTTGGAAACACGGTTAATAGTAACTACGCGATCCAGAAGCTCTTCGCCACGGTTTTCTTCACGACGATTACGACGTTCGCCGCGCTTACCCTCGCCCTTGTTACGGCGAGAACGACGATCATCGTTACGCTCCTCAGCGGATGCCTGAGTGTTCTGAGTTTCTTCAGCCACTTGGGTTTCCTTTTCGTTGTCGCTCACAGTGCCAGACCTCCCTGACGGGCGCCTTCAGCCACTGCTGCGACGCGACCATGATATTTGTTACCGCCACGGTCGAAGACTACAGCGGTGATACCCGCTTCCTTCGCCTTAGCCGCTACTAATTCGCCAACCTTGGTTGCAGCTTCAGTCTTCGTGCCAGTGAAACCAGCGAAGTCAGCAGTCAAAGTGGAAGCGCTTACCAAAGTAATTCCCTTGGTATCATCCACAATCTGAGCAACCATATGACGGTTAGAACGGGAAACAACTAAACGAGGACGTTCAGATGTGCCGGCAATGTGCTTACGAAGACGGGCGTGACGACGCAAACGTGCGACTTTGGTACCCTTACCGAAAATCTTAACGCTCATATCACTTACCAGCCTTTCCAGCCTTGCGCAGGATACGTTCATCGGTGTACTTAATACCCTTACCCTTGTAAGGTTCTGGAGCACGAAGCTTACGAATGTTAGCAGCAACCTGGCCAACAGTCTGCTTATCGGTGCCCTTTACGATTACCTGGTTAGGATTTGGCAACTCGAACTCAATACCTGCCGGTGGTTGAACGGTAATAGTGTGAGAATAACCGAGCGAGAACTCAATGCCCTTGCCCTTCATCACTGCACGATAACCGGTACCGACAATATCCAAAGTCTTGGTGTAGCCTTCATGCACACCCTTCACCATAGAAGCAACAATTGCGCGAGCCAAACCATGCTTTGCACGAGTTGGGCGCAAATCGTCAACTGGAGTCAGAACAATCTGATTGTCAGCGACTGTTGCGGTGATTCCCTCTGGAATTTCATAAGAATCAGAACCCTTAGCGCCTTTGACGCTGAAGGACTGACCTTCAATCTTTACTTCCACGCCTGCAGGAATGTCGACGGGGAGCTTACCAATATGCGATGCCATCTTCAGCTCTCCTTTCTCACCATACGTAGGCGACAATTTCGCCGCCAATGCCTCGATCGAGGCATTCCTTCTGAGTCAACAATCCCGAGCTGGTCGAGATAATAGCAATACCGAGGCCACCAAGAGGCATTGGCAAAGCATCAGACTTTGCGTAACGACGCAAGCCTGGCTTAGAAATGCGCTTGATGCCTTGGATAGAACGCTGGCCATTGGAGCCATACTTCAACGTAATTTCCAACGTCTGTCCAACCTTAGCTTCCTTAGCAGCGAAGTCCTTAATATAGCCTTCGTGCTTCAGAATCTCGGCGATATTCGCCTTGAATTTGGAGTACGGCATTTCCACGGTATCGTGCTTTGCCGCGCTCGCATTACGCAGACGTGTCAACATGTCTGCGATTGGATCTGTCATTGTCATGTGGGCTAACGCCCTTTCTCGCCGTGGTTTCCACCGCCTCTATATGAGAACTTTGTCTTCAAGCAGTGGACCTTCAGCGTCGATATTTACCAACTGGACTTCGTAACACCCGGCAACTCACCGCGATGAGCCTTCTCACGAAGGCAGATGCGGCACAGACCGAACTTGCGATACACGGAGTGAGGACGACCACAAACCTGGCAACGCGTATAAGCGCGTACCTTGAACTTCGGCTTGGCGGCCGCCTTGTTTTTCAGAGCGGTTTTTGCCATTTCAGTTCTCCTTGAATGGGAAACCGAGGTGCTTAAGCAAAGACTTGGCCTCCACATCGTCCTTGGTGGTAGTCACCACGGTGATGTCCATACCACGCTGATGATCAATCGAGTCAGGATCGATCTCATGGAACATAGACTGTTCCGTAAGACCAAAGTTGTAATTACCCTGACCGTCAAACTGGTTGCCATTGATACCACGGAAATCGCGGATACGAGGCAAAGCCAGAGTGAGCAAACGATCCAAGAATTCCCACATACGATCGCCACGAAGAGTTACGTAGGCACCGATAGCCTGGCCTTCGCGCAAATGGAACTGAGCGACAGACTTCTTTGCCTTAGTTACCTTTGGCTTCTGGCCGGTAATCAAAGTGAGATCCTTAATCGCACCTTCGATGAGCTTAGAATCACGAGCTGCAGCGCCGACACCCATAGAGACGACAACCTTCTGCACGCGAGCCACCTGCATAGGATTAGTGTGGCCGAATTCTTTCTCCAAGGCTGGTACGATTTCATCCTTGTATTGTTGCTTTAAGCGCGGAGTTGCCGGCAACTCAACTGTAGTATCGGTCATGCCAGCTCCTTTCCGGACTTCTTGGCGACACGCACGCGCACGGTCTTAACCTTGCCGTCACGAGCCTCTTGCTTAACAATCACGCCAACGCGTGTAGGCTGCTTGGTCTCTGGATCAATAACCATCACATTAGAGCGATGGATTGGAGCCTCAACCGAAACAATGCCCGCCTGCTGACCCTGCTGGGTGGCGCGAACGTGCTTCTTAACGATCTGAACGCCTTCTACGATCAAACGGTCATCGGCTAGTACACGAACTACTTTGCCTTCCTTACCGCGATCCTTGCCGCGAATGACCTTTACCTGGTCGCCGGACTTAATCTTGGCTACCATATCAGATCACCTCCGGAGCAAGGGACACAATCTTCATGAAGCGCTGATCGCGCAATTCACGACCGACTGGTCCGAAGATACGAGTGCCTTTTGGTTCACGACCGGAGCCGAGAATTACGGCGGCGTTCTCATCGAACTTAATATAGGAACCATCGACACGGCGATGTTCCTTGACAGTACGGACGACGACAGCCTTAACTACGTCGCCTTTCTTGACCGACCCGCCAGGGATCGCGTCCTTGACGGAGGCGACGATGATGTCGCCGATGCCGGCATAGCGTCGCTTCGATCCACCGAGCACGCGGATGGCAAGTAACTCCTTAGCACCCGTGTTGTCGGCGACATGAAGCCGCGTTTCCTGCTGAATCATTGATTCTCCTTAGCCGAGCTGGTTCTCCCCACTCACCTGTGTCTACCACATTAGCAGACACAGGTGAAGCGCGGAGCCTTGCCGAACTTGTTTACTTGGCGCGCTCGATAATCGAGTCGAGACGCCAACGCTTGGTCTTGCTCAGTGGCCGAGTTTCCATAATACTCACGAGGTCGCCAATATGTGCCTCGTTGTGTTCATCATGGGCTTTGACCTTGCGGGTGGAGCGAACGACTTTACCGTAAAGCGGGTGTGTCGAACGCTGCTCCAGCTCAACGGCGATTGTCTTGTCCATGGCCTCGGACACGACGTAGCCGCGACGAACCTTGCGGAAGTTGCGCTCTTGGTTCTCAGCCATGCTTACTTCTCCTTGACCTCAGTGGCGCCAGGCTCTTGGCTGATGCCGAGTTCACGCTCACGCAGGATAGTATACATCCTGGCAATGTCGTGCTTGACCGCCTTGAGGCGAGCGCTGTTTTCGAGTTGACCAGTTGCTGCCTGGAAGCGCAAGTTGAATAGCTCTTCCTTAGACTTCTTCAAGAAGCCTTCAATCTCAGCATTTGTCTTCTCGTTCAAATTCTTGATGGTGTAGTCTGCAGTTCCGACTGGCATCAGATGTCACCGCCTTCACGCGCAATAACACGGCATTTCATTGGGAGCTTATCGATAGCGCGGCGCAAAGCCTCGCGAGCGATGTCCTCAGAAACACCACCGATCTCGAACATTACGCGTCCTGGGTGGATGTTGGCAATCCAGAATTCTGGAGCACCCTTACCGGAACCCATTCGCGCACCAAGCGGGTGCTTGGTTAATGGACGATCTGGGAAGATCGTAATCCACACACGACCGCCACGCTTAATGTAGCGAGTCATTGCGATACGAGCTGCCTCGATCTGTCGGTTAGTGATGTAAGCCGGAGCCAGCGCCTGAATACCAAAATCGCCGAAAGCGATCTCGGTGCCACCCTTAGACATGCCGCTACGGGTAGGACGGTGCTGCTTACGATATTTAGTCCTCTTTGGGATAAGCATCTGCTCACTCCTTCGTTTCCGTTGCGGCAGGAGCTTCAGCAGCTGCAGCTTCAGCTGGCTTTTCAGCCTGTGCTTCAGCAGCCTTCTGCTGGTTAGCAGGACGTGCGCCACGACGTGGACGACGATCGCCACCACGACGACCTTCACGCTTACCCTGCTGAGCCTGCTGCTCTTCGAACTCACGCTCGGTCATATCACCCTTGTAGATCCAGACCTTTACGCCGATGCGGCCGTATGTGGTCTTAGCTTCAAAGAAGCCGTAATCAATCAAGGCACGAAGGGTCTGCAGTGGAACGCGACCCTCGCGATAGAACTCAGAGCGGCTCATTTCGGCGCCACCAAGGCGACCGGAGAGCTTGATACGGATACCCTTGGCACCTGCACGCATTGCATCTTGCTGTGCCTTACGCATAGCACGACGGAATGTAACACGGTTTGTCAACTGCTCCGCAATTCCCTGAGCAACCAACTGAGCGTCAAGTGCAGCGTTCTTCACTTCGAAGATGTTGAGCTGTACTTGCTTGCCTGTGAGCTTCTCGAGCTTTGCGCGAACGCGCTCAGCTTCAGCGCCACGACGACCGATGATAATACCCGGACGAGCAGTGTGAATATCTACACGAACGCGATCACGAGTGCGCTCGATAACGATACGAGATACGCCAGCACGCTCGAGGTCATGGCTCATTTCCTTGCGAATCTTGTCATCCTCAAGGACGAAGTCACGATAACGCTCGCCAGCTTTGTTGGAGTCAGAGAACCACTTAGAGCGATGATTCTCGGTGATGCCCAGGCGATAGCCGAAAGGATTGATCTTCTGACCCATCTTTAGCGGGCTCCTTCCTTAAGCGAGACGATAACAGTGATATGGCTTGTGCGCTTGTTAATGCGCGCAGCGCGACCCTGTGCACGAGCACGGAAACGCTTAAGCGTTACACCCTCGTCCACATAGGTTTCCTTGATGACCAAGTCCTGCTCACGGAATGGTTCACCGGCTTTTTCAGCCTTAACGCGAGCGTTAGCGATCGCGCTTTCAAGAACCTTGCGCACCGGCAATGATGCGTCCTGAGGAGCAAACTTCAAAATGGTAATAGCTTCGCTTGCACGCTTGCCTCGGATGAGGTCGACCATGCGGCGAGCCTTGCGCGGCGTCACGCGGACGTGACGAGCGATTGCTTTAGCTTCCATGTGTCCTAACTCTCCTTTAGCGGCGTGCCTTTTTGTCGTCCTTCACGTGACCCTTAAAGGTCTTGGTCGGGGCGAACTCACCGAGCTTATGACCAACCATGGCTTCGGTAACGAATACCGGCACATGCTTGCGGCCATCATGTACGGCAAAGGTGTGTCCAATGAAATCAGGAGTGATCATCGAACGACGCGACCAAGTCTTAATGACATTGTGCGTACCCTTGTCGTTTTGCTCGTCGACTTTCTTCTGCAAGTGGGCGTCGACGAAAGGGCCCTTCTTGATGCTACGAGTCATCTATTCGACACTCCCTTACTTGCGGTTCTTACCATTCGGGCGACGACGAACAATCATCTTGTTCGAAGCCTTCTTTGGACGACGTGTACGAACCTCGCCCTTGCCCCATGGAGAAACTGGTGGCTTACCACCACGGGTGCGACCACCATGTGGATGGTCCACAGGGTTCATGGATTCGCCTCGGGTGATTGGTCTACGACCAAGCCAACGTGCGCGACCTGCCTTACCAAGCTCGATATTGGCGTGATCGGAGTTACCTACTTCGCCAACAGTAGCGCGGCAACGAGCGTCCACGTTACGAATTTCGCCAGATGGCATACGCAACTGCGCATAAGCACCATCCTTAGCGACGAGCTGAACAGCAGCACCAGCGGAACGAGCAATCTTCGCACCACCAAGTGGACGAAGTTCAATTGCGTGAACCACGGTACCGGTTGGGATATTCTTCAGAGGCAGGTTGTTGCCTGGCTTAATATCAGCCTGAGCGCCGGTCTCAATAACATCACCCTGGGCAATGCCTTCAGGAGCGATAATGTAACGCTTCTCACCGTCTGCGTAATGCAACAAAGCGATGCGAGCGGAACGATTAGGGTCATACTCAATATGAGCGACCTTTGCTGGCACGCCATCCTTGTCCCAACGCTTGAAGTCGATGAGACGATACTGACGCTTGTGACCGCCGCCGCGATGGCGAGAAGTCATGCGGCCGTAAGAGTTACGACCACCAGTCTTGCTGAGTTTGCGTACCAGCGACTTTTCAGGCGTAGAACGCGTGATCTCGGCAAAATCCGAAACCGAAGCGTTACGACGGCCTGCAGTCGTCGGCTTATAAACGCGGATAGCCATAATATAGTATTCCTTTACTTTTCTCGGCTAGCCTTCAGTTACCAAAGATGTCAATCGTTTGACCTTCAGCCACGGTGACAATAGCGCGCTTCTGGTTCACACGACGGCCGAAACCGGTGCGAGAGCGCTTCAACTTGCCAGCGCGGTTCAAAGTGTTAACGTTTGTCACCTTGACCTTGAAGATTTCTTCGATAGCCTGCTTGATCTGAACCTTGTTAGCGTCTGGAGCCACTACGAAAGTGTACTGACCACGATCAGAAGCTGCGTAACTTTTTTCAGAAACAACTGGCTTAAGAATTACGTCATGTGCTGGGTTATGGACTGCGACCATTTAAATCAGGCCTCCTTAACGACAGGCTCGGTCTTAGCAGCAACGAAGGCTTCGAAGCCTTCCTTGGAGAAGACGACGTACTGAGCTGTAACAACATCGTAAGTGTTGAGCTGATCAGCGAAGATCACGTGAACAGTTGGAATGTTGCGTACAGACATCCACTCATTGATGTTCTCACGAGAAAGAACAACAGTAGTGAATTGGTTATTGGTCACAGGAGTAAGTGCTGCAACAGCTGTCTTGGTGGATGGAACATCCTTAATACCAAAGTCAACTACAGCAATACGTCCAGCATTTGCACGATCCGAAAGAACGTAACGAAGAGCAGCAGCCTTCATCTTCTTCGGGGTGCGCTGATCGTACTTACGAGGAACTGGACCGTGAACAACGCCACCATGTACCCACTGTGGAGCACGAATGGAACCCTGGCGAGCACGACCGGTGCCCTTCTGCTTCCATGGCTTCTTGCCGCCGCCGGAAACATTAGCACGATTCTTCACAGCATGGGTGCCCTGACGAGCAGCAGCAAGCTGAGCGATTACGACCTGATGAACCAGTGGGCCGTGAGCTAAAACGTCTTCGTTGGAGATGCCGAAAATTTCAGCAGGAGCTTCAACGGTTCCGCTTGCATTGCCCTTAGTATCAGTGACGTTCAGAGTTACGTTTGCCATAATTATCAGGCTCCCTTCACTGCCGAACGGACGAGAACGATTGCGCCCTTAGGGCCTGGAACAGCGCCCTTAATAGCGAGAATGCCGTTCTCGACATCCGAAGAAACGATGGTGAGGTTAAGCGCGGTGGAAGTCACATGACCCATGCGACCAGCCATACGCTTGCCCTTCAAAATGCGGCTTGGAGTTGCGCAAGCGCCCACAGAACCTGGGCGACGTTCGTTCTTGTGCGAGCCGTGAGTACGGCGATAGGACTTGAAGCCCCAACGCTTGATAGTGCCAGCAAAGCCCTTACCCTTGGTAGTGCCAGTGACATCTACTTCAGAACCCTCAGCGAACAATTCAGCAGTCAATTCCTGACCTGGCTGATAATCTGCTGCGTTCTCGGTGCGCACCTCAGCGAGGTGACGACGAGGAGTTACACCAGCCTTTGCAAAATGACCAGCCAATGGCTTAGTCACCTTGGTAGGATCAATCTGGCCATAACCGAGCTGTACTGCGCAATAACCGTCAGACTCTACAGTCTTTACAGCGGTAACTACGTTAGTAGCAACTTCAACCAGAGTTACGGGGACGAAGAAGCCGTTTTCATCCCAAACCTGCGACATACCCAGCTTGCGGCCGAGCAATGCAGTGCGATTCTTATTCTGCGACATTACTTTCTCCCCCTTCCTACAGCTTGATCTCGATGTTTACATCCGCAGGCAGGTCAATGTGCATCAAAGAATCCACAGCCTTTGGCGTTGGATCTACGATGTCAATGAGGCGCTTATGAGTGCGCATCTCGAAATGCTCGCGAGAATCCTTGTATTTATGAGGAGAACGGATAACAACAAACACGTTCTTCTCGGTCGGCAGAGGAACCGGACCCACTACTGTGGCGCCCGCGTTCGTCACCGTCTCGACGATTTTCTTCGCCGATTGGTCGATGACCTCATGGTCATAGGACTTAAGCCTGATGCGGATTTTCTGTCCCGCCATTGCCGTCCGCCCTTTCTAGCGATTCGTTTACTGTTTACCAACCTGAATTCAAGGGCACCGGCGAGAATAAACCCCTAGGGTAATTCCACATCAGTGCGCGGCATCAAAAACCTATTCATACAAAAAGATTTCGATTCAAAGTTTTTGCTTCCGCGCTCGCTTTTTTTAATTACAATATGCGAGCCTTAAAACAGGCAACTAAGTAATTAAACCATCAACCTTCGATTATTAAAAACCGGGCGTGTCGGCTATTTTCCAACAAAAAATGGCAGAAACTACAATTAGTTGAGCTTCTGCCATTATTAACTAAATACGCAAATAATTACGCCGCTTCACGCTCCAAACGAATGCGATGGCCCTCTTCTTGAGAAACACCATAATATGCAGCAATAGCAATATCCTTCATATCCTCAATTTGTGGAATGCGAGGATTTGCAGGCGCACACTGATCTTCGTAAGCACGCATGCCAATATTGTCAAGTATCGACCAGTAGTACTCTTCGTCTACGCCACAAGCCTTAAACGAAGCGTCCATTCCAAGCTTTTCATTTCGATACTCTTCAACAGCACGAGCAAGATTTTCAACGCCTTCTTCAGGGGTTTTACCAGGATCTACACCGAGATTCTTAGCGATCTCCTGATATCTCTCAAGAGCAATATAGCGGTTGTACTTTGGCCAGCTAGTTGGCTCTTGCGGAATTTGACCGTTATAGCGAATAACATAAGGCAGCAAAATTGCGTTCGTATGACCGTGTACAACGTGGCACAAAGCACCAATAGTATGAGCCATAGCGTGGCACATTCCGAGGAATGCAGAGCCAAACGCCATTCCAGCCATAGTAGCTGCATTATGCATTTTTTCTTGCGCTTCAACCTTGCGCTGAGAATCTTCGCAATTCACAGAATCGTTGAGATTTTCCCAAATAAGCTTCGAAGCATGCAAAGCCATAGCATCCGTAAAATCATTTGCGTAAACAGAAACATAAGCTTCCATAGCATGAGTTAAGGCATCAAAACCAGAATCGCATGCCAATCGACGCGGCTGAGTACGAGCCAAAACAGGATCGACTATTGCAACCGTTGGAGTCAAAGCGTAATCCGTAATAGGATACTTGTATCCAGTCTTGTGATCTGTAATAACAGCGTAAGGCGTAACTTCAGAACCAGTTCCGGAAGAAGTTGGTATGCAAACAAGCTTAGCTTTGCTACCAAGAGGCGGAATCTTAAATGCGCGCTTACGAATATCGAAGAACTTTTCTCGCAAATCAGCAAAAGAAATCTCCGGATGCTCATACATAAGCCACATAATCTTAGAAGCATCCATTGGAGAGCCACCACCAACAGCAATAATTGTGTCTGGCTGGAATTCGTCACGCATCATTGCGGCGCCACGCTCAACCGTTTCAACGCTTGGCTCAGGCTCAACGTAATCAATAATACGGAAGCTAACGCGATTATCTCGAGCACGAAGCTGATCAATAATCTTATCGACTACGCCAAGTTGCTCCATAACCTTATCGCACACAACAACTGCACGCTCAACGCCGTACATATCCCTCAAATAACGAATAGCATTCGGCTCAAAATAAGTTTTAGCCGGAATCTTGAACCATTGCATATTATTATTCCTTCGTGCAATACGCTTAATATTAAGAAGATTTATAGCTTGTACGTTGCCAGAAACGGAATTTCCACCATAAGATCCGCATCCGAGAGTAAGTGAAGGAGCAATCGCGTTATAAATATCTCCAACGCCACCAAGAGATCCAGGAGAATTCCAAACAATTCTGCAAGCATGCATACGAACGCCGTATTCGCGCACAAGATCTTGATTATTTGTGTGAATTACAGCAGTGTGACCAGCTCCATGTACAAGCATCTGCTCACACATCTCGAAGCCTTGTTCCTTATTTTCTGCTCGCAACATCGCATGCACAGGAGCGAGCTTTTCCATAGTAAGCGGCTCCATTTCGCCAACTTCTTTGCACTCTGCAACCAAAATCACAGCATCTTCTGGAATTTCAAATCCAGCTTCGTGCGCAATATATTGCGGAGACTTACCAGGAACAACGGAATTAAGTTTTGGCGTATTTCCAGAATATGCAGTGCATCCAAACATATATTGTTCAAGCTTGGCTTTTTCGTCAGCGTTAACAAAATATGCTTTCCTGCGCTTCAATTCGCGAAGTAATGGCTCATACACATCCTTATGCGCAATAATTGCTTGCTCTGTTGCACAAATCATTCCGTAATCAAAATGCTTTGAAAGAATCAAATCGTTTGCAGCGCGCGCAATATCAACGTCACTATCGACATATGCAGGAGCATTTCCAGCACCCACACCAAGAGCAGGTTTTCCTGAAGAATACGCTGCCTTAACCATTCCAGGACCGCCTGTTGCAAGAATAGTTGCGATCTTTGGATGTTTCATCAATGCACCGGTAGCTTCAATTGAAGGATGCTCAATCCACTGAATGCAATCTTTTGGCGCGCCCGCAGCCACAGCAGCATCGCGAACAATTCGAGCTGCTTCAGAAGAGCACTTTTGCGCGAAAGGATGGAATCCAAAAATAATTGGGCAACGAGTCTTAAGCGCAATAAGCGACTTAAAAATAGCTGTAGAAGTTGGGTTAGTAACTGGAGTTACACCTGCAACAATACCAACTGGTTCAGCTATTTCGTCAATTCCAAGAACATCGTCCTCGCGAATAATACCAACTGTTTTTTGACCTGCTAGATAATGCGTAATATGTTCGCATGCAAAGATATTTTTTGTAGCTTTATCTTCTACTAAGCCACGGCCTGTTTCGTCAACAGCCATCTTTGCAAGAACCAAATGTTTATTCAATGCTGCAACTGAAGCTTTAGCAACAATATGGTCGATTTGTTGCTGATTAAGCTTCTCAAACTCATTCAAAGCGACAGTTGCTTTTTCAACAAGTTGATCAACTTCATTTTGAGCAGCTAACGCAATGTCATCAGCACTAGCAGTTTTGCCAGTTTCGGCTTGGTGTTGTGCCTCAACCATGAGTATCCTCCTCGATAGTTCCACCAGCGGTATCAATAGACTTATTAGCAGACTAATCTAGTATTCACCGCTAAATATGTGATACAAGTCACAATTTAGCCTCTTTGCTGTACTTTCGCATCTTTGAAGCGAGTTGCGCTATTTATGAGCGAGCTTTATCCTCTATTGTTCGTTATTTGTTCTTATTTGTAATGATTTATGTTCGATTAATAGATAAATTTTTCTAGAATGTCAATTTTGACGGATAGTTACACACTATTTATAACATTTACTAAACAAATTTAATTTAATTTAATAATAAAAATACAAAAATGGCTCCCAGCAAAACCAGGAGCCATTTGTAAATATAAATTCGCGAAACTTAACGCTTCGAGAACTGAGGTGCACGACGTGCCTTGTGCAAACCAGCCTTCTTGCGCTCCACAACGCGAGCGTCGCGAGTCAAGAAGCCAGCCTTCTTCAAAGCAACACGGTTTGCATCGCGATCGATAGCATTCAAAGCACGAGCAACACCCAAACGAATAGCACCAGCCTGGCCGGTAGTGCCGCCGCCGTCAACGAGGACAACAACGTCAAACTTGCCTTCAAGCTTGAGCAACACGATTGGTGAATTCACTTCGCGCTGCAACAAACGAGATGGGAAGTACTCTTCCAAAGTGCGGCCATTGATGGTCCACTTGCCGGAGCCTGGAACCAAACGCACGCGAGCAACAGCTTCCTTACGACGACCAGTGCCGTAGCCTGGCGCGATGGCGGAAGTACCAGTGCCTGCACCAGCGTTAGTTTCAGTGGTGTAGCTAGTCAGTTCTTCTTCGTTCTCAAGAACCGCGGAGTTGTTATTTTCTGCCATATCTATTCTCCTTGATCTCACTTAGCCTGCTGAGAGACCTGAGCGATCTCGAAGACCTGTGGCTTCTGCGAAGTGTGCGGATGCTCAGCGCCAGTGAACACACGAAGGCGGTCAAGCTGCACCTTAGCAAGACGATTCTTTGGAAGCATGCCCTTGACGGCAGCCACGATAATGCGCTTTGGATTCTTCTCCAAAAGCTCTTCATAGCTGTCACGACGAAGGCCGCCTGGACGACCAGAGTGGGAATATAATTCCTTGCTCAACTTGTTGCCGGTCAATGCAATCTTTTCAGCGTTAATAATAATAACGTGATTGCCAGAATCAGCATGAGGAGCAAACGTTGGCTTATTCTTACCACGCAGCAAGATTGCTACCTGAGAGGCCAAACGACCAAGTACCACGTCAGTGGCATCGATGATGTACCAGTCATGAGTTAAATCTGCTGGTTTCGGTGTGAAAGTCTTCACAATCGTACCTTTTCTCTATTGTGTTTCGAGCGTATATTTTCTTGGTTTATGGAAAATATTTTACTCATAATCCGTGGGCTCCCTGAAAGTCCTCGATGGCGAGTGGGAAAAGCGCTTTGAAGGACCCCTTAGGGAAACACAACAATCTGCAAGTATATCGCCAAGTGGCGACTACTTGCAAGTGTCTATTTTATATAAGGCTGAGACGAATACAAAACAAATTGCTAAACAAAATAAATCACAAAATGTTATGCATTCATAATCGCAGCAAGCGACTGCACTCGAGGCAAATCAAACATATTGTCCAAAGACACAGAATTGCCTTCACCATCAGCTAACGGAATACGCCAATTTGGATACTCGTCATTAGTTCCAGGCTGATTTTGCGTACGATACTCCCCAACTGCATCAACCAAAGAAGCAGCAAGCAAACGCGAAGGAGCATCCTTCAAAGCGCGATACAATGCCTCAACAATTTCCTGAGCATGAGCTTCTTCATCTTCAAGCAATTGAGCATCCAAATAACCGCCTTTGACCAGCATTCGCATCATTGCACGATGCTCTGCCTCAGCGCCAGCGCGGAATTCTTCAACAGAACCAGTAAGCAAGTGCAAGCGCTCACGAATATTAACTTGCTCATAGCGCAAATAGCCGGCAGCAGGAGGCAAATCATGCGTATTTACAGATGCAAGCGTCATTTCGCGCCACTTATCTGGAGTGCGGAACTCACCGTCACGCTCTTCGAACCATTCAACAGTGCAACCAAGCACAGCCTTCTTGCGCAACACTTCCAAAGCATTTGCAGGTAAAACACCCAAATCTTCGCCAACAACTACGCCGTGAGCGCGAGCGGCTTCGATTGCCAAAATGCCGAGCATAATGTCAGCATCGTAGTAAACGTAAGCACCGCCACTTGGAGCTGAACCTTCTGGAATCCACCACAAGCGGAAAAGTCCAAGAATATGGTCAATGCGAACAGCACCAGCTGAAGCAAACATTCCATGAACCATATCTCGGTATGTTTTAAAACCAGTACGCTCAAGCTCAAATGGATGCAAAGGTGGCTGAGACCAATCTTGACCTTGCTGATTGAAGTAATCAGGCGGAGCACCAACAGTAGCTCCGTTAGCAAATCGCTCCGGATTCCACCAAACTTCAGATCCTGCAGGATGCACGCCAACAGCCATATCAGACATAATGCCGATTTTCATACCAGCTTTACGTGCAGCAACTTGAGCATCATGCAATTGCGTAAAAGCAACCCACTCAAGCCAACGATAAAACTCAAGAGTATCTGGGAAACGATTAGCTAATTCACGAACTTGATCAGAATCCTTAGTAAGAGTCTTCTCCCAGCAATCGTCACCCTTTGGAGCACCCCACTTGTCGTAGCACAAGCACCATGTTGCATAAGATTCAAGCCTGTCACCCATCTCATGCTTAAACTCATTAAAAATGCGAGCGCGATCTTCGGACATACCAGCCTTGAAAATCAGCCACAATGCACGCATTTTTACACGCCACATGGAATCACGGTCTATTATTTGCGCGTCATTGTTAAGTGGCTCAACCTGTCCATGCAGATTTTCAATTTCTTCGCGAGTTTTATCGTTTAATGTTTCGTACTCAAGAATACTTTCTGGACGAATATACGTTACGTTTACCATTCCTCGAGCAACAGGCAAGTATGGAGATGGAGTAAGCGGAGTTACAGGCTCACCTGCATGCATTGGGTTTATTAACACAAAATCAGCGCCAGTTTTCTGCTTAGCTTCAGTAAGAAGAGTTGACAAATCAGCAAAATCACCAACGCCCCAAGACTTTGAAGAACGGATTGAGTAAAGTTGTGCCATCCATCCCCAAAGCTGTTCTCCATTTGGTTCCAAGGAATTAAGCGTATCAATGCTTTCTGGAGCGCTAATAAGCGTTGCTTCTTCTTGTCGCTCACCAACTGTCACACGCAATGTGTGATAGCCCATTGGTAAATCTTCAGGAATTTTAATTGAAGACGTAGCTACAAACTTGCCATTTACAGGGTATGCGGTGGTATTATCGTTAGGCACGATTTCTAATTCACCCTCATACTGTTCGCCATTTTCCAACGTAATAGTTGCCACTGGATACTCAAGAATCCCAGTATTCACAGTTACTTCATCGCACTTACCAACAGTATGCAAAACTGTTGGAGCAACAATACGACCGTGTCGATACGCTAAAACGTCGTTTGTAGATTTTTCTATTGCAGCATCGCTAGAAGCGTCTACGCCTAATGCGCCTAAGACAGAAACTAATACGTTATCTTGAATCTCGTGTTTTTGATTATCCGAGCCAATAAAACTCACGCCAACGCCCATTAATTCAGCAAGACGGTGTAATGGCTTCATTGCTACTTCTTCATCTGTTGTATTATCCATACGCTCCATTATTCGCGTTAGCAACGACTGCGCGCCGCTAATGATACATCTTCAGATTTATCGTTGCATAGTTCTTGCAGCACGTTTTGTGGAACACCAGGATTTAACGCAACAGCTCTTCGCACCATGGAAGCTAACACAACCGGAGCGTTTTCTTCTGCACTAACACCAAGGGAGGCTAAATATTTCAGCGTTTCAGCACTTATGCCATCTGATTGCGCACCCTCTAAACGCATTTTCCAAGAAGCTTTTGGATTACATAATGCAGCATTTCTAACTGCATTACATGAATCTTTAGTAAGTCTTCCAACTAACCAATTTTTAGCATTTTTATTTTCAGCAACAGCCAAACGCACTTTATCAGCAGAATCTTCAGAAAGTTTCACTAATATGTTTGGAAAAGGCATTTCTGTAGCTAAATAAATACGGTCTTCTTCTGGAGTATTGATATTACCTGCAACTGCTTCGAGCAAGGAAGTAGCTCTAGAAAATGCCGCTTGATCTGATCGATCCGGTAATTCTCTCCTAGCAAATTCATGTAGCTCAGCCGAATCCTCGCTATGTCGCAAATGCTCGTATACAGCAGTTAAAGGTTCATAAGATGAATCGTCAGTAGTGTTTGTTTTTTCATTAGTTTTTTCCATGAAATCACCTTTAACGCTTAGTATCTATCAGCTTATTACTTAGAGTACCATCTGCTTTCGGCACAACGCTTCCAGAAAAAGCATTCTGAACAATATCAAGAAATTCTTGTGATTTTAAAGTTGGAATAGCAATATTAAGAGAAATTTCAGCACCATAAATTTCGTTGTCAATTATGCCTTCCATTTGGCTTACAATATGCTGCAACATTCGCAATTGTTGATATTGCAACTTGCAAGTAAAACGAGTGCACGTAATAATATCAACTATTTGCGCAGATTCTACTGCCATACTTGCCGCACGCGCATAAGCTCTGGTTAAACCACCAGCTCCAAGCAAAATACCGCCAAAATATCGCGTTACTGTTATTACACAATCTGTTAAATTTGACGATCTAAGTACATCTAATATTGGTTTTCCTGCTGTTCCAGTTGGCTCACCATCGTCACTCATGCGCTCACGCAATTGAGCTTTCGACGAACCGCAAATTGCAGCATAAGCAACATGTCGAGCTTTAGGATTCTTAAAACGTACTGATTGCATAAATTCCACAGCATCGTCAAGATTATCAATATGACAAATGCACCCAATAAACTCTGATTTTTTCTCCACGAAAGAAGCTTCACAAGGATGCGATTGCAATTGACGAACAGTGCGCAAAATATTATGCAAATCAGCCACTAGACACTACCAATACTAAGCTTTTTCGTAACGTAATAACCTGTCAATAATACCCGAAATATCTTCCATTGCTGAATTGGCAGCATCTTTAGTACCAATTTTTACAGATTCATGTATTTCTTTATTGACATGTTCTCTCGCAACTACTACTGCTAAAGAATGTAAAGCAGCAGTTGCAGCGGAAAGCTGCATAAGAACATCTTGACATTTTGCATCGTTTTCAATCATAGTATTGACTGCTTCAAGCTGACCTTGTACTCGATGCATGCGTACTATCAGTTTTTCTTTATCAATATCATAATTTTTCATCGTTACTCCGATTTATCAATTAAATAACAACATAAAGGTTATAACATCATATACAAATTAACACAATAAATCGTTGTAATTATCATTATGCAACATCACATTATTTATTGCAAAATGACGCGTTAATCTACTTCAAAAAAATCTCAATAGACTAACGCGCCAAATATTCTACATTAAAAATGCGCTATTTCACTAACCGACGCCTCATTGGAGGAATCCCGCCATGTCGCGCTCCACCAGACATTCTCCCATGCTTAGGAACTATAGATGAAAAACGACCTAACGATAAACCTGAAGCAAATGTTAACGTAATAACAGCCAGAAGTATCACAGTTACTGAAGAAGCACCAGTAACAGCAAGCGATGTTGGAATCGTATTACTTTGATTAACATAATTCTTATTAGCATTTTCGTTGTTATTTGTGCTGTCGTGTTGATTGGAAGCATTATCATTCACATCATTTTTCGAATCAGTTGAATCATCACTGCTAGCCGTTTCATCACTGCCAGTTTTACTATGATTTTCTTCTACATTTTCTTTGTTTTCTTTATTATTCTCCTCATTTTCATCATTTTCATCATTCTTAGAACGATCCTCGCCGCCGGAAACTTGCACAGTCTCTCCTTCTACACCCAATGCGTGAGTTGCTAAAGGATTACCCTGAGCATCGTAAACTTCAGCTTTCCAATAAACAGTTCCTTCGTGATCTAATGTAATATCTGCAGAACTTACAGAAATAGAAGACTTTTTACTTTCTTCAGCTTGTTTATCTGTAATATTTACGCGAGATTGAGGCATTTTTTTCTCAATTTCAGCAGATATTACAGTTTCTTTAGCTTCCTTAGTTTCCTTAGTTTCCTTAGCTTCCTTAGCTTCTTTAGCTTCCTTAGTTTCCTTAGCTCCCTTAGCTCCCTTAGCTTCCTTAGTTTCAGAATTACTGTTTTTTGTACCGCTATTTTTAGTTTCACTATTTTTAGTTTCACTATTCTTAGCGTCGCTCTTCTTAGCATCGCTCTTCTTAGCATCGCAATTCTTAGCATCGCTACATTTAGCTCCACTAGAATCACTCTTATTTTCCTTACCATCTTCATACTCGTATGCGCTAAACACTACGTAACTTCCTTTTGGCAACGTGCCAGTAATACGAGCATTATCGTGGAACTTTTCACCAGCCTTAACTTTTTCATCGCTTACTCTAGTTGTAACAGATACAGGAGTAGTTAAAACATTCGGTTCAACTAAGGCACGGCTCCACAATCCGTCATACGCGGATTTATGAGCTAAAGCGCGTGAAGAACCAGGAAAATCATAAACAAACACATACCATCCTGACTCACTATTTTTATTAGCGCGAATATGCACATTATCCTTCAAAACTTTCGGCTCCGAAGAAGATCTATTTACGCCATCAATAGGACGCGTTGTAATGCTTCCATTACCAACCTTGTAAACTCCATTTACTGCCGGAACTTCCCAATTACCAATTAAACGATGATGCGCATCTTCTTTTGGCTCTTGCTCTGTTGCTTCACCTTTAGATCCAGGCATATACTTTTCATTATCTTTTTTAGTGCTTTTTTCACTACCTTCTCCAGCCCACCAAACGCGAATATGCGCCTTTTTGTCACCATTAAAACCATATGATTCGCTACCGTTAAACGATCCATATGTTTCCGGAAGACCTCTTACAGTGATTTCATTAACAATTTCTGTGCCAATACCAACAATTTTCTGTTTTGTAACAACATCAGAACTTACAGTTGATTGGTACACAGAAGTAGAATCTGCAGAACCAAATACTTTCACAACTTCATCATCTAATTTATCTGCATCTTCTTTTTTCTGCGCATCACGAGAAATAATCCAAACCCATGTGCCAAAAAGACCAGCTTCATTATCAGCAACTTTGTAATCTTCAGCTTCTTTCAAATCTGACGCACTGATATCACCACTTGCACGTTTAGCCTTAGCATTCACACTTTCGTTAGCTTTAGAAAAGTCAGCTTTTGACGCAGCAACCTGTCGCAAATCTGGCAAAGCTCTAATACGATTCAAGTATTGAACTGCAGATTCGCCATTGTTACGTTGCCTAATTTGCAAAATATCTTTAGCAGATCCAACGAAATAATATCCTTGCGCATGCAAAGTAACTCCGTTTAGCCAACTATCTTTTGCTTGCACTCCACTAGTTATTGTGCTATCGACCTTCTCCCCAACACGCAGCTCATGTTTTGCAACTTTTGAAGTAAGAGTTGGCTGGAAACTGTCTTTTACTCCAAACGAAATTGTTTCGCCATATTCAGCATCGTGAATAGAGCGTATTTCGTCTTGATGTTTAGGTGAATAATATCTTTCAGCTTTAGGAGCTAAAAATCCAATTTTAATTTTGCCAGTACCATTTCCTTTAGACTTCCAAGGAATATTCACTACTTCATCTTTTGACTTTAATTCAACCGATCGTTTACCATCATTAAATTCAACTAAAGCGTTTTCAGATTCGATTGTAATAGGAATATCTTTAAGAACACGACCCTTAATATTTTTCACTATCGCCTGCACAACTCCAGCATGCTTTCCTGAAGTGTACTCTTGATTAACTTCTAAGTTAATAGGAGTATCGTTTTCGGCTGTTTCCCACAAATTTTTAGCTATTCGCTGCAAAGTATCAGTGGAGATATCTTCAAAACCATTGTCTACAGCTTTTTTCCACTCATCTTTTTTAATATCGAAGTGATCATGAATTGCAAAGGCCATAGCCGCTTGAGTAAATACATTGTTATCAGTGCTATGAGTTTTTATCATTTCTGCAGCAATGCGCCAATCGTCACCAAATTCTTGTCTCCAATCATCTGTGTCACGTCCAAAATCTACACTCGTTTCAATACAATAAGATACATTCTTTTCTTCACCCCAATAATTTAATGTAGGACCAAGCTTTCTGCGAAGATGATTAGGCTTAAGCCATTCTATTTTGTCTGAAACTTTATAAAGCACTCCAGGCCCCTCATGATAACCTAAAGCTGACTGCGAGCAGAACATAATAGGAATTATAAAAATAGAAGCAAAAAATGCTGACAGATTACGAGTAGTTTTACGCTTCATACTAGTGCGCATATTGTTATCACTATGAACACTATTATGCTTCCCCCCATACTTTTCCATAAAAATCTCCTTTACCCAACCCTTTAAATATTTGTTTTGAACACTTTTAATAAGCGTTCATGAGTCAACTATGAGCTTAAAGAAAGTATGAGTAAATATTTTTTTAACATTGTGGTTAAAAGCTTGAGCAAGAATGAGGAACTATCCACAAATCCACAATTTTTTCTTTTGCTATATTATTTTTATTTTTAAAGTGTAAAGTAAACGCATTTTAATTGCGTATTGCTCATTTTCTATACGCAATTGATAAAACAAAAAACAAAAAACTCCGGACTGCAAAAAGCAATCCGGAGTAACTTGCGGAGTCAGAGAGATTCGAACTCTCGAGCCGCTTACGCGACTAACACCTTAGCAGGGTGCCCCTATCGGCCACTCAGGCATGACTCCACTTGTTTACTGTACATAACAGCAACAGATTGACACTATAGCACCTCTTAAGGACTGTAAACAAGCTTGGCGACACACTTTAAAATAAGATTTAATATAAAAATGCCAAGTGTTACATAGGATTACGATCCCCGGAGAACGTTACAACTACAGCAAGCATAACAAGAATTATTCCTGCAATATCAGTTAATGTTGGAATTTCACCAAATCCCATTCCAATAACAACAGCGATTGCAGGATACAATGCTTGCATAACAGAGTATTTTGCGGAGCTAACGCGCTTAAGTAAAACCTGGTCCAGCAAAGCCGGGAAGAATGAAGCACATACTGCAATCACCAGCATTAACGCAAGTAAAGCAAAAGAACCACCAGGACGAGCAGCCCACGTAGCTTCCGGTTTAGGCAAAATAACATGCTGAATTGAAGGAAATGCAAGAACAACAGACTGCAGCAGCCAACCAATAAGAGCTGCAACACTTACACGGTCAATAGCGTGCGAACTTTTTGCCAACATGCGGCCTGAAACAATATATAGGCCCCACATTAAACCGCCAACAAGAATGGCAAATAAGCCAATTAGAAAATGCGGACTTACTGAACTATGCATAGAAGCGCTAGCTAACAACATAATGCCACAAACAGCAATAACAATTCCCACACGCTCTCGCCATTCATGACCTGTAATAACAGCCACAAGCAAAGGACCTATGAATTCTATAGTCACTGCAACACCAACAGCCATACAACTAATAGCAACATAAAACATAGTGTTCATAGCAACTAACGACACACCAACAGACGCAACAATTACCCATTCTCGTAGCGTTTTTGGCAAAAGACTACGTTTGCTGCGAGAAAATGGCCTCCTCCAAGCCAAAAGCAACAATGTCATAAATCCTACGCGATACCACACTGCGTACAGAGGATCCAGTTGACTAAAAGCTACTTTTGCAACAGAAGTTGCTGTATACACCATTGACGCCTCAATGACGATAATAAGCAGCACTGGCATGCGATGTAAAAGATTGACGACAAATTGCTTCATAGCAACAACCCTACATTAATATTTAGTCGACATACGCTTTTTTGCAAAAACATTAGTTTTATACGCAAAAATTTTCCGCAAAATCGAACGTTTGTTCTATTATAAACTTATGAGTACAGCACCGAGAGTACAAGCAGCGAAACGTGATTGGGGGCACGACACCTCAGGTTGTAACATACTTCACGTCGACATGGATGCATTTTATGCTTCGTTAGAAGTTGCAAGACATCCAGAGCTTAAAGGAAAGCCGCTTATTATTGGCACAGGAAATCGTGCTGTTGTTTCTGCAGCAAGCTACGAAGCGCGCACTTACGGCGTTAATTCCGCTATGCCGGTTGTTAAAGCTAGAAATCTTTGTCCGCAAGGAGTGTTCTTGCCAGTTGACATTCCTTATTATTCAAGCGTTTCCAAAAGTATTTTTGAAAATATTTTTTTGCATATTACTAATCAAGTTGAAAAAGTTTCTGTTGACGAATGCTATATGAATGTTAAATCGGCTTTATTACAGTGGAAATCGCCTGTAAATATTGGAACTTGGGTACGAAAAGAAGTATTTGAAAAGTATCATATTACATGCTCGGTTGGCATTGCCAGCAATAAACTTATTGCAAAGATGGCTTCAACCAATGCAAAACCTAACGGAATGCTTCTTATTCCGCAAAAATGTAATGAAGATTTTGTGTCAATAATGCCATTGCGCGCAATACCAGGAATTGGCTCATCTTTAATACATAAGCTTGAGGATTGGGGCTTATCTACTGTTGCGTCGCTTAAAAATGTTGACGAAGCAACGCTTAGTCGCATAACAGGTTCGCAAATCTTAGCAAGAATGATATATCAATCAGTTAGAGGCATAGACGAGCGCACTGTGACTGCTCATGCGCCTGAAAAATCCATTGGAACTGAGCGAACTCTTGATGCAGACACAACAGACGAGAACGCTGTTAAACAATTACTACAGCAATGCTGCAGCGAAGTAACTCAACAGTTGCGAAAAAGAAAGCTTATGGCACGCACTATAACGCTAAAACTGCGATTTAGCGATTTGCACTATGTTACTAGATCTTCTACTTTGCAAAATGCAACTGATTCAACACACGAGTTTTACGAGCATGTCGTTGTTTTGCTTTCTAAAGCTAATCCAACTGTGCATAATTACATTCTTGGAGGCAACAACACAAAGCTTTTAAGCCCGGTTCGTTTGGCTGGAGTTACAGCAAATAATCTTGTGCCAGCAAATAAGGTTTCACTTCAGCCTTCTATAAACGATATTATGGAGGAAAATACTCGCGAATCTAAAAATCCTACGCAAAACAGCATGTCAGCAATGAATAAAAATACTAGATTGCGTCACGCAGAACACGCTTTAGATGCCGTTCGCAAAAAATACGGCAACAACGCAGCTCACATTGGATTGTAGTAATTCTAGTTGCACAAATATTCGTGTGATAGAGATTTAAGATTTTTCGCACCGAGCGCGGGCGCTTTAAGCTCTCAGGCAGGTCGTCGGCTAGGCAGTGCAGCTACGCGAGCTTCATCCCATCCGGACGCTCCAGCATCCGTAGCTCCTCCCAAATCTCCGAGCTTATCGAAATAATCAACCGCAGCATCGCGATACCACTCCCAGTCTTCTGGCAAATCATCTTCGTAAAAAATGGCTTCTACTGGGCAAGCTGGTTCACAAGCTCCGCAATCAACACACTCGTTCGGGTTAATATAAAGCGTTCGATCGCCTTCATAAATGCAGTCAACAGGGCATTCATCAACACACGCCTTATCTTTTACATCAACGCAAGGCTCTGCGATTACATATGGCATAACGCCCTCCTTTCTGCTTTTATGCAACTTTTCTATTATAGAACATTTTTGAAAAGTCTATGACACAAAAAGTCGGCATGCGATATAAACGTATGCCGACTTCTTGCTAAATAAATAATTTATTAATTTTGATTATTTTGCGAGGACGCAGCAGACACCTCAGCTTGAACTTCTGCACGAGCCTGCTCTTCTGTTTCTCCTTCAGCTACCTTTTCTGCAGCGGCAGCATCTTGAGTAAACAAAGTTTCAACAGGAACACCGAGCTGCTTAGCTTTACGCATTTGCCTACCGAGCAACGAATTGCGGTAAGAGTAGCCGAAGTACACAGCAAAACCGATTGCCAGCCATACTGCAAAACGAATCCAAGTCAATACAGACAAGTTAAGCATGAGCCAGAATGTGGAAAGAGCTGCGAACATAGGAAGCCACGGATTTCCTGGCACGCTAAACGAACGGTGCAAATCTGGCCTGCGCATACGCATAATCGGCACACCAGCAGAAACGAGCAAGAACGCAGAAAGCGTACCAATGTTCACCATGTCGGAAAGAATGCCAATATCGAGAGTGGAAGCAACAACTGCCACAACAACGCCAGCAACAATCTGGAGTCTTGCAGGAATACCACGCTTGCTTACCTTAGAGAAGCTACGTGGAAGCAAACCATCGCGGCTCACAGCGAAGATGATGCGCGTAAGACCAAGCAAAAGCACCATCACAACGGTTGTCAAACCAATAACAATACCGAGGGAAATAATCTTTGCAGCCCAAGTAGCTCCCACAAGTTCGAAGCTTGTGGAAAGCGATGGAGATGGCTGCTCTGCCATTTTCTTATAGGAAACCATACCGGTTGTTACTACTGCGACGAGGATATAAAGAACAGTAACAATGAACAAACCAAGACCAATGCCTCGTGGAATGTTCTTGTGCGGATCCTTAGTTTCTTCTGCTGTTGTTGCAACAACATCAAAACCGATGAATGCGAAGAACACGAGTGCCGCGCCGGAAAGAATACCAGGAACGCCATAAACAGCCGGCTGCATACCAGTTACCCACTGCCACAGAGGCTGGCTCATAACGCCAGAAACTTCTATTCCCTTTACGCTTGCAACGTCAGTTGCAGGTGGCACAAATGGCGTAAAGTTGGAAGCTTTAATGTAGAAGAAACCAACAACAACCACGAACAGAACGATACCGATCTTCAAGATTGTTAAAGCGCCGTCGAAGCGTGCAGAAAGCTTAGTTCCAAGAACAAGCATAGTTGTAAAGAATGCAACGATTATAATTGGAGCAACATCAACAGTGAAACCACCTAAGTTAAAAGTCGTGGTCATATTCAAACCGAAAAGCTTCATTAAATCGTTAAGATAAACGCCCCAATACTTTGAAATTACTGAGCCAGCCATCAGCATTTCCAGGATCATATCCCAGCCGATAATCCAAGCAATAAGCTCACCAACTGTAGTATATGTAAACGTATAAGCAGATCCAGCAACTGGGATCATTGAAGCAAATTCTGCGTAGCACATTGCAGCAGAACCGCACACAATACCTGCAATAATAAAGCTAATAATTACAGCAGGACCAGCATGGAATGCTGCAGCTTGAGCACCGACAGAGAAAATACCGGCACCAACTGCGACAGCAACACCCATAACTGCCAAATCCCAAGAATTTAATGTACGTTTAAGATGGCGTTCACCATCCATAGTCTCAGCGATAGTCTGTTCAACAGACTTCTTTCTCCATATTTGCATAATAAACGCACTTTCGTTGAGGTATAGGTATAAAGGTATGCCGCAATCAGAAGCGAATTAACAAATTTGCGAAACAGTTGCGACTTCACCTACATAAAATTTTTACTTAATTTCCTTTATTTATTTCTGTAAATGCAATTAAATAAAAAATTTATATAGATAATGTAGGTAAATATTACACAAAACATTGCTTATACGGTAGTTTTACCGTGTGTTCCTTTATTATTTATGAAAATTTAAATAATAAACTTATATATTACTGCATAAAATATATTATATTCGTAAAATTTTCAGTTTATAGAAATATTTATTACAACAGGTTCAGGAATAAGCGTTATACCAAACTTATTTTTTACACCGCTGATAATAGTTTTTGCCAAATTTGCAATGTCGTCACAAGAAGCATTGTTACGATTAGTGAGTGCCAAAGTATGCAATGAAGAAAGCCCTGCAGGAGAAGGTTTCCCATTTTCTATAAGCCTAAAACCCTTATGGAATCCAGCATGATCAATAAGCCAAGCTGCAGAAGTTTTTATGCCATGCGATCCATCTTGCATAACAGCGTCAAATTTAGGAGCATCTTCTGGCAAAGCATCGGCTTGACTAGTGCTAAGTATTGGATTCATAAAGAAGCTACCGCAACTATGACGATCACTGTAAGTATTATCGCCCTCTAAAAATTCACCAGTAACATAGTCTTCACTTTGCAATCGCAAAGCAAATTCAACACCTTCAGCACACTTTGTGCCACGCATCCACAGCTTATCGTAACGAGAAGCATCCTCAAGCATGCCTTTAGAAGCACGAACGCGCAAAACTTCACGACGTATTGCTGCTGTTTGCATGCGCTCGCCCAATTCTACGTGCAAAGCCTTAGCTAATTGAGAATGAGAGACAACCCCGGTTGAATTATGTTTCAAACAAAAAGTAACAGACAGCACAACGTAACGAGGAGTAGGAAAATACGAGTCCGCAGGAACTCCCGCTGAAGAGTACATGCTTTTTTTAAGCAATGAAGTGCGATACCCAAAATTTAAAGCATCCTTTTGCAACTCCATAGTTGATTTTGTTTCGCGATCCCAAACTTCTACGGAAGTAACACTTTGAGATACTTCTTGACCATAAGCGCCAATATTTTGTACAACCGAAGCTCCAACAGTGCCAGGTATGCCAGAAAGACCTTCTACGCCCTCTAAACCAAGAGAAATCGTATGAGAAACAAAATCATCCCAATTACAACCAGCTTCAGCATTAATATGCACTAAATGAGCACCGCTTTGTAAATCAATGCCATCTTCTGAAGGTGCTGCTTCATCAAGCACATGAATATCGCGTCTAGCATCTCGCACAACAACGCCGTTGAAGTTCTCATCGCTAACAAGCATATTAGAGCCGCCGCCGATAACACATAAAGGCAAACCAGCTTCATCAGCATCTTCTACCGCTTCAATAACAGCAACGCGACTTTTTGGCTCTATAAAACGCGCAATTTTGCCACCTACGCCAACAGTTGTTATATCTGCAAACGATGGATTATTTACTAAAGATGCTTGCATACTCATGGTTTAAATACTAACAGTAATAAATAACAAAAACCCCGCATTGAGCGGGGTAATAAGAATAAAATCTGCGCAACTGAAACAAGCTCAACAAGCCAAATCGTGAGCGCAGGAAGCTGAAAATTCAGCGAGTCTCGCGATGAAGCGTATGCTTGCCGCAGCGTGGGCAGAACTTGTTCAACTCAAGACGATCAGGCGTATTGCGACGATTCTTCGTCGTGATGTAATTACGCTCTTTGCACTCCGTGCATGCCATCGTAATGCCCGGACGGATGTCGGCGCTCTTGCTTGCCATTTCGTTCACCTCTACAATTCATTATTGGCCAGCCAGTCTCCTACTGGCCGTTGTAGCGAGGAAGAGACTCGAACTCTTGACCTTACGATTATGAGTCGTACGCTCTAGCCAGCTGAGCTACCCCGCCAGAGAGCCTCGAGTGAGAATCGGACTCACGACCTCTTCCTTACCAAGGAAGTGCTCTACCACTGAGCTATCGAGGCGTGGCGGGTAGTGGATTCGAACCACTGAAGCACGAAGCGGCTGATTTACAGTCAGCTCCCTTTGACCACTTGGGAAACCCGCCAGCAGTCTCCGTAAGAAGTGAACTTCAAACGGCAACTTTGTTATTTTGCCACGAAATCGCGACTAATGCAAGATTAAGACACGCCGAAAGCAAAACTTTTATGCAAAAAAGCTAGTTATTTAGCGAAAAACCCTCTTTTTTTAAATTTTCGCAAACTGTCAAAACCCTGTCATTAGCCTCGCGCTCGCCGATACTAATGCGAATACCTTCACCAGCAAAAGCGCGAACAGACAATCCTGCAGCAATAAAATGTTCTGTTGCTCGCTCGGTATCTGCACCAAATGGCATCCAGAAGAAGTTTGCGTACGCATCCTCAATATTCCAGCCTTGCTCGCGTAAAGCTTCAACAATGCGCTCGCGCTCAGCAACAAGAGATGCAACACGAGTATTCATCTCCTTGCTTGCGTCATCTTCCAAAGAAGCCAAAGCTGCGACCTGCGCTATTTGAGACACTCCAAATGGCACAGCAACCTTGCGCATACCGTCTACAACTTCAGCCGGAGCAATGCCATAACCAATGCGCAAACCTGCCAATCCATAAGCCTTGGAGAACGTTTGAGCAACAACTACATTTGGATACTCATGGTACAGTTTTACGCCATTTGCAGTGCCTTTTGCTGTATTAAACTGCACATAAGCTTCGTCAATAAGCACAAGAACGTCACTTGGCACAGCATCCAACACCTTGCGAGCTGCCTCTTCGCTAAGAGCAGCTGAAGTTGGGTTATTAGGATTATTCAAAATAACCAAACGCGTGCGATCGTTAATAGCTGCAATCATAGCGTCAATATCGTGAGAACCATCAGGACGGTTAGGAATCTTAACGCTTGTAGCACCGGCTCCCGTCACAATAATCGGGTAAGCTTCAAAGCTTCTCCACGGATATATGACCTCATCTCCCGGACCTGCAACCAAGTCAACAAGCTGCGTAATAACTTCCGTAGAGCCGCAACCAAGCACTACTTCGTCTGCAGTCACACCAAAACGCTTAGCAAGTTCTTCAACAACTTCTGTGCCACGCATATTAGGATAACGGTTTATCACATTAAGCGCGCGATTTGAGATCGCTTCTTTTACGCTTTGCAAAGGCTCATAAGGATTTTCGTTACTCGAGATTTTATATGCACGAATGCCGTCCAATTTAGGAGCTGGCTTACCCTGCTTATAGCTAGGAATCGTATCTACAATATTGCGATGTTTGTATGTCATACTTCTCCATCATACTCCACACATGCCTTAAGTGCGCAATAGCGAAAAACGACCAAAACTACGCACGCATGTAAGGAAACTGCCGTTCCCAAGCCAAAAAACGACCGAAACTTTACACCCACGTAAAGTTTCTGCCGCTTTATCGCCTTAATCCGACCAAAACTACGCACGCACGTAAAGAAACTGCCGTTCCCAAGCCAAAAAACGACCAAAACTTTACACCCACGTAAAGTTTCTGTCGCTTATACAAATATTCCACAGTGCATTCTTACGTAGCGCAATAAAAAACGCTGGGAACAACGTTTCCGTCATTTCCAGCGTAAATTTTATTGCTTCAACCGGCTAAATACTAGCCAAGAATAGCAAGCACATCGCGAGAAGACACGATTAAGTAGTCCTCACCTTCGTAATGCACTTCAGTTCCGCCGTACTTGGAATAAAGAACCTTGTCTCCAACCTTAACGTCCATAGGAATGCGCTCGCCCTTATCGTCGCGACGACCAGGACCTACTGCAAGAACTTCACCCTGCTGTGGCTTTTCCTTGGCATTATCTGGAATATACAAGCCAGAAGCAGTTTGAGTCTCCGCTTGAGCTTGCTTAACAATAATCTTATCCTCCAACGGTGTGAGCTTAATCGACACTGTTGCCACCCCTTTCATAAGAGATATTAATTTCGTACGCAAGAAACAATCCGACGAGGCTGACGATCACGTCCGCAACCGCACTTACGCTCTGTGCCTCATAATACCGCGAATTTAGCACTCTAACAACTCGAGTGCTAATCTTTTAAGAAAATTTTTAGAAAACTCTTAAATCATGAATTGCGACGAGCAAGAACATCGTGCAAATTTGCCACACCAAGTGAGTCTTCAGAACTTTCTGGAGCATCCACTTCGCTTACTTCTTCTTTTTCGTGGAACTGAGAAGAGTTTGCAGCAGCAAAATTAGTAGCGGCAGCAGCATTAGTAGCTTCAGCAGCTTTGGCAACTGGCACAGCTTTAACTACTTGCTTAGTTGATTTAATTTCCAAACTTTCTGGAGTACGGGATGCCAAATTAGCATTACTTGAATCATACTTAGTTTGCGAACCAAGCGAGAATGAAATCAAATCTTGATTAGACTGATAGTTTTGCTCCGAAGCCACAGAAGCGTTGGAAGAATCGTATGAGTCTTTATTTTCCGCTTCAACGATATTAGATTCTTTAGATTCAGATTCTTCTTTATACAAACGCTCACGCAACGCTGCATTGCGCTCTTGCTCTGCACGATGTAAAGCAACACGAATTTCGCTCTGCTCCATAACCGAAGTTTCAGTATTGTCACGAGACGCGCCATTTCGAACAGGCACTACAGTTTGAGATACAGAATACTCATCACTGTCGTTTTGAGAAATCGCATCACAACTGCTGATTTCTCCATTAAAATCAGAATCAGATGCAGAAGAATAATCTTCCAACTGGCGTATAACGGCACTGTTGCGGCGTTCACACAACTCATCCTCAGCTTTACGTCTCGAAGCAGCGCGCATTTTTGCAACGCGAGCCTCCCACGCACGAGCATGCTTAGAAGCACGAGCTCCAAAATAAAGCACTACTGCCAACATAGCTCCAGGAATAAGAGCAAAAACTGGAGAAAATATGCCAGAGCATCCTGCTAAGAATACTACAAAAGTCAAGGCAGCAAGCGCAGCCACCAACACACAACGACGGCGTATCGCAGCACGCCTAGCAGCGCGAATACGCGCAATATATTCAGGAGTTAATGTTCGTTTTTGTTGTGTCGGTTGCATACAAGCCCCTTTTGCCAACATACCAGTACCGTCGCAAATGCGCGCAGTACTCCACTCACCTACAAGATGAAGTGTTGGTGAAAACCTATCCTCGCGATGTTCAAGCATAGACTTCATGCCGTTAACCGTGCGTTTAGGCAACCACCCGAACCATAAGGCTACGAGGATGACTAATACGAGTACCGCACTCACCGATTCATAACCCATAACTATTAATATAAAGAAGTCATAGGATGTGTAGCAACATAAACATTTCGGCGTGTCGCCAAAATGTGGGATTATTGCGCGCGCCATCACACAATATGCTGTGCCGCAATCATTCACTAAGCAAATTTAACACCTATAATAACTGTCATAGTATGTACTAGGATATGTGAAGGAACAGTAAGTTTCTACTTACGTGCTCGTGTAACTTCGGAGGGACTTTTGCCTACTTATCATTATCGTTGCAAGCAATGCGGATACGATTTTTCAGAACATCAATCATTTTCGGATGACCCTATTACCATTTGCCCTCAGTGCGGAAAAGATGCAGTGCACAAAGTGTACTCCGCTCCTCCAATCAACTTCAAAGGCAAAGGTTTTTATCGAACCGATAAATGATTTTGTAAAATTATAAATATCAATTATTGTTTAAATATTGCGCGCTAATAGGTTTTATCCACAGCGCGCAATTTTTCTTGCTCTTGCATTTTTTATATTTCAAAATGCAAGTATGAGCATGAATTTTTCTTTATTTAAATCTCAAAATAACGCAAAAAATAGTGCGTTATTGCAGCGAAGGCAACGCGCTTTCGTGCGGAAAATCATTATTGTGCTATGTGCTGGAATGATGGCTTTACTCGTTGTGTCAACTATTATTGACTCACAAGAAACTCAAGTCATAGCAGTAGCTAAACACAATATTCAGCAAGGTTCACGCGTTAGCGTAAACGATATTGCATACGTTCGAGTTCCTAAGCATAAAGTATTTAATCAAGCGCTATCCAATAATATAAGTGCGAATTCTTCTATTATTGCAACATGCGAAATACGTAAAGGCATGCCAATTTTGCAAACACTATTGAGTAAAATTCCACGCATTCCAAAAGGATTCACTTCTATTACAATTCATTTATCTAGCGCAGATCACACACTACTGCCTGGCGAAAAAATTGATTTAGCTTTTAGCAAGCCTGTGCAAGATGAAGAAATTTCTAACTCTCAAAATGCAGAAAGTCAAAACAGCGAAAAATCTAAAAGTAGCACTGCAGAAAATAACGATAAAAACAAAAACCACGATATTGAAGAAAACAATATTGCAGAAATTGACGAACGCTATGTTAGCGTAGTTCATAATGTTATGGTGATGCAAATAAGTCAAAGCACTCAAGCTTCACAAAATCAGCAAAACACTACTACTCTTGCTATGCCTGCTGCAGATGCCTTGCGGTTATTACAAGCTCAGTCTGCAAACCCTTCTTTGGCGATTGTTGCGATGAAATTGTCACAATGAAAAATTATTCTGCTACTTCTCGCGTATTTCAAGCTCAACTAATACGCTCGGAAAATACAGCCCAGTGAGGCGGCAATTCGCTTAAAATGCGATTATCGTCGTCTTGATTGCGCTGTTGCAAAGTAAGCTCGTCAGAAGGCTCGAGTTTAACGCCATCGGCATCAAAAAGCTCTGAGCCTTCACGAACAACCCTAACCGGCCTACGGGGAGATCTTCTATTGGGATCGTATTTACTCATTCATTGTCACCATACAATTCCCCGAGACGAGAAACAACACGATCAACCTCTTTTTCAGGATTGACAAAAGCTCCAACGCTCCACACTGTCATAACTGACCAGCCCAAGGATTCCAAATCCTGAATAATCATGCGATGACGTTCACGAGTCGATTGCACACTCATAAATTGCGCATCATCCGTAAGCACAGCGATAGCAAACGGTTTATCCGCAAGTCCAACTACTAGAGGAATTCTAACGCCATTATCGAAGCCATAGTTGACTGCAACTTTTAATCCACGCGAGCGAATACGCTCAGCTAAATCAGTAAATAGCACATTCCTTTGTGCAGATTCTGCAGCAATTTGCGCTTCAACATCGTTAGCATCTTCTGGACGAAGCGGATTATCACTTAACTTCTCAGCCCATTGCAAAAGATTCTTCAAAAGCTTTGGACCATCTTGGTGCAAACGCTCATCTTCCATATCTTTAGACGTAAACGCACTAACAATATCTAGATGGCGGCGAGCTAGAGCCAAAGCGTCAAGAAGCATGTTGCTTCCACCTTCTTCTTCAAGCAATCCAAACTGCTGAAGAAGTCTGCCGTGAGATGTTTTTGCATAGCAAAGCGACATAATTACATCTGTTGCTATTGCTCCAGAAGCTTCATTAACGCCCAAAAGTCTCACATGTCGTAAGAATCTAGCCATGTTTTCGTCTTTAATAGACAAAGACTTCAACTCAGCTCCCAAACGACTACGGAAAACGTTTGTCAACGTAACTACAACAAGCACATAGCTTGAAGGAACAACCGTAAACGTATTTGCGCGCTGACGAATAAGCTCAACTACTTCATCAATTTCACGCTGGCTGCTTTCAATAAGCCCAGAAGACATTACTGGAACTCCAGTTGCTTCAATTTGATGCAAACGAACTTTGCCTTGCAAACGCTCAACAGGAACGTCGTGACGCAACTTTCCGTAACCATGTTCTTCCAAGAATCGCGCTAAACGAAGCGAGCGCCTTGTTGCTCTAGAAACTACTGTTACAGATGGGAGTAATGAAATAAGCGAACGCAAGCTTTCAGAACTTACTGTTTGCTTATGCGCTAAAACTACTACCTGACGAGCACGAGACAAAATAGATAGCAACTCAATATTTGATATATGAGATGCCGAATCAATTATTACAGTATCTGCAATAGGTCTCAACGGAGTCATCATAGTAAGAGTAGATGGCATAGCTACAAGTATTGGTTTCGCAGCCAACACAAGTTCCGCATAATTGCGCAATAATTTGTTAAAAGTAATTCCAGAACGGTTTCCGGCAAGCATAGTATGTAACTGATTAGCTTCTTGCGTATGCGAGAACAATAAATCACACAAATGCCTCATAGCTTCTTGCTGAACCATTGGACCGATTGAACGCACATGTTCTGTATCAACTTGCACGAATCGATCAGAAGCATCTTGCATTGCTGAGCCATCTTGGTGAGAAATAATTGTAGAAGAATTAACGATATCTTCAAAAACAGTAGTCCACCAAGCTAATTGCAACTCACCGTCGATTGCATTACCTGTAACGTTGCGACGACGCAAATCGCTGACTAAATCAGACAAACCAGCTTTGCTGAACTCGCGTTCCAAATTGCAACGACCAGGGAGAGTATCTAGAGATGCTCTGTCGTCATGCAAATCTTGCAAACGAGCTTCGAGCTGCGCAAATTCAATATTTTCAAGATCTGCGCCCTTAAGAGTTGTTGCTAACACTGCATCAAGAGCAACTAAATGCCTTGCTAATAATTCTTGAGTATTTACAATATCATCCAATTTTGGCGGCAAAACAGGCCATCCGCCGTGAGGCACGAAAGTACGCCACTGAGCTGCTTGCTGCGCAACAATCTTTAATGCTTCATGCAAATCGTCGACTTTAGCTCCAACTCTTAGCAAGCTGCGCGCTTCACGAACATGATGTCTACGTTCCCAGAAGCCCATAACTGTGCCTTCGGCTTTACGCTGAGCTTTCGGCTTACTCGCTTCAATCATTGCATCTAAATCGCGCTCAAAAATTTCAGGCTGGAATACGTCAAGTACACGTCGCAAATTCTTGAGAACTGTAACTTGACGACTCCACTCACGAGCTGTTGTTGGCACAGGGAAGCCACAGCTTTGCACAGTGCTTTTAACTTGTTCTCGAGTTGCTGGAAGAAGTTTAAGAAGCACGTCTACAACACGCTGATATACAGATATAGCTTCATTTTCGTCAAATATTGACGCACCAAACCAAGGAGTATCTTCAGGATTTATCTTGAATTCTCCAAGTTCATCGGCTTGATGGAATTTCTTCGACCACTCTTCAATATGACCGGTCATAGCGTGTGCTGCGGCAACATCTAAACGCACATGCGTAGACGGATGGGTTGGGAACATTGCAATTGCTGCAAGATTCTGGATTGTTTGGTATGCAGATACTCCCCAAGTTTCGTTAATACCGTGAAGATCACCTAAATAACGAGTAAGGCGAGAACGCACTCCGACCAACTCATCTGCAACCTGCTCAAATCGCGAAGTCGCAATACTATGTCTAGCGCCAACTGCTGCAATCAACTGCGCATCAACATGCTTAGCAATATGACCATCCGCAACGTCTAATGCTAATGAGGAAATTTCATGCGTATTCAACGTATAACGGAAACGCCTCTGCTGCTCAACAACATTAGGCACATACAACACAGAACGTCCTGCAATCACAGAACGAGAAGCAATCGCAGCAGCAATTGCAGCTGAATCCGATCCCGAATCAATATCCACGAACAGAGAGTTTCCAGAAGCAACAAGCTCCGCTGCATAACGCACAACGTTATCTACTTCACCAACTTCGCATTCGCTATGAGGATCTGCATCGAAAGGACTATATTCTGGCTTATTTGCAGACTGGAGCATATGGATAGCTCGATCATCGCCAGCCATAGCGTCAATCATCACATTTCCAACATTGCCGGATTGCAAAGCGTTAATAATTTGTTCACTTTCTGCTACAAAACGCGAACCAGCATCTGTAAAGCAGCCAAGTATAATATCGCGCTCAATATCAAAATCTGGGAAAGCCGAGCGAGCTTGCTTACAAATAGCATCAAATACTACAGAAGTTTCTGGAGTTCCACTTTCATATTGAGATCCGTCGAATAAAACGTCTTCCCTAAGTTGAACACCACGCTCACCTAAACGTGAAACAAGCGAATTGTTCAGTCCAACACTTCCAGAGAAGTAAATAGTGGCGGAAGTTTCATCTTGATTAGTGTCACGAACCACTTTCACAGGATACGTAAGAACAGGCACATGGTTGCCATTCCACGATGCAACGCCGACTATTAAAGAAAGTTCAGAAACGCCACTTTCGTGCGCTTTTGCGTCTCTATCTTCAAAAACTCGATCTAGCCTTCGCCCAGCAGCTCGCAACATTCCAGCGTCTCGGAATAAAGATTTTAATGTCACTTTTCCGCTTGCAAAAAGTTGCGCAATTCCGGAAGGATGAGCATGCGTCAACTCTAATTGTGCAGCAAGTTGCGTTATATCTTCTAGTGGAGAAGGAGATAGCTGAGCCTGATATTGCTGCTTCCACTCAACTATATGTTGTAAAGCGTTAGTACGAGCGCTGTTGGTGTTATTAGAGCCGGATTTTTCCAAAGAATCAGCTTCTGACGCAGTATTTTCGACTAGTGCATCATTAAAAACTTGCTGTGACGAATCCTGCTCCACGTTGTTTGTATCACTCATATTCCCACCCTACTTGCTTACTGTTCAATAGCTTTGCGATATGCACTATAACCGCTGTTTCTAGCTAGTGCAGCATCTACTTCAGAATTACCTTGAGCTGCGAGCCACGCGTATAAGTCATCGTACAAACCAGTGTTTGCAGCCAAGAACGGAAGCAACTGCGAATATTGCGCCATTTCAAATTGCTTTGAAAAATCGCTACTTTCTTCAGCTTCTTTTGACGTGAATCCACCGGCTTCCACTATATTTTCTTGAGAGTCAAATTCGCCTTTTGATACTTTTTCAAATACGGATCCTGGCTCAAATGCAGGTGTGTACTCCGCATCAGAATTGTTAATATCGAGATTATTAGAGTCGAGATTCGTAGAGCTGAAACTATTAATATCAAGATTATTAGAACCTGTATTTGCAATACTAAAAGCTGAAGCATCGGCAATATTCTCAGCAAAAGTTTCAGCTGAATTCAATGGAGATGCTGAAAATTCTTGAGAACTTTCGTTTTGCAATACATTTGTTTCCGGGCTAACTTGCATAACTGGAGAAACCGAATTGACTTGAGAATCTTGAGCAACCGGAGAGATTGCAGAAACCGGATCAACTGAATCAGCTTGATCAACTGAATCAGCTTGATCAACCGTAGAAACCACAGAAAGTGCAGAAACCGAATCAACCGCAGAAACCGCAGAATCTTGTTGCGAAGGTTCTTCTTTAGTCGCACTTTCTTGCTGAATTGCTTGTGCGTCTGCAAATAAATTACGCGGCTCTACAGGAGTCTCCTGCTGCTCTCGCATAACAGGCAAAGTTACATCATGATTGATTGGAGCAACATCTGTTTGCGAATCATCATTGAGATGAGTTTGATTTTGCATGCCTTGTTTCCAAGACAATCCAGGATGCGAAACTGATTGAGCGCGGAAAACACCTGTTGGCTCGCCAGCGCGCAAATCAAGAATTTGATCTACCGATAAATCTGAAGCTGCAGGCTCATCATGCGATTCATCTGTAGCATAAGAGAACAGATTGCGCACTTCGTTATCTTTTTCAACTTCAGAAGATTCTTCTTCTACATGCACAAAATCAACAGGAACATCGCCGAATTGCATGCGCATTAAATTATCTGGAAGCTGAAAATCGACATTAGGCTCCAATCGCAGCAAATCACCATTTGCGCTGACTAGATATGTGCCATTAGTTGAATTTAAATCTCGTATTGTTGCCACGCCGCGCATATCTACAATTAGCAGCGCATGCCTCTTTGACATAGAACGTTTGTTATCTACTATGTCGACGCGCGTGAAACCATCTTCACGCAACGGGCGTATAGGCTTTCGACCAATCTCTACAGACTGACCTGCACCCACACGTGCCTGCTCGACACCACCAACTGTAATCATCCAGCGCTGCACGGTTTGTCGCTCACTCACGTGATCTGCTCCCTTCAAAAAACACACTACTTACTATTGTGTCATGCTTTGTGTATATTGCGCTAGTATTTGTTGATTTTAAGCATAAAAAATAACAAAAGGCTCGGAAGAAACTCCCGAGCCTCGAAACTTGCGATATTACCACCCGTCCCTAGCGGAAAGTAACAGCGCAAAGCACTCGGCATTAATCAGTTGACGTAGCATGAATCAATAGTAAAAAAGGAAATTTTGGCAAACTATATCAACAAGCAAACGCAAACCAATTAATTGCTGTATAAGACTAAAAATCTACACAGCGCGCCAAGCACAAAATTTTTATAAAAGCACTTAGTCTAGCGCACCTTTTAGCACACTAGACTAAGTATTTCACAGTAAAATCGACTCAACGATCAACCATAAGCCAAAGCTTAAAATGATTCATCGCAGAATCAGCTTTTAGCTTAGTGACGGATCTTGCGAAGAGCAGCACCCATGCCAGCAAGCACAGAAGCAGCAACAGCAGCCATAGCTACAGCAGCACCGCTCTTAGGAAGCTGAGCGGCAGCAGAGGCAGATGCACCGTTTGCGTCAGCAGCATTGTTCTTCTTGTTGTTCTGCTGAGCAGAAGCCTCAGCAGCCTTAGCTTCCTTACCGAACTTACCGCTCATAGCAGAAGCATAAGCATGCTTCAAACCAGGAACAGCTGGAACCTTTGGATCCAAAGGATCAGAAGTCACAACTGGTGGCAACAAAGCTGGGTTCACACCAGCAGCAACAGCCTCATTGTAAACATCCTTGTAAGCCTGCAAAGCCTCATTATAAGCTGCTACAGCAGCCAAATCCTTTGCCAAAGCATCATCATAAGCAGCCTTAGCCTTAGCCAAAGCAATAGTTGCACGCTTAAGATGAGCATCAGCACGATCTGCTGCATCACTCAAACGAGTAAGGGTAGCAGAATCATTCACGCCAGAAGCCAAGAACGCATTGAGTTTTTGATGAGCAACAGTGGCTGCATTATCGCGTGCATTGAACTCAGCAATAGCAGCAACCAAAGCCTTATAAGCATCATCGAAATTCTTCTTAGCAACAGCAAGCAAATCATCCTTGTTGTCCAAGTTCATCTTAGCAAGACGAACCTTGTCAATAAGCTTCCTCTTAGTCTCATCCTCAGTTGGGCCAGTGAAGTCACTAAGATCAGACTGTGCCTTTTCCCAAGTAGCCTTAGCAGTAGTTAACTTAGAATTTGCAGTCTGCAACTTATCATAAGCTTCATTCTTAGCATTCAAAGCAGCATTCTTCTTAGTTTCAGCAGCAGTCTTAGCTTGATCAGCAAGAGTCTTCTTAGCTTTAGCTGCAATAATAGCGTCTTTCTTATCTGCATTCTCAGGCTTGGTCTCGTCCAACGCAACGAGTGGATCAGCATCAGCAGCATCAGCAGCTTGCTTCTTAGTATTATAATCAGCTACTGCAGCATCGTAATCAGCAGCAGCCTTATTATATGCAGCCTGTGCACCATCTTTTTCATCGTTAACAGCCTTGAAAGCCTTATCATACTCAGCTTTAGCATCCTGAACTCGAACAGTGCACCACTCAAGAGAGTGATCCTTGCATGGGTTGTCATCCTTCACAGCCATTGCTGGAGCAGCAAAAGCGAAACCAGAGAGGAGGGTGGCGCCAGCAGCGAATGCGGCGATAGCCTTCTTATTCAACATAATATTTTCCTTTCTTCTTCTCCTTCGTGCTAGGTACACGAAGAAAAATCTGCTGTGCAACTCCAAACGGAGCCACACACGCCCGTCAACTAGGAATGACCGGCGTTTGCTATTAAGATACCCCCCCCCCGTTCGCAAAAGTCAAGAGCCAACACGCAGCTCATTAACAAAAAACATCGATGTTTTTGCGGAAATATTTCAGTCAAACTGTTTTTAAGAGTAAAAAATACAGTATTGCGCGTTATTTTTCGTAAAAATGTCAATTTCAAGGTTTTTAAAGATTTTTCTCAGAAAACTCTCAGGAAACTCTTGAATACTCCACCAACCAGCCGCAAAACCGTTGCAATATAGCCACTCTTGTGCGACACGCCGACAACCCGCTTCTCGCGTATCGCACGCGGCAGAAACTTTACAGCGGTGTAAAGAAACGGTCGGATGCGCGCGGAAAAGCGGCAAAAACTGTGCAGCGGAGTAAAGGAAAAGTCGGCTACGCACCTTAATCCGGCAAAAACTTTACACGCGCAACAAAAAAGGCGGCAGGAATAATCCTACCGCCTAATTTTCACTATGCACACACGCATAAAACTGCGTTACGCGCAAAGCAACAAAAAGTTAGAACTACTTAAGTTCAACGGAAGCGCCAGCCTCTTCGAGGGCAGCCTTAGCCTTCTCAGCGTCTTCCTTCTTAGCCTTCTCGAGAACAGCCTTTGGAGCGCCGTCCACGAGAGCCTTAGCTTCAGCCAAGCCGAGGTTGGTCAAAGCACGCACAGCCTTGATGACTGCAATCTTCTTATCGCCAGCAGCGGTGAGAACGACGTCAAACTCGTCCTTCTCTTCCTCAGCAGCACCAGCAGCAGCTGGAGCAGCAGCAACAGCAGCTACAGGAGCAGCAGCTTCGACATCAAACTTCTCTTCGAATGCCTTGACGAACTCAGAGAGTTCAACGAGGGTCATTTCACCAAAAGCTTCAAGAAGCTCTTCACTAGTGAGCTTAGCCATAATTGGCTTCCTTTCTTACTTGGCCGGGCATACCTTATGCCTTACGACCATAACATTTTATATTTGGTTGGTCTCATGCAGCAAGCTGCAAGGGAATCAAGCGGCCTTTTCCTGCTTCTCGCGCAAAGCGTCGATTGTACGAACTGCCTTGGTTGGCAATGCGTTGAACAGGTAAGCGGCCTTGGACATGGTGCCCTTGAGCGCGCCGGCCATTTCGGAAAGCAACTGTGGGCGCGACTTCAAGTCGGCGAGCTGCTTTGCACCTTCGGCATCGTAAACGGTTCCGTCTGCGAAACCGCCCTTAATGACGAGGGCTTTATTCTCTTTGGCAAAATCACGCAAGGTCTTAGCAGCCTCAATGAAATCACCCTTAACGAAGGTGACTGCAGTTGGGCCGGCGAGAAGCTCGTCGAGACCTTCAATGCCCGCTTCCTTAGCAGCAATACGAGCAAGCGTGTTCTTAGCCACAGAGTAGGAAGTATCGCGGCCTAGCTTTTCGCGCAGAGTAGAAATCTGCGGAACGGTAAGCCCGCGGTACTCGGTGAGGTAGATAGCGTCTGCATTACGGAAAAGTTCCGTAAGCTCGGCAACTACCGCTTCCTTTTCGGGCCTCTTCATGGCGTTCCTTCCTAAATTGGCCGTAGGTGAAAGAAACGCATCAAACTTAATTAAACAGGGCAATAAAAAAAGCCCTGCGCACTGGCAGAGCAACATAAGAAGCACTAAAGCGTGCTTAAATTTTCGACTCATAACGAGATCCGCTATAAATCATCGCTCAACCTGTGCTGGCCTGACACATCAATTTCAGGAATCTCACGACTCCGCCAACGGTCTGTGGTTTACGTTGGGTAAGTTTAATACGCCACTAAGACAATGTCAAGAGAAATATTATGAAAATAAAATAGAAACAAAAAATAGAAATAAAATAAAATAGAAATAAAAAAGAGGGCATGTAATTTACATACCCTCTAATTTTTTAATTTTTGCTTTTATATTTTTGTTTCACAAGTTCACTACTTGTAAAATGCACTCTTACATTAAACGCACATTTACATTAAACGCACATTTAAAGCACAGCGTTAGCAACAAAATCAAGTAAGAACAGCAAAGAGACAATCCAAAGCATTGGATGAACTTCTTTAGCACGCTTCTTGCAAGTCATTACCAAGCAGTACATGATAAAGCCAGCGGCAATACCATAAGAAATGTTGTAAGAGAATGCCATGAACACTGCAGCGAAGAATGCAGGAATTGCCTCAGAAATATCATCCCAAGCAATTTCCTTCAAAGAGCTTGCCATCATGCAACCAACAACCACAAGCACGCCGGCAGTTGCAGCAGCAGGAACAGCAGAAACTACAGGAGCAAGCACTATAGAAAGCGCGAAGCAAATAGACACAACTACGGAAGTCAAACCGGTACGACCACCAGCACCAATACCTGCAGCAGACTCTACATAAGTAGTGGTGTTAGAAGTACCGAAAATTGCACCAACAGAAGTTGCTATGGAATCAGCGAACAAAGCACGATCCATCTTGGAGCTAAAGCCAGAGCCGTTTTCAAGAGCCTTTTCATCAGCCTCAGAGAAGATACCAGTACGACGACCAGTGCCAATGAAGGTACCCAAGGTGTCGAAAGTATCAGACATTGAGAATGCAAAAATCGTTATCAAAACAAGCGGAACGCGCGAAGGGTCTGCAAACAGCGTTGAGAAGCCTTTGTCGCTAAATATTGCGCAGAAAGTAGTTGGCAAATCGTGGAAAGCGCCCATGATTGACACAGAGTTGTTCATAGTCGTCAAACCCATTGGAATACCAATGATAGCTGTAACGACAATGGAAATAAGCAAAGATCCACGAACATTCAACACAGTAAGCACGATTGCCAAAAGCAATCCAATGAGGAACAACCACAATACTGGGTTCTTTAAAACAGCAAGACCTGGAATTGCAGGAGTTGCACCAAAATGAGACGCAATTTTTGCAGCTTTATCATCCTTTGGAGTGAACTTAATCAAATCAACATTCACCATGCCGACATAAGCCACAAATAAACCAATGCCACCGCCGATTGCGTGTTGTAACGAAGTCGGGATGGCACGAATAATCATTTTACGAATTTTAGTAACGGTAATAATAATGTTAATTAAACCGCATAAGAACACCATACACATTGCATGCTGCCAACTAAATCCTAAGCCTTTTACGACTGTGAACGTAAAGAATGCATTTAAGCCCATTCCAGCAGCCTGAGCGTAAGGCACGTTAGCAAATAAGCCCATAACAAGCGTGCCAATAATAGCGGCAATAATTGTTGCTAAGAACACGCCACCCCATGGCATACCAGTTTCTTTTAATACAGTTGGATTTACGATGATAATGTACGACATCGCGAAGAATGTAGTGAGACCTGCAGTGATCTCCGTTGATACATTCGTGCCGTTTTCTTTGAGATGGAAGAACTTTTCCATATACTCTCTGTTCCTTGGTTTACAAGCGCAAAAGACCAGAAAAAGCGCAGCGAAAGCACTTGAGCAATCGCGTACGCAATTACATTTGGGCATTCACGCAGAGGTTACTGCGACTCGTCGAATGAACGAAGGCATCACAAAATCTCACATAAAATTATGAAAATTGCGAAACCTTTGAACAACCGAACAGCATTGACCTTACGCGCACGTGCTGACCAAGGAAATACACTTAAATCAAAAAAGTATATAACAAATCAGCCAAAACGACCGGAAATATAACGCTCAGCTTCAGCGTTGCGCGGATTGTTGAACATAGTAGTCGTGTCTGCAAAGTATTCCAGATGACCAGGCTTACCGACAGCCTTCAAATTAAAGAATGCAGTGTAGTCAGCAACACGCGCAGCTTGCTGCATGTTGTGAGTCACAATCACAATCGTGTAATCGTTTTTAAGCTCATTAATCAAATCTTCTACAGCCAACGTAGAAATTGGGTCGAGTGCCGAGCAAGGCTCATCCATAAGTAAAACTTGCGGATGCACAGCCACCGCTCTAGCGATGCAAAGTCGCTGCTGCTGACCGCCAGAAAGACCAATACCCGGCTTATCTAAGCGATCCTTAACTTCATTCCACAAGTTCGCGCCTCGCAAAGCCCACTCAACTAAATCGTCAGCATCACTTTTAGCAATTTTGCGATTATTCAAGCGAACTCCAGCAAGCACGTTTTCGCGAATAGACATAGTTGGGAAAGGATTTGGGCGCTGGAAAACCATGCCAACATCGCGGCGAACAGCCACAGGATCCACGTCTTTGCCGTATAAATCGCGGCCTTCAAGAAGCACTTGACCTTCTACGCGCGCGCCCGGAGTGATTTCGTGCATGCGGTCTAAAGTGCGCAAAACTGTTGATTTTCCGCATCCGGAAGGTCCGATAAAAGCCGTCACTTTATTTGGCTCAATATTGATATTCACGTCTTCTACAGCAAGAAAATCACCATAGTAAATATTCAGATGCTTCACATCAATTCGCTGACCCATTTTATGCTCACTTTCTAAAAATTTAATTTGCTTTGCTTTGCTTGATTTCGCTTTATCTCGCTTTTACAGAAAACACTCGAGCTACAACTCGTCCCAAAATATTTAGCAACAATACCAACACAATAAGCGTTAAAGCTGCAGCCCACGAGCGCTCCATAGGAATTGACGTTACACAAGAAGCCGGCGCGTTAGCCGGGCAATTCGCAGAAAGCTTGGAATATTCCTGGTAAACATACACCGGCAAAGTCGTCATTTGCCCGTCAAATAAATTGAGATTCGTTGAAGCAATAAAGCCTGAAGCCATAAGAAGTGGCGCAGTTTCACCAATAACGCGCGCAACCGCAAGAATACAGCCAGACACAATTCCCGGGAGAGCAGTGCGCAAAACGATTTTTGTAATTGTGCGCTGCTGAGTAACTCCCAAAGCAAGAGACGCCTCGCGTAAATCGTTAGGCACGATTTTTAGCATTTCTTGAGAAGACTTCACAACTGTTGGAATCATAAGAAGCGAAAGAGCAACAGATCCTTCAAAACCATTGATTGTGCCAGGGCCAGCAAGAAAAGCAAACATTGAAAACGCAAACAAGCCAGCAACAATAGACGGAATACCACTCATAACGTCAACAAGCAGATTAATTATGCGCGAAATTTTGTTTCCGCGAGCATACTCAACCAAATAAACAGCACACATTAAACCAATCGGAATTGAAATAACCATAGCACCTAACGTTATTTCAAGAGTTCCAATAATCGCGTGCAAAATTCCGCCGTAACCGCCAGTTACAGTAGCATTTCCGCCCACAACGTAAGTCATGTTATGAGTGAGAAAATCAAAATTCAAGCGCTTAATACCATTGATAATGGTTGTTAAAAGCAAAGAAATAAGTGGAATAAGCGCCACAACAAAAGACAAGAAAATCAGCACGCGCATAAGCATATCTTTACGTTTGCGCGCAGCTATGTGTGAGCGAGTTGGGCGGAATTTGTTGAAGTCAATAACCGGAGCTGCGGAATTCTCTGCGGAATTCTCAGCAGAACTTTCGACAGACTTTTCGGCAAAAGTATTTTCGCTAAGCACTTCAATATTATTAATTTGATTCCCCATTTATGCGCCCGCCTTTCCTGTGATTTTGCGAGCAATAAAGTTGACTGCAAAAGAAATAACGAACAAAACTAAGCCGGTTGCAATAAGCGCACTTACGCCAAGTCCGTTTGCTTCCGGATACTGCGCTGCAATATTTGCTGCGATAGTTTGATTTTGAGAAGCCTTGAAAATATTGATACCAAAAGTAAATCCAGGAGACAAAATCATCAAAACTGCCATCGTTTCACCCAAAGCACGACCCAGCCCAAGCATAGAAGCCGACACAATACCAGACTTTGCAAACGGCAGAACCGCTAATCTAATCATCTCCCACTTTGTAGCGCCGAGCGCAAGCGCACCTTCTTGCTGCAAACGCGGAGCCTGCTGGAAAATATCGCGAGCCATAGAAGTAATAATCGGCAAAATCATCACAGCCAAAACTAATGCAACCGTAGCAGCAGAACGAGAAGGATTAGCCGCCGGACCAGAAAATAACGGAATCCAGCCAAAAAGTTTAGAAACCCAATCCCAGAAAGGATACATAGCTGGAACCAAAACCAATCCGCCCCACAAACCATAGATTACGGACGGAATTGCCGCAAGCAAATCAATTACTCCACTTAAAAGCGGAACAATTTTTTTAGGTGCATAATACGAGATAAATAGAGCAATACCAATTGCCACAAAAAATGCGAACAGCAGCGCGAGCGCAGACATAAGCACTGTGCCAAAAATAAGCGGAGCCACATAGCTTATAAAATCATGTGCCTTACCACCAGTAAAATCAGCAAACACATGACTTACTTGATCGTGATTTCCACTTAATAACGGCAAAGCACAAAACAGAAGAAATACTGCAACTGCCGTAAGAACAAGCAAAATTAGCATGCCACAGCCTGCAGCCACGCCTTTAAAAAGACGGTCCGCAAGATGAGTGCCAACATAATTTTTTCTATTGCTCTCAGAAATTTTAGCAGTTTCGTTTGCACTATTCGCGACTGCTTTCGCATTTTTCGTAGAACTCAATCATTCTCCTTTATAACCGATATGTTCATAATATCAGTTTGTAAAGTTTTTTATTTTCCTGTTTTAACAGACTTAATCGATGCGTTAATTTTGCTTACCAAATTTTGTGGAAGTGGAGCTGTTCCAGCAGCAGAAGAAGCAGCATTCTGCCCTTCCGCGCTAGTTACGTAGCTAAGCCAAGACTTCACAAATCGAGCAGTTCCTGCATCTTTATAAACCGGGCAAGCAATATCGTAAGAAACTAACACAATTGGATAAGCTCCCTCAGATTGCGTATTGTGATTAATTTTCATAACAACGCGATTAGGATATTTTGCATAAGCGTCTGCGTTAATTTCAGAATCAGCTAAAGTTTTAGAAGCAGCTTCCGGAGAAATCTGATTATAAGTATCCCCCACTTTCACTGCAACAGTGCCGAGCTTACCGACCTGTGAAAAATCAGCGTAACCAATCGCACCATTCGCCATGCGAATAGTAGATACAACGCCCGAAGTTCCCTTTGCACCTTGACCGACATTATTTGGCCAGTTTTCGCTAAGATCGTGCGACCAATCGTCTGGAGCCGCATCCTTTATATAGCTTAAGAAATTCTGCGTTGTGCCAGACTTATCGGAGCGGTGAACAACAGTAATCGGGGTGTTTGGAAGCTTTAGCTTAGGATTCTGCTTCTTGATATCGTCATCATTCCAGTGCGTAATTTTTCCGTCGAAAATTTTAGCAATCGTAGAAGCATCCAAATTAATATGCTTGCCAGCGTCAGAAACGCCTTTTAGATTGAAAATAATCGCAATTGGTGAAACATACACAGGCACGTCGAAAGCCGTAGTTCCATTAGCACAAACCGACTTAGACTTTTCAACTTCGTCGTTACTCAACGCTTTGTCTGAACCAGCCCAAGCCGTGGCTCCCGTCATAAAAGTGGTAACGCCAGCACCAGAGCCGGTTGGATTGTAGGCAATTTTTGCACCCGGATTTTTAGATTGGAATCCTGCAATCCACGCTTCAATTGCAACCTGCTGGGAAGAAGCGCCCGAGCCTTGGAAATTGCCGGAAATTTTTGCATTTTGCGCGCCAGTTGCGTTGTTGCTGCCAGCTGGACTATTGTCGCCGCAAGCAGCGCAGGTTGCGCACAAGCCGAAAGTTAGCGCGGCCGCAGCAATACTACGGAATTTAATTGCGCTTTTATTCGTATTTAGTTTTGTTGTAATTATCTTGGTTGCATTTGCCTTGGTTGCATCCAATTTGTTCATATTTAATTTGTTCATATCGTTACGCATATTCTTCTTTCCTTTCGCGAAGAATTGCCTTGCACCCCACCACATTTTCGCGTTCCTATAGCCGTATTGCGAATTGGGCGCATTTTCTTAAATTACCCTATCTTTTTTTTATTAACGCAACCATCGTAAACAGGTGGGTAAAACCTCACCGGCAAAAATAAAGTGGGTACCAAAAATGGCGGTATTTGGTGCTACTTATTGCGCTATTTGCGTAAACGTAGGGTGGCGACCACATCAGCGTGTCGAAATGTCACAAATTGCGAATTATATTTACAGTAATTTTTGCAGCCGTGTCCGCGTATTCGGAGATATCGAAAGCGCGGAAAGTTTCGTATTCAGTGTCTGCATTATCACTCATTGCGCGCACAATAAGCGCAGGAACGTCATTACGAGCAGCAACATGCAAGACAGCAGCACCTTCCATTTCAACTGCATCTGCTTGAGTAGCTGCAATTACTTCTGCTACTTTTTCTGGAGAATCAACGAAATATCCGCCGGACGCAATCGTTCCAGCAATATGCGTGATTTTCATGTCAGTTAATACATTGCTAGCTACTTTAAGCAAGTAATCATCCGAATGAAATTCGCTCGCAAATGGCTTCCACTGACCGATTAGACGCATATCAGTATCGAGATATTTTACAGTTTTCCCAAGAACAACATCGTTCGTATGCAAATTTTTATTAAGATTTCCTGCAATTCCAGAAAAAATTACAGCTTGAGGATTGTATGTGTCAATAAGATACTGCACAGTTGCAGCAGCATTTACTAAGCCCATTCCGCCAACCGTAGCTGCAACTTCGATTTTACTGCCATTCGCCGAGTCAATAGTACCGCAAGATACGTCAAGACTCGCAGCCTTCTTGTGACTTACGTTTTCAAGCGCGCTAGCAATATGCGCAACTTCCTCCTCTAAAGCGCCAACAATAGCAACTTTAGTAATTTTCTCAGTATTAGTCATTAGCAGAATCATCCTTTTTTACTTCGCTACTTACGCATTTATCGTTATTCTTAACCAAAAACACGCATACTAAAGTCATAATAACAAAAGTCAAAGTCGCAATCTTCAGCAATGCTCCGCACGTAAAATCAAACCAAGGATTCACAACAGGAACATTGAAAAACGCAATAATTTGATCCTGCAAAGCAAGAAAAGCAAAAAATCCAGCTATAAGAAGCACACAAACTAAAGTACCAACAATGCGACGCCATTCTCGGGCAAAAACAATTAAAGCAATTCCAGTTACAAACGGCATAAAAACGCTAAACCACAAAGCAGAAAACATAACAAGCGTATACCCAGCACTATGCGTGCCACGATACCATGCAAAAGCCAACAAAAGCACACCGTTGTAAATCAAAGCTAACAATATATAACGCACCACCGGTAATGCTTTACACATAAAACCTTTATTCGCTTTATTAGCTTTATTCAAATCTTTGTTATACATTTCAACACACTCCCTTGTACGCAAAATATAATGCAAAAATAGGCGGCAAATACAGTAAGGAATATAAGCCAAGTAGAAATTAATTGAGATTATCTTACTACAATCTCTAATCTCTAAGCTCTACGGCGAGTTGCTACAGATTTAGCTAAAATTCTTAGCAAATTGGCAGTATCTTCCCAAGAAATGCAACGATCCGTAATAGACTTGCCGTACTCAAGCTCGCTAAGAGGAGCAGGATCTTGATTGCCGCCCTGCAAGAAGCTCTCCATCATAACGCCCTTAATGCCCTGCTCGCCAGCAGCCAAACGATCCGCAATCTCGCGCACAACCTCAATCTGGCGACGCTCATCCTTGCCGGAATTACCGTGCGAACAATCCACAACCACGCCATTAGAAGCCACACAACCAGTTCCCAAACGCAAACGAATTGAAGCCACAGCAGAAGCAACCGACGCAGCATCATAATTCGGACCCTTACTAGATCCGCGCAAAACCACGTGGCAATCCGGGTTACCAAGAGTCTGCACAGCACAAGCGCGACCAAGATGATCAATACCAAAGAACGTATGGTGCTGGCTCGCAGCCAAGCAACCATTCACAGCCGCAGAAATCGAACCATCAGTAGCATTCTTAAAACCAACCGGCATAGAAAGACCACTAGCAAGCTGACGATGAATCTGAGACTCGGTATTACGTGCACCAATCGCACCCCAACTCACAGCATCAGCAATAAACTGAGGGCTAGTCGGCTCCAAAAACTCAGTAGCAGCAGCCAAACCAGCATCCAATACGTCAAGCAAAGTCTTACGCGCGAGTAACAAACCCTTATGAATATCATGCGTTCCGTCAATATCTGGGTCGTTAATCAAACCCTTCCAGCCAAGAGCCGTGCGTGGCTTTTCAAAATACACGCGCATAACAATAAGAAGCTCACTTTCAAGCTCAGCACGCAACTTAGCTAAACGACTCGCATAATCAAGAGCAGCCTTAGGATCATGCACAGAACACGGGCCAACAATAACCAGCAAGCGATCGTCGTCACCATTCAAACAGCCACGAATCTCATCGCGCGACTCAGCAACAATATCCTGCGCATACGGAGACAACGGCAACTCGCCAAGCACCTGAGCAGGAGTTGGAAGCGGCTCAAGCTCAAGCACGCGGCGGTTGATAATGCAATCAACGCCAACCTGGTCCTCCCAACGCTGGAACTTAGAAGAATTAAGCTGATTTTTTCCGACCTCAACAGCACGACGTACAGACTGAGCATCTTTTTGATCTTGAGCTTGCATAAAACCCACCCAATTCTAAATAAATTACGCTAAATTACGCCTAGACGTAACGGCTTGAGCTAAAGTATACAACAATTCTTTAGTAGAATTCCAAGAAATGCAAGAATCAGTTATAGATTTTCCGTACTCAAGCTCGCTTAAAGGAGCAGGAGCTTGATGCCCACCCTTTAAGAAGCTTTCCATCATAACGCCATAGACTCCGCGCTCGCCCTTAGCTATGCGCTCTGCAATATTCTGAACTACTTGAGCTTCACGAATTTCATTCTTGCCGCAATTTCCGTGAGCAGCGTCAATAATAATGCCCCTAGTGCACATACTTTGCTGGGCATGTTTATCGTAAGAATCAAGAGCTTGCAACGCAGATTTTACAGATTCTGCATCATAATTAGGGCCTTTATTAGATCCACGCAACACAATATGGCAATCGAGATTACCTTTTGTTTCGGCAGAAATAACACTACCGTCAAGATTAATAGAAAGAAAATGATGCTCAAAACTAGCCGTGTAACAAGAATCAGCTGCTGCTTTAATAGAACCATCCGTAGCATTCTTAAAGCCAACAGGCATAGAAAGACCGCTGGCAAGCTCGCGATGCACTTGAGATTCAGTATTGCGAGCGCCGATTGCACCCCAACTAACTAAATCGCATAAATACTGCGGAGTAATAGGATCAAGCCATTCCGTAGCGGTAGGCAGACCAAGCTGCAAAACATCCAAAAGAATTGAACGAGCTAAACCCATACCTTTTCGAATATTAAACCTGCCGTCTAAATCAGGATCGTTAATTAAGCCCTTCCAGCCAACAGTTGTGCGCGGCTTTTCGAAGTAAACGCGCATCACAATCATCAGCTGATCGCTTAAATCTTTAGCAACTTCAGATAATTTTTGAGCATATTCATGAGCCGCCTTTGGGTCGTGAATAGAGCAAGGACCTACAATTACGAGCAAACGATCGCTTGTGCCGTGCAAAATATCGCGAATTTCTTGGCGAGATTTTAACACTAAAGAACTAATTTCAGGAGCAATTGGCATTGTTTGTATAAATTCGCGAGGAGCTGGAATAGGATCAAGCTGACGAATATTCACATCTACTGTTTCCGGAAACACGGCACTACTATCTAGCTGCAAAGTAGCGCAAGATGCGTTATTACTAGTGTTATGAATACTCTCCATCCGTATTAATCCTCTTACAGTAGCAATACGAGCAATATCTACTAATTGCAAACAAATATTTATGCTTCTAAACATATTCACAGTATCATATGGAGATACCTGTGGGAATTACCACATTGAGTGTGGTCGGTGTTTGCATCTTGAATAAAGATGCAAACACCGCCGAACTCGCGCAGAGAGTCCACTGGACTCTCTGCGCGAGTTCGGCGATCTCGAGTAGGCTAATTTCCCTGTGAAATTAGCCTAGGCGAGAGCGCCCATTGGGTCCCACGCCGGTAATACGATTGCTGGTTCTTCTAGGGCTTTGCGATATTCTTCCGGAAGCAGATTCTTCGGCACTGCAACTTCGTACACATACTCAGTAAACCAGTCGTCACTCATCGTAAAGTAACCCTTATCTGCAATATCAGTGCCCCAAGAGTTCTCTACGCGCCAACGACGAGTAGTCGTACCATCATCAGCAACATCCACACCAGCAAAAGCCATAGCGTGATTCATCGCAGAATCAGCAAAACGCACACGCGCTTCCTTATCCAAATCAAAATCAACGCCATAAACGCGACCATATTCGAACAAATCAGTAGCCCAAGCGCCATTCTCGCGATCCATCATAGGATGGCAGTCGGCGCCAAACCACACTGGAATGCCCTTCTCAACCAAAATCTTACGCACGCAATCCTTCATAAACTGGTTTGGCACGTTCAAATATTCGGTTGCGTCTCCGCCAGCAACATTACCCAAGTGCTCAATAGCAATTTTCTTGCCCTTAGGATGTTCAGCGCGAGGATCGTCAACCAAGCACACATAATCCTCAAGACCAGCATTCACGTACTTCTTCCAGAACTCAACTGGCGTAATCTCACCATCGCGATGGAACTTGCCGTCGCTATCAGTCCACTCCCAATCGAAGCTCTTAGGTGGCTCACCCAAGTGGATCGTCAAAATCCTGTGACCTGCAGCAGTAGCATCCGCAATAATCTCATCAATTTCAGTAGCATTCGCATACATATGAGCAACAGCAGTATGCAAAAGCGCACGCAACTGCGTATTCATAGCGCCAGTATTCTTAGAAGAAGCGGTTTCTGGGAACAAATCCTTAGGAACAGCACCATACTTCTTGTAAACGTTCATAGCCATGGTCCACTGGCCGCCGTCGCCCATAACATCGTGCAACAAATGCTGAATCAAACGAGAATCTGAAGGCTCACCTGCACGCACCAAAGCCGCAACATCCTTCAAGAAGTAGTTAATTCGCTCAAGCTTGTCATAGTACATTGCGTAGTTCTGAGAAAACTCAAATTCCTTCAAACCAAGCGACTTCTTCGCAATGAAACGAGCCACGTTCAACGAGCTAAACAACCAGCAACGGCCAGAACGATCCTGATGTGTTGCATCTCCGTTATCAACAATGGTAGAAAAACGACGCTGCAATAAGCGCGCACGATCATAATTACGCGCGACTTTATCAATACCAGCAGCAGTCACACCATTCATAGCTAAACGGTTTAAAGGATTTGCGTCAAAATCCTCACGCAAACCTTGTAATTTTTCATCAGTTAGAGCAGTGATTTCAGTCACAATGCTACCTTTCCTGTTAATTATCAATATTTATTTCAAATATTTATTCAAATACCAGCACATTCTAATGTACGATACTTAAGCCAATCTACAAATTTTACAATATTTTTCTTTATTGATTATCTGTGTCTTGGTTTTCTTGAGAATCGTTAGTTTCGCTAGCTTCTTCAGATTCAGCCAACGCAGCTTGAACATCTCGCTGAGCCTGCTTAGCATCCGCAGAAGATTGAGCATTCGCCGAATCCTCATTATCGTCAGAAGCTTGCGCAACTTGTTGGTTTTGTTGAGCATCCCCAAAATCAAATCCAGAGAAAGCATTTGCAAACAGCGAGCGCAATTCCGTAACGCGCTGCGTAATAGTTGCCTCACGATGCTGTAATTGGGTTAATCGAGTCGTCATGCCATCAAGCTCTTGCTGCGCTGCAGCTCTACGCTCTTCAACCTGAGCAGTTGCCTCCTGCATAGCTTTTCGCACAATATCAGCAGCCTGACTATCCGCAGCCTGATGCGTTTGCGCTGCATATTCGTCAGCTTCTTGATGAACAGTTTTTGCGCGAGCAACCAAAGCATCTGCTTCTTCCTGAGCTGCACTTTCTTTCTCTTTCAAGCCAGAAAGCAAGGCATTGACTTTCTTTGTAGCTTCCTCCTGTTGAGCAGCAATATCTGCGCGGATCTGCTCAACTTCTGCACTAACTTGGCTTAACGTACGCGTACGTTCAACTTGAGCATCATCTGCAATTTCTTGAGCTTTAGCGGCAGCAGCATCTGTAATTTCGCCAGCTTTGCGCTGTGCGTCAGCCATCATCTTCGAAGCGTGTTCGCGCATATCAGCAAGCTTTTTATTTGCTTCAGCGAGAGCAGATTCAATCTGATCGTTTGTTTCAGCTTTAGCACGCGCAATCTCTTCGTTTGCAGCCGCACGCTGCTCAGCAATTTTTTGAGCAGCTTCCGACTTAAGTTGCGAAATGCTACTTTCTTGTTGCGCACGCTCTGAAGCCATACGCTTTGTATGTTCTTCTTGAGCGTTTTGTAAAGCTAATTCTGCAGCGTCTTTTTGAGCTTGCACATCTTTAGCAGTAGTATCGCGCAAACGTGCAGAATCTTCTTGTGCAGCCTGCATAAGTTGTGTCGACTTTTGCGTGGCATTAGAAAGCATTGTGTCTGCTTTAGTTTGTGCTTCTTGCATTAAATGTGCAGCATCCAGCTTTGCATTGTTCAGCAAAGTTCCGGCTTGTGCTTGTGCATTCTTTTTAATTGATGCAGCATCTTGCTTAGCGCGCTCAAGCAATTGAGAACTAGTTTGCTCAGCAGATGCCAGCAATTGTTGTGCATTTGCACCTAAAGATGCAAAAGTATTTCCGCTTTTTGCACGTTTTACATTATTTTTTTCTTCTTGCAATTGCGCTTGTAATTGCAAAATTGATTCATCGCTTGAACGCACTTGTTCACGCAGACGAGAAATAGTACGCTCATAGTTTGCAAATGCTTCATTTACCTTGTCTTTATCGTACCCACGCAACGCGGTTGGGAATAAATCAGCCACCATAATATTCCTTTCACAAGCCCCCACACAGCTGCACAAAACGCTGTGCTACACCATCAGAATCAACGCTATCACTTACAAGCAAAAAACACTCGTGTGTTGCGCACGTTTTTGCTAAGCTCACACAACTGCAGTTACTACCTAGCTCAAATACAGTAATGTTTATATAGCATATGTGATTATTTGTCGCGAATTACTAAAGCAAGAAGTCTACCTTCATGCGATTTTCCAGCAAGTTGCGCGCGCCTATGCGAATACCACAGAGGATTTTCCAAAGTGCACATTGGGTTTTGCAAATCCTGCAAGCGTGCAGCTAAGGACTCGCCTTCCCCATCTACTTCGCAAATCGTACGCAATTCCTCATCTTCAGATAAATATTGCGTTGCAGTTGTAACTCGCGGCAAAGCGTCAACAACATTCGCAACTCCTGCGAGCGCTAAATCAATGCGAGCAGCTTCAGCAATATCAATACCGATTCCACCGAAACGCGTTTTTGTTACAGTTTGCGGGTATCGTTTTTCAAAATCGCGCGCAATACTCTCACCAACTTCGTAGCAATCTCCACAAATACACGGACCGAGCACTGCTGTTATACGAGAACGCTCAGCTCCCTTTTCGCACATTGCTTCGATAGCAGCATCGAGCACTCCAGCCATCAATCCTTTTCGCCCACAATGCGCTGCAGCGATTACTCCAGCTTCATCGTCCGAAAGTAAAACTGGCAAACAATCTGCAGCAAACATGCCCAAAGCAAGCGAGCATGCAGTTGAAACTTGCGCATCCGCCTCAATTCTCAATTGCGAATCTGCAAAACCTGTTGCATCAGAACCGTAAGAAGTATTCCATGAATCTACTACACTATCTGCGTCGAATACTTCTCTGCTATGAACTTGAGCAACAAGCGACAAGTCTGCTTGCAAAGCTTTCTGTAAAGCTGCGCGATTGCTTGCTACAGCCTCCGCGCTATCTCCTGCGCGTCCGCCTAAATTAAGTGAAGCAAATGAGCCTTCAGAAATTCCACCCAATCTAGTAGTAAAAACTGCATGAGTGTGAGTTCCTAACGCCACCGGAATAGTCACAGGAATTGGCGTACCGTCCTCATCTTCTTGAGGCAACGGCATACCAGTTACGCTTGTTTCTTGCATTTTATTGTTTTCTTTCAGCCTAAATAAGCCAATTCTTCATTGCTTAATTGCAAATCGGAAGCTTTCAAACTATCTAAAATTGTAGCTGGTCTGTGAGCTCCAGGAATTACGAATATGTGATCGCCTTTAGCGAGTTCCCAAGCCAAAACTACTTGCTGATAACTTACGCCATGATTTTCGGCAACTTTGCGGAATGGATCGAAAAGATGCTCGTCATAAGGATGACGGAATCCACCAAGAGGACTCCAGCAAACAAAAGCAATTCCAAGCTTTTCGCAGTATTGCAAGGTATCTTCATTCTCTAAATGAACTGGAGAATATTGATTTTGTACCGCTACTAGCTTTTCTCCTAAAATATTGCGAGCAATATCGATTTGCTCCACAGAAGCGTTAGAAATACCGATTTCTCTAGCAACACCTTCGTCAAGCAACTGTTGCATTGCTTCAATAGACTCATTGTATGGAACTTCTGGATCCGGTCTATGGAAATAAAGCAAGTCAATAGTGTCAACGCCCAAAGCCATTGCAGACTCTTTTGCATGCGCAATCAAATGCTCTGGCTTACCATCCTTACCCCATGTTGGTCGTCCGTCAGTAAAGTTACGGAAGTGACCAACTTTTGTTGCAACTAAAATAGAAGATTTGTCGCCTTTCCAGCTTTCTAAAGCCTCACGAACAAGCTTTTCGCCAGTTTGTTCCTCGCCGCCAGAGCAGTAATACGCCCATGCGGTATCAATATGTGTGCAGCCAGCATCAAGAGCCGCGTGAATTGTTTCAATTCCCATATCGTGGCCAAGATTGTTTTCTATTGTCAATGGCATTTCGCCAAAACCAATAGCGGTTGTATCAAACGAACCTAATGCGCGATGCATAACCATATTTCACCCCTACTTTGTAAGTTTTATATTTTCCGTAAGTATTTATTATTGCATTACGCTACTTTACGCAGTCGCAATATTTTACTACTTTCTATATTTTATTTTATTGCACAGATTGCATAAAACATTTAAATCGCTATCTAAAAGAAATGCCTCCAAACGCAAACGCAGCTTGAAGGCATTTCTACGAATATTTATTTTTATTTAGTATCTAGCAATAATTTTGCTTTAATACTATTTGAGCGATTAATCTTCCTCAAATGGATCAAAATCGCGACGCACGCGGCGACGAGGACGCTCTGTGCGCTCTTCACGAGCCGAACGATACTCGTCATAGTGATCGTCGTCAGCTGCATAACGCGGCTTTCTATCGGATACGCGACGATTTTCTGAATCTCGACGATTTGAGCGATCTTCACGATCATCGCGATCTGCACGATCTTCACGATTGTCGCGATTTTCGTAACGGTCGTCACGGTCATCGCGCACGCGGCGACGAGGACGCTCATCAAAATCGTTATCGCTGTAGCGATCGTCGCGATCTGCACGATCCGCACGACGGTCGTCGCGACGAGTGTTGCGGTCATCATAACGGTTATCGCGATCCGCATATCGGTCATTTCGATCCATGCGATCTCGATCATCTCGATCATCACGATCATCGCGCATGCGGCGACGAGGACGCTCATCGCGATCTGCGCGGTCCGCACGGTCATGATTATCGCGATCGTCACGGCGAGAACGACGGTAATCGCCACGAGAGTCACGAGAATCACGGGAATCACGATCGTCACGAGAACCGCGAGAACGATTTTCGCGCACTGCTGGAGCAGAAGATTCTTGATCTTCAAAACCTGGAATAGCCAAAGAAATCTTGCCGCGCTCATCTACGCTTTGTACGATAACTTCAACATTATCGCCTTCCTTCAGCACATCTTCAACAGTGTCAATGCGCTCACCATTTGCTAAATTGCGAATCTGCGAAATATGAAGCAAACCGTCAGTTCCAGGAGTCAAATTCACAAAAGCTCCAAAGCTTGTGGTCTTAACAACCTTGCCTGTGAAAGTTTCACCAGCTTTTGGCACGCGAGGATTTGCAATAGAATCGATGATTCCCTTAGCTTTCTCAGCAGCTTCGCCGCCTTCAGAAGAAATGTAAACAGTACCGTCATCTTCAATAGCGATTTCAGCACCAGTTTCTTCCTGAATTTGGTTAATCATCTTGCCCTTAGGTCCGATTACTTCACCAATCTTGTCTACAGGAATTGTGGTTGTAATAATGCGTGGAGCAAATGGGCTCATCTCAGCTGGGCAATCAATGCACTCGTTAATAACTTCAAGAATCGTTGTACGAGCTTCATGTGCCTGCTGCAAAGCGGCAGCCAAAATATCAGCTGGAATACCGTCAAGCTTCGTATCGAGCTGCAAAGCAGTGATGAATTCAGAAGTACCAGCAACCTTGAAGTCCATATCACCAAATGCATCTTCTGCACCGAGAATATCAGTCAAAGTCTTAAAGATATGCTTTCCATCAACATCGCCAGAAACTAAGCCCATAGCAATACCAGCAACTGGAGCTTTCAAAGGCACACCAGCAGCAAGCAAAGAAAGCGTAGAAGCGCAAACGGAACCCATAGAAGTAGAACCGTTAGAACCAATAGCTTCAGACACCTGACGAATAGCGTATGGGAACTCTTCGCGGCCTGGCAATACTGGAACCAAAGCCTTCTCAGCTAAAGCACCGTGACCGATTTCACGACGCTTTGGAGAACCAACGCGACCAGTTTCACCAGTGGAGTATGGAGGCATTTCGTAGTTGTGCATATAACGCTTGGTTTGTGGGCCAGAAAGCGCATCAACCTGCTGCTCCATCTTAAGCATATTCAAAGTGGTCACACCCAAAATCTGGGTTTCACCACGCTGGAAGAGTGCAGAACCGTGTACTCGAGGCACAACATCAACTTCTGCAGAAAGCGTACGAATATCGCGCAAACCACGACCATCAATACGATAATCTTCGGTCAAAATACGACGACGAACAATTTGACGCTGCAATTCTTTAAACGCGTTGCCGAGTTCCTTTTCCTTCTCAGCTTCGTCCATATCAGTGAATTCTTCTGCGATTGCGGCACGCACGCCTTCTTTAATTTCAGCGATGCGATCTTGACGAGGAAGCTTTTCAGCAATAGAAAGAGCTTCATTCAAATCAGCATGAGCAATCTCGTCAATACGAGCATAAAGTTCGTCAGTATATTCTGGGAAGAGTTGGAATTCCTTAGTTTCCTTAGCTGCAATGCGCTTCAACTCATTTTGAGCATCGCAAATAACCTTAATAAATGGCTTTGCAGCTTTCAAACCGCCGGCTACAACTTGCTCATCTGGCTTGACTTGACCATCATTGTAAATCAAATTCCAAGCATTCTTACCAGCACCAGCCTCAATCATTGCAATAGCAACATCGCCGTTTTCAATCACGCGACCAGCCACAACAATTTCAAATACTGCACGTTCGCGCTCACTCCAACGTGGGAAAGCAACCCACTGACCATCAATCAAAGCCAAACGAACGCCGGAAACTGGACCCTCAAATGGCAAACCAGAAATCATAGTAGATGCAGACGCAGCATTCAAAGCAATAACATCGTAAGCATCATCTGGATTAATTGCCAAAATTGTTTCAACAACTTGTACTTCGTTACGCAAAGTGTGTGGGAACAACGGGCGCAACGGGCGATCAATAATACGGCATGCCAACGTTGCTTCGTTAGAAGGACGACCTTCACGGCGGAAGAACGAACCTGGAATCTTTCCAGCAGCATACATTTTTTCTTCCACATCTACAGTTAATGGGAAGAAGTCGTAATTTTCCTTCGGGCTAGATCCTGCAGTCGTCGTCGACAAAATCATGGAATCGTCATCCAAATATGCGGCAACAGCACCATCCGCTTGCTGAGCAAGTCGACCAGTTTCAAAGCGTAGCGTACGCTTACCAAATGAACCATTATCAATAACGGCTTCTACAGCCTTAATTTCGGGACCCTCCACGGGTTCCTCCTTTTCTTAACTTACCTAATCAACCAACATGCGTAATAACATTGACGACTTCGCATTATTACCTATATGCGAATATTTGCACTCTTTGCAACACTTGCGTTACGTCAATATTTCGTAGTGTTTTTTGTTTCGGTTACTTCAATCATCCGTATTAAGTTATGCTTCAATTTTCAATTATGTGTTGAATTATTTGTTAATTCTTTTTAGTTATAAATTATTTTTTAGTTATAAATTTTAAATATTGCCCACTACTTTATTGCCCACTACACTTTCCCCAAATATTGCGCATGAGTGAACAATTTATGCATTTAACAATTGAGCAAACGTATAAATAATACAAAAGCCCGAGCTTAAGCCCGGGCAATAAGACTATCGACGCAAGCCGAGTCGTTCAATCAAAGAACGATAACGGTTGATGTCAACACGCTTCAAGTAATCGAGAAGACGACGACGATCACCAACCATGAGCAACAAACCACGACGAGAATGATGATCGTGCTTGTGCTCCTTCAAATGCTCAGTAAGGTCAGCAATGCGCTTGCTAAGCAAAGCGACCTGCACTTCTGGGGAACCCGTGTCACCCTCGTGCGTCGCGTATTCGTTGATAATGTTCTTCTTATCTTCAGCCGTTAATGCCACGGCATCCTCCTTAATATCACTGCGCGGTGCCACAACCTTCTGCTGTAGCGCTCTCAATCCGCGGGCGTTACACGCCAAACGACTATTGTACAACCACTTGCAAACAAGTTATTTTTGTAAAATCTAAACATTACATTGCTGTCAAAAAACCGCCAAAAATAACTACTAATATTGCCAAAACCTCAATTGCATAAAACATTATGAACGATGCCCAACTGCGCGTAAGAACATTCAAAGCTGAAGTTTTAGGAACAATTACAAGCAAACCGACAAAAATGACAGCAAATACAGCCACTCCAATACCTGCAGAAATAATGCCAAGATTTGCCGCATTCGCTAAACCTGAAGCATGACCATAGACCACATAAGTCGAATACCAGAAGCTCATGTTTAGCATGCATAATCCGGCAATAAGTTGTTCTAAAGCCAGAAAAACAGCAAACATTATTCTCCAAATCCAACGATGAGTGTCAATTAACGCCATAGCAAGACTTGTAAAAGCAGCTACTGTTATTACCCACGAAATAAAAACGACACCTTGCGAAGATAATCCAGAGCAATGCGAAATAACCCATAAAGTATGACGAACTGCCATAATGCGGCCAATCCAATACGGAATAACAATGGCAACAAGCAGAACGCCAAAATAAATCCACCATCTCTTTGGATTAGAATGCTTACGAGAAAAATCAGCAATAGACAAGTCTGTTTCCGGCAAACCAATGTTTAAATATTCGTCAGAAATTTTGCTTTTTGAATCATCATTCTTTTCCGGAACTTCATTAGCATTGATTACGCGAGCAGAACGTTTCCTAGGCTTTAGTGGAGCAAAACTTTGCGGACGTTCACTATCATGCTCATCATTTAACTTCATTCGCTACTTCTCCTGCCAATCTTTAATCGTCAAGCAATTTCTCAAGTTTTAACAATGCAACATTACATTACTAATATTGTATGTTATAACGCAATTAACCGATAGCGTGTGCACAAAAAGTGTCAACCGTTTATGGCGACTGCTAGGCTCAAAATAACAGTTGTTTCGCTTGATTTTTAATTAGCAAGCGTCACTAAATACGCAAAATTTATGACAGGACATTATGGGATTTATTCATTTTATTGTTAACCTACTCAAGGATCCACGCTCAGCTATTGCAAGTTGGATTGCAATGGGCACAGCTCCAGCATTAGGTCTTATTTTTCTCATTGTTTTTATTGAAACAGGCGTAGTATTCTTCCCATTCCTTCCAGGAGATTCACTTCTTTTCGCAGCAGGCTTTTTTGCAGCTCCTGACGCTCAAACAGGTCATAGCGCGCTTCCACTTCCACTATTACTTGCCGTAGTGTGGATAGCACCAATTATTGGCGATCAGTGCAATTACTTCATTGGTCATTTCTTCGGACGAAAGATTGTAGAATCCGGAAAGGTAAAAGCACTCACTCCAGAACGAGTTGCAAAAACCGAAAAAATGATTGATAAATGGGGTCCGCTGGCAGTATTCTTGGGCAGATTCTTCCCATTTATACGTACTTTTATGCCGTTTATTTCCGGAATTTCTGGAATGCGTTGGACACGCTTCACACCATTTTCTGTACTAGGCGGTCTCATTTGGTCGTCGCTTTTCACATTTCTTGGATATTTCTTCGGCAAGATTGATTTTGTACAGAAGAATTTTGAATTAGTAATTGTTGCAATTTTGCTTATTTCGCTTGTGCCAACTTTTATTGGTTTATACAAAGCGCACAAAGCAAAGAAAGCAGCAAAACTTAATAAAGAAAGCAAGTAAACCCACTTACGACACTCAAGCACGCTGCACTACAAAAAATATTGTTTTTATACAAGCTTTGTAGTACAGTGTGCAGAGTTGTCATAAGATGATTTGTCTTAGACATTGGGGCTATAGCTCAGTTGGTAGAGCGCTTCGTTCGCATCGAAGAGGTCGTGGTTTCGATTACCATTAGCTCCACTAAGCCCACTGCATTCATTCCACCGCAGTGGGCTTTTTATTTTCTCGCACAATGCCTATTAAATCTATCGAAACTACCTAAACTATCAAAACCTTTAAAACAGTTTACTTACGTTAATTTTCTTTTTAAGAATAACGCTAATTACTAATGCAACACAAAGGATTGCTATAATTCCAGCACCAATATAAGCCACAATTTCTATATAATTTACCGGCTTTCGATTAAAGGAATCAGCATTCTCAAAAGATTTTTCCGATTTTTTCACTTGCGAACGAGCTATCCAATCATCGTTATCTGAGCTATTGTCGGAACTATCATCAGAACTATCAGCATCTTTACTCTCACTATTTTTAGATTTTTTATCTGCTTCAGATTTTTTTACAAGCTTATTTGCAATAGAAATAACTCTCACATTTTTATATTGCAAAGTTGTTATATTTCCCGCATAATCTGCAGCTTTTACTAATACGTCGTGAGTAAAACCGTCTGGTTTTAGTTTTGTGGATAAAACTGATTTATTCACATCTTTACCGCTCCAAATACGATTTGTTTTACCATCAACATCAATCGTTACATATTGCAATGCTATGTTATCTTTTGCACTAATGCGTAAAGTTTTTCCTTCTTTATTAGTGCGATAAGTAGAATTATTTTGCATATCAAACACTGTTGCTATTGGAGCAAGATTATCTACTGTAAACTGCACAGAAGCTGGTGCAAATTGCAACATTCCTTCTTTTTTGCTAACTGCACTTTCGTTACAAGAATGATTTCCTGCCTTGTCTACTGACATAACGCGCACACGATAATGAGCATTATCGGCAAAATTCCGTTTAAAAATAGTGTAAGTCAATAGTTGCCAGCCATGATCTATGCGACTGTTTACAGAAAAATCCTGTTTTGACAAAATCTTCTCTACACCGTCTCGCATAACACTGATTTTTGCAGGACTTGCCAATCCACTAGGATTGAGTTCTTCAATATGAATATCTTTAGCATTTTGCAATTGTTTACGATTAATTTCCTTAGTGGAACTATCTATACTAAATGAGGAACCGCTTCTATTTATAGAAAATTGCAACTTACCAGAAATAACATGATCTACTAAATCTTTAGCACTCCACTGAAGCTGATACACGTCATCGTCTTGAGTTCCATTATAAAAACCTGCGTATTGCACACTTACACTTTGCAAATCAGCTTTTTTAGGCACAAAAGAATGCAATTCCTTAGCATATCGCATTCTTCTCAGCGAATACGTTACGCTTGCAGGTTTTAACCAACGATCTTTTATAACTAATGTTGGAACTACAGCATGAGAATATGCTCCGCCTTGTTGCACTCCAGTAATAGAAACAGTTGGCGCAAGCGTATCAATAATGAATTTATTGCTGATAGACGAACTCACATTACCTGATAAATCTTCAACACAATAGCGAACATCCCAAGAAGCATCCCCCGAAAAAGAAACATCAGCATACCACACATTTGCATGCACACCATCGTTTTTAAAGCTTTTAGCTGTAAGTACCATAACCTGCTTACCATCAGCAAAAACTTTCGCAATAGGAAAAGAATCGTGAAGCAAATACGAAAAAACGAACGAATCGTCCTGTATTAATATTCTTGAAGCTCGATTATTACGAAAATATTTGCCTTCATACGATGCGTTGTTATCATAGCTAACACTCAAGCGAGGAGCAGTTTTATCAATAACAATATATCGCGAACGCTTGCTATAAGAGTTATCTTTTGTTAAATCTGAAGCATTCAAAACTGAATCAGGAATGCTTAATATTGGCTTACGAGAGCGCAATTTGTTGCTAGAAAGTCTATTTTCATTAGAAATATAGTTAGTTTGCTTTGAAACATGAGGATTAGAGTCAACTCCTCCCCATATGCGTTTAGGATGCATTGTTACAGCAGCAAGTCTTATAGAGATATCTTGCAAATCATATATTCCTTCTTTTTGCAATTCAACTCTTACTATTCCTAATACTCGAGGTCGGATCTTATAACGAATATTAACCAAGGACGACACCGCCTCAGTCTTAGCTAAATCAGCTTTGGCACTCACTATTTGATATCTTCCAACGCTAACAGTAGCTTTATGCGCATTTCTAATTTCCGAAGCGTCCAATCCATCAAAAGTTATAAGTAGCGAAGCAGAACGTTTAGTAAACATGTACTCGCCTTGAGTGCGAACAGTTTTCTGTTTTGTCATAACAGAAACATTTGCTATATGCAATCCTTTGGCTGCGTTATAGCTGTTCTTTGCATACGCAATAGAATTAAGTGGCAATAATGCAGCAACTATAGCAACACTAATAAATGCAATAATCCCAATATAAACACCAATGCGAGCGCAACTGCATTTAAGTCGCTTGAAAAACCACATATCCCCCAAATTTCTTTGTTTACACATTTATTCCCCCCTTTTTATTATTTCTTTTATTTCTTTTATTTCTTTTGCAAAAAAGCTAGATTAATTTCATCTTGAACTTCTTTGACACTGTCGATTGCGTTTTTCTTTCTACTTGCAGCTTCATCATTTGACACATTCGCTTGTTTAAGAAGATATTCTGCCTTGTCGCACATTTGCTGAATTTCTTGTTTACTGGATCCACTTTCTAGAAACATCGGCAACCACGAATGAATTGATTGCAAAACTAGTTCTCCAGTATCCACAAATAAGACGTCTCCGTGGTCTTTCTCAACAATTTGCATTAACTGCTGTAATTGATTCACATAATTTTTATATGTTTCTACACTTGCACAATCTTTAGAAACATCAACAAGCTGCGCATAAGCGTCAGAAATAGCGATGTATGCGCTTAACATTTTTTGATTTGAAACAGTATGCGATATGTCATCAGAATTAGTTTCTACATCTTGCAAAGATGCTTCATTTGCATCCTTCTCATATTTTTGAGCCTCTTGGAACCATACTTTTGCTACTCGCATACGAGATAATCGTTCTGTTTGCGAAACTTTTCCAGAAAATCCTGCAAAATAGTACCAATACGCTTTGCCCAATTCTATAGAAATATTCGACCAATCTTTATTTACAGTACGCAAGTTTTGCTCGTATTTATTAATCAAACCAACAAAACATTGCTCTTCTTTGGCACTCCATTGCTGATCTGCAAGTTGAATTTGCAATAAAATTTGGAGAGGTTTAAATGACATTTTGCTTATATATTTCTTATTGCGCATGCTATTTTGCACTTGCATTGCATGAGAAATATATCGACACGCAATATCCGAATTGCTTTCACGCTCAGCTAATTGCATGTAAGAATCGTAGCTTTTATTATTTTTTCGTATTGCTTCAATTCTTTCACTACTTGGCTCACCATTAAAAGATTGCTTATTTCGATTTACAAAAGCATGCCCAACAAATAAACCTAAGCAGTTGAATAAAATTACTATAAAAACTAGCACTACAACAATTAATGCAGTAATTGCATAGCGCTTTTTTCTAGCCTTAAAACTATTTTTGCCTTGTTTGCGTCGCAATACATTCGCAGAAGTGTCGCATTGTTGTGAATGTTTTTCTGTACGCTCACACGCTTCCAGTGCAGAAAACATTTCTTCGCAATCTTTATATCTATGAGATGGTTTAGTAGCTGTAGCTATTGCGAGCACGGACACTAATTGTTCTGCTACTTCACGATTCTCATGAGGCAATAGTACAGCAGATTGCACGTCTGTTTTAGACACTTCAGTTGGCAATAATGCGTAACGCAATGTCATTCCAATCGAATACACATCGCTTGAAGTAGTTGCTGCAGAGTTTTCATTCAAAATTTCAGGAGCAGTAAAAATATTAGTAGCAAATCGAACGTCGCACTGATCTATTGTGCGTAAATCAAGCACTCCCCCGTTTGCATATAATTGCGTTGCAGCACCAAAATCAATCAAACGGACCGTGCCATCTTCTGAAATCATAACCTGAGAAGGCTTAAGATCACCGTATATAATTGGCGGATAATGCGAATGTAAATAAGAAAGTATTGAGCAAAGTTGCATACCTAAATCAAGAACAGTTTCAACATTTTGCAATCCAGATTCTTCTACAATAGATTTTAAAGAACGCCCCTTTACATAATCACGAACAGCATAAGCTCTACCATTTTCTTCAAAAAAATCAACAATTCGCGGAATAGCTGGATGATCGCATTCCTTTAAAACATTCGCTTCAGCGCGTAAGGATTGAATAATATGCTGTTGATACTCTTCGTCTCCTTGCAGAAGCGTTTCTTTAACAGCCCATTGCTTGTGCAAAACGGTGTCAACAGCAAGAAAGACTGTTGAAGTGCCACCACGCCCCAGCTCACCGAGCAGCTGATAGCGTCCGCCTACACAAACCATCGTTACGCCTCCGCAATATTGAAAACTACAACTACTCATCAAATATTTCAGTTAATTTTTTGAGTAATTGAATTACAGTTGCGACTACTGTACCGATAAATTTATGCGTAAAAAAGCTTTTTATAGCATTGTGGATAAAAGCTTATAAACCTACAAAACTCACGTTTTGTAGAAGAAGTAGAAGAATATATCAGTCGATATTAGCGCCCAAAGCTAAAAGTTTGCCTCTAAAATCTGCATATCCTCTATCAATTAGCGAAATTCCGCGCACATTCGACGGACCTTGAGCAGTAAGAGCTGCAATTAAATGACTAAAGCCTCCGCGCAAATCAGGTACGTCAATATCTTGACCTGTCAACGGAGTAGGTCCGAAAATAACTGCAGAATGCTTGTAATTGCGCTGCTGGAACCTGCAAGGAAGCGAACCTAAGCATTCACGATAAAGCTGAATCATAGCTCCCATTTGCACAAGTGGCTTCGTGAAGCCAAAACGATTTTCATAAACAGTTTCATGCACAATACTCAAGCCCTTCGCTTGAGTAAGCGCAACAACAAGAGGCTGCTGCCAATCAGTCATAAAACCAGGATGCACATCGGTTTCAATAGCAACCGGATGCAAATCCCCACCCGGATGCCAAAAACGAATTCCTTTATCTGTAACATCAAACTGTCCGCCAACTTTACGGAACACGTTTAAGAAAGTCATCATTTCTGGCTGAGTTGCGCCCTTAATAAACACATCTCCGTGTGTTGCAAGAGCAGCAGAAGCCCAAGAAGCTGCTTCAATGCGATCAGTTAATGACGTATGAGTGTATCCTTGAAGCTCTTTTACTCCTTCAATACGGAAAGTACGGTCAACGTCTACAGAAATAATCGCACCCATCTTTTGCAAAACTGCTACCAAATCCATGATTTCTGGCTCAATTGCAGCTCCGGAAAGCTCTGTACGACCTTCTGCAAGAACCGCTGCAAGCAAAGTCTGCTCGGTTGCGCCGACAGAAGGATAAGGCAAATGAATTTTAGTGCCATGCAAGCCATTAGGTGCAGTAATATGAATACCATCCTCGTGATCTTTATCTACATTTGCACCAAGTTTACGCAACGTTTCAAGATGAAAATCAATTGGACGACCACCAATATTACATCCTCCAAGCGCAGGAATAAACGCTTCTCCAAGACGATGAAGAAGAGGACCAGAGAAAAGAATTGGAATACGAGACGAACCAGAAAGAGTGTCGACGTCAGCTACATCTGCGAGCTGCACTTTTGTGGCATCAATTGTCACAATTCCTTCAGGCCCATTAACCTCAACGTCAACACCATGCAAACGCAACAAATCAGAAACTACATGAACATCGCGAATTTCAGGAACGTTTTTTAGAACAGACTTACCAGGCGCCAACAAAGCTGCAACCATAGCTTTGCTAACAAAGTTTTTTGCGCCACGCACTTTAATAGTGCCATTAAGCGGCTTACCACCTTCTACATGCAACACATCTGCAGCGTCAATGCCACTATTGTTGTTCTGTTCAGCCGTATTGTGTGCGGACACATTTACCTCTTTCGTTCGCGCTAAAACACTATTCACTATAATACCGGCATATTTGCCAACGCGCTCATGCAATCTATTAAAACTGATTAAATTAGCGCGTAGATCGTTGACGCCATCGACGAATCAATCTAGTAAGCAATGATGGTTTACGCAATAAATCTACTTCTGGCAATTCATGCTCAGACTCAGCTGTAAGAGCATAAGTATAGGCTTTTTTGGAAGAAGGTTTGCCAACAAGATTCCCAAATTCAAGCATTTGCGTACGCGGTTCAAACGGGTGACGAATATCAAATTCAAGCAAACGCACGCCTCTTTTAGCAGGTTCAGGGCCGTAAGATCCAAAACCACATGTAGGAGTAGCAACAAATAGCATATTACTCTCGGGATCTTTAGCTGCGAAAGAATTGCGGTGATCGTGACCGGCAATTAGCGCAAAAGCTCCTGCATCAAGCAAAGCAGCGTATTCACCACTATCGACGTCAGGGCAGCTAATTCCTTCACCTAAATACCCATCTGGCAGAACATGTTTTTCGTCAAGAGCATAATAGCGACCAGCAAAAGTACGATACCCTTCAATAGCATGTTCGCGCGCAGCGAGTTCTTGCGGAACTTCGCGAAGAACACGATAATATTGCGGCAATGGAAAATGCTGAAAAACGCAAATATGTTCAGGCAAATAAGAAGAAAGACCAGAAACAAACTCAATAGTTTTTTTAGAAGGGCTACCATAGCCGCCGGATTTAGCATAATCTCCCGAATCAACTAAAACTATTGAAAAAACAACCTTTTCATGCTTTTCATCCATAACAGGCAAGGCAAAAGTACCAGGCTCACATGTAAAAATAATCTGCTTTGGCAACACACATTTTGTCGATTGCATAGCACTTGCAGAAGATGCATTAGAAGCACTGCGATTCATGCAGCATGGAAAATCTTGATATATCTTATCAAGCTCTTCATTACTTAGACCGCACTGGAAATCATGATTACCATAAGTAACAACCCACGGAATACTGCGATCTTCTAGTGGCTTCATTAACTTAGCAACAAATTCGTGCACTTTATCAACCAATTGCTTCTTATCAGAAGCCGAAATATTGGAAGATTCCTGCCAGCGTCTACGCTGAAAAGTTTTTGCAAATACTTTTTCATAACCTGCAATCTGGTTTCCGCTAAAAACTACAAGATCTGGTCGCACAGCATCGCAAGCAGAAGCAATAAGTCGAATAGTATCTTGTGAAATACGTAACCCATCTTGAACATCTGCACACTGAAGCACCCGGAATTTACCAGAAAGATGGAACTGCAAACGTCCTAAACGCGCCGAAACAGATAAAGGAAGTGCCGCAGATGCATTAGCTTCAGATTGTGCAGAATCAGTCATACTTTAAGCATACGGCAGATATGCCGCGACTCACTCAATTTTGTGCGCAAGTTTACATAAATTATTTACATTCAAAAATACTAAATTAAGCAAATACTGATAATAAATAACCTAAAAGCGATAAAAACGTGCAATTTCAGTAAAATAGTTACAAATTCACAGACAATTCACAGGTAATCGCATTACTGCGCTCAGCATAAGGTGGTTATTATATATACATCAAAAGGAAATAAACTACAAGCAAGTAGTTGAATTTGACTTTAATAACTTAAACCTCTCTTCTTCTCTTCTTTCTCTAACCCCGGTCACGCACCGGGGTTTTTGATTTTAAGGCTGCATAAGAAGCACGCGGTAAGCGAGAGTAAGCGAGAGTAAGCGAGAGTAAGCGGCAGAAACTGAGCACGCATGTAAAGAAACTGCCGCTTTCACGCCAAAAAACGGCAGAAACTTTACAGCCGCGTAAAGAAAAGGTCGGCTACGCGCCCAAAAAAGGCAGAAACTTTACAGTGATGTAAAGAAACTGCCGTTTTATCGCCTTAATCCGACCAAAACTTTACAGCCGCGTAAAGAAAATGTCGCGCGCTGAGGCAAATCGCAGGAATACAGATAGATAACAAAAAAGCCCTCGTTCTACGAGAGCTATTCGCTGGGGTACCTGGACTCGAACCAAGAATGGATGAACCAGAATCACCTGTGTTGCCAATTACACCATACCCCAATTGGCAGGCTTCGCGGCTCTTGGAACCGTTCCGTCTTCGTACCCCCGACCGGATTTGAACCGGTGTTGGCGCCGTGAGAGGGCGTAGTCCTAGACCGCTAGACGACGGGGGCTTTCATTTATCAGCTACGCCTCTTGACGCAACAAATAGCGACTTTACAACATAACAGCTCAATACGCAACCGCGGCGTGTCGAAAATATATTAAACGAAGCATAAAACAAATAAAAAAGCGGAAACGTAGCAATAGTGCCACGTTCCCACCTTGTTCAAATTTTATTTGAGCTTATAAATTATTTGTGATTTACAAATGCTCACGCAATCCAGCCAAACGCGCCAAACTCACGTCTTTGCCCACGATTTCCATGGACTCAAACAATGGCGGAGAAACGCGACGGCCAGAAAGTGCAACTCGCACAGGACCAAACGCCAGGCGTGGCTTGTAACCAGCTTCCTCAACAAGCTTCTTATTCAAAAGCTCGTGCAAGGAATCAGTATGCCAATCAGCAGCATCAACGTCCTTCAAAGCAGCGAGCGCAGCGTCAAGAACCTCGCCTGCAGATTCCTTAAGCTGCTTACGCGCATCGTCATCTGGAGCAATGTAGCCATCTTCGCTTAACAGGCTTCCAACCATTCCAGCGACTTCACCAAGCAAACGCACGCGAGGCTGCACAAGAGGAGCTGCAGCTGTGAGTACTTCGCACTCGCGGTCAGTTAATGCATCCCAATTATCTGCGCTAACTACGCCATCCTTATGCAAGTAAGGCACAGAACGGTTCAAGAAATCTTGCGGATCTAGCATACGAATATGCTCAGCGTTGATGGAAATCGCCTTGTCCAAGTCAAAGTGTGCAGGATTTGCCTTAACGTCTCGCACATCAAACTTTTCAATCATTTCGTCCATAGTGAACACGTCACGATCAGGAGCAATCGACCATCCAAGCAAAGCCAAGTAGTTCAGCAAGCCTTCTGGAATAAATCCGTTATCTCTATGCAAGAACAAGTTGGACTCAGGGTCTCTCTTGGAAAGCTTCTTCTTACCTTCGCCCATAACGTAAGGCATATGGCCGTAAAGCGGAGTTTCCTTAGCAATGCCCATCTCCATAAGATAACGGTAAAGCACAATCTGACGAGGCGTGGAGCTCAAAATATCCTCACCGCGCAAAACCACATTCACATCCATTAACGCATCGTCAACAGGGTTCGTAAGCGTATAAAGTGGATCGCCATTCGGGCGCACAATCACATAATCTGGAACAGATCCAGCTTTAAAAGTAATTTCGCCACGAATCAAATCGTTAAAAGTAATGTCTTCATTTGGCATCTTCAAGCGAAGTGCAGGTTTGCGGCCTTCGTCGCGGAAAGCTTGCTTCTGCTCTTCCGTAAGATTGCGATCGTAGCCATCGTAGCCAAATTCAGCAGGACGACCAGCAGCAATATTACGCTCCTTAATTTCTTCAGGAGTAGAGAAGGATTCATAAGCGTATCCTGCTTCAAAAAGCTTTTGTGCTACGTCTTTATAAATTTCCATGCGCTGGGACTGGCGGTACGGTCCGCTATCTCCGCCAACATCAATGCCCTCGTCCCAATCAATATTGAGCCAACGAAGAGCCTCAACAATCTGCTGGTAGCTTTCCTCGCTATCGCGCTCATTATCGGTATCTTCAATACGGAACAGCAATTTGCCGTGAGTATGGCGAGCCTCCGCCCAGTTAAATAGCGCGGTACGAACCATACCTACGTGAGGTGTCCCGGTTGGCGAAGGGCAAAAACGCACGCGAACATTCTTTGGAAGTTCAGGCTTTGCGGATTTTGTTGCATTATTAGCAACTTCTTGAGTTTCCTCGATATCAGTCATAGGTTCCATTGTGCCGCGCGTTACGGACGTGCAGCATTCGCATCAAACATAAGTCAAGCTAAAAACTAATCAAGCGCCTGCGTAGATTCTTTATTACCCTCAACGTGCGCAAACTTCGCAGCAAGAGCCTCGCGTGACTTTCTATCATCCTCTTCTTTTGCGAGCTTCTTCGCAACTTCAGGATCCCACAGCACGTCTTCACGATGCTTTTCCCACTCTGAAATAAGCAGCGGCGAAATAAAATTGACCAACGCACTTATATCACAATTGCACTTATCGCTAGAATTGCGCACACAATCAACAATCTCACGCCATTGAGCATCCTTGAACATCATTCGCGGCAAACCAGCACACTCACATATTTCGTTAATATATAAGAAGATTGGTAAAGTTTCGCAAATCTCGTTAGTTTTTTTAATTAGATTTGTCAGTAAGCTTAAAACTACAATAATTTTTTGCGTTTCCAATGATTTATTTTCATAACAAGAAACCATTTGTTTCGCATAATTAATTGCAAAGTCAATATCGTTAATACTCCAATTACCTTCAACATTTAACGTATCGGCTGCTGCATTTATTGCATTAGAATCTTCGGCAGAATGAGATGCAATCTTACTAAAAATAGAATTTATATTATTACTATTTTCTAGTACTTCTTCTTCTGCTTCATCATAGTTAGGCTCATAGCATGAATCCATATTGTCGTAAGCATCGGCGGCAGCAAGTAGCGCGTCTACTATTTCTTGCGGACGTCCAGGAATTTCATCCGCGCCTTCATACACAAATTCAGCATCCGGAACAGTAACGTCAAGATTCGTAAGTATTCGTGCTATTGCTCGCATCGAGCGCACCTCAAGATTTTCCGCATATTTTGCGTCGTTATCTAAGTGTCGCGCTTCCGTCAATGGCCATAATTCTGTTAGTTTTGCGGCAGATTGCGCTGCATCATTCAGCATTAGCATACTTTTTTCATTCGTTTTAACATCTTCAGAATCTTTGACAGAACTAACCAAATCAACAGAATCAACAGAATCAACCATTTCAATGCTCCTTCGCATTATATGTTACTTACTTCACTTGCCCAGCAGGATTAACATACGTAATTGAAAGCACACGCAAAGTCTCGCAATCGTAAGTAACAGAAGTAATCGAAGCTAAAGCCGTGTGGCGAAGAAGCATATTATGTTCAGCGTGACCGGTTTCCAGTAGGTGTCTATAAGACCAGATTGGCGACTCATGAGTAACTGCAACGATTTGCTCACCCGGATGCTTACGAACCTGCTCGCGCGCAAAATCACCAACGCGAGTAGCAATACTGCGGTAGCTTTCTCCCCAACTTGGCTTCCACAAATTCGCAACAAGCTTCCAATTGTTGTTTTTCCACAGCGCGCCTTCACCGTAACCTATGCGTTTTCCACGGAAATTATTTCCAGCTTCAATTAAGCGTTTATCTAAAATAATGTCGCTTTCTTGAGATTGCGCAGAAAATTTCTCAGAAGATTGCGCAGAATCTTCGGCACAGTGCGCTTTTACATAGGCAGAATCTGCAATATTGCGCAAAGCATTTTCGATTTCACGCGCTGTTTCACGAGTTCGCTCAAGAGGAGACGAATAAATTGCAGTAATTCCGCGCATTTGCGGAACAGTGGCAATATATTTTGCTGTAGCTTGCGCCATCCTCACTCCGCGAGCCGAAAGATGAAATCCAGGAAGACGCTCATACAACACGTGATTTGGATTATCAACTTCTCCATGACGCACAAAATGAATTGTCGTAGCTGGCATTGCGTTCTACTTTCTGTTTAAAAGATTAAACCAATTACTTGCGGTTTTTTGTATGATTAAGCGACCACATTCCCAAGCGGTGAGCAAAACTCGTATCCTCTTGCGCAACATACCCAGGCTGTTGAGATTTAGTATCATCAAGCAACCACTTTCGTATAACAAAATTCCACACAGCAACAACAACAGTTGCTACAAGTTTTCCTATATTTGTGCGCAAAACGTATACTGCAGAACCGCGTAAAGTTTCAGCCATTCCTAACGTACTAGCCCAAATAATCAAATCATTTATAAGCAAACCTATGACTGCGGAAATAACAAAAATCAGAAGCTCCATCCACTTTGCCATATCTTCACGATGTTTAAAGACGTATTTCATACTGGCAATATAGTTGAAGATAAGTGAGATTACGAAAGAAATCGTACCCGCAACCACATTATTTAAGTGCGCAAGCATTAATAAATTGAGTAGCGCAACGTCAATAATAAGGGCAATAATGCCCACAATTCCAAACTTTACAACCTGTTCAATAAGCTTTTTCATAATATCCATTAAACACGCGGCTGCTAACAAATAACATATAATTGTTACGTAATAAAGCTTACTAAATTTAGCAAAGGAGCGATTATGCCAGTTATTCATACTCATGTTTCTGTAAGCACAACACCTGCCCAGCGCGACGCATTAAAAGCTGCTTATGGCAAAGCAATTAGCGCAGTTCCAGGAAAAAGCGAGCATTGGCTCATGTGCCCATTCGAGGACAATATGCCGATTTATTTTGCAGGAGACAATACTAAGCCTGCAGCTTACGTTGAGGTGAACGTGTTTGGTTCCAGCGTGCCAGGGTCTGCTTGGGAAAAGTTAACTGAGCAGATTATGGCAGCTTTAGAGCGAGAGCTTGGGATTCCACAGGATCGCACTTATATTCGTTACACTGCAACTACTGACTGGGGTTGGAACGGCGGCAACTTCTAAATAAAAAACTGCAGAATATATGAATTACTTCTTAAGAGGAGCTGCCCCAACCGATTCACGCACGATGAGGGCAGTTCCTAGTTTTTTATGCGAAACTGGCAAAGCTTCTTCATCAAAGCGTATTTGATCAATCAAACTTTCTGCAGCCAAACGTCCTTTTGAAGTAATTGGCTGATGAACCGTAGTTAATCGTGGCGTACAAATTGTAGACAAAGGCAAATCATCATAACCAGTAATGGAAAGGTCCTCAGGCACACGTAGTCCTTGTTGTTGAGCTGCTCCAAGCACGCCTAACGCAATAATGTCGCTAAACGACACAATCGCAGTAGGTCTGTATTCGAGATTAGTATCATTCCACATTTTATTGAAAACATCAGTGCCACCCTGATATGTGCAGGGCGTTTCTATAACGGTAATTTCTTTATCTTCTGGTGATAAGTTATGCTTTTTAAGCGCGCGCACAACACTTGCCATGCGCCTACCAACTATTCCTTGCCACCCAGGATAATCAGTATGCGATTTCGTTTCAATTGCCGCAATACCAATATTTCTATGACCTAAATCAATAAGTCGATCTACTAAATCTTCAAAATCATGCTCATCGTCAACTTCTACAGTCGGAACGTTAATAGGTTGAGCAGGATCCACAATCACTACAGGAACATGCTTATTCAAAATTTCAACAACTTCTGCACGTTCAGCTTCCAAGCCGCAAATTATAAAACCACTTACTGCAGCTGTAGGAATAGCTTTTAACATTGAACCTCTTAGCGGAGGAACAAGCATCAAAGTGTAGCCTTCCGACTGGCAAACCTGCCCAATGCCCTGAATCAAAAGTGAATAATAGGGATTTTGCAAAATCGTATCAATACCTTGCGGCAGCAACAAGCCCAAAGCATTCGAAGAATTTGTACGCAATGCTCTAGCTGTTGCACTTCGCACATATCCCATTTCTTCAGCAGTTTGCATAATATGTTCAACCGTCGCCTCAGATAGTTTTGACGGATCATTATATGCAAAAGATACTGCAGACTTGGAAACATTAGCTTTTTCTGCAACATCCTTAATAGTCACTCTACGAACATTCATAGCTTCCCCACTGCTTCACCTTCATATAATATAATGGATTTTTCTCCCATACGATATTGCTTACCTATTATACTTGGCACACCAAATAGCGCACGATCCATACGCACCGGCAAATCATCACAATTGATGTAAGCTCCAGATCCGCGATGCACTAAACATAAGCATGCACGCCCCGAAGGTAAGTTGCGCGTAATACACACAGTATGTTTACCTAAAGCAGCTACATGCTGCCTGCCATATTGGAGAGCAGCGTTTTCTCTACGTAGACGCATTAATTTGCAAACTGTTTTACGAACAGATAAATTCCAAGCATTCTCATTCCAAGTCATAGGAGCGCGGCAACCCGGATCATTTTCTCCTTCCATACCATTTTCATCGCCGTAATACACCATAGGAGCGCCATCAGCAGCGAATAACAGCGCATAAGCTAAATTCTCAGCGTCTTCAGCAGACGTATCCCAAGCATATTCATGAGCTTTTGTACGCGTAAGCAATCGCTCAGTATCGTGACTCCCAAGCAAATTCAACATACAAGAACGATGTTCTTCTGGAATATCGTTATACAAAGCATTCATACCATCTGCAAAATCATAAGCATCCAATGTTTCATCAGCGCAAAAACCTAGGACTAAATCACGAACTGTATAATTCATGGTTCCATCCATAAGTTCCGGAGTAAGCCATTGAGAAGGGTTACGCCATTCTTCAGCTACTAAGTATTTATCATCCCCAAAAGATTTCACTACTTTATGGAAACCCTTCCAAAATGTTTTATTGACGAAATATGGAACATCTAAACGCCAGCCATCAATACCACGATTTAACCAATATTTAGCAACGTTATAGTGATGTCTACGCACTTCTGGATTATATACATTCCATTTTGGTAAATAGTAACAGCCGGAACATGTTTTATAATTCGGTTCCGGATGAGACACTACAGGAAAGCCCTCTACCGAAAACCAATTAACATATTGCGATTGTTCGCCGTTACGTACAACATCTTGAAACGCCCAGTGGCCTATTCCACAATGATTGAATACACCATCTAAAACTACACGAATCTGCAATTCATGAGCACGCTTAATAAACCCATCAAAATCTGCGTCATTACCAAGACGTGAATCAATTTTGAAATAATCAGTGGCATCATAGCGATGATTCGTATCCGCTTGGAAAATTGGAGTAAGATACAAAGCATTGACACCCATATCCGCAAGATATGACAGATGCCCACTGATCCCTTGCAAATCACCACCGAAAAAATTGTCCCTAGTTGGAGATTTATCCCATGATTCTACAGGATTAGGGTTAATAGAAGCATTTGCATTTGCGAAACGCTCCGGAAAAATCTGATAAAATACACTTGATTTTACCCATTCAGGTTGCATGACTTGTTCCTAACAAATAGTAAATTTTACAAATTGTGAACGTCTTAGCACTTCTTCAATCTTTAAGACCTGTAGAAGCGATTCCTCGTTCAAGAGCTTTTTGGAAGAAGAAGAAAATAATAATTGATGGCAAAGTTGACGTCAAAGTTCCAGCCATTAAATAGTTCCATGACGTACCATAACGTCCAACAAAACCACTCAAGCCGATTTGAATAGTACGCATTTCTTCTGCATTTGTAACCAACAGAGGCCACAGAAAATCATTCCATGCAAATAGGAATGAGAATACACCAAGAGTTGCAAGAGCTGGCTTAGAAAGCGGCAGAATAACTTTAATAAAAATACCAAGGCTTGAACATCCGTCAATTCTTGCAGCCTCATCTAGCTCACGCGGGATAGTAGTAAAATGTTGGCGTAGCAAAATAATGCCAAATACATCAGCCAAACGCGGAACTGTTAAAGCTGCCATAGTATCAATCCAACGCAACTGAGCGATAATACCGTACATAGGTATAACTGTTACGAAAGCAGGAACCATGAAAGCAGAAAGTAGCAGCACGAATAATATTTTCTTTCCAGGAAACTCTAATCGCGCAAAAGCAAAAGCTGCCATAGCATCAAACGCAAGGTGACCAACTACAATAATTGCCGACATGATCAAGCTATTAATATAATAGTTTGCAAACGGAGCGCTTTGCCACGCATGCAGATAATTTTCCCAATGCCATGATGTTGGAATCACTGACTGAACGGCATACGTTTCGGCTTTTGTTTGCAACGACGTTGTAAACATCCACATAAATGGAATAAGTACCGAAGCTGCACCGATAATGAGTACAATATGCCGAGCAAGATGCAACGAACGCAATCTCGTAAAAACCTTACTTATTTTCTGCATTACTTACCTTCCATTGCACAAGAGTTACGATAAGAACTAACACCAGCGACGCTATAGCAATTGCCGTACCATAACCGAAATTGCCTAACCTAAATGCTTGACGATACATAAACATTCCTAGTACGTCAGTGCCACCTCGAGGACCGCCTTCAGTAAACACATAAATTAAATCAAATGATTGGAAACTACTAATCAGTGCTTGCACAACCACAAAGAATGTCATTGGTCTAAGCAGAGGAACTGTAATATAACGCAGCTGTTGCCAGCTCGTAGCACCATCAAGACTTGCAGCTTCATAAGTCGACTTAGAAAGAGATTGCAAAGCAGTCAAATATAGAATGATATTAAAACCTAAGTTCTTCCAAACTGTAAGGAGTGTAGTAGCAAGTAATGCTAGCCACTTGTTGTGGAGCCAGTCGGGTCCTGCAATACCTAGGGATGAGAGTACAGAATTTACAAGACCCGATGGATCCAACATATATTTCCACACAATTGCTACAGCCACCGAGGAGGTAACGACAGGAAGGAAATATATAGTGCGATACAATCCGCGAGCGCGAATTGGCGCATCTAGTAATACCGCAAAAAGCAACCCCGAAACAACCGATAGCACAGCTACACCAAATGCATAGATAACAGTCACGGTTAAACTATTCCAAAATTCTGGATCTTGAGATAGTTTCACATAATTCTTCAATCCAATAAAATCTGGATTTACAGAAAACCCGTTCCAATTCGTTAAGCTCGTATAAGCTGCAGAAATAATTGGATAAAAAGTGAAGATGACGAGAATCACTAATCCCGGAAGCAACAATCCCCATGCTGTGAGAATTTGCTCCCATTTACCTACAGTTTTACGACTATCACGAATCAGCTTACCATTACTAGCCTTTGCTTCTGCATTAGCAGCTGACTTGTTCTTTTTCAACTGTACTATCGGATTACGCATGATTACTTACCTTGCGATATTACTTCGTTGACTGCTTTTTCTGCATTCTTTAATGCAGTTCCAACATTTACTTCGCCAGAAAATGCTTTTTCCATTTCCTTTGCGAATGCCAACGAAATCTGTGGATATAGTTTGGTGTTTGGACGAGTATGAGCAGTTGCCATTTGTTCAATATATGGAAGTAAGCGAGGCTCTTTCTTTTCAACCCATGAACGATACTCTGCATTGTTAGCAGCACTCTTTGTCGCAGGCAGGAAACCAGTAGATTCACACCAATCAAGCACTTGCTTGTCTTGCAAGAACCAAGTCACAAATTCAGCAGCAGCTTTTACTTTTGCATCATCATTGTTAAACAACATGGCTTGTTCTCCGCCAAGATTAGTAGATGGTTTACCACCTTCAGGAGTTGGTAAAGGAGCTGCAGCAAAATCAAATGGAGGATCCGCTGCCCAAATACCTACCATCCAAGAACCTTCCTGAGCAGAACCACCTTTACCTTTTTCAAACTTGCCCCATCCAGCATATGGGCTCACTCCACTTTTAATAAGATCCATCCAGAAATTGGCAGCTTTCTTACCTGCAGGAGTGTTAAAAGCAGCAGCAGAGTTATCTTTCTTTAAGAATTCACCCCCAGCTTGCCAAAGATTGACTTGGAAGTTCCAGGTAAGAGCCTCACCGCTGTCTCCTGCTTCAGTTGGCAAATCGTATCCTGGAAGACCAGTCTTATCTTTGATTTGCTTTGCCATTTGCTTTAATTCAGCCCAAGTTTTTGGCGGCTTATCTGGATCTAAACCAGCCTTCTTAAATATTGTGCGATTGTACATATAAGCAAGATTATTGGCTGACATTGGAACGGATACTAAGCGACCATCAATTGACCCAAAATTCTTTAATGCTGGGTTAATATTGTCAATTACTTCAGGCTTGAGAAGCTTTTTTAAGTCTGCAGATTTGCCAATTTGCGCCATTTGAGGCATCCAAATCAAATCGCCTATAGCCATGTCTGGCAAAGTATTTGACGTAGCAGATGCGCGTAATTTTGTTAAGAAATCAGCATTAGGAACATTTGTAGTTTTAATCTCAATGTTCTTGTGCGAAGCATTAAATGCTTTTACTTTTTTATCGAAGGCATCTGCATTAGCGCCATCCCAATAATGCCAAACAGAAACGGTTGTTTTACCTTGAGCATTACTCGTGGAGCTTGTGCCGCCACCACATGCGGTAAGCGAAAGCGCAGCAACGAGCATCACAGAGATTGCTCCAAACTTTTTTAGTTTCAACATCGTTGTTCTTCCTTAGAAATATTTAGAGAAACTTAAAGGTTCTTGGGCATACCGCCCAATGCACCATTTGATATATAGCAACGCCAGACTTCTGCCGCAAACAGCGTCGTTTACTCCTTTCACTCATGAACAACCATTTTGCTAATGCCTCAGCGCCGAGCACTAGACGTGTGCCTTTTCGTATCTTGCTTTACTGGCTAAGCGAGAATTACTTTTAGATTGCACATTATTTTGTTCGTTATTGAAATATACTAAATCGTTCCAATAAATAAGTCAAGCGTGCGTTTTATATAAAATTCGCCATACTTTGCTACGAAAAATTACGCAACAAAATATGGCGATCATTATAACGTCTACGCGACTCTACAAAACTTTAGGATTGCTCACTAAAATTAGGCTCGTCAACAGTAGACTTAGCAGATACAACGAACGAATCCGACTCGTCAAACTCAGCATCGCTTGAATAATAATCATCGTCGCTAGCAACGCTGCCTTCAAGATCTGGACCAGCAGCTAGACGAGCCACCTCTTCCATGTCCTTGTTTTCAAATAAAACCATGCGGACATAGCCAACAACGAATCCAACAACAGCAGGGCAAACCCAAGCCATGCCAAATTCTGAGAACGGCAGCCAGTTTTGAGCAACCACCAACATATCGTTCATATGCAATGCGCTGCGCAAAACAGGCGGCAAACTATTCAAAAAGTCAAATACAGCTGCAACACCAGTAAAACCAAGTGTCCAAGCGTACACGACTTTGGAATTTCCAAAAAGTCGACCGCACAAAGCCAAAAGAATCAATACGATTGACAGTGGATACAAGAACATCAATACTGGAACTGCATATTCGATGATTGTGCTCAAACCAAAGTTTGCAAGGCCAAACGAAACAAGCGTAATCAACACAGACCAAACGCGATAGCTAGGACCCTTAGGGAATAACTTAGAGAAGGTTTCCGAGCAGCTTACAATTAAACCAACTGCCGTCTTTAAGCATGCAAGAGTAACAGTTGCAGCAAGCACAAATAAGCCAACGTTTCCAAGATGGTAACGTGCGACTTGCGCCAAAGTTATGCCACCGTTTTCAGCAGGCTTAAACAGTGCACGGCTACGCACGCCGACAATAACAATTGCGACGTAAATCAACGCCATAAGCAAGCAGCTAAAGAATCCAGATCGCACAGTATTCACTGCCACATCTTTAGGGTCTTTTACACCAAAGGATCGAATAGTACTAACAACTATAATGCCAAAAGCCAAGCTAGCTAAAGCATCCATTGTATTGTAACCATCTAAGAATCCTGTAAAGAATGATTCATTAACGTACTTTCCTATAGGAGCAGCATCCGAAGAAGCACCGCTTACAGGAGAAAACAGCGCAGTAAATACCAGGACGCCTAAGAAAACCAAGAATATAGGTGTAAGAACTTTACCAACCCATGTAAGTATGCCGCTTGGCTTTAGCGCAAAGAAGAACGCTAGTGCGAAGAAAACCACAGAGAACAAGAACAAATACAATTGACCGTTTCCGTCTTGTGGAACAACGCGCTCCAAACCAACAGTGTACGAAGTTGTTGCGCAGCGAGGAATTGCAAAGAATGGTCCGATTGTTAAATACAGCACGCAAGTAAAGAACATGCCGTATTTTCTGCTCGGCTTGCTTGAAAGTTCAAAAAGACCGTTTGCACGACTCATTGCAAGAGCTGTAACGCCCAACAATGGCAAACCAACGCCGGTAATAATAAAGCCTAATGCTGCAGGAATGGAATTGTTTCCTGCGTTAGCTCCAAGGAACACAGGGAAAATCAGGTTTCCTGCGCCAAAGAACATACCAAACAACATGACCGCCACGTACGCGGACTCAATAATTGTCAGGTTCCTTTTTTTCGGGGCACTGTCTGTGCTGACACTTTGTGTTGTGACGCTCATGCTTACACCTCCTATAAGGATAAATTTTGTATTTGCATACTATTCAGCTAAATCTCTGATTTTATATTTTGGATTTAAAGCGAAAATAATATTAGGGGGTATCTTAATAAATTGCATGTACTTAATCGGCATAAATTTACAATCTCGCGCGTGTCCTTAATAAAAATAAAAAGGACGCTGGCAAACTACCAACGTCCTATGCAATCAAAAATGCTTATAGCTTTGCTCTAAATCTTATATAAAATAAGTAAAATCACATCTTTTCTGGAGCAGAAACTCCAAGCAAATCAAGACCAGTTGCAATAACTGTGCGCACAGCAGCGTTAAGCTTTAAGCGAGCTGCAGCACGAGCTGGCTCTGGGCACTTTGCAATGCGCTGAGCTTCGCGCTCAGCTTCCGGCAAACGATTTTCAGGGTCAGTTAACTCCATTGGCACAACGCGCTCAAGGTTGTACCACTTGTGGTAGCTTGCTGCCAAATCCTCAAGGTAATGCGCAACTCTGTGAGGAGCGCGCAAATCGCCAGCTTGTGCAAGAGCTGCAGGCCATTGCGCCAAAGCAGCCAACACTTCACCGTCAGCCTCGGTATTAAGCAAGCTTAAATCAGCGCCATCTGCACTAATTCCAGCGTCCGCAGCATTGCGAGCCACATTGCAGCTGCGTGCGTGCGCGTATTGCACGTAATACACAGGATTATCGTTGCTATGAGAAGCAAGCAAATCCAAATCAATATCAACGCTTGTATTGTAATCGGTGCGAGCAAGTGAGTAACGCGAAGCGTCTACGCCAATTGCATCAACTAAATCGTCAATCGTAATAACGTTTCCTGCGCGCTTGCTCATGCGTACAGGCTTGCCGTCCTTCATAACGTTTACAAGCTGACCAATAAGAATCTGCATATTTTCGCCTGGCTTGTCTCCAAAAGCCGCGCACATTGCCATCATTCTGCCAATATAGCCGTGATGATCCGCGCCAAGCATGTAAATCGCTACGTCCGCAGGATTCTGATCACGGTGGCGCTTGTTGCGATAGTACGCAATATCTGCAGCAAAGTAAGCGTAATTGCCGTCAGACTTAATAATTACGCGATCTTTATCGTCGCCATGCTTGGTGGATTCAAACCAAGTTGCGCCATCTTTTTCAAAAATATCTCCACGCTCACGCAAGTCTGTAATAGCGCGCTCAACTTCGCCATCTTCGTACAGGCTGTTCTCGTGGAACCACACGTCAAAACCAACACGAAAATCGCGCATTGACTTGCGAATTTCAGCAAACATCATTGGCACTGCACGCTTGCGGAACTCTTCGCGCTGCTCGGAATCACCTTCACCAAGAGGCAAACCTTCCTCGTCTTTTCCAAGATCAATTCTTGGCAAAGAAAGAACATCAACTCCGTCTGCTTGCGCTTCTTTTATAACAGCGTCCGCGATTTCGTTAATATACGCGCCTTTGTAACCATCTGCAGGCGTTTCTTCTCCATGAGCAGCCGCTACAAGCGACTTTGCAAAACGGTTGATTTGCTCGCCATGATCATTGAAGTAGTATTCGCGCACAACTTTTGCGCCGTTTGCTTCCAAGACTCGAGCCATGGAATCGCCAACTGCAGCCCAGCGAGTTCCACCAATGTGGATTGGACCAGTTGGGTTTGCGGAAACAAACTCAAGATTCAAAGTTTTGCCGCTTAAGTGCGCATTCTTACCAAAATCAGCACCCTGCTTTAAGACCTCGTCAACAACAGCCGCTGCAGAAGCAGAATCAAGCGTTATGTTAATAAAGCCAGGACCTGCAACTTCTACAGACGCAATACCTTCCGCTTCTTGCAAACGCTCGGCAAAAAGTTCAGCTAAATCGTGAGGCTTCATACCAGCTTTTTTAGCGAGCTGCATAGCAACGTTCGTAGCCCAATCTCCGTGTGCGCGATCTTTTGGTCGCATAACTGCAAGTTTTTCGGCTGCAGGAATCAAATCTTCTGTTAGATTGCCAGCTTTACCGCTTGCTACTAAATCTTTAGCAATTTTTTCAATTAATTCACTTAAGCTTTCTGGATTCATGGTTTACAGTCTAGCGTTACCGCGCGATGCTTCGCGATTACAATACACAAAAAGCGCTGGAGTCGAAGATTGACTTCCAGCGCTTTTGTTTTGCGATTAATTATTTTCGACTACTTGCGTTTACTTCTTTTTTGCAGGAGCTTCGCCGAGTTCGCTTTGAGCAACTGAAACGTTTACGTTAGCTGCATCAGAATCTGCAGATTCAGAATCAGAAGAATCTCCAGCAACTGCAGCCTTAACAGCGTTAAGCTTTACTTCTCCAGTAACGCGTCCAGCTTCAGCAACGTCATCCAAAGTCTCCTCAACAGCCTTGTAAGCGTTTTCTACAACATTCAAAGTCACCTGCAAAATAGGAGTCTTCATAGAAACTTTTGCTTCAGACTTAATCTTTCGCAAAGTAGCCAAAGCTTCACCCGCATAAGCCAAAGTATCCGCAGAAACACCGTTTGCAGCAGACTCATACGCCTTAGCGCATGGCCAGCTAGCACGATGCACAGAGCCTTCGCCGTCATGCATCCAGCTCCACACCTCTTCAGTAGCGTAAGGCAAGTAAGGAGCAAGCAAGCGAGCCAAAGCATCGAGTGCAAGACCAAGAGTTGTGCGAGCAGACTTCACAGCAGCTTCACTTGGAGTGCGTCCAGTGGATTCTGCAGTACCGTAAGCACGATTCTTTGCAAGCTCAATATAATCGTCGCAGAATTCCCAGAAGAAGGTTTCGATTGCTTCCAAAGCCTTAGAATGCTCGTAAGATTCAAGCGCATCAGTTGCGGTACGAATAACGGATGCAAGCTTTGCCATAACAGAGCGATCCAATACTTCCGTAACGTCTGCAAAATCCCAGTCCGCGCTAGCAGGCTCAAGAACCTGATGCTCATCATCTTCGCGACCAATTGCGAGCGCAAACTTTGTAGCGTTCAAAAGCTTAATCGCAAGGCGACGACCAATCTTCATTTGACCTTCGTCGTAAGTTGCATCCAAGCCAAGTTTTGCAGAAGTTGCCCAGTAGCGCACAGCATCCGCACCAAACTCTTCGATTGGCTTATTTGGCACAACCACGTTGCCTTTAGATTTAGACATCTTCTTATGGTCAGGATCAAGAATCCAGCCAGAAAGCGCAGCATGCTTCCAAGGCAAGCAGCCGTTTTCAAGATGTGCACGATCAACAGTACTAAACAGCCAAGTACGAATGATATCCTGACCTTGTGGACGCAAATCCATTGGGAAAGTAGCCTTAAACAAAGCTTGATTTTCCTCACCTGGCTCTTCCCAACGAGTCACGATTTGTGGAGTTAAGGAAGATGTTGCCCAAGTGTCCATAATGTCTTGCTCAGCAGTAAAGCCATTTGGCTGGTCTCGCTGAGATTCATCAAAGCCTTCTGGAACGTCAATAGTTGGGTCGATTGGCAAACGATCTTCGCTAGGCGTCAAAGGATGCTCGTAATCAACTTCCCCATTTTCGTTTACTGGGTACCATAATGGGAATGGCACGCCGAAGAAGCGCTGGCGAGAAATAAGCCAGTCACCATTCAAGCCATGAACCCAATTCTCGTAGCGCACGCGCATAAAGTCTGGGTGGAAGTTAAGTTCCTTGCCACGCTCAATAAGCTCAGCATTCAGCTTTTCGTCTGTGCCGCCGTTCTTTAAGTACCATTGACGAGAAGTGACGATTTCCAAAGGCTTATCGCCCTTTTCGTAGAAGTTCGTCATGCGCTTTGTTGGCTTTGGATCGCCTTCCATATCTCCAGCTGCTTGCAAAGCTTCAACAACTTCCTTGCGAGCAGAGAACGTGGTTTTGCCGGCAATTTTCTCGAACATTTCGCGACCGGATTCATCCGTAATCCAATCAGGAGTCGTCATTACAATGCGACCGTTACGCTGAATGATTGGTCGAGTTGGCAAATTCAAATCGCGCCACCACTCAACGTCAGTTACATCACCGAAAGTGCAGCACATTGCAATGCCAGCACCTTTGTCCATTTGAGCAGCAGAATGCGCCAAAATCGGAACCTTCACCTTAAACAGCGGTGAATAAACTTCTTGACCAAAGTACTTCTTGTAACGCTCATCTTCTGGATTTGCAATTAAGGAAGTGCATGCAGCAAGCAATTCTGGGCGCGTAGTTTCAATATAAATTGGCGTACCATCTTCAAAACGGAACGCAATCTTATGGTAGAAACCAGGATATTCGCGCGATTCAAGCTCAGCCTGAGCAACTGCAGTCTGGAATGTAACATCCCACAAGCCTGGAGCGTCTTTTTGATAAGCTTCTCCGCGAGCAAGATTGCGAAGGAATGCTTTTTGCGCAACTCGGCGAGGCTGCTCGCCAATAGTGTGGTAAGTTTGCGACCAGTCTACAGAAAGACCGAGCCTGCGCCACAATGCTTCAAAAAGCTTCTCATCTTGAGAAGTTAAGCGCTCACAAAGCTCAATAAAGTTCTGTCGGCTTACAGGAACCTGATCCTTAGCTTCAATTTTCTTGCCTTCAGTGCCTTCAAAAGGCGGCTTAAAATCATGGTCATACTTCAACGAAGTGTCTACGCGCACGCCGTAATAGTTTTGTACGCGGCGCTCTGTTGGCAAACCGTTATCGTCCCAACCCATTGGGTAGAACACGTCAAAGCCTTGCATACGCTTATATCGCGCAATAACATCCGTATGCGTGTAGGAGAATACGTGACCAACATGCAAGTGTCCACTAACTGTTGGAGGTGGAGTATCGATAGAATATACGGCCTTACGGTCGCGAGAATTATGGAATGCGTAAGTCTTAGCTTCATCCCAATTGCTACGCCACTTGTCTTCAAGACCATCAACGCCAACTTTGTTAGGAAGAGGCGTTAAATGTGCGTGCTTTACTGTGTTGTTATCCTGTTCACTCATGAACTGAATATTAGAAACTCAGCGCGACAACGCAAATCTTACGCTTTTCTATTTCACAACTACGCTTTGCAATGGCAGAAGCTGATCCGTCATATTCTTCGTATAACCGCTTATATTAGATTTCACAGCCATTATGCTTTTACGAGCATAAAGCCAGTGCGCTGCAGCATTATTGCTTACTTCGCGAGCATATGCACGAGCATTTGCCTCATATTCGCTTGCATTCTTAGAATGAACTGCATCAGCCCAAGCTTGTTGAGCACGCGCGTCTTGCAAAACGAACGGAGAACCGCTTTCTGCAAACATGCCTTCATCTAAAGTACGATTACTAGTAGTAAGCGCAAGATCATACTTACCTTCACTAATACGCTTACGCATAGTTTGTTGATCAACTTCTTCAAGATTGACCTTAAAACCGCTCACGGAACTAATCTGTTTTGAAAGCTCGCGCCCAACTCCACCTTCGCCTTGTGAAACAAGGAAAGTAATAGTTCCTAAATATCTTGCGCTAAAGTAATGGAACAAGGGAGCAGCTTTGCTTGGATTATAAGGATACAATCCATTTAAATCTTCATAACCAGTTGAAAGAGGATCAATAGGTCCTCCTACTGGAACACCACCATTGCCATCAGCTGCAAGTACAGTTTGCGCATTCAAAGCGTATCTCGCAGCTTTACGAGCCTGCTCATCGCAGAAAATTGACGAAACTGTTGTATTTATTGCAACAAATCGCACTCTTGTGCTCTGTCCTTCTACCATTTGCGTATTAGCAACAGCAGCAAGACGCTTATTTTCGCTACCTTCAAGCGGAACTGCCATTTGAATATTGCCTTTTTCCATTGCCTCAGCTAGAGCAGTATCGCTATTGAAATATTGCAAAGTAACACTTGCGCAAGAAGCAGGAGTTCCCCAATATTTATCGTTGCGAAGTAATACTAAAGAATTGCCTTTATTGTAGTCACTTACAGTGAAAGGACCTGTGCCAAGAGCAGCACTTGCATAGTCGATCATTGATTTTGTGTCATACACAATGCCAACGCGTCCAGCAAGACGACGTAGAAGTAAAGCATCTGGATTATTAAGAGTGATTACTAGAGTGTAATTATCTGGATTATTAACGGTTTTAATATTTGAAAGCGCGCTATAACCAGGATAATTATTTGTTATGCCTTGTTTCAAAGATTCTAATACGGAATTGGAATTCATCTCACTACCGTTAGAGAAACGCACGCCTTGACGCAAATTAAAGCGATATGTTAAGCCGTCTTTCGAAATATCCCATGACTTCGCGAGACCCGGTTGCAAACTATTATCATCGCCACGTTTAACAAGAGTTTCGTAAACATTACCAATTAAAGCTTGCTGTAAAGCGTCACTATCGTCTTTTCTAATATCAAGAGATTCAGGAGCAGTACGCAAACCAACTTTTAGCACTGAGTTACTAGCTGGATGCATTATTGAAGCAAAAGGCGAATGACCTTGGTATATTTGCCATCCACACCACAAAATGCCGCTCATTATTACTGACACAACCACAAACACAACCCATGGCATCCAGTCTGTATTAACTCGAGCATGAGCTGACCTGGAAGCACGATACGCATATTTGCCTGTTCTTGACATAACTTACAGTCTATATCAATATCGGAATTGGAAACAACACGCTTTAAATAATTACTGACGGACATGTTGCATTTAAAGGGCATGAAACACATTTTGGATTCCGAGCAGTGCAAATTTTTCTGCCGTGCAAAATAAGTCTATGAGAAAGATTAGTCCACTCTTTAGGAGCAAAATAAGCTGTTATTTCGCGTTCAATAGCGACAGGATTTGGATGAGCCTGAACCTTACGCCAACCAAGACGCCCTGTAACACGTATTACGTGAGTGTCTACAGGAAACCCCGGTAATCCAAATGCGTTGCCAAGAACGACATTGGCAGTTTTACGGCCAACACCTGGCAACGATATTAAATCTTCCATATTTGATGGCACTATACCAGAAAAATTATTAAGCAAGCATGCAGATAATGAAATAATGTTCTGTGCTTTTACTCTATAAAATCCGAGAGGGTAAATAATTGACTCAACTTGAGATACAGGAGCAGCAGCTAAAGAACTCGCGTTGGGAAAAATAGAAAAGAGTTCAGGAGTCACAATATTTACGCGCTTATCTGTAGTTTGCGCACTTAATACAGTAGCAATTAGTAGCTCAAACGGATTTTTGAAATTTAATGCACACTTCGGTTCCGGTATTTCTTTGCACAATAAATCGTACTCTGCATAAATACGAGCTAATTTCGCTTGTTTTGATTCTCGCATATTAGAGCTTCAATAAATCGTTATTGTTCAGGCTGCTTATCTGCATCATTTTCAGAATCATCTTCAATGCTGCTTTCGGAAATTTCGCTATTCTCGTCTGATTCCGAAGGATCGAAGCGATAGCCAACATTACGCACTGTGCCAATCAAATGTTCATATTCAACACCAAGTTTTGCACGAAGCCTACGAATATGGACATCTACAGTACGAGTGCCACCGTAGTAGTCGTAACCCCATACTTCTTGCAACAAATGAGTGCGAGTAAACACCCTGCGCGGATGCTGCACAAAGTATTTCAGCAATTCAAATTCTTTATAAGCTAAATCAACAGGATGACCATGCAAACTCACTGTGTAGCTACGCATATCTACAACGAGATCTCCAGAACGCATAGTTCCATTGTCTGAATTGAAAGAATCATCAATTTCAGAACCTTGCGAATGCACAAATAAATCATCAGAAGATCCGTGTTGCAAAGAAGCCAAACGCAAACGACCTTCTACTTCTGCAGGAGAAGCATTGGTTAGCACAACATCAGAAATGTTCCACGAAGGATTTACTACAGTAAAACCACCCTCAGTTATAACTAATATGACAGGAACCGTAATATTTGCAACACGCAGAGAAGAACACATTGATTTAGCGAGAGCTAAATCCTCACGCGCGTCAAGCAAAAGAATGGTTTGTGCAGGTAGTTTTGCCAAACTTGACGTATCCAAAGAAAGTAAACGCACTTTATGAGATAACAAAGTAAGTGAAGGTAAAACTGAAGAGGGAGAAGCACACGAAGTCATCAATGTGATATCAGTCATATGATGCCTCCAACAAACAATTGATGTAGTAGCAAATTCAGCCTTTACAGGAATTGTAAACCATACTGCGAAAAATAGCGATAAGCGCAACACTTGCGTCTTCCGAAGATAAAAAATATCAACACAATAAAGCGCAGTGCAGGTTATAGGCTACATTAGTAAATAAACAAAGTAATTTGTTAATATTTTATGGGCATATTACGCTTTATAAATATAAAACTTACAGCACTAGGGAGTGTGTATGAGCAATGAAACACGTATCTGCAATGACAAGATGCAGAAAAATGATAATTCTTGCGTAAATGTTCAAAAACATACACGTATACCTAGCATGAACGCATTGGCGATGTTTATAAGCCAAATTTTTGTTGTAGTACTTCTCGCAATTGCAGCGATATTGCCAATTGCAACAGCAAAAATAACACTTATGTTATGCCTTATCATAATGCTTATATTTATAGCGTTGTGGCCACTGCGCGGAAATTTAATTGACAGAGCTATTGCATTATGCGCAGGAATTGCTTCTGCATGGTTTGCAACTGGAGTATTAAAGGTATGGCTGCCAAAAAGCGTCGTCATTGATAACGAAACTGTGTCAATGAGTAAGTTTATTGCTGCAATTCACCCTTACGAACGTTGGGCTGTATCTTTTGCTCTAATTCTTGTAGCAGCAACATTTGTGACATTCTTGAGGCAAATGCTGCGCGAGAATCGCACAAATTTAGTACGAAATCTTTCGCACACGTTGACTGCAAGTATTGCTTGTGCAGCACTTCCGGGTTGGCTATTTTTGCCGTCAATTATTAGCTTTATACCATCGCTTCGCAATTTAAACGCTGGAATACTCGTTATAGTACTGTGCATATTTATGCTAATCGCGCTATCAGGACTTTCATATTTATGGGTTCGCAACAATTATGAAGAATACAAAACTGGAATTATTGCGCACGATATCGCTACTTCTATATTGCCAATAATGCTTTCAGGAATGCTTGTGTATATTGCAGGTCTTGGAATGCTAGTAGCTGCTTAAAATTATTTAAAGCGTATGTAACGTTACGTTTTAATTTACTTTTGAAATCACCTGCTTACATAAAAACGTCGAAAACACGGTATGTGTCTTCGACGTTTTATTTAGCCTTTAATTTTATTGTTTTGCTTATTAAAAGCGAAACTTATTTTTCGCTTTCTTCCAAGCGCTTGCGAGCTGCAACGATTTCCTTCTCAGCCTGCTCAACGCCAGCCCAGAAGTCACCAGGAAGAACTTCCTTACCTGGCTCCAAAGCCTTGTACTGCTCGAAGAAGTGCTTGATTTCAGCCTTGTGATACTCGTTCACGTCATCAATATCCTTGATGTCGTCGAAACGAACGTCAGCTGGAACACACAAAACCTTGTCATCTCCACCGGCTTCGTCAACCATGTGATACAAGCCAACGGCGCGGCACTCAACAACGCATCCTGGGAACACAGAATTTGGAATCATAACAAGAGCGTCGAGTGGATCTCCATCTTCGCCCAAAGTGCCATCAATATAACCGTAATCATCTGGATAACCCATAGCTGTGAAAAGCGTACGATCCAAGAATACGCGACCAGTTTCGTGATCCACTTCATACTTGTTCTTAGAACCGCGTGGAATCTCTACCACAACGTTAAAAGTTTCTGCCATTTTGGCTCCTTTGATAACTTTAATAACAATTCATATAACTGTTCTATCTCACTTTAGCGCGCACCGACGAACGACAACAATAGAGCATGCAATACAAAATTTTGTTAACAAATTTCATTAAATAATAAACGTTTTGTATCCCTTACAGAAGTAGCATAAAATCACATATTTTTAGCGCATCCTAGGCATATCAACAAGACACGCTTTAAGCTATAAAAGTGTCTTAATACGCAGTTAATATTGCTACGTTTTACACACGATATGTTGCACACATACCAGTATGGTTACCGAAGCGTAGGCAAGATGACAAAAAAGAGATGCGTGAACACTTCCACTGTTTCACAAGCAGATCAATCCTTCAAAACAAAGAAGGTTACTGCAGAAAAAAATGCTAGTAAAACGAACTCAACTAATCTTTCATCAAAAGCAAATAATACAGTAGAAAAATCTATTACCGTAGAAAAAACTATTAATAGCGCAAAAGCTGAAAATAAACAATCATCTACTTTACCTACAAATACTGTTTCGAAGCGAAATAAAGCAATAGACGGTTTAAGAGCTCTAGCAATTATTGGTATTGTATGCTTTCATATGCGTCCAAGCCTTCTTACGGGAGGATTCCTTGGAGTAACACTGTTTTTGGTATTGGCAGGATATTTTTGCACGAGATCAGTTCTGCGCTATTTAAACGCAGATAAAAACGCAAAAAATGCAGAAAATATCGAAGATAATAATAAAAATACTCAAGGAATCAAGCATTACTGGGAATATTTACTAAAGCGCGTAAAAAGAATTTGGCCATCGACACTTGGAATTATCGCTATAACAGCACCAATTATGTGGCTTTTTTCGCCAAGTCTACTGCCAAAGTTACAAGCAGATGCTCTTTCAGGCTCCGGATTCTTTAGCAACATAATGTATGTTGCTCGTAAACTTTCATATTTTGAACAGTCCGGATTACCTTCTCCTATCAAACATCTTTGGTATCTCGGACTTATAATGCAAGCTTTTGTTATATGGCCTATTATCCTTGCTGCACTTATTAAATTCGTGCGTAGCAAGCTAGTACGCATGTATATCACAGCAGGCTTAGCAATACTTTCTTCTATTCTTACTTTTACTTTTTCCTACTTATTTGACAATTACACAACTCCAGCTCGCGTCTACTATTCTCTAGATACGAGAGCATCAGAATTCTTAATGGGCGCAATGTTAGCAATGTACGGCGCTTGGTTTGCAAAACATTCATTCCACGCGTGGCTTATTCATGCATTACATTTGCTAATTGGCAAAAAGAACATATCTGTCAGCTTAGCTTCATCAGTTAAGTTAGATAGTAATGCAGATAGTAGTGTAGATAATTCAGCACTAACGAAAAAATCAGATAAATCCTACGCAAATAACGAAAAAGTATTTGCTGAAGATGGAATACCTGCTGACTTGCGCGAAGGATTACAAATTGATTTATCAGATAATAGCGTAGCTCCAGATATACAAGAACTTCCAAATAACGCATTCAATAAGCCAAAAACTGTTTTTTATAATCCACTTCATGCATGGCAGAGATCTTGCATTGGACTGTTGGCAACAATTGTGTTGTGCTACTGCTTCGTGTATGCAGAAGGCACATCTTCAGTATTTGTTTTCGGCGGATACACAATAACAGCAGCCGCTTGCACACTAATACTGTGGTCTTGCACGCAAACTGATAATATTTGCTCAAGAATATTTGCATGGGCTCCGCTCGCTTATATCGGCAGACGCTCTTTTGCAATTTATTTAGTTCACTTCCCTGTTCTTGAATTATTCAACCCAGCAAATAGAACAACTGCTGTATCTACAGGCGAGCAAGTCTTTCAGGCACTAGTAATAGTTGCACTTGCAGAATGCTTGTATCAGTTATTTGAAAAGCCAATAAAAGATCAACAATTATTTAAGCTTATCCGCTCTGTTTCACTAACTTTGTGCTGCATAATTATTGTGTCGTTAATTATCTTGCCAGTAAATTGGCAAGATATAGCTAAGCATAGGTCAATGCAGCTTCGCCCAGAATTGACAGCACAAGTAGCTCAATCTTCATTGTTAAATAAAAAACCTACTGCTTTTGACAGAACTAATTCTGAGCAAAAAACAAAAGGAAAAGCAGTTCCAAAAGGTGCGCAAAAGGATGTAGTAAAACAGTCTCTTCCACCTACACCATCGAAGTATCGCATTCTCTTCCCTATTGCAGAAAAAGTTCCACGAAATCTTGTTACTACTCATACGCGAATCGACAAACGACGCAACACTTGTTCCGTGAACTTAACTATGGTTGGAGATTCTATTACTGAAGGCGCTAAACCATATTTGATGCAAGTTATGCCTAACGCTTATATAGATGGAAAAGTGAGTAGACAAATTTTCCACGGAGCTGATGAATACGAGAAAGATATTTCTGTAAAACACGCTGGAGATGTGGTAATTTTCGCTCTTGGAACCAACGGCCCTCCTCGTGACGATAGCGTGCTTCAACACATGGTTGATGTAGCAAAAGGTAGACCTGTTTACTTCGTTACCACACGAGTCCCACAACCTTGGCAGGATGCGACGAACGATAGCTTACGCAAGTTCGCAGCAACTCACCATAATGTTGGCATTATAGACTGGCATGGTTTGAGTAACGGTCACTCAGAATATTTGACTGACGATGGAGTTCACTTAACTCCAGTCGGTGGTCCGCAATACGCGAAAATGATTCGTTTAGCAGTGTGCGGTGGCTGAAAATTAGAGTTATAGCGCGCTAAAACTTTTTAATACTGTTATTAAGCGTAATAAATTGCGTTTTGCGTGGTGAAAATAGCTACGAAATATTACGATAGTATTTATGACTGAGTTGAGGACACTACATGATTCGCAAGACGCTGGGGAAAGCGTATCTACTTGGACGAATCCTTTGCGCGATCCGCGTGATTTGCGTTTAGCTCGTATTGCGGGCCCGTGCAGCCTAGTAATTTTTGGCATTACTGGCGATTTAGCACGCAAAAAACTTATGCCAGCAGTATATGATTTAGCTAATCGCGGTCTTTTGCCTCCAGGATTTGGTTTAACTGGTTTTGCAAGACGCGATTGGACGGATGAGCATTTCGTAAACTTTGTGCGCGAAAATATTGAGCAGCATTGCAGAACGCCATTTCGTGAGTCAACTTGGATTAATCTCGCTAAAGGCATACGTTTCGTGCGCGGTACTTTTGACGATGCGTCCGCGTTTGAGCGTTTAAGCAAAACAGTAAACGAGCTAGATAGAGATCGTGGAACTCGCAGAAATCACGCTTTTTACATGTCTATTCCGCCTTCCAGCTTCCCGGTTGTTGCGCAACAACTTGCAGCATCAGGTCTTTCGCACTCTTCTGAACATGCTTGGCGACGCGTAATTATTGAAAAGCCTTTTGGACACGATTTAGCGAGCGCACGAGAGTTGGATCGCGTTGTTTCTGAAGTTTTTGATCCTAATTCTGTGTTCCGAATTGACCATTATTTAGGCAAGGAAACTGTGCAAAATTTGCTTGCTTTCCGCTTTGCTAACGCAATGTATGAACCGATTTGGAACGCGAATTACGTCGATCACGTGCAAATTACGATGGCTGAAGATATTGGCATTGGCGGAAGAGCCGGATACTACGACGGAATCGGCGCTGCACGTGACGTGATTCAGAACCATTTGCTTCAACTTATGGCACTTACCGCTATGGAAGAGCCTGTAAGTTTCCGCGCTAGCGATTTGACTGCTGAAAAAACAAAAGTATTATCTGCAATCCGACTACCTCAAGACTTGGCTGCCAATACTGCTCGAGGACAGTATGCAGCAGGATGGCAGGGCTCTTACAAAGCTGTTGGATACTTGGAAGAACAAGGCATTGATCCTAAAAGCACTACTGAAACGTATGCTGCTGTGCGACTTGACGTTGATACTCGCCGTTGGGCTGGAGTTCCGTTCTACTTGCGAACCGGCAAACGTTTAGGCAAGCGCGTTACGGAAATTGCTGTTATTTTTAAGCGCGCTCCGCATTTGCCGTTTGAGTCTACTGCTGTGCGCGAACTTGGCAGTAACGCTATTGTGATTCGAGTGCAGCCAGACGAGGGCGTTACTATGCGCTTTGGTGCGAAAGTTCCTGGCGGAACTGCTATGGAAGTTCGAGACGTTTCTATGGACTTTAGTTACGGACGCTCTTTTACTGAAAGTTCCCCTGAAGCTTACGAGCGCTTGATTCTTGACGTACTTCTTGGCGAACCACCGCTATTCCCAACTACGCAAGAAGTAGATTTAAGTTGGAAAATTCTTGACCCTATTGAGGAATTCTGGAGTTCGCTTGGCACACAACCGCAACCGTATCGCGCTGGAACGTGGGGTCCAGCAGAAGCTGATGCTATGCTTGCTCGAGATAATCGCCATTGGAGGCTGCCATGATTATCAACCTTCCTGATACTAATACAAGCAAAATTGCAGCAAAAATCGACGAATTGCACGAAGAGCGCGGCGAATCCGCTACTGGTCGAGTGCTCACTTTGCTTATTGATACAAATCTTAAAGAGTTAGAGCATGCACTTGATGCAGCAAACGCAGCTAGCCGCGAGCATCCTTGCCGAGTTATTGCAATGGTTCGAGATTGGTCTAGCGAGCACGCTGCTGAGCGCGGTGAGGTTGTGCCGAATCTTGATGCTCAAGTACGTTTTGGCGCAGATGCTGGAGCTGGTGAAATTATTATTTTGTATCCGCACAACGGTTTAGTTCGTCATCCGGATACGCTTGTTATTCCACTACTTGTGCCAGATGCGCCGGTTGTTGCATGGTGGCCAACAAACGCTCCTGAAGATCCTGCTCACGATTTGCTTGGAGCTATGGCAAGTAGCAGAATTACTGATGCACAGCGAGCAGACGACACTCTTAAAACTGTGCAAAACTTGCGCAAAAACTGGTCTCCGCAAGATGCAGATTTGTCTTGGACGCGTTTAACTCCTTGGCGCGCTTTACTTGCTTCTATGCTCGATCAACCTCCACATTTGCCTATTCTTAGCGCGAAAGTTGTGGGTCCTACTCATTACGTGTCTTTGCATTTACTTGCAGCTTGGCTGAAGAGTAGCTTGCACGTGCCTGTAGAAATAGTTGAAAATCCCGAAGCTCAAGCTATTACTTCCGTAACTTTAGAACGCGAAGATGGCACATTGTCACTTACTCGCCCTGCTGGCGGAGATCAAGCTTTGATTAGCTTGCCTGGACAGGCTGCACAACCTATTGCGCTTCCTATTCGCACTTTGGATGATTGCTTAAGTGAAGAATTGCGACGCATTGATCCTGACGAAATTTACGCGCAGTTGGTTAGAGATAATCCTGCAGAAAATGCGTAAAACATTACGTGAAACAACTTGTGAAACAACGTATGAAACAGCGTGTGAAACATTTTTAATTGCATAAAAGGAACAACTATGACAAATAATGAAGTTACTTTTGCACATAACGCAAGTATTTACGGATACGATAATCGCGATGTGCTTGCAGCCGTTGCAGCTCAACGCCTAGTAACGCTTATTATGGAGTCACAAAATAATGTGCAAAATCTCAATAAACCATTCCATTTACTTCTTACTGGTGGCACAGATTCAATACGCATGTTCCAAATGTTTGCTAGCAATCCACTTTTACCTGCGATTAATTGGAATTTAGTGCATATTTGGTGGGCAGATGAGCGTTTCGTAGCTTATGATAGCGAGGATCGCAACGCACGCAAGGCTCGCGAAATGTTTCTTAACTTACTTACTTCTAACAAGGCTTTGGCAGAATCTCATATTCACGAAATGCCTGCAGACGAGCGTAGTGCTGAGGAAATTGCAACAGCCAGCGACGCTGAAAATGATGCAATTTTAGATGCTGCAGCACGCGACTATGAGGAAGAAATTGTGAGCATACTTGGTAAAGAGCCTGTGTTTGATTTAGCAATCCTCGGTATGGGTCCGGATGCTCATATGGCTTCACTTTTCCCAGGATTGCCGCATGTCAACAATCGCGAGCGCATTGTTGTTGGAGTAAACCACTCCCCTAAGCTTCCTCCAATGCGATTGTCTCTTACAGTTCCTGTGCTGGCTCACAGTCGCCGCACTTGGTTCTTGACTGCCGGAGCAGAAAAGGGCGCTTCTTTAATGAATTCACTTTCGGAAGCTAATAATCCTGAATATCCTGCGTCTTTTGCAAACGGCACAGACGAAATCTCTTGGCTAACAACCACAGAAACTTTGCAAGCTGCTATTAAGTAGCTTTCATAGCTTTCTAGCAACATGCATAATATTTAGAACAATAGATAACAGACCCCTGCATAATAATGCAAAGGTCTGTTATCTCTAAATATTATTTTTTAATCTTGCTTTACTTCTGGGCGATTAGGATCTGCCCACAAAGTGTGGAATACGCCTGGCTCGTCAATGCGACCGTAAGTGTGCGCACCGAAGAAATCGCGCTGAGCTTGAATAAGCGAAGCTGGCAAACGCTTGGAGCGCAAGCCATCGTAGTACGCAAGCAAGCTAGAGAATGCTGGAACAGGCACGCCATGCTCAACTGCACGCGCAATAACACGACGCCAAGCAGCTTGAGACTTTTCAATTGCATCCTTAAAGTACGGTGCAAAAAGCAGAGAAACGCTTGCTTCACCAGACTCAAAGGCCTCAGAAACACGGTTCAAGAACTGAGCACGAATAATGCATCCACCACGCCAAATGCGAGCAACCGCAGCCTGGTCAATCTTCCAATCATGCTCAATTGCAGCAGCTGCAATCTCATCGAAGCCCTGAGCATAAGAAACAATCTTAGAAGCGTACAAAGCTTGGCGAATATCCTCAATAAACGCCTTACGCTCAGCATCGTTCAAATCAAAATGAGCGTCCGGGCCAGTCAAACCTTGGCTTTCAGCAGCTTCACGTAAAGCAACTTGGCTTGAAAGACCACGCGCAAACACAGCTTCAGCAATACCGGTAACAGGTATGCCGAGCGAAAGCGCAGACTGCACAGTCCAAGTACCAGTACCCTTCATGCCAGCATGATCCACCATCATTTCAACCAAAGGCTTACCAGTCTTAGCATCCTTCTGGCGAAGCACATCAGCAGTAATCTCAATCAAATAAGAATCAAGTTCGCCCTTATTCCACTCGCTAAACACATCCGCAATTTCGTCGGACTTCATGCCCAATCCGCGAAGCATTAAATCGTAGCTTTCGGCAATAAGCTGCATATCCGAATACTCGATGCCATTGTGAACCATCTTCACAAAGTGACCAGCACCATCAGTGCCGATATGCGTTACGCAAGGCTCACCTTCAGCAACAGCAGCAATAGACTTCAAAATAGGACCAAGAGTCTTCCAAGATTCCTCAGTGCCACCAGGCATCATCGAAGGACCACGCAAAGCACCTTCTTCGCCGCCAGAAACACCGCAACCAACATAATGAAGACCGCGCGCGCGAATGTCACGCTCTCTGCGAATCGTATCTTCAAAATAAGAGTTTCCGCCGTCGACGATAATATCTCCCGGCTCCATAGCGTTCGCAAGTTCTTCAATCACAGCATCTGTAGGAGCACCAGCTTTTACCATAATTATTGCGGTGCGCGGCCGCTTTAGAGAAGCCACAAATTCTTCAACAGTTTTTGAAGGCACGAAAGCACCTTCACTGCCATGCTCATTCATTAAAGTTTCAGTGCGCGAATAATGACGGTTATAAACAGCTACTGTATTTCCATGATGCGCAAGATTACGCGCTAAATTCGAACCCATGGCAGCCAAACCAACAACACCAATATTTGCCTGAGCTTGAGTCATAATGACACCTCTTATCTTGTACTTGTTTTGTTATTTGCACGCATGCTTTGCGCACCCAAGCAATCTGCATTATCTACAAAATGCACAATTTTTTATTTTGCGTTACGCCCCTTCAAGAAACGCACTTAATAATTTTATAGGCGGATATGCACAAGGCTTAACAATATGCAAGCTAAGCAGTTTCAAATATAAATTTTGTGAAATAAATTACATTTTTAATCGTTAAAACTAAGCTCATATTCACTTCATAAAACACGACACGCTTACGAACACGCTATTTTTAGCTATTTTAAATAATAACTATATATAGTGTTTACACAATCGACACACCACTATAAATAGTGCTTATTCGGAGTAAGCTAACTACTTGGCTTTTGTCGATACAACCAGGAATTGCAAAATTCCCCATCACCAGAGGAGATTGAAATGACTATCACAGTGTTTACTAAACCTCATTGCCCACAGTGTGATGCAACTAAGCGACAGTTCACAAAACTTGGCGTGAACTTCGAAACTGTAGATTTATCCAAAAGTCCTGAAGCATTAGATCAGCTACGCAATGCAGGCTACCGTCAAGCTCCAGTAGTCATTGCTCCCGACGCATCCTGGAGTGGGTACCGTCCAGATTTAATTGCGCAAATTGCGGATAAACTCGGAACTTCCGCAGAGACAGCAAAAGAAGCATAAGAAATGTGTGAACAAGAAAATATAACACAACAAAGCGAACCAGAATCTAGCGCACAAGGCGAATCAATCGGAGCTGTAGTCTACTTTTCCTCAGTTTCCGAAAACACGTTAAGATTTGTGCAAAATTGCGATTTTCCAAGCAATAACGTGAACGTATATCGCATACCACTTCGCCCTAAAGAGCCGGAATTAAACGTGCGCGAACCGTATGTTTTGATTGTTCCAACTTACGGCGGTGGAAATATTGCAAAAGCAATACCGATGCAAGTTCGCAAATTCTTAAATAATCGCGAAAATCGTTCGTTTATTCGCGGAGTAATTTCTTCCGGAAATACGAATTTTGGAGAAGCATATTGCGCTGCAGGCGGTCAAATTGCAGGAAAGTGCGGAATCCCAAATATGTACTCGTTTGAGCTCACGGGAACTCAAGAAGATATAGAAAAAGTAGCGCAGGGCATACCGAGATTTTTAAAACAACTCAAAGAAACAGAAGAAACAAAATAAACAAGATAAACAAAATAAGTAAAAGAAACAAAACAAAAAGCGTTTGAAAAAGCAAAAATAACGCATGAAGAAAGGAACAAACCCCATGAATAGCACGGATCCGATGAGCGAATCTACTTCGCTTAATCTTGATCACACTGATTCTGCAAGCGCAACAGCCAGCGCAACTGCCAGCACAACAGCAGAGCGCATTCGCAACAGCCGCGACTACCACGTTCTTAACGCTATGCTCGGTCTTTTTGACCCAGAAAAGGGCATTCAGTTTGATAAAGATCAGGAAGCAGAAAAGCTTTACGTTTCGGGTTACGTGCAAGAACACAGCATGAAGTTTGCTTCCACTCGCGAGCGCTTGAACTATTTGATTGACAACTATTACTACAACGGCAACGTATTCGGAAAGTACAGCGACGAGTTCCTCGATAAATTCTACGAGCACGCGCAAGCCGCTCACCACACCTTCGGCACATTCTTGGGTGCTTTTAAGTTCTACACTTCTTACGCTTTGAAGACTTTCGACGGCAAGCAGTATTTGGAAAACTTCGCTCAGCGCGCAGCTGCAGTCGCTTTGGAACTTGCAGATGGTGACGAAAAAGCAGCGCTCAACTATTTGGACGAGATGCTTGCAGGTCGCTTCCAGCCAGCCACCCCAACGTTCTTGAATCTTGGTAAAGCTCAGCGTGGCGAGGCTGTAAGCTGCTTCCTCGTGCGTTTGGAAGATAACATGGAGTCTATTGCGCGTGGAATTAATTCTGCTTTGCAACTTTCTAAGCGTGGCGGCGGCGTGGCTCTGCTTCTTACGAATTTGCGCGAACTTGGCGCTCCTATTAAGCGCATTGAAAATCAGTCGAGTGGCGTTGTGCCTGTTATGAAGCTTTTGGAAGATTCATTCTCTTACGCTAATCAGCTTGGTGCTCGTCAGGGTGCTGGTGCCGTGTATATTAGCGCACACCACCCAGATATTATGCGTTTCCTCGACACTAAGCGCGAGAATGCTGACGAAAAGATTCGTATTAAGTCGCTTTCTTTGGGCGTTGTGATTCCAGATATTACTTTTGAGCTTGCTAAGCGCAAGGAAAAGATGGCTTTGTTTAGCCCTTACGACGTTGAGCGCGAATATGGCAAGCCTTTTGCAGATATTTCTGTTACTGAGCATTACGATGAGATGGTTGCAAATCCTCGTATTCACAAGAAGTACATCGACGCTCGCGAATTCTTTATGACACTTGCGGAAATTCAGTTTGAATCTGGCTACCCTTACATTTTGTTTGAGGATACTGTGAATCGCACAAATCCTATTGAGGGCCGCATTACTATGAGCAACTTGTGCTCCGAGATTTTGCAAACTCAAGAAGCAAGCACTTATAACGCTGACTTGTCTTATAGCCACGTTGGTCGCGATATTTCTTGCAATCTTGGCTCTCTTAATATTGCTAAGGCGATGGACGGCGACTTGGGTACAAGCGTTGAGCTTGCCGTTCGTGCGCTCACTTCTGTTTCTGAGCATACTTCGATTGATTCTGTGCCTTCAATTCGTCGCGGAAACGCGGAAGGCCACGCTATTGGCTTGGGTCAAATGAATTTGCACGGTTTCCTTGCTCGCGAACACATGCAGTACGGAAGCGAAGAAGCTCTTGACTTTACAGACATGTACTTTATGACTGTTGCTTACCACGCTTATAAAGCTTCTCACGCTTTAGCCGTAGAGCGCGGACACGCTTTTGCAAGCTTTAAGACGAGTGCCTACGCTAAGCCTGCAGGAAAAGGCAACTACTTCGATAAATACACTGATGGAAGTCGTTCTCTTGAACCTAAAACTCAAGCGGTTCGCGATTTGTTTGCTCGTTTTAATGTTGCGATTCCAACTGTTTCAGACTGGGAGCAACTGCGCGACGAGATTTTGCGCGACGGCATTTACAACGAGTATTTGCAGGCTGTTCCTCCAACCGGCTCAATCTCGTACATTAATCATTCCACAAGTTCTATTCACCCGATTGCTTCTCGCATTGAGATTCGCAAAGAGGGCAAAGTTGGACGCGTCTACTACCCTGCCGCTTACATGACGAATGACAATATGCAGTACTTTAAGGACGCTTACGAGATTGGCTGGAAGGCAATTATTGATACTTACGCTGAAGCAACTCAGCATGTGGATCAGGGATTGTCGCTTACTTTGTTCTTCCCAGACACTACGACTACTCGCGATTTGAATAAGGCTCAGATTTACGCATGGCGCAAGGGCATTAAGACTCTTTACTACATTCGTATTCGCCAGAAAGCTTTGGAAGGTACGGAAATCGAGGGTTGCGTAAGCTGCACGCTGTAAGCCGTGGCGCTGTAAATCACAGCGCTGTAAATCTTTAAAAGATTAAAATCAAAACTTAAAAAATTTTATAAAACGTAAACACAAGATCAGGAGTAATTATGACAGAACTCAACCAAACCGAGCTCGATCCAACAGCGCTTGACCCGACAGAACTGCGCAGTAGCCTCGATAAGCCTTTCGGCACAAATCGCGTAATCGCAGACGACGCTATGATGGCAGCTTCTATCACACCATCTCAGTACCGCTATCATCACGGTTCGCGCGTGCGCCCAGTTAATTGGAATAATATTGTTGACGACAAGGATTTAGACGTTTGGAATCGCCTTATTGCTAACTTCTGGCTTCCTGAAAAAGTGCCGCTGAGCAATGATATTCCTTCTTGGCGTTCCCTCACCGACCTTGAACGCAAGACCACTACTCGCGTTTTTACAGGTTTGACTTTGCTTGATACTAGCCAGGCAACTATTGGCGAGCTTTGCCAAATTGAGCACGCTCGCACTGAACACGAGCAGGCTATTTACACGAATATTGCTTTTATGCAGTCGATTCACGCTCGCTCCTACTCCTCTATTTTCTCCACTCTTTGCTCTAGCGAGGAGATTGATGAGGCTTACCGCTGGGCTGTTGGCAACGACGTTTTGCAGCAGCGCGTCACCACTGTGCTTTGCGAGTACGAGAGCGAAGATCCACTTAAGCGCAAGATTGCTGCAACTATGCTTTCTTCGCTGCTTCTTTACGCGGGCTTCTATTTGCCACTTTACTTTGCTTCTCGCGGCAAGATGATGAACACTGCCGATATGATCCGTTTGATTTTGCGCGATAAAGCAATTCATGGCTATTATTCCGGCTACAAGTTCCAGCGCGGTTTGGAGCTTAGAAGCGAGAACGATAAGAAGAATCTTGAAAAGTTCACTATGAACTTGCTTGATACTTTGTACGATTTGGAAGTTGAGTATTCTGGTCAGATTTACGAAGGATTTGACTTCCACGATGACGTTTTTGACTTCGTGCGCTACAACGCTAACAAAGCTTTGATGAATCTTGGCTATCCTGCTAAGTACAGCGAAGAAGAAACTCACGTAAGCCCAGAAATTCTTGCGGCTCTCTCTCCTGCTGCCGACGAAAATCACGACTTCTTCTCCGGCTCTGGTTCCAGCTACATTATGGGCAAGTCTGTTGAAACTGACGACGATGATTGGGATTTCTAATCGCATAGCCTACTGTTTGACTATTTAGCAGTTTGATTGGTTAACTAATTAGATTTAATTAGTTAACCAATTTAATTTATCTAAGTAAATTATTAAACCAAAATATCGCATACACAAAAACTGAAAAATTAGAGAATGATACGAGCTACCTCCACCCTTATGGTACACTATGGGAAAGGAACTGGTTTTGTTAATCCCTTTATGCAAAAATCAGCAGTGGCTATCACTCATCCTAATGTTTAAGCCAAAAGCTTTTGGGCTGAACTGAGCTGACGTTCAAGTTTGGAATCCAAATTGATAAGTATGCCTAGCAGCTATTAGTCACGTCTGTACGAAGAAAGAAGGACAGGTATGGGGAAAATGACTTATAAAAAATTACTTTGTGCTGTAATGCTATTCAGCTCGTTAGTAGGACTAGCAGCCTGCGGTAACACCAAAGCAAACAATCCAGCACCGACGACGAAAGTATCCCATCAGAAAGCAGCTAAAAAACATTCAGAAAAGAAAGTTCCTGAGGCTTTCGTAGAAGGCGAAAAAGGAACTTTTGAAGCTCTAGGCGAAACCAAATCTGTTATTTGGGAAGCTTACCCTAAAAGTTTGTCTCAGGTGAAAGATTCTTTTTATCACTGGACGACTAATGACAAATGGTTCCAAGTTAATACCGGTCATTACATGGTCGCAGACCGTTTAACCACTTCAGGAGCTTTATTAAGGAAACTTCAAAAGGGCACACCAGTCAAATTAAACGGCAAAGATTATAAAGTTACGGATTATAAAAACTTTGAAGGTAACGGCAGCTCTGATAAATTGTCAAAACTATTCAAAGAGTATATTAAGCAATTCCCTAAATCTGCTTACTTTGTCCAAACTTGTCTTGATGCCAAAACTTATGGCGGTCAACGTATAGTAGTTTTTGACGTAGCAAAATAGTAAACAGTTTAGCAACATAATTTAGATTATTTGCCAAATTTGTTGTTTTGAAAATATTGCCTGTTCATCAACGATATTGATGAACAGGCAATATTTTTTAACTGATTACGCGACTGTATCGCGTAACTTTAATTGCACAGTTGCTATGCTATACGAGTTATCGTGGCAGTTTTGCTAATTTTGCAATTTTTGCCATGATAACTCTTATAACATAGCAACGAAACAGCATTCTGCACCACAGATTATCCGCTTACTTGCATCTGCTACGCAAAGGCGCGTCCAAATACTCGGTCGAAATACGTCCAAACACTCGATTAAAGCGCAAGAAAGCACAATAATTTATTCTTGCGCAATGACTATTTCTCTACATGAAGCGGAACATGTACATTAATAATCCACGAACCGTCATCTTCAATAACCTTAAAAGTTCCGCCAACTCGTTCCGCAAGCATCTTATGAAAACGCAGTCCATATCCTAATTGCAAGTTAGCAAGAATACCGCGTTGTGCACTATTTATACACATAATATGACATTCATGGTCATTAAGCATTACATTCATAGCGTATTCTTTAGGCTTTGCAGCATGCTTTTTTACGTTCGCAAGCAGTTCTCTGCAAATATATTCAATTTGAGCACATTCTTCAAAAGGCAAATGGATTGACCGAGAATCTTCAGCAGTTAAATCACTACTCAAATCAATGGAACCAATATAGCCAAGCTTTTCAAATGACTTTTGTTCACAGTCAAATAAAACACGTAAGCCTGTGCAAAAATCTTTATAACATGTAGTCGATTGCATAACATTGCCAGTGCTTGCAGTTGTAGCATTGTCAAGAAGAGAAATAATATTACGTGCTCTATGAACAGTTGTAGTAGCACGTTGAAGAATCTCTCGCGAATTTTCATGCTCTTGGTCATGAGTTGTTTGAGGTTCAATAGATTGTTGAGCCATCATCATAATGCTGGAAAGCTCATTAGTTACTTCATCGTGCATGCGAATTGCTGCAATAGTGGCATATTTTTGAAAAACGTTGTAACGCTGTGCAAATAACTGTTCCTGCTGCTGGTGAATAGTAGAAATATAGTATTTTACGATTGCGCTAGAAATAAGAGTGATAAGAAGCCACCACGCCAGCACATAAGCGTTTTGAAAATCGCAGATAATAAAGAACCATGAAGATACTCCGCAAGAAGAAAGCACTGTGTACCAAGGTTGAGTAATTACAGCAATTGCCAAACAAATCAATATGGTAAGCATCATAGATGAGTAGTTGATATTGGGCGCAATAATTACCAACGGCATCCAAATAAGCACAATGAAAGATGCTTTACGAGGCCAGATTGCAATACATAAGCAGATTACAATCCATACTATTTCAACCGTAATTGCATGCCAATTAGAGTAGTAATGAAGATTATTATAGGAACAAATTTCAAGAATCAAAGTACAACTTATGATTGCACCAATTCCAATTTTCTGCCAGGCATCATGCGGCAAAAAATTAATCATACGCGTTAATAATTTCATAACTACCTACTTTTACACGTTAATTTCTTACACGTTATATGTCATGCGAGTATTTTGCGAGCGCAGCAAGCGCTTGCATACGACTTTTAACTTGAAGTTTTCCATAAATACGCCGTAAGTGCGTGTTGACTGTTGAAACTTTCACATTAAGCTGATCTGCAATCTCTTTCGTAGAAGATCCCTGTTTGCACAAGCGCATAATTTCCGATTCTTGAGGAGACAAAACTGAAGTCTTCGGAAGTTGAGAAATCATATTGAATGATTCTTGCGGAGTGTGAAAATAGTCAATATATTGTGGCAATTCTGGACACCCGTAGCTTGTTGCGCGCGATTGGATAGCTGCAACTACGTCTGATAAATTGTCTTTATGTATTAACGCTTGGCCACCCGACTTAGCAACTTGCAACACGTATTCATCTAACATGTAGGAAGTAATGCCAATTAAAACAATATTGCTATTGCGCTCGCGAATTGCTTTAATTACATCAACACCACTCATTTCTCTCATTGACATATCTACTAAAAGTACGTCAGGAGTATTTTCTGTAACGCAACGATGAATAGCTTGTTTTGCAGAAGAACACATCCATGCACAAACAAAGTTTTCAGGCAAACGACTTTTCAGAAGAAGTTGCATATATCGCAATACAAGCGTGTCATTATCAACAATTGCGTAAGTAGTGTTCATACAATATATGGTATCTTGTTTTGGAATCCGATTATCAAGAGATGTGCGATTGTATTGTTTTTCTCAAATTATCAAGATTGTACACATTAAAGTGCCATACGCTAGCACTTTCCGTTGGCACACTCCATTCTTCGGTTTTGCCATTCGCAGTAAAACGAATTATTTGATTTGTTGGCTTATTTATAACTTCAAAATTAGTGAGTTGATTCCACGCAATACAACGAAGATGCTTATCGTCTAATTTAGCTAGATTACCAGAGCCTAAAATGGCATTCGGATTAACAACAATAAGCTCATCATTAGTGGCAGCAACAATACGCGCATCAACACTTTGCGCTACATAGAATAATTTAGGTAACAAAAATAGTTTGATTAAATCTTTCCACCAAGGGTCGTATTTCATGGTAAATACATATGTCTTACCAACTGAAAGATTATGCGCTTTAAAGTACTTAACAATATCCTCTTCTCGTATACCGCGCAAAGGATTAGTCATAATAAGCACCTCCTCGTGATTCTTGTGTTGTAAATTATCAACATACTAACGTGCAGATTTTATCTACACAAATAGGCGTACTTATTTTTAACGATAGTGCTTTTAGAAAACTTTTACTATTAGCAGTTTGCATGTTCTCAACAATCAACATTTAAGAACATTTCCATTTTGGAACCATTCTTAAATAAAGACATACTTATGGAGTTATCGTGGCAGATTTTGTAAGATTTGCGATTTTTTACACAATAACGCATGATTGCGTTGAGTATATTGCAAAATAATATAATTTAGATTATTATAATTACGATTATAATAATCGCGATTATATTTTAAATAGAGCGTATATTCGGCAGCAATAAGATGCGCTGAAAAATATTGCAATTATTAGCGTAACGGCAGGTGGAATATGGTTTTTGTTGGCAGACAAGACGAGTTACAAGTACTTGAAAAACTGTATGAAAACAGCAAACACTCGTTCCAGATGGCAATAGTTTATGGTCGAAGACGAATAGGAAAAACTTCGCTTATTTCACAATTTTGTAAAAATAAGCGCGCAATACTTTTTACTGCTCGCGAGCAAACTAATATCGAGAATTTGCGTGATTTCTCGCACACTGTATACGACTTCTTCAATCTTCCATCAACTACAGGATCGTTTAATAATTGGAACGACGCTCTTGATTTTATTGCACAACAATCTAACAATGCAGATCAGAATGCTCCTAAATCTCCACTTATTCTAGTTTTCGACGAATTTCCGTACGCAGCTCAAGCAGATAAATCCTTAGCGTCAACATTCCAAGTCGCAATAGATCATAAATTTAAGAATGCGAACATGACTCTTATTTTGTGCGGCAGTAACGAAGGATTCATGGAAAGTGAGGTGCTTGGTAAAAAGAGTCCGCTTTACGGAAGACGTACCGCGCAGATTCGCCTGCAACCATTCAATCTTTTTGAAGCAGCTGAACTTATGCCAAATAATGCTACTTGGGAAGATAAAATCAACTATTTTGCATCCCTTGGAGGAACACCATACTATATTGAACAGTTGAACAATAACTCTTCGTTTGCGGAAAATCTTGAGCAATTATGCTTTAATATTTCGGGAATTTTGTACGCTGAACCAGACATGCTTATGCGCCAAGAATTGCGCGATCCTTCAACATACAATAGCGTACTAAATGCTCTTGCAACGGGCTGCAATACTCCGACTTTAATATCGGATCGCATTGGATTGCCAGCTACATCAGTGAACGTGTATTTGAAAACACTAGAAAGTCTTGGATTAATTGAAAGAAATATTCCATTTGGCATGAATCCACTTCATTGTAAAAAAGGATTATGGCAGATTTGTGACCCATTTTTTGCGTATTGGTATAGGTTTGTAGCACCTAATAAAGGATTAATTGAACGGGGGCTTTCACACGCTGCCGCAAGTAGTGTTCTTAGTGGCAAGCATGAAGCGTTTAGTACTTTTGTAGGTCAACAGTTTGAGAAAATGTGCGAACAATGGATTGTACACCAATGCAAAGTTGGCGGAATGGAATTTTTGCCAACTAAGTTAGGTAAATGGTGGGGTTCTGACCCCATTGCTCATGAACAAACTGATATTGATATTGTTGCAGAAGACGATATTAACAAGCAGCTTCTTATTGCAGAATGTAAGTGGCGTAATAATCTCAACGAAGCTGAAGCAGTAAGCAAGTTGTTGCAGCGCGCAACTTTAGTTGAGAATGCAAAAAATCGTAATTATAAGAAAATATTTATGCTGTTTACAAAGCATCCAACTTCTTACAATCCTCGTCATGCTAAGACAAACATCAACTTCGTCGACGCACAAACAATGTTTTTTAACTGATTGCGCGACAATAGTTACGACCATATCGCGCAGCCATAATCACAAGTTATCGTGGCAAAAATCGCAAAAACTGCCACGATAACTATATGTTCTCATATGCTACGCAAATATATCTTTATTATTTTTAGAAAGTAGAATTAAATTTACAGTTACTAATCGAATATATCAATCCTTCTAAAGTTTAGATTATCTTTTTACAATTAATTGCGTTAGATTATTAGACTTAACTTTTTCAACAATTCCTTTACTGCACAACGATGCAATCGCTCTTTGAATAGTTCTTCTTGTCACCCCAATTTGTTCAGCAATCATACTAGTTGTTGCTTGCGAGTTATTAATCAATATTTTTACAACACGTTTTTCTGTTTCATTGATAGAAAAACCATAATTACCATTAATGTCACTAATTTTTCCCGAGATGCCACTGTTATTAAGATTGTCAATTTTTATTTCAGAAAGAACTTTTTCATTGAAAGGTATTGTGCATCGAATGTAATTGCTGCTTATATCAAAACATTCTTTCCCATATTTATCAACAATAGTAGGAATACCATGCCCAGTATGCTCAGTTAGTCTCATATTCAAGAAGATTCTCATTAAAGTAGCATTTCTTGGTTTACTTATGCCTTCAAAAAACTCTTTTTCTGTCATTCCGTTTGGCAAACCACCATGCGATAATATTTCAAGTCGATTTGAAAATATTGAAATTTGCGGTTCAGTGATTGTCCAATCATTATGAACTATTGCATTTAAAATTGCTTCATTAACACAATCAAAATCAAATAAATATACATCTTTTCTTGGTCTAGTAGTTGTGTCAGATAATGTAATATTTTCAGACTGCAATCTAGTTCTTATTTTCTCATATGTTGTAAGAATACATCCGTAACCATAGTCGCTTGTTTCAGATATGCATGCCTTATTTTCTCCTTTAAATTTAACAAAAATAAAAGGAATATTGTTTCTGTCAGATAATAATTCAGCTAATAAATTATACTCGCCTAAATCATTTCTTAAGTTTAGGTTCGCTTCAAATGATTTATCATCTAAGTGATAATTCTTTTCAGAATAATATATTTTCAGTTCACGAAATGATAAATCTGCAATACTTGATCTTTTCTTAAGCATGTACTCAGTATCTATGAATTTTTTCTCATATCTTATGCCAATTTGCTCAGAAGTCATTCCTTTGCATGTAGTTCCAATTCGAATTGTGCATCCCATAGATGAAAATCCATATTTTTTCTGACAATAAATATATCTATGTCCTTTATTCACGTCTATTGCAATTATTGTTTTATCTTGCTCAAATTTTAGCTGTGCAGTAATTTCATCTTGTGGATTTGGTTCTATTTGATTAGTAATAATATCTGATATTTTTCTAAGCGTTTCGTCAATTTGTGTTACGCCGACAACAGTTCCATCATCCCTAATACCAATGAAAATTGTTCCACCATTGCTATTAAGAAAAGACACTATCTCTTTTACAAGAGTATCAGTATATTTTTCTTTTAGTTCCAAGGTTTCTGATTCTATATATTTACCCGTCATAGTTATCTCCCTTGATATTATTTTATTATTTTGGCGACAAAGTGACAATTTTGGCGACATAAAAATGTCGCCTTATTGTTATGAGATTATCATAAACGTTGATTTCTCGCCATTTATTATGTAACTCTATTATTTACATTGGCGACAAGACGACAATTTTGGCGACATAAAAATGTCGCTTTGCATCATATCTCTCATGTTCATTCTTGACAAACTCATACAACAACTTTAATATTTTTAATAAAAGTTTAATTTAATTAAAGTTTATAGTCTGAAGAAAGGGGTGATATGGATCATATTCCAAAATGGATGGCTAATCTCACAGACGAAGATATGTCGTTTATAAAGAACTTTGTATTATCGTCTGGATCGTTAAAAGAAATGTCGCAAATGTATCAAGTCTCTTACCCAACGATGAGAATCAGGCTTAACAGGCTTATTGAAAAACTGCGCATAAGTGACAATGAACCAGAAGACCCGTTCGTTCTTTTAGTAAAGAGTCTTGCTATTGACGATAAATACGATGTTGACACAGCTCGAACACTCATAAACGAATATAGAAAAAGAAAGGATGAATCATGAGCTATGCATTATTTGGTCTGATAATCGACATTCTTATTGCACTTGCCATATGCGCTTTAGTGTTCTTTATTGCAAGAAGTCTTATTCGATATGCGCATTCTCTTAAGAAGGACGATAAGTCATCTAAGCAGTCTGCAGAAGATAAAAGAATTGCGTTACAGGACTTATAAAACACAAAAACCGAGTTATCGTGGCAGTTTTTGCTAGATTTGTGATTTTGCCACGATAACTTGCGATTTGAGTGATGTTAGTTTAGCGGAATAACAACATTGACCAGCCAAGTGTCATCATCTTTTTGCGCGTTTAAAGATCCACCTAAACGTTCCACAGATTTTTTGTGGAATAGTAGTCCTTTGCCAAAAACAAGTCTTCCACCAAACTTATTCGACAACGAATTCATGCACATTATTTTGCATTCACGCTCATCAACAGTAACGTTCATAGAAAAATCAACGCTAGTACTGCAATGCTTACGAATATTAGTAAGCAGCTCGCTGCACATGCGAATAGCACATTGAGCTTTTTCGCCATTAACGATTGCAGATACAGCAAAATCGTTACTTTCCGAACTTTCATCATTTACTGTTATAGAGCCATAATACCCAAGCTGCTCGCAAATTTTACGCTCAGATTGCAATCGTGCGCGAATATTGCATAGAAAATCAGCCAAAGTCATGCAATTATTACCATTAGAACCATAAATAAACTGCGTGCTAGCAATATTTGAACCTAAAGAATCATCATACTTTTGTTCAGCTTGCTCAAGCAGGCTGATAACAAGTCTCGCTTTGGAAAGTGCATTACGCGAATGCTCAACAATCTGCTCTAGCGACTCTTTTGTATGATCACTTTTCTCGGCATATAAAGCATCAGTCGCAAGCAATGTAATATCCGTAATCTCATTGTTCACATCGTCGTGCAATTGCAATGCAACAGACGCAATATAAGACTGGAATTCGCTGCGCACAATATCCATTTTTGCGCGACTATTTTCCTCCAACATGTTCAAATATTTGCGCAAAGCGTAACCGCAAATCATGGAAATAAGAATAAAACAAGGGAAAGTAAGCGGAATGTACTCCATTTTTGCAAAATACATAATATTCAGCGAAACTATGTATGCACAAAGCAAATACTTCCACGAATCGTAAAAGCCTGCAACAAACATGCTAGCAATCAATGAAAAAAGAAAGCAAGTTGCATTTACGCCTGGCATTGCTAGCGTTAAACAATACAAAATCGGAGTTACGAGTGATATTTGACGCGGAAAAGCAATCAAAAGAAATATTGTGAACATCCAAACGTATTGGCACGCAGATTGTAATGGATTGTGCCACAGACCAGCCGTATTGCAAGATTGCACGTCCATTGATACTACAAGAATCGCCAATATTATGAATAAAGTTCGCTGGATTTTCCAGCTTTTAACCAACTCAATAACGCGCGAAAATGTGTTCATTAACATGCGTTATCCGTTTCTTGCAAAAAATTCGGATGATTCTGCGGCGAATTATAAGCATACGACAGATTGCCATCTTGCTCACGATTTTTCATTGCAGCAAACGCGGATATTGCTTGCACTCGGTTAGAAACATGCAATTTTTTGTAAATCCTATGAATATGCGTGTTAATAGTGTTTGGCATAAGACCAAGTTGAGCCGCAATCTGATTCGTTGTGTAACCTTTAGAGAGCAGCTCCATAATTTTTAGTTCTTGAGGCGGCAAAACGCTGCGCGACCTTGATTTAGAAAGCCTAATAAAAGATTCTTGCGGAGTAGCAAAATCGTAAGCAACGTCTTTAACGCAACGGCAGCCATACACGTGCTGATTATCGCAATATTGCAAAGCTTCTGCTAGCCCTTTGAAATTGTCTTTAGCAACCATTGCTTGCCCGCCAACTTGCGAAACCATCGAAGCGTAGGATCTACAATCGTAAGAAGTCATGCCAATTAAAATAATGCTGTTGTTTTTCTCGCGAATTGCGCGTATTACGTCTACTCCAGACATGTCTTTCATTGACATATCTATCAGAATATAATCTGGAGTACTTTTTGCTACTTGGCAATATTTCAAAGCTTGCACGCCTGATTTTACGCACCATTTGCACGCGTACTCGCTTGGCAAAAGCTTGCTGAGCACGTTTCGCATAACCGCTAAAACTAATGGGTCGTTATCTACTATTGCATACGTTTTTTGCATAATGGCTTTCTTGCAATCTTATGCTACTTTTCTTATATTCTACTTTATAAGCATGCGCAAAGTAGAGCAAATCGTGTAGTAATAAATGATTACAAGTAATGCATGTAAATCAAATGTGATTATAATAAGTAACAATATGTGACTTTTGGTTGCGTTGAAAATTCATTTTCAATAATGATTGCAGCAGGATTATATGACAAAACGACTAGTAGTATTGCACTCCGCAGAAGTAGCTGCGATGGCGTTTGCCTCAGCAGCTGCTTTTATGCGTAGCTTTGACTTGTTCGCTTTGTGGCTTGTTCTAGGACTTCTTTCTGTTGCAATGTATTCTTGTGCATATTTTTTCTTGCTCAAAAGCGTTATTAAAGAAAAAAATGCGTATATAGAAAATAATATATCTAAGCTTAGCGGCGCGGGCGCTAACAGCATAAGTAGTGACGTTGAGAATACAGAGAACAACAAAGATTACATAATTACTCTTGAGCGAGAGCGCAAAAAAGTCGAATCACAAAATAAGCAAATACTCAACAATTACTCAAATAATTTAATAAATATTATTTCATGCTTTATTTGTGGGCTTATTCACGTTCCTTGGATTTATTACTACGGAATTGCAAACGGCGTTTTAACATTGGTGATTCTGTGGCGAGTAATAAAGCGCCCACAAGGCCACCCTATTGACGAAAGCGATTTTTAAAGATTTAAGACTTTAAGGATTTAAGCTTATTGCTGATCTTCCATTGAAAGATTTAATCCTTTTGCAGCATTGCGAAAATATTCTATGTGATCACCATAACCGTCTGCAATAATAGCATCCTCTTTTACAACAAAAGAGCCATTTTCTAGCACAATATATTTTGTAAAGAATTCTTCTAATTGCTTAGCTAATTCATCAATTTCATCTTGTGAAAGCTCTTCGCTACTATTTTCCGCAAGTTTATCTTCCTGATTTTGAATTTGATTAATGCTATTTTCACTAGCGTTTCCTATTTTGTTTACGTTATCTTCTGGCAGCCAAGAGTTTATACCAAAATCACTGCTTACACTACCCATATTTGCGCTGTTCATGTTTGTATCTCCTTGTATTTGTAACGTATTTGCGCAACACATTTGTGCGTTGCTTTAAGTCTAATTACAAAGATTTTCCGCGCAATCTTGAGTACTGAGTTTTGAGTACATCATATTGTTGCAAAGAATTGCAATATTTATACTAGAAATACAAAATACATACGAACGAGAAGCAATGTACGCGAATTAGCTACAATGCTCACAAACAAAACAGCAAATTGGAAGGGAAACAACTCATGAGCAAGGATTCTATAAAACTTATTAAAAAAACGCTTATTTGGATTCTTAAGTGGGCAATATTTACAGCAGTCGAATTCCTTCTTTTGTACGTTGCGATTATTTCTTATGATCATGATTTTGCACAGTTCATGAGCGAATACAGAGATGCTATTATTCCATTTATGGCAGCAGTCGGAGCCATGGCAGCAGCAATGATTCGCGACGAAGGCACTATTCTTGAAGTCAAGGAGTAAGGTGATTCAAGATTATTTTGCGGATTGAATTGAGGCCTCTTGGCGAGCAACGTCAAGCGCTTTGTTGAAGGCGTCGCTAGTCCAACTTGCTCCAGCAACAACCGAAATATGCAAATCCTTCAACGGCTTTCCAACGATTTTGCCGGGTATAGCCTTTGAGAATGCATCCATATGACCTCTTGAAATCGGCGTAAATGGATGAGGCGTCATTTGCACATCGCTAACATTTCCATTTGCAACGCTTAAGCGCACATCAAAACTGTCTTCTGCAACAGGACCATACGTGGCTTTGACTTTATAGTCACCATCTTTGTAATTGCCAGTATCAGTTTTAGGCTGGTTTTTAGAATCCCCAGAATCTTCACTTTGCGCAGAAGACTTAGATTGCTGAGCACCAGCATCGTACTTTCCAGAAGGATTACCACCATCATCCGCGCTTTGACCAGAGTTTCCTGCAAACTCATCGTTCATCGGCACAGCACTCGGATCACCGCAAGCAGACAACATAGCAGACGATGCAGCTATAATTGCAAGCGCAGCAACGGTTTTTGCAACTTTTTTGGATTTCAAATCATCGCGTGAAACATCGTGAAACATATTATCTGAAACCATAAAATCATCGCCTTTAAATCTTGTATATTTTAAAACCCGCGCAACTAATCATCTAAATTCGCTAATTTAGGAGACTTAGTAGGCTCATGGTCTTGCAAAGCTTCCACAACACTTTCATCAACGTGAGCACTTGTAAACGCAGGCTTGCCGCCAATCGCCTCATACGCTTTGCGCGCATCCTCATTATTCCAGCGCTCACCAACTAGCACACCGTGATTAAGCATAATTTCTCGATCCGCACACTGAGCAACCAAAGAATCGTGCGTTACAACAATAATCGTCGTTCCTTGATTGTGCAGCTGCTTAAACAAATCGAGTACAATCTGCTCATTTTTTTCATCCAAATTACCAGTCGGCTCATCCGCAAGAAGCAACTTAGGGCAGTTTATAAGCGCACGCGCAACGCAAACACGCTGCTGCTCACCACCAGAAAGCTGGCTTGGCAAATGGTGAGCGCGATCCTTCAAACCTACGCGATCCAAAGCATCCATTGCTTGAGCTTCGTCAACAACCGAATGATAGTATTGCGCAACCATCACGTTTTCAACTGCCGTTAAATGCGGCACAAGATAAAACTTTTGAAAAACTAAACCGATTACGTTTTTACGAACGTCAGCAAGCTGACCGGCATTCAAATCCTCAAGTTTGCGTCCTTGCAAAGATACGGAACCCTTGGATGGCGAATCCATGCAGCCAATAATGTTCATAAGCGTGGTTTTGCCAGAACCACTCGAGCCAACGATTGAAAGCCACTCACCTTCTGGCACAGTAAGCGACAAATCGTCAACCGCGCGAAGAGAGCCGTAAATCTTGGAAATATGATCCAAAGTCAAAAGCATTTTTGACGTAGCTTTTGTGTTCTCCGGCTTAGTTTCTTTATTCTCTGTCATATTAAATCCTTAACTCAAATCCTTAACTAATCACTCTAAAATCACTCTAAAAGCTATTCTTCCCGAAGCACAATCGCAGGGTCAATTTTCGAAGCGCGCAAAACAGGCGGCAACGCAGCAACACAAGACGCAGCAACGCTAAATACAATAGAGAATACGACTAGCCACCAATTCACGCCCAAATCTCTAGCAAACACCATTGCAGCAAGCAAGCGCGCAAACACATACCCCACTGCAGTACCAGCAATGCCACCAACGAAACCGTATAATCCAGCTTCCGCAGTAAATTCCACGCCAATACTACGGGCACTAGCACCCAAAGCTTTGCGCAAACCGATTTCATTTCGACGCTGTTGCACAATCGAAGAAATAGTAGTGCTCACACCAACCATCATCAGCACTAGAACAACTAGCGACACAATGCAGAACAGGCTGCGAAGCATTGTAATAATACCAGTATCTGCAGCAGTAACTTTAGTAACTTGCTGAGCGCGCACACGCATAGAAGTCATGTCGTTAATACTTCTAACAACCGCATCTACGCTAGGCGCAGAAGACGAGTAAGCAATAACGTCTGCTCCGCGCTTAACTCCCGTAAGAGTATTCACATCCGCATTAAGAGCGTAAAGCATAGAATCTTCAGCACCACCTGTATCCAAAATGCCGCAAACGCGGAAAGTTGTGCCGTGAGTATCCATAATATCCGTTGAAACTCTGCCTTCAACAAGCTTTTGTTGAGATGAATTTTGCGCAGACTCTTCTGAAGAATTTGCAACGGAATTTTGCGCTGGTTTATTTGCAGATTTATCTGCAGACTTATTTGCAGCCTTATTTTCAGACTTCTCTGCTGGCTTATGCGAGCCGGCAGCATTATCTGAAGATCTATACGCAATCGCAATTCGAGAGCCTATTTTTAAGCCCATTGCGAGAGCTACATCTCGCCCAACCATAACATTTCCACTGCTAGGCCAAGAGCCGTCTACATTCCAATGCTTATTAAGCGACTTTACTGAACGAACGTCTATTCCTGCTAAAACATACGGAGCTGCGTTAATACGCACATTTTCATAACGATACGTAGCAGATCGCATAGCACCTTTTGCAAGAACCATATCGTTTGTGTGCAAAACCATTGCGCGATCAATACCGTTTTTCCACTCGCCCTCAATTGGAGTTACGATAATATTTGCTCCATACGCACGCATTTCGTCGCTCATCTGCTGAGGTACAACCAAGCAGATTGCAGCTAAACAAAACAGCGTGGCAGCGCCAACAAGCGTTGCAATAACAGCCATCAAAGCACGCGATTTTCTACGAAATACCGCGCTAAATAGCATGGTAATAAACATAGAATTGTTGGAAGTCATATAAGATTTACCTGCCATGAAGCACCTCCGCAGGACGCACACTCAAAATCGAACGAATCGACGAGCCTGCAGCCGCAAGCACAGTCAACGCAAGCAGCACGAACACCAGAACAAATACCATTGGTCGGAACAAAATCGCAGAGCCGAACACTGTGAAACCAATAATCTGCGCAACAGCAAATCCTAAAGCCATGCCAAGTAACGCTCCACCAAACGCAATAACCGCAGTTTCCATAAGCATAAGACGAGCAACAGCACCATCACGCGCACCTAAAGCCTTAAGCAATGCAAGCTCGCCCGAACGCTCAGAAATTGAAGCAGCCATAAGATTCGCCACAGCAACAGCCGCAGCAATTAAACTTAACGCAGTCATCAAAACCATAACGGCGCGCGTCTTATTTAATACGTTACCCTGAAGAGCTGCAACTTGACGAACCTGCTTTGCAACAGCTCCAGGAATTACCTCCTCAATTTGGTAAGTAATCGAACTCGGGTAAGCCGTGCAATACCAAGTTTCCCACTCTTCCTGACTGAGCGCTGCCGGATTTTTAGCAGCCTTTCGCGCTAAATCATTTTCAGGAGTAGTAAGCGCCTTTACTTCAATCGAATCAACCTTATTCGGTTTATTTGCAAGGCTTTGAGCATCACTAGAACTTGCGTAGATTGCGTTATTATCGTCGTCGCCAGAATCGTATACGCCAGCCAAGCGCAGCGAAACCTCGCGCCCGTCACGAATCAAACGCAAATGCTGACCAATTTTTAACTGCAAACGCTCAGCTAGCTGCGCACCTACCATTGCTTCAGATTTATTATCCTTTGCCCAACGACCTGCATTAATCTTCCACCAAGAACGCAAACCTCTAACACCAACAACTGTTGTCTCCCCGGAAGCGAGCGCAAGTTTACGATTAAACCAAGTTCCAATAATAGGCACTACCAAATCGCCAGAAGATTTCACTTCAAGATTTGCGTGAACTTTTATTTTCGGCGCAAAATTAGTGATATTAAACGCCCAGAAAATCATTTTTATTTTTGCAGCGTCTGATTCCTTCAAAAAAGCAGTAGACTCGTGGCTTTCCGCAGCCTTTAAACTCCCAGAACTATTAGTATCAATCTGCTCGCGAGAAGCATACAAATCATTTACAACAGCGCTTGATTTTGGCTGAACCACAATATTTGAACCGTACGAGCTGAGCTCTGCGTTAATCTTGTCTCCAACGTCGTACACAACGCTAAGCATTGACACGCTAACGCACGCGCTTAAGCACACTACGAGCGCAATTAACACACGCTTCTTCAATTGCCGCACAAGAGATCGAGCAACCATGCGCATCATAAACATAGCAACTCTCCCTTACTTAAAATGCGAACTGAGCACGTCTAAATCAGCAGTATGAATTGTGATTTTGCCATGCCCAGCCTTATACGGGAACGGAATCGGATTGCAACCACCTTTAAAACCGATAGTTGCCAAATTAATTGCTACGTCGCACTTACGGCAAATAATCTTACCGTCTTTTTCATAGTAGCCTGCATCTCCACAGTTTTCGCAAGCATCCAAGCCAACGCCATACGCTCCACCATTCTTTTTAATGATTATAAAGCGCATAACAGTGCCGTCTTTTGCTTTGTATTGGAAGCGATGCAAATGACCATCTGAAACTTGAACGTAATTAATAGTCGCAACGCCATCGTGCAATTCATACGGTTCTGGAGGCGTAAGAGTTGGTTTAATATTCATAATAGATACGCCTACAGTAAGCGTAAGTATTACTGTGATAGCAGCCAAAAGAGCTGCGAGCGCAGACTTTCGAGATTTCCTTTTAAACGCTCGCTTCGTGCGAATTTCTGCAGCATTTTCACCAACTACAGCCGTTTTAAAGCCGATTATTACGGATACATCAGCAGGAATCATAAACACGCTAATTTGCGCCATAATCATTAACGGAGCGTTATTAATTAGCCAAACAAGCACGCTGAAAGAAAAGTCATCCATATAAAGCAGAATGCTTCCTTGCATAATCTGCAAAAGTGAAGTTATGTGCTGCACTAGCAAAATAATCATGCTTAAAACTACAGCAATTTTGAAAGAAATCGCGTTAGATGTAGTGCGCAAAGAACGAACCATAAGGCTTAAGCAAATAGCAGCAATAACGCCAAGTACAAAACCCAGCGCGCGAAGCAACATGTCTGATGTAAAAGGCGGAGTGCTTGAATCTACGAAAATAGTAAGCTGCAAAATAACATCTGGCAAAGCATAAAACACAGTAAACGCTAAGCAACATGCGCCAATCACGTTACTTATGTGCATTAAAAGCGGGCAATTACGCCAATTTCTTACTATTTTGCGTGAAAAAATAACCACAATAATTGCAGCAATATCAAGCGGAACCGCAATGCACAAAGCCGGCATATTAATAAAGTTTCGCTGATTAATTACTACAGATGCGCGAAGTATAGCAAAAATAAGAGCTGCAACTGTGCCTGCAGACAGCCCATACAATCTCCAACGTGCACTTAGAGGCTTATCTCGCCCCTCGCCAACAGTAAGCGATGTGCTCAATCCCATTGTGAGTAGCGCAAGAGGGAGCAGCCCAGGCATAACTGCCACAAACAGTCTGAGCATAACTCCCTCCTTTGCTATTACTTATTATTTACTAAAATTATTAATTAATCGCTAATTATTAACTAGCTATCACTACCACTGACGAGGAGTGTACTTCCAATCGTCGAAAGTTGCCTTAATTGGCTCAGTCCAGAAGCGACCGGTTACGCCGGTAGCAGGATCGACGTGAAGCATCCAACCCTTCTTTTCTGGGGATTCAATAGAAAGCACGAGCTTGTATTTTCCAGCTTTGTCAAGCTTAACGTTTGCACCGTAGTGAGGACCGTCGGAAGCATTCATCTGCATGAAAGTACCCTTGCCAACGGATTCACCGCTTGCCGTATCGACAATCTCATAATTCACAGTCAAATCTGGAATGAACTCGCCTTTACCGTAGCCAAGCTTGGCGCCTTCCTTGTTTGCGTGAATATCGGCTTCAAGGTGGAAGCTAGCCTCGCTTGCCTTCAAACCCATGCCGGCTGGGAGCATATCAACTGGCTGGAAGTATACGGCACCAATAGTAAGAGGTCCAATGTTCTGATCTTGGTGAGGACCAACTGGAACCTCCTCAAAGCCCTTATCGCCACCCTTGTCATCAGCCTTGTCGTCAGCCTTCTGCTCGGTTGCTTGTGACTTAGCATCAGTCTTAGCTGAATTGCCATTAGAACCGCAGCCAGCAAGAGCAAGCAGTCCAGCAAGAGCCAAAGCTGCAATTGCCATCATTTTATTATTCTTCATATCTAACCTTCTGTGTTTGTTGTTAGTTATTTTTATTTAATTGTTGTTATTGGTTGTTTATTAATTATTTATTAGTTGGTTATTTGTTGTTTTGCTTATTTATTTTCTATCGCGCGTTTCCCACGACTTCGCGCAATAGATACGCAAAGCAGTGAAATCACAACAATTGCTGCCACAATTTGAGCAACAATCGTCTCAACATACGGATAGAACCCAAGCCAATCGTTAGTTGGCAAGCCTTGAATATACATTCCTTCGAGAGCATCGCCCTCGATTAACGCGTGCACGCCACCGCCCGCAAAAATCACTACGAGAACAGACATAAGAGCGCTTGTTCCAGTAAAGAATGGGCGAATTGGTATGCGCACAGATGCGAAACGAATCAGCAAGAATATCACTACAAGAACTGCAGCAGCAGAAATGAAGCCTCCCCAAATCATAGAGTCAGCTCCGTTTGAAACTGCAAAGATTGCTTGATAGAAGATTACAGTTTCAGCACCTTCGCGGAACACAGCAAGGAAACTCAATAACGCTAAAGAAACCAAGCTTCCCTTAGAAACTGCTGCCGTTGTTTGCTCACTAATATACTTATTCCATGCTTGCACTGAAGATCTAGAAATCATCCAATTACTCGTGTAAAGCAGCATAAGCATTGCGAACAATGCAACAACGCCTTCTGTAATCTCCTGCTGCGGACCAGAGCCATTAAATAGCAAGCCGAATAGTGCAGCTACAGCAAGAGATGCCACAATTCCAGCCGCAATACCTAGGTAAATATACTTCACCATATTCTTGTGACCGGATTTAACAAGGTAAGCAATAATTGCTGCAACAACTAGCAACGCTTCCAAACCTTCACGAAGCAAAATTACGAAAGCTTGACCAAATGAACTAGTTATGAATTGCATAAATGGATTTGCGTTTGAAGATGCACCTTTATCTAATTTCTCTGCGTCTTCGATAAGCATCGCTTTAAGATCCGTTACGAATTTTTTAGCTTGCTCAATAGTTCCGCCGTTGTTCATTGTTTGGCGGCACTCTTTGAATTGATACTCGACAGTCGAAACGCGACTTCCGCTTATTGCATTCATCACGTTCTTCTCGAAACCAAGCTTTTCGTAATACTGGTAATAGGCTTCATTAATTAAATCAACTGCGGATGCTACTTGAGTTTTATTACCTTTTGCAGACTTGTAGGTTGCAACAGATTTGTCGAGAATAACGTTCATTTCTCGAGCAACTTGACCCCACGTACGACCATTGCGCCCAAGGTTTTTCTTTTTTGCAGCATCTAGCTTTTTGCGCTCTGCTTTAATTTGCGCACGCAACTTTTGTGCATAAACATTTGGCCTATCTACTTTTGAGTTGGCATCGAGACTAGATGCAGTTTGCGCAACATCCGCTGAAAGAGCCGTTGAAACAGCACTTATTTGCGAACCTTGATTTTGCTGGTATACAAGCGTTTGCAGCTGCTGGAATTGATCAGTTTGTGCCTGAACTTTATTCTGCCCGATTGCATCTCGCACAACCGTAATCATGTTAGAAGCAACATAAACGGAATTGTATGCTGCTTCAAATCGAGTTGCAGCTCCAGAATTATTGCCACTATTGTATTCTGATTGACCTTGTAGCAATTCTTTGTCGATTGCTTTAGAAACTTCTGTCCAGCTAGTGTACGAACGATCTGCATCTGTTGCAAAAGCTGGAATAGTTGTAGCGAACGAACTCACTATGCAACCTACCAACATGCACACAGCCAGAATCAGTGCAGCCGAGTCACGAATAATTCGGCGCACTTTTACATACGCGCGCATAACATCTCCTCGCGTTCTTCCGCGTCTTCTTGCGATTCCGCACTTCTCACGCGTTTTACGCCTTTTGCGTTAACGCATTTCCTGCATATCTACGCGCTCTACCCCAAATTGAGCGCACCCAACTAAAACTTGCCATCAAGGGCCCCACAGGTACATAATATCGACATATCATGTAGATTGATATAGTTCGACACAAAAAACACGCAAATATTACAAAAAATATGTTAATAATGAGAATTATCTTTCGTTTTGACTAAAGCCAATAAGCCCAACAAACTCATCAAACAGTTTTCTCATACTTTCTGTAATGCGATTTTTCTTTTCAGCGCGTAGGATGGCGTAAACGTAGACATTACAGTGCTATCTTTATTCTCTAACACGATTTTCATTCTGCTTCCTTCTTCTTACTCTTACTCACATAACGCATTGCATATTCTACAAATTTAAATTATCTCCAATGTAAATGGTTAAATATCCCATTTTTATATTCTTCATTCTTATTCAGAAATTCTTTTATTTCCATCTCATAATTATGATTGTTTTCTATTTTTGATACTAAATACATTAAATTTACTAATGCTGCAGCAATAGATTTATCTGTATAGCCGTTTAATAAAGAAGAATTTTTAACATCACGAATTGAAGGAGTTGATATTACAGTTTCCTTATACCATAATCTACAATGATGAGAACACAAATTACGCAAGTACACTATTGAATGGATTAATTCAGAAGATTTACGAATTTCTGTTTTTAACCCCATTGAATCAAAAAGTTTTCGCAACACATTAGTATCTTTATACAAAGAAATCATTCGTGAAATAGTATCAAATGGAAAAGCTTCAACGGCAGCCCATATTGGTATAGGTTGTTTCTTACTCTTATAATGTTTTATACAAACTTCATTAGATTTTTTCAGCCATTTGTTCATATTAGATAAAAGATTCTTTATTCTTATATTAGACTTTTTAATATATGAATCTGAATTGAGGTATGTATATGCTCCTCCAGAGCTTGCAACGTGATATGCAAATCTAGATCTTAATGTTAACTCTACTTGTGCTGTACCTTTAAGGATAATTGTTCGCAATTCTTCATCCATTTTGTATGGCACAAGAAAATCAACATCTTTGCTACCTGGCTTAAACTGATTATTGCCAGAAGAAGGATCGATTTGAAACACTCGAAAATATCCAGATAATCTATAGTAGTTGCAGTCATACAGCATACTTTTTAAATTATTTTCATCAGTAACTACTAATTCTCGAGTTTTCATGAGTTGAATCATATCGTCAATAGATTTTGGAGGCTTTGAATTAGCTGAAAAACAAGAAGAACCCCCAGGTTTGAGCACTGTTAGTAGGCTTAGGGGGCTGCTATTACTGGCAAGTTTAGCAAACATTTCTTACCTCCTCAATCTCTTCGGCGAGTCTCACTAGAAATGTAATTTATGTAAATTCTAATACTAAATACGCATTTATAGTTTGTTTTACATAAATTGTGCATAACCACATTACGCACGCTTGAAGGTGAGGAGCTGATCGCGATAGGACTCGTATTGTTTGCGTCTAGCTTCGATTTCTGCAGGCAAGTTAGCTCGCATAGTCATTATTGGGCATTAGTTAGCATCGCCAGCATTAGTCCGCAAAAAAGTGCGATGGGAAGGCAGACGTTGCGCGAACTTGGCAATCCGCGCGATTGGGCAGCATTACAGCAAACTCAGCGCTTGTAGTTTGCACGATTTTTTGCAAATCGCTTTCTTGCGATACGAACAACGCAGTTGCGAGCGCATCAGCGTAAGCAGTTGGAAAAGCGCAAGTTTTAGTAGGAACGTAAGTCCAGCTTGCAGAAAGTTTTTGCGAAGGAGTCCCATCTAAAGCGTTAATTAAGTGAGTTGCAATTAAATTAGATTCAAAAGCATTAGATGCAAGGCAATTTGCGTCTTTTACTTTCCAGCGTCTTCTTGCACTAGACGAAGCGCACAACGCTCCGCTTGCAATTGATGCCACTCCAACTGCTTGCGTTGCATCAAAAGGATTTTCCAGCGCAACTTTTATTTGATAATCTTCCTCGCTAAAACAAACGCGCATATCACCGCCAGCGTTTACCAAAAAATCAAAATCCGCATGCGAATCACTATTCGCAGTCGAATCACTATTTGAAAGCGAATCGCCACTAAGCTCCTCTTTAATAATCTGCGTTACAAGATCTACAAAATAACCCTTCCCAGCTGCCCCAAAATCAAGCTGCACTGGCTGATTTATGTGAAGCGTTGTTCTGCCGCTATCTTGCGAAATATCTGCCCACGTAAATGGCAGAGCGCGGCGATATTTGCTCCAATTGCCACTGACACTGACACTATCCTTGCTCGCAGTGCCAGCCGACTCCGGAACGAATTGCACAGAATTATCGTATCCAAGTGCAAGCAAATCCGCACCAACGCAAGCATCAAAAGCGCCGTGCGTTGCAGCATAAAACTCTTCATAAATCGCAAAAAGCGGCTGCGCCCACGTTGGAAACTCAAAATCGCCGCCATGCTCCGCACAAGCCATACGCGAAACAAGCGAATCCGCACGAAAACGCGAAAGCACCGATTCATACTCTTCAACAAAAGCTCGAATCCGCTGCTCAACGTGCTGCGGAATCGGCTTGCTGCTAGAGATAATAATCCCCGTGCCAAGCGCGCGCTCAATCGCCATTACATTCCTAAACATCACTTGCCTCACGCAAAAACATCACTTGCCTCACGTAAACATTTCATTCGCTTTTTTAGAAAGCTCATACCGAATAGGGCGTTCACCAATAGAATCAACCATTCCAAGCTCAATCAAACCGTTAAGCGCGCTCACAATCTTTCTCTCACCAACCTGCTCATCAATTGCGTTTCCAACGTATTCGCTTAATTGCTTGCGAGTCATTGGAGTTGGATTATACGAAAAAAGCTTATTTTGCAACAAAATGGTCATAACTTCGTACTGCACTTCAGAAATCGCTGTTTTTTTGGAAAACTTGAACAGCTTATTCATGCAGTAAAGGGTCTGTTTTAATTGCAAAATAATATTGTTTAACACTTCGTTCTGTGCTTTTTTAATATATTTCAACATTGTGCAGCAAAACATAGTTAAATCATTGCAATTAAACAGCTCCTGCGCTTTGGAAAAAGCAGCATAGTATCCAGATTTTTCTGCATAAATTATAGAGCTTAAGCTCAAAATTGTTGGCATTGAAAGCTGCTCATGCAATTGCAAGGCAAGCAAAAACCGCCCAGTTCTGCCGTTCCCATCATAAAACGGGTGCACGCTCTCAAAAGCATAGTGGCACATGCACGCTTTAATAAGCGTTGGGACTTTGTTGCTATTCATCAAACTCAATAACTCAGTTAAGTGCTCCTGAATTTCAGTTTCGGTTGCATCTCCATTGTGTATTACATTATCTGCACCATCACGAATACTTACTTTTCCCTTCCTAAAAATCTCACCATCTGGAATATAGCCTGATTCTAATTCACCCTGCATAATACTGTTGTAGATTTTTCGTATATCTTGCAAGGTTTGTGGAATCGAAGTGTCACATTCATTTGAATCTGCAAGCTCAAGAAAAAGCTTAGTAAATTCACTAAAACGCGTATGCTTATTCTGCTCACTCGCAGCATCAAGTGCTTTGGAAAGCTCTTTTCTAGTACTGTGAACGCCTTCAATAATGTTGGTATTTTGCACTTCTTTTGCAATAAGTTGCATTAAATACTCGCGCTGAGCAAACCGCGGCAACCTGCTCCACGCTTTTTCAACTGCTTTTTCAGTATTCGCAATATCATTCATATACGTTACAAGATCCGTTACGCACGTTGCAAAAATCTCATGCGCGTCAAATATGATTCCAGAACGATACGTTGCAGGATTATCAATGCGCAAGCGATATTCTTCTTCCGCAATATCGCAAGGTTTTGCATTACTTTTAGACATTGCAACTATCTTGCGTATTGTTTTGTAATCCATAATGCAGCTCCGTTTATGTTATTGCGTTTACGTTATTGCGTTTACGTTATTTAGGATTTTGTAGTAATGTCTTGCAATGTTTTGCTTGCGATATTTTTGCTTGCAATATTTTGCTTATGCGCAAATAACGCATTTATCAAAAAATGATTGCATAGCTAACGTAAAAATCTATTCTATACCGACATTTTGGCAAAATGAAGGCATAGCGAGTAAAAAACATTCGTCTATACCGACATTTTTAAAAAATAGCAGCATAGCACGCAAAATATATTCGTCCATACCGACATTTTCGCAAAAAAGCACCATAGAAGCATTAGCAGCATCGGCAGCATAACGCAATAAACACAACCCAACAAACCGAACACAACAAATAGAACGCGTTACAGCCCAAAAAGGTTCAACAGCGCGCGTAACATATCTTGACCATCATAGCAAGTTTCAACTAGGAATCCGCGCTCATTACTGTATTCTTTGAGACCGCGATAATAGTAATATTTCTTTCGATCCTCAATAATAAATGGCACGATATTATGCTTTAAGCATTCCTTAAAAGCAATCAAACGCCCAACTCTGCCATTTCCATCCTGAAATGGATGTATACGCTCAAACCTGTAATGAAAATCAACTATATCTTCTAGCTGCAAATCAGTTTTAGCAAGGTATTCTGCCAACAACCTGCCAATCTCCTCATGCACTTTTTTCGGATCGCAAGTTTGCACACCACCTACAACATTCGCACGCAACTTGTAGTCACCCACACGAAACCAAGGCAAAAGCTCGTCGCTTGTTCCGCGTTTAAGTAGCAAATGTAAATGCTTAATTATGTCTTCACTAAGAGGCTCTTCAGCAACATCAATGCAGTAATCAATCGCGCGAAAATGATTCACTGTTTCAACAATGTCGTCAACCCTAATACCTGTACTAGCATTTGCACCAGCAGATACACCTTTATTTTCGCTTTTGTTTTCACTTTCACTTGCGCCACCGCCGTCCACTTTTTCTTCGGAACCTATAGTGTTAGTTTCAAAAATTCGCCTAGTTTGATCTTCACTTAGCTGACTGCCTTCAATATGATTCGAGTTGTATGTCATTCGAATTTGAAGCTCGTGATAAATTCCACCCGGTATACGATGCTCCTTCTCTTCCCTAAGTCTTTGCAAAATAGGGTTATCAGAGATTACGCGATACAATTCGCTAGGCTTGCATTGTAAATAGTTGCTGATTTTCGCAATTACTGAATTTGATAGTTTTTCGCCTTTTGAGATTTTTGCAATCGTACGAGAAGAAATATGCAGTTCGGCTGCTAACTGAGATTTTTTAACGCCTTTTTCTTGTAGCCTGTTGTTAAATCCCGTGTAATCATACATTTTAACGGTTCTCTTTCTTCTGCCTGCATAGTTTTAATTGAGATAAATCATGACGAATCTAAATACTCACGCACTAAAATCTTTACTTATTTTCCCATAATCAACATCAAAAGTAAAGATAATTGCGATTTTACGCACGCAAAAGTAAAGATTCGCAAAACTATAAGCAAAAAGAAAGGGCATTCGCGCGCGAACGCAAGCAGGAAAACAAACAAGCGAACGCGACGAAAGCACTAATCAATCTATGCCGTAACGCGTTTTATACGCAGCGTAATCCTTATCTTGCAAAACACTAGCCACATTAGGCGCGTATTCGTATTCTTCTTCAACAAGATGCGCAAACTGCTGTTGAGCTAAAAGCTCAACATTCAAAGGCTTTGTAATAATGTGAAACATGTCTTCAAGAAGCTTAGTATCGTTAGCATCTTTAGCCTGGATTGAAGCTTCGTCGTTAACACGCTGCGTTATTAATCCCCAATCGAAATGGTATCCAGCATCTCGCGCAACTATATCCCAAAAAACGCGTTGCGTTCTACCATTGCCCTCACGAAATGGGTGTAAAACATTAAAATTATTGTAATTTACACTTAGCTTACTAATAAACTCGTCAATAGATAAACCTTGCAATAAATTATCATTTTTAAGCGTTTGCTCACAGTAACGAATCCCAGCACCCATGTATTCAAGCGGATGAAACGGCTCGCCACCGCCCTTAGACATGTCAATAGTGCGAATCTGACCAGCCCAATCGTAAACATCCTGGAAAAGATAATGATGAATCCACTGCAATTGCTTAACAGTTCCTTCTGCATGCGGCAAGTTTTCATACAACTTATAGCTACGAACTGAAACTAAATCGTTTTCAAAGAAATCAAGATCTTCCTGAGTTTGTACATTCAGTTTGTTCTTAAGCACTCGCGTATGAGGAATAAGATATGGGTCAAAAACTTCATCAACCATCATTAATCCTTAAACAAGTTAAGATTGATTATTCCAGACCGTAACGCTTACGAGTTAGAGATATAAGCTCATCAGCACTTATAGAACCTCGAATATATTTTCTTGTATCAGCCAAGCATGCAGAAGAAACCATGCCTCCTTCTAACTTTGCTGAAGATAATGCTATTGCAACGTTTTCTAGTCGGAACTTTTGCGTTTCTTTATCAATCATTTCTTCTCCCTGCCAACACACGCACCCAAATCAAAAATAACTACGCACTATTTTACTATTAGCAACGCATTTTGATTACTGCATATTTGGTTACAGCACGCTTTAGTTACAGCACGCTTTAGTTACGGTACATTTTACTTACAGCACAGTCTGCGATTTGACGAATCCACACAATTACAACAAGCATCGGCAATACCACACCACTCATTTCGTCGTAAGCAACGCAGCAGTGACATGCGCGCAAAAAGAAAGAGCCTTCGCGTGCGAGCGCAAGCAAGAAAACAAACAAACGCGCGCGAACGCAAATAGGCACTTACTTTCAAAAGTTAAAAAATATTACAGTTTTGAAAGTGAAAATGATATAATACTTTCAAAAGTAAAATAAAATTAAAGTTTTGAAAGTAGAAATACCTGTTTGCTTTCAAAAGTGAAAAATACTACGATTTTGAAAACGAAAGGCGATTGCAATGAAACTCATTGAGAGAACAGATTACTTAAATCGCCTAAAGCGCGTTAAAGGCACGCCAGACATAAAAATCATTACTGGCATTCGACGCAGCGGAAAATCGGAGTTGCTGCGCGCTTACCGCACGTATTTAGAAAATACCTACAGCAATCAAAGTAGCAAACTTTACGCGTCAGCAAAACATGCGCAACTTCCAAACGCACTACAGCAACAAGATAACTCAAACAACCAAGAACTTAACATAATCAGCATCGACTTTAATAACCTAAATTATGAAAATCTGAAAAATTACAAAAGCCTTTTTGCACACGTTGAAAGCCGTTATATACCAGATGCTTACAACGTTCTCATGATTGACGAAGTACAATTATGCCCAAAATTTGAGCTTGCGATTAATAGTCTTCACAATAGCAATAAATACGATATTTACTTAACGGGATCCAACGCATTCTTACTTAGCTCGGATCTTGCAACACTATTTAGTGGAAGATTTATTGAGATACCAGTATTCCCATTTAGTTTTGCAGAATATTGCGAATACTTTGAAATAACAAGCAACTTTAACGATGCTCTACAAAGGTATTTGCAACAGGGCGGACTTGCCGGCTCATACGTTTACGCAAACCAAGACGATGCTGAAGCGTACATAAAAAACGTGTATACAACTCTTGTTAAACGCGATTTAGTAGACAAATACGCAATATCGGAAGTGTCACTTCTTGACTCAATATGCGAATTTTTAATGGATAATATTGCAAATCTCACAACCGCAAACAATGTAAGCTCAATACTTAAGCAGAATCAGATTGAAACAACTCACATAACTGTTGGCAATTATCTAAAATATTTATGCAATGCATTCATGTTTTATAAAGTAAAACGCTACGATATTCGCGGCAAAAAATACTTAGAAACAAACGAAAAATACTATTTAGCAGATACTGCACTTCGCTACGCAATTCTGAGCACTCGCAACATGGATTATGGAAGAGCATACGAAAATATTGTGGCACTTGAGCTTATGCGAAGAGGGTACTCAATTTACGTTGGTAAACTTTATCAAAAAGAAGTAGATTTTGTGGCAGTAAAGGCGAGCGAAAAGCTTTATATTCAAGTTTCAGACAATATTAGTGACGATGCAACGTTGGAGCGCGAACTTTCGCCACTAAAAGCAATAAAAGACTCTTACCCTAAAATCCTGCTTGCAAACACTCGCCACGATTCTTACGACATTGAAGGAATCCGCGTAATAGACATAGCACAATGGCTGCTTAACGCAAACTGAGCACAACGCGAATGATATTGCATGTAGCTCACACAAAAATCCGCAAAACACAAAAGAAAAGGGCCTTCGCGTGCGAGCGCAAGCAAGAAAACAAACAAACGAACGCGAGCGCAAATAGGCACTCACTTTCAAAAGTGAAAAAATATTACAGTTTTGAAAGTGAAAATACGCATCTATTTTCAAAAGTGAAAAATACTGCATACTACGATTCTGAAGACAAAATTAACGATGATTCCAAATTGGAGCGCGATACTGCTAGTATCGCCAACACAATCCCAAAACTCAAACCAAAGCCTAAACGCAAACCAAACCAAAACCAAGGCTCAAACCAAAACCAAGGCTCATAACAAACCTCGCACCACTGCGCGGCAGAAACTGTGCAGCTGTGTAAAGAAACGGTCGTTTGCGCGCCAAAAAACGGCAGAAACTTTACAGCGGCGTAAAGAAAAAGTCGGCTACGCACCCACAAACGGCAGAAACTTTACACGCGTGTAAAATAAAGGTCGTTTGCACGCGAAAAAACGGCAGAAACTTTACGCGCGTGTACAGAAAAGGTCGGCTGCGCACCAAAAAACGGCAGAAACTTTACAAGCGCGCCAAAAACAAAAGGCAGGAGCTTGGATATCCAAACTCCTGCCCTGAAAGAGATTACTTAACTTGCGCAAGTTTATAAACTTACATAAGCAACAAAAGCAACCTTAAATCACCTTAGCGTTAGGCAGCACGTTGCCGTCTTTATCAACGTTACAACTATGCTCAACAGCAATAGTAATATGATCAGAATCAACAGAGAAGAAGCCGTCTGTCACTTTAAAAACGTGACGCACACCCTTCAAATCGTCAACCTTCACAAAACCGTGATCAATCAACGCAAGCACAGCCTCATGTCCAGGAAGCACGCCCATTGCGCCATTCACAGAAGGAATAACCACAAACTTGGCGTCACCTTCCCAAACAGGATGCCTGGCTGCCACCACACTAACGTGCAGCGATTTTACTTGCTTCTCCGACATAATCACGCACCAAACTCTTGCTGCATATCGTGCCAACGACGCTCAAGATCATCAATGCCACCGATACCAGAGAATGCCTGCTCAGGAATCTCATCGTAAACACCATCGCAAATGCGAGTGAATGCCTCAATGGTTTCGTCTGCTGGCACATAAGAACCTGGACGACCAGTGAACTTTTCAGCCACATAGAAGTTCTGACCAAGGAACTGCTCAATCTTACGAGCGCGGCTCACAGTAGTCTTATCTTCCTCACCAAGCTCATCGATACCAATCAAAGCGATGATGTCCTGAAGCTCCTTGTTACGCTGCAAAATAGCCTTAACGCGGTTTGCGCAATCATAATGAGCCTGACCAACGTAACGCGGATCCAAAATTCTAGAAGTAGAAGTCAAAGGATCCACAGCTGGGTAAATACCCTTAGCTGCAATATCACGTGAAAGCTCAGTAGTTGCGTCCAAGTGCGTAAAGGTAGTTGCAGGTGCAGGATCAGTGTAATCATCTGCAGGAACGTAAATAGCCTGAAGTGACGTAATGGAATGGCCGCGTGTAGAAGTAATACGCTCCTGCAATGCGCCCATTTCATCTGCCAAGTTTGGCTGGTAGCCAACTGCGGAAGGCATACGACCAAGCAGCGTGGAAACCTCAGAACCAGCCTGAGTAAAGCGGAATATGTTATCGATGAACAGCAACACATCCTGATTCTGCACATCGCGGAAGTACTCAGCCATAGTCAAAGCGGTAAGAGGCACACGAAGACGAGTCCCAGGAGGCTCATCCATCTGACCAAAGACAAGCGCTGTTTTCTCCAAAACGCCAGCATCAGCCATTTCACCAATCAAATCGTTACCTTCACGGGTACGTTCGCCAACGCCAGCAAACACAGACACACCACCGTGATTCTGTGCAACGCGCTGAATCATTTCCTGAATCAACACAGTTTTACCAACGCCTGCACCACCGAACAGACCAATTTTACCGCCCTGAACGTAAGGGGTAAGCAAATCGATAACCTTAATACCAGTTTCGAACATCTGAGTCTTAGACTCAAGCTGATCAAAAGCAGGTGGGTTACGGTGAATTGGCCAACGCTCAGTTACTTCAATGTGCTCGCCAGGCTTAGCATTCAAAATGTTGCCTGTAACATCGAACACGTGACCCTTAGTAATGTCACCAACAGGTACAGAAATTGGGCCGCCAGTATCTCGCACTAAAGCACCACGAACCAAACCGTCAGTAGGCTTTAAAGCAACTGCACGCACAGTCGAATCACCAAGGTGCTGCTCAACTTCCAGCGTGATCTCGTGAACGGTATCACCTTCCGTGTTACCAACGGTAGCAATATCGACTTTGAGAGCATTGTAAATATCCGGCAGATAGCCGACCGGGAATTCAACGTCAATCACGGAACCCTGAACGCGGGTTACGCGACCAGCTGTTGGATCGACCTCCTGCTCAGCTTCTGGAGGCGCTGTGGTCTGATTTTCAGCCATATGCTCCTAATCCTCCTCATTATTCAGCGCATCAGCGCTGCCGATAATCTCGGTAAGTTCTTGAGTAATGGATGCCTGACGAGAAGCATTAAGCTTTCTTGTCAAATCATCCACCAAATTGCGGGCGTTATCTGTAGCCGTATGCATAGCGTTCTGTCTGCTTGCCGTTTCGGAAGCAGCAGAAGTAAGTAAGCACTCGTGAATACGAGACTGAATATACTTCGGCAAAACAGCATCCAATACTTCATCCGGGCTTGGTTCGAAGCAATACTCCACAGCTTCTGGATTGCTGCGGCTCACTGCTTCTTCACGAGCCGAAACTGCGCTCGTAGACGACAATGCTGCTGAAGGACCAGAAGCTGCTTCATAGTCAGGACGATGCATAGAAAACTCTTCACCGTCCTTCAAAGGAACCAGCTCAACTGGCAGCATGCGTAACGTACGAACTTTTTGCCTCACCATATTTATAAATTCAGTGAACACAATATACAGTTCCGAAACTCCGCCTTCTGCTTCCGGCGTCATATAAGCGTCCATTAAAGTATCGGAAATCTTTTCAGCAATAGTAACGTCAGGATGGTCAGTAGAACCTTCCCAAGTACCTGCCACATCGCGATTGCGATACTTGTAGTAAGTTGCACCGCGTCGACCGTACACGTACAGTTCTGCATGCTTACCTTCTGCATCGAGTTTTGCAAGAAGTGCTTCAGTCTCACGAATAATCGAAGACGTAAACGCACCTGCCATACCACGATCAGAAGTAAGAGCTAAAACTGCTACGCGATTGCCGGCATGCTCTTTACCAAAAATAGGATGCTTAATATTTGCTTCGTGATGAGCTACCAACGCCTGCACGGCATCGAAAATTGCGTCACTATAAGGCTTAGCATTAAGCGCAATATCACGCGCTTTAGCGATATGAGAAGACGCAATCATTTCCTGAGCCTTAAAGATTTTACCCAAAGACTGTGTGGAAATAATTCTCGATTTCAATGCAAGTTGGGAGGACATACGCTACTTCCCCTCAGGCTCGCGACTGTCTGCTTTTGGCTTAGCTACAAGCTGTTCCTTCTCAACAGGAGCAGGGTTTTCAGCCGGCGGCAAAGAATCCTTTACAATCAAAGGCTTGCCAGCAGATGTCTTAAACGTCCTACGGAAATCATCAATGGCTGCATCAAGCTTGGCTTCAGTTTCCTTAGTGAAGTCTTCAGTATCGCGAATTACTTGCAAAATGTCGGTTCCTTTATCCAAGTAATCCAACAATTCGCTTTCGAAACGCAACACATCCTTCACAGGAATATCGTCAAGCTTTCCATGAGTACCAGCCCACACGGAAACAACTTCTTGCTCCATTGCTCGAGGAGAGAACTGCTTCTGCTTAAGTAGCTCAGTCAAACGAGCACCGCGAGTAAGCTGCGCCTTTGAGGCTGCATCCAAATCAGAAGCAAACATTGCGAAGGATTCCAAAGACTTGTAACGAGCCAAGGAAATCTTCAACATGCCGGAGACTTTCTTCAAAGCCTTAGCCTGAGCTGCGCCACCAACACGAGACACGGAAATACCAACGTCTACTGCTGGACGCTGACCCGCGTTGAACAAATCAGACTGCAAGAAAATCTGACCATCGGTGATAGAAATCACGTTGGTTGGAATGTATGCAGAAACATCGTTTGCCTTGGTTTCGATAATTGGAAGACCGGTCATAGAACCGCCACCCAAATCGTCAGAAAGCTTAGCACAACGTTCAAGCAGACGAGAGTGCAAGTAGAACACGTCGCCTGGGTAAGCTTCACGCCCAGGTGGACGACGCAAAAGCAAGGAAATTGAACGGTATGCTTCTGCTTGCTTCGACAAATCATCGAAAACAATCAAAACGTGCTTACCGTTATACATCCAGTGCTGACCGATTGCAGAACCAGTGTAAGGTGCAATGTATTTAAAACCTGCAGAATCAGAAGCTGGGCTTGCCACGATTGTGGTGTACTTCATAGCTCCTGCTTCTTCAAGGCTTTGACGCACTGAAGCAATAGTGGAACCCTTTTGACCGATTGCTACATAAATGCAGCGAACCTGCTTTTTTGGATCTCCAGTTTCCCAGTTAGCACGCTGGTTAATAATCGTATCTATTGCGATTGCAGTCTTACCTGTTTGACGGTCACCAATAATCAACTGGCGCTGACCACGACCTATTGGCGTCATTGCGTCAATAGCCTTCAAACCAGTAGACAATGGTTCATCGACTGGATGACGGTGAATAACGTCTGGAGCCTGGGCTTCAAGAATACGACGCTCACTGCACTCAATCGCACCCAAACCATCGATTGGATTACCCAACGGATCCACAGTACGACCAAGATAAGCGTCACCAACCGGCACAGACAACACTTCGCCCGTGCGGTATACTTCCTGCCCTTCCTCAATGCCTGTAAAATCGCCGAGAATAACGACGCCGATTTCGTGTGCATCAAGGTTGAACGCAAGACCCAAGGTATCGTTCTCGAATGTGAGCAGCTCGTTTGCCATGCAGCCGGACAATCCAGCTACGTGCGCAATGCCGTCACCAGCCGTAACAACATAGCCAACTTCTTGCGTTGGCATGTCGGTAGGCTTATACGAGTCAACAAACCCGTCGAGTGCCTTGCGTATCAGGGCGGGATCAATAGATAGTTCCGCCATAATTCTCCTTAATTTACTACTTCACTGCCTGTGTCCAAGCACCATTTCGTGCAGAACGCTGCAACTGCTTAAGCTGCATCAACATGGTGCGATCGGTTATTTGATCACCGATTTGTATACGCATACCACCAAGCACGTTTGGATCCACAATTGGGTTAATGTATGCACGATGACCCAACTTATCGCTGTAGATTTCAATCAAACGCTTAATTTGCTTATCTGTAAGCGGCTGAGCAGTAGTGACTGTAACCAATGTTTCTCCAGCTTCACGCTCAAATCCTGACCAAGCACCACCGAAGCTACCGGTTTTACCGCTTTCGGCACCTCCGTGCCAAGTTCCTACTAGATAATGCATAATGCGCAATACAACAGGGTGCGCCTTACCTCCAATAAGCTCGTCAATAAGGCGAGACTTATCTTCCGAAGACCTATTCGGATCAGTAATCGCATCAGAAAGCTCAGGATACTTATCAATCATGTCCATCATTGACGAAAGCTCGTCCGAAATGCGCTGCGCTTCATCGTGCGCATCTAAGATGGCCTGAGCAAGCGAAGAACGCGACAAACTATCGTTTGCTCGCGATGCCTTTTCTGGCATTCTTACCTCCTCGTTTCTGTAAAAAACGAAGTAATGCAAATAATACAAAATGAAATAACCGTAATTTTATTTTGCGATTATTCAGTTTTGCACATTACTTTACTTGCTTTGATCCGAATTTTTAGTGTCTCCAACTTCATCGATCACATGATCAATAATCTTGGAGCTGACGGTATCGTCATCCAATTTGGATGCAAGAATCTTGCCAGCTAAAGCTGCTGCAAGAACCGACACCTCTCCTTGGAGGCTGGACATGGCATGCTTATGCTGAGCCTCAATAGAATGCTGCGCTTCACTGATAATCTTCGCAGCATCTTTCTCTGCACGCTGTCTTGCTTCATCAACAATCTTGGAAGCTTGTGCACGAGCCTCTTCACGAGTCTTTGCAGCATCAGTTTGAGCTTGGGTGAGTTCTTCTTCCATCTGGCTCTTTAACTCATCAGCTTCACGCCGAACGTTTGCTGCTTTGGCCATTCCGCCTTCAATTTTTTCTGCACGCTCGTCGAGAATTGCCTGGAATTTAGGCGTAACGAACTTGTAGAAAAACGCTGCAAGAATAACTAAAATAACCAGCGACCATATAACGTCGTAAGGCTCCGGCAAGAACAACGCCAGTTTATTAGTTTCGGCTGCATATGCCATGGCTTGTCCTTTCTATTCTTTCAACACTTGTATGCGTTAGAACGAGTTGTTTCGTTCGGTTCAGCTTCCCATAATGTAAGCAACGAATCCGAGCAAGCCCAGAACCTCAATGAATGCCAAGCCAATAAACATGAACAACTGAATACGGTTGCCGACCTCTGGCTGGCGTGCAGTGGATTCCATAGCCTTGGACACAACCATTGCCATTCCGATAGCAGGGGAAAGAGTAGCAACGGCAAAGCCGAGAATGCTAAGGTTGCCCGTCAATCCTGCGAGAGCGATGATACTATTCATTGGTTTCCTTTCTTTAGGAACAGTAACCAGTTATAAACCCTAAGATTATTAAACCTGACTTATCTGTTTGCTTTAATTAGTTTTACCTATTTACGCAATAGCAACAGCAGATTTTTCTTCTTTCTCGGGGTAACTCTCCGAAATATATACAGATGCAAGAACGGTAAAAATAAACGCCTGCAAGCCTGCAACTATTATTTCGAATACTGTAAACAGAATGCCACCAAGCAGCCATAATGCACCGCCTAAGGCAAGGAGTTTATTGCTGGAATCCACCACAAAGAAGTTGGTGAATACTAAACAAGTGGCCACCAGCAAATGGCCAGCAATCATATTCGCAAACAAACGGATTGTAAGCGAAAGTGGTCGCACAATCAACAATTCCAGAAGCTGCAATGGCGTAAGAATAAAGTAAATTAGCCATGGCACGCCTGCTGGGAACAAGGATTCGCGGAAGAACGTTAGGAATCCTTTTTCTCTAATTCCAGTTATTAAGTATTGGCATACAACCCACAAAGCAAATACCATCGGACAAGCAATGGTTGCGGTTGCAGCCATATTTAATCCTGGAATAACTGAGCAAAGATTAAAGAAAAATATTGTTATAAAAAGAGTTGTTATCATTGGCACATAACGCTTGCCGCGCCCTTCGCCAATCATTTCGTAAACGATGTTATAGCGCACAAAATCCATCAAAATTTCAAGCACGCTTTGGAATCTGCCCGGAACAACTTTTGCTCGCATAGCACCAATGCCAAAAATAATCATAACGATTACGGCCATGATAAGACGCACCATAACAATGCGATTCATGGCAAATGGAGTGCCTTGGAACAAAATTTCTGGAGGCAAAAACTCATTAATATTAGGTAGCTCTGGTCTATTCGAAGCTACAGTAGAAGCTACAGTTGTGGTCTTCTGCAAAACATCAACCATCACATCCATAAGTGCCTCCTTATAGCAATTCGTTCACACGCCTAAATTCAGTGCCGCTCACTCGCATACTCAATTCAATCATTCTTGCGGCATATATATCAACTAGATCATATGTTTCATATTTCGTAAGGCGCGGGGCACGAAACGAAAAATATATCTAACTGCTGATTGTACTCTTTGCTTGTACATAATTACGCAACTAATTACGCAACTAATTACGCAACGTCAAAATTTATTTGTTCATACCGTACCTAATGCCTTCAAATGGATAAAAATTATCGGAGCGCGGAGAAGCTGGCTCATGCCTTATAGAACGTTCAGTTCCAAGCCTTCCAGCAGTTCTTAAATGAGGAATATCAGAAAGATTGTAAGGCGTAGTTTCGTACACCCAATTAAGCCAGTTGCGCCAAAGCAAATTCGCGTGTGCGCGCCAAGAAAATAGCGGCTCTAATTTTGGATCATCATTAGGGAAATAGTTGTAAGGGAATGGCACGTTGCTCAGACCTTTTAACATGTCACGTTCATATTCCTGCGCAAGAGTCATTTTGCTGTATTCCCAATGTCCTAGCGCAAAAACTTCAGAAAAATCACGCGTAGCAACTAAGCCCGGACCAGATTCGGGACCATACGTAAGAATTTGTAAACGCTTATCTGCAGAAATACTGTCAACATCAACACTCGCTATTCTAGAGTGTGGTTGTAAAGCGATTTCATCAAAACCATTTGTAAGAAAACAGTACTCATCCTGCAAATATTGCGGGAACACACCAAAAACTTTTTTGCTGAGAACATGCTTTTTTATGCCATATCGATAGTAAAGCGCACCCATTGCGCCCCAGCACAAATACATTGTTGAGAAAACGTGTGTTGATGCCCAGTCAAGGATTTGCGTAAATTCGTGCCAGTAGTCGACATCCTCAAATTCCATATGCTCAACAGGAGCTCCCGTCACAACAAATCCGTCGTAATAGTTGTTACGCAGTGCGTCAAGATTTTCATAGAATTTTACTAAATGATCAGCGCTAACATGCGTTGATACATGCGTAGAAGTTTTCATAAAATCGACGTCGACTTGCAAAGGAGACTTAGAGATGAGTCTCAAAAGCTGAGTTTCTGTCTCGATTTTTTTGGGCATAAGATTCAAAATCAACAAACGAAGTGGTCGAACATCCTGCTGTTCTGCTTCTGGGCGCTCCAACGCAAAAATTCGCTCAGCATCTAATATGCTTCGCGCTGGCAATCCTTCAGGAATCTTAATAGGCATGTGTTTATTATACTCCACACTTGTTTATGTTTATTGTGTCTATGTCACTCATGTGCACGAATCGTAAAATTCTAACCAAATACAGTAAGACACGCCCGAAAGTTGACAAATTTAAATTTGCACCTATCGTAGATAGAGCTGCTAAAAGTAGCCGACGCGGGGTGGAGCAGCTCGGTAGCTCGCTGGGCTCATAACCCAGAGGTCCATGGTTCAAATCCATGCCCCGCTACTAAAGCCAAGAATCACACAAATTTCTCACGATTGTTGTGGTTCTTGGCTTTTTTGTTTAATACTACATAAGTCGCCAAAAATGCATCATCGCGCAACAATCAATAAAGAAGAATTGCAAGACGGCGACGAGCACGAGCAAGACGCTCATCATCCGCAGGAAGCATTGCAAAATACTCAAGCATACGAGAACGAATAGCATCCGCATCGCTCTTATGACCAGCTGCAAGGAAGTCAAGCAGTCTCCCGAAAGCGTCATCAATATGACCGTCAATCATATCTACATCTGCTACTGCAAGCTGCGAATCTAAATCATCCTGATTATCGCCAGCAGCCTTTCTAACAGCAGCAACATCAGTATTAGTATTACGCGAAAGCAGCAAAGCCTTTGCATGCTCACGCGACGCAAGCACATCATGAGGATCTGCTTCCATTACTTTTGCATACTCGCGTGCAGCACCTTCATAATCACCCTTCATAGCAAGCGAATGAGCTTGCTCATGAGCAGGCGGAACACTCTCAACAGAATTATTCTCGGAACTATCTTGATCTGCGTCTTTAGATACTTCAGACTTTTCCTCAACTGACGCCTCCACAAAAGGAGCAGTTCCAGCAACGCCCGAGCGTTCAGCAACCTGAACCAATTGCGGCAAAATAGTGCTACAAATCTGCTGTAATTCCTCGTCGCTAGGTAAACCTTGCACAATAGGCATAGGACGCCCACCAATTAAACCGTAAATTGCAGGAAGCTGCTGCGCTTGCAAAGCTTGAGCAATACTTGGGCTTTCATCAGAGTCAATACGAGCTAACTGCATGCGACCGTCAAGCGCGTTAACGGAATCCGCTAATTTCTGCGCAACATCATAATAGGCTTCGTCACTAGCTTGCCAAAGCAAAATAACAATTGGGAAACTTACGGACGTTTGCACCATCGCTTGAAAAGACTGCTCATTAACATCGATTACATAGCCGCCAGCTTTTGGAGCAGAAGAACCAGTAGAGCCCGATGCAGCTTTAGCAGCTTGCTTAGCTTGAGCTTCTACGCGACGCTTTACACCTTCTAAATCTACAGCCCCAGCAAGCGAAAATCCGCCAGGATTCATGCCTTGCGCTTTGCTACTCACCATTTTTCCTCTTTTCCAAGCACACTAAATTGTACTTACAAAATTTATAAAGCTTCTACTTTAATAGGCTGACGCTCAGCACCAACAGGAATAATCTTCATATGAGAACTAGCTGGAGGAACTACTAGAGCAATAACATTTACATAAGTTACTCGCATAGTACCTTTTGCTTTACCGTCGCCAAATAATGCTTTTTCTTCATCAGAAGCAGGACGAGATTCACGCCCTTCGCCAGCTTTACGAGTCCACACAGAATCTATGCGAGCAACAACCAAATCGCTTCCATCGCTTGAACGCATAATGCTTATCTGTTTGAGATTTGGCGTAAAGACTTGTTCTTGGGAGCCTTTATTTCGCTCCATTCCAGCTTGCACTGCTTTAGAAAGTTCAACTAACTTTTTACGCAAATAATCGTCAGCAAAATGCTTTGCATACTTGCTGTTTTCACCATTTTGTAAAACGTCAGCGTACGCAGCTACTGCTTCGTCTGGAGTCATCACCAAACCAGTATCGTTAGATTTACCCATTGAAGAACCAATACTTGGCACAGCAAATTTAGGAAGATGCACTCCAGGGAATAAGCGAGCGACAGCCCAAAGTTTGTAATTCGAACGCGCTCTCTGTTGACGTAAAACTAGCAGACGTTTTGACTGCTGATCTTTAGTAGTAGTTGTAATAGTCATTAAATCTCTTGGCCAACCAGAATTAGTTGGCACAATGGTTTGTGCAGCTTCACGCGGAATAGTGGTCTTAGGATCTAAGTTCCCAGTTTTCTTTGCAATAGTGAGCTCGCTCGTGCGAATGTCAAGAGCAGGTCCAGAAACTGCTTTAGATAATGAATCCACATCTTTTTCGTCGTTTGCTTTTTCTAGCTCACGAAGCAAACCTAAGCGGATATCTTTTTCTTGAAGCATAGTCAAATTAGGTAACTCTTGACTACTGCGCGCTTCAGCAGGTTTCGGCACCTGCCCATCGCAAGCAGATAATCCAGTTACCATAACCGTTGATACAACACATGCTATTAATGTGACTATATTGTTGCGCAATACGCCTCTATTTTTACTTTTTACGCGGTGAATATCGACATTAGTATTACGCATTTTACTCATTTCCTCGCTCACTTGAAGAATTACCGCGGTAGCCTTTCACATTTTTTCTGTAGCGACCGTTACCGCCGTCTCCTCTAAACCCATTTCGTTTTATGCGAGACTGCTTATCGTTGCTATTTTTAGACGAATTTTGACGTTTATCCGATTCTGAGTTGCGATAGTTTTCGCGATCATTAGGCTTTTTCTTAGTAGATTCATGCGAAATCTTGCTACTAATATCTGAAGGCTTAGCCGTTTCCAAACGTTTCTTTGCAAACTTTTCAGAATTATTAGCATTGTTTCTATCATTCTGACGGTTACGTCTCTTGTTATTCTGCTGAGCATACTTATTTTGCTGCTGACGCTTATCCTTATGTTCGTTCAGATTATCGCTATATGACGCTTTTGCATAAGATTTTTTCTTATTTCGCGGAGTCTTAATATTTTGAGAATTTCGCTTATATTGCTTATTCTCTGGATTTTCTGATTCTGTTGGATTTTCAGAATATTTCGCATTTTCTGCATCTTCCGCGTTTGCAGAATCTTCCGCGTTTCCTGAATCATCCTGATTTTGTAAATCATTAAGCTCATCATCAGCATTATCTAAGTCATCTAAATAAGAATTATCGTCATGCTGTTGCATAAAGCGCGCAGCAAACGCAAGCATTTCATCTTGCGCAATAACAGTAGTTTCAGCCAAAGAATCAGTAGATGCAACTGCTGTAGAAGCAGACGCAACACGAGTTATTTGCATACCATTTGAGTCGCCACTTTGCATTGAATCTTTACGACGACGTGCATGAGTCCCATGCCTTGCGTGACTTCCAGAATCCTTCTTACGACGTTTGTGACCGAAAATACCAGACATAGTTCCAGAAATCGCCTCAGCAAAGGTAACTTCGTCACGCTGCGCAGACTTTACTGTCAACGCTCCTGAACGGCTAGCTATTAATTGCTTATTACGACGACGATGCGGAGCCATTGCAAAAATAGTTGCAGAAAGTATAGCTAATCCTGCAAAAAGCGCTCCTACAAAATATAACGGCGTTGCAAAATCTGGAATTTGATTACGACGCCACCGAAATTCTACGGAAGCTTCTGGTACATTATCCCCCAAATCAATTAACAAAACACGTCTAGCAGCCTGCGAGCGCAGTGTAGAAGAAGACGCATCATGACTATTTGACTTACTAGAGCGAGTGCCTGATTTAGGCATTGTGCCGTTTGCAACAGCATGATCATACGACGCAGAACCAGAAGATTGAACATAATCTGCAGTATTTATTGCCAATTTCGCTAAACCAAGCTGGCACGTAACTATAGGCCATAAATTAGATTCTTGGAACTTTACGTCAGGATCTTTAATGTCAACAGAGCCTTCCGCTTGCATAGAGGCTCTACCAGACATTTCAGAAACCGAAAGATTATTCCAATCGCGCAAACCAGTAATTCTTTGTACTGGAGAACCTGCCACCCAGCCTCTTACGTCTTTTATTAAACCTACGGCAACACAAATAGGCTTACGCGTATGCAAAGCAGCAACACTAATACGAACCCTGTTATCTACAAGATTCAAAACACCAGGATCAGTGACAATATAACGAGTTCCAGATACTTTAGCGTACGCAATAACCACGTTGCTAGGCTTCCAAAATGTTGCGTTAGCAACACCGAGAACAACACTTAATACTGCAAGCAAAGCAAAAAATGGAGCTACAACGCCGCGCATGATTTTACTGCGCAAAGTGAGCCGTCGCATTGGTCGTCGCATTGGTCGTCCTTCTGTATCAGAAGCATCTTCTATATTTGTCATAACGATACTATTCTACAATCTTTTAATATTACTTGCATGTTTTGATGTAAAAATCAGCGTCAGGCGGTAATGTGAGGCTATGAAAAAAATCACAACATTAGGACAAAAATCTCTTTTACTTCGCACTTTCGCAACTATTAGCGCAATAGCAATGTGCGTAGTGCTCGCTTCATGCGCAGAGAGTTCCAACAACAAAAACAATTTAATTGATGAGAACGCTCAAAAAGCTGGAATGCAGTTGATGGAAGGCATAAGCGCATCTGGAGAGCTTGGAAAAAAGCCTAAAATAACGCTGAAAACGCCTGTAAAAGTAAATCAAAATACTTACGCCGTTTTGCAACGAGGCAACGGAGAAGCAATTGAAGAAGGCGATCGTGTATGCTCTCAGGGCATTGTGTTCGACTCCAAAACCGGTAAAGAACTTATGAATACTTGGGAAAAAGGCAAAGTTGATTGCTCAATTTACATTAGTAAAAATTCTACAAGCCGCCCATATTACGCTTTGATTAAAGGCAAGAAAATTAATACGACTATTGCTTTGGGCGTAAGTGGAGGATATAAAAATCCTTCATATATTATGGTTCTTACAATGGTTTCGCGATCAAAGGCTATAACTAGAGCAACAGGCAAAGCTGTTGCGAATATTCCTGCAAATTTGCCGAAAGTAACTCTTGATAAATCTGGAGCCCCAAGCTTAGATACAAATAACTACGTGCCAGACGGAAAGCTTGTTTCTCAAACTTTGATTGAAGGAACCGGCAAAGAAGTAACTGCAAAAGACACAGTTTCCGCTCATTACACTGGCTGGACTACCGATAAAGACGGCAAACTGCATCAGTTTGATTCTTCTTGGATTCGCGGCATACCTGCAGACTTCCAACTTGCTGGAGGAGTAATCCCTGGTTGGACTAAAGGCTTAACTGGAAAGAAAGTCGGTTCCCAAGTTCTTTTGGTAATCCCACCAGAAGATGGCTACGGCAAAGAAGAAAAGAAGGACGCGCGCGGAAACGTAACTATTCCTGCAAACGCCACACTTTACTTTGTAGTCGATATTCTCTATGCTTCGTGAGATTTGTGAATTTTGCAAACTGTTGCAAAATTAACTAGCGATTCATAAATAACAAACCCCTCCTTCCCGAGGGGTTTTTACATATTTAGAACACATATTTAGAACACATATTTAGAACAGACGAAGATCGTTGGACTCAACTCCACGCATTTCATCGTAATCCAATATTAAGCAAGTAAATCCACGATCCTCAGCCAAAACGCGAGCTTGCGGACTAATAGTTTGCGCTGCAAAAATACCTCTAACCGGCTTAAGTAACGGATCTCGATTCAGCAACTCACAATAACGCGTAAGTTGCTCAACGCCGTCGATACCGCCATGCCGCTTAATCTCAATAGCAACATGTACACCATCCGCGTCTTGAGCCATAATATCCACTGGGCCGATAGCCGTAGGATACTCACGGCGCACCAACGTGGCACCATCGCCGATTCGTTCAATCTGCTCAGCCAAGTAGCGTTGCAAATGATCCTCAACACCATCTTTAACCAAGCCAGGGTCCTCACCCAAATCGTAAGTATTATCGCTATAAACATGCTCAAGCGAAATCATAAGCAAATCATCGCTTTTAGCGGCAGCAACACGCAAAATACAGCCATCTACAACAATGCCAGCATCAGATTCATCGCTATCTTCTTTGCGCAGAACACGCATAGTACAAGGAGCTACCATCCAATTAAGAGGTTTATACGCACCAAGCTCAGAAAAGATAAGTACGCTGCCATCTGCTTTAATAAGCAACACTCGCTTCGCTAAAGGAAGCGTGGCATTTAATCTACCTGTATATTCTGCACTGCAATCCGCAACAATAATTCGCACACAGCAAGCATAACAGAAATCAAGTAAAGAAGTACTCTACTTCCCCAATGCTTCAGCTAAATCGCGATTCTGCCAATGCTGATGCAAAGCGCAATATCCGCCGAACAATACGAGCCACACTAATCCGCCAATTGCAGAAGCTCGCGTATCGTCGCTAATAAACAAAGTCACATACACAAAAACAAAGAACGCTATAGTAATAGAATTCAAAAGCTTGTAATGCGGCATAACGAAGCCGTCTGGCATAAAATCAGCAGATTCACGGTACTTACGATGCGTAACCATAATCAAAATGTAAATCATGATTATTACTGCAGAAGAAGCAGAAGCAAACAAAATAAACGCGCCATGAATGCCAGGAATCGAATTAATAATTGGCGAAAGAAGAATTAAAGCAGACGAGAACAAAATCGCGCGAGCAGGAACCTTAGTGCGCGAAACCTTACGCAACTTGCCCAAAAGAGGCGAAGGAGACTCAAGAGCGATCTGATACATGTGGCGACCAGCAGAATATAGCAAAGAATTAAGCGCAGAAGATGCAGCCGTAATAACCACAAAGAACACAAGCGCAGAAGCCCAATGCAATCCCGCATACTGGAACACCATAATGAATGGTGACATAAATACGCCTTCTGCATTCGTAGCCTTAAATTGCTGCCATGGCACAATAAGCATAATCGCTATAAGAGCGCCGACGTAGAAAACCAGGACGCGCACAATAATCTCGTTAATAGCCTTTGGCAAAACCTGACGAGGATTCTTAGTTTCCGAAACAGTCACACCAACAAACTCAATAAGCTGGTACGCGTAAAACACCATTTGGAAGCTCATCAAGAAAGAAAGCCATCCGTTTGGCATAAGCGAGAAATTATTGAAAATATTATCTAATCCAGCGTGACCAGCAGGACTCATTACGCCACCATGCAAAGGAGTTGCAGAGTAATGGTAACCAATTAAAGCCATAACTACGGCTGTAACAATAAGAGCAACAATTAGCGTGATTTTAATCATTGAGAACCAAAACTCAGTTTCCCCAAATAGCTTTACAGCTACCAAATTTATGCACACTAAAGCCGCTAAAAATACTACTTCTATAAGCCATTTCCAATGACTTACGTCAATATCGAAAGTTTGGAAGAATGTGACGCAATACGTACTAACTGCCGTAATTTCGCTCATACCAATAAGTACAAGCACAAACCAATACGACCATCCGGCAAAATTACCCCAACCTCTGCCAAGATAACGCGTAATAAAACTAATAAAAGTATGTTGGTTTGGATCCTTGTACATTAGCTCACCAATGCCACGCATCAGCAGGAACATAATCAAGCCCACAATAATGTAAACGAATACAATACTCGGACCTGTTAAGCTAATTGATTTTCCGGAACCAAGGAACAAACCTGTTCCAATTGTGCCGCCAATAGCAATAAATTGCACATGACGCTTGGTAAGACTACGCTCCATTTGGTTTGTATTGCTACTTGCATTTTCTTGCGCAGATACGCTAGAAGATTGGCTTGAAGATTGATTATGAGAAGATGTGCTATTGTGCGTCTCTGCAGATTCTGTTTGCTTAGAACCTACATTAATGTCACTATTCACAGTCTCACTCATTATTACAACTCCGTTCTTTAGTAGCCACGAATTTCCAATTTTATAGGGAACCCTTAACTATTCATTTACGTATTCCACAATTCGCGCAACTATTCCACGCTTTTAAGCGAGCTTACTGGATCTATGCGGTCCAAAGCTGGGTTGGTAGCCCATTGCACAATTAACGCAAAAATTAGCGTCGCAACGCCAGCAATGCAATAGCTTAAAGGAGCTACTTCAACTTCAAAATACAAAGATGGCATACGAAGCGCGCTAGTCAACAATCCTGCAATAAACCTTCCTAATGGCAATCCAACTGCAATGCCGATAACAGTTAAAGTAAGCATTTCTTTATGCACATAGGAATGAACTTCTCTACGATAAAAACCAAGAACTTTCAGCGTAGCCATTTCGCGAGTACGTTCCGAAATATTAGTACTTGCAAGAGTAAAAAGCACAGCCAAAGCCAAGCCAGCAGCCAAAGTTACGATTAAAGCAACAACAGCATTCATAAGATCAAAACTAAAAGCATGCTTCATACGCGTAATATTCATAACAGCAAGCACACCGTCACGTTCAGAAACATTGTCTGCATATTTAATTTTATTATTATCGCTACCGCGCAAACGCAAAATTAACGCATTATGTTTCAAAAGCTTACTGTTTTCGCCATTAAACAAACGTTCGTAGCAACGTTCAGTCATGTAAATATTAGAACCAATAAGATTACGAACAATAGCTTTAACTTTAACCTTCGCACGCTTAAAACTAGTATTCGTCACATTAATTTCGCTACCACGAGTAATGTCCAAAGATGCAGCAGCGCTTTGAGAAAGCAACGGACCTTCATCTGTAAGTTTAATAGTTTGCAAATTATTGTTCACATCCTGCAAATTTACAAGATGAGACAAAGCTTTTGTGTCTTTTACAACAATAAACTGCACGTTTTCGGCATCCTCAACATGATGACTATGCGATTTATTTGATTGATTTTTAGCTATTTCTCCAGAGCCCACGTAAGCCGGAAGCATCGTTTCCACTTTATTATTTGACTTGTCTTGCTCAACGCTTTTCTTCATATTTTGGAAAGATCCTGGAGCCGAGATAGAAATCATATCGTATCGATAAATTCCCTCGTATTGGCGAATACCCAAGGTAGCAACAGTATCGTTCAAAGCAAGACCGCAAACAATAAGCGCAGTACAACCGGCAACTCCACCAATAGTCATGCACAATCTGCCTTTAAATCGCGCCAAATTGCGGACAGTAACCTTATTCAAGAAACTCATTCGTTTCCAAATCCAAGGCAACCTTTCAAGAAGAACGCGAGAACCAGCTTTTGGAGCTTTTGGCCTTAACAAAGCTGCAGGAACTTGCCTTGTTTCTCGCCAACTAACAACGATTGTGCATATTGCAACAGGAATCACAAATGCTAGCACACACAAAGAGCCATATAGCCAGTCATACTTCAAACTAACGTCTGGAACAGCGTATAAACCATGCAAGATTTTTAGTAAAAGCGAAGGGATTGCAAGAAAACCCATAATATCGCCAATTCCGCCGCCAACAAAGCACGCGAATATTGCGAAGAAAGCATGTCTTGTTACTGCAGTAGAACGACCGTATCCCAAACTTAAGTATGTGCCAATAAGCCCTCGCTCTTCTTCAACCATACGAGCCATAGCAGTTAAACTCATCATCATTGCTACAACAAGAAATACTGCTGGGAAAGCGTATCCAAGCGACTGTATTGAAGCAACGTCAGAACGCAAACTCGCATAACTATCGTTAGCTATGCGAGTAGATATATGCCATTGAGCTTGAGGAACACGTTTTTGAATCTCTGACTTAATTTGTTTACGAATTTGCTTTTTTGCTTGCTCTTTAACAAAATTTGGAGCGCGCTGAAGCCTAGGATCATTTGCAATAATATTTTTTAATTCTAAATTAACTTGTTCGTCGATAATTTGATTACGTCGAGCTGTTTCGCGTTTAGATTTCACGCGTTCTTGAATCTGTTCAGACGCATCGTCGACAATGCCACGATAATCTTTAGAAAAAACATTGACACGTTGAGCATCATTCAAACGCACCGATATTGCTGTATACGGCAAGCTAGTCACGTTATCAGGAGCAGCAGAAGTAAATATTGGGTATCTAGACGTCACAGAGTTACGAAATGCTTTAGATTGATAGCCATCAGGATTGTTTAAATCGTTGCTATCTAGCACGCTACCAGTTATGCGCAAACGATAAGTTTTAGACTTTGAATGAGAAGAACCAAGACTTCCAACGCCCGCATTTTGCTGCATATTGACTACTATCACATTGCCAATGCTCAATCCACTGTCGTGTAAAAATCGCTGAGTTACAACAGCTTCACTATTATTTTTAGGCATGTTGCCCTTAAGCAAATGCAAACGATTAAGATTTTTTTGCGATTCTACATAATGCACGAAATTCATTGCGTATGAAGACTTTGCATCATCTGTTGCGTGCGCTGTTGCTTTCCAAGAACGCTCTGCTTCAACTTCACTCACACTTGGCAACGCGCGTAATGCTGCAACATCGTCTTTAGTTAAACCAAGAGTAGATACGATTTGCAAATCATAAGCATGCAATTTCGCATACATATCGTTAGTAGCGAGAAACATGTCGTTGCAGCCTGCATAAATACCAGTCATAACAGCGACGCCAAGCATTGCAATAACCGCAAGAACGCAAAAGCGGCGCCATTCGCGAACCCACATTCTAATTGCGCTAATAAATACTATTGGCAGCAACGAATGCATGCGCTTAGCTTCACTGCCATTATTGGCATTTTTATTATTAGATTGCTTTGAAACTGCTGCTACTTTCCGCATAACAACCACCTAATCACCACTCAATATCGGCAATAGCCATAGGATGTTCTTGCACAGTTTCGTCTACAACTTTTCCAGAACGGAAACGAACAACTTTGTGAGCCATCGGAGCAATGGCAGCATTATGAGTAATAATCAGCACTGTCATGCCTTCAGTTCGGCAAATATCTTGCAATAATTGCAATACTGCCTTACCTGTTTCATAATCCAAAGCACCAGTAGGCTCGTCACATAGCAATAGTTTAGGTTTTTTAGCAAGAGCGCGCGCAATAGATACACGTTGCTGCTCACCGCCAGAAAGTTGCGCTGGGAAATTATGTAGCCTTTCTTTCAAGCCAACATCAATAAGCGTTTGAGCAGGGTCAAAATGATCTGCACAAATTTGCGAAGCTAACTCTACGTTTTCAAGAGCAGTTAAATTTGGAACTAAATTATAAAATTGAAAAACAAAACCAATGTCTTCTCTGCGGTAGCGAACCAAATTACGACCTTTTAGCTTAGTAACATCGCAATCGCCAACAACAACACGGCCGCTTGTTGCAGTATCCATACCACCCAAAATATTTAATGCTGTAGTTTTTCCCGCGCCAGATGCACCTAAAATTACTGTAAGCTCACCGCTTTGTGCAGTAAAACTGGCATCATCTAAAGCTCGCACAGCACCAGAGCCTGATGGGTATTCTTTCACTACATGATCAAAAGTTATATATGCCACAACGCACCTTCACAATATGAGAAACTATAAAAAATCAACTTCTATTTATTCGTATTATCTACCGTTATATTTCGTACTATTTTACTAAATGAGCGCAAAATTTGCTAACTTACTTCAGCGACGACACTCCACATCTTTCCATGCAATACGCATTACCAAGCCAAGTATGACGAGAATTTGGCCATACAGCACCTAAACGCGGAGCACATTGGCTCATCCATATACTTGGCACACGCCCATCTGCGCTTTGTGAACCAAGCAAATTAAATCCATTCTTGCTTTCAAGCCAATCTGGATGCTGTGTTGCAATAGCAAGCCCTTCCTCAAGAGTAAGAGGCAAACGTTCATCAGAATCAATAAGCTTACGAGCAACATCAGGCTCTCGATTCAAATACGATGAGCCAGTATGTGGATCGACGACTATATAGAACGGACCTTCAGGAAACTCATACCCGTCTTTAGGGAGAAAACTTATGATATCTCGCGGAGGCATAGTGGTGAATCCAGCCATGCGATTAATACTCGTACGAGAAATCAACGATTCAGGCGAAACTAATTCACGCGTAGGAACCAATAAAATATTCGCACCTAAACTACTATTTTCAAGCGCACACAATATAGGATTTGCCAACTTACGAAAAGCATCGGCACTCATATCAGCCACATCTGGATACCCAAGTGCCACTATACGATCGAGTTGCTGCTGTATTTCTTCAGATGCTATTGACATAATTCCAGTTTACGCAAAATCTTACATAATCGCGAGCGCAATATAACCATAATTAGTTTAGGAAATTACGTTTTTTAGCAATAATTTCAGCCAATTGCACAGCATTCAATGCTGCACCTTTTCGCAAATTATCGTTAGTGATGAAAAGTGCCAATCCCTTATTTCCATCTACTGCTTGATCTTGCCTAATTCTGCCAACATAACTTGCAGATTTTCCTGCCGCTAGCTGAGGAGTAGGAATATCGTTAAGCTCAACTCCCGGAGCATCGCTCAATACTTCGCGAGCCATGTCTGGAGTTACATCATGCTCAAACTCAGCGTTTACGCTCATGCCGTGACCAGTGAAAACACCTACGCGCACACAAGTACATGATGCTGCAAGATTTGGCAAATGCAAAATCTTACGGCTTTCATTGCGCAATTTTTGTTCTTCGTCAGTTTCTTCAGACCCGTCATCGACTATTGAACCGATAAAAGGCACTACATTAAAAGCAATAGTACGAGCAACTTTTGTAGGCTCAGGGAAATCTATTGCACTACCGTCGAAAACGAGTTTATCTGCTCCTTGGTTTAATGCAGCTTGTGCTTCGTTCATGAGTTGCAAAGCACCGGCTCGACCGGCGCCAGAAACAGCTTGGTAAGACGAAACAATTAAACGTTTTAATCCAAAAGCATCAGCGAGCGGCTTTAATACAGGCATACAAGCCATAGTTGTGCAATTTGGATTTGCTACTATTCCTCTTGGAATAGTATCTAAATCTTCAGGGTTTACTTCCGCAACTACCAAAGGCACATCGTTATGCATACGCCATTGCGAAGAATTATCTACTACAATTGCGCCAGCTTCAGCGAATTTCGGAGCCCAAATTTTTGAAGTTCCGCCGCCTGCAGAAAAAATAGCTATGTCAATTCCGTGCAAATCTGCTTTTTCTACATCTTCTACGACTACGTCTTTGCCACGATATTGCAAAACTGTGCCAGCAGAATGAGCGGAAGCCATAAAACGTAAATCTTTTATTGGAAAATCGCGCTCGTCAAGCACTCGACGCATTACCATACCAACTTGGCCAGTTGCGCCAAGTACTGCCACGTTCACGCCTTTTTCGTTGATAATTGTCATCGAGACTCCCTTAAAAGTAAGCACGTATAATTTCTACAGTTTTTACAATTCTACAACTCAAATAATTTAGTTAATTTAATAATTTAATAATTTAAATTGCTTCAGCGCCCGCTTCCGCCGTACACTACTGCTTCAACTTGGCTTGCGTCCAAACCGTAAGCAGTATGCAAAGCACGAACAGCTTCATCAATTTGTTCAACAGGAACCATGGCAGCAATACGAATTTCCGAAGTAGAAATCATCAAAGTATTTATACCATGTTCACTTAGCGCAGTGAAGAAGGTAGCAGCCAGACCTGAATGTGTTTTCATACCAACGCCAACAACAGCTACTTTTCCTACTACTGGAACGACATCCATAGAAGTAAATTTCAATTCATCATGCGCTTCTTCTAGAACTTTACGGACTGCTTCCATTGACGCTCCTGGAGCAGTAATAGAAATATCTGCTGTGCCAGTAGAAGCACTTGCTTGCGCAATCATGTCAATATTTACATTTGCTTTTGCAAGAGTTGTAAATACTTTCGCAGCCATGCCAGGAATATCTGGAATACCGCGAACCGTAATCATTGCCTCACTGCGATCATGAGCAACGCCAGAAATAACAGGAGTTTCCGGACCTAAATCAGGAAATAAATCGCCCATAGTAGAAAGAATATCGTGGTTTACCATTGTTACCGCCTTTAAGCTCGAAGATTATTTGACATTATCTATTAATATTTAGTTTTGTATTTTCTAACTCAGATTAGGCAAATCGTTCGGATTAATATTATTTGGAACTATAAGCGTTCCATTCCTATGTGAGAATGAACTTCTAACATGAAGAGGCATACCAAAACGCTGAGCGTACTCAACACAACGCAACGCAAGCACGCGCGAACCGCAAGATGACATTTCAAGCATCGAATCATAATCGATTACAGGAATACGTTTTGCAGTTGGCACAATACGTGGGTCTGCAGTAAATACTCCATCTACATCCGTGTAAATCTCACATATATCAGCACCTAAAGCAACCGCAAGAGCTACAGCTGAAGTATCAGAACCACCTCTACCAAGAGTCGTGTCATCTCCAACTTCGTTAATTCCTTGGAACCCGGCAACAATTGCAACACTGCCTTTGCTAAGAGCTCTTCTGACACGATCAGGCTTAACCGCACGAATATGCGCAGCTCCAAACTGAGTATCTGTCATAAATCCAGCTTGCGAACCAGTAAAAGAATAAGCATGAGATCCTTGAGCATGAATAGCCATTGCAAGCAAACTCATAGAAATTCGTTCGCCTGCTGTCATAAGCATATCCATTTCGCGAGCAGGAGGATGAGTATTTACACTCATTGCTTGATCAATTAAATCGTCAGTTGTATCTCCCATTGCTGAAACTACAACAGCAACATCATTGCCTGCTGCTTTTGTAGAAAGAATGCGTTTGGCAACACGTTGTATGGAATCTGTATCCGCTACAGAAGAACCACCGTATTTCTGTACGATAAGCGACAATTTTTACCCCTTGCTCATGTCAATATTGATAAACGCACAGGATATGCCAAATAATGGCTTCAATATCAGACTACCAACTATGCCCTATTTATTGATAATGACTTGTGCGCATAAAAACAATATTCAAAATTACACAGATTGACGACCAGAAAATGCACGACCTAAAGTGATCTCATCCGCATACTCTAAATCTCCACCAACAGGTAATCCACTTGCCAGGCGAGTGACTTTAATTCCTAGAGGATCGAGCAATCGAGCCAAATACGTAACAGTCGCTTCACCTTCTATATCAGGATCAAGCGCAAGAATAATTTCTTGAACTTTTGCATCTTTAAGACGTTCAAGTAATTGCGTAATTGCTAAGTCCCCCGGCCCAACATTTGCCATTGGGTTAATTGCACCACCAAGAACATGATAAACACCTGAATACTCATGAGTTCGCTCAATACTCATAATGTCTTTAGGTTCTTCAACTACGCAAATTTTGCTATGATCACGCCGAGGATCTGCGCATACTATGCAAGGGCTCTGCTCACATACATTTCCACATACATCGCAAAAACGCACACTTTCTTTCATGTTATTAATTGCGTCTATTAGTTCTTGAACATCTTTATCCGAGGAAGAAAGTAAGTAAAACGCAATACGCTGAGCGCCTTTAGGTCCGATCCCTGGAAGCTTTGAAAATGCTTCAATTAAGCGACCAATTGCTCCATCATATGACGATGAATTATGCACTGTAAACTACTCCTCTTGCTTTTTCTTAACGCTCGTAATCGCATTTTTAGGATTTTTAGGATCAGTGGAAGCAAATTCTTCAACAGATTTAACTTCAAAAATTTGTTTAAGCTCATCAGTGCTTACAGATGTTGCTGATTCTAATGAAGCATCATCCATTGAACATTCGTCAGCAGTAGCTCCATTCGTAGGAGAAACAGTAGTCTGAATTGATTCAGCAGACAATTCTGAAGTATTAGTTGCATTCTGAACTTGAGTTTGTAGTTTAGCTTGATCCAAGACACCAGAAATAGCTTCATCTCGGTTATGAGAATGCGAACTCTTCTGTATTTTAATCTCGTCATCATGATTCATAGGCTCATCTTCAATAGAAGAGTCTTTAGAAGAAGACTCTTCAGAAGAAGAGTTTTCTGGCATTGCAATCACATCAGACATAGGCATAGACGACATGTCTGCCCAAACATCATCATCCGCATTCGCAACATCACTTAACTCATCCGCAGTATTTTCAGAAGCTACTGATGCTGCGGAGCCATCAGCGCCACTAAAACCCGAAGATTCTTTTTTAGTAGGATTTTTATTTATTCCGCTGCTATCAGAATCAGTTTTATTACTAAAACCAGCAGATATACCTGTTTTACGCAATAAAATATCGCGCTTAACTTTTGCAAGCTTCTGCGGATCCATTCGAGCAACAGATTCTACTTGTTCACCATTAGCAGCAACTGGTGCAGGAGCAATCATTACTTGCGCTCCAAATATCTCATGCACTTCATTCATTACTACTTTTGGCACTTTTTGGCCATCATATGGAGAAGTAGTGCATACTGCGAGCGCAAACGCATGCTGACTCATAGGCTCATTAAAAGTCAAAATAAGACGCTGTCGACCTGATTGTGCTGAAGTAAGTTGCACTGTAGGAACATACTCACGAGTTACATATTCACGTACGTCATCAGGCAATTTTGAAACTACTTTATCCCACATTGCATCGGTATCCATGGAATCATTCTTTGAATTAGCATTATGCGCATCGTTCAAAAACGCTTTTTTAGATTCCATTTCTTTTGTGTTTGTAGTAGATTGCGTTTCTGCTTTAGCAATAGGCGATGCTGTAGCTTCAGAAGGTAGTGAAGAATTTGAAGTACTATTATTCTCACTATCTGCAGAAACATATTTCTTATTGCTTGTAGAACCTACAAAATGAGCACCAGAAGATACTTGATTTTGAATACTCTGCTTAGAAGTGGAAATATTTTGTTGTTGCACGTTATTGATGCGCAAATTAGTTGCAACAGTATTTGAAGTTTCGCTGTCTGCAAGCAAACGAGCAACTAAAATTTCCAAATTCATGCGAGGAGAAATTGCACTAGCCATTGCACTTAAAGCATCATTAATTGTTTGAGCCATACGTGCTAAATCATGCAATGTCATGCTTGCAGATTGCTTATTCAATATTTCCAAATCTTCTGGAGAAACATCATTAAGTAAGCTTGAAGCCGCTTTAGGACCTGCAGATACCATAAGCAACAAATCACGAACTCTACCTAATAAATCTTCTACAAACTTACGAGTATCGTAGCCTCCAACAATAACGCGACGAACTACATCGTATATCGAAGCACCATCATGATTAATAAGATCATCAATGAATTCGCTAATCAATGAATTAGGCGTAAAACCTAATAAAGCAACCGCAGAATCCAAAGAAATTGAACCATCAACAGCACCCACCATAAGCTGATCGAGCACAGATAACGTATCTCGCATTGATCCCGCACCGGCTCGCATAACAAGGCGAAGGACTCCCGGCTGTGGCAGAATACCTTCCTTTTTGCAAATATCTTCAAGATATGGAGACATTACCTCTGGAGGCACAAGCCTGAAAGGATAATGGTGTGTACGCGAGCGAATAGTGCCAATAACTTTATCCGGCTCAGTGGTAGCAAAAATAAACATTACGTGCTCAGGCGGCTCTTCTACAATCTTAAGCAAAGCATTAAAACCTTGCTGTGTAACCATATGAGCTTCGTCGAGAATAAAAATCTTATAACGGTCACGAGCAGGAGCGAAACCAGCACGCTCACGCAACTCTCTAGCATCATCGACACCGTTATGGCTTGCAGCATCAATCTCTACAACGTCGATAGAACCTGCACCGCCAGTAGCTAAATCTTTACAGCTTTGGCACTCTCCGCATGGGTGCGAAGTTGGTCCTTTTTCGCAATTAATGCAGCGAGCTAAAATTCGCGCAGAACTTGTTTTACCGCATCCACGCGGACCAGAAAATAAATATGCATGCGTTATTTTCCCTTGGTCTAATGCTCTAGACAAAGGTATGGTAACCTGATCCTGCCCAATAACACCATCAAACGTGTCAGGACGATATCTACGATACAGTGCAAGTGCCATGTTTCCTAACCTACCGCGACCTAACTATTTCCCCGATATATCTTAGTTAAGACTATCAGCAGCCGCCACCCGACTGCTGATATTTATATTCGTTTTTGCTACTTACTACTTATTGCAATCTTCTAGTCCTGCTCTAGCAGAAACTTCCACGTTAGAAGCAAATGGAATATTCAGCCCAACAGAAACACGAACAGTTACATCATTACTAGTAGAGTTGCAAGATTTCAAAAAAGCATTGCTTGAAGCAACAGTACGCGCAACAACCTCACACGCATTATCCTCCATCCTTTGCAACGCAGAAGCACCAGATAAAGCAGCAGAAGTTGCAACAGCATAAGCTTGATGTTTAGCTCCGAGAACATTACATAAAATAGCAGAAAGCACTAGTATTGAGCAGACTGCGATCACTAGCATAATGCCAAGCATAGTGCCAGAACCGCAGTCAATGCCCTTACATCGCTTATGAATGAAATTTATTGAATGCTTCACAAAATTCTTGCGCCTACTCATACTAAAACCTGGTTTACATGACTTTCCACTAGAGGCGGCAAAATATGAAGAGGATCAGGAATAAGAGGACATTTAACAACAATATTTGCCATATTATTGCTACGACTTATTTTCACCGACGCTCCTTGACCTGCGACTGACTGCACAATACTTGCGACAGCTTTATCGTCCTTATGAGTCACAAGATAATACGCAACTTGCGCAGCAGCATCATGACAATTCATAGCACATACAACTGCTCTACCTATGCCAATTAATACAAATAACAGCATTAATGCACAAGGCAAAACAATAGAAAATTCAGCAGTTACCGTCCCTCTGTCATAATCACTAATTTTGCGCAACAACCTTTTGCACACAATAACTTTCCGCATCATAAGCTCATTTCATCCGCTAAAGCATGCCGTTAGCCGATTTTCAATGCTTTTTTAACTAAATTTGTCAACGTTGTGCGAACCGTATCTGATTTCAAAATAGCAACTAGCAGTGCAGCAAAACCAGTAGCAGCAATAATAACTACTGCATACTCAGCTGTTACTGCTCCAGAATCCTTATTTTTAAGACAGTCAGAGTACAGTTTTCTTTTTTGACACAAACATGACTCAATATTCACTAATTGTTCATTTACTTGAAGCATAGACACAGAGCATCGTGCAACAAGTTTTTGCATTATCCCAACCATCATCTTGTACCTTTCACTTCAAACTATCCGAAATTTTCGGATAGAAATATTATTACAACTTGTTTTGCGAATGAAAATAAAAAAATTGCATTGTGGATAAAAGCTAATTTATTTTTCTAGAAATTTATTTTTAAAAAGCTAGCGCATAAGTGACATAACTGTTGGCAAAATTCCTATGCATATAAAAGACGGCAAAAAACATAATCCAACAGGAAGCAGCAATCGCACAGACAACCTAGAACTTTCTTGTCTAGCAATATTGGCCATATTCCTCTCATAATGTTGAGCAAGTGCAGACAATACAGGAACTGGAGATGAGCCATAACACCATGATTCTTTTAAAGATGTCATTAACCATCTAGCTAATATTTCTGAAGAATCTAAGTTTTTACGATTAGTAAATTTTGATTTATTTTCTAATTCAAAGTTATCTTGTTTAGTATAAGTAGAAGACCATGCTTCATGCCACGTATCCCCTGCAAGTAAAGCATTGGAAACAGAGCAAAGCCACATGCCTTGACCACAAGGAAACACTTGTCCAACAGCACTAAGAGCCCTAGTAATAGCAACACCACTACGAAGTGAAACAATAACCATATGTAAACCAAGAAGAGGATCTACATATGAAACTTTTGAATTACGCCATTCGTATTTAACTAGCATAATTTTACTGTTAAAGCGCATACGATTATCTAATGAATCGCACTCTAATTTCAAACTCACCCATTGCCAAACAATTACAACAAACAATGGGATGATAAACAAAAGCTGCTTTGTGGATTCCATAAATCATCCTTCCAGCGAAGCAGCATCCATTGAATGCTGAGATATTTGCAACATAGAACTAACCCACGCCAAACCCAATCCATAACATATTCCACCTATTGTTAATAAAATCCATCCATTTACTGTTGTAATTAACATCAAAATAGGATGCCCACCCAGTAATTCACCAGCAAAAAGAGCCAAAATAGGTAGAGCAGTAAGTAATTTTATTGTTGCTTTTGGCATTGCAGCTACGTCAGCACGTAAATCTTCTGCACGCTTCTGAGCATGATATGACGCTGCCGTAGCTTCCACACATTCTGCCATAGCGCAACCAAGAGTATTACTCAATTCATATGAAGCCATAAGACTTTCAGAAACAGTATGTATATGTTTTTCAAGCTGACGACATTGAGTCTTATTCATATTGCAGTTCTTTGGAAAACAACGTTCATAAAGCCATTTATAAATAATTTTTGTATTAACTGCACTACTGCAAATACATTTTTGAGACTTAGAGTCACTGTGAACAATCATTGCAAAAGTAGAACCAGAACGTAATGCAGCAATCATTCCAGCAAGAACTTCTTCAATATCCATTTTTACGCTCCAAGCAACACAATCGACTACTAATTATCTGAACTGTCAACACATACGCTTGCCATATTTTCGGGAAGATTCCAATAATTTGAAAACTTAACCCATGCAGGCAAAAATTTCATGACAATACTGCCGTCAATTCCACAAGATAATTGCAAAACTGGAACGCCACACAGCAACGAAGCGCTAGAAGCGTATTGCAAAATACCGAGTTCTTTGATCATTCGACGCCCGTTAGAGGATCTCTCTACATGAATAACAACATCGAATGCTCCTGCAGCTAAAGCACATAAAGCTGCAGGCTCCAACCCAGCCAATAACCCTAATGCCATAAGACGAGCGGGAACTTTTTCTATTTCATCTGCATGAAGAGTTGTCATTCCACCCTTATGCCCAGAAGTAAATACTCTCAACAAATCAGCAATTTCTTCCCCACGACATTCACCAAGAATAATGCGATCCGGACGCATTCTTAATGTTGCTTTTACTAATTGAGATAACCCAATTTCTCCTACACCTTCTACATTTGCCTCTCGCGCACTTAACGAAACATGATTTTGTGTCAACTCGCCAAGCTCTCTAATTTCTTCAACAGATACAATACGATCTTCGCAATCAGCAGCAGCCAACAAAGCCTTCATAAGTGTAGTTTTCCCAGATCCAGTACTTCCAGTGATCATTATATTTGCTCGCTTTTTAACTAGAACTCTTAGAATACAAGACAATTCTTTTGGGAACATGCCTTGATCACTCAAAGAAACAAGATCATAACGATTAACTGAAGGAAAACGAATTGACAATGCTGCTCCTTGAGATACAAGTGGTGCTAAAACAGCATGTATGCGAATGCCAGAAGCACTTGAAGCATCAGCAATAGGACACGCATCATCCAGTCTTTTTCCTAATTGTGCACAAAGCCATACAGCATATTCTCTTAACAAAGCAGGGTTGTTAAGCGGAACTCGAGTTGCGCGTTCCTTAAGACCTTGCCCACAATCTACCCACACACGACCGGACTCACTTACAACCATGTCTGTGACTCTTACGTCATTGGCGAATCCCTGCAAAATCCCAAAATCGATATCACGAATATTATTTACGATCATATTTACCTCTTGAATATTTCGAACGACGATATTGCGAACGACGATATTTAGTTACAGCATTTTTTGTATTTGATATAACATCTCCAATAAGCCAATTATTTATGCGTTGCATGGTTTCCTTCATTGAAGATGGCACATTTCGAATACCGTAGCCCCCTATAATGTCGGTGTACATGCGAGCATCGTGTTGCAATGAACCAAGAAATGTAGTTGATAAATATTCAGAAGCTTCATCGATACTTAAAACATAAGATTTTTGCGTTAAACCACGAGGAGACAATCCAACAACAGCAAATTTGTTGAACTTTACGCCAGAATCACACAAAGTATCTAATTTTTGTAGCAACGCTCTAAACCTTGCCAAATCAAGAACAGATAGCTCAACAGCAGCAAGAGTTGCACTGTCAATAAATTGCGGAATATTACGGTAAGACTTCATAGCAGTCTCGCCAGAACCTATATCTACAATAACTACATCAACAGCATCAGCTAAACCTCTAATAGCAGCCTCTAAAACCCAAGGTTCAGGATATTTACCATGCCATGGAGAAAATGCTAAAACATCCACATTGTCCCAATGCAATAGCTCATTGCGCAACACATAGCCATCGCATCTACCTAAGGGAGCATCAACTTCTTGCAACCTGCGGCCTTCATCTGATTCCAAACCAAGCAGAACGTCTAAACCGCCATGAGTTAAATCAGCATCTACAAGAGCAACACTATGGCCTTGTTCACTTATATAGCGAGAAAGAATAGATAGAGAAGTGCTTAGCCCAATGCCATCTGCAGCAGACATTCCAACCAAAATATTTTTAGGCAATGGATCTAAAAAATCACGCGCAATAAGATTATCTTCTTCAGCATTATTGAACATACGAGATTTATGCTTAATAGAAATATCTTGCGAGCGTTCAGTATTTTGAAAACTCCCCACATCTTGAGAACTCTTAGGCAAAAGAGTCATAACAGTATGATCGTCAGCTATACATGGCGCAATTTTTACACCATTAGACGCAGATTCGTATATAGATTTATCTGCAACTTGAGGAGGATAAACATAACGTTTAACATCTCTAAATGCGCCTACAGCTTCGCCATTGTTATAATTCTTATCAATCTGCTTAACGCCAATTGATTTATTGTTTACACTCATATTCATACTCATGCGCCTATTGAAACGCATACAGCAATGAGTTTTCAACAATATTCATGCAATGTGGTTAAAAGCTCAGGAAATATTAAGAATAAGCAAATATTGCACAAAAATTATCTATAAAAACATCTATTTTACAGAATTTACAGATGGCAATACTAAATCTTTATTAACTTTCATATAGCGTTCAAGTAACTCACCATAAATTGGCTTAGTTTTTAGAATATCTGAAATAAGCAATGCAATAAATGCAGAAGCTGCAACTGGGAGCGTATGAATCATAGTTCCAGACATTTCAACAGTAAGCAAAATCGAAGTGAGTGGAGCTTTTACAGATGCAGACAACGTGCCAGCCATAACGCAAACTGCAAACACAGATACAAATTTTGTATCAATGCCAAATGCTGAAACGCTAGTAATCCAGCGCGCAGCAACACCACCTGCGAGCGCACCTACTGCAAGAATAGGCATAAAAATACCGCCGGGAGCGCCACAGCCAAAACTTGTAGAAGTAAACAACACTTTTGCCACAAATAGCAAACAAAGCATTGCAAGACTTGCTTTTCCATATTCAGAAAGTCGCACTAAATTAGATCCGCCACCAAGAACTTCAGGCAGGAACAAGCCAACTGGTATTGCAATTAAGCAAGCAATAGCAACAGGCATCCACTTTGGCAAATATCCGTATAATGTTTGCAAACCAAGTAACGAACGATTCATTATTGAGCCTACAAAACCTGCAAAAATACCAAGAGGAATAATCCAAATATGCAAATTCATTGGCAAATCTGGGATCTGACCAAAATCAAGAACTGGACGCAATCCGAAACAAGTTTGCGAAACAAAATCAGCACATAAAGCAGCTGCAGCAGCTCCTATAAGAACAATTGAAGTTAAGCCGTGCTGAATCTCCTCCATAGCAAACATAACTCCAGAAAGTGGCGCAGAAAACGCAGCAGATAAACCGGCTGCAGCTCCAGCAGTTACCACATAATGCTCTTTAATATCGTCACGCCTACCTTTACGGAAAATTCGAGACAACATCTGAGCGCCACATGCACCTATTTGAATAGATGGACCTTCACGTCCAAGAGACAATCCAAATAAAGAACCAAGTAAACCGCCAACAAAACGCACTGGCAGAATCGTGTGCCATCGCATATTCAAACCGCGATTAACATATCCCACGACTTGAGGAATACCACTTCCAGAAGCCATACTTTCTTTACGACTCATCCAGCCAATAATTAGACCTGCAATTACAGCAAAAATTAAGCATGGTAAAATCCACCATACGTTATGCCGTATTTGTAAATACATCCAACGCGCAAAATCCGTACCGTATTCAATACCAAGCCTGTAAGAAGCTACTAATGAACCAGAAACAGCGCCGACAAATATCCCAGCTAATATTACTTTCCAACGAAGCTGGCAAAAAGTTTTTGATAGTTGCTTTAACTTATTACTCAAAAATCTCAATGCATTCTTAAACTTCACTACAACTCGATTCTGCGCACAACACTTAACTTCTAAATACTAAATTACGTACAGTAACAATATTTGCGAAACAATATACCCAACAGAAGCAGCAAAGAATGGAACAATAAGTTCTGCAAAAAGCAAGAACACTCCATCTTTTATGCGCTTTCTTTGAATAAGATCCACGCCTTCAAAAATTGCAGTAGAAAACGTGGAAAATCCACCCAAAAATCCCAAAATCATCAAATAAGCAAAACGTACTCCACATATTGCAGCTGCAACCATAAAAACATTAGACACAACACCTATAGCAAATGAAGCAACGCAATTGATAAATAGCGTTGCAACTGGAACTTCGCTTTTATGAGCAGCTGAAATTTTTTTAGTCATTGCGCATCTTAAAACAGCACCTAAACCGCCAAAAAAGCAAGGCAAAATAAACATAATAAAAACGTATAAAGAATTCATCACTTCATCACCTTAGTATTAGCTTCTGCAACAGATCGACTTTGCTTTTTGTTAATGCAATTCGCAATTCCTGTTCCAACCCAATTACCAACAAAAGCCATAAAAACGCCAAAAAGCAGCGAAAAAAGCATGCCCAAAACAACAAGCGTCATGCGTGGAGCCATAAAAGACATTGCACTTTCAAACGCGAAAGTAGACATAGTCGACAATCCGCCACAAAAGCCTGTTCCTAGCGCATATTTATACAAAGTTTGCTTTTCTTGCGTTAAAGCTTTAACAGATATTGCAGTAACAAGAGCAAAAATAAAGCATGCAATCATATTTGACAAAAAAGTTCCTAAAGTAAGCTGACCAAATATAAATGATTGTCCGTCTACTTGGTGAATCGTGTGCGCATAAGAAGAAATTACTGCGCGCACGAAAGCTCCACATGTACCACCAATAAAAACTAAAAAGTATAATCGACAATTATTTGTTTTATTTTTTCCGCTTGTTTTACTCATTTTCACTCTTTTTGAAATTACCGTCATAAACCAAAACGACACTCCCAATCGAGAAGTGCCGTTTTGATAAGTTGATCATAAAATGATAAACAATTTCAGTCAGTTAGTGAGTGAACACTAATGATATGATCACGCTGCGGACCAGTTCCAATAGCAGAAATACGGCAATGAGAAAGCTCTTCCAAACGCTTTACATAACTTTGCGTATTTTGAGGCAAATCTTCAAACTTATGAATTTGAGAAATATCCTCATTCCAGCCTGGAAGCATCTCGTATACTGGTTTCGCAGAAGCAAACAATGCTTGATCTACAGGCATTTCTTCCATACGCTGAACTGTTCCATCAGACAAAGTCACATCATAAGCTACGCAAACTGGGATTTCCTTCAAACCAGTCAAAACGTCAAGCTTAGTAAGAACAATATCCGTCAAACCATTTACGCGAGTTGCATAACGGCTTACTACAGAATCAAACCATCCACAACGACGAGGACGACCAGTTGTAACACCATATTCATGACCTTGCTCACGCAACCAGTCACCCTGCTCATCCAAAAGTTCAGTTGGGAATGGACCTTCACCAACACGAGTAATATAAGCTTTCGCTACTCCAATTACGCGCGTAATACGAGTAGGTCCAACACCAGTACCCGTGCAAGCGCCACCAGCAGTAGGGTTTGAAGAAGTTACAAATGGATAAGTGCCATGATCGACATCAAGCATTGTTGCTTGTCCACCTTCAAACAGCACAGTCTTGCCATTGTCCATTGCTTTATTCAATACTAATGAAGTATCAGCAACATATTTCTTCAAACGTTTGCCAAGCTCCACAAGTTGAGCAGTAACTGCATCAATATCAATAGGATGTTGATTATAAAGTTTTACAAGCATTTGATTCTTTTGATGCAAACTTGCTTCAACTTTGTCGCGCAAGTGATCAGCATTAAATAAATCATGCACTCGAATACCAACACGATTAATTTTATCCGCGTAAGTAGGTCCAATACCACGACCAGTCGTGCCGATCTTGTGTTTGCCAAGAAAACGCTCAGTTACTTTATCAATAACTCGATGATACGGAGTAATAACATGCGCAGCTTCACTCACAAGCAAGCGAGAGCAATCTACACCGCGAGATTCCAAAGCGTCAATTTCTTCAAGCAATACCTCTGGGTCAACAACAACACCATTACCAATTACAGGCGTAACATTAGGGCTGATAATTCCGCTTGGAAGTAAATGTAAAGCATAAGATTTATCGCCAACAACAACAGTATGTCCGGCATTATTACCGCCATTAAAACGTGCGACAATATCAACCTTTGAACCAATTAAATCTGTTGCCTTGCCTTTACCTTCGTCACCCCATTGAGCTCCAATAAGCACAATACCAGGCATGCCGCACCTCCATTTTTGAGCTAACGCTGCTCAAATAAGCACAATTCTTACCTGTTAAGACTATCTCTATGCCCCTACCGAATAAGAAAAAGAAATATATAAAATTAAAAAATTTTATTATTTCAGTGCTTTACCAGCAGAACCTAACTGCACACAAGCTTCTACTACACGCTGAGCCATAGCTTTTTCGGCTTCACGACCCCAAGATCGAGGATCGTATAACTTCTTTTCGCCAACTTCTCCGTCTATTTTAAGAACAGAATCATAATTGCTGAACATGTGACCAGCAATTGCACGAGTAAAAGCGTATTGAGTGTCGGTATCTATATTCATTTTAATTACGCCGTAACGCACAGCTTCAGCAATCTCTTGAGCAGTAGAACCAGATCCGCCATGAAATACAAGCAGGAACGGCTTTTTAGAAGCACCAAAGGTGCGAGTATCACAAATATTTTGATAGTTCTGATATACGGTTTTTTGAATTTCTTGCAATAATTTAGGATGCAATTTTACAACGCCAGGCTTATACGCTCCGTGAACGTTGCCAAAAGTAAACGCTGCCATATACCTACCGCGCTCACCCAAGCCAAGCTTATCTACAACGCGCAAAGCATCTTCAGGCGTAGAATATAATCTTTCGTCAATATCAGCACGATGCCCGTCTTCTTCTCCGCCAACAGCACCAATCTCAATTTCAAGAATTGTGCGAGATTTTTGTGAAGCATCAAGCAACTGTTCTGCAACGTCTAGATTATGTTGCAAAGGCACTGTTGAACCATCCCACATATGCGACTGGAATAACGGTTCTTCGCCTTTTTTGACTTGTTCTGCTTCATAAGAAATTAGTGGCTTAATCCAATCATCTAAATATTGCTCAGCACAATGATCTGTATGAAGCGCAATAGTAATATTAGGATATTGGGCTGCCACTTCGTGTGCAAACTTTGCAAATGCTATTGAACCAACAACACGATTATTGAGAGATTGACCTGAAAAATAAGCAGAACCACCGACAGAAACTTGAATAATGCCATCAGATTCAGCTTGAGCAAATCCCTGCAAAGCTGCATTAAGAGTTTGCGTACTAGTAACATTGATAGCAGGGTATGCGTAGCCACCTCGACTTGCAGCATCAAGCATATGCGCATAACGTTCAACAGTTGCAATAGTCATACTTGTATTATCCGCCTTTATTACTCAGATAGCCACGCATATGCACAAAAACATTACATACCGATATGCGAAAATCTATCTTCAAAATCTACAAACTGATTGTGATTTTATATTTCAACGCAATTAAAATAAAAGAAATATCTAATCTCAAGACTGCATTTGCTTATGACGTTTCTTAGCCTCAGTAACAACAAACTCGTGATATTTCAATGCAATCGAAGAATCCAACCCGGCATTTTCCGCAATATTTAGCAAACTTTCTATTTGCTGTTGCTCTCTTTTAGAATCCTCAGGAGCGAATCCAGCTTCGGCTTTCAACTCACCAATTCGTTTCGTAGTTTTAAACCGCTCAGCAAGCAGCGCAATTATTGCATTATCAAAATTATCAACAGATTGACGCAACACGATAATCTCTTCGGCAGCAACTTTGCAACATGTCGTAAGTGATGTATCGTGCGCGTCAACCGTTGTTTCAGAAAAATCACACATATTAAAAAGGCATTTAATCGAAATATGTTTGCAAAACCATAGTTGTTTCTGTACTGACAGGAACTATGCGATGAATGGTATTAATAAGTTCTTCTAATTTGCTTGGCGTAGCAACACGCACTACCAGCATAAAACTTGGACTACCAGTAATCGAATAGCAAGCTTCAATACCAGAAATATCACGCAATTTATTAGGTATTGTAGCTTCCTGACCAAAATCAAGCGGTGTAACAGATACAAATGCACTTACCGGTAAACCACGACGCTCATAATCAATTAATGCGCGATAACCGGTAATAACACCTTTACGCTCAAGCTTTTGCACTCGAGATTGAACTGCAGAAACAGACAAACCCGAAGCCTTCGCCAAACGAGTTAACGTCGCTCGACCATCATGTTCGAGAATATCAACAATGATTGCATCAGTTGAATCCATAGCTATACTAGCTTCAGCTTTATGAGGATTTCCAGCCATACGTCCTCCATTCTCCAGTCGACGCTGAATCGAGAATCCAAAACGAATCTATGTAGCGCCACATTGCAGTCACTTTCATGGTACAGTATTTTTTACAGAAAAAGAACAAATTTATTCAAAAAATGATAAAAAAATACAAATTATTACGTTAAAAATAATTTTTTCTTTTAACTTCAGCAGGAATAGTGTTGTACAATTCGCATAATAAGCGTATAAACGAAACCTATACATTTAAAAATTATTCTTATAAAACAAAGCAAAATTAAAATCGAAGCAAACAATCAAAAAGGAGCACAGCATGGCAAAAGTAGCAAAACATGCAATTTCAATACCTCGTTCAGGTATTAGAGATGTATTTGACCGTGTAGAACAAATACCAGACGCTATTTCACTATGCCTAGGAGAGCCAGGCGAAACTGCTTCCTCACACATTGTTGAAGCTGCATGTAACTCATTACGAGAAGGAAAAACAAAATATACAGACGTTTTAGGCATACCAGAATTTCGCAAGGCAGCTGCAAATTATACGAATAGAGTAAAAGGTCTAAACTACAACGCAGACACAGAAATTCAAGCCGTTGACGGCGCTACTATTGGATTATATTTAGCTATTAAATCAGTAATAGATCCTGGAGATGAGGTTATTATTCCATCTCCATACTTCACATCGTACGATGCAGAAGTTCTAATGTGCGAAGGAATTCCAGTAACTGTAGACCTTAAACCAGAACATGGAATGCATATTAATGCAGAAGAAATACGTAAAGCTATATCACCACGCACTAAAGCCATCATTATAAATTCTCCATGCAACCCAACCGGTGCTGTAACAACCGCAGAAGAACTCGAAGAAGTTGCAAAATTATGCCAAGAATTTGATCTTTGGGTAATTTCTGACGAAGTCTACCATCCATTCGTATTCGCAAGCAATCCAGAAACTGAACCTTGCGGAAATGCTGTAGCACCATCTATTGCAGCAGCTGAAGGTATGCACGAGCGAACTATTATTGTAGAAAGTTTATCGAAAACTTATGCAATGACAGGCTGGAGAATTGGATATATTCTTGCACCAAGCCAAGTTATTGAGCAAACAAGCAAAATTGCAGAAATGATGCATTCTTCTGTAAATTCTACAGCACAATATGGCGGAGTAGCTGCATTGACAGGTCCGCAAGATCACGTGCGCGAAATGAGAGAAGAGTATCGTGCAAAACGTCAGCTTGTTATAGACGGATTGGCAAATTGCAATGCATTACGTCTTATAGAGCCTCAAGGTGCATTCTACGTTTTTGTTGACGTTCGACCAACTGGTTTAAGTTCAGAAGAATTTAGCAAAAAACTTTTAGATGAAGAAAAAGTTGCTGTTGTGCCAGGAGAAGCCTTTGGCGCAGAAGGAAGCGGATTCGTGCGACTATCTTACGCTGGAAAAGCAGAAGAACTTAAAGAAGGCGTAGCTCGAATGAGCAAATTTGCACTTGTGCAACAAGCTTTACATGCTGCATAAGGTATTAGTTATTAATAAATATATAAATATAAATAAATATAAATAAAATTATTGCCCCTTGGTAGATAATCCAAAGGGCAATAATTTTAATTCCTTACGAAATAAAAACTACGCAACAGTCGTAGAAGGAGAATTATTCGTAGCAGTTCCAGTTTGTTGAGTTATAGCAGTTAAGAAATCACGATTTGAAGCAGTTTTCTTCAATCGAGGAATCAAAGTCTGATACGCTTGCTCTGCCTCAAGACCACCAAAGAGACGGCGCAAACGATAAATAACTGGCAAATCTGCAGCTGGAGTAATTAACTCCTCGCGACGAGTTCCAGAAGCATTAATATCTACAGCCGGGAAGAGACGCTTATCAGCCAAATCTCTACTCAAGCGCAATTCCATATTTCCAGTGCCCTTAAACTCTTCGAAGATTACTTCATCCATCTTAGAGCCGGTTTCAACCAATGCAGAAGAAATAATCGTCAAAGAGCCGCCGTCTTCAATATTTCGAGCAGCACCGAAGAACTTCTTTGGTGGGTACAACGCTTGAGCATCAACGCCACCGGAAAGAATACGACCAGAAGCAGGAGCTGCAATATTGTAAGCTCTAGCCAAACGAGTCATAGAATCAAGCAAAACCACAACATCCTGACCAAGTTCAACCAAACGCTTAGCGCGCTCAATAGCAAGCTCAGCAACAGTAGTATGATCCGTTGCTGGACGATCAAATGTAGAAGAAATCACTTCACCTTGCACAGTGCGTTCCATGTCGGTAACTTCTTCTGGACGCTCATCGACAAGCACAACCATAAGATGCACTTCAGGATTATTTGTAGTAATTGCATTCGCAATATTCTGAAGAGTAATGGTTTTACCAGCCTTTGGCGGCGACACAATCAAACCGCGCTGACCTTTACCAATTGGGGCAACTAAATCAATAACACGTCCCAACATGCGATTCGGAGTAGTTTCTTGCTTCAAACGCTCCTGCGGATATAACGGCGTCAACTTAGCAAATTGCGGTCGAGACTGAGCTTCTTCAACGCTCATTCCATTAATGCTATCGATTGTTTGCAAAGGAACAAACTTTTGACGCTGATTTCGACGATCGCCTTCGCGAGGAGCACGAATGGAGCCTTGAACTGCATCACCCTTGCGTAAGCCATATTTTTTAATTTGGCTCATTGAAACATAAACATCGTTAGGACCAGGCAAATAACCAGAAGTGCGAACGAATGCGTAAGATTCTAAGACATCAACAATTCCAGCTACTGGCACGAGCTCTTCCTGAGGCTCTTCACGACGAGGCTCGCGTAAATCATGCTCTTCGCGAGCATCGCGCGCATCACGTGCATCGCGATCAATACGAACGTTGCGATCGTTACGATCTTGGCGCTCTCCACGCTCAGCACGACGTTCATCGCGATCTTCACGTTCTACTCGATCCATGCGTTCTGAACGATTTTGTCTATCTGAATAATCCGAACGAGACTCATCGTAATCACGCGCACGACCACGCATACGGCGCTGGAAACGATCAGCACGATTTTGCTGTTCTTCTCTATCAAAGTCACGAGAAGCTACACGCTGACGACGCGGCTCACCATCTGCATGAGAATCTTCACCTGGCAATGTTGCCAAAATTTGATCCAACTCATGCGAATCCATGCCATCTTCTCTACGATCGCGATTATCATCACGATCTTCTGAGGAACGACGACGCTGGAATGTATTATTACGATTCGCATCGCGTCGATAATTTTTATTCCCAAAATCTTCTTCGTCTCTATAGCGACGATCTGAAGTAGTATTTGGAACCAAAACTTCTAACGCTTCTAAATCACTATTGTCTTTCGATGATTCAGCATCTTCTATATCTGTACTAGTATCTGCAGTTTTATTAGCATTCACAACATCACGAGGAACACGAACACTTACACCTGCAGGCGCTTCTCCCCCATTACGAGCAGCCGTCAGTGTAGCCACCAACTCAGGCTTACGCATTGTAGATGTTCCACGCAAACCCATTTGTTTCGCAAGATCTTTCAATTCTGAAAGCTTCATTTTTTCAAGATTCTGGCCTGTTGCCACAATTTTACCTTTCCTTAACTCACACGGAATAGAGCCCCGGCAAGTCTTTACATGGAAGATTACGGAAAAATCCGTCACGAACTCGTTGCTATTTCATAACAATTCATATGTACATAACAACGAACATTATGTATGCTACTACAGCTATACGACGCTGTACAACGCGACGCGCCATAGTATTTAGTATTTTTATTACAATTTTTATAAAGCTTTTAAAGCGATATTAGAATAAACAAAAAGCGCCAATAACATGGGCAATGCCCAGTATTATTGACGCTATATCGCTAAATTATTTGCGCTTTAAAATCAAACGCTCAAATTTATACGAGAATTAATTACTACTTCTTTTCGTGATACGACTTTTCAGTGTTAACAGACCACACGTTCTTCTTAGAAGTTTCTCCAGTTCGGATATCTTCTACAGCCTCAATAGCAGTTGCCATTGAATGATCTTGGTTATTATAACGATGCTGTCCATTACGACCAACGCAATACAAATTACCGAAGCCATCAAGATAATCAATCAATTCAGGCATCTGAGCGTATGTGTCAAAGTAAGCAGGATATGCCTTTGGAACTCGCTCGCGGTGAGAATCAAGAACGTCTTCTTCACCATTGATAACCTGCATACGAGTCAACTCGTCAATAGCCATCTTGCGAGCATCATCATCACTCATATTCCAGAAGTCGTCGCCTTCTTCGCAGAAGTACTCAAGACCGATCCAAACAGTATTATCAACATCCTTAACGAGATATGGGCTCCAGTTGTTGAAGATTTGCAAACGTCCGACTTTATATCCAGGATCCTGCACGTAAATCCAGCAATCAGGAACAATAGGAGGATTGCCAAGCGTTGGAATAGTGGTAGTATTACGCAGACGCACGCGCTTAACAAGCAAGCCTACAGTCACAAAATCGCGATAAGGCAAACCTTTGGCAACGCGTTGCATTTCTGCTGGAACTTCAGCCTTTTCGTCACCATTTGCACCCTGCTCAAGAGCAGCTACCAAATCCTTAATTGGCATAGAAGATATAAACTGGTCGGCGTGCAATTCTGAACGCTCTCCATTTGCATCTTCAACTACAACACTGGAAATCTTTCCGTCCGCTTGCTTAATAGCAACTACCTTTGCGTCTGTGCGCACAGTAGCACCGTTTTCGCGGCAACGACGCTCAACCGTTTCCCATAACTGACCAGGACCAAGCTTTGGATACCAGAATTCCTCAATTAATGAGGTTTCTACTTCCTTCTTCTTGCCTTTTTTCTTAGGGAAAAGCTTGGAAAAAGCGTTCTTCAATACTTCCACAATGCTCAAACCCTTAACGCGCTGAGCACCCCAATCGGCAGAAATCTGGCTTGGATGCCTACCCCAAAGCTTCTCTGTATAGCCCTCAAAGAACATGGAATAAAGCTTCTTGCCGAAACGATTAATGTAGAAGTTCTCGAGATTAGTTTCTGGCAACTTGTGAATCATAGACCACAAATAGCTGAAGCCAACCTTCATTGTCAAAATAAAGCCCATAGAGCGCAAGGTTGCTGCAGAAAGAGAAATTGGATAATCAAAGAAATGATGATTCCAGAAAATACGAGAAACGCGATGACGCTTCAACATCACTTCATCTTCAACTTCAGGATCAGGTCCACCTGCTTCCAAATCGTGATGACGACCAAGCTTTTTATCGTCATATGAAGGCGCACCCTGTAGAGGCAGCATTTCACGCCACCACTGCATAATACGGTCATCTTTTGAGAAGAAGCGATGACCGCCGATGTCCATACGATTGCCGTTATACTTCACAGTACGCGAAATACCGCCAAATTCACGCGTGGCTTCGAGCACTGTTACATCGTAGCGGCTAGATCCGCCATCCTTAACGAGTTCCCAGGCTGCCGTCAACCCTGCCGGACCACCACCAATAATTACCACAGATTCCTTTGGGGATTGTGTATCCGTCACTTGTCCTCCATCTTAATACGCCAAATTTTTACGAAAACACTTTGCGTGCTAGGTAAGCAATTTCTATATATCCTTATTGAGCATACGCGCATCACGCGATAGATTCAGGAATGTCAATGTCTGTTTTCTGTACTTCTTCAACATTTACATCTTTAAAAGTCACTATTCGTACATTTTTAACAAAACGCGAAGGGCGGTAAACATCCCATACCCAAGCGTCCGTAAGTTGAACATCAAAATAAACATCCTGACCCGCTGAACGCACATTAAAATCGACTTTATTAGCTAAATAAAATCGTCGCTCTGTTTCTACAACATAAGTAAAAAGCTTAATAACATCACGGTATTCTTTGTATAACGCAAGTTCTGCATCGGTTTCATAGTTGTCGAGATCTTCGGCGCTCATTACTTACCTTCCGTATTACGATTGCGTCCACGACCTATAATGCGCCACCAAGCTTTTTTTGATGAACTTCCTTCAGAGACGTTTGCATTGTACGGCCATGCTTCATCAAGATTATCACGATGCACAGGTATAGCCACAGAATGCTCATGCGCGCTCAAAGCTTCAACTACACCAGGATTTTCTTCAATAACGTGTAAACCAAACGCATCTAGCGAGCGAATTGCATCATATTCATCTACAAGAGTGTCCATTACAACAAAATCTTGATATTTTTGATTTTGAGCATCCCATAATGCGTCGCGCGCAGTGCCTGTTTTTACAAATCCAAGAGATTGATACACAGAAAGTGAGCGAGTATTAGTTGCCGGAACTCCCACCCAAATTCTATGCAACCCTAGACCAGTTGGCTCTGATGCAAAAGCATAAGTCATAACTCTAGGCATTGCGTCGCGCGAATAGCCTCTTCCTCGATAATTTTTGCCTAAAACAACTTGAATTCGAGCACTGCGAGACCATCCGTCAATATCTATAAGGAAAATCATGCCAATAATGTCGCCAGAAGTGTTATTTGAATCATCCAAAACATCAGGAACAATCGCCCACGCAATAGTGTGACGCAATTGAACATCGCCAGCAAAACGACAAGATTCAGAAGGATTTTCGCCAATAAGACTATCTTTAGTCCATTGCATTGAGCTTTCAACCCACGAATGAACCATAGAACGCTCTGAATTAGCATCCTTTCCAGTAATAACTGCAGCACCATCAAATGCGCACAAATCATCCATTCTTTGAAAATCATCGCACGTAGCTGGACGAAGGTGCGCCATCTCTCCACGAATTTGAGGAATTACTATAGATTTTGGTAACTCGCGAGAGTTAATAACACCATCATTGGTTTGTTGCATAGTCACCTACTTGTATTGTGCCTTTGAAAATTAAGCCCTTCGCATAATTCTCATGTCGCATAATATATGATAATCCAGAAGACGAAAAATGCCTCACAATGTTGATAAATAGTAAATTCTGCGCACCTGCTACACAAACAAATCTGATTTGAGCATGTAGCAAGTACGCAGCACTTACTTTGAATATTGATTACGCTTTTGCATTTATACATTGGCGTTATCAAATATTAAATTTTTCAGCTTTTACAGCACTTTTCAGCCTTTGATTTTTGCCATCACAATCTTAGTAACAGCCTTAGCATCAGCCTGACCTTTAGTTGCACGCATAACAGCGCCAATAATTGCACCCATCGGCTTCATATTTCCAGCCTTAAGCTTTTCTGCAACTTCAGGATCAGCAGCAAGAGCAGCGTCAACAGCAGCTTCCAAAGCGCCGTCGTCGTTCATAACCTTGAATCCGTGCTTCTTAACAACTTCATCAGGCTTACCCTCGCCAGCCAAAACGCATGCAACAGTTTGCTTAGCGAGCTTATCGTTAAGATTGCCGTCTGCAATTAGCTTTTCAACTTCAGCCACGTCTTGCGGAGTAATAGGCAATTCTTCCAAAGTCACGCCACGAGTGTTTGCTTCGCGAGCAAGCTCACCAAGCCACCACTTCTTAGCACCTGCAGCACTTGCGCCAGCCTTAACGGTTTCTTCAACCAAATCAAGAGCATCCGCGTTCAAAATATCGCGCATTTCAAGATCGCTAATACCCCATTCGCTTTGCAAACGGTTACGGCGCTCGCGAGGCATTTCCGGCATTTCTGACTTCATACGCTCAATATGCTCTTTAGTGATATGAAGCATAACCAAATCAGGATCTGGGAAGTAGCGATAATCGTCAGCATCCGACTTCACACGACCGCCAGCAGTAGTCTGAGTTGCCTCATCCCAGTGACGAGTTTCCTGCAAAATCTCGTTGCCTTCGCTCAAAATAGCAGCCTGACGACGAATCTCATATTGCAGCGTCTTTTCAATACCGCGGAATGTGTTCACATTCTTAGTTTCTGAACGCGTACCAAATGGATCGGTTGGCTTTCTGCGGAGCGAAACGTTCACGTCAGCACGCATATTGCCCTGCTCCATACGAGCGTGGGAGATGTTGAGAGCGCGAACAATATCGCGAATAGCACGCATATAAGCACCAGCAATTTCTGGAGCGCGGCTACCTGCACCTTCGATTGGCTTAGTTACAATCTCAATTAAAGGCACGCCTGCGCGATTGTAATCAACCAAAGAATGATTTGCGCCTTCAATACGACCGTCAGCACCACCAACGTGAGTATTCTTACCAGCGTCATCCTCAATGTGAGCACGCTCAATCGGCACGCGGAACACAGTGCCATCTTCAAGCTCGACATCCAAGTAACCGTTGCCATTAGTAGGCTTATCGTACTGGGAAATCTGGTAATCGCGAGGCATATCTGGGTACAAGTAGTTCTTACGAGCGAACTGGCTCCACTCAGCAATTTCGCAATGTAAAGCCAAACCGAGCTTAATTGCATAATCAACTGCAGTCTTGTTTACAACTGGCAAAGAGCCTGGCAAACCAAGGCTTACAGGAGTTAGCTGAGTATTTGGCTCACCGCCAAAAGATACTTCTGCTGGGCAGAACAGCTTCGTACGAGTGCAAAGCTCAACGTGAGTTTCCAAACCGAATACTGGATCGAATTGCTCAACAGCATCGGCATATTTCATAAGTTTTTCAGCCATTAGATATCCTTCTTACTTAAGCTTTACTTCACTTTACTTAGCCAATGAATCGAGCCAACCAGCTTTAAGCGACTTCCAAATTGGACCGCCCCACTGCTCTTCGAGCGCTGCTTCCAACGCTGCTGCAGGCTTGTACATCTTTTCATCATGGCATTGCGGAGCAATAATCTGAATGCCAACAGGCAAACCGTCGTCGCTTAAGCCAGCTGGGAGGCTCAAAGCAGGAACTCCAGCCATGTTTGCAGGAATTGTAGCAATATCGTTCATGTACATAGAAAGTGGATCATCCATCTTCTCGCCAAACTTAAATGCCGTTGTAGGGCTTGTTGGAGAAACAAGAACATCTACTTTCTTAAACGCTTCTTCGAAATCGCGAATAATAAGCGTACGAACTTTTTGCGCAGAACCATACCAAGCATCGTAGTAGCCAGCGGAAAGTGCGTAAGTGCCGAGAATAATACGACGCTTTACTTCGTCACCGAAACCAGCTTCACGAGTTGCAGCCATCATATTTGCAGCAGTCTGAGGCTTGTCTGCTGGTGGCATGACGCGCAAACCGTAGCGCATACCGTCGTAGCGAGCCAAATTAGAGCTAACTTCTGAAGGCATAATAATGTAGTAAGCAGCCAAAGAATAAGGGAAGTGAGGGCAAGAAACTTCCGTAACCTCTGCACCCATATCCTTAAGCAATTGCACAGCTTCATTAAAACGTGCTTCAACGCCTTGCTGGAATCCGTCGCCACTAAGCTCCTTAACTAAACCAACCTTCAAGCCCTTCAAATCACGGCGAGCGCCCTCACGAGCAGCTTGAGCCATTGGAGGAACAGGAGCTGGAATAGAAGTAGAATCGCGCCTATCGTTACCGCCGATAATTTCCTGCAAAAGCGCAGAATCAAGAACGGTACGAGAAACAGGTCCAATCTGGTCGAGAGAGCTTGCCATAGCGATTGCACCAAAACGGCTAACACCGCCATAAGTTGGCTTTGCGCCGACTGTACCAGTTAAAGCACCTGGCTGGCGAATAGAACCACCAGTATCTGTACCCAAAGCAATAGGAGCTTCGAATGCAGCAACAGCAGCTGCAGAGCCGCCGCCAGAACCGCCAGGAACACGCTCAGTATCCCAAGGATTGCAAGTAGTTTGATAAGCAGAATGTTCTGTAGAAGAACCTTGAGCAAACTCATCCAAATTAGTCTTGCCAAGAATTGGCATGCCAGCTGCCTTGAGCTTTTCAATAACAGTAGCATCGTAAGGTGGAACCCAGCCTTCGAGAATCTTAGATGCTGCAGTAGTAGGAATGCCCTTAGTGACAATCATGTCCTTAATTGCAATTGGCACACCAGCCAACTCAGGCAATCCTTCAGTCTCACCCTTAGCGTTCTTGGCATCAAAAGCATCTGCCTGCTCAAGAGCGATATCTGCAGAAACATGCAAGAATGCCTTAATTTCTGGCTCTGCAGACTCGATGACTGCCAAGTGAGCTTCAACAAGTTCGCGGCTAGAAACTTCTTTAGCTTTTACAGCTTTTGCCATATCTGCGGCAGAAAGTTTTACTAAATCTTGAGTATTAGTCATGTTTTATTCCTCCCCCAAAATTCGAGGCGCTACAAACATGCCAGACTCACTTTTAGGAGCACCAGAAAGAGCTTCTTCTTGAGTCAAAGGTGTAGCAGGCTCATCTGGACGCAAATAAGCTTCCAAAGGAACTGGATTTGCAGTAGGTGGCACATCTTCGCCAGCAACTTCCTGCACTTTATTAATAGATTCTGCAATGACGTTTAATTCGCCTTGCAAGCGACTGATTTCTTCGTCGCTTAAAGCAATCTGGGACAAAACTCCCAAATGCTCAATTTCTTCGCGTGTGAATGTAGGCATAACCTCAACTATATGTGTGATACGTGACCTTCGTTAGTAGAAAAAAGCAATGTGGATAAAAGCTTTATTAGAGTTATTTGTCGATTATTTTGTTTTATTGAGAAAGTGTTAGAAATTAATTTTTTAAGACTGCAGCAATTAAATACTCATGCGTAACACTAAATAATACTTGCACAAATATTTTGCATATATTTTCACAAAATTATCACGAATCAAAATACGTAAAATCCGCTCATTTTATCTGTCAACACGCCGAAACGACAAAACTGACGTAACCAAAAAGTGTTGGTATTTCAGCATTATTTAAACTTTTGTTTGAAACTTAAAAAATTATTTTAAACAATTATCGCATAAATAAAAAGTGTGTAATAATCATGTGATGTGAGAAGCTGAAGCTGATGCACTGAAGCACGCATATGCACTGAAGCACGTATTTGCAGCATCTCACTGAAAAAATAATTTGAAATAAAATCTAATAAAAATCGAAGGATACATATGAAGAGCACAAAGTTCTACCGTAATGCAGCAATGTTGTTGCTCGCGGGCGCGACTATTATTCCACAATGCTTAGCAGTTCCAGCAATGGCAGATTCTTCTGAAAAGCCTTCTGCACCAGCTGCATCTTGCGCAGCTAGCAAAGACTCGCTGAACAACTACTTGTGGGATTTGCATTACGATAAAACAAATATTCTCGCACGTCACGGCGAAACAATTAACAATAAATTCTCCAGCGACAGCTTCAACAAGAACGGCGAATTCGTTGTTGTTGAGCATCAGAAGAAGAACATCACCAATACAACATCAAACTTGTCGGTAACTTCGGCCAACAATGATCGCGTATATCCGGGTGCATTATTCCGCGCTGACCAGAATTTGATGGATAACATGCCAAGCTTGATTTCAGCAAATCGCGCTCCATTAACTTTGAGCATTGATTTGCCAGGCTTCCATGGCGGCGAGAGTGCTGTAACTGTGCAACATCCAACCAAGAGCTCCGTTACTTCAGCAGTTAACGGCTTAGTTTCTAAGTGGAATGCACAATATGCAGCAAGCCATCATGTGGCAGCTCGTATGCAGTATGATTCCGCAAGCGCACAGAGCATGAACCAGCTCAAAGCTAAGTTTGGTGCTGATTTTGCAAAGATTGGCGTACCGCTGAAGATTGATTTCGATGCAGTACACAAGGGTGAGAAGCAGACTCAAATTGTGAACTTCAAGCAAACTTACTACACAGTAAGCGTTGACGCTCCAGATAGCCCAGCAGATTTCTTTGCTCCATGCACTACGCCAGAAAGCTTGAAGAACCGCGGCGTAGACAACAATCGCCCACCAGTTTACGTGTCAAACGTAGCTTATGGACGCTCAATGTATGTAAAGTTCGATACCACCAGCAAGAGCACTGATTTCCAGGCTGCAGTAGAAGCAGCAATTAAGGGCGTAGAGATCAAGCCAAATACCGAGTTCCATCGCATTCTCCAGAATACTTCTGTTACTGCAGTGATTCTCGGCGGCAGCGCTGACGGTGCAGCAAAGGTTATTACCGGCAACATCGATACACTGAAGGCTTTGATTCAGGAAGGTGCAAATTTGAGCACCTCCAGCCCAGCTGTTCCAATCGCTTACACTACTTCCTTCGTAAAAGATAACGAAGTAGCAACTCTTCAGAGCAACAGCGATTATGTTGAAACCAAGGTTTCTTCTTACCGTGACGGTTATTTGACCTTGGATCACCGTGGAGCTTATGTAGCTCGCTACTACGTCTACTGGGATGAGTACGGCACTGATATCGACGGAACTCCATACGTACGTTCTCGCGCTTGGGAAGGAAACGGCAAGTATCGTACCGCTCACTTCAGCACAACGATTCAGTTCAAGGGCAATGTGCGCAACCTGCGCATTAAGTTGGAAGAAAAGACCGGCTTAGTATGGGAACCATGGCGCACAGTGTACAACCGCACCGATTTGCCGTTGGTTCGCCAGCGCACAATCAAGAACTGGGGTACAACCTTGTGGCCTCGCGTTGCTGAAACTGTAAAGAATGACTGAACTCATATTGCAATTGAGCATAAATAAATAAATAAATAAAAATGAAACAATTAAGGACTTTATCATGTAACTGGTTACAGGATAAAGTCCTTAATTTTTATATAAATATGATTTTTTTATTACATTTTTAGCAGTAAAATTTAGTTATGTTAGAAATAAGAAATATGACAAAAAGCTACGGAGAACAATTAGTAGTAAATAATGTTTCTTTTGTAGCAGAAGATGGTAAAGTTACAGGATTTGTTGGGCCTAACGGTTCAGGAAAATCAACTGCACTGTATTGTGCACTGGGACTAATGAAAACCAATAGAGGCAGAGCCTACTTCGATGGCATCCCTTATGAGGGTCTTCAATCTCCAATTGAAACAGTCGGTTCTGTGTTAGATATAAAGATTGAAGATTATAACAGAAGCGCTATTAATCATCTCAACGCTTTCGCAGCTGTTTATGGCATACCAAAAAGTCGTGTATTAGAAGTTCTGAATATTGCCGGAATCAGCTCCATAAAAAATATGGATATTAAATCAATGTCAGCCGGCATGCGCAAACGACTATCAGTTGCAACAGCGTTATTAGCAGATCCTCATAACCTTATTCTAGACGAGCCTTTCCATGGGTTAGATGCTGACGGCATTAGATGGATGAGAGATTTGTGTAAATATTATGCAAGACGCGGCGGAGCTGTATTGCTAAGTTCAAACACAATTAGTGAAATTGCTAACGTTGCAGACAACTTGGTTATTATTGCACATGGCAACATTTTGCAGCAAACTACTACTAAAGAATTTATTGAATCTTATTCGCAATACGCTTCAGTTAGAGTTATAACTCCAGAACCTGAAAAGCTTCTTGACATCATGCAGTCACAGTATAGAGAGTGCACTGTTACTAAAGTTGTTCACAAAAACGAAGATGTTCAAGCGGGCACGGCTTTTGTTATAAATAACGCAGATATTACATCTTTATCTCAAAGTTTTGCAAATAAACAATTGATTACTTACCAAATCAATAATGAACACATTCCTTTAGAGGACGCTTATTTAGCAATGACTGCTAAGCATGCAAGATTCGTATCCATGCCTACTAGCGCATATAAGAGCATGGAAAACGGCGCGACTGCTCAAACTCAATATATGCAGCAACAGCAGATGCAATATGTTCAGACGCAACCTGCGCAACCTGTACAACCTGCACAGCCTGCACAGCCTACAGCGCGACACAGTCAGCAATACAAGCAATCGCAATACGATCAACAACAATATGCACATCCGCAATTTGCGCAATCTCTAAAAGAACAGAAAACGCAATATATTCCACAATCGCAACAAAGCATTCAGGGAGAAGCACGATGAACGCATCAACTATGAATAGCCAAAATGCAGTAAATATGAACCAAATGCAAGCACAGATGCAATTTTCTGCATCTTTAAAAAGAAACACACGCTACCATTTAACTTTTGCTAATGTGCTTAAGTCTGAAACAATTAAATTGGCATACGCAAAGTTTACATGGTGGTGCACAGCACTGTTCATAATACTTCCAATTATTTCCGCATCCTTACTGTCATCTATTATTCACGCGCTTATTCCTGCAGGAATGAGTCCGTCTATACTATTAGCTCAAGGATATCAATCTGCGCAATCATGCGGCGGACTGTATAAATCAAATGGTTTCTGGCATTACCGTGACTGCAATGGAAAACAAAATTTTATTGACGCTGTAAAAAACGCCGCGTCATTCTTTTGCATTCCGCTCGCACTATCTGCACTTATAATCGTCATTGTTTTCGCAAGCAAAGCTGCAACTCAAGATCGCAAAAGAGGATCTATAAGAAGCTCTGTTATTGCAGTCCCACGAAGAAACCTACTTATATTTGCAAGATTAACTGTCGTAGTATTTTATGCATTCATTATGCAAATAATTTCTATGATTGTATTAAATATAGCTCTTTCATCTATGTTCTCTGATTTTTATATGCCATTTGACCCACAAAGAAAATGTCTATTTAGCGTATCAATTGAAATGATGATTCTTTCAGCAATATGCATGGTTTTGTCTGCAATTATGGGCTACGGAATAGCTTTAATATGCAAATCTGCAGCTGCTGGAACTTTATGGCTTGTACTATCGCAGATGGCTATTGCTTTAATAACTATTGTCGCATTAATAAGTACCATAATTAATGGCGTTACACATTTTTCTGCAATGTATTCATATGCCTTATACAGTTCATACGGCATGTCCAACCCTTTGATGTTGCTTATTTCAAATCCTGCAGTTACAGGTTCGTTGAATATTTTACAAATGTTGCCATCATATGCCGCAAGTAATTTCTTATTAGATGCGGAATTGCACTTAAGTAATTGGACTATTTTTATACCAAACTTCATGATTTCGCTTCTATACATGATTATTTGGGCAGCATTATTCTACGGAATCGGACATACCGTAGAAAGAATGAGAAATATTATGAAATGATATTAATGAGTTAGATAATACATTAAATTTAAAAACCTTAATTGCATAGACCCCATCCGGTTGCGAGTTCAACAAGAACCTAAAAAATCGGGTGGGGTTTAGTAATAATAATAATAGATTTATTTAAAATTACGCAGTAGGATTTAGTTATGTTAGAGATACAAAATATATCCAAGTACTATAAAAAACAGCAAGTACTAAATAATATTTCTTTTGTAGCAGAAGATGGCAAAGTCACAGGATTTGTTGGGCCTAACGGTTCTGGAAAATCAACCGCGCTATATTGCGCATTGGGACTCGTAAAATCCAATGAAGGTGAGGCATTATTCGACGGCGTCCCATACAAAAAGCTTAATTCCCCAATAGAAACAGTCGGCACTGTATTAGATTTAAAAGATAATTACAGAAATACTAGTGCTATAAAAAAGCTCACATTCGTTGCGAAATATTGTAAAATTCCAAAAACGCGCGTATCGGAAATTATGGATATTGCCGGAATCAGCTCTATACAAAATATGAAAATTAAAGAAATGTCAACCGGCATGCGCAAACGACTTGAGATTGCTGCAGCACTTCTCGCAGATCCTCATAATCTTATTCTCGATAATCCATTCTATGGCTTAGACGTTGAAGGAGTTAGATGGATGCGCGATATCTGCAAATACTATGCAGAACGCGGTGGTGCGGTACTTATCAGCACTAATAACATTAGTGAGCTTTCTCTTATTGCAGACGATCTTGTTATTATTGCGCATGGTAAAATTCTACAAAAAACAAGCGTGACAGATTTGCTTACTGCATATTCTCAGAACACTGTACGAGTTGTTACTCCTGAACCAGAAAAACTATTTGACATTATGCAATCGCAGCATAGTGAATGCTCTATTATGCAAGTTGAGCACAAAAACGAAGACGTGCAGGAAGGCGCAGCTTTCGTTATAAATAATGCAAATATTGCAGATTTGGCGCAATTCTTTAACGATAAACAATTACTTACATATCAGTTGAGTAAAGAATGTGTTTCACTTGAAGATGCGTATATGGCGACAATAGGAGACAACACAGCATACGTATCTAAATCTACATATGTTTATAACAATGAGCAAAAATACCAGAATCCTACAGGAATATATGTTCAAGAACAAATCCCTAATAATATCAACAATGAAACGACTCAGCTAAATTCACTACAACAATTAACGCAAGATGCGACAGTAGAGCCTCAATTGTTAACTGAGCCTGAACCGCAATTGATGTCTGAAAATGAGCCTGAGCCTCAACTAACGACTGAGCCTCAATTAACGACTGAGCCTGAGCCACAATTGACTCCTGAGCCTCAACTAACAACAGAGAATACAACTGTAGAGGCAGAAGTAGAGACAGCAGTAAAGGAAGAAGTAAAGGAAGAAGTAAAGGAAGAAATAAAGCCTCAGCTGGCGGAAGAACCTCAAGCAGTTGCAGAACCTCAAGCAGTTGAACCTAAGGCAACAATCGCGGTTGAAACGCATGTGACTACTGAGCCTGAGGAACAGGTATCCCCTGAGCTTGATACGCAGCCAATGGCAGAGCATGAAACAAAGGTAGCGCCTGAGCCTGCTGTGCAAGTAACACCTGAGCCTGAACCTGAGCCACAACCTGAGCCTGAGCCTGAGCCTGAGCCTGAGCCTGAACCTGAACCTGCACCTGAACCACAAGCCAAGCCTGAGCCTGAGCCACAACCTGCACCTGTGCTACACGCCAACGTAATAGAGGAAGCCTCTCAAACTGACTTGACAGCTCAAAAGGCACAACCTATTCAACCGCAGCAGGAGACTCCACAATACTTACAAAATCAGTATGCTCAGCAGCCGTACGCACAGCAGCCGTACACACAACAACCGTATGCTCAACAGCAACAACAAATCCAATACGGTCAGCAGTACGCTCAACAACAATATGAGCAACAACCGTACGCTCAGCAGCAGTACGCGCAACAAAATCAGTATGCGCAGCAAAATCAGTATGCTCAACAACCGTACGCTCAACAGCCGTACGCGCAACAACCGTACGCACAAAATCAGTACGCTCAGCAAAATCAGTATGCTCAACAACAATATGAGCAACAGCAACAACAAATCCAATACGGTCAGCAGTACGCTCAACAACCGTACGCACAACCACAATATTACAATCAGCAATACGGTCAGCAACCATACTATGAGCAGCAATACGCGCAACAACCTCAATATGCGCAACCACAGCAAGCTAAGCCTACAGCCGAGCTGCCATTGCCTGATACTTCATATATTGGTCCAGAGTATGCTCATCCTCAATTTGCTAAAAAGAAACAAGATGACCAGGATTCTCAAGAAAATGCACAATGAGTTTAGTGCCAGAATTAGTGCCACCTATTATTACTAGTTGCTTGGGCTATTGTGCTATTTGCAGCTGGGTGCTTTATTTCTAGCAAGAAAATTAGAAACTAGTATCGGCAAAAGTTGCAATAAATAAACCCCGCTCGTTTGCTCAGTAATGATTGCAATCGAACGGGGCTTATTTTTTATTTATACTTACTATGTTTAAATATCGCGATGCTTTTCAATAACGTAGCCAATTGCGTACATGATTACAGCCCAAGCAAGAACCACTAAACCGGACTGCCACCATGTAAAAACATATGCGTTTGGTGGAAGTTGCAGCCCAGAATTAGCGGAGGCTTCTAAGAATTGGCTTACAGCACTGCCTGGCAAAATCTGAATAAGTATTGAAGTCCACTTCGCAAAATTGCTTGCAAGCATAATAATGCTAACAATGGTCTGCAGAATCACCACGGCTCCAATAACGCACATAATTCCGCCAGCAGTTGACTTGCAAATCATGCCAAAACCGTAGGCCATTGCTGACACAACAACCATAATTGCAGGAGAGCCAAGGAACAGAGTAAGCGGCAATTTCCACACGTTGCTTCCCGATAATCCGGAAATGTTATCTCCCATAAAAGCTAATTCTGCAGCAGCTAGCGAAACTGTCATTGCAATAAGTTGGGCTACAAAAACGTAGATTGCAACCGCAACAAATTTAGCCGTAAAGAACATACCCCTTCGAGGTACAGCAGTAAGAGAAGCCTGAATCGAAGTTGTAGAATGCTCCGCGGTTACAGCAAGCACTGCAAAAATCGCCAAAACAATCAAAGATATAGAAGCAAAGCTAATAACTAAGCGGAAAATGCCTTCTTGAGATGCAATAAGATCACTTTTATCGCTCGGCCCAACGGTAATCGCAGCACTTGATTTGCTACCAGCTGCACCATTGTTATGAACGTCAACTTTAGACATTGCTTTCTGCACAAGCGCGATAATAAAACTAAAAATTACTGGCAAAACAATTGTTAATGCCATGCACCACCACGTAGACGCAAGTCCGCGCAGCTTAACAATTTCAGATTTAAGCGTGTGCATAAATGTAAGGCGTAAGTGCTGAGCGTTCATGCTGCGGCCTGTTTTGTAAGAATTGCTCGCCGGATATTCAACAGCTTGTTCAATTTGCCCACTCATTTTGCGCTCCTTCCATCTACATATTGCGTTCCAGTCGCAGCAGTAGTATTTGGCAATGCTTTTGTTACGTACTGCTCTTGACCGTGCGTAAGAGCCAAATATGCTTCCTCAAGCGAAGCATGCTCTTGATTCAGCTGATATACCAAAATCTGATTATCCGCAATTTCGCGCGCAATCTGGTTGAGCTCGCAACCTGTTATTCTGAGTAGCTCGCCTTCTTGAACGTCTTGAGGCGTGCGATTATCTGGCAAAATCTTGCATTCAGGATGATTCTGAACAAGCACAGACTTTAGCTTTTCACCTTCTGGCGTTACTAAACGTATAGCATGCTGAGAATGTGCGTCAACAAAATCTTGTACTGTTGTGCGCTCCAAAATTTCGCCATGCGCAATAATCACAAGGTTATCTGCAGTAAGCGCAACTTCGCTCATCAAGTGCGAACTAAGCAGAATTGCTCGACCTTGGCTTGCGTAATACTTGCACAATTCGCGAACCCACTTAACGCCTTCTGGATCCAAACCGTTAATTGGCTCGTCCAAAATAAGATTGTGCGGATCTGCTAAAAGTGCCGCCGCAATCGAAAGACGCTGGCTCATGCCGAGTGAGAAGGATCCCGCTTTGCGAGTTTTTACGCTAGTTAAACCAGTAATATCAATCACTTCGTCAACGCGCTTTTTTGATATTCCGTGAGTTAAAGCGAGCGAGTACAAGTGATTATATGCGGAACGACCTCTGTGGGCAGACTTTGCGTCAAGAACTGCGCCAACTTCCGTCATTGGGGATGCGATTTTTGCGTAAGGTTTTCCGTCAATAAGAGAAGTGCCACTATTGGCGTGAATAAGATTTAACGCGCAACGCATGGTGGTAGATTTACCAGCGCCATTAGGACCTAAAAAGCCCGTGACTTTACCGTCTTCGGCGACGAAAGAAACGTCGTTAAGCACTGTTTTTGCGCCGAAACGCTTTGTAATATGTTGAAATTCTAACATAAATTAACAATATCACAAATAAAAAAAAATACACATTAAATGTAAGCGTTTATGAGTACAGGCTGCTGCGTTTTAACTAATACTGCTGATGAGATTCTGCTGACAAAATTCTGCTACCGAAATTCTAATTAATATTTTATTAAGATTCAGCAATTTGGCACTGCATGTTGCGCAATCCACGCGTGCATGGAAACAGCTGCAGCTGCTCCCGCGTTTAGTGAGCGAACAGAGCCGAATTGCGAAATATAAACAACGTCATCCGCCATTTGTAACGCTTTTTTAGAAAGACCCGGACCTTCTGCACCAAAAAGCATAAGGCAACGTCTAGGGAACTTGTAGGTTTCCATAGCAACAGCACCTGGAATAATATCGAGCGCTATAACGCGAGCGTTTTTAGCATCTTGTTCCTTGATATTTGCGATTTTTTCGGCTTCTTTATTGCCTTCTGCCTGCGCTTTAAGCAAAAGTTGATGCGCTTCTTCTGCTTCCCGTGCTATATTTTCGCGCCAATTAGTTACTAGAGTTTCAATAGTTGGGCAGCACTCAACGTATTGGTAAAGCTCAGTCATTAACGAGCCTTTACGATTCCATTTATGAGGCCCTACAATATACACTTTTTTCGCTGTAAACGCGTTTGCAGTGCGAACCATAGAGCCTATGTTGAAATCGTGAGTCCAATTTTCTACAGCTACTTCAAACTCGTGGCGTCCTTTAGAATCGAGATCCGCTTTTATAGCTTCTACTTTCCAGTATCGGTAGCGGTCTAGGACGTTACGCTGGTCGCCTTCGTCTAGTAATTCAGTGCTAAACCGCGCATCATAATTTGGCGATTCTGGATTATCTGGACGAGGCTCACCTGGATGCTCTTCTTCCCACGGGCCAACTCCTATAGGTCGGAATTCTGGCTCATCGGAAGCTTTTGCAGCCAAAGTAATTGGATTCGGTTCGTGCATGTATAAGTTTTGCTCCAATTAAAGTATTGATTTGCGCTTGAGGCTTGGCAGCTAGGCTTTGCAACTAGGCTTTGCAGCCGTCAGTTGCGCAATCACCTGTGCAACCAGACTTGCAGTGACCGCCACAGCAGTTGTCTTCGCAGCATGGCTCAGTGCAGCCGTCATGCTTGCAATCACCAGTGCACTCTACCTTGCAATGGCCACCACAGCAGTTATCTTCGCAGCAAGGCTCAGTGCAACCGTCATGCTTGCAATCACCAGTGCATTTAACCTCACAATGACCACCACAGCAATGATCGTTGCAGCAATCGTCGTGATCTGCATCTGCACGTAATTCTTCTTCATCGAAAGCTTGAACAAATGCCATTTTAGTACTCTCCTCACTTATTGGATTTACTAATTGAAGATGCCTTGTGCCTTGTTCATCGGCGTCAACACCACCAATTAATGCAACTATAGCAAGAATTTGCGCGCCTTGCTGATTAACAATGCCAAAATCAAGACTTAATTCATTACCGTGTCGTAAAGTCACAAGCGAAGAAGTTTGAACATACGATTTTTCAGAAAGCCAAGAATCAAGCAACAGCACTCGCTTGCCTTTAACTGACGGGCCTTTTGTTGCAGGAAAAACAAAATCCATAACAAAGCCGTCGAGTGCAATTCCTTTACGTTCTGCAGCATGAATAAGCGCAAAAACCATTGGAACTGCGGCAGCAGTTAATGCACCAATAGCGTCAACATCGCGTTCTAACGAATACCCAGCTTTCTCAATTGCATCAAAAAGAACATCACCAACCAACTTGGAGCCACGCTGAGCAAATGTAACAGAAAACAGTTCGCTAAATGGTTTCGCACTCATATCTGCACAAAGCATGCGCTTAAGTTCCGCGCGTTCCTCTTGTAATTCTGCCATTTTGCACTCCTTAGCGTTTAGAGTTCTTCAATTTTTTATGCTTTAATGTTTTTATGCTTAACGATCTTCTACTGATACTTCTGGAGCGCTCAGCTCTTTAACATCAGCTTTATCAGAATCTATAAGATCTATTGAAGCAATAACTTTACTTTGATCTAACTTCTGAAGTTTACGCGCTGTTACCAACACTCGCGACTCAAGCGAAGAAGCAAACTTATTGTAAGCTGCAACTGTTCTTGCCAAAGATACGCCAAGTTTTGAAGCATTTTCCCCAAGAACCGCAAAGCGATCGTACAATTCTCTAGATAAATCGAAAAGTTCTTTTGCATCATCTGTAAGACTTTGCTGCTGCCATGCGTACGCAACAGACTTAAGCACAGCCCACAAAGTAACTGGTGAAGTGAGTGCTACTTTTTGCGCAAAAGCATCATCCATAAGCGTTGGATCCGCTTCAAGAGCCGCCTGAAGCAATGCTTCGTTTGGAATAAATGCAACTACAAAGTCTGGTGCTGTTTCAAAAGCCTGCCAATACGCTTTAGCTCCCAATACTCTAACGTGTTCTCGCAAAGCCTTAGCATGCGCTTTTAGAAGCTCGCTCCTTCTAGCTAATTCTTCGTCACTTGCGTTATCTGGGATTTCGCAAGCGCGCTGATAATCCGCATACGGAACTTTTGCATCAACTGGAATTGTTTTGCCTCCTGGCAGATGCACAACCATATCTGGCCTCTGCTGTTCGCCATTTACTCCAGTTACAACAACCTGCGTATCAAAATCAACATGCTCAAGCAAGCCTGCAGATTCCACAATATTCTTTAGTTGAGCCTCGCCCCAAGCTCCGCGAACCTTATTATTTCGCAATGCTGCAGAAAGCGAACTTGTTTCGCGGTCAAGCCTTGTTTGCTGCTCACTTAAGCCTTTAAGCTGAGTGCTCAGCACACCCATTTCTTGCTTACGCCCTTCTTCAATCTGCGAAACTTTATTCTTCAAAGCTTCGAGATTGTCTTTTACTGGAGCAAGCGCTTCCAAAACTTTACCTTGCTCTTTCAAAGTTTTTTCACGATTTAACCGTTCACGTTCTTCTCGCTCTGTGCGCAATTGTTCTTCGCGATTCACTCGCAATTGCTCTGCCTGCTGCGCTTTAGCAAGTTCTGCTTCAACAAACTTTAATCGCTCAGCAAGCTGCTCTGCTTGCGTGCGATACCGTATAGCCTGATTGCCATTTTCTTGAGCTTGAGCGCGCGCTTGTTCATACTGCGAGCGCAATTCGTTAAATTCGCGCTGGTTTACGCCATTAGCGCCTTGCGTTCCAGAGTTGTGCTTAACAATAGCCAGCACAACAATGGCGGTTATTACAACAGCAACCACCATTAAAACAAACATCACAATATTATCGAACATACGTTCTATTAAACACTATTGAGTTGACTTTTAAAACATAATTAGACACATGCATTATCTAATACAAAATAGCGTACTGTCTACTGAAAAATAATCCAATAAACAGCACGCTTTGTTCGATTTGACTACATTATTTAGCTACATTGAAGAATGCAGGAACTACGCAATCTTGAGAGTTACATGGTCGTCGCTCTCTGCGCAATCCGCAACTACGCGAGCGCCATCATGCACCTTGCCGGAAAGCAGCAATCGCGCAAGTTGATCGCCAATTTCCGTTTGAACCAATCTACGCAACGGACGAGCACCGTAAACTGGATCATAGCCATGCTCTGCAAGCCAAGCGCGAGCAGAATCACTCACATCCAAGCTAATGCGGCGATCACTCAAGCGTGCAGCCACTTGACGAACTTGAATATCCACAATTCCACCAAGCTCTTCGCGGCTCAACGGATGGAACATAACAAGCTCATCCAAACGGTTAATGAACTCTGGCTTAAACTCAGCGTGAACAGCGTTCATAACAGCCTTGCGTTTAGCAGCATCGTCCAAGCCCTCTTGCACAAGGAATTGCGAACCCAAGTTTGATGTCATAATCAAAATCGTATTCGTAAAATCAACCGTTCTACCTTGTCCGTCAGTCAAACGACCATCGTCCAAAACCTGCAACAAAACGTCGAATACTTCTGGATGCGCCTTCTCAACTTCGTCAAAAAGCACTACAGAATACGGACGCCTACGCACAGCTTCAGTAAGCTGGCCGCCTTCCTCATAGCCAATGTAACCAGGAGCAGCACCGATTAGACGCGAAACAGAAGCCTTTTCCATGTACTCACTCATATCAATGCGAACCATTGCGCGCTCGTCGTCAAACAAGAAGTCGGCAAGAGCCTTAGCAAGCTCAGTCTTACCAACGCCAGTAGGACCCAAGAATAGGAACGAACCGGTCGGACGATTCGGGTCTGCAATTCCAGCACGACTTCTGCGCACAGCATCCGCTATAGCCTGAATTGCTTCGCTTTGACCAACCACACGCTTAGAAAGCTCCTTTTCCATGTTTAGCAGCTTCTCATTTTCGCCTTGCATCAAGCGACCAACAGGAATGCCCGTCCATTCGCTAACGACTCCTGCAATAGAATCAGCATCAACCTGATCCGGAACCATTGGCTCTTTCGCTTCACTCTTAGCGTTAGAGGCCTCGGACTCCGCTTCTTCCAAAGCTTTTTGAATGCTTGGAATTTCGCCATACAAAATACGGCTTGCTTGTTCCAAGTTGCCTTCACGTGTGAATTTGTCGGCTTCTACGCGCTTAGCGTCGAGTTGCGCTCGCAAATCACCAACCTTGTTATGGCCAGCCTTTTCCGCATCCCAACGCGCTTTCAATCCAGTAAGCTTTTCGCGCGAGTTAGCTAATTCTTCTTGCAACTTTTCTAAGCGTTCGCGTGCAGCAGCATCTTCCGCTTTCTTTAATTGCATTTCTTCCATTTCAAGACGCGTAACTTTGCGCTGCAATTCGTCGATCTCTTCTGGCTGCGAATCAAGCTCCATGCGCAAGTGAGCTGCCGCTTCATCCACCAAATCAATCGCCTTATCTGGAAGTTGTCTGCCAGTAATATAGCGGTTTGAAAGCGTTGCTGCAGCTACGATTGCATCGTCACTAATCGTCACCTTGTGGTGCGCTTCGTAACGTTGCTTAAGTCCGCGCAAAATCGTCACAGTATCTTCAACAGAAGGCTCGCCAACAAACACTTGCTGGAATCTGCGTTCAAGCGCAGAATCCTTTTCAATATGCTCACGATACTCGTTAAGCGTAGTCGCGCCAACCAAGCGCAGCTCACCGCGCGCAAGCATTGGCTTAAGCATATTGCCAGCATCCATTGAACCTTCTGCAGATCCCGCGCCAACAACAGTGTGAATTTCGTCAATAAACGTAATAATTTGACCGTCTGATTGTTGAATTTCCTTCAACACTGCTTTTAAGCGTTCCTCAAACTCGCCGCGATACTTCGAACCTGCAACCATCGAAGCCAAGTCAAGACTGATAAGACGCTTGTTTTGCAAAGTCGTAGGCACATCCCCTGCAACGATTCGCTGAGCTAATCCTTCTACAACTGCCGTTTTTCCAACGCCCGGCTCGCCAATCAGCACAGGATTGTTCTTCGTGCGGCGAGAAAGAATCTGAATTACGCGACGAATCTCCTGGTCTCGTCCAATTACTGGGTCGAGCTTTCCTTCGCGAGCGCGCGCAGTCATATCAACAGAATACTTTTCGAGCGCTTTGTAGTTGCCTTCAGCATCCGGACTCGTAACTTTCGCACCTCCACGCACAGTTGGCACAGCCTTACGCAACACGTCTGCGGAAACGTTGTGCTTTTTGAAAATATCCGCAACAGCGTTTGGCGCGCTTGCAACCATGCCGATAAGCATGTGCTCCGTAGAAACGTATTCGTCTCCCATTGCGCGCATTTCTTTTTCTGCCTGGCTTAACGCAGCCAAAAGCTGACGACTTGCATCTGGCTTAGTTGTAGTTGAACCAGTAGATGAAGGCAATGCCACTAATGCGTTACGAATTTCAGCACCGATTTGTTGCGCGTCCGCCCCCGCCTGAGCAATAAGCGCGCGAACGACGCCTTGCTCTTGGCGAAGTAAAGCATCCGCCAAATGCAGAGTGTCAACTTGCGCATTGCCGGCAGCCGCTGCACTTTGCACAGCGTCGCTTAATGCGTCTTGCGCTAAGGTTGTAAACTTTTGTTCCATATCTACCTCATTTCCACGAAAGCTCTAAAACACATTTCAGTTAAGTCAAATCGCTGCAACTTTTATTGCAGCTTTTATTGCAACTCTCGCTGCAATTTCAAGCTTTTTGACGATACTTTCGAATTCTAACGAGCTTTCACTTTCATGTATCTGATACGTATAACAGATTTTCCTATAACTTTATTCCTAAAACTTGAGTGTACTAGACTCAAGTTTTGTTTTCAAGAACTTTCAATCGCAAATAATTTACGCAAATAATTTAATTAAGCAGCAAGCAAAGTTTAGTTAAGTATCGAGCAATGCTTAATTAAGTAGCAAATATGTCGTAATCTTAAAAGCATGAGAATTGCACGTTTTTCGTATAATGAAGTTCCACAATACGCTTTCGTTCAAAAAGACGAAACCGACGGTAAAGATTATTTAGTAGCGCTTGAAGGGCACCCTTTAAGCCCGCAAGGAGTTAAGCCAACTGGTAAACGTTACGCGTTGGATACGGATGGCGTGCGCTTGCTTGTGCCTGTAATTCCTTCAAAAGTTTACGGATTGGCAAAAAATTACGATACGCGTTCCGATGACGAGCGCGCTACTTCTCCTGCGGCTTCTTCGCATACCGCCGCAGATATGGTTATTTTTACAAAGCCGAGCACTTCTGTAATTGGTCCGGACGATCCGATTGTGATTCCTGCTTGCTCAAACGACATGAATTTTGAACCAGAAGTGGCAGTTGTTATGGGCAAAATCGCCAAAAATGTGACTGCAGATACCGCAATGAATTACGTTTTTGGCTTTACTTGCGTAAATGACGTAACTTTGCGAGATTGCGCAGGAAGCGACCCAATGTGGACGCGCGCAAAAGGTTTCGACACTTCCTGCCCACTTGGACCTTGGATTACAACCGAGCTAAATTGGCGCGATGCACATATTTCATTTACGCTTAATGGTGAAAATGTGCCAGAAGCCGACGGCACTACAGCTCGACTTATTCACAGTATTCCTGAGCAAATTGCTGCGATTTCAAGCTTCTCAACGCTTCTTCCAGGAGATGTGATTTTGACAGGAACTCCATACCCAGCTGGAACTTTACGCGCTGGTGACGAAGCGATTGTGCACGTAGATGGTATTGGCTCGCTGCGCAATGTGATTGTGCATGCGTAACTAAAATCATCAATTTGACTTGAAACTTTGACTTAAAACTACACAAATGCTCGTGGGCCAAAGATTGCCGAACCGATTCTAACCATTGTTGAGCCTTCGGCAATCGCCCACGCAAAATCGCCGGACATTCCCATCGAAAGCTCTAATTTTGCAGAGTTTCCATCATAATCTTGCGCGAGTTGTTCACTCACACAATCTCTAATTTCTCGCAATTTTGCGAAACCACTTCTCACTATTTTTTCATCATCCACGCGCGCTCCGAGCGTCATAAATCCGTGCAAATTAAGCGCCGGAAGACTAGATATAGCGAGCGCTTCGTCAATCGCACGTTCTGGCGCGCATCCCGATTTTGTAGCTTCTCCAGAAACATTCACTTCCAGCATAACGTCTGTGCAAAGTCCAAAATTTTGCGCGCGTGTAGATATTTTTTGCGCAAGTTCAATGCCGTCAACCGACTGAATACCATTTGCAAGCGGCAAAACTTTATTTATTTTATTGCTTTGCAGCTGACCTATTAAATAGAGCGGAATTTCGCTATTTACACCGCCGTTCACACTAACGCTTAAACCTTCTCGAGCAGCTTCCGCGCGTAAAATCTCGGCTTTTGCAACGATTTCTTGTGGGCGATTTTCCCCAATTACGCGCACTCCAGCTTTAAGCGCTGCCATAATTTCGCCAACATCTCGCGTTTTAGTTGCGGCAAGTAGCCTAACCGACTCAGCTTTGCGACCATAATGCGATTCGGCTTGAGCAATGGCGTCTTGCACACTGTGCACGCCGTCGGCAATTTGACGTGCACGAACACAATCAACCTCAGTATTCGCTAAATTTTTTTGTGTCATATACGCCATTTATTGCCCCAATCTATCAAACCTAACTACATAGTTTAGTCGAGGAAGGACACGGATTTGTCGGCTAGGTTTGCGCGAACAGAATCCCACGGCGTTTCATCGCTTTCAAATAACGCGAGCGCATCGGCAGCACTCATATCTACAGGCTGATTTTGACCAGGCTTTTTGTATCCCAAAAGATACATGCAGTAGCCGATCATGCGCTCTGCGCTCCAGCCAGATTCTCGAAGCGCGCCGACGTCTAGCGAGTGCTTACTTTTTGCAAGCCTCTCGCCTTGTGCGTTATCAATTAGCGGTAAATGCGCAAATTGCGGACGCACGTAATACACACCGTGAGCCGCAAAAAATCCCGACTTTTCAAGCAATTCACCAATCCAAATTTGAAGCGCAGCAGAACGAAGCAAATCACGTCCGCGCACAATATCATTTACTCCCGAAAGCACGTCGTCAACAACCACCGCAAGCTGATATGAAAAAACGCCATCCGCGCGGCGAATCACCATATCCCCCAAGTCGCGGTCAATATCAAAAGATTGCGCACCAAAAATCGCGTCTTCAAAACTCACATTTGCTTGCGGCGAATCAGCCGAGGGAACAGCAAGCCTTAAAGAATGTTGCCGATTATTTTGCAAACGCTTTTCGATTTGTGCCAGGCCTTCCGCAGTTTTGCGAAGATTTCTGCACGTACCCGGGTAGCGTATGAAACCGTCGCCTTCTTGCGGAGCTGCGATTGCGCGAATATCGGAACGCGAGCAAAAACAAGGGTAAATTAGCGAATTTCCGTCGTCGTCTTGCAAAGATTCTAGCGTCTCAAGAGCTTCTTGGTAAATTGCAGTTCGCTCATGCTGATAAGTCGGCTCACCAACCCAATCAAGCCCAGCCCAATGCAAGTCGTCAACAATTCTCGCGCTAGCATCCTTTGACATTCGCGCAATATCGAGATCTTCCAGACGCAAAAGCATTTGGCCGCCTTGCGATTTTGCAGAAAGCCACGCAGCCAACATTGCTACCATATTGCCAATATGCATACGCCCGGAAGGAGTAGGCGCAAAACGACCGACTATAGTAGATTTATTGGAATACGGCTCATAACTTTGATGATTTAGCAACATCTGCTTATTCTCTTGCGTCATAATTACTTATTCTATATTCGATTTTGTTTATACAGCATGAAGCATGCGCATTATCACTAAAAGTGAAATAAAAATTGCGCAAATCATTTTGTAAAAACTGAAAAGCAAAACAAAACGATTTACGCAATAATTAAATAGTTAATTAACTAGATTTTAGTGCTAAGCCTTAAACAAGACCTTGTACATAAGAACGCCCAATATTGCGCCAGCAGTAGGAGCAACAACTGGGATCCATGCTTCACCCCAGCGAGAAGAGCCCTTGTGTGAAATTGGCAAAATCGCGTGAAGCAAACGCGGCATAAGATCACGAGCAGGATTCAAAGCAGGACCAGTTGGACCACCCATAGAAGTCACCAAGCCCCAAACAACGAAGCCAACGACGATTGAGGCACCGGCCAAATTCTTCTCACCCCATGGGGAAGTAAGGCAGCAAAGAGCTGCCAAAACAAGCACAAGCGTGCCGAAGAATTCGTTAAGGAAGTAGTTAATTTTGTTGTTATACGCATCCGTAGTGCAGAAAGTGCCAAGAATTGCTTCTGGCTCCTCAGTTTCGTTGTAATGCGGCAAATAAGTTACATACACAATAAGCTGACCAACCAACGCACCCAAAAGCTGAGCGACAATATAAGGCGCAACGTTTTTCCACTCAAACATTCCGTTTACAGCTTGCGCAATTGTCATAGCAGGATTGATATGCGCACCGGAAATTCCGCCAAACATGAGCACTGGGAACATCACACCAAAACCGTAACCCATGGCAATATTGAGCCAGCCGGCATGGTGTCCTTTAGTATTTTTTAATTCAACGTTTGCTACAGCACCGTTTCCGAAAATCATAAGAATAGCAGTGCCAATAAATTCTGCAGCCAACATTGCCATAAACGAATGTTGCATGGTCCTTCGATCCTTCTTACCTGTTTCAAACTCCACACACGTAATCACGCGTCAATAAATTCACAACTCGCAATTGCGATTAGCACAGCATGGAACACAATACATTCTCATTTTCAAAGAAGCTAAGAAAATGAATTCCAACAATTATTCTTTGATAGTTTCCCTTATGCGTGCGACAGTCTGCGTGAGCAGTAAAATCGCCCTCACATCAAAAGAGGCCCGCCACTTTGGCGAGCCTCTTATCTACAAAAACAATATCTGCGGTTTCATCTTCACAACATCCTCGTTGCAACGGTTAAAGTCTTAAATATCCCGTCCAACGTCCACGGATTTCATATCCATACACTTTTGTGGGTTACCGCTATCTCTTTTTTGTTTTTGTAATTATTATTATCATCGTTTTTTATCTAATAGTAAAGAGCAAATTAGCCTTTGTTAACATATTGTCACTACTGTTCAATTGCACACGAAAAATCGTAACTCTTGCGGCATTTTGTGAACATGCAAAGGTTGTCATGTTAAATTACGTTCACATAAGACACGCTCCGGCGTGTCGCAAGATATTTTTCGAGCGCAAAGCAAGCAATAAAATCGACACTCATTCGCGCACTTCCCTTACAACGCATACAATTACAGAGTATGGTACAAATTTTTGACGCTCCCTCAAAGGCGATTCTGCGTGGTCAAATTGCAGAACATATCGCCGAAGATGAAAAGGCAGAAAAGCGTGAAGCTCGTGAGGGTGAGCTACCGTTGCCAAAAGATCGTTTCTTCGACCGAGAATTAAGTTGGTTGAAGTTCAATCGTCGCGTGCTTGAGTTGGCTCAGAATACAGATTTGCCACTTCTTGAACGCGCTAATTTTGCTGCTATATTTGCGTCAAATCTCGACGAATTCTTTATGGTTCGAGTTGCAGGATTAAAGCGCAGAATAGATTCTGGAATAGCAGTAACTGCAGCATCTGGTTTAAGCCCTCGCCAGCAGTTGCGCGCTATTAGCGAGGTAACTCACCGCCGTCAAGATGAGCACGCTCACTATGTTATTGAGCACATTCTTCCTGAGCTTGCCAAACAGCGCATTGTTTTGCTCAGCTGGGATAAGCTTACAGAATCAGAAAAAGCACGTTTGTCTGATTACTACAAAAAGCAAGTTTTCCCTGTTCTCACGCCTCTTGCAGTGGATCCTGCTCACCCATTCCCATACATTTCCGGCAAGTCTATTAACTTGGCTGTTATCGTCGAAAATCCAAATTCTGGAAAGTCGCATTTTGCGCGCGTAAAAATTCCAGATAATTTGAATCGCCTTGTACCAGTTGACGATTTAACAGACGAAGAAGGTCGCGAAGAGCGTTACGGCTTCATTACTATGGAAAAGCTGATTGCAGCACACTTGGAATCGCTTTTCCCAGGCATGATTATTAAGGAAGCTCGTTCCTTCCGCGTTACGCGTAACGAGGACATTGACGTTGAGGAAGACGATGCAGAAAACCTGCTCAACGCTATGGAGAAGGAACTCCTTCGTCGTCGTTTTGGACCGCCTATTCGTTTGGAAATTTCTAACGAAGCCAGCCCATTCCTTTCTCAGCTTCTTGCAAATCAGCTTCGTGTAAGCCCTGAGGAAGTATATCGCTTGCCTTCGCCGCTTGACATGACGGTATTGTTTGAATTACAGGCGCTTGATCGCCCAGATTTGAAGTATCGTCCGTTCATTCCTACTACGAACCGTCAGATTGCGGAAGTTGAAACTAGCCACGCGCAAGATATTTTCGCTTCGATTCGCGAGCATGACATTTTGTTGCATCACCCTTACGATTCGTTCTCTACTTCTGTGCAGGCTTTCCTTGCGCAAGCTGCTGCTGATCCGAAGGTTCTTGCAATTAAGCAGACTTTGTACCGCACGTCTAGCAATTCGCCAATTATTGACGCTCTTGTTGACGCAGCTCACGCTGGCAAGCAGGTGCTTGCGCTGGTTGAGATTAAAGCACGATTTGACGAGGATGCAAATATTGCTTGGGCTCGTAAGCTTGAGCGCGCAGGCGTTCACGTTGTGTACGGCATTGTTGGTTTGAAAACTCACTGCAAGCTTTCACTCGTGGTTCGTCAGGAAGCAGAAGGATTGCGACGCTACTGCCACGTTGGTACAGGTAATTACAATCCTAAGACTGCTCGCTTGTACACGGATTTGGGATTGCTTACTTGCGATCCTGTAGTCGGCCAGGATTTGACTCGCTTGTTTAATCAGCTTTCTGGTTATGCGCCGAAGTCTAGTTTCCACCGCCTTCTTGTTGCTCCTCGTACAGTTCGAACTGGTATTATTGCGCGAATTCAGCGCGAGGAAGCTGCAGCTCTTGCTGGAAAGGAAGCTTGGATTAAGATTAAGGTCAATTCTGTGGTTGACGAGAAGACTATTGACGCTTTGTATCGAGCTTCGCAAGCTGGAGTAAAGATTGATATCGTTGAGCGTGGAATTTGCTCGCTTAAGCCTGGCATTGAAGGATTGAGCGACAATATTCGCGTTCGTTCTATTCTTGGCCGATTCCTTGAGCACAGCCGCATTTACGCTTTTGCTAACTCTTGCGGTCCGCAGATTGGTGACGGTCCTGCAAGCGGTCCAGAAGTTTGGATTGGATCAGCTGATTTAATGCACCGTAATCTTGACCGCCGCGTTGAGACGCTGGTTCGCATCAGTGCGCCTGATCAGGTTGAAGCGTTGATTCAGTATATTGATTTACAAATGGCTGATTCTACTGTTTCGTGGTGGATGGATGGCGATGGCACATATACCTTGCATTCTCGCGATAAGGAAGGTCGTCCGCTAGTAGACAGCCAGGCTTACTTGATTCACACTCACACGCGTAAGCCTCGCGGTGCGAACTAATCGCAAGCAACTAAATAAACGATAAGCAAGAGCCAGATTCAGTAACATGTTTCTGGCTCTTGTTGTGTTTATTGCTCCTTCTAAACCGATTAAATTTCAAGCGTTCCAGCAATAGCCAAAATCTTCTACAGCACCATTTGCCAGTTTTAGGAGGTTTTTTAGTAATTATTTGCCAGTTTTAGGAGGTTTTATGTGACAATTGAGTATTAATATTGTTACGTACAATATAACAGTTCTATCCCTATCTCTTCTCAAGAATTGGAAGTTAGAGCTGGAATTACCCGATTATCTTGTGCACCAACTCCTGCGATATCTAACCAATATGCTCAGCAACTATTTTGGCAATGTACAGCCTATCTAACCACCAACATTGTTTTGTGATGGTTTCACCGTTTGGAAGTGTTATAACATCATTGCCATTTTTACCGTGTGGCCTCATATGAAATACGTGATTAAATGACATCTTAGGGAGCTTATTCTCATCCGTTCCATAGCCAGTAGATTCACCAGATATCATAATCTCATGCACTTTATTCCACGCAGGCGCAACATATTTTTCAATATCTTCTTCTGGCATATTCCATAGAAAACCACCAACTAAAACATCATCTTTATAGCAAGTTGATTTTCTATTTTTCCCGTTGCTTTTAAAAACAACAAAATAGAACTTATTATTCTCAAAAAACTTATACAATCGCGAATCATGCCACTGCATATTTGGATCTGCTAATTCAGCCCAATCATCCTCTTTTAACGCAGGAAAAGACATATTCTGCTCTGGTTTACCATCATCGTACAAAACAGTAGTTTTTAGTTGAGTCACACTCGCTGCAGCAAACTGTTCAATTTCTTCTATTCTGTTCTTTTTTACACCCAACATCTTCAGTGCAAGCTGCGAATTAAAAGAATAATGCGTTTTAAGCTTAACATTAAATTTATTGGCCAAATCAGAAATTTTAGAACCAACATATCGCCCAATCTTCTTTTCCACATAATCATTAAGATTTTCGTTAATAGACATTGGCAACCGTTCAAAAAGATCACCTTCACCTAAAACTCTTTGTGCAACAATGGTCATATAGCTAGGCTTATACGAAAACGCACGTTGTTTTGCACGTATATATTTACTTTCAAATCCACTTGGCGCAGGAGCATCTCTCAACGACTTTGCAGCCGTTTCTCCCTTAGTGCAAGCAGCAAGATAATTAGTATCGGACTCGCTTAACCTATCTGCATAACCAGAAGCTACTTTATTTTTTATGTATTCCCAATCTTTACGAATTGTTTCTAGCTCACCAGGTTCATATTTCAATACAAAAGAACCATAAATAGTGCAATCAAGTCTGGATTGGCTGGTTTTATCAGTCCTGTTATCAAGATAATAAATAATAATCATTTGACGCGCTTTTTGCCAAAATGATGAATTATCAAAAACCTCATTACACAGCGTCAAATAGTTGATAATATCAACAACCAAACGTTCTTTAGCAACTATCTTCTTTTTCTTGTTCGAACGAATCGGCGTGACTTTTAATTCATAAAATTCATCAGCAACCATAATATCCGGTTGTTTATCGGAATTTATAGAATACCCAAAAACTGATTCTTCAATAATATTGCCTAAAGAGCCCTTGTTGCCTGCTTTTTCACCACGACCAGTTTCATCAATCTCGCGAAAAGTTTTGCCATTGATTCCAGTAAGAAGAGCGGTTATTTCGTCAATGTCCGAAAACTTGCGATTGTCGCCTATATGATTAGACATACTTCCCACCATTCTGCATCTTCCCTGGCACAACTTTATTTATTACATTTTCCTATTAACTCAATTCCTACGCAACCTACAAATAAGCATAATTATTTAGATATGAATTTTATGCCGAAATGTCATTAGCGAGAACTTCGCCAATTTTATGCGGAATACCAGTAACCAACGCATTCCCCATACAAAACGCTCTATGACCATCACTCATTCCATCATTCGTCCAACCTTTAGGGAACATTTGCAACTGGTCTAGCTCATCTGGAACAAGTCTTCTCAATCTGCCATTTTGCATAACAACATGTTTGGTTCTACTAGCGCTTTTCCCACCTTCACCTGTAAGAATAGTTCTGCTTGGCGCATCAATTTTATCTGGAAAAGCAACAGGGCCTTCGGAATACATGTACTCAAATCCATTCGAAGCTGTTCGCAACTCCCTTTTACCGCCTTTAAGATACTGCCAAGAAGCAAGCTTATCTTCTTCAATCCAATATTCTTCAGGCACTTGATTGGCATCAACTAAAACGCTACCTAATGTCATTGCATTGCCAGAAAACACAGCATCCGTTTTAACGGTATAAACTATTCCATCTTGCATAACACCAGCATTCTGGAATAGGCTCACCTTAGCTTGTTTGCCAAAATCTTGAGATATAACATACGGATTGTCACTAATAGAAAATTCATATTGCGCAGCATTTTTTTCTGCAACAGATACTGGAAAAGCTCGTGCAATAACACCGTTTTGCAAAAGATGCTCTGACAAGTTATACCATTTCTTAGAATCATGTTCTGCAAAAACATATACTCGTCTACGTCTTTGAGGCATTCCATAGTCAGCAGCATTAATAACTCGCCACTCTACGCTGTATCCTAATCGAAAAAGACAAGAGAGAATAATGGCAAAATCCCTACCGCGCTGCGCGGCAGGTGATTTTAATAAACGGTCAACATTTTCAAGTAGAACATATTTAGGGTGACGCAATTCCAACATTTTATTAATACTCCACCACAGAACGCCTTTTTTGCCGTCAATTCCAGAAGACAATGCTAACGGTTTTGCCACAGAATAATCTTGACAGGGAAAACCGCCAACAAGCATGTCAAAATCTGGAATATCACATTCCCCGTGTTCAAATTTTTTGAGCACTTCTGCTATATCTTCATTAACACAGCTACCTTTGCCAAAACGCTTCTCATAGCATCTCCACGCAAATTGCTTGGATTCTTGCCCAGCAGGCTCCCACTGATTTGCCCAAACTGTTTTGAAAGGCCCCGCCGGTTCCGCAGTAAAATTGTTTCCATCAGAAGGAGTATACCCTTCAAGCCCAAGACGGAACCCACCTACTCCTGCAAAAAGTTCAGCAACTTTTATTGTCTTGGACATATAAACCCTCGTAACATTAGCAAATTTTCAATACACGTATAATTTAGTATAAATTCAATACACAAAAAGATCAAATTTTGCTAAACTGTGAAGCCCAACTCCGAATCTGATTTTCCAAGCAAATAGAACATATTTAAACCATTTGCCAGTTTTAGGAGGTTTTTTAGTAATTATTTGCCAGTTTTGGCATGTTTTTTGCGCTACGATTTGCCAGTTTTAGGAATTTTGGGTTATATAACAAAATATCTGATTTACGCAGAACGCGTGCATCACAGTCATAAATGTGGGTATCACAGTCACGGAAGTTAAAATGACTGTCATAAGTAGACACATCTCGGCCAAAATGCGAAAAATCACTGTCAAAATATAGTAGATGACTGTCAAAATCGAAAAAATGACAGTCATACATACAAAAATCACTGTCACAAACGAGAAAAATGACAGTCACAACACTTTTATCACAGTCATGACCGTGATAAAATAACAGTGACATTGTGATAGAGAAAACAAACTTAACAACAAAATATCAGCAAAATAATTATTCGAAAACTTCTACACCTAATCACAGTTAATCAAGGAGCGAGCAATGGCAATCGTAAACGAACAAATCAAAGACGCCATCGAGCGATTGCGCATGCAAAAAACAGACGACTCCAATTATGAGGCAAAAAGCTGTGATGCAAAGCTCAGCGTAAGCGTGTGGGAAACAGTAAGCGCATTCGCTAACACAAATGGCGGCACACTACTACTCGGATTAGATGAAAGCAATAATTTTTCCCCAACAAAAAACTTCGATATTAACAAAGTTCGTGATCAATTTATTGAAGGAATAGGCGACGGCGGCGTAAACGGAGTGCGGCTAACATATCCTCCAAGATATGACTTAGAAAGAGTGATTGTAGACAACAATTCTCAAATTCTAGCAATAAAAATCTACGAAAACCCTGCCGACAAAAAGCCTTGCTACATTACAGCTAAAGGAAGTAAAGGCGGAAGCTACAAACGCGTTGACGATAAAGACATTCGCATGTCGAATGACGAAGTTTACGAAATAGAAAACGCGCTACGCCCAAGCGATATAGATTTATCGATTGTTGAAGAAGCTACAAAATCTGATTTAAACAAGGATTTAGTCGAAAATCTTATAGCAAGACGAGCAAATTCCAAGGCTTTACGCGGCACTACAACAGAAGATGAAAAGCTCACGCGTCTTAATATTACAGATAAACAAGGGCGCATACGAATGGCAGGACTTTTAACTCTTGGAAATTATCCGCAACAATTCTTCCCGCGATTGTTTATTGACGTAACAGCTCACGCAGGAACAGAAAAATCTTCGACTGGAGTGCAACGCTTTATAGACCGCGAAGAATGCAGCGGAGCAATATCAGAAATGATTGAGGATGCAGTAAACGCGGTTATTAAAAATCTTCGAGTTAGCACATTTATTAACGGAGTCGAACGCATAGAAGAATCGGAGATTCCGCGCGAAGTTCTACGTGAAGCCATAGCCAATGCGGTAATTCACAGAGAATACCACGAATATTTTCAAGGTCAGCCTGTAAGCGTTGACATTTTCCCAGACAAGGTTGTTATAACAAATCCTGGAGGATTATGGGGAGGAAAAACGCTTGATAACATTGACGACGGCGAATCGAAGTGCCGAAATGCCGCACTTATGCAATTGGCACAATACACACCAATCGAAGCAAATAGGATTGGAGCAGGCCCAGTTGAAGGTCAAGGTAGTGGAATTGCGTTTATGATTAACGAAATGCAAGCATGGTCGCTGCCAAAACCACAATTTATACCTAAGCTTGGCTCTTTTAGCGTGATTTTGCAGCGCGCAAAAGCAAAACTTCCTCGCAACATGAATTATGTAAATTACGTAGACTACACAAACCGATCTGAGATAATGGATTCTAGCAAGAACTATTTTGAGGAACTAAGCAATACTGAACAAAAAGCAGGAAATTACACTCAAGAAGAACGCACACAAGCGGATAGCAAAAGGAATCTATTAAATGACGATATTTTGCTAGCGCTTATACCTGTTGACTCTACAATAACAACTCCAGAATTAGCTGAACTAACTAAAAAGTCTCCAGAAACAATTAGACGACATTTACGTAAGCTAATTGCAGAAAATAAAGTAAAAGCACTAGGAAAAGTAACAAGTAGACAGCGAAAATATACGAAAATCAGCAACTAAACTGACTCTAACCAAATAGGCAACTAATCGAATTGTAATAAATAACAAAGCACAACTAAAATTTGCGAAAGAAAACCGCTAAAATAGTGAATATGAGTGCAGTAACGACGCAATACGTTGAAGCAGCTGGCGGAATTATTTATCGCAAGCGCAATACTACAAACAGCTCAAATGCAAGTGGAGAGGCAAAAACAAGCAGCGACTCAATAAAGTCTAGCGACGATGATTTTGAGCTTTGCCTAGTCTACCGTCCTAAATATGACGATTGGAGCTGGCCAAAAGGAAAGAATGAGCCAAAAGAATCGCATCGCCACACAGCCGTGCGCGAAGTTGGAGAAGAAACAGGATATTCAGTCACGCTAGGCCCGCACATTGCCAAAATAGAGTATCCTCTTGAGCGCGAAGGCAAAAAGCAAACTTCTAAAAGCGGTAACACATCACGCAATTCTCAGCCGGAAGTAATAAAGCGAATCCACTACTGGATGATGCACTTAATCGATAAGCCAACCTCAGCAAAGCGTCTTCCTGCTTTCGGACCAATTAAGCCAGCTAAGCCTACTGAAATTGGCAATGTTTTATGGCTTACTCCTTCTCAAGCGCGCAAAAAACTTACGCACGACAGCGACCGCGAAGTGCTAGACGCTTTCTTAGAGAAGCTCCACGCAGGTCAAGGAGAATATAGCACGTTGCTTCTGGTGCGTCACGGAAAAGCTGAGTCTCGAAAAACTTGGCAAGGAAGTGAAGCGACTCGACCAATCACGCCTCTGGGTGCTGCCGCTTCATACGCTTTAGGCCGCGAACTTGCCTGCTACGCGCCGAATAAAATCATATCGTCTCCTTGGAAGCGTTGCTTAGAAACGGTTGCGGCTTTTGCGCGCGATTCTTCACTTCCTATAGAACAGGTTGCGGAACTTACAGAAGATTGTCACGAGAAAAAACCAAAATCTACATTGTCTGTGCTTATAAAAGAAATACAAAATCTTGAGCAAAATGAACAAAATGCGAACACAGTCAACAACGCAACAGTCATGTGCTTGCACCGCCCGGTTATTGGCACTTTCTTCGATTATTTGCGCGAAATAACAAAGCCTCGAGCACATAAGCGCGTACTCAGCCAAAAATCTCCATACATGCCTACAGGAAGCGCAATAGTTTTGCACATAATTAGTACCCCTAAAGGCGCTCGTATTATCGATATTGAAAAGGTTCTTCCAAGTGTCTACTAGTTTAAATTCACAATCGAGTTCTATTCATTCAAGCAGATCTGCTTTTATGCCAAGCCCCACAGGAGCCGCCCGTCCTAGCAGACCTGCACAAATGGATCCTGCGATGCTCGCGCAGATTGAAGGCGGCACAGATCCGCAGGTTGTAAACGAAATTAGCCACACTTCAGCCGCTGTTTTACTTAATCGCGTTCATAAAACGCAGTCGCCGGAAATCGTTGAGCGCGTGCTGAATTTGGTTGAGAATGAAGGCATCGAAGTTATTGCAGATTTGTGGAGTCACGCGGAAGCTGAGTCTATTCCTGGAATGTTGTGGCGACTATATTTATTGCGCATGTCGCTACGGAAACAGCGCGAAGCTTACGCTGAGTATTGGCGCCTTGGCGAGCCTGAAGCAACGAGCGCTTCAGCTATTACAGGAATTGACGAAGCTCCTACCGGAGAAGATATTGCGCGACTTGCAGACTCTATTCTTTCCGGTGCTTTTACAGGCGATTTTGCTGTAGCGCTTTACCGATCTTCAGCTTTTACTTCGATTATTGCACGCGGAATGCGAGTTTACGCAAAAAAGTTAGACGAGCAGGAAAATAAAATACACGCGCAGAAAATTGCAAAAATTTTGCACGTATCCGCTAATATGCACACGCTTTCGTTATCTTTTGCTAATGGAGCAAAATTGTGGCGCGCAGGAAAGTTGGAATAAATTATTTTCGATCAAAATTGTGCGGCGCGTGAAAACAGAAAACAAGGTATACTCAAAATGATGCTGGCTTGTGTTTAAGCCCCGGGCTCCATTTTTTGCCGCTGCGAGCGGCGTTTGCGCCGACAGGCGCTTTCGCAAGTCAGTATCGTTTCTGTTTTTGAATTTTAGATTTTAGATTTTAATTTTGTTAGATAAGTTTAAATAAAATATATATTTTTACTCAACATTTGTTTATATTTCGCGCAAAAATAACGGCACGCCGCTAGCTTAACGTGCAATGCTTGCACTAATCTAGAAGGTATGGATCTTCATGTTTTACATCATCCGCTGGTGGACCACAAGCTCACCGTTTTGCGTGATAAGAATACACCTTCTAATATTTTCCGCGAGTTGGTTTCCGAATTGGTAACCCTCGAAGCATACGAAGCAACCCGCAATTTGGAGGTTAGCGATCGCGAGATTGAAACTCCTATTTGCAAGATGACTGGCAAACATTTGAACCGCCCACGCCCAATGGTTGTGCCGGTTTTGCGTGCTGGCCTCGGTATGCTCGATGGAATGACTCGCCTTCTTCCAACCGCTGAGGTTGGATTCCTTGGCATGAAGCGCGACGAGCAGACGCTCGATATTGTCACTTATGCCAACCGTTTGCCAGAAGATTTAACTGGCCGTCAGTGCTTCCTTCTTGACCCAATGCTTGCCACTGGTGGCACTCTTATTGCCGCTACGCACTACTTAGCTGAGCGCGGCGCTAAGGATGTTACTGCTATTAACATTTTGGCAGCTCCAGAAGGCTTGGAACGCCTGGAGAAGGAGATTGATCCTTCTATTGACTTTAAGGTTGTTGTTTGCGCTGTTGATGAGCATTTGAACGACAAAGCTTATATTGTTCCAGGTCTTGGAGACGCTGGTGATCGTTTGTATGGCTTGATTGACTAATAGTAACTAGCTAACTAAATCAAACGAAAACTAGAATCAAAAACTACAAAAAGCCTGCTGATTTTGCAACACTTTGCGATTTTCAGCAGGCTTTTGTGTTTAGCGTTGACAAATTTTGCGCAGATAAATCTCTTTACCGCGGACGAGTTACGGCCACTTCGCGAGCGCGATCGGCTAATTCGTCTAATTTAGCAAGCTCCGCGCACTGAGAATCAGTCTGCTTTGGCGAAAATTCGCCGTAACGATTTTGCGCAGCAGTACGGATTAAAAAGTCAGCCAGACGCGGATTTTTTGGCAAAACTGAGCCGTGCATATACGTTCCAATAACATTGTATTTGCGCGCTCCTTCCGTGTGATCCTTGCCATTATTACCGCAATTTTCACTATCAACCGAGCCAAGTGGCTGCGTTCCATCTTCCAAGCTTGTGCGCCCAGAATGGTTCTCGTAGCCCACAATATCGCCAAAATCGTCGCTATGTTCCACAAGATTTCCAATCATGCGCACATCTTGACCAACCGTATGCTCGCCAAGTATGCCAATTCCTTTAAGCTTTTGACCCTCAACGGTTTCAAAATAGTCTCCAAAAAGCTGGTAAAGTCCACAAATCATAAGCATTGGAACGCCATCTTTTGCAAGCTCACGAATCGCGTCTGCGCGTGCAAATAAATCTTCAGTAACTCTGCTTTGCCCATGATCTTGACCACCGCCGCCAAGAATCATATCCACGCGCTCTGGCCATAAATCGCCAACATTGTACTCGTGAAGCACTGGCTTGTAACCGTACAATTCCGCTCGGCGCATAATCGTAAGCACATTGCCGTAGTCGCCGTAAATATTCATGTCTTTTGGATATAGCGACACAATATCTAGCACGCGATTTTCGTTTTCAAAAGTAGCATTTGCTTTACTAATATCACTGGAACCATTCATTACAATTACTTCCCAACTCCAACGTCTTTAACTTCCGCAAGTTGCGCTAAAGCCGCGCGCACGCGAAGCATGGCAGTATACGTGCAATATATGCGTTTAGCGTTTTTAGCGTTGCCACTAAAATCGCCGTTTACAAAAGCTTTAGCATCTTCTTCCAAATCCGTATTCACATTGCGAGCCGAGACTTTATCGTATTGCAGACGCAAAGCCATATCCCATGCGCGAGTACCAGAAACACACTCAACTCCAGTGCCGCTAAAGCTTGCAAAATCAACGTCCCACAGCCAGCTCATGTCTCTACCGTCCGCATATTCGTCACAAATTGCAATCATGGTATCGTGATTTTGCGGATGATCCGAAGCGATTGCAAGCCTAAAACCAATAGGATTCTTCACTAAAACAAGCTCAACAGGAGCACCATTAACTTCAATTACTTCGCCTCTACCAAAAGCAGGAGTCACGTGCGAAATCGCTTCCATAAGCGCGTCGTCGTCGAATTTTTGCAGCGCAGAATTTTGTTTTGCAGCGTCCGCCAAGATAGCGCGAACTACTGTTGCTGCAGCAGCAGCGTTGAAAATATTGTAAGCGCCGTCGAGTTTTACAGAAGTAGTTTTACGCTTGCCATCAAGTATAAACTCAGCCTCATGGTCTCCAACTTTTGAAAGCACAACGTCTGCTTTAGGAAGATTGTTAGCCTTGCTTTCTGCAGCATCTTCGCAATTTTCGCTTTTTTCAGTGCTATTGTGCAAATCATCATCCGTCGGGAACATGCTTTTTACAGCGTCATCTAAACCAAAATACCGCACACAAGTCCCGGAAGGAACAACTTTTGCAAGCGCACGAATACGTGGATCCTCACGGTTTAGCACTACTGTTCCTTCAGTTGCAGCAGCTACGTTGCTTAATAGTTTTGCAGTTGTATCAATTTCGCCGAATCGATCGAGCTGATCTCGCATAACGTTTAGCAATAAAGAGTAGCGAGGCTTGATTTGATTTACAAAATGCACTGCGTACGCTTCGTCGAGCTCTAAAACTGCAATATCCGCATTCAGCTTTGTGCCAAAAGCAGGCATAGTTTTAGCAAGAGCCGCAACTACTCCTCTAGTAAAGTTTGAACCGGTTGGATTAGTAAATACGTTAAGTCCTGCATCGCGCAGCATAGAAGTTACCATACGCGTTGTGGTAGTTTTGCCATTGGTGCCAGAAATCAACACTATTCCGTACGGCAATGCGGCAAGAGTGCGCGCCAAAAAGCCAGAATCGAGGCTCTCAATAACTTTCCCAGGCAATGCGCTTCCACCATGGTGAAGCACCCTAGAAAGAGCGCAAACAAGCTTTCCTACAGCAGGCATGGCAAAACTGTACCAATGCTTATGCAAATTTTGGCGCAACTTTTTATGCGATTCATGGTCGCGGCTTGACATACTAAATCACACCCCTTATTGCTGGTAGTCTTGCGGCATATCCATGAACTTGGAAGTTGCACCCAAGAAGGCAAGATTAAACGTGTCAGTAGGGCCGTTACGATGCTTTGCCATAATAATATCTGCTTCGCCTGGGCGATCTTCCTTATTGTAAAAATCAGGGCGATGCACTAGGAACACAACGTCAGCATCCTGCTCAATAGAACCAGATTCGCGCAAATCTGAAAGCTGTGGTTTCTTGTCGTTTCGCATTTCCGGTCCACGATTAAGCTGGCTCAAAGCCACAACTGGCACTTCAAGCTCTTTAGCAAGAAGCTTCAGCGCACGCGAGAATTCCGAAACTTCCTGCTGACGACTTTCCACACGCTTACCGGAACTCATCAGCTGAAGATAATCAATAACTACTAGCTTCAGATCATTAGTTTGCTTCAAACGACGGCATTTTGCGCGAATTTCCATCAAGCTCATATTTGGGCTGTCATCAATAAAAAGCGGAGCGTTTTGCATTTTTGTCCAAAAAGTATTAAGAGTATTCCAACGATCTGGAGTAATATCTTCCGCTCTTCGCATAGCAGCGAGTGGGATATTAGTTTCTGCAGCAATAATGCGCTGAGCCAATTCCACTTTGCTCATTTCTAGAGAGAATACAATAGACGTCATATTGTGGTGCAGTGCCGCCGAACGAGCAAAATCAATGCCAAGAGTTGACTTACCCATAGCCGGACGACCAGCAACAACAATCATTTGACCAGGCTGCAAACCCTGCGTAACTTCGTCAATATCTCTAAATCCAGTCGGTACACCTTGTTCAAGTTCGTGATTTTGCATTTTATCTAACTGATCAAGTGTATTTTGCAAAACTGGACCAATGGCAACGTAATCTTGACGCACTTTGCCAGCACTCATTTCATACACTTCTGATTGCGCAAGATTTACAATATCTTCTGCTTGCGCTCCGGAAGCAGAATAGCCCATTTGTGCAATTTTTGTGCCAGCAGTAATAACGTTACGAAGAACAGCATTTTGATGCACAATATCTGCGTAGTACATTGCATTTGCGGCTGTTGGCACAGAAGCTACTAGGCTGTGCAAATAGTCAGCTCCGCCAACTTTATCGAGATTTCCATCTTTCATTAATTCATTAGCTACAAGCACAACGTCAACAGGCTGTGAGCCAGCGAAAAGCGTAAGAATAGCATCGTAAATTGTTTGGTGCTGCGGTAAATAAAAATCTGATGTTTCAAGTAATTGAGACACTTCGCCAATAGCATCTTTGCTCATGAGCATTCCGCCAAGCACAGCCATTTCTGCATCAACATCGTGAGGAGGCACACGATCAAACAACGTAGCACCTACTTCGGCACCACGATTTGCAACGCCAGAACCATATGCAGAGGCGTCACCATTGCCACCACGATTGCTACCTGCGCGGATAACATTGCCTTTAGTAGATTGCCACATATCATTATCTGCCATAAAAACGAGTATAAACGCGCGCACGTATTATGAAAAAACGTAAATGCACTAACACAAAACTTTATTTACATTTTTAGCGCAGAATCCATCCACGTATCATTTCTTATGCGCAAACTATTGCCTATTGCACGTCCCCCAATATAAACAGCATTTAAAACAACCCATAAAGTAATAGTTCTTACCACGTCATTAGCGTCGATGACGACATCAAAAACGCTTGTGAGCGCCAAAAATGTTAAATACACGACAGCCATTACTGAACAAGCTTTTGCTAAGTAACGGTGATCACCTGCACCAATTAATACGCCATCTAGTGCCCACATCCATCCAGCAAGAGGCAAGAACAATCCTAATATTGTCATGCCTACAGAAATTAAAAACTGAATATCTGTATGCTGACTAAATAGTGGCGCGCAACTCCAACCCACGAAAATCATGAATAAACCGACCCCTACGCTGCTTACAGCTCCCACTTGAGCACAAATACGCGTAATCATTCCTGCGCGCTTACGACAGCCTGCACCTAGCGCTGCAGCAACAATAGTCTGCGCAGCAATACCAATTGCATCTAAAATATTCATAACAAAATTCCAGCAAGAATTAGCAACCTGATACGCAGCGAGAGTATTGGTACCGAGATGAGTCGCAGTAACAACCGTAGCTACCATGCACACGCGCAATGCAAGTGTACGGACAAACAAAGGCATACCAGTTCCAGCAGAATGTAGAATATGCTGAAAATGCGGTTTGAGACGCGCACCACTTTGAGTAGCCCAAATAATTGCAGGAATAGTAAGAACAAGTCCCATATACCATTGCGCAATCATTGTTGCAATACCAGAACCAGCAATTCCCATGTTGAGCCCAAATACTGCGATTATATCGAGAATAGTATTTAGAACAGCTCCACTTACAGCAGCAAATAATGTTATGCGCACGTTGCAAAGACCGCGAAATATGCCATTTGCTGCATATACGAGTAGCATCGCAGGCAATCCAGGCATAACCATTTGTGTGTACACAATAGCATTTTGCAACGTAGATCCACGCGCGCCTATTGCGTAGCATAACGGTTCAGCTGCAAAAATAAGTATGACTGTAAGAATTATGCCAAGCAATAATGCAAGCCACAATCCATCCATGCCAATGCTAAAACCTTCTCGACGCTTACCTGCGCCTAAAAGACGCGCAACCTGTGAAGTTGTGTTGTAAGCCAAAAATAAGCAAAGACCTGTAGTAGTAAGAAGTACCGTTGATCCAATAGAAAGACCTGCTAGAGCGCTTTTGCCAATGTGGCCAATAATAGCAGTGTCAATAAGTACAAATGCTGGCTCAGATATGAGCTGTCCAAAAGTTGGTACGGCTAGTAGCCAAATATTGCGCAGTACGTCTTTTTTGTTCTGGTTGTCCAACTTTTGATTTGTCATAATGCTTCATTCTACCGCTACTTTGTCACGCTTGTATAAAAGAAGATTGCAATTGCTAACAATTTTATGCAAAAACAATTGCAAGTGAAGTAACACAAATACGCGTAAATCGCAAATAAAAATATTATTTTAAAAAGTTATCCGCAGGATATCCACAATGTTATCCCCACTATGTGGATAAATTTGTGTGATATCCACGTAGACACGCCTAAAATGTGGATAACTTATCTTTTTTATCCACATCAAGCAATTCGTGCGTGTCATATTAATAACTTATTCACTAAAAATAAGTTATTCATTAAAAAAACTTGATTTTAAATTAGCAAAAATAACAAAACCGCATATCTTAGATAAGACATGCGGTTTATATCAAAATAACTAGAACTTGCTGCTAAACAATAGCGCTTACGAACATGCTTCTATTCTTTAGCACTATTATTTCGTTTTTCTGTTTTTTTATTATTTTGCGCTGATTTATCTTTTTCTACAGTTTCAGACTCTTCTTCAGAAGAAGACTCTTTTTGCTCAACTTCAGATTTAGTATCATCAGCCTTGGAATCACCTTGCTCAGAATTTGCCTCAGATTGATCAGCCATAAAATCAGATTGTTCAATCTCGTTTTCACTCATATCAATATCAACGGAAGTAAGAACAGCCATTTGAGTCTTATCTGCATCATCATCTGCAACAGCAACTACAGCGCCATCATGACTTTGTGCAATAGAAGAAAAATCGTAAGCACGCTCTCCTTGATCAGCTAAATCAACGCCTTTACGTTCCTTAGCTTCCGAGATTCGCCATCCAAAAAGCTTTTCAAGAACAAAAGCTAGCACTGCAGTTACGGCACCTGCATAAAGAACCGTAATTCCGATTAAGCACAGTTGTGCAACTAATTGATGCCAGTCGCCAACAGCAAGTAATCCGGAACCATCAGCAAATAAGCCTACTGCAAGCACACCAATAAGTGCAGCAACGCCATTAACGCTAACTACATGCAAAGCGCCATCGTAGCGCACAAAAGTACGAGAGTGAGTTACTAAAGAAGTAATAACACCAGAAAGAACACCCAAAACTAAAGCCCACAATGGAGCAATAACATCCGCGGCTGCAGCGCTTGCAGCTAATCCAGCCATAACGCCAGACGCAGCTCCTAAAGCAGTAAAGCATCCAGAGTGTAAACGTTCAGTCACACCCCAGGCAAGCATTGAAGCAGAAGCAGTTATTGTGGAACTCACCCAAGCATAACCTGCAACTCCAGGAACACCTGCAGAAGAACCAATCATTAACCCAAGCCAACCGAACCAAATCAGGAAAACGCCAAGCATAACGAAAGGAACATTATGCGGCTGGCGAGCAGCAACACCATTTTCAACTGCTGACTGCGTTGCAGTGGATTCAGCAGCAACTTCAGTTACTGTAGCAACTGGAGAGACAACAGTCTCACTAGCAGCATTTTTAGCATGCTCAACATCAGCCCACAATGCGCGCGATAAACGACTTTTAGTATTACGCGAATTAGTAGCTCCAGAATTAGCATTGCCACTCGTATGCGCAACATTCTTAATATGCAAAACAAAACGCTTAAGAGGGAAGTGAGCATGTCCGCCAATAATCATAACAATCGCAAAAGCAGAAACAGCCGCAGCGATATGCAATATAGAACCACCTGCGAAGTCATGCACTGAAATACCTAACGCCTGTGAAATAGCACCATTAGGCGAAAGTAAGCCACCACCGCACACCATATGTGCTAATGGAGCGAATACTAAAGTAATCCATACAGCCACGAAAATAAGCCAAATAGCGTAACGCACTCGACCGGCTAGAGCTCCGGTGATAAGAGCTACTGCAACAACAGCACATGCTAAACGAAAAGCTGCAGGAATGCCACCAGATAGCCCAGAATTCGCGTCCATAGACGTAAACACACCATGATCTGCCACCATCGAATCGCGGAATAGCAAACCACTCAATGGATCACCTATAACGCCGCCAGCCATATCTTTGCCAGCAAAAGCTAACGACCATCCCCACAGCGTCCAAACCAGTGTGGTTACAGCAATAGCGCCAGCTGAAAGCATCATCATATTCACCATGGAAGTAGCGCGTTCGCGACCTCCATAGAACAGGGCAATACCCGGCGTAATAATAAACACCAACGCGCCAGCCAACAATGCCCATTGCGGATCCATTGTGGTCATTTTTCACCTCAATTATTTGAAACAGCGCAACAATAACATCGTTGCTGCTTAAGTATATTTATATAACTATTGTACCGAGAAACCCTTATAGCCAAAACTCATAGAAGAACTTTAATGGAACATTAAAAACTACCATTCGTGCAGCTACAAATGTTCAGCATTAGGCAAGCAGACCGTCTACGAAGCTTTGAGCATCAAACGGAACCAAATCATCTGGTCCTTCGCCAAGACCTACTAGCTTAACAGGCACGCCAAGTTCGCGTTGAACAGCTATAACAATTCCACCTTTAGCGGAACCATCGAGCTTAGTAAGAACTACGCCCGTAATGCCAATAGCTTCAGCAAACACTTTTGCTTGAGACATGCCATTTTGACCAGTAGTAGCATCCAATACCAGCAATACTTCATCAACAGGCATAGTTTTTTCTATAACCCTACGAATTTTGCCAAGCTCTTCCATCAAATTTGCTTTATTTTGCAAACGACCAGCAGTATCCACAATCAATAAATCAGCTTGCTCTTCTTTCGCCTTATTTGCAGCTATAAAAGCAACAGAAGCAGGATCAGCACCGTCTTTATCTGCACGAACAACTGGCACGCTTACTGCAGATGCCCAAGTTTCAAGTTGATCAGCTGCAGCCGCACGAAAAGTATCTGCTGCAGCAAACATTACTGAACGTTTTTTAGCAATAAACAATCGCGCTAATTTTCCAGCAGTAGTGGTTTTACCGGTGCCATTAACGCCGACCATCATAATAACGCTAGGATGATGCGCATCTGATTTATCTGCGTTCAAGCGTCGATCAGCATCTTCATCTACTATTTTCAAAAGTTTCGTACGCAATGCCGAATGCACATCTTCTGCACTAGAGGTACCAGCAATGCGTGCGTCTTTGCGTAGATCTTCCACTAATTCTTCACTAGCTCGAGAACCAACATCGGCCATAAGAAGAGTATCTTCTACATCTTCCCAATCTTCTTCCGAAAGATGATCCTTGCTTATGATATTAAACAATGCACGACCAAATGGATTTGCACTATGAGACAAACGTTCGCGAAGACGCTTAATACGCGAAGAGGTGCTTTCTGGCAATGATTCAGACTTCGCTTCTTCATTGTGTGCAACAGCAACGTCACTTTCTATCTGCTTTTCAGATTGTTTTGTGCCGCGCGATTTAGATTTGCTCGTATCGATTGAGCTATCAACGCTTTCAGGAATTACTGGCCCATGACTATTGCCGTGAATGCGCAAAATCACTGCAACTGTTACCAATAAGATTGCAATAACAACAGCTGCAGCCGCAAACCAAATTAGCATGTTCATATCCATAACCATATTCATGACATCAAGACTATGAAAGTCAAGGGACACTAGCAATACATTTCACTATTTTTTCTCATCTTTGTCACACTTCAACATCAATATGCCTAGGTATACCTGCATCTATTACACTAATAAAAGTCGTAATAAATAGCGCTAGTTATTATTACGCAAAATTTGAATTCACTAAATAATTGAGGAGGATTTTATGTCAGATCAGCCTACCGTAAATGTATACGGTGCAGATTGGTGCGGAGATTGCAAACGTGCGAAGGCTGCACTAACCCAGTACGGCGTAGCATTTGTTTGGCATGATATTGAAACAGAAGAGGGAGCTGAAGAAAAAGCGATTGAAATAAGCAATCAAAAGCATATTCCAGTTGTTACTTTTGCAGATAATACTTTTATGGTTGAGCCATCAGCAACACAAATAAAAGCAAAACTTGAGTCACTCGGAATACTGCAATAAATATATGTAACACGCATAAGTTAACACGATATTCACTTCGTCGATTGAATGTAGTACACTTGGCATTTGTTGCCCCTTTAGCTCAATTGGCAGAGCAGAGTCCTTTTAAGTCTTGGGTTGTGGGTTCGAGTCCCACAGGGGGCACTTTTTTATACCTTAAGCACACAGCCGAGAGCGTATAAGTATGTTTATTACAACACTAATGGCTTGTAGATTAGTTAATCCAAATAATCGGCTAGTACAGAATCTTAGGGTTATAGGTCAAAAGCGTGTAAAGTGTGTAAGAAATCATGTTTTAGGTCTTGCAATACAAGCATTTTGCGATAATTAAATCTGTTTTCTGCACATTCGCCACCAAGACAAAAATGTGTAAAAATAAACTCATAACAACTACGGCAGTAGGGCTCGTAGTATATCGAATGCGGATTATTTTTATGTTCTGTGGCATTCGAAACATTCATTAGCTGAATATTTAACAATAAATCGTCACAAACTCTGTTACTAACGCAGAGTATCCATCAGCTGAGCTTTACACACTTTTGGAGCCTATAACCCGAATCTTAGTTAATTTAATTATCGGTCGGAATGGTATAATTGAAGTCCTTGATTTAAATCATCTATAAGTTTGTCAGCATCATCGTAACTTGCTTCACCTTTTGCTATTGTCTTGCCGAACTTTTGCATAGGATCCCAAAAAGCATACATTTCAGGTATTGTCGGCTGAAGAATAGAAGTGTGCGCAATAACTTTCATTTCTGCTTCGGCTGCAGCGTCAGCTTTACCAACAAACTTACTAAGCCTTTTATCTGATGGCACCGTGCCTGTTTTTTCAAAAGATACTTTTTGAGAGTTTTTTGACCCAAGAAATGCTGCAAATTTAGCAGCAGCTTTTTTATAAGAAGAGTTAGGATTGAAACCAAAATCACGCGATCCAGAAAAAGCTTTCATCTGGAATTCTCCAATCTTAGTTTTAAACTTTGGAAGGCTAGTTGCAGCATAGTTAGATCCAAGAATCTTTTTCACTTCACTTGCACTCCATGTTCCGGAAAAAATCGCGTCCACAGAACCTTTCCTAAGGCTTTTAAGCTCCCTTCCATTACCACCTAAAACAAAATTACTGTTTCTTGTTAGATCAATAATATATTGCGTTATAGCAACAGCTTTCTTATTGAACTTTATACCTTTACTTGCATCATTCCCATTTTTGCCAAAGAATGATACAGCCCCATCAGAATAGAATCCAGCAAGATACCACGCATTACTAATATCAAAAGCTACTTTGCCTTTTGCAATCATCTTATCTAAAGACTTAACATCGTCAGGTGTGAATTTTGATTTGTTGTAATACATTAGCCATGAGTTAGTTGTATACGGAACGCCGTATAGCTTTCCATCCGTGTAGGTAACTCCACGAACCACTACATCATCATTCTGCTTTTTTACTTGTTTAACAGCGTACGGCGGAAGTTCGCCCAATTTGCCAAGTTTTAATAACTCTATCATCATATCATTGCAGTAACAGAAAACATCAGGACTTTCGCTACTATTATTCATTTTTAATGCAGGATCCTGAGACTCAACCACGCTATTTTTAAAAGTTATTTTGTATTCCGGATGGATTTTCTGAAATTTTTCTTCCATCTGCGCAACCCAACTATTGTCTTTGCTACTTGACCATACGGTTAGATTAACGTCCGTAACTTTCTTAGGTTTAGTAGGTTTTTTCTTCTTGTGCTTTACTATTTTCTTACTACCACTAAAAGATATTTCGTCACTGTAAGACTGATTGACACTATCGTTACCACACGAAGAAAGGCTCATGAGCATTACTATTGCAAAAATGCTACAAAATAGTTTCTTAAATTGACTCATTTCACCCTCCCGATTATCTCTCTAGATACAATTCACCCGACTCAAGCAGAAAAATTAAACTCAACTCGCCCAAACACTAGCATCTTGATCATCTTCAACTATATCGTGACCTACAGGTGCTGGAGAAGAATACGTGTATTCATCATCCACAACGCCAGAATCAGCATCTGCATTAATAGCAGCAAGAACATGCTTATCCATTTTGTACTGTGGTAATACGTTCTTAATATAGCTAGTTACAGCATCTTGCATAGCAACGTCATGGCCAACTTTTTCTGCCATAAACCAACGATGATCCAACACTTCATGGAAGAACTGAGCTGGCTCAATTTGCGAACGGAACTCAGGAGGAATCATACGAACTGTTGGCTCGAAAATTTCACGCATCCAATCAGTTGCGACGATTTCCAGCTCTTCACCTTGACGCCATGTAGAAGTGCGATACGCATCCAAATCGTTCAGAAGCCTTCGAGCCTGATTCTCTTGAACGTCCAATCCAGTAAGACGAAGAAGCTTGCGGGAAGCATAACCAGCATCCACAACGCGAGGTCGAACCAAAACCCTTCGACCATCTTCTGAAGTCTTCATCTCCAGCTCATCAACATCGAAACCAAGCTCATTTAGACGATTGACACGACGTTCAATTCGCCACATCTCATCAGGACTGAACTTATCAACGTCAGTAAGCGTACTCCAAAGCGAATGATAGCGATCTACTAGACGATTGCCTATACTGATTTCATCTACTTCTGTCGGCAAAAGCTGACCGGAGCTCAAATCCATAAGCTCACCAATAATGTTGGTTCGAGCTAAATCGATATCGTATTCTCGTTGACCTTCTGTTAAGCTTCCGTGCAAATCACCAGTTTCTGCGTCAACTAGGAAAGCAGAAAAAGCATCTGCATCTCGCAAAAACAGCACATTAGAAAGCGATACATCGCCCCAATAGAAGCCAGAAAGATGCAAGCGCACCATAAGAACAGCGAGCGCATCAATAAGACGCTCTGCGGTATCCGGTCGCAAAGTACGAGCAAATAACGCACGATATGGCAGTGAGAACTTCAAATGTTTCGTAACTAACATTGCCTCAAGCTTTTCACCATTAGCATCATGGCGTCCTGCAACAACAGCTATAGGAGTAACTGTAGGCAACTCAAGTTTACGAAGCCTACGCAAAAGCTCATACTCACGTTCTGCAACTTGACGAGTAATTTCCTTCATTGCATACACTTCATCGCCAACGTGAACAAATCGCACAACGTGACGAGAAATACCACGCGGTAAATTCACGAATAAATCAGCAGGCCATTGAGAAAGTGGTAATTCCCAAGGCAGTGTAAACATTTTTGGATTTGAACTAGCCGCAGTAATCTTAAGTGCCTGCGGCTCTTGAGACGACGCATTCTCGTCCTGTGCAGATACCGAAGTTGCTTGCACAGCACGCGGGTCTAATTGAGGAGCGTCATTCCATTCCATAAAGTTTATTTACCAATCAAGCTCATGCCAACGATATCACTGCATTCAATATAAACACAGCTTAACCACCGGCGAATTATTGATAACAACTATATATAATAAGCGATGCATTGTAATGATGTATTATTGCACACTTATTATGCTGCTTTTTTGTGCCAAAAACGGGGTTCGCGTCATATTGCGAACCCCGCTATACCTTATACCGAAAGTTTGCTTATTAGCTCATATAAGCAGGCAAACCAACGCTCTTAGTTCAAACGCAACTCCGTAGAAGGTGCGAACAGATGCATCTTAGATGGATCAATCTTGATCTTCACGGTGTCGCCAACCTTTGGAAGAGCACGTGGGTTCACGCGAATAGTCGTGAGCTTGTTTTGATCAGACATCATCGTAGATGCTTCTTCAGGAGAACCATCGGTGATGATATTGCCGTAGATATAGCCATCAGAACCGAGATCTTCCACGTTCATTACCTTCAAGGAGAACGCATTTGGATCATCGGATGTTGCCAAGCTTGCGTCTTCTGGACGGAAGCCAACAATAATCTGTCCGTTATCCTCTGCAGTGAGCTTATCAACAGCCTCAGCTGGAAGAACTATAGAATCCTCACCGATCTGAGCTCGACCATTTACAACTGGATGCTGATTGATGTTCATGGATGGAGAACCAATGAAGCCTGCGACGAATACGTTTGCAGGGCGGTCATAAAGCTCAGTAGGAGCTCCAACCTGCTGCAATACGCCAAGCTTAATCACTGCAATGCGATCACCCATGGTCAAAGCTTCAGTCTGATCGTGGGTAACGTACAGAGTAGTAACACCAAGCTGACGCTGCAAAGCAGCAATCTGAGTACGAGTCTGAACGCGGAGCTTAGCATCGAGGTTGGAAAGAGGCTCATCCATAAGGAAGACTTTTGGTTCACGAACAATTGCGCGACCCATAGCAACACGCTGGCGCTGACCACCAGACAAAGCCTTTGGCTTACGATCCAAATACTCTGTCAAATCCAACACTTCTGCAGCTTTTTCAACACGCTTGCGGATTTCTTCTTTAGGAACACCTGCAATCTTCAAAGCAAAGCCCATGTTGTCAGCAACTGTCATGTGTGGATACAGTGCATAATTCTGGAAGACCATTGCAATATCGCGATCCTTTGGCTGCATTGTAGTAACATCTTGACCGCCGATGAGGATACGTCCTTTGTTAACCTCTTCAAGACCTGCCAACATACGCAAAGTAGTTGACTTACCGCAACCAGATGGACCAACGAGTACGAGGAACTCACCATCTTTAATAGTCATGTTCAAGTCATCAACCGAAGGCTTATCGTTGCCCGGGTATATACGAGTCACATGATCAAATACAACTTCTGCCATGATATGTCCTTTCATCGGCAGGTACGTGCCGAACGATCCGTAGTGAAGGGTGTGCACTCATGACCCCAATTCCTACATCGGCGGGTATCAATCGTCCACAGTTTACTTACCTGGTCCATTGAAGGTTCTCTTCGTTGAGCCATGCCTTAATATATCATGTTTATCTTAGAAAAACAGCAAAAAATCAGTATTTTCTCAATACTCGGCGTGTCGAATATACAAAAAGTTACTAATAAATAATTAAACAATAGTTGGTTTTCACCACAAAAAAATGCGCAATCATATAATCATTTGTTTGCATTAATTGCGTCTATTCCTATACAAAAACGGACGTTAAGCATAAGCCTAGCGTCCGTTATTAATTAAATAATTTATTTTATTAACTATAGATCAATAGGGGAGCCAGTACTAGAGACTTTAGGCATTTGGCCTTCAACTCCAACCTGATTTTTATTCAAACCGATGCAATGCAAAATTGCATCAAGCGTCTTCATATTCTTTTCACTAACAGCATTCATGTCAAGCAACTTACCGTTAATTGTTACGGTTGGCGTTGTCATAGAACCCTTGCTATACCCAGAAACATTTAACAGCTCTTTGAAATCAGGAATGCATTCGTTAATCAAATCCTGCCACTCCAAATATTGTCTGTCAAAAGCTTTACTCGCGACTTCGTCTGGAACGCCAGATTTTTTAGCCAGATTAATCAATTCTTCATTGCTTACAGGCTTATAATTTCTTCCTTCTTCCGGCTGGAATTTTTTACTAAAAATGTTATTAACAAACTGAAGCAGATGCTTTGGATCGTTGTCGTGTGAAGCAATATAAATAACAGCACCGGTTACGCGAGTCGAGTAATGGTCAACAGTAAACCTATCCAAGGATGACATTGGGTGAAGTTCTAGGTTAATTTGACCTGCTTTAACCATTGAAATCAGTGCTTTGTCTGATTCACGGTTAAAGCTTCCACAACCAGGGCACAAAGGATCAAAATAGCTTGCAACCGTTGGAGCTTTAGCAACAGGCTTATTGTAGCCAAGCTTGCTTATAAGAATTCCGCCCTCAGAATTGACAACTTCCGGCTTATATTTAGCGCCATCTTTCTTTAGTCGCTTTTTAGCTTTCTTAGAACGCTCAATTTGCATTTGTTCAGTATCGCTCGGCTGGAACAAAGCTTGATAAGCTGTAACACCAACTGTAACCAGTATAGCCATAGCAATAATCGTTACGATAGCTCCGATAATTGTCTGCTGACGACGCTCACGCTCTTCACGCTCTTCACGCTCGCGTTTTTCTATAATTCTTTGTTGGCGAGCAGAAGATGGATTCTTCTGCTTATTATCACGCATCTGAATTTTAGGCATTGCTATCCTTCAACCCTTTATTTTCGCACACTAAGACTAGTTCCTAGCAGCATTCTTGCTAATGGAATAATAACCTCATCACAGTTTAGTAGATGGCATCAACGGAAAATAAACATTACGCATCGTACTATTTTTATTTTTTATTTTTCAAATGATTTTCCAGAATAAAATAACGCACCTAATCCTAAACGGAATTTTGTAGTCCACTTAACTACAGCAAAAACAACCCATGCAACCATAAATCCTAGAGCATATCCAAATGCAGTATTTGAAAAAATATTAGGTGAGTAAGCTGGCAAAAGAATACGCAAGGATCCAGCATCTATAGAAAGTAATTCAGGATTATCACCACAGAGAAATGGATATATAACAGCTCCAATACCTCCAGAAACCACAATAGCTATAACTCGTGGAAGCATGTAAACGAATCCTCGAATAATATGCCACGGCAAAGTTGCAATACGCACTACAGAATCGTGGCGAGGAATTATCCCATCGTTAAGTTGCAATCTTCGCAAACTTGATGAAATACTGTAGCCGGATGTTGCACTAACCCACATAAAAACCATCGTAAAACCAATAGAATCGAGAATGCTTAAGCAAGCAATGGCTAAATGAAGAATTATACAAATCAGCAGTATCCATGTTCCTTTACGCACATAATCATGTTGATTAAGAGTATGATCTACAGAAAGCACTTCATCACTTTTAACATGAAGAGAATCGCCTGCTTCATTTTCAATATTGTCATTATCAAAAACGTTATTAGAAGCATGAATAAGTTTTGAAGATTGTGCAATACGTGAATTGTTTGAATTATCGTCCTGTATATTCTGAAAATCTACATCGTTTAACGCATTAATTCGTGTTTTTTCATCTACACAAAATGTTTTATCGTCTTCACTATCTAATGAATGCGGCATAACAGTAGTAGAACGAACAGTTACGGTTGGCGTTTCTCCATCAGAGTTAAGATTTGCTATGCTATCTGCACCAACTGTACCAGCTGCATCGCAGGCACGAGAATTTGTTAGTATAGCAGTTTTTTCTTTTGTTACACGGCTTGTTTCACGGCTTGTTTCACGCCACATTTCACGCATAGTTACGTTAGTGGCGTTACGATCAAAAGGGCGGTTCATCTCCGGCCAAGCTAAAGGATCCATAGCATCTTGACTAATTGCATTTTCTAAATCAGATGGCACGCAACGCTGCTCTCGAATAGGGTTCAAAGCTTTACGGAAAGCAGCCATTGTTCTAGGAGGCAACCCCGTTAAATCTGCATTTCCTGAAGCAGCACGCTCCAAAACAGCCATCATAGGCTTTGTTCCAAAAACAGGCTTACCGGTAGCTGCAAACGCAAGCACAGCGGCAACAGACCACCAATCTGTAAGTTCATCTGAATCCCCGCCTTCAATAATTTCTGGGGCAATAAAACCAGGAGTGCCCATCACTAATCCCGTGCGAGTAACATGGCTTTCACCTTCACCCATTGCAATCCCAAAATCTACTAATACTGGTCCAGTAGCAGAAATCATTACATTAGTTGGTTTAATATCGCGATGAACAATACCGGCTTCATGAACTGCCTTAACAGCTTCAATAAGCTTATGCGCAAGACGCTCTAAATCATCTGCAACATAAGGGCCATTCTCATCCACATCTTCGCGCAAATTATGTCCTTCAATCAACTCTGTCACAATAAAAGCGATTGAAGCATCTAATTCCATATCCACTATCGCGCAAACACCTGGATGATGAATCCTCTGCAAAGCCAAAGCTTCACGTTTTAAACGCATTCGAGCACGTTCCTGCTCAGAATCCTCATCTTCACTCTGTTTTGCATTAACAGAAGCACGTAATATTTTCATAGCATATTGATTGCCGCCATCGTCATTAACGCGCCAAACTGACCCCATTGCGCCGCCGCCAAGCCTAGAAATAAGAGTGTATCCGCCTACATTATTCCCTGGTTGCAAATCGAACATGCTTGTATCTTCCATACTGCATTATGTTAATGCCTTATATTGCCAAATATGCAAATATACGCAACAAAAAACACGCCGTTTCTATATTCAACATCGCCGTAATTTTGTAATGACGTGGCATATGGTACACTAATCAATTGTTCTACTTAGCATGATTCGTTATGCTAATGAGAAAACATCGCCTCCTTAGCTCAGATGGCCAGAGCGGCCGCCTTGTAAGCGGCAGGTCGCCGGTTCGATCCCGGCAGGAGGCTCCATTTTTATTCCGCTCATTTCGTGAGTATTTGTTATTTTCTATTCTCATATTTCAAAACTACAGTTTTGTTATCTTTCGTATCACATATAATGACGTGAAATGATTAAAGCAGAGGGGATAGCAGCTAATTAACTATTCAAAATAGAAAAAATTTCTACTTTTCATATGCAGTACCAAATTATGGCGTATTATGAAAATAACAAATCTATATCTGCGCACATAATCATCTTTATAACAAAACTTTTCGCGAGTAAGAACTCGGAAGCCTTCCCCCAACTCAGGGTTTCCGAGGTGAGAGTGGAGCGTCCCCCAACCAGCTCCACCTCATAGGGGGCGGGAATATCCCCTTCTCTCCCGCCCCCACTTTTATTTTGTTTTGCACTCAATTTTGAATGCAATATTGAAGGTATAATAGAAAAGTTAGCGTTATTGCGAAGGAGTGATTGTATGGCACGTCGATGGACGCCTAGACGATTAATAGTAATGCGTCGTGCAAGAATAATTGCATGCGTTTTAGCTATATCACTCACAGCAACAAGCTTGTTTATATTTACAGCTAAAAAATCTGTTGCAATGGTCGTAAATGGAAAAACGCGCATTGTAAGCACTTATTCAACAAATCCAATACGCTTATTAGAAGAACAACACGTTCCAGTAAAAACTCACGATCAAGTTATTTCTTCTTCTGGAGATATTCTCACAAATCATTCTACCGTAACAGTTCGCAGTGCCTATCAAACTTCTATCACTGTAGATGGAGTAACTATACCGTTTTGGACTGTTGCAACTAGCGTCGATCAATTAATCGGCTTTTTTAAAGCTAATGCTAAAAACGCTTCACGAATTACAGTAAATTTGCAAAATATTTACGATAAACTAACTTGCGGCTTATCAATTAATAAAAAAGGCCCAATTAGCGTTATCGCTGACGGTAAAACACGCGTCGTACAAAATGGAGATTTACCTGCGAGCGCAATTCTTGATTCTCAAGGTATAGTTCTCGGCAAGGAAGATCGCGTAAGCGTAGAAGAAGATGATGGAAATACTATTTTACGTATTTCTCGAGTTACTCATGGTAAAGAAACTCGCACAGTTTCGCTACCTTTTGCCACACAAACTGTAGTAGATCCTAAACTTCCAGCAAATTCTCGCGTTGTACAACAAGCCGGCGTGAACGGTGAGCGCGAAGATGTTTATAACGTTACGTACGTAGATGGAAAAGCAGAAAGCGCAACCCTAGTTTCGCAAAATTTAGTAAAGCCTGCAGTTAATCAAGTTATTGCTGTGGGTAAAGCTGCTCCTACACCAATTCACAAAAATAATACGAATACACAAAATCCAAAACAATCCAAGCAGCAAACAAAATCTCAACCAAAAAAGCAGGATGCTGAGCAATCTGCAAAACAAGAAAAGAAAAACAGCCAACAGCAGACTCAACAAAATCAGAATAAAACGCAAAATCAGGCTCAAAATAAAGACCAGAACAGTAGCAATGTGAAAAATACTACTAGCAACAATGGTGCACAAGCATCACAAACTCAACAACAAACCGTATCTGTTGCTCCCGCACCTGCAGCTAATCCACCTGCACCTGCACCAACTTCTAATCCTGATAGCCTCGTACATGCTACTCCAGAACAAGCTAAATTATTTGCTCAAGGCGCAGCTGCGCAAATGGGTTGGACCGGTAAAGAATGGGAAGATCTTTTATGGCTATGGAATAGAGAATCTGGATGGAGATGGAACGCAGAAAATCCTAGCTCACACGCTTATGGCATTCCTCAAGCTCTTCCTGGAGATAAGATGAGCAGCGCAGGAGCTAATTGGCATGAAGATGCAGCAATACAAATTAGCTGGGGTATAAGTTACATTAAAGGCAGATACAAAACACCTAGCGGAGCAGTAAAACATTCGCGCGAAATTGGCTGGTATTAAAAGGCAGCAGCGTGTTTTAACGCACTTTGGCGCAACGGGTTAATTGTTACGAAATTTGGATGGTAAAACTTTGACAGAAATCAGCATTGAAAATGAAGGTCAGCTTTTAGGCGCAGCAGATATTAGACGTATCGCTGCTGAGGAAGGCATTACTCCTACCAAAAAGTTTGGTCAGAATTTCGTTATTGATCCTGGTACAGTGCGAAAAATAGTAGCAGCAGCTGAAGTTAAACCTGACGATACCGTTATGGAAGTAGGACCTGGTCTTGGTTCTCTTACTCTTGCAATATTGCAAACAGGAGCACAGCTTACTGCAGTAGAAATAGACCCTCCGTTAGCTCGACGATTGCCGCATACTGTAGAAGAATTTATGCCTAAAGCAGTGCAAAAATTTAACGTCATTCTAAAAGATGCTTTAACAGTAAATACCGATGATGTTCCACAAATTGCACAGGCTAAAAAATTTACTCTTGTTGCAAACCTGCCATACAATGTTGCGACGCCTATTATTCTTACTTTACTAGAAAAATTTAGCAACTTACAGAATTTTCTAGTTATGGTTCAAAAAGAGGTAGCAGATCGTTTATGCGCACAACCTGGGAATAAAGTATATGGCACACCAAGTGTTAAGTTGGCGTGGTATGGAAAAGCCCAACGCGCAGGGCTTATCGGTCGTAATGTGTTTTGGCCAGCACCAAACGTTGATTCAGCATTAGTTTCTTTTACTCGCGATTGCACAAGCAAAGGCGACAACAATGAGCGTGAGGGAGTATTCGCTTTAATTGATGCAGCCTTCCAACAACGACGTAAGACATTGCACGCAGCTCTTAAAAATCAAGTTCCAGAAGAAGCATATAAAAATTCTGGAATTGACCCAACTAGACGCGGCGAGACGCTTACTTGCGATGAATTTATTGCTTTATATCGCGCATGCAAAGATTGTAAATTATAAATAAAACACATATTTATTCGTTGAATAAATATGCAAAATAAAATATTACGCAATGAAATATTACGTATATTCTGCAGCTTGTGTAAACTTGCTGCTAACAAAGTTATAAACCACAGATCGGAAGTGAACATGACGCAAGAATACGACGAACGTATTGCTCGTAAAGCTTTCATGTATCAAAGAAAAAGATCTGTACTCACTACAGTGAGCGTAGGCTTAGGCGTAATTTTTATATTTGCTTTACTCGTGCAATTCCACGCTTTTGGCATAAATTCTGTGCGCGCTCCAAAAGATAACCCAAATTACGGCGTTCCAGCTCCATGCGCAATAATAGGAAAAGAAGGAGCCAAGGCCCCTTACGTAGATAATAGAGCTGTGACAATCAGAGTTCTAAACGGCACAAAGTTCCGCGGTTTTGCTCGCGCTGTTGGCGAAGCTTTAAATGCTCGAGGATTTAACTTAACAGAAGTTAACAATAACAAATCAAGCAATATCAAACGAACAATTATTTACTTTGGAAAAAACGCCATTAACGAAGCTTATACAGTAAGCGCTAATTTTGCCGATGCAATTATGCGAATGGACGATAGGCAAGATAAACTCGTCGATATTGTGCTTGGCTCGACTTTTAATAATCTTCGCCCTAAAGTAGATGTTCCAGCAGCAGGCGCAGCAATACATGAAGTGCAAGGATGTATAAGAGCTGACCTTATGAAAAACATTCCTAAGGCAATTCAGCATAAGGAAGTTAGATAAAAAATAGTAGCAGTAAAATATTTTATACTGCTACTTTTTATTTAAACGAGTAAACTTTTACTTTTTGTACGTTTCTTCATACCATCGTTGTAATTCTTCTACAGCAATATCATGATCTACCGGACCATTATCGAGACGATAATCAAGCATATGCTTATAAGCCTCACCAACTATTGGACCTGGTTGCAAATGCAATAATTGCATTATTTCGTTACCGTCTACATCAGGTCTAATAGCGTTAAAATCTTCCTGCTTTTTAAGCTCTTTTACGCGCTCTTCCATCTCGTCCATCGCATGTTCAAACATTAACGATTTGCGACGATTCTGAGTGGTTGCGTCTGCTCTAGTAAGTCGATTCAATCGCTCATACAGATGTCCTGAATCTTTTACGTAACGACGAACTGCAGAATCAGTCCACGGTTCATCAACATACCCATGAAAACGCAAATGCAAATTCACTAATTCAGTAACATCGTCGATAAGATGATGATCAAAATGCAATGCTTTCAAACGTTTACGAGTCATTTTTGCGCCAACAACATCATGGTGGTGAAAACTAACTTTTCCTCCATCTTCAAATTTTCGAGTTTTTGGCTTCCCAATGTCATGCAATAAAGCAGCTAGACGCAATGTTAAATCTGGAGATGGCACTGGACCTTCTTGATCTGTTTCCAAAGCGATAGCGCGCTCAAGAACCATCATTGTATGTTCAAAAACATCCTTATGACGATGATGCTCGTCAATTTCAAGCTGTAAAGCTGGAATCTCCGGAAGAACTCGCTGAGCTATACCAGATTCAACAAGAGCTTCTAACCCTTTACGAGGTCTGTCCGAAAGTAACATTTTAGCAATTTCGTCGCGAATTCTTTCAGCAGAAACAATATCTAACCTATCTGCCATGTCTACAATCGCTTCAGCAGTATTTGCTTCGATACTAAACCCAAGTTGCGCAACAAAACGAACTGCACGCATCATACGCAAAGGATCGTCATCAAAAGATTGACGAGGATCAACCGGCGTTCGCAACACGCCTTTAGCTAAATCACTAGCACCGCCAAAAGGATCTACAAACTCTAAATCTGGCACGCGCAACGCCATTGCATTGACAGTAAAATCACGCCTAGAAAGATCACCTTCTAAAGTATCACCGTATTGCACTTCAGGCTTACGAGAATCTGGATCGTACACATCAGAACGGTATGTAGTAATTTCAACTTTTACTTCTGTACCATCAGCACGTCGACGCATAGCTCCCAACGTGCCAAATTTACGACCCATATCCCAAAAACCATCATGTCCCCAGCGACGCAAAATATGTTCAAACTCTTCAGGCCGAGCTGATGTACAAAAATCAAGATCATGCGACACGCGATGCAGTAGCATATCTCTTACAGGACCACCAACTAATGCAAGTTCATAATGACGCTCAGCAAAAAGTCGCCCCAACTCTATAGCTTCAGGCCAAACTTCGAAGTTCTCAGTCACCCTTACCGACACCCTTTCAGCAAAAATCAATCTATATTCCAGCATACCGTTACCCCAATGCACAGCGGATTGAGTAATGTTGACTATATGATTACTCCTGCAGACTTACGACGTACGCTCGCCAAGCTTGCGGATAATCATGCCCAAAATCAAGCTGCTCCTGTTATTACGCCACTTGATTTAGCTAAAATGCATAGAAAAAAGTCTTGCCAGCAAGACAGTTGCGAAGAACAAAATATTGTTGATATTCCGCTGTTTTCTAAGGATGACAGCAATGCGCAAGACTCAGAATCACCGGAAGATAATCTTCAAAAAACATCTTCTTTCTCAGGCGTATCTCCAGCACTTATGCCACCACGCAGACAGGCAGATACTCCTACAACTTTTGCTTCTTTAGACGCGCAAGACTTGCCAATTATTCGAGAATATTCCGCAGGCGGTTTAGTATTTGACTCTCTCGGGCGTGTCGCAATTATTGCTCGTCATTCAAGAAGCGGACACCTTGAATGGTGTCTACCAAAAGGACATATAGAAAAAGGTGAAACACCTCAAGAAACAGCAGTTCGCGAAATTCATGAGGAAACGGGTATAGTTGGCGAAGTAGTAGATTCGATTGCCACAATCGACTATTGGTTTACAGGCACAACGCATAGAGTACACAAGCTAGTGCACCATTTTGCGTTACGTTACGTAAGTGGCGACTTATCTGTATTAGGAGATCCTGATCACGAAGCAGAAGATGCAATATGGGTGAATTTTAAAGAACTTAATGCAATATTAAGCTATCCAAATGAACGTAAAATTGCATGGCTTTATGCCAAAAAAGCACATAGGCGGTCTAACAGTGAAGAAACTCACGCGTAAACATCAGACCACAAATGCGTCTACTGCTCTAAAGCAGAAGTCACTTTCATACGTATTTTCTCTATTACGAATTACGTTACATACTTGCTTAATTTCTGCGCGTTTTATTTTTATATTATTCGTAGTATTTGCAGCAATTTTTGCTTTTCCAACAGCAAAATATGCAGGATTAGCAAATTACGCATATGCAAACACGAAAAAAGCAGATTTATCTGACAAAACTTCTACAAGACAAGATAAAAAACAATCTACGTATGAGAATCCGCATAGCAAGGGCATTGAAATAGATATAACTCAAGCAACGCCTGTAGTAACAGATAAAAGCGGATACCACCTTACTGCAACACTAAAAGCCGTAAAAACGGCACTTCCAGAAGGCACTTTACAACTTTCTATAAATTCCAATTACACTTTTGTTTCGCGCACGGACGTGCAAAATTGGTCGCAAGAGGAATCTCTTATACCAACTCCTCAAATTTTAGATTCCATAAAAACTCCAAGTTTAGCTTCCGGTCACACGTGCACTCTTAGCTTTAACATACCTGCAGATAAACAAGAATTACGTTCCATCCTGAATTGGGGTCCAAAACCATTAAAAATTACGTATTTCTCACAAAATTATTCAAAATACAAATCGATACATTCTTTTTTGACAAGAGCAAATGTTGGCATGCACTCAGCTAACTTACCAGCGATGAAACTTACTGCGCTTATGCCAATATTAATTCGTACACAAAACGATTTACGCAATTTTAAAACTAATAACATTCAGCCTAGCGATAATTTAGAAACGCTACTTAGAGCCGACAAAGATAGTATTCACAACATTATTGAGAAGGCTGATTTAGCAAATAAACACTCAAAATTACAAACAATTGCAGATTTAAGCACAATACAAGCGTCTCATTTAACACTCAAACCAAGCGCTTATATGCAACAATCTGGTTTTGATATCAGCGCTTATGCAGACGACAATAATGACGATTTGTACAAATCGGCAGGAATTACTAAAGAAAAATGGTCTGCAAAAAATTCGCAATTGCAAAAAAATACTACTAAAGCAAATAATTCAAAACAAACAGACTCAGCTAATCATAATTTAAATAAAGCTTATGCATGGCAAACATACGGCAAGTGGACTATTCATGCACTAGAGCAAGCGAAACGTAATGGATATGAAACTGTTATTGCAACAGACGAATTTGACAATAATGCTTCAAAGTTTGCTGTTAGAAATGGCATATACGATATAGATACGCCCGCAGGGAATGTGCGAGTTTTGTCACCTCAGTCAGTGCTTACTCTTTTAGCAAATGGAAAACCTACAAGCGATAGCGCAACAAGCGAACGAACTCAGGCTGGGCGCATTAATCGTTTAGTGGCACAAAGCGCGTTCTACCAAATGGAACAGCCGTATGTTGATAGGCATATTCTTATTACTTTTTCGAATAATGCATCTAATTCAAATATTGATGCTGTTATGAGCGCATTAGAACAATCTCCTTGGCTGTCGCTAAGCGACTTGCAAACAATGGCAAATACAAAGCAAGACGCCTTGCCTGACTGGAAGAAAAATTCCATAATACGTGCAATATCTAGCAACAGCTCTATAAGCGCGAATATTACTAAAACAAGACGCTCTTGCCTAAACGATTTGTCACATTCAAGGAAAGACGTTTTACGTTTTACTAAGAATATTCTCGATTATAGTGCCGCTAAGCATCCTCATAATACTGAAGGTGACGCTCAAGCACTTGCAAAACAAACAGCCAAAACAAAAAAACTTATTAACATAAAAGACTTAGAAAAGTATTTATTACGCTTATACGACGATATTTCTTTGCACGAATTTACAAATAATACGATCGAGCAGCAAGATCCAGCCAAAACTACTGCACACAGCAAGCAAAATAACAAATCTTGTATAGGTAAAAATACTGCTAAGAATTTTGCAAATACGCTGATGAATGGAATCCGCATAATCCCACCGCATGATATTACTGCCGTAAGCGAAACAGCAAGCATGCCTATTACGATAAGTAACACATACTCTTACCCTGTGCAAGTGTATTTATCTGCAAATACTCATGCTATGGAAATTGTTACGCGCCGTAAAACTTTAGTAAAAATTCCAGCTAATAGCGAAACTCAAGTAACTTTACCGTTGAGAATTACTACATCAATTCACACAAAAGCTACTTTTGTGCTTGAAGACAATCAGCATCGAGCATTTACAAAAGAACAGAGCACGCTTATTACTAGTACACTGCAAATTAGTGATAAAAGCGGTACGATTATTATAGTATTTGCTTTCATTCTTGGTCTTCTTGGCCTTTGGAGGCAATTCCACCGTAAGAAGGATCCAGACGAATGAGTTCAGTAGGTCGAAATTCTGTAATTATGGCTAGCGGAACAGCCGCATCGCGCATTACAGGTCAAATACGTACTATCTTGTTAGCAGCAGCCCTTGGAACAACAGGTTTGGCAGCAAACGCATATCAAGCTGGTTCTATGATTCCACAGCTAATATATACGCTTGTTTCAGGTGGAATTTTCAACGCTGTATTAGTACCGCAAATTGTTCGCACTCTCGAAAAGAAGAATGCCGAGGAACGCTTAAATAAACTTATTACATTTGCAATTCTTTTGCTTCTCGCACTAACAGTTCTTATGTCTATAGCAACGCCTGTGCTCACTATGCTATACGCCGGCGGAAGCGCAGAAATGCAAACATTAACTTGTTCATTTACTTTGTGGTGCATGCCTCAAATTTTCTTTTACGGCATTTATACGGTACTTGGGCAAGTTTTGGCAGCAAAAGAACATTTTGCCATGTACGCGTGGAGTTCAGTTGCAGCAAATATTATTAGTTGCTTAGGGTTTGGCGTTTTTATCATCATCTTTGGCAAAGCAAATAAGATGCCATTAAGTTTTTGGAATGGCAATACTCTTTTACTCACTGCAGGATTCTGGACTATTGGCGTAGCAGCACAAGCTTTAGTGTTATTCCTACCTCTTATGAAATGCGGAATACACTACAAGCCAAGTTTTGGCATACGAGATATCGGCTTAAGATCGATGGGTCCTGTTGCTGCATGGAGCATGGGCATTGTTATTGTTACACAAATAGTTGTAATGATTACTACGCATATAACAACAAGCGTCCCATTTGTTGCCGAACAACGTTTAGGCTTAGACCAGTTTGAAGTAGCAGGTAATGCTACTTATCAAAACGCTTACACAATGTTCCTATTGCCATACTCTTTAGTTGCAGTATCTGTCGCAACAGCGATTTTCCCTAAAATTTCACGCTCTATTGCATCTCACGATTTAAATAGCGCGCGCAATGACTTAAGTGAAGCTTTAAGGCATGTAAGCATAATTATGTGCTTCTTTACAGTTGTCTTTATTGTTATTCCAACACCTATTTCGTTAGCTTTAATACCATCAATAAGCGTTCAAGAAGCAAACCTTATGTCTGCACCTTTAATGATGCTAGCTTTTGGCTTGCCTTTAACTAGTAGCTATTTGATTATTCAACGCACATTTTTTGCTTTTGAAGACGGTAAAAGTCCTTTTATTTTCGCAGCAGCGCAACTTCTTACTGAGCTTTTTGCCTTTGTCTGTTGCATTAATGTACTGCCGCCTACTTATTGGGTTACGTCTTTAGGCTCGTCGGTTTCAATAAGCTACTTCTTGACTTTCCCTGCGCTTGTTCACATGCTTCGAAATCGTTTCAACAATAATTTAGATGATCGAAATCTTATAATTACACATATAAAAATTATCATTGCTTCAATAGTATCTATTATTGTTGGCTTCTTAATAAGTAAACCATTATTGCACGTTCTAAACTTTACTTCTCCACACATGCATGGAGCGTTAAGGTGGGTATACGCAATACTTATTTGCGCAATAATAACAATTATTATTGCTGTTGTTTATCTGTCAGCACTCTTACTTTTGAAGACCAGAGAACTTGTAGATTTGTCTGCTCCAATAATTAGTAAGCTTGCCCAAAAGATTCCTGCTCTCATTCCTCTTGCTAAAATTTTTGAAGAAACTGCAAGAAATCAATCACATAACGAACAGAAAAATCTTAGAGTTCCGCGTAGAATACAATCCGGCGCAAAATATAATGATCCTTCTAACGGTAAAAACTTCTAAGCGCCTAGTTTCATATTGAGCTTTTCCTTAAAATATGTGATTATTTGGGAAATTATTTCAATAACAGCAAAATGCTGTACATAACATGACGACTCACCAGTACAATTATGTGTTAGTAAAAAATGTTAAGTTACTTATTGCACATGCGTAGGAAGATGAGGAACAAATGGAACCTCGGTTAGGAGACATTGTACTAAATCGATACGTATTAGTATCGCTTTTGCGCAACGAAGCAGGCTTGCAAGTGTGGCAAGCAAATGACCGCATACTTACGCAGGATTGCCAGCTTTTTATTGTACGAGATTCACGTTTTTTGCCGCAAGTAAATACAATTGCATCAACCTTGGCTTTATCGCATAGCCGCAAGTTTACGCAAGTACTTCAGTTACAGCATCATGATTCTGTTGCAATTATTGTTACAGCTTTAGATCGTGGTGTTACTATAAATGATTATTTAGCTCTTAAAAAAGCACCTTTAAGTTACGAAGCAATAAGAACTATCGTTGCAGAAACTGCACAAGCTTTAAGCAGATTACTTGCTAGCAATATTACTCACCATGCTATTTCTAGTGACACTGTTCGCATAAGTTCTTCAGGAATTGAGTTAGCAGATACTCCAGTAAGTCCTCTTTTGGAAGATGTAACTCAAAAAGATGATGATCAAATTCCAAGGCAAAATGTTGAACATACTGCAACTAGGCAACTTGCATCATTGTTATACACTTTGATTACTAGAACTTCTTCTCGAATACAAGCTCGTTTTGATGCGTCTCTTTTGCCAGATAATACTCCTTCAGAATTTAGGATGATTTGCACAAGAAGCCTAGCTACAAATAAAAATAACAACGTAATACCTATGGCATCTATTGCAGAATTAGTAGCATTATTAGGTTCATACACGCCGTTATCGAAGCTCACAACAAAAGATATTGTGCTTGATAGTAAAACAAGTGCTGCTTCTATTAGCAATGTTCGACTTCGCGAAGCAAAAGATGATTTTATACTACCTTTGCCTGAAGGTCTTTCACAAAGTGAAGAAGAATTCGATGCGCAATTAATGCAAAGAAATAATCAGGATTCTAACGATTTTTCTTCAACTAATTCAGCCAACACTATTTCAAACAATACAAATGGATCCGCTAAATTAAGTAATAGTTTCAAAAATGCTGGGAGAACATTAGGATCTCTTCTTAAAAGAAGCAACACTAACTCAGATTCTGAAAACGGTGACAAAAATAATTTTAGCGACGAAAGTAACACCAATACAGATATAGATTTTCATGATATTGCAGCAGCAGAAATGGCTAGCATTCTCGCTCCTACAGAACTCGATACAGACGATGCTATTTTCCCAACATTGTCTGCCTCATATAAGCATTTTCCTGATACTGCTACGTCTAAAAATATTTTTGATCACGCTGAAAATACAAGAAATCAAATCGCCAAAAATGCTATTAGCGAAACAGGCGTAGTTAGCAGTTTTGATTTTGGGCATCTTCTTACTGAAAATAATCAGCACACAGAATTAATGTCAAGACCACAAAACTTAACTTCAGAAGGCGAATCTACTGGTCGCGTTCCTGTTGTTGATTCTCACGGAAGATTTGTAGCTCCTGGAGAGGAATCAGCAAGAGCGCTTAGAGACGAAATAAACAGTGGTCAAGACGACGATAGTCAAGAAAATGGATCACATTCTTTGCCGCCAAGCTTCCAGCCTCTGGAACAATCCTCTACTTTGCACAAACAAAAGCAGAATACACAAAATAACAACACTATTGCAGATGCTAAGATTTGGTGGGGTCTTTCAACCAAAGTTATTGCTATCGGAACTGTTTCATTGCTTCTTGTAGCTGGATTAGCTTTGGCATTACATGGTTTATTTGGAAATCATGAAAGCGCAGATACCTTCGGAAACAACGGCTCATGGGATAGCACTAGTCAAGAAAATGTTCCGTTTGGCAGCCAAGGTATTCTTCCTCAAGAAAAGCAACCTGCTAAGAAAAATATGGGTCGTAAGCAAGTAAAACCTGTGCCTAAGCCTAAGATTCCTACTAATAACGTTGCTTACGAAGCTGATCGTTATCAATTCTTAAGCTTCCCAGCTAATCAAGCTGGATACGGGTACTATATTCACTTAACTGAACCACAAACTGTGTATCGCTTCGTTGTTTCGATACGTTCTTCTGGCGGTCACGCATATTTGTTGGCAAATACTAAGAATGATCCAACTAAGGGAACTCAAGTAGCAGAATTTACGTTCGACGAAAGTGGAACAACAGACGTAAAGCTTAAGAAGGTTGTAAAATCTCAAGATTTCATGCTCTGGGTTCCAAAAGATAGCATGCCTAAGAACAGTTTGTACATCAATTCTGTAAAACTGTACTGAATCTCTTACAATAATTGCTTTTAAGGAAATAAGTAATGGAAAATAAGCTTCGAAAAGTTATCATAATTGGATCTGGACCTGCAGGATACACTGCTGCAATATATTTGGGTCGCGCTGGGTACAAGCCACTTGTTATTGCTGGAGCTCTTACTCCAGGCGGTCAATTGATGAATACAACAGAAGTAGAAAATTATCCAGGATTCCCAGAAGGTATTTTAGGTCCTGACTTAATGGAATCTATGCAAAAACAAGCTGAAAAATTTGGCGCAGAAATATTGCTAAACGATGTCACTTCTGTAGACTTTAAAAGCGCTGTAAAGCTCGTTACTACCGACGACGGTATAACTTATGAGTCTGACGCAGTTATCGTCTCTACGGGCTCGCAAGTGCGCAAATTGGGCGTTCCAGGAGAACTAGAGTACTCCGGCAGAGGTGTATCTTATTGTGCAACTTGTGACGGCTTCTTCTTCCGAGGAAAGCCGATTACTGTAGTTGGTGGAGGAGATTCTGCTTTCGAAGAAGCATTATTCCTCACGCGATTTGGTTCTTCTGTTACTTTAATCCACCGCAGAAATGAGTTCCGCGCTTCAAAGATTATGGTTGACAGAGCAAAAGAGAACGAAAAAATCAAATTTATTACAAATAGTGTTGTAGATGAAGTGCACGGCAACGATGTAGAAGCTACTTCACTTACTGTTCGCAATGTTATTACAGGAGAAACTCAAGAAGTTGAGTCAGCCGGATTGTTTGTGGCAATTGGTCACACTCCTGCAACAAAGTTCTTAAACGACCAATTAAAGCTTAATGAAGATGGAACGATTGTTGTTGATGGCGCAACTACTCGCACTTCTGTTGAAGGCGTTTTTGCTGCTGGAGATGTTGTTGATAGCATATATCGCCAAGCAATTTCTGCAGCTGGAATGGGATGTAGAGCGGCTCTTGATGCTCAAGCTTATCTTAACGAAAAATACGCTTAAATCTTACTTATTACACAAAGGCTTACTAAAAGTAAAAGCAAAATACAATTAAATTTACGTGTGACATTACAGTCTAAGCTATTATATTGTAGACAAATGTCACACGTATTTTATTAAAACTACTATTCTTTTTTAGAAACAAGTAAACCAATAATTCGTTGCATTTCTTCAGGAGAAGAAAATACGATTTCAATGCGACCGTGATTTTCTGTGCCCTTAATAGAAACTTTGGTAGCAAAATGCTCCTCAAGCTGCTTGCGCACAGGCGAAGAAGACCACTGATTATTGCGACGCACGCGCGTACGCACTACTCCATTAGATGTATCTTCATTCTTCAACGAAACAATCTCTTCGGTACTACGAACCGACAATCCTTCTGCAATAATGCGCTTAGCTAGACTTTCCATATCTTCTGGATTTTCCAAGCCAAGTAATGCTCGTGCGTGACCTGCAGAAAGCACGCCTGAGGCGACATGTTTTTGCACGCTAGCAGGAAGATTAAGAAGCCTTAAAGTATTGGCAATCTGTGGGCGTGATTTTGATACAGATTGAGAAAGCTGAATCTGCGTTAAACCAAAATCATCTATCATCTGAGAATATGCTGCAGCTTCTTCAAGAGGATTAAGAGCAACGCGATGAAGATTTTCAAGCAATGCATCTCTTAACATATTTTCATCAGCAGTTGTGCGCACAATCGCTGGAACTGTATCAAGTTCAGCTAGCTGAGAAGCACGCCATCTTCTCTCACCCATAATAAGTTCATAATGTGCAATTTGTTCATCATTTTTATCTGCATCAACAATAGGTCGCACAACTATAGGCTGTAAAACGCCAACTTCTTTAATAGATGATGCAAGTTCTCGAAGCTCATCTTCATCAAAAATTGTTCGAGGTTGGTGTGCATTAGGAACAATATCTAGCGGTTTAAGATAAGCTAAATACCCACCTTTTACTGGCTTCAAAGGCTCATTTTCTGCGGTTTTATTTGATTTTTCAGCAGCGTTATTTTTTTCACCAATAACGGTTTCTTCATTATTTTTTGCCTTAGACGACATAAATGTCGTTGATGCTGAATCTCCAAAAAAGAAATCCATAGGTCTAGTGACATCTCCAAGAGATGGCATAGTTGAACGTTTGTGAGAATGCTTGTTAGCATTAATTGACGACACGGTTTCACGTGAAACATTCTTTATTTTGTTATTATTCTTATCCGCGTGAGGAGCAATTGAATTGCTCATGCTAGGGACCTTTGTTTCATGTGAAACATTTTTTGATTGATTATTATCTTTATTTAACGTTTCACGTGAAACTTTTGCTTGTTTTTCTAACTGACCATCCACAGATTCGGATTTTTGTGTTTCATGTGAAACATTAAATTGCAAATTATTAGATGCATCGGCAAGCGCATCCTCGCCAGGCAAAGATGGGAACAAAGCACCTAAACCTTTACCCAGGCGAGACTTATTTCCACTCATTATTTATTCTCCTGTTGTTGTTCTTGTCGATTAGCATCTTGCTTTGCTGCAATAACAGATAATACAGTCTTAGATCTTTTCGCAATTTCTAACGCAGCTTCGCGATAAGAAACCGCTCCTGATCCATGAGGATCATAAGTAATAACACTTTGATTAAAACTTGGCGCTTCAGGTATTTTCACAGTACGAGGAATCGTAGTCTCAAGCACAATATTTGGATAATGTTTTTTAACTTCTTGGAAAACTTCTCTGCCTAATAAAGTTCGCTTGTCAAACATAGTAACAAGCATTGTAGAAACAACTAAAATTGGGTTGTAATGTTGCTGGACTAAACCAATAGTTCTTATAAGTTGCCCTAAACCTTCAAGAGCATAATATTCAGCTTGAATTGGTATAAGCATTTCACGTGCAGCACACATTGCATTAATAACTAATAAGCCAAGCGATGGAGGACAATCGATAAAAACATAATCATAGTGTTCGCTGCTATTATCAAGATATTCTTGCAAGGCATCCTTTAACAGATTATTACGATTATCCATATCTGCAAGCTCTAATTCAGCACCGCTTAAATCAATAGATGCTGGAACAACATCAAGTCCCTCAATATCTGGACAAGCATGTTTTACTTCAGCGATACTTTTTCGCCCTTCAAGAACATCGTAAACTGACAAATCACCAGAAGTATGAGGAGCGTTTAATGCAGTTGACGCATTCCCCTGTGGGTCCATATCAATAAGAAGTACTTTTGATCCACTCACAGCCATAGCTGCAGCAAGATTTACAGCAGAACTTGTTTTTCCTACTCCACCTTTTTGATTAGCAACAGCAATAAAACGCGTTTGCTTAGGCTTAGGATATTTCGCCTGTTCAATGGAATGAAAACGAGATGTCAAATCTGCCAATTCAATACCTAGGGAGGATTTTGAATCTCCAAAAATTCGTTGAATCGTTTCAGCAGCTGATTCCACGATGTATCACCCCCAATTAAATATGCGAAACTCTTAAAATAAAAATATCGTGTTTTAAGTTTCGTCGTTTCTATGGACATAAAAAGCACAAATTTTTTGATGTTTCACATGAAACATCAACACCTTATTCCATAACTAACTACATATTTTTCGATTTTTCGCACTGCTCGGATGCTTGCACGTTCATGAAGCTTTGCACCAGTGCTTCAGCGAACGCTGTTTCTGTAGCTTTGCTCCAGTGCTCTGCAGACGCTGTATCTGTAGCTTTGCTCCAGTGCTCTGCAGACGCTGTATCTGTAGCTTTGCAGTAATGCTTTGCAAACGTCGATTATTTATTGCTTAGTGAACTTTAACAGTATCGCTCTGCAGACGTTGAGTCTTATTGCCTAGAGAACGCTAACATCCGTGCTGCTGCAAACATCACGCCAGACGCACCTACCACACCACAGAACAACGGTGGGTGAATTTACGAGTGGGAGATAGGAATTGCTTGGTCGAGCAATATAAAAGCGGAACGATAGTAATAATCTTATTGACGAATACTATTTTTGCAGAAAAAGTAAGTAAAAAACTAAACTTAACTACGCAACCTTTAAGTCCAAATAAGGTATAAGAGCGGAGCGCTGCGAGACAAGTAATTCCTATCTCACACAGCCACTCCAGAAACCCGCCAGCCAAACACCAGCCAAAACTCATAGACGAAAGCCAAGAACATCGAAAACAAACTCGCTCCACATTAAACGATAACTCGCGCAAACACAAATTTTAATTAAAAAATTAGGCTTTATCGATTAATACGACTGTAGTCGGCTGCAAACCAGATGCAACTGGCGCTTCAAGAATGCGAGGATTTGTGCCACCAGCTTTTCGAATCATTTTTACAGCTTTTTCTACTTCTGCTTGAGCAGATTTACCCTTTAATGCTATTAATTTCCCGTGCTTATTTAATAGAGGAATAGTCCATCCAGCTAATTTCGTCATAGGAGCTACGGCTCTGCATGTTACTACATCAAACGCTGGAATTTCATGTGACTTAATTTTGTTAATAACTTCATCTGATCTGCCGTGAAATATAGTAACATTTTTTAATTTCATAAGAGCAACGCACTCACGCAACCAGTCAACACGACGCTCCATAGGTTCAATCAAAGTAACGTCATAATCAGGTAAGCACGCAGCTAAAACTAGACCAGGAAAACCTCCGCCGCTACCTACATCTGCAACTCTTTTATTTTTTCTACCAACTACTGCTTCTTTAATAAAAGGAACAACTGCTGCAGAATTTAATATATGCCTTTCCCAAAGAATATTCATATCTCTAGGACCGATAAGACCTCTTACTAATCCTTCTTGCTGAAGTTTCACGTGAAACAGATTGCACTTTTCTAATGCTTCACCTAAAACTTCACTTAACAATGGGGATCCTTCTAATTCGTCCGCTACTTTTTGTGCATCTTCCTCATATTTTTTATCTAAACTAGCTTCCATATTTTCCCCAAAACAAATAAAAGAAATATAATAAAAAATAAATAAAAAGTAACACAACAAAACATTTTTTGTTTCATTGTGTTACTTTTCATTTTATTTCTCTTTTCCTTTGAAAAGAAACAATTAAATAAAAATTAATTATTCTTCAGAATATTCGCCGTCTACATCGTCAATTTCGTCAATATTTTCATCTTCAGAAGCAACTGAAGGCATGTAAACAGTTACATAGCGATGTGGTTCTTCACCATGTGAACGGGAACGCAAACCTTCGTCACGAACAGTATCGTGCACAACTTTGCGTTCAAAAGAATTCATTGGCTTCAAATTCACAGGTTCACCAGTTTCACGCACATCATCAACAGCATCTAAAGCAATATCGCGCAAATGTTGGCGCTTACGCTTTAAGAATCCATCTACATCAACTATAAGATGAGAACGATCACCGGTTTTTTGCTGAACAGCAAGACGGCTTAATTGTTGCAAAGCATCGACAACCTCACCATTGCGACCAATTAAATTCTTAATATCAGTGTCATCATCTGCAACAATCTGAATCATTGGGCGATTATTGCGCACACCCATCTCAATATCACCCTCATAATCAGCAATATCGAGTAAGCCTTCTAAATAATCTGCGGCAATATCAGCTTCTTCATTGAGTTGATCAACCGTCCTCTTCTCATCTTGTACCATTAATTACTCCTTATCGTGAGAAAATTCACGTTTTAAAAATTTCTGAAGTCTAGTTTAGCGGATAATAAAGCCAAGTTACTAACTTATTTTCAAGTCATAAAAATGACTTTATATATCCGCAAAATGTATCTAAATATTAGCGCTTTGCCACCTTACGCTTACGTTGTGGCTGCTTGCGTTGGAATCCCTCAATCTCTCTACGCTCAGCTTCCTCACGAGCTTTTTGAAGATTCTCTTCTTCAATAGAAGGCAAACCTTCGCGCTCACGACGAGCAGTTTCTTTTTGATAGTCACGCTTTTCTTTTTCTTCAGCTGCAGGAGATCCAGGAGTTGGGAATGCGTAAACCTGCCAAATTGAACGCAACATATTTATAACGTTGTTTACTAACCAGTAAACCAACATTGCAAAAGGCATAGCAAATGCAGAGAAAACGTAAATCAACGGGAATCCCCACATCATAAGCTTTTGTACAGTATATTGGCTACCCTGCTTAGACTCAGGCGGAAGATTTTTACGAATATTATTGAATTGCATGTACCACATTGCAGCACACATAAGTACAACAAATACAACTATGACAATTTTACCTTCGCCAGCAGTTGTCATAAAAGTATCTGCAACACCAACCCCAAATACGCGAGTTTTAACGAATTGCTGTGCTGTTGCAATGTCAAAGGCACCAAGAGCCGCATGCTTGCCACGAGCAATAAATGGAATAACGGAAAGCGTATACCAAATACTCATAAATGCAGGACCCTGAATCATCATAGGCAAGCACGAACCAGCAGGATTAGCTTTGTTATCTTGATAAAGCTTCATCATTTCACGCTGCATAGCTTCTTTACTTGCAGGGTCATTTTTACCTTTATATTTTTGCTGTATTTTCTTAACCTTAGGCGCAATAGCTTGCATTTTGCGCATGCCTTTAATGCTTTTAATAAATGCAGGGAAAATGCACGCATGCACAACTAATACCAAGAATACGATGGAAAAAACCCACGAAAAGCCAATTTCATTCATTCCAAGAAGAGTTAATAACTTGTGGAATAATGACATAATTTGAGTCATAAGCCACTCAACTGGCGTCAAGATTTTATAAAACCATCCAAAGAATCCATTATCAAGTATGAAGTTATCTTGATTAAACATTAGTTTTCCTTGTCTTCTTCAGCCAAGGGAGTTAGCCGTGGCTCTTCATGTGCTTTAGACCAAGCACATCTGTAAAAAATCGAATATTTGCGGGGTACATCATCAATACTGCAGCTTGTCCAAGGTCTACAGCGTAGAAGGCGTAATAATGCAAGAATACCACCTCTAAACGTGCCATATCTAGCAATTGCTTCAATAGCATAACGCGAACACGTAGGATAGTATCTACAGCAAGCTGGTCTATTTGCAGAAATCGTGCGCTGATACCATCTAATTGCACTAATCACAAACTTAGAGCTTAAACTTTTTTTACTACGCATAACAATAACCACCATCTACTCAAAATAATATATTTCAATTATCCTTGATTCTGATTATTCTCATGCATTTTGCAATTTTGTGTAGAGCATAAATCTGCACCAATTTTGCCAAAAAGCTTTTGTATCTGGCATTGTAACGAATCAAATGAAGATTGAGCTGCAGAAGGTTTTGCTCTTAACACTACGTCACAACCTGCAGGTAATAAAGATTCATAATTTTTTGCGATTACTCGTAGACGTCTTTTTACCTTATTGCGAACTACAGCTTTCCCCACTGATTTAGATACAGCAAGACCTAGCCTCTTTACATGTTCAACTTTTTGATCATGTAAGAAGGTATCAGAAAATGCCGCGGGAGTATCACTTTCAAAACCCGTGGCAATATAATCTAAACTTGCACTTCTATCTTCGTTAAGTGTGCTCTGCACGGCTATATCGTCACGCATAATGTAATGCGCGACGATATCCCGGGAACTCACCTTGCGCCGTTTTTTTAGCACCGCAACAAAATCACGGTGGCTTTTCAGCCTTTCCATGCCTTACGACGCTACCTTAACTCAGGCAGACAGTGACTTGCGGCCCTTGGCACGACGACGATTGATTACTGCGCGACCTGCACGCGTACGCATGCGAACGCGGAAGCCGTGCTTCATGTGACGACGACGATTATTCGGCTGAAATGTCCTCTTCATAACTAATGCTCCTGTATTCAGCCATGCAAAAGCATGGCCCCGTATGAGTCAAGCTATACCAAAATACTATTACCCCTCACCAATGCTCAAAACTCCACATTTTCTTATTAAAGAATCAACATAGTCAGATATAAATAAAAATGATTTATTCACATTTCTATTACAATTTATTGTACTCGCAAAATCGTTGAAAAATAGCCAAATCTCAGCTTTAAACTTATCCACAAATTACACACATGTTATTCACAATTAAACAATTTCAACACGCTAGACTGTGGATAACTTCGTAGGGTCAGAGTAAACATATCTTACTGATACTTATTACACACGTGCGCGCGTAAAAAGAATCAGCATTATTACATGCGCTAAATGCAAGTTTGGGGGTGAAATGGCTGATACATTAGGCGATCCTACATCGCAAGCTGCTTTGGTATGGTCTAATACGCTTACTGTTTTACAGCATAATGCCCTTTTAACTGCGCGCGATAAAGGTTGGTTTGAAGGTGTTAAGCCAGAAGCAATCTTTGGTACAACCATTGTTTTGTGTGTATCTAATGCTGAAACGCAACAAGCTTTGCAAAATGAATTAAATTCTCCTCTACTTACAGCATTAAAGATTTGCACTGGTAAGGATATGTTTCCTGCTTTTAGGATTGTGCCTCAATCTGAATATCAGGAAAAAACTGCACAAAGTCCTTCAAATTCTTTATCTAATCAAGCACAGAACAATACTATTTTAAATAAAGTAGCAACTGATAATACAGTTTTGCCTGTTGATAATATTTCAGTTTCAGCATCTAATGATTTGCCATCGGTTACAGCGAATGATGTTTCTCCTGTACAACCAGATTTTGATCATGCAACTGGAATATCTACTCTTAAACAAACTGATATTTCTAATGAACAAGTTGCACAGCAAAAAATGCCTGTTTCTGTTCAGCGCGATGCAATTACACATTTAAATACGTGTGCAACGTTTGATACTTTTGTGCCTGGAGACTCAAATCGTTTTGCAAGAACTGTAGCTTTGGCAGTTGCAGAGGGTTCAGGAAGAGATTTTAATCCTTTATGTATTTACGGCGGCTCAGGTCTTGGTAAAACCCATTTACTTAATGCAATTGGCAATTATGCTTTGGTAAAAGATTCTTCACTTAAAGTTCGTTATGTAACAAGTGAGGAATTTACTAATGAATTTATTGAAGCTCTTCAAACACCAAATCAAAGTCAAGGTCAAATTGCTGATTTTAATAGGCGATATCGCGAAGTAGATGTTCTTCTTATTGACGATATTCAATTCCTTGGTGGAAAAGAAGCAACACTTGAACAATTCTTCCATACTTTTAATTCTTTATACCAAGCAAATAAGCGAATAGTTATAGCTTCAGATGTTGCTCCAAAAAATCTTAAGGGCTTTGAAGCGCGCTTAATTTCCAGATTTGAATCAGGTCTTACGGTTGATATTAAACCGCCAGATTTGGAAACTCGTATTGCAATTCTGAGAATGATGGCATCAATGAATCACTGTAATGTTCCAAGTGACGTACTTGATTTAATTGCTGAACGTTTTACAGAAAATATTCGTGAACTTGAAGGTGCGTTGACGCGCGTTACTGCTGTAGCATCTTTAAGCAATCAGCCTGTTAGTAAAGCTTTAGCTGAACAAGCATTACAAGATTTCTTTGCTACAGATATTGAAGTTCGTCCAACTGACATCATTAGTCAGGTAGCTCAATATTTCCACATGACTTTTGATGAACTTGTTGGTCGACAGCGCACAAAGAACGTTGCTCTTGCTCGTCAAATTGCAATGTATCTTGCAAGAGAGATGACAAGCATGAGTTTGGTTGATATTGGCGAAGTTTTTGGCGGTAGAGATCATACTACAGTTATGCATGCTTACACTCGTGTAAGTGGCGAGATGCAAGAAAAGCAGGAAATTTATAACTACGTTATGGAATTAACTGTTCGCTTGAAACAAAATCCTACTGATCGTAGAAAATAATCTTCTTTTCCACATATTTATGAAGAAGTGTTTAAAAGTTTATAAAAAGTTATCCACATACTTAATAACAAATGTGGGTAAAAGCTGAGCATAACTCGTGGAAAACGCCGTTTAAAAATGTTATTAAGTTGTTTATAAGGCATTTAAAAATGTGGAAACTTTAAAAAATAGAAAAAACTGTGGATAAGTTGGCTAGTTGTGCACATTGTTATTCTGACGTTATCCACATCTTTTAAATGTTAATAAGTCTTTTTAAAAGCGGTTTTTTAATCACTTTTCCACATATACACAGTCTTTATTACTACTTCTATTTATTACTTATTTAATAAGAAAAATAATAGATACAAACGCACTGTAGATATTTAAAAATCTTTTTGTAGGCAGCATCATACTGTAGAATAAATGCAGACTTTACAGAAAAGAGGAAGCATGAAAGTAGAAGTCAACTCTGCATCATTTGCTGATGCTGTAGCTTGGACTACACGCGTAATTGACACACGCCCTGCAAACCCTATTCTTGCAGGCTTAAAAATTGAAGCAGCAAATGGCACATTGCAACTTTCTGCATTCAACTATCAAATTTCTAGTTGCCATCATATTGAAGCTGGTGTTGACGAAGAGGGAAGCATACTTATTTTAGGTAAACTAATGGCAGATATTACTAAGTCTCTTCCTGCAGAAAAAACTTATCTAAAATCTGAAAATAATACTTTAACTATTACTTCCGGCAAATCAACATTTACTCTGCAACTTATGCCTCTTGGAGAATATCCTGATTTGCCTAAATTGCCTAATAAATTAGGTCAGGTTGATGCGCCAACATTTATTCAAGCTGTAAATCAAGCATCTGTTTCTACATCTAGAGAAGAAAATAGGCCGGTTCTAACTGGAATTAGGATCCAATTTGAAGATGACACTGTTACTATGACTTCTACCGATAGGTTCCGTCTATCTAGATCTACTTTTAAGTGGACACCAGAACATAATGACATTCATTCAACCACTCTCACTCGTGGATCATTGCTAAGAGATATTGCTCATTCTCTTGACGATCATCAAAATGTTATTATTCATTTTAACGAGGAAGATAAGTCACTTTTAGGTTTTGAAAATTCCGGTCGTACAAGTACTTCACAAATAATTGATGGAGAATTCCCTTCTGTAGATCGATTATTTGTAGATGAATATCCTATTCATGCAATTATTAATAAACAATTATTGATAAATGCAATTAAGCGAGTATCTTTAGTTGCCGAAAGAAATGCTCCTATTCGAATGATTTTTTCAAATCAAGAGTTGACTTTGAGTGCTGGTACTGCTGACGAATCGCAAGCAAAAGAAGTACTTGATATCGATATGGATGGAGAAGACATAACTGTTGCCTTTAATCCAAACTACTTACTTGAAGGTTTAGGAGCTATTCCAGAGCCATTCGTTCATATGAAAATGGCAACAGCTGTAAAACCTGTTGAATTTAATGGTCAACAGGAATCAGATGGTGATGAATCAACAGATTATCGCTATTTGCTTGTTCCTATGCGTTTTAATAATTAATATTGTTGCGATATTGCATTGTATTTTAGATTATTTTTTGATGTACAATGTAATATCGCATTTTTCTTTTAAAACTATTAAGAAAGGGTAATTAGGCAATGTATATTTCGCGAATTGCCCTTGATACATTTCGTTCTTGGAATCATATAATTTGTGATTTTAAACCTGGAATAAATGTTATATATGGCAATAATGGTTTAGGAAAAACCAATATTGTAGAAGCATTAGAAGTTACTGGTACTGGAATAAGTCACAGAACATCTTCGACATTGCCTCTTATTAAAAAAGGCTGTGAAAAATCAATAATAAGAATAAATACAATTAATAACGAAATAAATTATAAAAAAGATGAAACAAATACTGATTTAAATGATATTTCATCTTTAGAAAGTAATTTAGATCAAACAACTTATGAAATAGATCTTTACTTAAAAGGTTCTAATAGAGCACATATAAATTCTGGTAAAGCATTATATGTTAAAGACATTATTGGATTGTTGCCAATAGTTTCTTTTACTCCAAGAGACCAATTTCTTATAATTGGTGATCCTAATGTTAGGCGTACTTTTATCGATCAAGCTGGATCTTTGTTAGTACCAAATTATGTGCAAATATTGCAAGAATTTAAGCATATTTCTAAACAGCGTGCTGCACTGCTAAAAAATATTAGAGATTATTCATACAAAAATCAGACAGTTTCATTATCCGGATTAGAAATTTGGACTGGTAAATTTATTGAAAGTGGCATTAACTTAACAAAAGCACGCCAAGAAACTGTGCAAATTATTAATAAATATTTCAAAAATATAATTAAATCTTTTACTAATGAAGAAAATACGGAAATAATATATGTTCCTTCTTTTGAAGAAGTATTATTTGAAAAAAATAGTGATGAAAATATTGAAAATAATAACGAGCTTTTTTCTAAAATAAGTGAGCATTTTCAACGTATTTATGAGGGAGAGCTAGCTAGAGGATGCAACCTTATTGGCCCTCATCGTGATGATATTGACTTTGTTATTAATAATATTTCTGCTAAAGATTTTGCTTCGAATGGTGAATCTTGGACAATTGCAATAGCTTCAAAAATGGCATTATGCAAGGCGTTAGAAGAAAAAAATAATAATAAACCTATTGTTATTCTCGATGATGTATTTGCACAACTTGATGAAAATAGGCGCATAAGAATATTAAATTTTGCACTTAATCAAGGTCAAGTTTTTATTACTACTTCTTCTCTTAGTGACATTCCTAATGAAGAATATATTAAAAAAACGAATCTTATAAATATTGGAAAATTATTAGAAAAAAATAATGAAATTAATAATTTTAGTGAAGAGCATAATAATATTTTGCTTGATTTAATAGAACAAAGAAAAAATAAGCAGGAGGAAAAGTAATGATTCCTGTCAATATTCTTTTAAAAATTGATACTCGAAAATTGCCTGCAATTATTTTTGATCCTATTAATAAGAAAGCTGAACGCGAAAATAATCGTGAAAAAAATGCAGAACAAGCTTGGGAAAATTTTGGAAAACCTGGTAGAGATCCTAAATTATTCTGCGGTATTTTAAAAAATTTTGCTTCTGAAAGTAATTGGAATAGTCAACTTTCTATAGCAAAATTACGTTCTTCTTGGCATAAAGTAGTGGGGGAAAGCATTGCAAAACATTGTGAAATAAGTCAAGTTGTAAATGGTGTGCTTATTGTTCGTGCTCAATCAACAGTTTGGGCAACTCAACTTTCTTATTTAATTCCACAATTAAAAGAAAAAATTAATAATAACCTTGAAAATATTGAAATAAAAGAAATTAAAGTTATTGGTCCAACAACGAGTGGATTAGGATTTTTAAGAAATAAATTTTAATAAAATTATTATATTTTTTAAAAATAGTAAAAATGCCTCTTTCTGAAGAGAGGTCATACTATGTGTGTAGAATGTCATGTATTATGGCTAAAACGCTAGAATCCCCTTTTATGTGCTTTCTAGCATGTGTTGGCTCTATAAATGCCTTTTAATATGAGGCAATTTGTGAAGGGACCTAAAGTGGCAAACACGGAAGATAATTCGATGGATGATGCCGTTGAAGAGCATAAACTCGATGATGCTCAACTCGATGATTCACTTGCTCCTGAACATTATGATGCGAGTGACCTTCGTGTTCTAGAAGGATTAGAGGCAGTTCGTATTAGACCAGGTATGTATATTGGTTCTACTGGTCCTCGTGGATTGCATCATTTGGTTTATGAGATTGTTGATAATTCTGTTGATGAAGCTTTGGCAGGATATGCTTCGCATATTGAAGTAACAATTTTGCCTGATAATGCTATTCGTGTTGTCGACGATGGTCGAGGTATTCCAGTAGATGAAGTGCCAGGCGAAGGTGTTTCTGGTGTTGAAACAGTTATGACTAAACTTCACGCTGGTGGTAAGTTTGGCGGCGGCGGTTATGCTGTTTCTGGTGGTTTACACGGTGTAGGTATTTCTGTTGTTAATGCACTTTCTACTCGTGTAGAAATTGAAGTTCGTCGTCAAGGATTCCACTGGACTCAAACTTATGTTGATCAGCATCCAACTGCTCCTTTGGCAAAAGGTGAGCCAATGGCAGAAGGAGAATCAACTGGAACTTCTGTGACTTTCTGGCCAGACGGAACAATTTTTGAAACAACAGTTTATGATTTTGAAACCTTGCGTTCTCGTTTCCAACAGATGGCTTTCTTAAATAAAGGTTTGAAGATTTCTTTAACTGATTTACGTAAGCCAGATGAAGCTGGAGATGAAGTTGCAGGTGATTCTGAATCTTCTAGTGAAGAAAAGCATAGAAGCGTAAGCTACAGGTATGAGCATGGTATTAAAGACTATGTTGATTACTTGGTTAAATCTAGAAAAGCTGTTCCTGTAGAGCCAGATGTTATTGACTTTGAGGCTGAAGATCTTGAAATTGGTATTTCTGCGGAAATTGCTATGCAATGGACTGTTGCTTATTCTGAAGCAGTTCACACTTTTGCTAATACTATTTCAACTACTGAAGGCGGTACTCACGAAGAAGGATTCCGTGCAGCACTTACTACTTTAGTTAATCGTTATGCTCGCGAAAAGAATATTCTGAAAGAGAAAGATACTAATCTTTCTGGTGATGATGTTCGCGAAGGCTTAACAGCAGTTGTTTCAGTAAAGCTTACAACTCCACAGTTTGAAGGTCAGACTAAAACAAAGCTTGGTAATTCTGAAGCTAAGACTTTTGTGCAAAGAGTTATGACAGAAAAGCTTGGAGATTGGTTTGATGCTCATCCAAATGAAGCAAAAAATATTATTCAAAAAGCTATAGAAGCTTCTCGTGCTCGACTTGCTGCTAAAAAAGCTCGCGAAAATACTCGTCGTAAGTCTATTTTTGAAACTGCTGGAATGCCAGATAAGTTGAAGGATTGCCAGTCAAGTAATCCTGAAGAATGTGAATTATTCATAGTCGAGGGTGATTCTGCAGGTGGCTCAGCAATTCAAGGTCGCGATCCTATTACGCAAGCAATTTTGCCTTTGCGCGGTAAGATTTTGAATACCGAACGCGCTTCAATCGACAGAATGATGAAGTCTGAAACTATTGAATCCTTAATTACTGCTGTTGGTGGCGGTTATGGTGAAGACTTTGATTTAAGTAAGGTTCGATATCACAAAGTTATTATTATGGCTGATGCTGATGTCGACGGTGCTCATATTGCTACTTTGAATTTGACACTATTCTTCCGCTATATGCGTCCTATGATTACTGCAGGATATGTTTATGTTGCTATGCCACCTTTGTACCGTTTGAAGTGGAGCAAGGGGGCACATGACTTTGTTTATACGGATGCTGAGCGAGACAGAGTTTTAGCAGAAGGTAAAGCTGCTGGTCGTCAACTTCCTAAAGGTGAAGGTATTCAGCGATACAAGGGCTTGGGTGAGATGAGTTATCAGGAGTTGTGGGAAACAACAATGGATCCTGAACATCGTATTTTGAAGCAAATTCATATTGAAGATGCTGCTCGAGCTGATGAAACATTCTCCATGCTTATGGGTGATGAAGTAGAGCCTCGTAGACTCTTCATTCAAAGAAATGCTCATGATGCAAGGTTTATTGACGCTTAAAAGTATTAATTTATTCGAAAATATAAAAAGAAAAAACTTTAATTTTTATAAGATTAAGAAGGAATTGAAGTGGTAGACGAAATAAATTCCGCTAGTGATGATGCTGAGCGAGATCAGCTTCCAGATGGTTCAATGGAACCACAGAGCCCTCAGGAAGCAGATAATACTGATTATGGCTTAATGAAGGGTGCTCGCGTAAAGAACATGGATTTGCAGCAGGAAATGCGCGAATCTTATTTAGCTTACGCATTATCTGTTATTGTTGAGCGTGCTTTACCAGATGTTCGTGATGGTTTGAAGCCTGTTCACCGTCGTGTTATTTATGCAATGTATGACGGAGGATACAGACCTGATCGAGGATATAACAAGTGCTCTCGCGTTGTTGGTGATGTTATGGGTAAGTATCACCCTCATGGTGATTCTGCTATCTATGACACTTTAGTGCGTATGGCTCAGTCTTGGTCAATGCGCTATATGCTTGTTGATGGTCAAGGAAACTTTGGTTCTCCTGGTGACGATCCTGCAGCAGCAATGCGTTATACGGAATGTCGTATGGCGCCATTGGCTATGGAAATGGTACGAGATATCGATAAAGATACCGTTGATTTCCTGCCAAATTATGATGGTAAAACTCAAGAGCCTACAGTTTTGCCAGCTCGTTTTCCAAATCTTTTAGTTAATGGTTCTGCTGGTATTGCTGTTGGTATGGCAACCAATATTCCACCTCATAATATGCGTGAAGTGGCTGATGGTGTGCACTGGGCTTTGGAGCATCCTGATGCAAGCAATGAAGAACTTCTTGAAGCTTTAATTCAGCGAATTAAAGGACCTGATTTCCCTACTGGAGCAACGATCTTAGGGCATAAGGGAATTGAGCAGGCGTACCGTACAGGTCGCGGCTTAATTACAATGCGAGCAGTAGTTAATACTGAGGAAATTAAGGGACGTATGTGCTTGGTTGTCACCGAGCTTCCATACCAAGTTAATCCTGATCGCTTAGCTGCTTCTATTCGTGAAGCTGTACGAGATGGAAAAATTCAAGGTATTGCAGATATGCGCGACGAAACGTCTGGACGTACTGGTCAGCGTTTGGTTCTTGTTCTTAAGCGCGATGCTGTTCCAAAAGTTGTTTTAAATAACTTATATAAGCATTCGCAATTGCAGCAAACTTTCGGCGCAAATATGCTTGCTTTGGTTGATGGCGTTCCTAGAACTTTGAGTTTGGATGCTTTTATTCGTCATTGGGTAAATCATCAGCTTGAAGTAATTGATAGGCGTACACGTTACTTAAAGCGTGAAGCTGAAGAGCGAGATCATATTTTGCAAGGCTATTTGAAAGCTTTGGATATGATCGATGAAGTTGTTGCTTTAATTCGTTCATCTAAAGATGTTGAAACTGCTCGTACTGGTTTAATGAATTTGCTTGATGTTGATGAAGTTCAAGCAGATGCCATTCTTGCAATGCAACTTCGCAGACTTGCAGCTTTGGAACGTCAGAAGATTCTCGACGAGCATGAAGATTTGATGATCAAAATTGCTGATTACAACGATATTTTGGCAAGCCCAGAACGTCAGCGCAAAATTGTTGGCGATGAACTTGATGAAATTGTTGCAAAATATGGTGATGATCGCAGAACTAAGATTCTTCCATTCTCTGGTGAAATGAATGTTGAAGATCTTATTGCTGAAGAAAACGTTGTTGTAACCGTAACTCGTGCAGGCTATATTAAGCGCACTAAGGCAGACGAGTATCGTGCTCAACACCGTGGTGGTAAAGGTATTAAAGGCGCTAAATTGCGTGAAGATGATGTAGTTGATCACTTCTTCTTAACTTCTACACACAATTGGTTGCTCTTCTTTACTAATCGTGGTCGAGTTTACCGTCTGAAAGCTTACGAACTTCCAGAAGGATCTCGCGATTCTAAAGGTCAGCATGTTGCTAATCTGTTGCAATTTACTCCAGGAGAAACAATTCAAGCAGTATTATCAATTCCAAATTATGATGTTGCTAAATACTTGGTATTGGCAACTCGTTCTGGAAAAGTTAAGAAAACTGCTTTACAAGAGTATGATTCTCCACGTCAAGGCGGTTTGATTGCTGTACGCTTGATGGCAAATGAAGAAACAGGTGAACCTGTTGATGAGCTCATTGGTGCAGCTTTGTGCAACCCAGAAGATGACATTATTCTTGTTTCTAAGCTTGGAATGAGTTTGAAGTTTAGAGCAGATGATGAACAACTTCGACCAATGGGTCGTCAGACTGCCGGTGTTCAGGGTATGAGATTCCGTGAAGGTGACGAATTACTCGATATGGACGTTGTTGCAGCAGAAACTAGTAAAGATCTTCTTGTTGTCACTAATGAAGGTTTTGCTAAGCGAACTGCTATTGAAGAGTATCGTTTGCAAGGAAGAAACGGCTACGGTGTTAAAGCTGTTCAACTTGCAGAGGGTCGCGGTTCTTTGGTTGGTGCCTTGATTGTTGAAGAAACAGATCAAGTAATGGCAATTATGAAGTCCGGTAAGGTAATTCGTTCTGACGTTAATGAAGTGAAGCGCACTGGTAGAACAACTCAAGGTGTGACTTTAGCTAAGCCAGATAAGGGCGATGAAATTATTTCTATTGCTCGTAATGAAGAAACGGATGACGAAGAAAATCAATTAGAAGAAAAAGAAGCTACTTCAGAAAATGAGGAAGCTTAAGAAACTTCTTATAAGGAATAATATTAATAATATTATTTCGTAAAAATTTGAGAGTACTAATAAAAACTGTTCTAGTCTGTTTTTATTGGTACTCTCATTGGTATAATGACACTGATTATAAGCAAATTAATAAGAGAAGGAACACTGAGATGAGCGAAAATTTTGAGCCATCGCAAAATCCGATGAATATGAATGAGGAATCTGCAGGATTTTTGTCTAATAACACAGAATTATATGCAGAAAAAATGGTTCCTTCTAATGAAGCTAATCATTCAAGTGAAGAAAATAATTTTGATGAAGTATCTGGTAATTCTTCTTTAGGAAATATCGTTAAAAATTCATCATCATCTGCACGTGTTAGTGGTAGTTCCAATACGTATCGTCGTACAATTGGTGGCGTTGCTTCATCCATTTCCAATAAATCAAACGCAACAAAATCAGGACGTGTTCCGCGTGCTCGTCGTATGAGTCTTTCTTTAGTAAGAGTAGATGCATGGTCCGTAGCAAAAGTAACATTCCTTCTAAGCGTTGCAGGAGGAATTATTCAAGTTATTGCTGCAGGTTTGATATGGTTGTTCTTGAATATGATTGGTGTATTTGATCAAGTAACGCAGATTGTTTCTTCTACAGGCTTGGATAGTAACGGTTTTAATCTTGCAGATGTGTTCTCACTACCAACAGTATTAAGTGCTGTAACTATTTTTTCAATTGTAGAAATAGTCATAATAACCGTATTATCTGCAATAATCGCACTTCTATATAACGTTGTTGGTTCATTAGTTGGAGGAATTCACATTACTTTAGGTGACGACTGATAGTGTGAATAATTTAGTTTTGATTAATAAAATTCCCACTGTTTACTAAGAAGCAGTGGGAATTTTTATAAGAAAAATAAAGAAATTAGCGTTTCACTAGTTCGTCACGAATATCTTGTAACAGTTGAATAGTTTTTTCTTCACGTTCTTTTCTTTTTTCTTCTTCAGTTTTTTCATGTTCAATTTGCAACAAATCTGCACCAATTTCACGTAATTTATTAATAGGTAAAACAATGCAGAAATAAACTGCTGTAGCAATAATAAGGAAATTCAATAATGCTCCAATTACTGCGCCGAAAGAAATTGTTGCACCATTCATACTAATAGTCAGAACGCCATTAAGTTCTGGCTTTCCGCAAATCATTGCAATAAGAGGATTAATAATATAATTAACTATCGTTGTTACTACTGCAGTTACTGCACTACCCATAACAACACCGACAGCCATATCGATTACGCTGCCTCTTAAAATAAATTTTTTAAATCCTTTTATCATTAGTATTTCCTTACTTTTATATTATTGGATATTAGATTTTGAATTAGAATCTAGTACTTGTTCTTAGTAAGTAGATTTGTCATTATTTCTGTTGTCAATATATAAATTATGACGCTGGAATGAGCGCAAAATTGCAACAGAAAGTAGCGGATATATAATTGCTGCAGCTAATACATCCGTAGGGAAATGAGCAGCGACAATAATACGTGAAACAGCAACTATAACAACAAGAATTGCGCTAAAAAGTAATCCAAATTGAACTGACGATGGTTTATTAATGTAAAGAATTAACATTGCCATAACGCAAACTGCTACAGCTGCTGAAGTATGACCACTTGGGAAACTTGGATCAGGTGGTAATTTAATATTCAAACCAATGTACGGACGCGGACGATTTACAGCAAATTTAACTGCAAAAATATAAATCATAGGAAGAAGCGAAATTAAAAGTTGAATTATTGTAATCTTCCAATTTTTATTTATAAATAATGAAAGAGCTGCTAATAAAACAAGTATTGCTATGCAACCTTTAGTTGAAAAAATCAAAGCTAATATTTTTGAAATACTGAGAATTACAGATGGAACGCTTTTATGGAACCAAGCGACTATTGAAGATTCGTAAGTGCGCTCTTTACTCGTAACTAGCAATGCTTTTCCTAAGCACGGAATAACAACTGCAAGTAATAGTGTAAAAATGGTAGCGGAATTTCTAGTGAAAACCGATAATCCGCTGTGATTACTGTTATTTTTCTGCATCATACTTGTTAAGATTACACGCACAATGATGTAAATGCACGTTGGAGAGTACGAAATAATATGTATAAAAAAGAAAATATATTAGAAGAAAAGCGTGTGGGAGTTGAACACCGTACCCGGTGACGAGTACTATGATGAACAGATAGAAAGGGTTTACCATGAGTGTGTTTGACCGATTTGAGAAGAGCGTGGAAGGTGCAATGAACGGCGTCTTCGCAAAATTCGGCTCCAAAGATTTACAGCCAGTCGATTTTTCGAGTGCTTTGGAACGTGAAATTGACGCTGAAGCTATGCCAATTGGCAGAGATCACACAGTTGCTCCAAATGAGTACCGTTTTAAGCTGAGTACGCCTGATTTTGATCATATTGAACAATGGGGCAGTGAAGCATTAGCTAATGAGCTTGCAGATAATCTTACTCAATATGCTAAGAGTCAGCATTATGCTTTCGTAGGACCTGTAGTTGTTATTTTTGAAGAGGATTTGGAATTAACTAAAGGTAATTTCCATTTGACATCCGAATCTGTTCAAGGTAATGCTGTTCCTGTTACCACAGATGATCAGCAACAGAATCATCCTATGCTTGAAATTAATGGTAACCAGTACTTGCTTACAAAGGATCGTACTATTTTAGGACGTGGATCTGGTTGCGATATTGTAATAGATGATCCAGGCATTTCTCGTCATCATCTTGGTATTGATATAACTCCTGACGGTGTTATTGCTCGTGATCTTGGATCTACTAATGGTACATATGTAGAGGGTCATCAAGTTCCTGCAGCAACATTAGTTGATGGTAACACTATTACTATTGGTCGTACGCGTATTCTTTATTGGGCATCGTCTCAAGACCAGGAGTAGTGAGTATTTCCGAGCTAGGAGACGATAACGCGCATGATGTTCACTGAATTAACGTTCGCAATACTTAAGTATGGCTTTCTAGTCTTACTTTGGATTTTTGTATGGTGCGCTATCCGTTCGCTTCGCTGCGATATTGAGGTATTTAGTCCTAAAAAATCTCGTTTTTGGAAGAAAAATTCTCGTCGTAATTCTCGTGAAGCAAAGTTTTCACAAGTTGTGCAAGTACATGAAACGCCAGTATTTACAAAAGCAGAAAATCAAGAAAATACGTACGGTTCTCCAACTTTGTTAGTTGTTATTGACGGACCTTTGGCAGGCTCTTCATTCCCATTGAACGCTGCTGGTGTAACTCTTGGTCGTGCTGCGTCTAATACAGTCGTATTAAACGATGAATTTGTATCTTCGCATCATGCTCGTGTTTATTTTAATCAGTCAGTTAATTCTTGGGTTCTTGAAGATTTAGGCAGCACAAATGGAACCATGATTGGTCATAATCGTGTTACCGAACCTGTTATATTAGCTCCACGTACTTCTGTGCGAATTGGAGCAACAATGTTTGAATTGAGGTAATAAATGAAACAAATCAATTCAAACGACGAAAAAGAAATTCAAACTGCAGTTACTGGGCAAATAGAAAAAATATCATCTATAACAGATAAAAATGATATTAAAGAAAATTGCGCGAATTCTGTAGAAAAAATACTTTTTATGTATGCTACGGCTGTCAGTGATGTTGGAACTGTTCGTAGTAATAATCAAGATTCTGCATTTGCTGGTGAACATTTAGCTGCAATTTGCGACGGAATGGGTGGTCATGCTGGAGGAGATACAGCTTCTACTATAGCGATTCGTTCTCTTGCACATATTGAACAAGATTCAAGACCACATGATGTTAAAACTGTTTCTTCGATGATGGAAACATCGATTATGGCTGCTCATGATGCGATTGTTGGTAAAGCTAAACGTGAGCGTCGTCTTGCTGGAATGGGAACGACAGTTACTGCAGTAACTCTTGTAAAAGGATACTGGGTTCTGGCTCATTTAGGCGATTCTAGAGCGTATTTACTAAGAGATAATCATCTTATGCGCATGACTACTGATCATAGTTATGTTCAGCATTTGATTGATACGGGTCATATTACGCCTGAAGAGGCGCGAAATCATCCTCAACGAAATGTTGTTATGCGAGTGCTAGGTGATTTTGATATAGATCCTCGCCCTGATATTGCTTTGCGTTCGGCGCATCCTTCTGATCGTTGGCTTCTTTGCTCTGATGGATTGTGTGGAGTTCTTGAAGATTCAACTATTCAAGATGTGATGAGTAGTATTTCTAATCAAGAAGAGTGTGCTCAAAAATTAGTGTCTATGGCACTTCGTGCTGGTAGTACAGATAATGTTACAGCCGTTATTGCAGATGCAACGCTTGCACTTGATGCTGATGCATTTGATCTTCCACATCAAACTCCGCTTATTGGAGGAGCCGCAAGTAATGATCTCGAATCAATTGCAGATATAGTAAATAAAGCAGTAGCTTCATCACCAGCATTGCGCGAAGATAAGAATTCACCAGCTCAAAGAGCAGCCGCGCTAGCTCAAGATGACGATAATTCTGAAAATACAAATGAAGGAACAATATCCATTACAAGAATTGTGCAACCTTCACATATTCGCGAAGAAGATGGAGAATTACATACACCTGACACTAATGAGATTCCTATAGTCAAAAAGAAGAATGGTAAAGTTTCCACGGATCCTCATGATCCAGATGTTGCTCGTGCTGTTAAACATGAGCAGGATGAGGCGCATCGTGCTCATTCATTGAGGCGCAGGTGGACTCGCATAGGAATATCTTTGGTAATATTGCTAGTATTATTTGTTATTTCTGCAATAGGCTACGGAGTATATGCGTGGACTCAAACGCAATATTATATTGGAAAAGACAGTAACAAAGTTGTTATTTACCAAGGAGTTCCAACAAATATTTTTGGTATTGCATTATCTCACGAAGTGGAATCTACCAACATTCCTGTTAATAAACTAGATAAATCTTGGCAGGATCAATTAAAAGAAGGAATTAGTTTTGGCAGCTTAGCTGAGGCTCGTGGTCATGCTTCGTTAATTCGTCGAGAAATGCGTGCTCGAGAACAAGAAAAACTTAATGAACAGAATCAAAAGAAATTAGAAAATAAAATAAATAAAAATAAAGATAACGCGAAGCAGGAGGGTAAAACCTCATGAATATGATTGCTACGCGTATAAGACAGATAGCATTGTTGCTTTTTGCAACTCTACTTTCTGGAATGGCGTTTTTACAGATGTTTTTCCGTGTTGACGGTTATATTTCTGCTAATTATGCAGCAATGTTGATTCTTGTTATGGTGCTGTTTTTTGTATTTTGGGGTGTTCTTCTTGTTAAACAGCCATATGCAAGTCAAGCTATTTTACCTTGTATTATGCTTTTAACTGCAATTGGAACAGTTCTTATAGCTAGAATCGACAGACAAAATAATACAAATGTTGCAATAAAACAAATGGTGTGGATTTGTGCGGCACTAGTATTATCAATTATTTTCGTTATTCTTTTGAAAGATTATCGCATTTTAAGGCGTTTTTCTTATGTGAATATGGTTATAGGCTTAATTCTTTTGCTTTCGCCTATGGTTCCTGGGTTAGGTAAAGAAATTGGTGGAGCGAGAATTTGGATAGGTTTTGGCGATCACACAGTGCAGCCAGGAGAGTTTGCTAAGCTTTTCTTGTCGTTCTTCTTTGCAGCCTATCTGTTTAATCATCGTGATCGACTTGCTGTAGGTGGAAATAAAGTTTTGGGAATTCACCTTCCTCGCTTACAAGACATGGGGCCTATTGCTTTAGTATGGGCCGCATCAATGGGCGTGCTTGTTATTCAGCATGATCTTGGAACGTCGTTGATGTTCTTTGCAATGTTTGTGTCGATGTTGTATGTTGCAACAGGTCGCAGAGGGTGGATTGCTGTTGGAGGTATTGCTTTTGTAGCTGGATGTTTGATGGCAGTAAAGTTATTCGCACATGTGCAATATCGTGTGGATTCGTGGCTTCACCCATTCGACAATGCTGTTTATAATCGTTTCCCTGGTGGTTCAGCGCAAATTGTATCTGGATTGTTTGGTTTGGCTGCTGGAGGAACAACCGGAACAGGTTTAGGACAAGGCCATCCTTCTATAACACCGCTAGCTAATTCTGATTTTATTTATGCTTCTGTTGGTGAAGAGCTTGGTCTTACTGGGCTTCTCGCAGTATTAGTTTTATATTTAATTATTATTGCATCCGGAATGATTACTGCAATGAAAATTAAAGATGGCTTTGGAAAATTATTAGCTTCAGGGCTTGTTTTTACTATGGCTTTCCAAGTGTTTACTGTTGTTGGTGGAATTACTTTGGTTATTCCATTAACCGGTTTAACTTTGCCTTATATGGCAGCTGGAGGCTCTTCTTTAGTTGCAAATTATTTGCTTGCATCTTTGCTTATTGTTATTTCTCACGCTGCAAATAAGCCTGAATCTGCTCCTGTTTCAGATACTTTCCAATACGCTGCCTTAGCAGCATTGCGCGAGCGTGAATTGCAAGAGCGAGCTAAGACAAATACAAATAATAACGAATATAACAATACAAATTATGAAAATAATATAGATTCTTCTGCTGTTATTTCCTCTTCAGAAAGAGGTGATAACAATGAATAAAAGTCTTAGAGAACTTTTTACTGCAGTATTGGTACTTTTTGTAATACTTGGTATTTCTAGTACACTTATTACTTCTATTAAAGCGAATGCTTTGAATTCTGATCCTCGAAATCGCAGAGCTTTATACCATGAGTTTGGTGCTCCGCGTGGAGCAATACTTACATCAGATGGCACAGTTATAGCGAAATCTGAACCATCTAAGGATGCTTTTGTGTATCAACGTCAGTATTCTAACGGATTAGTATATGCTCCAGTTACTGGATATTTTTCTATTAGCCAACGTGCAGATAGAGGAATTGAGGCTTCTCGCAATAGCTTATTAAGTGGAGAATCAGACGCTTTGTTCTGGCAAAAATTCCGTTCATTATTTACTGGAGCAACTAATCGCGGAGCTTCTATAGAGACGTCAATTGATTCACGTTTGCAAAATCTTGCTTACAATATTCTTAAAGGCAAAGATGCAGCTTTAGTTGCAATTGAGCCAAAAACCGGAAGAATTCGTGCTATGGTAAGCACTCCAAGTTATGATCCAAATGATCTTGCTCTTCACAATATTAATGAAGTAAATAAATCGTATGAGAACATAACATCAGATGTGTCAAATCCTATGCTGAATCGTGCTGTTTCTGAGCTTTATGCTCCTGGCTCTACGTTCAAAACTGTTGTTGCTGCAGCAGCATTAGAATCTGGAAAATACAAACCTGATACGAAAATACCTGCCGGTGAGAGCTATGTTTTGCCTGGAACCAAAACGTCTCTCACAAATGTCACTTACCAAGCAAATGGTGTTGATGGAAAAATATCTTTTGAGGATGCTTTAGCATATTCGTCTAATACTGCTTTTGCTCAATTGGGTAATGCTTTAGGCTCTGACGCAATTGTAAAGCAGGCAAGAAAGTTTGGATTCTTCGATTCGCTGACCATTGATGGTTCTGATTCTACTGGATTCCCAATGCGATCCGTGAAATCTACTTTTTCTATTAAGCCAACTCCAGATAGATTAGCTCTGGAATCAATAGGTCAAGGTGATGCTAAAGTTACACCTTTGCAAAACGCTATGATTGCGGCAGCTATTGCAAATAATGGAACATTGATGAAGCCTACTCTTGTTGATTGTGTAAGATCTAGTGATTTGTCAGTATTGTCACAAACTAGACCAACTATTATGAACCAAGTAATGAGTAGTGACAGTGCATCTAAATTAACTTCTATGATGCAGGCTGTTGTTACAAAAGAAAATCCTAATCTTGCTTTACCTAATATTCATGTTGCGGCTAAAACAGGTACTGCACAGATTGGAATGTATAATCAAGCTGCTAATGGTTGGGTTATTGGATTTGCTCCTGCTGAAAATCCTAGAATAGCTATAGCAGTCATAGTACATAACACAAGCACATTTGGTAGCTATGCGGCAGGACCTATTATGCAACAAGTGATGAAGGAGGCGCTTAAACAATGAAACTCGTTGAAGGACAGTTAGTTCATCATCGTTATAGACTTGATCGCCGCCTTGCTCAAGGCGGTATGGGAGAAGTTTGGAAAGGCTTTGATATTCAACTTGGGCGAATTGTTGCTATTAAAGCGTTACGTACAGATACAGTAAACGTTGAAGCAAAGTTACGCCGTCTTCGTGCTGAAGCGCATAATTCTGCCAATTTAGCGCACCCTAATATTGCAGCATTATTTGACTATTATGAGCACGATGGTATTGGATTCCTAATTATGGAATATGTGCCAAGTAAATCATTGGCAGATTTGTATCATAAAGAAAAAATTATTGAGCCTACCAAGTTACTTCCTATTCTTATTCAAACAGCTCGAGGACTTTTTGTAGCTCATTCTCATGGCGTAATTCATCGCGATGTAAAACCTGCAAATATTATGGTTTCTGATACTGGCAATGTGAAAATCACAGATTTTGGTGTGTCATATTCTAGCGACCAGGAACAAATCACTCAAGATGGAATGGTAGTTGGAACAGCTCAATATATTTCTCCAGAACAAGCGCAAGGTGAGCAAGCTACTGCACAATCTGATATTTATTCGTTAGGTGTTGTCGCATATGAAGGTTTGTGCGGACATCGTCCATTTACAGGAGCAACGCCAGTAGATATTGCTGCTGCACATGTTAATGATCCTGTGCCACCTTTGCCAGAAAATTTTGATTTGCAATTGCAACAGTTTATTATGTCTATGCTTGCAAAGAATCCAAAAGATCGTCCAAAAGATGCATTAGTCGTGTCGAAAGTGTTATCTCGCATTGAGCGCAGATTGCTAGATCAAGAAACAGCCTTCAACAATACAACAGGAGTACTTTCTACAAATTTGCGTCAGCGAAGATGTATTAAGAGTATGCCTCAAAACCAAGTAAATATTATTAACATTTTTAATACCAATGATCGCAAGGAGCAGCAATGAATACCACAATGCCTACCTCATTAGCGAATGGTCGATACGAATTAGGGGAGCTTATTGGTCGCGGTGGCATGGCAGAAGTGCGTGTTGCTGTTGATAAGCGCTTAGGTCGTACAGTTGCTGTGAAAATCATGCGTTCTGATTTAGCGAACGATGAGATTTTCCTTTCGCGATTCCGCAGGGAAGCGCACGCAATTGCGCAGATGAACAATCCTAATATTGTAAATATTTACGATTCTGGAGAAGAATCTGTTATAGCAGAAAATGGCTTAGAAGAGCGTTTGCCGTATCTCGTAATGGAATATATTAAAGGAAAAACATTACGTGATGTTCTAAAAATGAATGGAGCTTTAAGTCAAAGAGACGCTGAACAAGTTATGCTCGGCGTGCTCAATGCTTTAGAGTATTCACACAGAATGGGTATTATTCATCGCGATATTAAGCCTGGAAATATTATGATTTCCGAGCAAGGCTTAGTAAAAGTCATGGATTTTGGAATAGCTAGAGCTCTTGATGATTCTGCAACAACTATGACACAGTCTCAAGGTGTTGTTGGAACAGCACAATACTTGTCTCCAGAGCAGGCTCGCGGTGAACAAGTAGATATGCGCTCTGACTTGTATTCTGCAGGATGTGTGTTGTATGAAATGCTAACTGGGCGCCCTCCTTTTATTGGAGATTCAGCTGTTGCTATCGCATATCAGCATGTTTCAGAAGTAGCGACTCCTATTAGCACACTTGTTCCTGGTATGCCTGCTATGTGGGACAAGATTTGCGCTAAAGCAATGGCAAAAGATAGACAAAACAGGTATGCCACAGCATCAGAATTTAAGAATGACATTCTAGCGTTTATGAATGGCGGAGTTCCTGTTGCAGCAGCGTTCAATCCGTTGACTGATTTAGCTAATATAAAGGCGCGTAAGCAGGCTGAGCAGAATGCTGCAAATATGGCTATGGGAATGACAGATGGTGCTGCAACTCAATCGTTTAATCCTATTACTGGTCAAGTTGAATCTGCAAATATTGCATTTTCTCCTAGCACGCGTGCGTCGCAAAGAGCGACAATGCAAGCGCAACGTCGTAAACGCGTAGTAATCGGATCTATGGTTGGAGTGTTGGTAACACTATTAGTTCTTCTAGGTGTACTGTTTATGCTCAATCGAAGTCGTGCTACTGGAGATGTTGTAGTTCCAACATTTATGGAAACAACAACTCAAGATGCTGCCCGTGAAAAGTTGCGTGCACTTGGTTTGGTTCCAGATATTCGTGAAGATGATCACTCTTCTCAACCTGAAGGAACTTTCACTAAGCAATCGCCGCGTGGAGGTGAGCATGTTGCTTCTGGATCCAAGGTGACTGTATGGTTCTCGGTTGGACCACAATCAACTCGCGTGCCAGATGTGAGTGGTAAAACGCAAGAAGCTGCTCGTAAAATGCTTGAACATGCTGGATTTAAAATTGCTAATGTTCGAGTAGAAGATAGTGCAGACATCAAGAAAGATCATGTAACTCGCACGGATCCTGACGCAGATTCGTTTGCTGATAAGGGTACGTTAATTACTTTGTATATTGCATCCGGATTAACTAAAATTCCTGACGGTCTTGTTGGACAAAGCAAAGACATTGTTATCAGTCAATTAGAGAATTCTGGTTTTACTACGGATGTAGTTAAGGAAGATTCAGATAATGTTCCTGAAGGTTCTGTAACTCGACTAAATCCAACATCTGGTTCCTCTGTTAAACCACACAGCTCTGTTACTGTGTATGTTTCTCAAGGTGCTCCAAAAATTGAAGTTCCTAGTATAGATCTTGGCGCTGTTACATTCAAACAGGCAAAGAAAATACTTGAAGCAAAAGGCTTGAGAGTTGTATCTGATTCAATGGCAAAAGATGACGATATAGTCATTAGTATGTCTGAGGAAGCAGGAAACAAGGTTGAGAAAGGCAAAGCAATTACATTAATTACACGCCCAAGCCTTAGCTCCCCGTCTGATTCAGACTGATTAAGACTGATTCAGATTTGTTTTAGATTGAATCTGTAAAAATAAATAATATATATATGCTGCTTGTGCTACAAGAAAAGTAGAACAAGCAGCATTTTTGTATATCTAATGAGAATCCGTATATAGCTTATAAAAATTAATGCGTGAAAATAGATCTGCAAAAATAGATTTATATTAAGTTGCAGAGCATGTTATAAAACGAAAAAATAGCTGTTTAAGATATGTTTATTTGTTTAGACATAGTTTTACAGCAATGCATGATTTTATACGTTTCTATAGGCTTTTATTTTATTAATAAAAACAAAAGGCGACTGCGCTTAATACGCAATCGCCTTAAATGTTTTTATTTTGCAAGTTTTAAAGTAATTTAAGAATATTTAAAACTTACTATTCAATCCATTGTCATATAGTTGTTGAGTAATTAGACATCTGCTGAAGTAATGGAATTGTAGATGCAGCCCAAGGGAAAATCCACTGGAATAGCACTAACACAATGAAGAAATAAATCAGAATCGAAAGAATCCAACGAATCACTGTGATGCCTGGCTGTATGCGCAAAATGCCGCCAAAAATGCTTATGTCAGGCTTTCTCTTTAATCCAGCGCGAATAGCGCGAAGTTCTGGCCATTGCCAAGCGATTGCTCCTGCTGCGAAAATCATCACATATACTAACAGAACAAACACCATAATTGGCACTAGTGAAGAAAGTTGAGAAGCTAGAGATTGTTGTTCATTGTTAATAAACTTCACTTTTCCTTGCTCGTCAATAGTGGAAAGTTCTTTTGGAATACCATCGCTAATCTTTGCCCAATAAGCAAACGTTGCGTAGCTAATCCAGCGATGAGTTGCAGCAGTATACTTAGGCTCACAAGTTGTAAGAGTAAGCATACGTTTTGTTGGTTTCTCACCAGGATGCTCAGGATTTGCATCAACAACTTCACCGTGATCTGGTGTAACAATCTTGTAAGAAGTGTATTTATAGACGAACCAATAATCCTTTGTGCGAACCACTATTGGGTCGCCAGGTTTCAGTAAGTCTACGTCTCCCAATGGCTGACCATAGCCATTTCGGTGTCCTGCTACTGCAAAATTACCCATTGCGCCAGGCATTTGCGTGGTTGGATAATGACCCAAACCGCGTTTGCTTAATATTTCTGGCGTAATTCCTTCTACAACATTTCGTTCCCACTGATTTCCAAAACGTGGTACATACAAACGAGCTATAAGGTCATCAGACTTTGGTTTTTTTAAGGCTGGCGGGTCAGTATTCTGAGGTAAAGCAATCTTTGTTTTATCACCAGTTTTTGGGTTTTGCCAAGATATTGCTTGACGATCCTCTACTTGAGTGTGCTCAGCCTGCTCTCCAGTCCACCACATTTGCCATGCAATGTACAGTGCGCAAATAACTGCAAAAGCTATCAACAGTTCGCCAATAACTCCAGCGGCTTGCCACCAGAAATTCGAGCTGCTACGCTTCGTTTTTCTTTCCTGCATATTAGCAGATTGCATAGTGTGCTACTCCTTTATTGATGTATGAAGACTTTGCAACATATTTTATTTGTTTAGCACTTTAGGAACTGTTGCGTACCTTAATGGTTGCAACAAAGCCGATGCCTCAGGGAATCGCAGATTATTCTTTTTCTCCACTTTCCATCCTAATCCAAACGAACTTACGTACTCCTTGTAGGTGTTTATGGCTGGTGAATTGTTTAGAGCATCGACCATGCCATCCATTGGACCAATAGCAGATATTTTATACGGTGGCGAGTACTGATGACCTTGCAGCATAAGAACATTACCAATACAAATAACTGCGGAATTAAATAATACTCGCTGATCTTGAATAGTTATTGCTTCTGCGCCGCCGCGCCACAAAGCATTTACTACAGCTTCAATATCTTGTTGGTGGATTACGTAATCATTAATATTTCCGGATGTTCCGGAACCATTAACCGCTCCTTTCCAAAGAGGAGAGTCGTTAAGAGTTACAACAATTCCAGGTCCTTCAAGTTTTGGAAGTACAGTACTGCTTCCAGTATCAGAAGATTCTTTTCCTTCACTAGTGCTGCTGCCAAGCGTTTTATTAAGTAAATTAATTTTAGAATCTAAAGATTTTATATCTTCTCGTAAATTTTTTGTGCGCTGCGAATTTCTTTCAACCATTTGACTTGTATTAGAAGTCACAAAAGCAGAGCGGTTTACGCGCAAGTTAAGAACGAATAAATAGCCGGTAAGAAATACTGCGACAGCAACAGCAAAACTGCTTAACAGCGAGTGTTGAGCACGATGTTTCCCAGTTCTCTTAGCCATATTTCGCCTTCATTCTTCACGCGTTCGAGTGTAACCACTATTATAGCGTGTAGCCGATTGATTGGAGAGTTACAGTTATGGCTGATGAAGAATTGCACACGACTGCAGCTGACGACGCTGCAAAGAAGAGCGATACGTCAAATGAGAATACTTATGGCGTTCCTATGGACGAAGTTGAAGCAGTGTTGAATGCTACTGCGGATAAAGCAACGCTTTCTCCACAGATTCAGCAAATGATGCAGCGACAAGCTGAAAATAGGCGACGCGTCGAAGAAAGCATTAAAGGCACAAAAGCTAATGCTGCATGGTTTGTGCCGCTGTTCTGCACATTAATGGTTGTTGGATTAATTTGGGCTGTTGTTTATTATTTGAACCCTGTGCTTCCAATTCCTGGAATTGGTGCATGGAATTTAGTTATTGCATTAGTAATAGTAATGACTGGGTTTATTATGACAATGTGGTGGCGTTAGTCTGTAAAACAAACTGTTTAATATGTTTTAAAAGTAGCTATGCAAATTGTGTAGCTACTTTTTATTTTGTTGCTGCTACTGCGCGAATAAGTATATGATTTTTATTGCTATCAGTTGTTGCAATAATTCTTGTGTTTCCGCCATCTTGTAGGTTTAATTTTTTTCGCAATGCTTCTACTGGTATTGGAAAGTTACGAGTAACAATATTTGCATGAGTAATATCAGCAAAAGTTTGTTTTATCTCGCGTTTATTCATGCTGCATACATTTTCAATTTTCCATATTTTTCCCGGAAATTCTGAGTAGTACTCTTTCGATACGTAAACATGACTATTTGCACTGATTTGTTGTATATTGTATTGAGTTTCTAACAATGAAAAACAACCAGCTTTCATGATTGCTGCATTCGGTTCATAAACGTATTGCGACCATTCTTGCCAGTTATTTATATCTAAATTTTCATATTTTTTATTATTTTCTTCTATATTATTTAAAACATTTGATTCAGGCTGTATTGATACCTGATTTGTTGAAGTATTGTAAGTTGCTTGTATAACAGTTATCTGATTGTCGTTTACGCAATATACTGGTACTTTTGTGTGCTGAGAGTTGCTGAGTATTATCAATAGTTCCTTGCACTCGTTACTATGTGCGACTATATGTACGGCTTCTACATTGCCCTTAAAATCGCTAACTGTTTTGTGCCAATCAAGCATTGGAGAAAGTTTAATAATCACTATTTCTGCTTTAGCGAGCAACTGATTTTTAAGATCTAATACGTTTGGAGTGCAATCTTCAATAGCGTATGTGCGAGATCCTTGTTTGTCACGACGAGCTGGATCGACGTATATTATCGTTGACTTAGGAATATTTTTGAGTGCATCAAGGCTATTGTTGTTGTAGCATTTTACGTTTGTAATACCAAGTGCATTCATATTGTGATGTGCAATGCTAGAAAGTTCGTTTTGCTGTTCAATACAAATAGCAGAATCGAAAACTTCAGACATTATTGCGCAATCAACACCAAAGCCGCCAGTAAGATCCACAAGTGTGCTACTAAAATTTTCTGAATTTAATTTGTTGAGTAATTCTTTTGCAACATTTGCTTTGTATTGTGCTGTTGATTGAGAAGAACACTGTTCCATAGAAATGTGTGCAGGATATATGACTTCGTTGCATGAAGCCCATTTTGGCAGTTTTTGTTGTGCTATTTGTTTACCTGCTATTTGGTTAATTGCAAAAGGTATGTCGATATTCGCGTTGCGGGGTGCTTTAAGAGCAGCTTTGCTTGGTGACAATTGTGCGTTTTCTTTAATAAAAGTGAGTGTAGAAGCGTTTGCTGGTTCGATTGTTTTTGGAACTTGAAGTGTAGGCATGAATCTTATTCCTTATTGGGGTGTAGAAAATTTTAGAGCAAGTAAAGTTTAAAATTATTTAACCAATAGGTTAGTCCACAAAAAATTTAAATTGTGGATAACTCTTATACACTTGTGCACAGGTTTGAAAAAGGCAAGTTATCAACGTTTGTGATTAACTATGTGGATAACTTATATAGTTGTCACCAATTTAGGCACAACTTATACACAATCCTGTGCACATTGGTGGAAAACTACACGCATGTAATTTAACAAATTATGCCTTCAAACAAAACATTGCACAAGCAGTGAGAATAGCAAATAGTGATACAAAATATACTAAGAAACGCGTATTAAACGAAGCTTTTTTAAGCAGTGGATTTTGCACTCCGAGCAATGCTGCAATTGCAGTGCCCGAAACTAAACCTCCAACGTGTGCTTGCCAAGCGATATTAGGTACAATAATTGGCATAGCGAGAGTAATAGCAATCCAAATAATTGTTCCTCGCATGTTTTCCCCTAGTCGCCATTGTGCTACGAGAAGTGCGCCTATAAGTCCCATAATAGCTCCTGAAGCACCGTATGAAGCAACGAACCAATTATTAGTGAGTTTGCACCATACGATATCAGCTACGCTTCCGCCAAAGCCGGATATTAAATATAATCCAAAAAACTTCCATTTACCGAAGAATCGTTCTAATTCAACTCCGAGTGACCAAAGACATAGCATATTGAAGAAAATATGGGTTAAATTTGGTGCGTGAATAAACAGTGATGTGAACCAAGTCCAAGGTGTTTGCAACGCAGTAATTGGAAGAAAAGCAGTATAGCTTATTAGAGTCAAATAATAATTTGGGTATGCAAAGTTTAGTACCATTTCCAATATCCAAATAAAAATGCATGAATATACTAAAATTGCTGTGGTCGTGTTACAACGAAGTCTTATATTATTTAAAATATTTTTAATATCAAAGTTGTGCATATGCTTATGATATCGGTTTTGCTTCACAAATTTAATCAATAACATTATTTAAAAAAGATGCAACTCTGAAGAAAAGCAACTATGATAGTTATTACGCGACAAAAAGCGGTATAGATTGTTGACTTGGACGAGCAGGTCAGCTTAACCGGAAAGGAGCCATCATGGAGAACAGATCCTCTGGCGGTTGGAAGTTCTTTGCACTGCTCTTCGGAGCACTGCTCGCAGGTATTGCTGCGTTGTATGTGTACAAGCAGCATAATCCTGATTATGACCCTTGGGAGGAACCATGGGAGAACAGTTCTTCGCCAATTGACCTAGGGTTAGAAAAAGAAGAGAAAGAAGCTAACGATACTCCTGCCGCTGAGGCATAAGTGACATTTGCTTTATAAAGTTTATAAAGTCCAAAATGAAGGCGATTGCGTATATTCGTAGTCGCCTTTGTCTGTAACTACTAAAGAAGTGTTGTAAACAAAAGCGCTTGTCTTGTACGCAATTTAACTAAAAACTAAACAAAAGGCGGAAACTGATTAACAGCTTCCGCCTTTTATTTTTTATGTATTGCTATTAGAGAATACTCAATTACTCAGCAACAGGTGTTGGAAGAGCACCAGTGTGCCAAATGCGATCGAGGTAATCTTCGATAGAGCGGTCAGAAGAGAAGTAACCAGAGTTGGCTACGTTCAAAACTGCCATGCGAGCCCACTTCATTGGATCGCGGTAAGTTTCCTCAATCTGAGCCTGAATATCCATGTAAGAGCTGAAGTCAGCCATTGCCATGAAGTAATCATGTGTAAGCCAATCGTTAACGAGTGGCTCATACACGCTCTTGTCACCGTTGGAGAAGGTGCCGTCAGCAACCATATCCACAGCAGTCTTCAAGCGAGGATCAGACTCATAGTACTTACGGGATCCGCCGTGATCATAGCCTTCAGCGTAGAGCTTCTCAACCTCGTCAACGGTCATGCCGAAGAGGAAGAAGTTCTCAGCGCCAACGCGCTCACGAATCTCAACGTTTGCACCATCGAGAGTACCAACAGTCAAAGCACCGTTCAAAGCGAACTTCATGTTACCGGTGCCGGAAGCTTCCTTACCAGCCTGAGAAATCTGCTCATCCAAATCGGTGGCAGGAATCAAGTTCATAGCAAGTTCAATGTTGTAGTTCTCTGGGAAGAACACTGCGAGCTTGCCCTTGCATGCTGGATCGTTGTTCACCACGCGAGCAACATTGTTGATGAGCTGAATGGTGAGCTTTGCCATAGCATAGCCTGGAGCAGACTTAGCGCCGAAGAACACGGTGCGTGGAAGCATCTTGTCTACGTCGATTGTGCCATTCTTGATTCCAGCGTATGTGGAGATAACCTGGAGGATCTTCATGGACTGGCGCTTGTACTCGTGCAAACGCTTAACAATGGTGTTAAACATAGTGTCTGGGTTGATTTCAAAGCCATACTTGTGCTTTGCGAAATCAACGAAGGCAAGCTTGTTCTGCTTCTTAACTTCAGCAAACTTCTTAACGAATGCCTTGTCGTCAGCCAATGGCTTCAAACCTTCGAGAAGCTCCAAATCACCCTGCCATGCGTCAGTACCCAAGCCCTCAGTAATAAGAGCAGACATGCGTGGGTTGCTCAAGCGCACGAAGCGACGAGGAGTTACGCCGTTGGTGACGTTCTTGAACTTATCTGGGTAAACGCTGGAGAAGTCCTTCAAAGTGACATCCTTCAACAACTCAGAGTGAAGCTCAGCAACACCGTTAACGTAAGAACCGCCGTAGGTAGCCAAGTAAGCCATACGAACTACAGCACCTTCGCCATTTTCGTCAGCGTCGGTAGCGATGCGCATGCGCTCAACCTGATCCTCAGCAACGCCCTTACCACGAAGCTCGTTGCGGAACTGCTCGCTAATGCCTTGAATGATTTCAAGGTGGCGTGGCAAAAGTTCGCCGATAAGCTTGGCTGGCCAAACTTCCAAAGCTTCTGGAAGCAAGGTGTGGCAAGTGTAGTTGAAGGTCTTGGTGGTGATACCCCAAGCGGTGTTCCAATCGTAGCCGTACTCGTCCATAAGAACGCGCATAAGCTCTGGAATGCCGATAACTGGGTGAGTATCGTTCAACTGGAAGTTAATCTTGCTTGGGAAGGTGGTGAGATCCGGCTTATCCTGACCTGGATAGAATACGCGGATAGCATCATGAATAGAAGCAGCTACGAAGAAGTACTGCTGCTCAAGACGCAAAGCCTTGCCTTCTGGAGTGGAATCTTCTGGATAAAGAATCTTAGAAATGTTTTCCGCTGCAACCTGTGGCTTAACAGCGTCCAAGTAATCAGACTTATTGAAGGTGAGCAAATCAAACTCGTCGTAAGATTTAGCAGTCCACAAACGAAGAGTGTTTACGCGACCAGAATTATAACCTGGAACCATGTAGTCAACTGGTACTGCACGGACAGACCAAGCTGGCTTCCAAACGCGCTTGCCGTTTTCTTCTACAACTTCACCACCGAAGTTGACGCGCTGGTCACGACCATAATCAATGTGACCCCATGGCTCTTCATTGCTAAGCCAGTAATCAGGGGTTTCAACCTGCTTACCTTCTTCATCAAAGCGCTGCTTGAAGATGCCGTAACGATACTGGATGCCGTAGCCAAATGCTGGAACGCCAATAGAGGCGAGTGAATCGATGAAGCAGGCTGCGAGACGACCCAAACCGCCGTTACCCAAACCTGGTTCATACTCAGCATCGATAACAGCCTTTGGATCAAAGCCAAGCTTAGTAACAGCCTTATTGAATTGGTCAGTGAGACCAGCGTTCAACAAAGCGTTCTCAAGCTGCTTACCCATCAAGAACTCTGCGCTCAAATAGCCCACAGCCTTGGTATTGCCATTAACCATGTCATGCTGAGTCTGCATCCAAGAGTCCATCAAGTGACGACGAACTGCGGTAGCAGCGGCAACATACACATCTGCCGTAGTGGCCTGCTCTGGCGTTACACCCTGGGTGTACTTGAGGTGCTCTTGAAGTTCTTTGGCAAATGCCGTCGCAGTAGTTTTGGCTTTCGGCGCGACGTGTTTAGTCATATTTGACTCCTTGTGCCGTTTGATATATTTCCTAAAAGTGTGCAGCCTAAAACTTTGTGTTTAGACAATTAAACCATCACCATTTTGCAGATAACTTTTTCAGATAACTACAAGAGGCATGTGAATGCACACGATAACCCCAAGAATACCACAACCTAATCCCTTTAAATATTTGTATATAACGTCTTAATACAAATATATTGCTGAAAGTAGGTTGTTTAGAAGATAATAAAAAATATGTCAGTAATACTTGAACGAGATATAAAACGAGGACAATGTGCTTGGCAATCCTGGTGCGAATCTTCTATTAAAGCGCTTAGCAATGGCGTAGAAGCCACGCAAATAAATAGTAATATTTTAAATATCTCTTTAAGCGACGAAGCTTTAGCAGTTAGATATTCTCTATATCTTCTTGAAAATAAGGTGCCTGGGTGTGCAGTAGAAGTAAGAGTTGCGCCTTTTGGTGCAGTAAAAATTTTGGAAGGACCGGCTTCGGATCCGCATAATCTCACGCCACCAGATGTTATTGAACTTGAGCCTAAAGTATGGCTTCGATTAGCGAGTGGTGTTACTAAATGGCATCAAGAACAGGACTTTGGCAACATAAGTGCAATTGGCGAGCGTGATGATTTAAGCGATATTTTGCCGTTGTAAGTTGGCTTTATGCAGCTTAATTGCGTATTTGCAGCGTGTATTTACAAATATCCTGGGCAAACAATATTTCGAATGCCCAGGATACGTAAATAAAATAATTTTAATAAATTTAATTTTTAAATGTCGTGTTTATGTATGAAGTTTGGAATTGGCATAGGGATATGATGATGCACTGGCGTGTGCGCTCCCGAGTTTGTAGAAGAGTTTTCGCTGCTCACAGCTTTTGCAGCTGCTTCCGCAGCCCACTTGGCATACTCGTCTAAATCATCTTCGTTTGAAGCATCAACGGCATCATTTTCTTGATCTGTGTCATTCTCTTCTGGAAGATATGTATCTTCCTCATAGCTTTCGCTCGACGCAAATGGATCGAAGGATCCTTGTCCGGGTTCGCTGGAGTTAAGTTCCTTAGCAAGCTCGTCATAATCCGTATCGGTCGTCAGGTATTTGAGCTTACGGGCAATTTTCTGTTGCTTTGCCTTCTGTCGTCCGCGGCCCATCTGACCCCCTCTAAAAATTAAGTAACAATCAGTTCATCACACAAGAGCGTACCACTTAACCGCAACCGAGTATATTGTCTGTGTAAACTTTTACCATAAAAGCCATATTTTCAGCGTAAAAATACGCACAATTAAGGAGCCTAAAATGCCGGAAGAAGCACAGGTCACAGCTGCTGGTAATGAGATGAGCGCGAGCTTCCTTGCAGCGCGTAAACGTTCAGATGCAACGCTTGAAAAGTTAAAAGCTAGCCCTTCGTCTTTTACTATGCTTACTGGAGATCGCCCAACTGGTCGTTTGCATTTAGGACATTATTTTGGATCTATTCGTGAGCGTGTTGCAATGCAGCAGCGCGGAGTAAAAACCAATATTATTATTGCAGATTATCAAGTAATTACCGATCGTGACACCACTGAGCATATTGAAGATAATGTTTTGAATTTAGTGTTGGATTATATGGCTGCCGGAATTGATCCTGAAAAAACAATGATATTTACTCATTCCGCAGTGCCTGCAGCAAATCAGCTTATGTTGCCTTTCCTTTCGCTTGTTACAGAAGCAGAATTACACAGGAATCCTACTGTAAAGTCGGAAATGGAATCATCTGGACATGCTTTAACCGGATTGCTTCTTACGTACCCAGTGCACCAAGCTTGCGATATTTTGTTCTGCAAAGCTAATGTTGTGCCGATTGGTAAAGATAATTTGCCGCACGTTGAAATCACTCGTACGATTGCGCGTCGTTTTAATGAGAGATACGCAAAAAAGAATCCAGTGTTCCCAGAGCCGGCAGCAATTTTGTCTGATGCTCCTGAAATTCCAGGATTGGACGGACGAAAGATGAGCAAATCTTACGGTAACTCGATTATGCTCGGGGCTACTGCCGAAGAAACTGCCAAATTAATTAAGAAGAGTCCAACTGATTCTGAGAGGATGATTACTTTTGATCCAGTAACTCGTCCGCAAGTTTCTGCGCTTCTTACTACCGCAGGCTTAGTTACAGGCAGGGATCCTAAAGATATTGCTGCAGAAATTGGTAACGCTGGTGCTGGCGCATTGAAAGCTTACGTAATTGAAAACGTAAATAATTTCTTGGCACCTCACCGTGAGCGTCGTGAAGAACTTGCAAAAGATATGGATGCTGTTCGAGACATTTTGCATGACGGCAATAAGCGTGCAAATGCTATTGCAGAAGAAACGCTTTCTCAAGTGCGAGATGCTATGGGAATGAAGTATTAATTAAATTTCAATAAGTAAATTAATAAAAAATAAAGCCGCTCGCAAGAAAACTTGTAAGCGGCTTTTTGTTAAAAATTAACGGGCTGAAACTTAGAACATCACACGTCGTAACGCCAATTTTTATCTGTAATAACGCGTGCTACAGCAAGACCAATAGGTAAGCAAATAATTACCATGAAAGCGCGGAAAGTCCAGTCTAACGCTGGAAGCGTGTGAAATTGACCAAGATAAAACATTGCGCGATACATATAAAGTCCAGGAACCATAATTACGATAGATGGAACCGTAAGACCTATTCGTGGATAACCCAAATATTGAGGCGCTAATCCGTGACGAACGATAGCTCTCCAAGCAGAAGCTAGCAAGCCTGCCAATAAAGCACCGCTGAAAGCTGCAATTTCGGCAGCGACTCCAAAATCTGTCATAGTTAAGCGAAGAGTATCTGTAATAGCTCCAATAACTCCTGCAACTATGCACATGCGTTGTGGAGAATTAAACAGCACTGAGAAGCCCCATACTCCAGCAAAAGCTGTAATAAGTCGAAGAACTGCGTTAAGCCAAGGATTTAATCCGAGAGGAGGGAAGCCTTGAGGATTGAGCTGTACAAGGCTTGCAACCGTCCATCCTGCAAGAGTTCCCATCAAAATAATCGCTAACGTGTAACACAGTCGTTGAATTCCTGAAGGGAAATCAATTTTTGCAATATCTAAGCCGCCTGTAATAAGAGGGAATCCAGGAATAACAAACAACACTGAGCCAATGTATGCAGTTGTATGATTGAGCGCGCTAGGGTCAAAGAAGCCAATAAGACGCAAAGCCCCAATGCATGATAGTGCACCTATTGCAACAGCTACGAATGTAACTACAAACTGGTTTAGATGCTTCATAAACATTCTGCGACGAATATAGTGACCGATTCCTGCACCAATAAAAGCACCAATCATGTCGTAAATACCGCCGCCAAGCAAGAACGCAAAGGATGCGCAAGCAACTGCCGAAGCAAGACCAGCAAACCACGGTTTGTATAGTGGTTTCCTATTTTTAATCAAATCAAGACGGTCGTGTACTTCCCTAACTGTAAGAGGATGATCATTTTTAGATTCGTCATTACTGTTGGATGCGTTTACGTGCGAAAAATGTTCAGCGTAAGCACTTTCTGGTTGCAATGCAAAAATTCCGCGCGGCTTTTCTTTTTTTATAGCTTCTTGCAATGCTTTCTTTTTTGCAATTTTAGTAGCATTTTCTTCAGACTGCTTAGCTGTTCGTACAATAGTATGTTCGTCGTCGCTCGCTTGCAAAGTGTCAACTAATTCCTTAGAAACAGCAGCTTTAGAGTGATATAAAGAATCGTTTCCAAGCTTGACGTTAAACCAATCTGCAAAATGTTCTAGAAGCCAAATGCGCTCAGTGTTAACACCTGTGGTTGGAAGATCTACAACTTCAGTAATTCGCTCATGCTTATCAGTGCAAGTTGCTTCAATATCTGTGAGATTCACGTCCGCGCGCACGTGTACGCCCATCGGTTCGCCGATTCTGTGCATAAGCTCGCGAACTCGGTAGCTTCCTGTGCCTGCTCCTAAGCCGAGTGCACCGACGCGAATAATAATACTCGATTTCGCAGCAATTCCTGCTTGTGTAACTGGCTTATCCCAATCTCGCTCAACATCGTCCATATCGAGTGGAATAGCATGAGTATGAAAACGCCCAGAAGGTTTTCCAACTATATGACCAGTCGAAAGAATTTCAGGCTTATCGCAATCGCAGTTGTCGGTGCTGTTGTCGTGTGTATTATTCTCAATATTATTCTCTGCTGTACTCACAATTTTTTAGTATACGCAACCCCGTTGCCGAGTTATATTTTGTTGATAAATCAGCATTCTTTAAGACGTCCGGTGGTAGTTTCACAATTAACTTGGTATCTCGCTGGAAACAAGGCTGTGGGCTTGCAACTTCTGACCTACATAACCGCGGAGGAGCCGCGGAAGTCAGACGACCAAGCAACCTTAGTCTGGCGTAAGGAGGTCTGATGGCAACAGAAAATCAGCAGGTTACTCCGGCAGACGCAACTATTGTTACGTCTGGTTTAGGGCGAAAAGGCCCAGAGGAGCGTGACCTTCCAGCATCACTTAAGCAAGACATGGATTTGTGCTTGCATATTCTTCGCGATGTTCTTGGCGAATTCGATGAAAAATTATTAGCAGTATTCGACGATGTGCGTTTGAATGCTGTAGAAGCTAGTGCGGCTCATTTTGCGCAAATGGTAGACGCAAAAGTAACTGCAGATGATGGCTTAAGTAAAGCTGTTAGCAAGCTCAACGGAATGAATTTGCACGATACGCAGCTTTTAGCTCGTGCTTTCGCAACATATTTCCACTTGGCAAATTTGTGCGAGGAAAATTATCGTGTTTCTGTACTTCATCAGCGTGAATGTGAAGTTGAAGATTCATTGCCTGTTGATCCAGTTAACGAACTAACTTGTGCTTATCACAAGTTGCTCACTGAAATGAGCCCTGCTGAAGCGAAAGAATTGCTTGCAAAGCTTGAGTTCCATCCTGTATTTACTGCGCACCCAACCGAAGCTCGTCGTAAAGCCGTTGCAGGTAAGATTCGCAGAATTTCGCAATTATTAAGCGAACATCATCGTTTAGGCGGATCTGATAAGCGCGAAAATTATCGTCGCCTCTATAACGAAATCGATGCGCTTCTTCGCACTTCTCCGATTGCTTTGAAGAAGCCAACTCCGGTTGAAGAAGCGGATACTATTCTTGACATTTTTGACGCTACATTATTTGACACTATTCCAGTCGTGTATCGTCGATTTGACGATTGGCTTCTTGGCAAGAAGGCTGGATTAGTTCCTCCGCGTTGTCCTGCATTCTTCCATCCAGGAAGCTGGATTGGATCGGACCGAGATGGCAACCCTAATGTGACAGCTAAAGTGAGCCGTCAAGTCGCTCGAAAGTTTAGCGATCACGTGCTTGCAGCTTTGGAGAATCGTACTCGCGAAGTTGGCAAGTGCTTAACTATGGAAACTCGTACAACGCCTCCAAGCGTAGAGTTGCTTGAGTTGTGGAATCGTCAGCGCGAAATGAGCGAACAGCTTACAGAAAACGCTTCAGATGTTTCTAATAGTGAGCCGCATCGCGCTGTAATGTTGGTAATGGCTGAACGTTTGCACCGCACTATTAGCCGCGATACGGATTTGATGTATCATTCTTGCGAAGATTTCATTGAGGATTTGCAAATTGTGCAACGCTCTTTGGCAGAAGGTGGAGATCCTCGTGCTGCATATGGTCCTTTGCAGGATTTGATTTGGCAGGCGCAAACTTTCGGATTCCACATGGTTGAAATGGAATTCCGCCAGCATTCTCTCGTGCATTCTCGCGCTTTGGAAGATATTCGCGAGCACGGATTGCATGGCGAACGCGGTCCGCTTCAGCCAATGACTCGTGAAGTGCTCGACACCTTCCGCGCTTTGGGCGCAATTCAAAAGCGCAACGGAATGCGTGCTGCTCGACGCTACATTATTTCCTTCGCAAAATCTGCTCAGCATGTGCGCGACGTATTTGAGCTTAATCGTCTTGCTTTCGCTCACCCACAGGATGCGCCAACAATCGACGTTATTCCGCTGTTTGAGCAGCTTGAAGATTTGCAGAATTCCGTAAACGTGCTTGAGGAGATTATTAAAATTCCTGAAGTGCAGGCTCGTCTTAAGGCTACTGGTCGCAAGATGGAAGTTATGCTTGGCTACTCGGATTCTTCCAAGGATGCTGGTCCTACTTCCGCAACGCTTGCTTTGCATTCTGCTCAGGAGCGAATTGCTCAATGGGCTAAGAAGCACGATATTGATTTGACATTGTTCCACGGTCGCGGCGGCGCTGTTGGTCGCGGTGGCGGTCCTGCAAACCGTGCAGTGCTTGCTCAGCCAGTTGGTTCCGTCAACTGCCGCTTCAAGCTTACTGAGCAGGGCGAAGTTATTTTCGCGCGATATGGCAATCCAATTCTTGCTATTCGTCACGTTGAATCCGTTGCTTCTGCAACTTTGCTTCAGTCTTCGCCAAGTGTTGAGAAAACTAACACTGATATGACGAAGAAGTACGCAGATATGGCTGCAAAACTTGATGTTGCAGCTCATGAGCGCTTCCTTGACTTGTTGCAAACGGATGATTTTACTCCATGGTTCTCCACGGTTACGCCGCTTAGTGAGATTGGATTGCTTCCAATCGGTTCTCGTCCAGCTAAGCGTGGTTTGGGCGCAAAGTCTTTGGATGATTTGCGAACAATTCCGTGGGTGTTCTCCTGGGCTCAGGCTCGAATCAACTTGGCAGCATGGTACGGATTGGGTACGGCTTGCGAAAAGTTTGGCGATTTGGAAACTTTGCGCAGAGCTTACGAAGAGTGGCCGCTGTTTAGTACTTTTATTGACAATATTGAGATGTCTTTGGCTAAGACAGATGAGCGTATTGCTCGCATGTACTTGAGTCTTGGAGATCGCGAAGATTTGAGCGATAAAGTACTTTCAGAAATGCAGCTTACTCGCAAGTGGGTTTTGCAAATAGTCGACGACAAATGGCCTTTACAACATCGTCACGTGCTCGGTCAGGCTATTCGCGTGCGCTCGCCTTATGTTGACGCGCTGTCTGTAATCCAGTCGCTTGCATTGCACAAGCTTCGCAACAAGGTAGACAAAGAAGAGCTTAGCGAAAGCCAGCAGGCAGAGTTCATCTACCTTATTCTTTGCACTGTTTCTGGTGTTGCTGCAGGCTTGCAGAATACTGGATGATTTTATAAGTTTATGTGATTAAGAAAAGCCTTCGTACTGATTTATTAGCTGTGCGTTGGCTTTTCTTTTTATAATCATATTTTATAAATTTTGTTAGCTTTTATAGCATATTTTCTATTTAACACAGTAACGATAGAATATGTTTTATAAGTCGAAGTGTTTTCAAAATTTGTTGATAGCTTGTATTTGTCACCTTTGCACAAGCGCATCAATACAAGGAGGTAATAATGCACGAGACAGTCAAAGAAGATCTTTTAAAAGAAGATTCACTTTTGGCTACATCTGTGTGGAGCGCGATGCTAGCTGGTAATCGTAAGTTTGCAGAAGGCTCATTAAATTGCCATGGACTTAGTGAAGAAACAAGATTATCTCTTATTGAAGGTCAGCATCCTGGGGCTGTTGTTCTTTCCTGTGCTGACTCGCGTGTGGCTCCAGAATTTGTGTTTGGTGCTGGCTTAGGTGATATTTTTTCTGTTCGCACTGCAGGCGAAGTGCTTGATGATGCTGTAATTGCATCTTTAGAATACGCTGTAAGCGATTTGGGAGTAAAAGTGCTTGTTGTTCTTGGACACGAGCATTGCGGTGCTGTACAAGCCGTTTTGCCGAATGTGCAAAAGCTGGTTTCTAAATACGGCGAAGATGAAGCAAGCGAAATAATTGAGTCTAGCGAGTCAATATTGCTTCGTTCTTTAGGGCCGGCTGCGCTCGCAGGTATTGAAGAAGACTTGAGCACGGACGATATTGAGCGCATTCACGTGTCTAATATGTTGGCTGAAATTTGCGATAAATCTCAAATTATTCGTGAAGCCGCTTTTAACGATAACCTTATGCTAGTTGGCGCTAGATATAGAATGAGTGATGGTTTGGTAGAGGTTCTTTCATGCTAAGTAGCATGTAGTCGCATTTTTAACAGAATTATTAATACGTTGTTAGGTTACAGATATGAATCAATCATCTAAAGATACGCTTGATGCAAATTCTGCAAATTCCACTAATTCTGCGAACTATCTTTTCTTGCTTGTCGGAGCTCCTTTAGTAGCTTTTATTATTGCAGCTGCTCCTGCTTTACAAGGGCAACATCCTTGGTTTCTAATTGATACAACAATTCGAGGTGTTTCCGGATTGTTGCTACAAGCTATACCTTTTACGCTCATAGGTGTGCTTGTTTCTGCTGCAGTAGAAACTTGGGTAACTGCTGATTTTATCGAGAAACATGCTCCAAAATCCACGGCAAATGGTTTCTTGGCTGCCATATTGGCTGGCGTTTGCGTGCCTGTTTGTGATTGTGTAGTAGTTCCAACATTTTCTCGTTTAGTCGCAAGAAAACTACCTTTGCCGTGCGCCATAACTTTTTTATGTGCAGTTCCTGTTGTAAATCCAGTATCTGTATTGGCAACATTTTATGCGTTTTCTGACGCTCCAGCTGTTGCTATTATGCGTATTGCTCTAGGTGTTGGTATTGCATTATTGGTTGGATTAAGTTTTGTTATATTCCCTTCGAAAACCAATATTTTGCGTAAGAAAATTTTAGTAGAAAGCGAATCTTCTTTACATTGTTCTTGCGAATTGAATAACGAAAGTGATCTCACAAAAAGTAATATTGAAAAGCCTAGTATTTCTGCACAAATTCGCAAATATGTGCAGCATATACATCAGGATTTAATAAAATTAATTCCAATTATTGTGTGTGGAACTATAGTTGCTTCTGTAATTCGCGCATGGCTCGGAGCTGATCCTGCTTCTCGCGTGCAAGTGAGTAATGTTTTCATTGCTATTCCGGCAATGATGGCTATTGCGTACGCAAGCTCTCTATGCTCAAGCTCAGATGCTGTAATTGCAAGAAGTTTAGCAACATCATTGCCTATGTCGTCAGTGCTAGTATTTCTGCTGTTTGGTCCTATGCTTGATTTAAAGAATACGCTTATGCTCGTTGAGGATTGTCGTGGTAAATTTGTGTGGCGCTTAACATTAACTATTGCTTTTGCGTGCTTCCTAGCGTCGTTATTAGCTCAATGGGCTTGGGGGTTCATCGCATGAAAAAGCAAAAATGTGCTGAGCATAATGCTTGTAAAAAAATCACTTTAGCTCAATTTGTAGAAGCTATTTTATTGCTATTTTTTGCAATCATAATTGCTGAAGTTGCTTTAAGCGGTCAATATACGCTTTTTACTACGCCTAGAGCATATTATTATTTGTTAATTGCTGCTATTTTGCTATTTATTTTGTCTATATGTGCTGCGATTGGATGGTTTTCTGTTTCTTCGCGAGATGCTTGGCGTATGCTTGTAGCTTTCGTTGTTCCTGCGCTACTTATTATTATTCCTTTGTGTTACGCTCAAAATATTAGTTTAGATGGATTCGACCAGTATGCTGGTGGTCGTGCTATTGCTATTCGTAGCCAAAATTATCCTTTGCCAGGATTGCAGGAAAAGTCTCGTGAGATAACAGTTGATGATGATGATTTTGGCTCATGGTATGACGAAATTGATCATAATGCTGCAAAATATGATGGATACACAATTACTCTTACAGGTTTTGTTAGCAGAGATTCTACGTTGAATGCAAATCAATTTAGGGTATCTCGTCAGCTTATGTCATGCTGTATTCTCGACATGTCTCCGTTTGGATTAGTTGCAGAAAAATCAAATATTGGCGAAATTCAAGATCACGAATGGGTGCGTGTTCGTGCGCGCGTTTCTAGGGGCAATATTGGCATTCCTGGATATCAGCATTCTGGAGTTGTGCTGCACGTTATATCAATGCAAACAGCTCAAGCTCCAACTGGATATTTTTATCGCCCATAAATAATTTATCTTCGTTAATGATGATAATTATTTTAGAATTGTTGATATCGCATAGAAGTAAACTAAGATAACAAGTATGGCGATTGGTTTTAATATTCTACTCATTATGATTTTTTTGCTATTTGGTTCCGTATTTGCGGCAACCGAATTAGCTTTAGTGAGCTTGAGAAGTTCGCAAATTGATCGCATGGAATTGCAGGATGCGCGTGGCGCTAGAGTTGCAAAAATTGCTCGCGACCCTAACACTTTTCTATCTGCTCTACAAATTGGAGTAACTCTTTCTGGCTTTCTTTCTGCATCGTTTGGTGAGTCTGCTTTAGCTCCGTATGTTGTGCCGGTTGTATGTTCATGGGGTGTTTCTTCGCACGTCGCTGGCCCACTTACAACAATCTTTCTAACTCTTGTTATTTCTTACTGTTCTATTGTTATTTCTGAATTAGTTCCAAAACGTATTGCTATGCAGCGTGCTGAGCAGATTGCTAGATCAGTGGTTCCGGCAGTTGATGTTTTTTCAAAGATTTGCAAGCCTTTAATTTGGCTTATTGGAAAGAATACTAACGGTTTTGTGCGCATTCTTGGCTTTGATCCTAATGAGAAGGAAAGCGAAGTTTCTGACGAAGAACTGCGTGTGCTTGTCAATAGCAATAAGCGTTTAAGTCAAGATGAGCGCACTATTTTGGATGATGTGTTTGATGCGTCTGAAACTATTGTTGCTGAAGTAATGCGTCCTCGTGCTGATGTTGAGTTTTTGGATGGCTCGTTGAGCCTTGAAGAAGCTGCGGCGAAAATTCGTGAGCTTCCATATTCCAGATACCCTGTTATTGGCAAGGATTTTGACGACGTTATTGGTTTTGTGCATGTTCGCGATTTGTTAGATGTGCGTGATCCAAATGCAAAAACTGTTGCAGATGTAACTCGCGAAGGAATTAGTCTTCCTGGAACTTCAAAACTATTGCCGAGCCTAGAGCTGCTTCGAAAGCGCGGAATCCATTTGGCTATTGTCATCGATGAATATGGTGGAACTGACGGAATTGTAACTCTTGAAGACATGACAGAAGAGTTGGTTGGAGATATTCGTGACGAATATGATTTGCCGGATGAAACTGAGCAAAGTAATGCGAATAAAACAACTGCTTTTGTAAATGGTGTTGCAAAAATTGATGGCGGTATGACCATTGAAGATTTTGCTGACATTACAGGCATTGAGCTTGAAGATGGACCTTATGAAACTGTTGCAGGCTATTTCTTAGCGCATACTGGTTCAATGGGAAGTGTTGGAGCTGTTTTGCATGATGCGGATGGTTACGATATGACTGTGACTGCGGTTGATGGTAGACGTATTGCGACGATTGAAGTGCGTCGCCGCGCGTAGTTTAAGCCATAGCAGTAGAATAATAACGGTATTAACAAACCTAAGGAAGGATAGAACATGGCTTTGTTGCATATTTTGCCAGGTCTCGACGAAGCGGCCAGTGAAAAGGCTGTTGCCATTTTACAGAATCGTTTAAGCCACGAGCAGGAAGCTGCTTTGGTGCTTAAGCATGCGCATTGGAATGTTACTGGTCCAGATTTTATTGCAGTGCACGAAATGCTTGATCCGCAGGTTGCTGAAGTTTTGGCGCAGGCGGATGAAACTGCTGAGCGAATTGCAACTTTGGGTGGTTCTCCACTTGGACGTGCTGATGATGTTGTTGCTGCTCGTACATGGAAGCGTTTTGCTTTAACTGGTCGCAAGTCCACAAAGGAGTATTTGCAAGCGCTTATTGAATACTATAACGATATGATTGCAGACGATCGCAAAGCTATTGCAGAGCTTGATGAGCTTGATTTAGTTAGCTCAAATATTATTCAAGATCATGTTCAACAGTTGGAAAAGTTCCAGTGGTTCATGCGTAGTCATCTTGATTAATTAACCTCTGTTTAATTTTTTTGATTCAAACCGCAACATGCTGTTTTCTTTTTATGGCGTGTTGCGGTTTGACATTTTCTGTGTCTGTGCTAATGTAACTACTTGTATGTTTTAGGCATACAAGTTGGGCCCGTAGCTCAGGTGGTTAGAGCGCATCCCTGATAAGGATGAGGTCGGAGGTTCAAGTCCTCCCGGGCCCACGATAGAATGGTTACATTCTTTCAAATGGGGCTATGGCGCAGCTGGTAGCGCATCTGCTTTGCAAGCAGAGGGTCAGGAGTTCGAGTCTCCTTAGCTCCACAAACAGAGTTCTGATTGATTTTTCAATCAGAACTTTTTTGTTTATCAATTTCTTTCTTGCCGCGTGCCCATCCAATTTTTGGGGAATAACCCAATTTTTTACTGATTACCCCTAATAAAATTAGGGTGATACCCTGATATTTGTCAGTGTTGCAAAAAAATATGAAAAATGCTTAAATAGTTGAATCTCCTTGCAAAGATTACGGTATATATTCTGCTGTAACAAAATGTAGTCTCACGTGCACAACTTGGGCAGTGCAACAGGCTCTCAAATTAGCTGGAAGGGTGTAGAAATGATTTATAAGATAAAACAAAATATTGCTGATATTTCTGCTGGCGTAGTTTCTTTACTAGTAGCTTCATTTGTTAAAGGTCAAGGTTGGAATATTCAAAATATTATGATTTGGCTTGCAACATTCGCAGCAACATATATCACATTACGTCTATTATTTATGCTTTTCAAAATCGTAAGAACTCTTCTCACTAAAAAACAGTAAATTTTAGGGTTATAGGCCGAATTTGTGTATCGACAAATGATGAGTTTAGGTAGAGCTTTATTGCGATTTTTTATTGGAACTCATTATGGTGCTTTTTTGGAAGCATGATATTTACATGAGAACGCTTCTCATCAATGGTTGTTGTTAATATATTCATTAACAAATAAACATAAGTATCTTTACGCCGTGTATTGAGTGCGCTATTTAAGTTGCTCTTGGTGGGTTAACAAGGCGTGAAATCGTGTGTTAGCAGCGTTTTAAGCGTAGTTAACCTGATCAGCGTAAGGAAAGTGTATGCGTAAACTTTTAACATATTGCCGTCGTGCACCACAATTAACAGTCGTAATTCTTGCTTTTCCGTTTATTGCGGCTTTGTACTCGTATAATTTGCCTATATTAACCACTTTCTGTGAGCAAATTTCTAATTTTTCGCAGCAAATCTTTGATTTCTTAAAAATTAATTGTGATATTGCAATAAGTCTTAGTGTTGGCAAAACTATTATTGCTATTCTCGTTTTATATACGAGCGTTATTTCTTTGCGTAACATGATTAAAAATTTATTGCGTGGAACTTTAGGTATTGATTTACTAGCTTTTGTTGCATTGCTTGCAACACTTTGTATTGGTGAGTTTTGGGCGAGCTATCTTATTGTTGTAATGGTTTGGACGGGAGAGGCAATTGAAGATTTTGCGCATATGAAAGCTCAGCGCAATCTATCTCTTTTAGTAAGCGCAGCTCCAAAAACTGCTCATCTTATGACTTTGCCAGGTATTGAGCATGGAATGAATCATAATCAAGCAAATGATGAATCCTACGAACCGCCATGTTTGAGTGAAAATCAGTGCAAGCCTAGCTCGTGTGTTCTGTGCCAGCATGCTGAATTTAGAAAAGTAGATGCCGCTAATTCTAAGCAATCTAATAGTAGCGAGCAAAATTGCGAAAGTAATTGCGAAAATAATAACTTGCAAAATTGCAACTGTAAACGAAATAATTGCCCATTTTTGCAAGCATCTACAGACAGCGAAATCTCCTCAAATTTGCAGCGTTACGCTACAGTTGCAGTCGATGATTTAAAAGTTGGAAACGTAATTATTGTGCTTCCTGGCGAAACAGTGCCAGTTGACGGTGAATTACTAAGCGGTTCTGCAACTCTTGATACAAGTGCTATTAATGGCGAATCTGTGCCTAGAGAAGTGTTTGCAGGAGCTTCAGTGCTTTCAGGCTGCGTAAATGGCGGCGTTGTGCTTATTATGCGCGTAACAAAGCTATCTGAGCATTCTCAATACCAGAAGATTATGCAGTTGGTTGAATCAGCTAGGTCTTCTAGGGCAGCTGTAGTTCGTTTTGCAGATATGCTATCCGTGCCGTTTACTGTGCTGTCTTTTGTAATTGCCGGTTTTGCTTGGGGCTTTTCTGGTGAAGTGTTGCGATTCGCGCAAGTGCTAGTCTTGGCGACTCCGTGTCCGTTGTTAATCGCAGTGCCGGTTGCGTGCATGGCTGGTACTGGGCGTTTAGCAAAACTTGGAATTGTTGTTAAAAGTCAGGATGTGCTTGAGCAATTAAGTCGTGTAACAGACGTGTTTTTCGACAAAACTGGCACGTTGACAGTTAAGCAGCCGCAAGTTGTGAACGTAGAAGTAATTGATACTGCACAGAAAGCCGATCGAATTGTGATGCTTGCAGGTGTGCTAGAAACGTATTCTCAGCATATTCTCGCTGGAGGCATTGCAAAAGCAGGTTCAGTTTTGTGGGAGCGCACACATCCATCTTCAACTCCGCAATTGCCTAGCGTTAGAGAGTACCCAGTAGTGCATAGTGTGAAAGAAACTGCAGGTCAGGGTATTCAGGGCGTTGTAGACGGCGTTCTAGTGCGCGTTGGGCGTAAAAAGTATGTTACAGAGCAAGCTGATGTCAATGAACATGGCATGAATCATATTGCGGCACAATATGTAGTCAATGCGCTCGCTGCAGACGAAATGGCAACCTACGTTTCCTTTGACGGAGTGCTGGTTGGTCGGATTGTGTTAAAAGACGTGCCTCGCGATAACGCGAAATCAACTATTGACGCATTGCGTACGCTTGGTGCGCGCTCAATAGCTATTCTTACTGGAGATAGTTTGCAAGCTGCAACAACAATTGGTAAAAGCGTTGGAATTGACACAATATATGCAGATTTGCTTCCGCAAGATAAATTAGCGTATGTAAAAAAGCACAATTACAATGCAGTTCGAAGTAAGAAAGATTCGACTGTAACAATGATGGTTGGAGACGGTGTAAACGATGCTCCAGTTCTTGCTGCATCCGATATTGGCGTAGCAGTAACAGATGGCACAGATACGGCAGCATCTGAGTGCGCACAGGTAGTTATTATGAACAACGATATTTCTTCTGTTGCAAGCGCAATAAGAGTAGCAAAACATACTAAACGCGTCATGGTTCAGTCAGTATTGATGGGTATTGGATTGGCAATTATAAGTATGCTCTTTGCGGCTTTCGGTTTTATTCCAGCAGTTATTGGCGCAATGATGCAAGAAGCAATTGATGTTGTTGCTATTATGTGGGCTTTAACAGCATTGCGCGAACGAAAATAAAAATATTTTTGGCAATATCTTTAAGATATTCATTACGACACCTTTAACAATATTCGTTTGAGCATTTTATCTATTTAATTGTTTTATTCGTTTGAGCATGTTGTAAGACGAAGTAATGCGCTAGTCTAATTATGAAAGCATACGAGTTAGCTTCAGACGGTAATGGCTCAAGCTTGTACGTAACTTATTTTTGGCGAAGAATTACATATAAACGCTTTACAGTTACTCTGCTGAGTGGATTGAGGCAACCTATGCTTGTAGGCCGCGCTAAATAGCGCGAAAACGGTGAAAAGTGCCGTAGATAAAGCTCAATATGGGGATAATAATGGAAAAAAATAACTTAAACGAAAATGTTTCACAAGAAACATCTCAACTGCGTCTTGCTGTAATAGGAGCAGGCCCTGCAGGAGTGTATTCTTCCGATATCTTCTTACGTCAGATTGCAAAGCGTGGAGAAGAATTGGGATTAGGCTCTAGCGCTCGCATTGATCTTTTTGAAAAATTGCCAGTGCCTTTCGGATTAGTGCGTTACGGAGTGGCTCCGGATCATCCAAGTATCAAATTTATTGCGGATGCGCTTGAAAAGACGCTTGATAATCCAAATATTCATCTTTATGCAAATGTTGAATTTGGTAAGGATATTGCATTAGAAGATTTATTGGAACGCTACGATGCTGTGCTATTTGCAACCGGCGCTGTGAAAGATAGGCCTCTTCGAGGAGTTCCAGGCGCCGATTTAAACGGAGTGTACGGAGCTGCAAAATTCGTAGAATGGTACGACGGGTATCCAACTAGCAATCGAGAATGGCCGCTTGAAGCTAAAGAAGTAGCTGTTATTGGCGGTGGAAACGTTGCAATGGATGTTGCTCGCGAGCTTTTACGAGATCCTGATTATTTGCGCGCTCATACAGATATTCCAGATGATGTGTATGAGGGATTGCAAAAAAATCAAACTCAAACCTTGCATTTATTTATTCGCAGAGGCGTAGCTCAAGCGAAATTCTCTGTTCAAGAATTGCGCGAAATGGAAAAGTTATCCGGAGTGCAAATTGTTATTAATGAGGATGATTTTGAACTTGACGATGAGACGATAGAAGTTGCCGGTAACGATAAGCTCACGCGCCAAATGGTTGAGGAGCTTTTCGCTATTCGCGATATGGCTGAAGATATGGAAGATGGCGGAAACGTTGATTTTGAGGGGAATCCAGCCAACAAACGCTATATTATCCACTTCAACTGCGCGCCGGTAGAAATTCTTGGTGAAGATGGGCGTGTAAAAGCAATACGAGTTGAGCGTACAACTACAAGCGCGGATGGCACAATGACTCGTACTGGAGAGTTCGAGGAGTATGCCGTTCAAGCTGTTTACCATGCCATTGGCTACCATCCTGCAGAAGTTGCAGGAATTGCTTACGATGAAAAGCGTACTTTGCTTGCAAATATTGATGGACGAGTAGTGACGTCTGTAGAAAATGGCGAAGTCCGTGAGCGATTGTATGCAACCGGATGGGCTAAGCGTGGGCCGGTAGGATTAATTGGCTCTACAAAATCTGATGCTCTTTTGATTGTTAATAATATGCTTGAAGATTTATCTAAAGCTAGCAATGCTGGACGAATCGCACCTGATCGCGATGAAAATTCTATAGATAAATTATTGGCAGAAAAAGGCATTAAACCAATTGATTACGCTGGTTGGAAGAGAGTTGATTCTTATGAGCGTGAGCTTGGAGCCAATGAGCAGAGAACTCGAAAGAAAGTTGTTTCAGCTTCTGAACTTGTAAATATTGCTTTAGGTAGCAAGTAATGCTCTAAATAAACTGAAAATATTACTTAGTATTTAAGTTTGTAGTTAGTAAATACGCAGTATATATTCAGAAAAATTTAAGTTCGCATTATTAAGATGGCTCATATGTTGAAAGGCTTGAGAATACACTATGGCAGCTTAAAAGCCGCACTATTTTTTGTTATTGTGTGGCTTTTTCTTGCCTTATGCTGGATTCTTGCTGGCTCGCGTCTTTCGTCACTAATATGGTTCATTATTCCTGGTATCACATTTAGCGTTTTTGCTTATTGGTTCTCAAGTAATTTTGCGATTATTGCTATGCATGCTACAGAAGTTAGTGAAGAAGAAGAGCCTGTGCTTTACGCAATGGTTAGAGATTTATCTGCTCGAATTGGTAAACCTATGCCGCGAGTAATGGTTTCTCCCTACGAAAGTCCTAATGCTTTTGCAACCGGTAGAAGTGAGCGTCATGCGAGCATATGTTGTACTCGTGGTTTGATTAATATTCTTAACGAGCGCGAGTTGCGTAGTGTTATTGGTCATGAATTAACTCATATTTATAATCATGATATTCTCGCTTCTTCGCTGGCTACTGCTACAGCAACAGTATTAACGTACGTTGGTTCTTGGCTTGTTTATGTCGGGGATACGTATCGTCGTGATATTCGCAAGTATTGCAAATTTATCGGTAAGTTTTTGAATATTTTATTCGCTCCTATTGCTTCTGTTATTGTCAATGCAATTATTCCTGGTTCGCGTGAATTCGACGCAGATAAGGGAGGTGGCGAAATTACTGGAGATTTTGCTGCGCTTGCTTCCGCGCTTAATAAAATTACTTACGGCATGCAGCTTCACGAGATGAAATCTACTGCCGGATTGCAGGCTGTTGCTTCTTTGATGATTATTTGCCCATGGAATGATAATGCTTCTGCGCTTGTGCGTTTGTGCACTGCGCGTCCTACTGTTCAGGATAGGATTGGGCGTTTAATGAGCATTGCTGCATGAATATTTTATTTGTTAAACTTGCTTGTCTTGTTTATTGAGTGCATAAACCAATTCTTAAATGTTGAAGCGGTAAGCTGTGCATGATACCCTTAGATGGTTGTTGAAACTAGTTTGCTTTTAATTACAACATGCGGATGTAGTTCATCGGTAGAATGGAAGCTTCCCAAGCTTCAGAGGCGGGTTCGACTCCCGTCATCCGCTCCATTCAGATTGTAAATTTGCATAAGTTGTAGTTTTTGTGCATTGGATGTATAAAAACTACAACAGCTTGGCATTGGTTTGAGTCAGAATAGTCCTGAGCGGTTTTGAGTAGTCAAGTACTTTTTTGACGTAGCTGTCGCCCCTATACACAAGCTACATAAAAAGCGCTGAGATACTTATGATATTAATGAATCATAAGTAAATCAGCGCTTATCTTATTATTAACAAATTACACGAGATAGCTATCTATTGATGGTGCTAATTAATAATCATTAATTAGCAATAATTAGAACGTGCGAACATCGTAGAAGTTGTTAAGTTCTTCCATCCAACGTCCAGTGCCAGAAATATCTCCTCGAGTACCTACGGTGAAACCTGGGAAATTGTTCATACGAGCCTCAAGATAGCTTCTAGAGCTATGTCCTTGCGCAGAATTGCCGACGCTTATAGCTCCAGCAAAATTGCCAACAGAACGAATAACCTTGTCATTGTCTACTTTGTAATGAACAGCGTAACCTTCTCGAGTGAGCTTATTGCCAGTATTGGCGACTGCACGTAACCAACGGTTGAAAATATTTCCCCAAATTTGTGGTGAATTGAATGTGTAAATTTTCTTAATCCAGTTGTAGCCTTTGCCTTTAGCACGAATTAAAGCACGCTGTGCAAGATATCCTCCGAGTGAATGTCCGGTAATATACAAATTGCTAACAGTATTTTCGCGACCATAACGCTCAATCAACTGCTCAACATCTTTAGCTTGATCTGGGTTATGACCTACAGCTATTGCAAAATCATCATCGTAATCATTAAATTGGGAAGTTCCACGAATTGCTAGTACTTGAACAGTGCCTTGTTCTAAGAATGGGTATGGACTTACATTTTCAAACAAAACAGCATCAAATCCTCCCCTTTTGTGGTAGGTTTCCTTAACCTTCCAGAATGGTGCGATCTCATTGTGCATAAGGCGGTACTCATTGCGATTTTTGTAAATGTCGTGAAGCGGTTTAGTGTAATCGAGTACCTTATTTATGTAATTATCATCTCGATAAGAAAGTTCAGAGAATAAAACCATATCGCGAGGGCTAATATCCCACCTGCGAGGATTGCTGTCTTGATTATCTGGAATACCATCGCCATCGGTATCGTTCATCATAGGGTGAGAATTGTACCCATAATAAGTCTTACCGTCTTTAGTGTAAGTGTAAATTTCCTGGCTATTAGTTAAGCCGTCACCGTCTAAATCAGCTTGTGGATCAAGAGGCTTCTTGTGATATAAAGACATATCCAAAGCACCAGGTAAATCTAAGCCTATAGTTCCATCTGCGATTTGTTTAGCTGTTTCAGCAGTAAGTGGAGTTTTTGCATAATTATCCGCGGTTGTCGCCATTGCTGGTGTTGTGAAAGCAGATAGGCTCAAGAGCATGCACAGACTAGTTAAGAGCCCTGTCGCCGCATTGCGTTTCATAGTACCTCCCATATTTTGTTTAGTTTTGTAGTCAACAAATGTATAGGGCGACTGTTTCTTATTATAATTACGATTTGTAGCACCTCTTTGTTAACTACGTGCGTTATATAAATTACTCGAAATTTATTTTGCCGCCACAATTACTATTCTACACGGTTCAATTGTATAGTCTACATAAACAAAAGTCCATACTTCTAAATAAATGTTGTTGCTTCTTTTTTGTTCATTAAAATCATTGACGATGTGTATAAGCTCCATAGAAAACATCTATATAACTAGAGTTATGAATAGCCATAATCTATTCTTAATAATGAAAATAAAAGCGCGACGAATGCGCAAATGACCTATTTAGGAGAATGATATGAGTTTAATGAACACGCATATTCTTCCATTCAAAGTAAATGGTTATAAGAATGGCGAATTTGTTGAAGTAAGCGATACTGATGTTCTTGGCAAATGGGCAATTTTCTTCTTCTATCCAGCTGATTTTTCATTTGTATGCCCAACTGAGTTGGAAGATCTTGCAAATCACTATGAAGAATTGCAAAAGCTAGGCGTTGAAGTTTACTCAGTTTCTACTGATACGCATTTTGTGCACAAAGCATGGCATGACGATTCTGAAGCAATTGCAAAAGTAAAGTACACTATGTTGGGCGATCCTTCTGGAGCTCTTTCGCGTAACTTTGATGCTTGGAATCAAGAATCTGGTTTAGCTCACCGTGCTACGTTCCTCGTGGATCCGCAAGGTATGATTCAGTTCTTTGAGATGACCGCAGATGGAATTGGTCGTAACGCAGACGAGCTTCTTCGTAAAGTTAAAGCAGCACAGTATATTGCAGCGCACCCAGGCGAAGTTTGCCCAGCAAAATGGGAGCAGGGCGAAGAAACCTTGGAACCTTCTATCGATTTAGTCGGCAAAATATGATTTTTGCAATTAAATATTAAATATTAAAGAATCTTCTTTAAATAATCATCTCAATGCGTAGGGATCTACGTCCATAGTTTCCTACGCATTTCTCTTATTTTTGCTTGTGACTAAAATTGCAGAAGGAAGTAAACTATGTCTTTGTTGAATGCGTCATTAACTGCTCAGCTTTCAGAATTACTAAAAAAGATGGTATCTAAAATAGAAATCATTTCTTACGTTGATAATTCTGAAACCTCTCAAAAAGTCAAAGCCTTGTTAGAAGAAGTATCTCAACAAAGCGACAAAATTAGTATTTCTGAAGTAAATAATAATGAAATCAACAATTCGAAGCGTAAGCCAAGTTTTGAATTGCGTAGAAAACTAGATAATCCAGTAAATGGAGAAGATACTGTATCGGTTAGTTTTGCAGGATTGCCTTTAGGACACGAATTCAGCTCTTTAGTATTAGCGCTTCTACAGGTAAGTGGCTATGCGCCCAAAATTAGTGATGCGCAGCGCAATGCAATACTAAAGCTTGGTTCACATAATGTGACAACGTACATGTCGGTAACTTGCTTAAATTGCCCAGAAGTTGTGCAATCGCTTAACACCATTTCTATTATTAACCCTAAAATTCAGCATACTGTAGTTGAAGGTAGCGCTTTCCGCGAAGAAGTAGACAAACTCGGTGTAATGAGCGTGCCAGCAGTTTTTGAAAATAGCAAACTTATTTCCTCTGGACGAGCAGGAATTGACGAACTTGTATCTGTGCTCGCAGCACAAGAAAAATCTGTTGAGCAGAATGAGGATGGCAATAATGATAATAGTGTTTCTTCGGCAAATGTTGCGCTCGCAGAAAAAATGAATTCACAAAATCCATACGATATTGTTATTGTTGGTGGCGGTCCTGCTGCTTCCACTGCCGCAATTTACACTGCTCGCAAGGGCTTGCGTACGGCTATGATTATGGATCATCGTGGCGGCCAGGTTGTAGAAACTGAAAGTATTGAAAATCATATTTCCCAAACACATACTACTGGTTCTCAACTAGCAGCAGATTTAACTAAGCATATTTCTCAATACGATATTGACGTATTTACTCCTGATTGGGCAGACTCGCTCGATTTATCTAAGGAACCATATGGGTTGCATACTATTCATGCGCGTTCTGGTGGATCTTTGAAAGCGCGTGCAGTGATTATTGCAACTGGAGCTACTTGGCGTACGTTGGGCGTTCCTGGAGAAGATGAGTATAGGAATAAAGGCGTATCATTCTGTCCTCATTGCGACGGTCCACTTTTCAAAGATAAGAATGTTGTCGTTGTTGGCGGCGGAAATTCTGGTGTTGAAGCTGCTATTGATTTAGCAGGAGTTGCAAAACATGTGACGGTGATTGAGTTCATGGATGTGCTTAAAGCGGATCAAGTATTGCTTAATGCTTTGCATAAATTACCTAACACTGAAGTTATTACAAGTGCTGCAGTAAGCAGTATTGAAGGCAATGGTAGTAAAGTTACTGCAATACGTTACATAGATCGCAATAAAGCAAACAATGATGAAAACAGAGAACATATTGTTGAAACTGATGGGGTTTTTGTGCAAATTGGTTTGGCTCCAAATACTCGCTGGCTCGCAAATCAGATTCCTCTAAATAGTAGAGGAGAAATTATTACAAATCGCGCTGGATGCACTGATACTCCGGGTGTTTTTGCTGCTGGAGATTGTTCAGACGAACCGTATAAGCAGATCGTTACAGCGTATGGAACGGGCGCAAATGCCGCATTGTCTGCATTTGACTATCTTATCCGCAGCACGCAAAATAAATAATTTGTAAGATTTATTATGTAATAAACGTAATAAACAAGGGGGAGACGTCTTATGAATATTAGAGCGTTAGAATATCTAATAGCTTTTGCACAAGAAGGAAGCTTTACCAAGGCGGCTGCTCGTATGCGCGTCTCTCAGCCTACTCTTTCAACACAAATTAAAAAACTTGAAGATACTTTAGGCGTAGAACTTATTGAGCGTACACCCGGAAAACAAATCTTAACTCCTGCTGGGAGGGAAGTGGTTTATTACGCTAAACGTATTCAGGCAGATATGTCACGTATTCGACAAGCTGCAAGACGCTCAGAAGATCCATGGTCATCTACAGTGGTTTTGGGTGTGTTTCCAACATTAGGACCATACTTACTTCCGCGCATTATGCCTGTTCTCAGACGTTTAAAACCAAAACTTACTATTCGTTTTATAGAAGAAAAATCAGCAAAACTTATTGATTTGCTAGATAGCGGTCAAGTTGACGCAGTTATATTAAGCGAAAGTTTGAATGCGCCTTCAATAAAAGTGTGTCATGTTTTTGACGAAGATTTTCTTCTTGCGGCTTCTACAAATTCTTTGCTAGGACACGAAAGTAAACCAATTGAACTTTCAGATTTGTCTACTCAGAAAGTGCTTTTATTAGAAGATGGACATTGTATGCGTAGAAGCATGCTCGACGTATGTCAAAAAGTAGGTGCGAAGCAATCTGAATTTAGAGCAACATCGTTAGAAACTTTGCGATATATGGTTATAGGTAGCAAAGATGTGACGTTATTGCCGCGTCTTGCAACTGTACCTCCAATTGTGCAGCCAGCTGGTTTGATGTTGCGTGAGTTTAAGAATCCTAAACCTTATCGATCACTATATTTGAATTGGCGTGCAGCTTCTCCAGTAGACAAAATTATGGAAGGATTGTGCAAAATAATTAGTTCAGCATGTTCTGATTTGCATAAAGAATAAGTAGGATATTCTGTTTAAAAATAAAAATAGGCACTTCTGTTTGCTAAGTTAGCTACAGAAGTGCCATATTCTTCTTCTCTTACTTTTCTTTTATTCTCACTTTATTTTGAGAATTACTACCTCGTTTTATTTGCTATGTTTTATTTGTTGCTAAATTAATGATTTATAATTCAATGCCAAGATAGCGTGCTACTTGATTTACGTCCTTATCTCCACGACCGGAAACTGTTACTAAAACAATGTCATCCTTACTCATCTTTGGAACCATCTTCATAGCTTGTGCTATTGCGTGTGAGCTTTCCAAAGCTGGGATGATTCCTTCAACTCTAGAAAGTGCGCGGAAAGCTTGAACTGCTTCATCATCAGTGATTGCGTAGTATTCTGCGCGACCAGAATCCTTTAAATATGAATGTTCTGGGCCGACTCCAGGATAATCCAATCCTGCAGAAATAGAGTAGGCTGGAAGCTCGTTACCGTCATCGTCCATAAGAACATAAGTTTTCATGCCGTCCGTAATGCCAATTTTTCCATTCGTCATGGTAGCAGCATTTTGAGGAGTATCAGCGCCTTTACCCGCGCCTTCAGCACCAATCAATCGCACAGACGGATCATCAATATATGCTGCAAAAGAACCAATTGCATTAGAACCGCCACCAATGCAAGCAATTACAGCATTCGGTAATCTGCCTTCTTTTTCTAGGATCTGCCTTCTCGACTCTTTGCTAATAACGCTTTGAAAATCGCGAACCATTTGTGGATAAGGGTAAGGTCCCACTGCGGAACCAACGATGTAGAAGGTATCATCCAAGTGTTGTGCATAATCCATAAATGCTGCAGTTACAGCATCTTTTAAAGTTTTTGTGCCTTCTTGAACAGCATGAACTTTTGCTCCGAGCAAAGTCATTCTAAAAACGTTAAGTTTTTGTCGTTCGCAATCAAGTGCGCCCATAAAAATTTCGCATTCCATGCCGAATCGTGCTGCTGCGGCAGCAGTGGCAACGCCGTGCTGGCCGGCTCCGGTTTCAGCGATAATGCGCTTTTTGCCCATGCGCTGAGCGAGTAAAATTTGTCCGAGAACATTATTCATTTTGTGAGCGCCGAGATGGTTTAAATCTTCGCGCTTTAAATACACTTTTGCGCCGCCTAAATATTTTGTGAAAGATTCAGCATAGTATAAAGGTGTTTCGCGACCGTCGTAATCTTTTAATAATCCAGCCAATTCATTGCGGAACTCTGGATCGTCTTTGTATTGTAAGTAAGCTGCTGCTACTGCGTCGAGTGCTGGACGAATCATATCTGGTACGTACTGTCCACCGAATTCACCGTAATACATGTTTTGTTCAACTGCGTTTACCATAATTTTGCCCTTCTTGTGCGTGCCGAGGGAATCGGCATTATTTGTTATCTGTTATTTGTTATTTGTTGTGTTGATTATTTTGTAAATTTGAAGGGCGTGTGCTCAGATAACAAAAAAGCTGGATGGCAGCTTATATGCCATTCAGCTCAAATAATGTTGATGATGAATCCGGCATAGCCCCGTTGATTGTTTAAAATCAGCAAGCCCACACCGATATGTGAACTCGCTTTTAACTACGCCAGCTGCGCCAGAAACGAGTATTCATGTTCATCAACCTCCAATCTTGTTGCACAAGTTTAGCCGTAGCTGTGACAATGTCAACCTTTTAGTGTTAATTCGGCGTTTCGCGCGGAAAAAATTTAACCCCGGCGTCTATGCGCCGGGGAAATAAAGGAGAGAAGAAAAGAATAATTTTTTAGGTGCTTTGCACCTGTCTTTTTGTCGACAATATTATATAATCACACTATTCTGAGCAGAACAGTAACGCTAACTGATAATTACCTGAGAATTATATACTTTTCTTCTAAATCTTGCTATTTTAGGAGGTAATTTTCTAAAAACGGAATCATTTTTCTAAAAATACTATTCGCTTAAATCAGCACGATAGAAATGTTCATACGAACGTGACGGAGTTGGACCGCGTTGACCTTGATAGTGTGATCCGTTAACAGCTGAACCGTATGGGTTTTCGCATGGTGAGCTTAACTGGAAGAAGCACATTTGGCCAATCTTCATGCCAGGCCAAAGTTTAACTGGCAAAGTGCTAACGTTTGAAAGTTCCAAAGTAATATGACCTTCGAAACCTGGATCGATGAAGCCAGCTGTGGAATGTGTCAAAATACCAAGACGACCGAGCGAGCTTTTGCCTTCCAAACGTGCAGCAATAGTAGCATCAAGTTTTACATACTCCCACGTAGCTCCGAGCGCGAACTCTCCAGGATGAAGAATCCATGGCTCGTCAGGAGCTACCTCGAACTGTTCCGTAAGCTCTCCCTGATTTTCTGCAGGATCAACATACGTGTAAGCATGATTGTTAAATAATCGGAAGAAACGGTCGAGGCGCACGTCAATTGACGCTGGCTGTACCATTTCCGGGGTCCACGGGGTCAAATCAATGTGACCCTCATCATGAGCTTTGAGAATGTCGCGATCAGACAACAGCATGACGTCAAATCTCCTTGCAATAAAGCTTATACATCAGCAACTTCATTGTTCGCACGAAATATTTATTGCTATTTTGCGCGAAAAATACAATACGCACAATTGTAGCGCGTGCCGCGGTCTGTGAGTATGATGCAAGCTATTTCCTGAAAACAAATAAATATTCATGAGCAATAAGCAAAAAATTATATAGAAAATAAAAACACAAAACGCGGCACAGAGACGTAGGTTATGTAAGAAAACTACGTACTGTACCGCGTATTTATAAATCAGCTGATATTTTCTTAGCTAATTGCTTGCTTTTTAAGCAACTGCAGTTAAGGATTTAGCCGCTCTACGCTTAGCAAGAGAACGCAAGAAGCACTTTCTAAGTTCGGAAGCAATTAACACGACCATTGAAAGACCGAGGCACTCGAACCATTCCGTTACGCTCAAAGGAACAGTGCCAAATGGCTCGTTTAAGAACGGTATGTAAATTACAGCCAACTGAAGCACAACAGAAACTGCTATAGCACCCCAAAGCCAACGATTTGCAAATAAGCCTACAAATACGCTTTGTGAGTCTGAACGAGATGCTAACGCATTCAGCATTTGCGCAAACACAAGAATTGTGAAGCCCATTGTGCGAGCGTGAGTAAGCTGAGCAGCGTGATCCATAATTCCAACAGAACGGTCCGTAAAGAATCCGCCTGCCAAATGCATATCCATGCCGATTAAAGTGATAGCAGCCATGATTATGCCGATAAATACAATATCTCCCCACATTCGTCGGTCAATAACGCTATCGGTAAGCTTTCGAGGCTTTCGATCCATTACGTCGTCAGTTTGCGGATCAACGCCCATCGCGAGTGCAGGGGCTGCATCCGTAAGCAAGTTAATCCACAAAAGCTGAGTTGCGAGCAAAGGCAAAGTTACACCAACAGAGTTTGGCTGCGTAATTCCAAGCGCGCCAGCAAAAACTACGCCGCCGAAAACCGTACAAACTTCACCAACGTTAGAACTGAGCAAGTATCGCAAGAATTTACGAATATTGTCGAAAATTCCGCGACCTTCGCGCACTGCTGCAACAATTGTCGAGAAATTATCATCAGCCAAAATCATCTTGGCGGACTCTTTAGTTACTTCTGTACCGGTAATGCCCATTGCTACGCCGATATCGGCAGATTTTACTGCAGGAGCATCGTTTACGCCATCGCCTGTCATAGCAACGATATTTCCTTGACGTTGAAGCGAAGAAACGATAGCTAACTTGTGCTCAGGAGCTACTCGAGCGTACACGCTAGTTTTACTGATTGCTTCGTCAAAAGCAATGTTGTCGTCGTCGCGTGAGAGCAACTCGTCAAGTTCGTCGCCTGTAAGCGCATGCTCATCTTTTCCAATAATTCCAAGATCTCGAGCAATACGCGTAGCCGTAAGAGGATGGTCGCCTGTAATCATAACAGTACGGATTCCAGCGCGATGAGCTTGAGCTACACTATCTCGAACTTCAATTCGCGGAGGATCAATAATTCCAACCATGCCGTTCCAAATCAAATCAGATTCTAATACGTCACTTTGTTCCGCGACGTCCGCGATTTGACCTGCGGCGTTAGAAACCATGCCATCAACTTTTGAAAGACTATCGACTCCAAGCGGCCTATAAGCCATTCCAAGCGTGCGGTAGGCTTCTCCGGAAAGACGCTCAACAGTTGCTAGAATATCTTCGCGATCGCCGTCAGTAAGCGGACGCACGGCACCAGCTACTGCAATACGCGTGCAATAAGAAAGCAGCACGTCTGGAGCACCTTTAGCGCAAACAATCAGATTTCCAGAATCCGAACCATCTTTAACAACAACAGACATACGTTTGCGCTCAGAAGTAAAAGGTACTTCCGCAACTCGAGTTAAATGAGCGTAACGCTTATCTGCCTTTGTTTTACGCGCTGCTACTACTAGCGAAACTTCTGTAGGGTCTCCCACAGGCTGCCAACTTTTAGTAGTTTCGTCATAGTGTAAATCGCCGTCGTTAGCTAAACATCCGGAGCCTAACGCGCCTAATACTTCTGTAGCAAGATTTTGCGGTACTGCTAAGTCAGCATCTGCAGAACCAATTAATATCATGCGACCTTCAGGCTTGTAACCGCTTCCTGTAAGCTGAACTTCGCCGCTAGGTGTTATTACGCGCTCAACAGTCATCTCGTTTCGAGTTAAAGTACCTGTTTTATCGGAGCAAATAACAGAAGCAGAACCAAGAGTTTCCACAGATGAAAGCTTTTTTACAACAGCATGATGCTTCACCATTCGTTGCACGCCAAGCGCAAGAACTACTGTCAAAATCGCAGCTAAACCTTCTGGAACAGCAGCAACGGCTAGGGAAACAGAAAGCAGCAGAGAATCAATAATATCTTGAATACTGTGGAAGCCTTCAATCAGCCACATCGACGCAAGAACAACAGCCGCAATAATGCACACCGCAATTCCAAGAACTTTAGAAACGTGTACCATTTCTTTCTCGAGAGGTGTTGCTTCGTCATCTGATTTTGAAAGCATATCCGCGATTTTGCCAACTTGCGTGCGCATACCTGTAGAGGTGACTATAGCGCGACCGGTTCCTTGCGTAACAGCAGTTCCGTTGAAAACCATATTTGTACGATCGCCTAAAGCTTTTGCAGACGAAAGCGTATTCGGGCGTTTGCTTACTGCCACAGATTCGCCTGTAAGACTTGCCTCGGCTACGCGTAATGAAGCCGCTGCTATAAGTCGACCGTCTGCAGACACAGCATCGCCTTCGCCAAGCACTAAAATATCGCCTGGCACAACTTCTGCAGTATTAATGCGCACCACGCTGCCGTCGCGCAAAACTGAAGTTTGCGGAGCGCTCATTCTAGCTAAAGCTTCGACTGCTTCTTCTGCGCGCGACTCTTGAATGTAGCCAAGAACTGCGTTTGCAATCAAAATAATGATAATTACGATTGAATCAAACGGCAGAATCTCCCCACCGCTGTTTCCTTTATGTTGTGCGCGCTCAACAAACCACGCGATTGCAGAAATAATAGTTGCTGCAATAAGCAAGTAAACGAGCGGATCTTTAAATTGATCAAGGAACCGTTTCCATGCTGGAATTTTAGGAGCAGCAGCAAGCGCATTCGGACCGAATTGATCAAGTCTTTTTGCAGCTTCCTCAGAGCTTAAACCGCATGAAATATCTACGTTAAGCGATTTAGCTACTTGTTGAACATCACACAATGATGGATCTTTGCTATTAGCTGAAGAATCAGCTGTTTTATTGGATTGATCAAGAGTGTGATCAACCATATCTTCCCCCTTGGGAGTGCCGCGGAGTAGTCAATAATCGCAATGCTAACGCCATTTTTAGCGCTTTGTATTGTAACTATTGCGCGGTTGTGGAATATTGCAATAGTTTGCAACAATTAAGTACCGTTCTATTATGCCATACAACGCGCCGAGCTTAGAATCAGCAAATTTTTCCGACTCCAGAAATCCATTAATAGCAATGCCTCGGGGGCATGTGAGAATAGGAGTATGACTACGAAAAAAGGACCGACCAAGGGGTCGGGTGGAAAACATCGCAATGCTTTACGCGGAAAAGGGCCTACTCCGAAGGCTGAAGATCGCGTGTATCACAAAGCTTATTTTGCTAAGAAGGCTGCTATTAAGCGCACGTTTGCGGATCCTCGTTTGGCTGCGCGCCGTCGCGTGGATAAGCTTGGTAGCGATTCAGACGAGTTGGTAATTGGTCGCAATGCTGCTTTAGAGGCTTTAAGAGTTGGAGTTCCAAGCACGCAATTGTATGTTGCTAATCGCATTGAGCACGACGATCGCACGCGCGAAATCGTTAAGTTAGCAGGCATGCAAGGTTTGCGTTTGCTTGAAGCAGATCGCCTTGAGATGGATCGTATTGCACATAGCACGAATCATCAGGGCATTATTTTGAAAGTTCAGCCTTACCAGTATCACTCTTTGCAAGAGTTGGTTGAACGCGCTGAAAAGAAGGCGCGCGCAATGGAAGCTGCTGATTCAGATTCTGCTCGCATTAATGCTCGACCACTATTTATTGCTTTGGACGGCGTTACAGATCCTCAAAATTTGGGTGCTGTTATTCGTTCTGCAGCAGCTTTCGGTGCTAATGGCGTAATTTTGCCTGAGCGCAGAAGTGCTTCCGTAACTGCTGCCGCTTGGAAGGTTTCTGCCGGTGCTGCAGCTCATTTGCCGGTTGCTCGAGTTGTGAATTTAAATAAGGCAATTCAAGGTTTGCGCGAGCGCGGATGGTATGCAATTGGTCTCGATGGCGGCGGCGATAAGCTTGTCGGAGAAACTGGTTTTGAAACTGATCCGCTAGTTGTTGTGCTCGGATCTGAAGGTAAGGGCATGAGTCGTCTTACGCGAGAAGCGTGCGATGCAATTGCTGGAATCCCAATTTCTAGCGCGGTTGAGTCTCTTAACGCTTCTGTTGCAGCAGGCATTAGTTTGTATGCTGTTGCTAATGCTCGTCGTTTGGCTGCGAAAACAGAATAGCTATGAGCGAAAATACTACTGCGAATGCTAATTCAGTTACTACAGACGCAACTGCAATTACGAATACGACTAAAACTTTAAATAATTCGAATAAACTATGGTTTTTAACGCATGTGCGCACGCTTATTTTTATTGCGTACATGGCTGTTGTCGTAGTAGTGATGTGCTTCCATGAGCCTTGGTTCGATGAAGCTCAAAGTTGGCTTATTGCGCGCGATTCTTCGTTTGCAGATTTGTTAACTCTTCGCCCACATTATGAAGGCCATCCACCGCTTTGGACTTTGCTTCTTTCAATCCCTGCAAAAACAGGAATTCCATACGAAATTGGTCTTAAAGGCGTGCAGATTTTATGCGCTGCGCTTTTGGGCGGTTGGCTTATTTTCCGCGCGCCTTTTAGTAAATTGGCCGTATTTTTGCTTCCGTTTACGTATTTTTTGTGCTTCCAATACGGTGTTACTTCGCGTCCGTATGCTCTTCTTTGCACGGCTTTGTTCATGGTTGCGCATTATTGGAAACAATCTGATTCTAAGCCTTCTGATACTTGGAAACTCGCTTTAAGTCTTGTACTTTTATGTGCAATCAGCGCGTACGGCATTGCTTTAGCAGCAGGTTTTGCTTTGGCTTGGATTTGGCGAGTTGCAAAATCTGAAGGAATTAGAAAAGCTTTCGCTGAAGTATTCTCTAATGTTAACAGATTAGTGAGCTGGATAATCCTTGCTTTAGTCGGAATTGCAAGCATTATTTGCATTTGGCCTGCTTCTAACGCTTTTGCATCACGTGAAACATTCGACGGAAATTCTTCTCTTACGCAATTCTTGTCGTTTATTTTCGTCATGCCATCAGAAAGCATGTTCACTCAATTTGCAGGAGATGTTTCTTTACGTAGACTCACACTAAGCGTACCTTCCGCAATTATTTGCGTTATTATTTCGATTTTAATATGGGCTTTCGCTATAAGAATTGCTTATCGAAGGGGCATGCTTGTTTCTTTGATACTCCCTTACTTGACTTTTGCAGCAATTGCAACGCAATATTTCACTTTGCATCACGTAGGAATCGTTTTTGCATTCTTCATATCTCAGCTTTGGATGTGCATTGCGCGTAAGCCACTGGAATCTAAAGATATGCCGACGATTATTTTTAGGTTATTCAAAGCTGAGAATAAAAATACAAATAAAACTGAAAATAGCAACGAAAATAGCAATAGTAAATCTGCAAGTAAATCTACAAGTAAATCTGCCGGAAGCAAAGTTATTGCTGGCATTATTACTGTTGTTTTATTGTACCCAAGCTTAGTTTGGAACGCGTATTCTTGCGTTAATGATATTCGATTTGACTATTCAGGCTCGCGTGCACTTGCGCAATTTATTAAGCAAAATCATGCTGAAAATAAGCGATTCGTAACGTCTTGGCTGCATCAGGACGAAAAAACCGATAAGCAAGGTAATGTTATTGTCCCGGAATTTGAAGATATTCATCAATACTCGTGGAAGCTTATTACAGCAAATCCTTATTTCTCAAAGAATCTTATTGATTGCAGTTATAAGAATAGCTCGTTTATTACAAATGAGCGACCATCTAAAGAACAAGCATCAAATGAAATGGCTGTTTGCAAGGCAAAGAAAGAGCCAGAATTCTTCGTTACGGAATCAAGCAAACCTTGGTATTACTTTGTTTCGTTAAATTACAATATTGACCATTACACTGAGCGTACTATTGCTAAAACAAAATCATCTTGGAAAGAAAGAACCTCAGAAGGAAGAATTATTGTATACGAGCGTAAAAATAATTAGCGCATTTATGTAAACATTTAAGTATATTTAAGTATATTTAAGTATATTTAATTACACTATGAAAATGCCCCTGCGTAAGTTAAGTAACTTATTTAGGGGCATTTTTTATTACAATGTTTTACTTTTTAACAGTAAAACATGCGGTTTTATTTACCAGAAACCGAATGGATCAAATATTCCACCATCGTCACCGTCGTCATCTCCGCGCTGCTGTAAATCGTCATCATCATCCGACTTACTGTTGCTGCGTTTTTTACTAGGCTTCTTTTGGTTTTTCTTTAGCTGCTTTTCTTGCTTGTTTGTGCCATTAACAGCAGCTTCTTCTTGGTCGAATGTGATTTGCAACTTAAGTGTGTTGCCGTTACGAACTATTGTAATCGTAGCTTTTTGGTTGAACGCTGTTGCTCTCACATAGCCGAGAAGTGCGTAATTATTAGATACAGGCTTATCGTCAAATGCAACAATAGTGTCATTGGCTTTGAGTCCGGCTTTTTCAGCAGGGCTTCCTTGATTTACAGAAACAACTTGAGCTCCTCCGCGAGTAATTCCTTCAGACTCAACTGCTGTGCTTTTAATCATGATTCCCAGAGCTACATGCTTTACAGAACCATTTTTAATAATTTCTGTAACTACTCGTTTTACCAAATTTGCTGGAATTGCAAAGCCGATACCGATAGATCCTGTAGCTTCCCCTTGGATTGAGGTTGCTGCAATAGAAGAATTAATACCTATGACTTTTCCGGCAGCGTTAAAAGTTGGACCGCCAGAATTTCCTGGATTAATAGCTGCATCAATTTGTACAGCATTAGTTACAACTTCAGAGCGGCTTTGATCATCCATAACTGATACTGGACGATTCAGAGCAGAAACAATGCCTGTAGTAGCCGTATCGTCATATCCAAGCGGATTTCCGATTGCCATAACCGGTTCGCCAACGGAAAGTAGATTAGAGTCAGCAAATTGGACTGTCTTTAAATTACTTGGTGAATTGTCTAATTTAAGTACTGCTAAATCAGTTGTTTTATCCGCTCCAACTAATGTGGCTGAATAAATTTGACCGTTAGAAAGTGTTACTTGAATTTCTTTTGCACCAGAAATTACGTGATTGTTTGTTACAACGTAACCTTTTGAGTCAATGATTGCTCCAGAACCCTTTCCCATGCCTTTTTCTAAACGAGTTTGTATAGAAACAACGGCTCCAGAAACATTTTTTGCAACTCCTTGCCAATCTGGAGCTTGACCGCCTTTAACTACTGCGGTTCCAGGACCAGAAGAATTAGATCCAATGTTTGCGAAAGAACTGCTTTGTGGGATTGAAATAAGACCTTGCGAGATTGCAAACAGAACTACAACTACGCAAACTATTGCAGAAATTGCGGAGGATAGAATGGCAACAAAAACAGTTGATGAAGATCTTTTTGTTTTTCTTTTGTTACCTTTCTTATTTGTGCTCTTTGTATTGTTTGTGTTGTTTTTATTTTCTGCGGTTGTGTTAATAATGCTCGTTTTTGCTATATTTTCATTTTCTTCGTTACTTGCATTATTCCCAAAATTCTGTTGTGCTGGTGTTTGATTGCCAACTTCATTATTTGGGTAAGAATTATTGTCTGTGCCGTAATTATACGTATTTCCGAAGCTATTAGAATTATTATTTCCGTAGTAATTTTGCGATCCGGTGTATTGCGTAGGAGCATTGCTGATATTTGTATTATTCGCATCGTTATTTTGGTTTACAGCGTAATTGTTAGCTGGATACTGTGTAGTGTTTGTACCAGCTTCGTTTTCGTTATTTGTTGGACCGTAAGCTCCGAATTCAGGAGCTGGGCTATATGTTTGTGCTGGTTGTGATGCTTGCGTTGGTTGTGCTGGTTGCGTTGCTTGCGTCGGCTGTTCCTGCTGCTCGTAATATCCATTATTTGCAGTTTCATTGGATTCCTGCTGATTTGCACCATACATATCGTCAGCCATCCATCCTCCTTACAAAAGACTCTTAACACACCATAATAAACCATGCCGTTATCTATGTAATAGCTAGTATGTTTTTTTATAATTTTTTAAATAATTTGCTTTATAAATTTCATAAATTTTGCAAATTAATTGGATATTGTCACATAAAAATATAAATTGTGCGTGTTTTTTGATTTACGCTCGTCATGCCTTCTAATAAAGTAAATGTTATGACAAGTCTTCTTGAACATCCACGCGGAGCTGAGCCGGGGAAACCTGGTGACCGCAAAGAATTTTCTTTTACAACAAAAACGCGACTTTCCAATACTGCTGAAGGTAAAGGTCGTGACGGCGCTCGCTACGGGCGCACTGGCGTAATACACACTCCTCATGGGGATATTCATACCCCAGCATTTGTGCCTGTTGCAACTCAAGCTGCAATGAAGGCAGTATTGCCAGAAAGCATTAAGGATTTGGGTGCGCAGTGCATGCTTTCAAATGCTTTTCACTTGTATGAGCGTCCGGGAGCGGATGTTCTTGACGAAGCTGGCGGATTGGGAAAGTTTATGAACTGGGATAAGCCAACCTTTACGGATTCTGGTGGTTTTCAGGTTCTTTCTTTGGGTGCTGGTTTTAAGAAGACTCTTGCAATGGACGTTACTGGCATGAAGTCGGACGACGTTATTGCAGCAGGTAAGGAGCGTATGGCTTTTGTTGACGAGGATGGTGTAACTTTTAAGTCTCCTCTTAACGGAGCTAAGCATCGTTTTAGTGCCGAAATTTCTATGGGAATACAGCATAAGCTTGGCGCGGATATTATGTTTGCTTTCGATGAGCTTACTACTTTGATGAATACGCGTCGCTACCAGGAGGAGTCGGTGGAGCGCACGTTCCGCTGGGCTAAGCGTTGTGTTGCTGAGCATCAGCGTTTAACCGAGGAACGTGCGGGCAAGCCTTATCAAGCGTTATACGGCGTTGTGCAGGGCGCGAATTATGAGGATTTGCGTAGGCATGCGGCCGAGCAGATTGCTTCTTTAGATTTTGATGGAGTCGGAATCGGCGGCGCTATTGAGAAGCGAATTATTGGTGATACTTGTGCATGGATTTGCGATGCTATGCCGGAAAATCGACCTCGTCACGTGCTTGGTATTGCCGCAGTTGACGATATTTTTGCGTGTGTTGAAAATGGTGGAGATACTTTCGACTGTGTTGCTCCTGCTCGCTGCGGAAGGAACGGCGCAATTTTTACTCGACATGGTCGCTACAACGTAAAACGTGCTGAGTTTAAGCATGATCAGCGTCCTCTTGAAGAAGGCTGCGATTGCTACACTTGTACGCATTATTCCAGAATGTATGTGGATCATTTGCTGCGCGCCAGTGAAATGAACGGATTTACGCTTGCAACTATTCACAACGAGCGTTTCTTTGTGAAGCTACTTGACGATATTCGAGCTTCTATTGACGGCGGATATTTTGAAGAGTTTCGCGATGAAACTCTTGCTCATTATTACGAAAAAGGTTCAAAAGGCTGAGAGTAGTTTTGAGCGCAAAATGCTAGGCTAAATATTGCGAATTTATGTTAAATATGATAGCCTTGCACTTTGTATGCGAACGTGGCGGAATGGTAGACGCGCTGTCTTCAGGTGGCAGTGAGCGTATGCTCGTGCGGGTTCAAGTCCCGCCGTTCGCACTCGTCAAAAAGGCTGGAATTGCAAGGGTTTTGCCTCTTACGATTCTGGCCTTTTGTGCAAGTATAGTGCAAATATAAAGCAGCTATATTGCAACTGCAGTGCAAAAGTGCGAATGTTGTACAAACTTCTCGAGTATTGTACAAACTTCTATTTATTACAAGCGACGGTGATGTAATGAACGCTAACGATGAACTAAATATCAATAATGCAAATAACAATTCTTACGAACAGCATATTGGTCGTGAATCTCACGTTGTGCCTGGTCATTTTGGTGAGCCTTTAAAAGTTACGAATGCACAGTATTCGCAAGGTAATGCTTCAGCTCATCCAACGCATCCGCTGCTTTTGCTTCTTCACGGTTGGGGTTCTAACGAGGAAGATTTATTGGATTTGTTGCGAGTAGTGGCACCATATAATGATGCAATCGCTTTACGTGCTCCGCTTAAGCTGGCGGAAGGCGCTTACAGTTGGTTCCACGATGCTGTACCTCAGCGAGAAGATTTAGATTACGACATGTATGCTGCCGCCGTCTCAATCGACGAGTGGGTGCGTGAAAATATTCCAACAAATCGCGACATTGTGCCATTTGGTTTTTCGCAAGGTGCTGCGCTCGCGGTGCACGTTTTGCGTTTGAATCCTGCGCGTTATCGTGCAGCCGTTTCGCTTTCCGGATTCATAGCTCCTAATGTTCCTACTTCTGCATCTGAAATTGCTTTAAAAGATGACGATTTAGCTGAGCGTAATACTCCTGTATTTTTCGGCTACGGATTAGAGGATGGCGTGATTCCTCCTTACGAATTTTCAGCTGCTGCAGCGTGGCTTGAGGAGCACACTTGGCTAGAAGAACGTCGTTATCGCGGACTGGATCATGCTGTTGATATGAACGAAATTGGCGATATTCGCAAGTGGTTCGTAACTCACGATATTTCTTCTGGGCTTATGTAAATTTACTTAGATTTATGTAGATTTATTCGATTTCGTTTATTTCTTAATTTGTAAATTAATCTGTAAAGTGATTTCACGAATATGTGCGATGAGATAGTATTTGCAATGAATCAAGCCTTGGATTTGGCTCGAGAGTCTGCTTCTGCAGGCGAAGTCCCAGTTGGAGCAGTTGTGCTTGATAGCGGTGGTAATATTATTGGCAAAGGCGCAAATATGCGGGAGCAGAGCGCTGATCCTTTAGCTCATGCTGAAGTGCTTGCTATGAGAGATGCTGCTATCTCGCGTAAATCTTGGAATCTATCTGACTGTACTCTGGTAGTAACTCTTGAACCTTGCCCTATGTGTGCTGGGGCTGTGCTGCAAACGCGTCTTAAACGCGTAATTTTCGGGGCGTGGGATGCCAAACTTGGTGCGTGTGGGTCTGTGTGGGATATTTTGCGAGATCCTCATGTTGGCTCACGTCCGGAAGTTATTGGTTCAGTATGCGAATCTGAGTGTGCTCAACTCTTGCGAAACTTTTTTGCGCATCAACGTTAGATAAGTGTTGCATTATTTTTTAATGTTGCGTTTAATTCAAGATAACGCAGTGCATGAAAAGTAATTTTTAGCGTGTTCCCCTTGTGTTCATTCTAGCAAAATGTTATAGTTGCGGTAACGTTACCGCATGAGGTAAGTTGAAGAAACCGACAATTGTGGGAACGTTATCTCAATTTGCGGATTCTATTCAGCGCTGATGAAGCTGCTCATTGAGAATAAGATTGCACAGAGGCTCTTATGCATGGTTGCATAGTGCTGTTTTTCTCCAACGAGAGGAGTATATGGAAAAACGTAGTATAAAACATGGAGTACAAGCTAAAATCAAAACATATCGATAACAGTGCAAAATTGTTAACACTGGTTGAGCATAAGAGATGAGCTGGAGGTGTCATGTCGTACATTACGATTTGCGATGTTGCGCAACGTGCTGGTATATCAGTATCAACTGTTTCTCGCGCATTGAATAATACGGGTCGTATATCGGCAAACACTAAGGCGAAAGTTGAGCGTGCAGTTGCGGAACTAGGTTATATACCAGATTCTCGCGCTCAGGCGATGCGGTCATCTCGTACTAAGACAGTGGGGTTACTTGTGCCAGATATACGCAATGCGTATTTTGCTGAGCTTGCGTATACTGTGCAAGACTCGTTGTTTGATGCCGGCTATTGTGCGTTTATTGGAACATCTTCTGAGAGTGCAGCTCGTCAAGATTCATTCATTACAAGTATTCTCTCTCAACGCATTGATGGTGCGATTATTGTGCCTCAAGGTGAGGAAACTGATGCTATGAGAATGTTGATGGAGCAGCATCTTCCACTTATGTTTATGGATCGCCATGTGGAACCTCGGACTGGCGATTTGACGCATGTGCCAGTTGTGGATTCGGATCCAGAGCAAGGTATTCGTGACGCATTATTGGATGTTAAACAACATGGTTTTTGCTCAGTTGGCTACGTGTCGGGTCCAATTATCACTTCACCGTCACTGCAAGAACGTGAACAAGTATTTCGTACAGTGGCTTCGGAGATATTTGGCGAAGAACATGTATTTGTAGAATCTACGGGATTTGAACAATCCTCATGTGCTAGCGTGTTGCATCGCATGATTAGCGTTGGTGTAAAAGCGCTTATTATCGGCTATTCGCCAGATGCGCTGCGAGTGATGGATGTAATGGCTCGTGAAGGATTAGTGATAGGCAGTGATATTTCACTTATCTCGTTTGATGATGTTGAAATATTCCGCTTAGCAACGCCGCGTATTTCTACTATTTCGCAACAAGTTCAGCGCATTGGTCGTACTAGTGCTGCACTTTTTTTGGATATGTTAGAACATAATGTTGATGTTCAATCGCAGCGAGTAGAAACTATGTATATTCCGCGTGAATCGTTAGGAAATGCGTAGCTGTAAAGCTGTTATTCTATAGCTTGACACTATTGTTATTGATTTTTGTACCCCGTGACTTTGTAAGCGTGTGCAGCAATCGCCTGAGCGTACCGTTGTTGTTACGTTTTTGCATGCGCATTGCGGCATAATTCTCATCCAAAGCACAAGCGTAATGTAGCGTAATTTATTGCATTTTCGTGGCAGCAGTGGTGCTGTAGCGAAGAAAGAGGTAGGACATGACGGAACTATCGCTAGTAGGAGTATCGAAAATATTCGGTAATTCTACGGTAGTTGACAATGTGTCTGTAACAGTAAAACCAGGTGAAGTGCATGTTCTCCTTGGTGAAAATGGTGCGGGCAAGTCAACAGTTATTAAGATGATGAGTGGCATTTATCAGCCAGATAAAGGTCATATTGAGATCAATGGTGAAACAGTGCGAATTCCTAATGTGGATACTGCTCGCAAATTGGGCATTGCTGTGATTCACCAAGAGTTAAATTTGGTGCCAGAACTTTCTATTATGGAAAATTTGTTCCTTGGTATGCTTCCTACGAAAGCTGGTTTTGTTAGTCGGGCGACGATGCGTGCTCGTGCGGAATCTGCATTGCAAGTTATCGGTTTAGATGAAGATGTCAATAAGCCAATGGGACAACTTGGTGTAGCTCGTCAACAAATGGTAGAAATAGCCAAAGCACTTATGCAACATGCATCTATCCTTATTCTTGATGAACCAACAGCTGCTCTAACAAAACCAGAATGTGAACAGTTATTTAACATTATGGAAGATTTAAAATCCAAAAATGTTGGAATGGTGTTTATTTCTCATCATTTAGATGAAATTGCGCGTATTGGTGATGTTGTAACTGTACTTCGCGATGGCAAATACGTCGATACTGTTGATGCGCAAGTTCCTGAGAAGGAACTTGTAAAACTCATGGTAGGTCGTGATATTACAAATCAATTCCCTCATGGCAAACGTAGTCAAGGCAAAGAGCTGCTAAAAGTAGAAGGCTTAACGCGAAAAGGTACGTTAGAAAATGTATCCTTCAGCGTTCATGCTGGCGAAGTTGTGGGTCTTGCAGGTTTGGTAGGTGCTGGTCGTACCGAAGTTCTTCGTACAATATTTGGTGCAGATAGTTATGATTCAGGTTCAATAACTGTTGATGGTAAATCTATTGCGAAAGCGAATATTGCAGGAAGCATCGCAGCTGGTCTTGGTTTAGTCCCAGAAGATCGTCGAGTACAAGGGTTGATTCTTGAAGCATCTGTTGCAGAAAATTTGGGAATTTCTACATTAGTTCCTACAGCACATGCGGGATTTGCGGATTTGAAAGGGCAGCGTACTCGCGAAGAAGAAACTGCAAAAAAATTGCGTATTCGTATGGCAAACATTGATCAACTCGCTGGTTCGCTATCTGGCGGTAATCAACAAAAAATCGTGTTCGGCAAATGGTCTATGGCGAACGTGAAAGTGCTATTGCTGGATGAGCCTACTCGTGGTGTTGATGTTGGTGCTCGTGTAGAAATTTACGAGTTGATTAACAGTATCGTAGAAAATGGAGGTGCTGTGCTGATGGCATCCTCAGATTTGCCTGAAGTGCTTGGCATGTCAGATCGCGTATTGGTGATGTCGAACGGCAGAATCAGCGGTGAATTAGCTGCAAGCGAGGCTACGCAGGAAAGTGTGATGGAACTTGCAGTGACTCACCTTAATACATCTGGTATTTGAGCATACGGGAATGAGTAAAACCTTACTGCTTTCAATATGAAACTGATATATGAGCCATATTGAAATCTTAAAAATTAAAGTTACCAATCAAACGTAAAACTTGCATACAACAATTTATTGCACACAGCAGTGCAGTGAGTTATAGCAAAATTTGTTAAAGGAGTATAAATTATGGCTGCTACGAGTAGTGCAAAATCTGAGCATTTGGGATACGGTTCAGTTGATAAAGGATTTTTGCCTGCAGCGAAAAAGTTTGCGTCACGTAATGGCGCTCTTATCGGCTTGATTATCTTGTGTGCTGCGCTTTCGTGCGCCACGCCAGCATTTTTGACAAGTATGAATATTCTCAATGTGGGTATTCAAGCTGCGACAGTTGCTATTTTGGCATTCGGTCAAACCTTTGTCATCGTGTCCGCTGGTATTGATTTGTCAGTAGGTGCGGTGGCTGCAATTTCTAGCATGTTGGTTGCGTATACAGGCGTTTCTATGGGGTTGCCGCCAGTGTTAACTGTTGTTGTAGGTATAGTAACCGGTGCGCTTTTTGGTCTTATTTCAGGTGTTGCGAACGCTTTTCTTAAGTTACCATCGTTTATTGCTACATTGGCAATGATGTCTGTTGCGCGTGGACTTACCCTTGTTGTTTCAGACGGTCGTCCTATTTCCACCTCAGGCATGGTGAATTTCTTTGGTGCCAACATATTAGGTATTCCAATGCCAATCGTGATGATGATTATCATGGGTGTTATTGCTGCAGTAATACTGAACTTCACCACTACTGGTCGTTCTATGTATGCTGTTGGTGGAAATATGGAGGCCTCTCGCCTTTCTGGTATCAATATTCATAAAACACAAATTATGGTGTTTATTTTTTCCGGTATTTTCGCTGCCATCGCTGGTTTAGTTATTGCCGGTCGTTTACATTCCGCTCAGCCTCAGGCTGCCACTGGCTATGAAATGGATGCTATTGCTTCTGTTGTTATCGGTGGTGCTTCGCTTTCAGGCGGTAAAGGTAAGATTTCTGGCACTTTCGTAGGAGCAATTTTGCTGGCTGTAATTCGTAATGGCTTGAATATTTTGAATGTTTCCTCCTTCTGGCAGCAAGTAGTTATTGGTTTGGTTATTGCCTTTGCTGTGAGCCTTGACACTTTGCGCCGCAAGGAAGATACGCACTAACAGCAAATTAATACTTTTTATAAACTTGATCTTCTCGTAGGAAGGAGGTGAATCTTGCAAATGTTGATTCGTAAGTGGCGAGTAATCAATATTTTCAGCAAGAATTGAAACGATTTGGAATATTATAACTGAACTTTATAACTCAAAACTACGTAACAATAAGGTAAAGAGATGGTGAAACATCAGCCTTATGTCACTGCAACATTGTGGATTTATCGAACTAAAAACTTGCGGTAGCACAGGGCAATAATCAAAGGAGATATGATGAATTATCCAATTATGCGTCGAGGCGTAAAGATTGCTTGCGCGGTTGCAGCAGCATCTGCACTTATTGTCAGCATGAGTGCATGTGGTAGTACTAATGGTGGCGATAAAGTCGCATTGCTAGTTTCTACTTTGAACAATCCGTTCTTTGTGGATTTACGTGATGGTGCCCAAGCTGAAGCAAAGAAACTTGGTGTTGATTTGCAAGTTTCCGACGCTCAGAATGATTCTGCAAAGCAGCAGGATCAAGCGCAGAATGCTCAATCACAAGGTGCAAAAGCTGTTATTATTAACCCTGTAGATTCTGATGCTGCTGGTCCTGCAGTTGCCCCGTTGCTAAGCGCGAACTTGCCTGTGATTTCTGTTGACCGTTCTGTAGCTGGTGAAAAAGTTACTTCGCATATTGCTTCCGATAACGTTGCTGGTGGTGCTCAGGCTGCTGACACGCTAGCTAATAGTATGGGCGAAAAGGGTGAAGTTTTGGTTTTGCAAGGTATTCCTGGAGCGGCTTCTACTCGCGACCGTGGCAAAGGATTCAAAGATCGTATTAAAAAATATTCAAATATTAAAGTTGTAGCAGAACAAACTGCTAACTTTGACCGTGCTGAAGCATTAAATGTGGCTACTAATTTGTTGCAATCGCATCCGAATGCAACTGGCATTTACGCCGAAAATGACGAGATGGCATTAGGTGCCATTCAAGCATTAGGAGCTAAAGCTGGTAAAGAAATTAAAGTAGTAGGTTTCGATGGCACTGCTGACGGTATGAAAGCTATTAAAGCCGGCACAATGGCTGGAACAATTGCTCAGCAGCCAAAGGAACTTGGTCGTTCTGCCGTTGCTGCTGCTGTAAAAGCTATTAAAGGGCAAAGTGTTCCAAAGACTGAGCCAATTACTGTGAAAACAGTGACAGTAAAGAATGTGGGTGATTTTGAGTAATACATATTTGCATAAAACTATGTAATTCTGTGTATAAACATTAGAGTTTATGTTGAGTAGTTTTATGGATTAATATAGCTAATGCAAAATTTATATGGCGCTGAGAGCATTCATGATGCTTTCGTGAAAATAATTGTAACAGTAAAATTTATTAATACCGTATGATTTAGCGTTCTCAACGCCATTGTTTTCTTATTAAGATTTTTATCATATATGTTCGTAGTGGCGCATTTGTTATAAAGGTGATGATCATTGTTGATGTCACTTTCATGAGCCACGATATGGGGTGAATTATGTTAACTCATGGTATTTTGAACGCACAATTAGCAGCTGCTATTGCAAAATTGAGGCATAAGGATCAATTTGTTGTTTCTGACTGTGGCTTGCCTGTCCCAGCTGGCGTAGAAGTTATTGATTTAGCCTTGGTTTTTGGAATACCGCGATTTCCTGATGTGCTTGCATCAATAAAGGACGATCTTGTTCTTGAGTCTGGTATTATGGCGGAAGAAGCTTGTGATGATGTTCCAGAAACATGGGTCAAGGATTTGCTTGGTGTGCCATTGACTTATGTGCCTCATGATGGCGAACAAGGATTTAAGGCTCTTGTTTCGCAAGCTAAATTCGTGATTCGAACGGGTGAGACTACTCCGTATTCTAACGTGTTGCTGCGTTGTGGTGTTCCATTCTAAGCTTTGTTTTGCGCAATATTTAGGGAGAATTATGTGTAGTTATCATATGCTTGACTCGTTGGAGAGTTTAGAAAAGATTAAAGTCATTCAGCCTGTTAACGTGGCTTTGCAACATGAGACATTGCCTGCGTTACGAAATATGAAGATGCCTACTGTAGCGATAGTTGGTTCTATGAATGCGGATTATACTATTGTTGCTAATCGTCTTCCTATGCCTGGTGAGACCATTAAAGGTGACGAAATACGAATACTGCCTGGAGGTAAGTCAGGTAATCAGGCAGTATCTGCTGCAAAGCTTGGTGCGCACGTATGTATGTTCGGTGCTGTAGGTAATGATGCTAATGCTGATTTTCTTACTGGTGCTTTGCGAGAATCTGGTGTTGATACGACGTATGTACGTCATGTACCCAATTGCAACAGTGGTGCAACAGTGATTACAGTGGATGCGCAAAGTGGCGAAAATACTATTGTTTATGCGCCTGGATCTAACTCGCAAGTTGATATTGATTATATTCAGTCGTCATCTGTGCAAGCTGCTATTACTAATGCAAAAGTATTAGGGCTTTGCTTGGAAAGTCCATTAGAATCGGTTACGATGTGCGCTCGCTTAGCACATGAGCATGGCGTAAAAGTTTTGCTTAATAATTCGCCTTTTTTGGATACATTACCGCGAGATCTTATACGATCTGCAGATATCTTACTGGTTAATGAGCATGAAATGGCACAGCTATTGCATATTTCAGAACCAGATAGCGGTGATTGGGATTCATTTGATTGGAAGCATACGCTTCATGCAATGCATGAGTTTGGCTTTAATGAGGCAATAGTAACACTTGGCTCACGTGGGTCTATGGTTTTGGATTATGCGGATAATTCGGTGCATCGAATTATGTCTCAGCATGTCAATGCCGTTGATACTACGGGTTGTGGCGATGCTTTTATGGGTACTGTGCTTGCGTGTTTGTCTGTGGATATGCGGTTGGTTGATGCAGCGTCACTTGCTTCTTATGTAGCTGCATATGCTGCTACTGGATTTGGTGCACAAGCTTCTTACGGTACAGTTGCTCAAATTCGTCAATTTTTTCACTTGTAAGTAGGTGATGCATGCATAAATTGTAAGTATATTCAGTTGACGTTCGCGCCTTGCCGATGTACAGAATTTTGACATTCTTCTAAAACTGTGTAATATGCTATAAAAACCAAAAAGCAGTTGGCTGATTTTAGTCACTACAATCAGCCTTACTGCTTTTTACTATATTTACAGTCGCTTTGACGAATTTCCATGTATGCACGAATTTCGCCTAAGCACATTTTTATCTAAAAGGAGGTGTCACTATGAGTGGCATGAAATATGCAATGATCGGTTCGGGAGCTATGGGATATCGCTATGGCGTTTTGTTGCAGGAAACGGCTGGCATTCATGTTGATTTCATTGATGCCTGGGATGAAAATGTGAATAAAGTTCGCGAGCAAGGCGGAGTAATGGTGAGCCGCGACCATGAAAACCGTCATTTAGTGCCGATTAATATGTATACGCCTGAAGATTATGATGGCGATCCAGACGTGTGGATCGTGTTTATGAAGCAGATGCAGCTTGCGGAAATGTTGGAGCGTTGTAAGCATTTGTTTAAAGAGCATCAGGTTGTGTTTGCTGCTATGAATGGTTGGGGTCATTTCGAAAAGTTGCAGCAATATTTCCCGGATGACCATATTTATGGTGGAACTGCAATGATTGCAACCGTTTTGAACGGTCCAGGCGACGTTGATTTTATTGGTAAAGTTGGCGTTGGAACAATGAATATGTGTGCGTTGAACGAGCAGGTGAGCGATGTTGAGCTTGCTATGCGAGACGACTTTAAAGCTGCAGGCTTGAATCCTACTATTACGGAAGATTTTAAGGGTACGTGCATGGCGAAGGTAGTTTTCAATTCTGTAGTTAACACTTTGTGCACAATGTATCAGATTCAAATGGGCCAGTTTATTTCGTATCCTGGGGCTATGGATATGGCTCGACAGCTTATTAATGAAGCGTACGACGTGTGCGATCGTGCCGGAATTCGTATGGTTAATACGCGTCAGCAGGAGTTGGAGGCTATCGATTACGTAAGTCGTGTTGCAAATCCTCTGCACTATCCTTCTATGTACCAAGATATGAGTCGCGGACGAAAGACTGAAGTCGATTACATCAACGGATATATTGCAAAGCTCGGTCGCGAAAATGATTACGTTTGCCGCACTCACGAATTCTTAACGCACGGAGTTCATCTGGCGGAACTCGCGTTCAAGCTTCATAATCAGCAATAATTTAGAGAGTATTCCTATAGCTCTTGCAATGAATGAGAAGGAGGCGCGGCTCGCGGTTTTTACTGCGGGCCGCTTTTTATTATCCGCGCGTAACATCTAATATGCTGATAAAATTTAGAGTCTAAAATCATAAATACCATTAAATAAATAAAATTATTTGTAATAAATAAAACTGTAATAAAAATACTTATTAACGTAAATTAATGGGGATTAAATGACTACTTTTGACAGAGCAAACTTGCCAGAATCAGTGCGCACAAACGGCGCTACGCCAAACCCTTGGTGGGCGAATGCAGTAGTGTATCAGATTTATCCGCGAAGCTTCCAGGATACGAACGGTGACGGAATCGGCGATTTGAAGGGAATCACTTCGCGCCTCGACTATTTGGCTGATTTAGGCGTTGATGTGCTCTGGCTTAGTCCTGTTTACAAGTCTCCGCAAGACGATAACGGTTACGATATTTCCGACTATCAAGATATCGATCCGCTTTTCGGAACTTTGGAAGATATGGACGAACTGCTGGCTGGAGCTCACGAGCGCGGTCTTAAAGTTGTGATGGATTTAGTAGTAAATCACACTTCTGACGAGCATGCTTGGTTCCAGGCTTCTAGGGATGCTTCTAGTGACTACGCGGATTGGTATTGGTGGAGGCCGGCGCGTGAAGGTTGTGTGCCTGGTGAGCCGGGTGCGGAGCCAAATAAGTGGGGCTCGTATTTCGGCGGTTCCGCGTGGACTTACGATCCGAAGCGCGGAGAATACTTCCTTCATCAGTATTCGCCAAAGCAGCCAGATTTGAATTGGGAAAATCCTGCGGTTCGCGCTGCCGTGTACAAGATGATGAATTGGTGGATGGATCGCGGAATTGACGGCTTCCGCATGGATGTGATTACGCAAATTTCCAAGCATGTTGATTCTGAAGGTCGTTTGCCTGGGGAAGTTGGCTGCCAGATTGAAGATTTGCCGGCTGGTGCTGACGGCTATTCTTCTCCATTCCCGTTCTGCTCGGATGGTCCTCGTTTAGACGAATTCTTGCGTGAGATGCGTGCAAAAGTTTTCGAGGGGCGCGAAGGTTTCTTAACTGTTGGTGAAGCTCCGGGAATTTCTCCGCACCGTAATACTTATATTACTGACCCTACTCACAGTGAACTCGACATGTTATTCCTGTTCAATCACGTGGATATCGATTGCGAAAACGGCACTAAGTGGAACCCTGTGCCGCTAAAGCTTACGGAATTAAAGCGCGTGATGGCAGAGCAACAGCAAGCGGTAGCGGATGCTGGTTGGGCAAGCTTGTTCTTTAATAATCACGATCAGCCGCGTGCGCTTTCTCGCTGGGGTAGTGAGGCTAGCGAGGAGATGCGTGTGCGCTCTGCTAAGGCGATTGCCATGCTTCTTCACATGCATCGTGGTACCCCTTACGTGTACCAAGGCGAGGAAATAGGCATGACTAACGCGCACTTTACTCGTCTCGAGCAGTATCGCGATTTGGAAGCGTTGAATATGTTTAAGCAGCGCGTAGAAGAAGCGCATATTCAGTCTGCTGAGTCGATGATGGATGCGCTCGCAAAGCGCGGTCGCGACAATTCTCGAACTCCAATGCAGTGGAATGCTTCTAAATATGCGGGATTTATGCCTTTTAATGTTTCGTCGCAAAATAACGCAGAGCCATGGATTAGTGTGAATCCTAACTATGTGGATATTAATGCAGCTGAGCAGATGGAAGATTCTGATTCCGTTTACGCTTTTTACAAGTATTTGATTGCTTTGCGCCATTCGGAGCCGATTGTTTCTGCTGGCTCTTGGAATTTGGTCGATGCGGATGATGAGTGCGTGTACGCTTTCGTGCGCGAGCTTAAATCTGATTGCGAAAAGCAGGATGACTCTGCAGAGACTGCTGCGAAATCTAATGCGGAATCTACAGAACGCATGCTCGTAATGGTTAATATGACTGATTCAACCGTGCCTATACCTACGCAGAGCGCGCAATTGTTGCAGAATCGCGCCTCTAACGCTTTTGTGGGGCGTGACGTAATGGTTACAACTTACGACGTGAATCACGCGCTTACATCGCTTAAAAACGGTACGCTTGCGCCTTGGGAAGGTATAGCTGTTACTTTGCAATAATCACTTTGCAATAGTTTCGTCTACTAATTTTGGCAGAGCTTTCGCAATATCTTCGCGAATAATATGCTCTGCCAAATAGTCGTATTGTGTAGAGCCCAAGTTCATTATCGTAATAGGCACTCCTGCACGCGCGGCTAACGGTACGAGGCTGGCAGCTGGAAATACTTCTAACGTGGAACCAATAACCCACAGCTCGTCCGCTTTAACTATTGCTTGCGCGCTGCGTTCCATAGCGCCTTCCGGAAGCGCTTCTCCAAAATATACGACGTCTGTTTTGATTAAACCGTTGCAAGGCATATTTCCGCGGTACGGCAGAGCGCGCCTGCAATGCGGATCTGGATGATCGTCTAAATCTGCCATAATATCGGCTGTTTTATAGCTCGCGTGGCAGCTCATGCAGTGTGAAGTTCCAATGCTTCCGTGCAAATTCACTATAATGTCTGGGTTATTGCCAGCTTTTTCGTGAAGTGCGTCGAAGTTTTGGGTGGCGATTAAATCTAGCATTCCAGCTTTCTCAAGTTTTACAAGTGCCTTGTGTGCTGTTCCTGGCTGAGCGTTCCAAACAGGTGACTCTTTTTGCCAGCACCAAGAGTAAATGCGTTCTTCTTCACTGCTTAAAAACGCGTCTATATCGTAAACACTCATTTGCTCTGGGTGCTTAGTCCATACGCCATCTGGGCCGCGAAAATCAGGAATGCCAGCGCTTGTGGAGATTCCTGCTCCGGTTAGTACAACAATATGGCGTTTGCTGTTCGATTGCTTGTTGCCCATTCTTCTGCTCCTTCTTTTTATTAATGTCTGTTAATATCCTATTCTTATTTTCTTATTTTCTTCTTTTTATGCGCTTTACGCTTTTTGTGTTTTTATGTGCTTTGTATTCTTTATAAAAGTTTATTTAATAAGTATCTATTTATATAGGTATTTCTTATTTCATAAATAGAGCTCAGTATTTTGCGTGTACTGCTGCTGAGTTTGCGCGAGCGTTGTAAAGCAAGCGCTACCGCATTAAGCTCACTTTAAGTTAATCTTCTTTGGTCGTCAGATTACGCTTTCTTAATTAGTTTAAAGAAAGCGTAATCGTTTGCGCGCTTGCGCGGAAAGCACACTGTGCTTTCTGCATAAGCAAGCGCTACCGCATCGGGTTGCTTTTCGCGCTACGCTTTAAGCGAAAAGCAAGTCGATGCGACACTCCCGGTTTTGAGGTTTTTGGGGCTATTTTTGATTATTTTTTGTTGGTTTTGATTATTGTTCCTGGTTCTGTGTTGGTTTTTGGGTGCTTTTTCGCGATTTTCGACACGCCGGTGTTTTGGCTTGTTTTCAATGGTTTTGGGGTGTTTGTTTTTGGTGGGTTTGCGTTTTAGCGTGGGTTGGTGTAAGTTTATCTCTTGCTGCTCAGCGCGGCTGGTTCTCCTCGGTTGAGGTTGATGAGCCGGCTGGTGTGGTGGTGGTTTGAGAACTCAAGAGCGTGTCTGTACTACTTATTAGTTAATTATTGCCAGTTCATTGCCTGCCTTGCAGATTGCAGGGTGCCTGAGAGATGGTTAAATGGTGGTGAGGTTTTTTGTTGGGATGTTCTTTCCTTAAAGAATGTCTCGTCTTTTTCTTTTTAATATTGGAGCCTTTTGTTGGCTCTTCATTGAAGTTTTTCGTGGAGGGTTCGATTCTGGCTCAGGATGAACGCTGGCGGCGTGCTTAACACATGCAAGTCGAACGGGATCTGACCAGCTTGCTGGTTGGTGAGAGTGGCGAACGGGTGAGTAATGCGTGACCAACCTGCCCCATGCTCCAGAATAGCTCTTGGAAACGGGTGG
>NZ_JBWPWR010000003.1:0-78210 GCF_056590715.1 Gardnerella sp. C0026F2
AAAAACAAACACCCCAAAACCATTGAAAACAAGCCAAAACACCGGCGTGTCGAAAATCGCGAAAAAGCACCCAAAAAAGCACGCTATCTAATATTGAATTTATAAAAACCTTTTAAAAAATAATAAATTTCTTAAAAAGTACACAAAAATAGGATAAAAATACGCAAAAAATCAATAATGCTCACGCATCGACACACATATTAAAGATTTCTGCCAGGCCTGCAATATCTGGCTCACCATATTTCGCAACCAATTGCATCCAACGATTAGCATTGTCTTCACCAAATCGTGCAGCCTTGCGACGATAAGAGTCAACTGTCAAAAAACGAGGAGGAATTGATTTACTGTTATATTTATCCGCAACCATAACAATCTCTTGCTCAACTGTTTGCGGAATATAGTCTTCAGCAGGAAGAGGCAAATTTTGCACAACAACTTGCTCTCGAGTCAAGCCAACTCCAGTATGATTGCGCGCAAATTGCGCAGCGTCCTCGCTAAAACCATTATCAATTAAATATTTATATCCACGAAAACCATGCAAAATATAATTCGGACCATCAAAACGCAATATGCCACCAGCGTTGCTACTGCCATCACTTTCAAGAACAAAATACGTGCCAATATCGTGCAACAATCCACCTATTAAAGCGGCGTATTCATCAATATACTGTTTTGGAGCTAATCCACCACTAACCGCAGGCAACATTGCATAACTATCTCCGACAAGCTCCTGAAGGCAATTTTTTGCTAATTCAGCACGCTTACGCAAAGCGTCACTCATTTGAGCAGCACGATTTTCAGCTGACAAAAGCATATTGCTATGATGAGCAATTTGCCAAGAAATTGTTGATATTACAACACAATGACCGTGAATAAGCTCATAAGCAGCAGAAGATGGTGCAGTTGCTTTATGCAATTTCTCTACTTCACTAAAATCAGGTAAATTAGCGAGTTTTATCGAGTTGCAATTAAGTATGCTTTCTGCACCATTTTCCATTTTTAAAACTCTTCCTTAAGATTCTTCCTTAAGATTATTTTTTGCGCTCTTTTCGTTTGCAGCGCTCTTTTCGGATTCCACACTGTTCGCATCATCTACGCGTGCAGCATCCTCCACAGCCTGCACAACAGCATGCGTTACATTCGCTGCATCGATATTTGCTCCGTCTTTCTTAGACTTTTCTTCGCTAACTTTTTTTATCTCTTTAATTGGAAGTTGGCTAATTTTCCCAGTATTGGCAAGTTTTTCGTCAGCAAACATCACATTAGCAGCCGCAATATCTCGTGCGTTCATAACAGCAGTTTGCTCAGCATCAGTAGGTCTGATATCTTTCGCAACGTGAATATTAGTTTCAACTGCTGAAGCACCTTGCAAAGATTGAACTGCTCGCTGAGAGCAGTCTTCACGCTTCAAACGCGGAGGTCTGCGAGTAGAAACAAACAACGGCTGCACTTCAACAACCGGATTATACGGAGCCAAACCAAACCATTTAACAGGCGTACCAGCAACATGTCTAATTGCATATTTCATCTTTAGAGATAACGCTCCACGCACAGAAATATTAGATTCCGGCATCAACGCTTTGTGTAACAGCACGTAGCGAATTGGTCCAATATCTGGATCTGCATCAACCTTCGGGTACACGGATTTTTGCTGAGGAAGCTCGCCCGTGCGCGACAAATCGTGCATAATTTGGTGAAGATACGCTGGTATAGAAGGCGATACTTTAAATCCGAGTTTAATTTTTACGCGGAATAAGTAGTCAGTACCGAAATTCTCTACACAATACTCACGAGTAAACGGAGCATCGTCAGTTTCTACAGAAACAGCCCACCAAGCTCTAGCTCGCTTAGGGTGGTCAGCAAAAATGGAGAAGAAGATTCCAGTATCGAGACGCTTCATTTCACGATCGGAAGTCAAGTAAACAATATTGTCGGCAAAATACGGAATTCTAAAATCTCCGTGCAACTTATCTAGCACAGGTAAGAAATCTTTAGGCTTCATGTGCAAACGTTGCGAACGCTCGATTTTAGTTCCATCTTTCCAAGTGACCATAATGATCAAAATTGAAGCACCAAGCAGCATAGTAAACCAGCCGCCGTGCATGAATTTCGCCATAGAAGCCACAAAGAACATCATCTCAATCATGAGGAATACAATTGCAAACACGAAAGCACCAAATCGCTTCTTTTGATACCACATGTGCACTGTGAGCAAAATAGTCGTAGCAAGCATAGTCAGAGTTAAAGCTAAACCGTATGCGCCAGAAATATGCTCAGAGTCGCGGAACACTGCAAGAACTGTAATAGTTGCAACACACAGCACAACGTTCACAACTGGAATATACAGCTGTCCGCGAGTTCTAGCAGGATATCGCACTTGCAAATGAGGCATCCAATTTAGGCTTGTTGCCTCAGAAACCATCGTGTATGCGCCTGTAATCAGCGCTTGAGAAGCAATAATGCCTGCAGTAACCGAAAGAATAACGGCAACATATCGTACATTCGGTTCAAGCATTTGGAAGAATGGGTTCAAGCCTTCTATTGACCATAACGCTTTATCGTTTTGATTTTTCAACATCCAAGCGCCTTGCCCAAAGTAATTCAGCAGCAAAGCAACTTTAATAAACGGCCAGGTTGCGTAAACATTACCTCTACCAACATGCCCCATATCGGAATATAACGCTTCAGCACCAGTAGTAGAAAGGAAGATCACGCCCATAACAGCTAATCCCTGCACATTGTGCGTGCTAAACAGGAATTTCACGCCATAAATTGGGTTAAGTGCTTCAAAAATAGCCCAATCTTGGTCAATATTCATAACGCCAACAAGCGCAAGGAAAGCGAACCAAAGCATCACAACAATGCCAAATACTTTGCCAATTCGCTCAGTTCCACGCTGCTGTACAGAGAAAAGTATGACGATTATAACAACCGTAATCATCATCGACAAATTCTCATTTTCTAAGAATATTGGCTTAAACACTGCAATCGTACGCAAACCTTCAACTGCTGAAGAGATGGAAACTGCAGGAGTCAGCACAGAATCTGCCAAAAACGCAGCTCCACCAATCATTGCTGGTATTGCAAGCCACGCACCTTTTTTACGTAGAAGCGAATATAAAGCAAAAATGCCACCCTCGCCTTTGTTGTCTGTTCTCATTGCAACAAATACGTATTTTACGGTTGTAATTAATGTGATTGACCAGAATAACAGCGAAAGCATGCCGTATATAGTCGCGCGATTTATGTTTTGTAAACCGCCTTGACCTGCCAAAAATGTTTGCGCAGTATAAAGCGGAGAAGTACCAATATCGCCATAAACAACGCCAAGAGCAACAATTGCCATTCCCAATGTAAAACGATCGGAACTGGTTTGCAATTTTGCCCACCATCTACCTAACGGACCTCGTACTGCACTAGCAACAAGCTTTTCTGCTTCTTTTACCTCTTGCGCTTGCTGTTGAGCTATTACTTTGCGCTCTTCACGTGTTGTCGTTTTTTTTGACACCTGAGGAGCCTTAGTAAACGAGGCAGCTCGCAATATAGCGTCCTTAGTGCTTTTTAAGGATTTAGTGCTTTTCTCGGAATCTTTCGCGCCGTTGCGAGGGTCCTTTGTACTATCGTTTGATGGTACAGCAGTGCGTGACTTAGTCATGCTTAATTGTTCCTCCATATATGAGGCTTCTTCTTGATGCCAACAAGAAGTCGCATAAACCTCACACCTCACAGTTTTATTTCCGTACTTGGATATTGTATACAACAATAGTGCATCGCGCAAAAAATATTAAAAAATCCTTGAAAATTAAGGATTTTATATTCCTAAAATTCGTAAATTTTTCGCGTATTTTCGCGTGTAACTTTCGCTGCTTGCAATAACGATATATTTAGAACTTCAGAAAGTGTTTCTAGCGTATAAGGAACCATATAAGGCGCGTTTGGGCGTCCACGATACGGCATTGGCGTTAAATAAGGCGCATCCGTTTCAACAGTTATATGATCTTTGCCAATAATTCGCACAGATTCGCGTAACTCATCATTGCCTTTGTAACTTATAGTTCCAGAAAAACTTGCGTACCAACCGTGCTCTTTCAATATTTCTGCTAAATCCACACCACCAGCATAACTGTGAAATACTGTTCGCTCAGGAGCGCCATCTTGTAATAAAACCTTTACTACGTCTTCGTGAGCGTCACGATCGTGAATTTGTAAAGGTAAATTCAGCTCTTTTGCGAGCGCAATGTGGTCGCGGAAAGCTTCTATTTGCGTAAGTCGCGCAGACTCTCCCGTACGAAAGTAGTCTAAACCGGTTTCACCTATTGCCACTACTTCTTTTGGATGCGCAATTACTAGCGAACGCAAATGTTGCATAGCTTCGTCAAATGGAATATCGTGATACGGCTTGTAGACTATCGGCAGTCCGTCAGGCCCTTGAGCACCTTTATGCCCATGCAATACTGCTTCGTTCGGGTGTATTGCGATTGCTGCGCGAACTGAATTTTCATGCGTTTGAGCAAACTTAATCGTCGGCTCCCAATCTGGATATTCACATCCGACTTCTAGCATGTGCGAAACGCCTGATGATTTTGCTTGAGCAACTAAATCGTCTGCAGAAGGTTCCGCTATTAACTCGCGGCCTTTTTCTGCTAATTCTTGATTTAGATTATGCGCAAAATCCACAACGCTAAGCATGTGCGTATGATCGTCTGCAATTGTTATTCCTTCTTGTAGCAGATTTTCCCATACTGCAGATTGCGCTGCTAAAGCCGGAGCCCAATTATGTTCGCGATGATGTTTACTCATATTTTTAAGTCTACTCACAAACTCAACTGTCAATTTTTATTGCAATTATAAGTATTTATAAAACTGTTTTGCGAATTGCATCATATTGCGATTTTACAAGACGATAATATGCTCCTCTTGCATCCATAAGCTCGTTATGAGTGCCTTTCTCAACAATTTCTCCATGATTGATTACGCAAATCAAATCCGCATTCTCAATTGTCGAAAGCCTATGCGCTATTACAAAAGATGTGCGATTTTTAAGTAATTGAGCTAATCCTGCTTGTAATGCTTCTTCTGTACGAGTATCAATATTGCTTGTTGCCTCGTCTAGAATAAGAATTCGCGGATTTGCGAGTAATACTCGCGCAAACGATATAAGCTGACGCTGACCTGCAGAAAGAGTAGCTCCGCGCTCTTCAATTTCAGTATCGTATCCGTTCGGTAATTCTTCAATAAATTCGTGAGCATGAACTGCGCGTGCTGCATTCTCAATTTCTTCATCAGTGGCATCGAGCTTTCCATAACGAATGTTCTCGCGCACGGTTCCGCTGAAAATAAAGCTATCTTGCAACATTACGCCCATTTGTTTTCTAAGAGATGCGAGCGTTACTGAGCGCACGTCGTATCCGTCTATAGTAATTGATCCTTCTGAAACATCGTAGAATCTAGAAAGAAGACTTACAAGAGTTGTTTTTCCTGCGCCAGTAGGTCCCACAAGAGCTACAGTAGTGCCAGGATTAACATGCAAATCAACCAAGTTTAATATTGGCCTTCCATCTTCTTCGTAACGGAAAACAACATCGTTTACGTCTACTTTTCCTTCTATTTGAGGCAATTGAATAGCATCTGGCTTATCTACAATATTTGGCTTAATTCTTAAAGTTTCAAAAATTCGTTCCAAATAAACTGAACACGTTACAAGTTGCGTGTAGAAGTTTCCAATATTTACTACAGGATCCCAAAAAGTAGTCGAATACCAAACAAATGCTATAAGCGTGCCCGTGCTCACGTTCAATGCACCCAAGTTTGCTATGCCAGCGTAATACAAAAGTGCTATTGCAGCGGTTTCAATAATTGAAGCGCCAGGCCAAAGTAACATTTGCACTCTAACGTTTCGCATCCAAGCAGTTCTTACTTCTGCTTGTTGCTCTTGGAAAGTAGCGTATGCTGTAGCTTCTCGCGCAAAAGTTTGCGTTGTTTTTACTCCTGCGATTGATTCGTGCAAATACGCATTTAAATTACTTTGTTTATTCGATAACTTTTTAGACGCTTTTCTTTGCAAAATTTGTAAAGTGCGTGTCCAAATTATAAATATTGGGAATAGTGCCAAGCTCCACAAAGCCATTCGCCAATCTATAACAAACATTGTTATCAATGTAATAATAAGCACAAAAACGTCGGAAAATACGTTAATTAAACCGGATGAAAGCGTGTCAGAAAGCGTATTGATGTAGTTTACAATGCGAATCAGAATTTTCCCATGCGGACGCGAATCAAAATAGTCAAAAGACAATGATTGCACATGCGTAAAAATATCGCGGCGCATGTCTTTGATTATCATCTGGCCGATGCGTGTAATCGCTAAAGTTCTGTACGCTAAACCGAGTTCATACAATATGATGAGCACTGCAAATACTGCAATAATTGCATATAAATAATTTACATTTTTTTGCGGCAATACAACGTCGATTAGCGTTTTTGTAATCATTGGCATTGCTGTCATAATTATGCTGCCGCTAATAACTACCATAATTACGAGTAGAAGTTTAGCAGTGTACGGCTTCATGTATTTTTTAACGCGCATAAGTTCATGCACGTTTATGTGTTCTTCTTGACTTTCGTCTTCGCGGTAAGTATTACGTTGTGCCATTTCTACTCCCCCTTCGTTTCGAATCCTGCAGACCTGCCTGTTTTAAAGCCAAGTTGCTTTCTGTAAATCTCCCAATATCTTCCGTGCGATGCAACAAGCTGAGCATGCGTGCCGCGTTCAACAATTTTCCCGTGATCTAGCACAACAATCATGTCTGCATCTTTAACGGATGAAATTCTGTGCGCAATAGTGATTATTGTGCGCGTGCCATCAAGCTTTTTTAACTCCTGTTGAATATGCTCTTCAGTTTCCATATCTACAGCAGAAGTTGTATCGTCCATAATCAAGATTGCAGGATTATTTGCCAACGCTCTAGCTAAGCTCAAACGCTGCTTTTGCCCACCAGAAAGACCTACGCCACGCTCGCCTACTACTGTTTCATAGCCTTCTGGCATATTCATAATGAAATCGTCCGCTGCAGCAATTGTTGCCATAGTGCGAATAGTATTATCTAATTCCTTACAATTTTCTTTAGTTTGAGTTAATCCAAAACTAATATTTCCTGCAATAGTGTCCGAAAATAGGAATGTTTCCTGCGCAACTATGCTAACTTGGTTGCGAACAGTTTCTAGCGGCCATTCGCGCACGTCTTTTCCGTCAATTAAAACGCGACCACGCGTCGGATCGTAGAATCTTGCAATAAGACTTACAAGAGTTGACTTGCCGGAACCAGTTTCACCAAGAATACCCAGTTTGCTTCCAGCAGGAACGTCTAAATCAATATCTTTTAAGATTGGAGAGTCTTGATCGTCCGGGAATGCAAAATCAACATGCTCAAAAGTAATTTTGCCTTTGATTTTAACGGTTTCGTCAGCTTCTTTTGGATGTTTAATATGCGATTCTTGCGTAAGAAGCTTGCGGATATTCACGCATCCTGCGTTAAAACGCTGCCAATCGTTAATAAGCCATCCCGCCATTCGTACAGGCATGTGTAGCATCCAAAGGAAGCTGTTAAAAATGACGAATGTGCCTAAAGTCATGCTGCCGTTTAAAACAAGCCATCCGCCGAAACCAACTGTTATAAGCTCGAGCACAAAACCCATGCCATCAAGCCAAGGCATGTATTTTTGAGTATTTTTTGCAAGCGTAATATTGCGATTAAAGTAGTCTTCGTTACACTCGTCAAATTTTTTAGTTTCGTAATCTTCGCGCACGAAAGCTTTTACTACGCGATTACCCTCGATATTTTCTTCCACCATTGAATTCATGCGCGCGAAGGATTCACGAATTGCAAGGAACTTCGGTCTAGCTTTTTTGCCCATAATTTTTGCGAGCAGGAACAAAAATGGCGTAATTGACATAAGTGCTAAAGCTAGCTGCCATTGGATTGAAAACATTATTACTAGCGCAAGCACGAACATTACTACACAATCTAACGCCATATATGAAACCCAACTTAAAATATGGCGAATCGCGTCAGTATCCGATGTCATGCGGCTCATAATGTCACCTGTGCGCGTGTGATTAAAGTACGTAAAATCGAGAGAATGAAGCTTTTCATACTCGTCGCTCACAAGGCGATACACGGCATTTTGACCAAACTTTTCCATTAAAAGCTGGTAAATATACCTTGATCCAACGCGAACAATCATCATTGCTACCATCAAAACGCATACGCTTATAAGCAAATTATGCTGTTTGCCAATAATGATTTTGTCTACAATAAAGCCCGAAAGCAACGGCATTGTCATTGCCATTGTGTCGTTGATAATAAATAGAAAAATAGAAAGCCAAACTTTCCACATATCCGGCTTACAGTATTGCAATACCCAGCGCACGTTACTCGCATCTTTACATTTAGTTGGATTCACATACATGCGCTGTTTTCCCCTTTGCTCACACAAATAAAAAAAAATAAATCAATAAATAATTTTACATACAAAAAACAAAAACATGTATTAAAGGTCAAAAGATAAAAAGAAGCCCGGCGAGAAGAGAAACCCGCCGGGGCAGAGAGAAAGAGAGAAGAAGGTTTCAATTATGGGGTTCGCGAACGAACCTCGCTAATGGTGAACCATTAACATTTGTTAGTATAGCTAAACATTCGTCCAAAGAAAAGAGTTTTTCCTTAAAATTTCCTTAAAATATTTTCCTTTGGTGAATCATTTGCCATATTTTGTAATATTACAATTTATTTATTAAAAATTTCAACCTATTTCTCACTATTTTCCAAAGATTTTTTTGCCGCAGCAAGTCTTTCAGCCTCGACACGCTGACGCTCCGATAAAGCAGATGCAAAACGCTCAAGCTCCTCCTCAACTGCTTCCTTTGGAATCTTGGCAAAAATAGGACTTGGTTTAGGCACAGGCGTACCTGCTACCAGCTCCTCACTCTCCCAAGGATGAACAGTTTCTCCCAAGCGATAATCACCCGTAATAATCGGATACTTGAAGTCTGGATTATCCAAATCTTCAACTTCTTCAATATGAGGCAGAGGCGAGAATACACCAGTGCCACCAAGTGCTTCCCAAACTCTTTGAGCCGCATGAGGCAAGAACGGCGCAAGCAAATGATTAGCATCTGAAACAGCCTGAGCTGCAACATGCAACACAGTACCAAGGCGAGCCTCATCATCTTTAATTTTCCAAGGCTCAGTTGCAGAAATATATTTATTAATATCCGCAACTACTCGCATTGCTTCAGTAAGAGCATTCTTCTGACGATGACGCTCAATCAAACTACCAACCAAAGCAAAAGCATCAGAAGTTTGATCGAGAAGAGCGCGATCCATTGCAGTCATAGAATCTTCATCAAGAGGAGGAATTGCACCAAAATTCTTATTGATAAGATTTGCCACACGGTTGACAAGATTACCCCAACTTGCAGCAAGCTCTTCGTTATTGTGACGCACAAACTCAGCCCAAGTAAAATCGGCATCAGAATTTTCTGGACCCGCAATAGAAATGTAGTAACGCACAGCATCCACAGGGTAACGCGCCAAAATATCCTTCACATAAATCACAATTCCGCGCGAAGAGCTGAACTTCTTGCCTTCCATAGTCATGAACTCAGAAGCAACAACTTGTTCAGGCATATTCAACGGGCCATAAACACCGGCTTCGCCACCTTTAGAACCGGCACCATTGTAAGCAAGCATTTCCGAAGGCCAAATCTGAGAATGGAAAGTGATGTTATCTTTGCCCATAAAGTAGTAGCCAGGAGACTTAGGATCGCACCACCAATCGCGCCATGCGTCCGGCTTACCTTGACGGCGAGCCCATTCAATAGATGCAGACAAGTAGCCAATAACAGCATCAAACCAAACATATAAACGCTTATTCGGATTATCAATCCATCCTTCAACAGGAACAGGAATACCCCAATCAATATCGCGCGTAATAGCTCGCGGCTTTACTTCATTAAATAATCCAAGCGAGAAATTAATAACATTCGTGCGCCAACCTTCGCGAGAATGAAGCCAGTTAACATTCGCCTCAGCCAAAGCAGGCAGGTCTAGGAAATAATGCTCAGTTTCTTCAAAGCGCGGAGTTTCGCCATTAATTTTAGAAACTGGATTAATAAGCTCATCCGGATCAAGCTCGTTTCCACAAGCATCACATTGATCACCACGAGCACCATCTGCGCCACACAATGGGCATGTGCCTTCAATATAACGATCTGGCAAAGTACGGCCGGTAGAAGGCGAAATTGCAACCTTCTGAGTGCCCTTGTAAATATAGCCGTTGTTTAAGCACTGACGGAACATTTCTTGCACAACATGCTCGTGATTTGCAGTAGTAGTACGCGTGAACAAATCGTAGCTCAAACCTAAATCGCACAAATCCTTAGTAATCACGCGATTATAACGATTAGCAAGCTCTTGCGCAGAAACGCCTTCCTTATCTGCTTCAACCAAAATAGGTGTGCCGTGCTCATCCGTGCCAGACACCATTAATACGTCATTGCCTTTCATGCGCTCGTAACGCGCATACACGTCCGACGGAACCCCGAAACCTGCAACGTGACCAATATGACGAGGGCCGTTAGCATACGGCCAAGCAACATTCACCAAAATATGACTCATAGACAATTATTATCTTGTTCAACGCGGACAGTACATAAGAACATTGCAAAAAGAATCCCAAATATACGAGAAAAACACGCTGAATAACAAGCCTCACGCGAGTTCATCCACATATCCACAAGTTATAAAACCATCCTGGAATTGAAGCAAATATGAGCATAACCTCAACTTATGCACTACGAAATTTATTCACTACAAAGCATGCATTACAAAACATTCGCTAGAAAATATGCGTTAGAAAAACAACAATATGCGCGATACGGATTGTAAATAGTCGCGCTAAAAAATAAACATGCAGAAAGAAAGGATTGAGGAAAATTGAAAAAACAACAAAACATACGAGATTTATTGGATATTTGCGAAGAAGCACAAACGCAATTCCCGGAATTACTTGACGACAACCATTTACCAGGCCCAATGTGCATGAAAAAACTTTCTCAAATTGGCGTATTCAATAGGCTTGATTTAAATGCAGGATATTCAAATAAAACAGCTATTTCCACTCAAGGAAGAAGCAATATTGTAAGCAGTCTTATGCCTACAGAAAGCATAGCCTGCTTATTTACTGCAGCATGGGTTTGGATAGGAGGCAATTTTCCTGAAAATATAGATGTTATTGATTATGGGCATAGAAGAAAAAAGCCGCACGGCCATGCAATACGAGCATTTCGAAGACACTTAAACAATGAAGAATACGTAATACTTGGAAAAATTAGAATAACAACGCCAGAACGAACAATTTGCGATTTAGCGTACACTCCAAGCGAAAACGAAGAGTACGAACCTTATAGAAAAAATATTGCTCACTTATTGATATCTAAATACAGCATTGACTTGCGAAAATGCAAACGCACTATTGACAGAAACCCATATTTCCCAGGCTCAATACATGCAAGAAATTGGATACGAAACATTGCGAAAGAAGCAAACAAACCATGGAAATGAAACACTCTTATGCAACTAAAACAAGTAGCCCTCCAAAACCACCTATAATACTCACGCCATCTGTTGCTATCGACCCTGCAACAAAAACGGAAGTACTATGGTATATCGCGCAAAAAATACCGGAACTTCGAAAATGGATTATTGCAAACCCTTCAGCAGACGCGCAAATTTTAGAATATATCTCTCAACAAGGTGGTCCTGACGTTCGTTACAGTTTTGAAGTGCTATTTTCTGCGTATGACAGCAATTAATAGAAAGCAAAAAGTAGCAAAAGCAGAAATCTTACTTTTGATCAGGTTTATGCTCAAGACAAGACGCGTAAACTTGCTTACGATTAGCAAAAGATCCGTCAGCAAACGGATGCTCTTTTACTACTTTCGTAATAGCTTCTTTTATGCGCAAGCCTTCGGATTCTGCACATTCAAGCGAAAGCTTTGCAAGAGCATCAATGCTTAAATCTGTGCTTTCAGACTGTACTTCTTCGTCACTTGCACCACCGATAACTAAAACTATTTCACCTCGAGGAGGATCCGCTAAAACACCATCGTGAATACTTTGCACAGTTCCACGACGAATTTCCTCAAAATCTTTTGTAAGTTCACGGCATAACGCCATTGGACGATTAGAGCCAAGTACTGCCAATATGTCTTCCATGGCTTCTGCAATACGATGTGGAGCTTCATAAAATACTATTGTTCGTCGCTCGGCTTTAAGCGAGCGCAAATGCTGTTGACGCTCACCAGATTTACGAGGCAAAAAGCCTTCATAACAGAATCGATCAGTTGGCAATCCAGAAAGAGCAAGCGCATCTAAAACTGCACTAGGACCAGGCGCGCAAGTAACAGGCAAATCGCGCTCTATTGCACGTCGAACAACAGCAAGACCCGGGTCGTTAATTGTAGGCATACCGGCGTCTGAAACAACAAGAACAGTGCTGCCCTGCTCAACTTTGTCTAGCAAACCATCTGCCTTATTGCGCTCATTATGATCGTGATATGCGATTACGCTACCAGAAACATGCACGCCAAGGCGATTCGCTAAATCATAAAGCCTACGCGTGTCCTCAGCAGCAACAATATCAGCAGTTTCAAGAAGATTAATTAATCGTGCAGAAGCGTCTGCCATATTCCCAATAGGCGTAGCAGCTAAAACAACCTTACCTAAATTATCTTCTTCGTCACACATCTTGAATCTCCTTATAAAACTTCTTAAAACTCTACACGAATTTATAAAAGAACGCACTTACAAAGCGAGGTATTTGATTAGAATTATGCTTAGTGTAATTGCAATATAAGCGAAACGAAAAGAGACACTATGAAGATTATAAATCAGAAAATAAAAAGTATAGATGGAAGCGATGCGCAGCTTATTGGATATATTTTAGACGATAATTTAGATAGCGAAGGTTTGCAAAACCGTCCTGCAATTTTAATTTTGCCAGGCGGAGGTTTCTTGCGCGTCTCGAATCGTGAAGCAGAGCCTGTTGCCATGAAGTTTGCTGCAGAAGGATTCCACACTTTTGTGTTGCGATACTCGCTTACTCCAAGCACATACCCAACTCAGCTTTTAGAAGCCGCAGAAGCGATGAGCTTAATTCGCAAGAACGCAAAAGAATGGCACGTAGATGCGCAAAAAGTTGCAATTATTGGATTCTCCGCTGGAGGGCATGTGGCTGCAAACCTTGCAACTAGCGTTAGCGACGAAGTTGAGGAAGCAAACGGATATGCGGCTGATGATGTGCGTCCAAATGCGCTTATGCTAGCATATCCTGTTATTTCTGCTGGAAAATATGCGCATAAGCCAACTTTCGATCGTCTATTTGGAGAAGTTAGCGACGAAAAGCGAACTGAACTCGTCAACGAACTTTCGCTGGAAAATCACGTGGATCGCAAAACTCCACCTGTATTTGTATGGCAAACGATTACAGACCAGACGGTTCCAGTAGAAAATTCAATAATGTTTGTGAACGCTTGCGTTGAAGCTGGAGTAAGTGTTGAAGCTCACCTGTTCCCTAAAGGACCGCACGGCTTAGCTTTGGCAGTTAAAGAAACAGCAAAACGCGACGAAAATGGAAATGTGCTTACTGAATTTGTGCAGCCAGAAGTTCAGCAGTGGGTTAAGCTTGCATGCGATTGGTTGCATCGCACTTTTGCGTGATGTAAAGATGCTTTGCGTTTTCAACACGTTACAAAACAAACATTAATGTAATTTATATAATTTCGGCGCTAACACATCATAAGTTGTGTGTTAGCGCCGTTTTTAATATGCGTTTGTAGTGTGCGTTAACTTGCGTTTCAGCTCACTCTCTAGCTAGCATTTCAGCTCACGCTCTAGCGCGTGCGTGAAGAAAAAATCAGCAGAAAGCAATCACACAATTTTTGGCATTGGAGTTGTTAGTGAAGATGTGAGATTTACTTGCACAACTCCAGCTCCAGCGTGAACTTCCACTTTCTTCAATGTCACAGTGCGAGAATCTTCAGGCGCATGATCATCGTCAGTCATAGTTGCTGGCGACTTCACAGCAACAAGCGCAAGGTCATCGAAAACAACTCCAGAATTTGCACACAAATCCTGCGCTTCTTTCAATGAATCAGCAAAACCTGCTTTGTCGATTACACGCTCAACAGGAACACCGTAAGCTTCTGCACACAGCAAGTTAATTCGCTCCCTAAGCGTCTTTCCACGCCTACTTTCTGGAACTTTCGTTTCAACATCATCAGTTATTGCAGACACAAAATCGTCCAGCTGATTTGCCAAACCATCGCCACCATCGCGGAATAAATTGCCAACAATAGGCTTTCTGAATCCTAAAGACTTGGCTTGTTCCAACAATTCAGGCACTTGATCATCCTCGCCTTCCCACAAATTAATCAATGGGAACGTAGGGATATTAAGAGATTCCAAACGAGAAACATGGAATGGGTAACGCCAAGCCAAAGTTTCGTCATCTCGCCAAGTAGTTGCGCGAGTAACTACAACTGCAGCAGCAGGCCACTTTGCACCAAACTCGCGAGCAGCAATATCTAACCACTTTTGAGCACCAGCATCCGTACCATAACCTGCTTCCACCACTACAACATCATGCTCAGCGCAAGCCATTTCAACGCTTACAAGGCTTGGAATACCAAGCGAAACGTTCGCAAACGGACCACAATGGACGTAGATTGGAGAACCATTAATCGTCTCAGTTTTAGCAGGCTTTACAGCATCGGCAAGAATATTGGTGATTCGCCACAAATCCACAAACTCACCAAACTTAACAGGCTTACCATCTTTTGTGCCAGCAATCATTGAAGAAACACGATGAGAAATCTCGTCCATACTGCGCGACAACACTACGATTTGCATAAGCTCGCAAGTTGGCGTCAAAACAACGCGCTCAGGAACAGTCCCCTTGCCAAAATCAACAGCAATGCTTCGCAAAGATCGCGAAGGAACCTCGCTAACTCGAGGAACTAAAATAGTATCAAGAACACCCTCGTCGACTGCTTTTTCCGCAAACGACACAAGCAAATTCTGCGCGCAAGCAATAGCAGCCATTTCACCACACAAGCCCCAGTCAATTAGCTCCGGGTGAGAAAGCGAAGACTTACCGCCACCACTTGCACCACCTTTAGAACCAGCAGCTGTAATGCCCATGCTTGGCTGACGAAGAACCGCAGCTGCGTCCACACCGCGCTCACGCAATGCATTAACTAACGCGATAGTTGTAGTTGTTTTACCTTCTCCGCGAGAAGCTTTTAAAGGAGTATCAGCAGTAACAAGCAGAACCTTACCGCTCTTCCTAGGCTCCTCTGGATGTTGCTTTAAATAATCCAGGTACCCAAAGGCATCAATTTTTTTAACCAAACCGAATGTTGTAGTGTATGAATCAAGAATGCTCATGTACCCCTCTTTCATAGGCATATTGGCACAACTATGCATGCGGATAATGTTAATTACATGATTCATACTATACGATTGTTTGTTCGTAGCATAGCCACCACACGCAATATCTATACGAGCTATTAGCAACCTCTATAGCAAAATAACAAAAGATAACAAAAATGCCTTCCATATGAAATAAAAAGTTCATTTCTTAGGAAGGCACTTAATTTTTAATAAAATTTAAATCTAGTGATCGGAACGATTAAAACCATTCTTCATACGCATGCTAGTGATGTACAGCACCGTGTCAAGCAAAGAATCGGTTTCTTTCTTCAACTTTGCTGCCATATCGTCATTTGCTTCAGCCAAAGCTTCGCGCACTTTGTCGTTACGAAGCTCGGCGATAATAGCTTCAGGATCGCGAACTAAATCATCGTAATCTTCGCCTTCATCACCTTCACGCTCTGGCTCGTAATCGGCCAAATCAACGCCAAGAATATCTGCCACGGCAGCATCCGTAGACTTGACCATTGCGTGACCAAGAGAACCGACAACTTCCTGGTAGCGCTCAATCGCGTTTGCAGTGTCGTTAAATGCGGCATCCGCAAGAGCTGCAATAATACGATTCTCCCAATAGAAGTTTTCGCTTGTTACGCGAGTAGTCGTATCTTCCAAATACTTTGGAGTGCGATTTACGTTCGGATAGAACGGCACAAGCGCATTAAACGGGTTAGAGCCGTATGCCATCCACTGAATCGCGCGGAACGCTTCCGGCGCGTAAGGGCGGATTTGCATTACAGCCAATTGACTTTGACGATTGATGCCGATTGGACGGAAAAGATGACGAGTATGCTCATCACCAAGTTTGCCGTAAGGATCATACTCAGTGCCCTGATAGTGAGAGCTTAAAACGTACTTAATATCCTCAACTGTAACTTTGCGCTCAGGCTGGCGAGCCCAAGGAATATCGTTGCTATCTGGCTTGTGATCAGCATCCTTACCATCCCACACTTCGTCATAAGGATTCAAGAAACGCTCCATAAACCATGCGCGAGGAGTGTTGTAAACGTGATCGGCATCCGAGTGAGAGCCGAAAGCGTCGCGAGGGTTAAACGGCGAAGCGTTTTCCACCGACAAATCCAAGTGGTTTTCTTCAATAAACTCAAGCAAATCAGCAGAGCACATATGCTCTTCTTGAGCATCAAAAGCATCATCCAAATCGAACTCGTCAATTCCAAGCTGGTTTGGCATAACAACATAAGCTTCATCTGGTACGCGCTTAGCAATCCAATGATGACCGCCGACAGTTTCAAACCACCAAATCTCGTTCACATCCGAAAATGCAACGCCATTCATCTCGTAAGTGCCGTACTTTTCAAGCAATGCACCCAAACGCTCAACACCTTCGCGAGCGCTACGAATATAAGGCAAAACAAGCGTTAAGAAGTCTTCTTCGCCAATTCCACCCGGCACTTCCGGCTTGTAGTCAGCGTCGCCTTCCTTACCTTGCGCTTTTTGAAGCTCCACCATTGGATCTGCGCCTAACACGCGCTCGTTGGACGTAAGCGTTTCAGTTGCGCTCATTGCCACGTTTGCTTCGTTAACGCCAGCTTCTCCCCAAATTCCTTCGCGCAAGTCTGCATTTGGCACGCTTGTGTATTGCATCGGATTATCCGGCAACTCGACTGTTACGTGGCTAAGAACAGACTTATAAACGCGAGGCTGATCTTCCGGCTTTACTACCACTAAACGCTTCGGATTGAACTCGCCATTTGCCGAGTCTTCGTTACGCGCAATAAGCGTGGATCCGTCGTAACTTGCTTTTCTACCAACAAGAATTGTTGTGCATGCCATATTTGCATCCTCTGTTTTAGATTTTATATTTTATTTTTAGATTTGTTACTGTTTGATTCTAACGCTTAGGCGTTAACTGCTAACCTAATTGGTTGCTCTTGTGCTTGCGTTTAGGCTTTACCAGTAAGGAAAATTCCGCCAGCATCTACACCTGAAGTTACATTTCTTACTTCACGTAACAATTCATTCATGTAGAATCCCGGCTTAAGATTTGGCAAAGGCTTTTCTGTGCCAAAAACTTCAAACATGTATTCATGATCTTTATCAGGAGGCTGAGGACCGTTGTAACGCATAGTAATTGCTGGATCATTGCAGCCAATAAATCTGCTTGCTTGCGAGTTGCGTCCTTGAAGAGCTTCCGGAATCATAGAAGTCATTGTGCGAGAAAAATCTTCCGGTATTTGTAAAACGTGAGAATCGTTAAAATCAAACATTAACGCTTCAACAGGCACGTTTGCAGCAGTCCAATGAATCCACTCAAAACCGCATACCGGTATTGCATCGTCGTCAACAAAACGCCAATGCAAATAATGCACAAAAGACGGCATATTATCAACGTAAAACGGGAAAGAAACTACCGGCACTCCGCTGATCTTATTCTGCTCCGGCGCAGCTTTAGAATAATTATCCGGAATGGTAGTGAAATCTGTAGAAATATTCATAATTTAAGTATCTACCATTACACAACACTAATCAACTGCACGAGTAACAAATAAACGCAAACGTTAGCGCAATCTAATTGTTCAAGCAGATCGTGGCACTCAAGCAAAAACAACACTAAGAAACAACGCTAACTGCATAATTTGACGGTCAATATAAAACGTGCGCCCAGAGAAATCTAAACTGGGCGCATTAACTAAAATGTGATTTTTTTACTGTACTCTATTTATTTTGTAGCAGCCTCCTCATGAGTTTCAGCAGCCTTAGCTGCCACAGCTGCTTTCTTAGCAGCACGCTCTTGCTTCTTAATTCCTTCAATGAACTCAGCATGCTTTACTGCAGGAAGCCAGCCAGTGTTAACAACCTTAACCTGCCATACCCAAGCCAAGGCAAACAGAATAACAGCAACAATAATCAAGCTTATAGCACCAACGCCAGCACCGAGGTGAGCGAAGTTACCAACAACAGTGCCAACCCAACCAAAGTCAGCATCGCCGAAGGTGGAATTTGCCAAGCCGAAGGAACCCATAACAGTAAGCAATACTGCTGGAAGGAATGTAATAATTAAACCGTTAATAAAACCACCGAGAATAGCACCACGGCGACCACCGGTTGCATTACCAAACACGCCTGCACCACCACCATCGAAGAAGTGAGGCACCATTCCTGGGAGAATCAATGCCAATCCCCAAGCTGGACCCATCCAAATTGCAATAAGTCCGAGAGCTACAAGACCTCCAACGAAGGAAGACAAGAAGCCAATAAGAGAAGCATTAGCACCGTATGGGAATACGATTGGAATATCCAATGCTGGACGAGCGCCTGGAACGACCTTGTTAGCAATGCCCTGGAATGCAGGAACCAATTCACCTAAAATGATACGAACACCATAAAGGATGACACTAACACCAATTCCAAATTGCAAAGCCTGAGCAAAAGCCGCCATGTAGAAGGCACTATAGTCCGTAGGGTGAGACGCGAAAATCTTGAAGAGTTCCTTTACTGGCAACACAACCGAAGCCCACACCGCGAATACCAAATACAGCACAACCATCAACAAAGTCGTGGAGACCATTGAATCACGCAAGAAGCTCAAACCCTTAGGGAAGTTAATATCTTCAGTAGACTTAGACTTCTTACCAACAGCAGCACCAACAGCACCAGAAACAATGTAGCTTAAAGAGTTAAAGTGACCAATCGAGAGCTTATCGCTACCAGTAATACGGTTCATAAAAGGCTGCGCAAAAGCTGGCAGAACAACCATAACCGTTGCCATAATGACAGAGCCGACAATAACAATAAGCAACTGGTTGCCTGCACCAAAACCAACGGAAAGAACTAGAGCCAAAAGCATAGACATAAACACCATGTGGTGACCAGTCAAGAATATGTACTTCAAAGGAGTAAAGCGTGCAGCAAGAAGCATAAGAACGAAGCTGAGCACAATAATGTATGCAGAAGTAGCACCGTACTGACCTGCAGCCTGAGCAGTAATAACCTCATTCGTAGGTACAACACCATGAGCACCAGTAGACTTCAAAACCAAGTCACCAAATGGAGCAAGTGCACCAACAACAACGCCAGCACCTGCACCCAAAATGAGGTAACCCATAGCAGCTTTTAAGCCGCCTGCAATCACTTGTCCTGCACTACGTTTGAGCGCGATAAGACCGATTGCCGCAATAATACCAATCAAATAAGCCGGCACATTCAAAATCTGCTGACTTATGAAATTTAAAACCTGAACTACAATGTTCATCTTATTTCCTTCTTTTTATTTAGAAAAAGCGAATAGCGCATGAAATAACAGTACGACTATGCCAAAGCAGTAAGCACGTAATCAGCATAATCAAACGTTTATTTGTTACACATAATTTATGCGTAACGCTCAAGCACACCCTTCACCTCTTCAACATCCATGAAATTTTCAATTGTTTCTACAGGAGTGGTAGTGCCCTCAAGCTCTGGAGCAAGCTGAGGAGAAGTGAGCACAAGATCATTCATATTCGCAGTACCTTTTGCACTTCCCGCATCGGAAGTAGTAACTGTAACATCAAGACCTAAGTCTGCTGCCGCAGCCTCAACATTGATTTTTAAAAGTACAGACGTGCCAATGCCGTTTCCGCATACACATAGAATATTCATAAATAACCTCTTTCGTTGAGTTGTATTTTTTTAATTTTGCAAAATTAATTAATTCTTTAGTATTTAACTTTTAAGAATTGCGCGAATTTCTTTAGCGTTTTTTGCTTGCGCAAGTTCTCTAGTCTTCACAGGATTAGACAAAGCTGCAGCAACCGCGGACATAACGCCAATATGCTCATTTTCATCGTGACCTGCAAGACCAATTACTAAAGAGACCGGATCGTTGGCAGTGTTACCAAATTTAACAGGCGTACTTAAACGAATCCAGCTCAAACCACTTTTTAACACTGCTTCCGACGGGCGCGAATGTGCCAAAGCCAAGCCTGGGGCAATAACAATATACGGGCCCATTTTCTCAACTGTTTCAATCATCTGATTCGTATATTCATCAGTAGTAAAGCCAGACTCCTTCAAAGCATTGCCTGCAAGACAAATAGCATCACGCCAATCTTTCGCTGCAATATCAAGGTTTACTGCAGAATCCGGGAGAAGCTCATCAATATCAGTACTCATATTTTCTCTTTTCTAAGCATGTTAATTATTCTTGATTATTTCTGATTGGTAATCGAATTTTTAATGTTTTTCGTAACGATCATATTTTGAATTACTCCCTTAGCTTATTCTTGCATGATTGAGTGGTAGAACTTTCCAGCTAAAGCATCATGAGCTTTAGCCTTAGCTTCATCAAATGTAGTTTGAGCAAGTTCTGCTCGAACATCGTCCAAAGCAACCGGCGTCATAGAAAGCGAGTTAATACCGAGACCTGTAAGAACAACCGCTAAGTCTGGGTCTGCTGCAGCTTCTCCACACACTCCGACTGGCATACCATGTGCGTTACCAGCGTCTGCAATCATTTTGATCGCGCGCAACACTGCAGGGTGCCAAGCAGTTTGATAATTAGAAACAGACCCAAGGGTTCTATCTGCTGCAAGAGTGTATTGCGTCAAATCATTCGTTCCGATAGATACAAAATCAGCGACTTGAGCAACCTCCTCGGCAACAAGAGCGATAGAAGGCACCTCGGCCATAATGCCAACCTTTTTAAGACCTTTAGATTTACCAAGTTTTACAAAATATGCTGCTTCATGTTCGTCTGAAACCATTGGAGCCATCACCCATAAGTCAGCATTCGTCACAGCATCAGCACGAGATAATGCCTCCAGCTGACCATCTAGAACATCCATATGCTGTCTTAGAGTACGCAAACCTCGAAGTCCGAGGGCAGGATTTGGTTCATCTTCAGGAGTCAAGAATGGTAACGGCTTATCTGCTCCAGCATCAAGCAATCGAATAACAACTTTCTTGCCTTCAAACTGAGATAGTAACTCTGTATAAGATTCTGTTTGTTCTTCTATACTAGGCGGTTGCTCGTTACCAATAAACAGAAATTCCGTTCGGAATAGACCTACTCCTTCTGCTCCATACTCATGAGCAGTTACGGCATCTGAGGGCTTTCCTACATTTGCCAAAAGAGGAATCAAATGACCATCTTTTGTACTTCCAGGCAATCCACGCAATTCACGAGCGCGGCCTAAACGCTCACGAGACTCTTTAACATGCGCGATTTCTTCTTCACTAGGACTGCTTATAACATGACCATTAACGGCATCTACTACAACAATTTGATGATTCTTCAGCTGAGAGGCATCGTGTGCTCCAACAACAGCAACAATTCCACGAGCACGAGCAAGAATAGCAGTGTGACTTGTAGGACCACCATCAAGAGTGACAATTGCCTGAACCTTGCTTAAATCAAGTGAAGCTGTATCAGCAGGTGAAAGATCCTTAGCAACCAGTACAAAAGGCGAATCACTTTCCGGCACTCCAGGAGCTTCAACACCAATCAAAGATGCAATAACACGCTGGCCAACATCATGCAAATCTCCTGCACGCTCAGCCATGTAACCACCAAGATTACGCAACATGTCTTCAAATTGTGCGAACCCTTCCCAAGTGGCACGTTCAGCTGTTTTCCCCTTATCAATACCAGATTCAATTGCACTTATTAATGCTGGATCGATGGCCATCTGTGCAAGAGCTTGCATAATTGGTGCTGCCTTTCGAGTCCCCTCATCCTTTGCTTCAAGAGCCTCACTTGCACGATGGTTTAGGTCTTTATTTACTTCATTTAAAGCATTTTTAACAGCCTTTTTTGCATCCTCAGCCAACACACTAACAGCACGAGGAGAATCCTCTGGCTCATGCAAAGCAGGTGCCATACACAATACTTCACCATATGCCATCGAGCGCCCAATGCCAACACCAGTGATTACCATACTTAAAACCCTCCTTTAGGTTTAGAAACTTTATTACGGCCGCAACGCCGCATAAGCATTTCTTGTAGGTAAACGTTTCTTACTAATGAAACTATACACCATTAAAAATGTTGTTACAACAAGTGAAAACGTTTTCTGTATTTTTCAATTAATTATGCTACACTTAATGTTGAAAATAGCAAACAAAAAACCTTAAGAAAAAATATGGTTTGCTTTTATATGAAAAATAAAAAAATAAAAGCAGAATTTGTTAATTATTATTCAAAGGAGAAAAAATGGCAATTGCAACTCGTACTGTTACTATTGAAGACCCAGTTGGAATACATGCTCGCCCAGCGTCAGAATTTTCTCAAGCCGCAATGTCCTCAAATTGCATTGTAACGATTGCGAAAGGCGAAGGTGCCCCTGTAAGCGCGAATAGCATTCTTTCAATTATGGGATTGGGCATTACTAAAGGAGATTCAATCACAATTACCGTTGATGGTGAAGACGCTGAAAATGTAGCTAACAATCTTGTCGACGTAGTCACGAAAGGCGAATAATATAAATAAATAAGTGTACATAAACTGACAAATAAATAATATTCAATTTGCGGTGCTGTTTACCAATAATTACAGCACCGCACTTATTCGGGGGCAGATATGACAAATCAAACTAATCAAAACGCCTCCATAACTCATGTAGCAGCTCTTGCAAAAGTTTCAATTGCAACAGTATCTCGTGTACTTTCTGGTAGACGAGCCAAAGATGACGATATCGCAAAACGCGTAAGGAAAGCCGCAGAGCAGCTTAATTATTCAGTAAATTATGCAGCAAGCGCATTAAGAAGTGACACAACTAATACAATCGGCGTAGTAATGGGCACACGCAACGTAGATGATTCATTCAGCGTAAATATGCTTTCTGCATTGGATGAAGCAGCTCATGAAATAGATAAAATACTTCTTGTTGGAACTGGAAAAGACACAGAAGCTCAAGAAGAACGCATAGAAGAGCTTATTGGTCATAATGTTGACAGTCTTATTGTTATGCCATCTAACAATAGTGATTTAACAAAAACACTTGAAAACTACGTTGACAATCTTCCCATTGTGCAAATTGGTGGCACTACTACTTCATTCCACGTTAATTGGGTTGGCATGGATCAAGAATCAATGATGGAAGCCGCTTTAATACATCTTTCGCATCACGATGCCCATAATATTGCTTATTTAAGTGGAAATGTTGACTCCACACAAAGTGCAAACTTATTTGCCAATTTTCAGACTGCTGCAAGCCGATTAAGTTTACTTTCTGAGCCAGATTGGACAACTTTTGGAGAACTTACTTATCAACGTGGATTCAAGGATACAATGCGGCTTTTTTCTGATTCTACCACTAAACAATCTCGCAAACCAGACGCTGTTATTTGCGCAAATGACGCTGTCGCACTTGGAGCACTTCTAGCTTTAGATGAGCTTTCTTTGCAAGTTCCGCAGGACGTTCTCGTAATAGGTTACGGAGATAGCAGACAGGCAGAAATATCTGAGCCAAAGCTTTCTTCAATCCGTCCTCCGTACCAGCAAATTGCGCGCGAAGCAATCCGCCTAACCGCTGTTAACAAATCAGAGCAACATTGGTTACCTGCACATATGGAGTTTAGACCGGAAATCATGCGACGCGAATCAACAAATTCACCAAGAATAGGCACAAGCGATATGTCACTTCCGTGGAGGATATGATACTTTTGTATTTTATTGACTTTGCAAAAGTGAGCAAAATAGTGCTTCAAAAACAAGAGTTGCGTTACCATTTCTCGAAAGCCGACGACGAGCAGTAGCAATGCTGTCAACACAATCCAATGCACTACTTGCTGTCATGCTTTGTGCCAACTGGACAATTCTAGACTTGTATTCCTGATTTATAATCGGCGAAGACTTTTGCGCTTCGTTAATAACAACTAAAACGTCTCTATACACGCTATCGATTGCGTCAAGAGAACGGCATAACACGTCGCGGCTTACACGAGTTACTTTACGTTTTACATCATCCTTTTTCCCAATTGCATTGTAGCTTGCGCGCAATTTGGGCGGAATGCGATCCTCATCGCCTAATCCGTTAATTCTGCGAAATTCTTTTTGTTGAGCCTCAACATTTCGCTGAACCTCATCTTCTGCTTGTGCTTTTGCATCGTCAATAAGCATTGCAGCAAGCATAATTGCGTCGGCAGCATCATGCATACGAAGCAATCCTGCAACAAGCTCATCTCGCCTACTTAAAGCACGCTCATCGCTTGCGTAGATAAAAGCAGTTGCTATATTTCCTTGAGAAAGCCTGGCTGCACGATTTGCTAGCTTATTATCCGCATCCGTTTTTTTAGTAAGATATTCTGCTATAGACTGCTCGTTTGGAGTAGCTAATTGCACAAGTTGTGTACGCGAACGAATTGTTGGAAGAACATCCATAACACTTGAGGCGCATAAAAGCCAAATCGTGTGCTCGCTTGGCTCTTCAATCTCTTTAAGAAGAACGTTTGTGCTACGTTCCAACATTCTGTCAACATCTTCAATAATTATGATTCGCCAAGGAGCAGTGCTAGGCATCTGCTCAGAAATCCCAATTGCCTCGCGTACATCGTCAATACTAAGAGTTACGCCTTTTGTTGCAAGCGTATGCACATCAGGATGCGATCCTGCTAAAACTTCTTTGGCAGTTTTACTAAGCTCATTTTCGCCGCTAATTCCATCACTGCCTTCTCCATGATCCGGACTTTCGAGAGCTGCAGCGAAAGCGCGCGCAACTTGCGCACTACCGAAGCCAGCAGCTCCGCAAATCAGCCAAGATTGCGCTATTTTGCTAGCATCCGCACAAGCAATTTTTCGCAATCGCGAAACTACCTGTTCTTGCCCAATAACGCTATCCCACACACTCATCGCTTCACCCCCTGCATAGCTTCTTTACTTCTTCACTTTATAAAGTTCGCCACTTTATTTAGTTTCAATTTCTTCAATTAAGTTATGTACGTCTTGCACAATAAGTTCAGATAATGATTTCGCTGAGAACGTTGCGTCTAATACGCGATAACGATCTGCAAACTCCTGCGCTAAATCTAAAAATGCTTCTCTAGTGCGACGTGCGAAATCTATTCCAGCTGATTCCATGCGATCTTGTTCACGATGCAAACGCTTAAAAGCATCTTCCGGCTGCATATCTAGCAAATAAGTGCGATTAGGCCACAGAGAATCCGTTGCCCACTCACTTAAAGTTCGCACATCATCCATAGTCAATTCGCGACCGCCTGCTTGGTAAGCAAGCGAAGAATCAATATAACGATCCGTTATTACTACTGCACCGCGGCTAAGTGCAGGGCGAATTACTTGCGCAACATGCTGTGCACGATCCGCAGCAAAAAGCAAAGCTTCCGTTCTGGCAGATACACTCGTGCCATGCAAGAGTATTTCGCGCAAAGCTTTACCCAACTGCGTACCGCCAGGCTCACGCGTCACTACAACTTCTCGCCCCAAAGATTGCAAATAATCCTTAAGAGCCTCAACTTGCGTAGTTTTACCAACGCCATCAATGCCCTCGAAAGAAATAAATAAGCCTTTATTTGCATAAGATTGCTCACTTCTGCAGCCGCAGTTCCCTCCGCAAGCGCAGCCACCAGAGAAATCGTCATTTTTAGATGCCATATTTTGACTCCATATGCAAGGTCTATTTAATCTTTAGATTTCATTCCTATGCTTTTTTAGCGGTAGATTTCTTTGAAGTAGTCTTCTTTGTAGAAGTTTTCTTTGCGGTAGATTTTTTCGCAGTAGACTTCTTTTCAGAAGATTTTGCAGTGCTCTTAGTCGCGCGCTTTTTGCGTTTTACGGGACCTGCGGCACGCTTTTGCGCCAAAAGTGCAAATGCATCCTGCGGATCAATCGATTCAGGCGTATACTGCTTTGGCAAAGTGCGATTCGTTTCGCCATCAGTAATATAAGCTCCGTAGAAACCATCCTTAATCACTACTGGCTTTCCAGTTTCAGGATCTGCACCAAGCTCACGAAGAGGCGGCTTGGCGGCACCACGAGTACGCTTACCGTACTTTGGTTGCGCAAATAAATCTTTCGCTTCTTGCAAAGTAACAGTAAAAATAGCATCTTCACTAGAAAGAGATCGCGTATCCGGCTTAGATTCCACAGTTTCTCCAGCAGAAGTATCTACAGCAGAATATGTTTTAGTTAAATATGGACCGTAACGACCATTATTTGCTTCTATACGAGCTAGTTTCACAACGCCTTCGGCATCAACTTCTTCATATTCACCAACCAAACGTGGCAAATTCAAAAGTTGCAACGCTTCTTGCAAAGTCAAAGTCGCTGGATCCATGGTTTTAAACAAAGAAGCCATTTTTGGACGAGCCTTAGAAGACTTAGAAGACTTAGAAGCCTTAGAAGATTTAGAATCTTCCGCACTATCCTGCTCTTCTACCAGTGCCACGTACGGCCCAAAACGACCATTGCGCACTTCTACGTTCCCACCCGTTTCTGGATCTACTCCAAGCACACGTGGACCTTCAGCATTATTCTCAAGCAATTCTCGAGCAACATCAACAGTTAACTCATCTGGAGCTAAAGTTTCTGGCAAAGAAGCGTGACGAGGGTTGCCTTCAGCATCAAGATTCTTAATGTCTTCCAAGTAAGGACCATAGCGTCCAATACGCACATGCAAACCATCGCCAATGTCTATGGTATTTATTTCACGCGCATCAATTTCACCAAGCTCTGCAACCTGCTGTTGCAAACCAATATGAGCTTCATCAGCAGAATTAGCGGCACCTTCACCAGAACCAAAATAGAACCTAGTTAACCAATCGCGACCGGTTTCTTCACCGTGCGCAATTCTGTCCAAACCATTTTCCATATCAGCAGTAAACGCGTAATCAACATACTTCGGGAAATTCGCTTCCAAAAGCTTAATTACAGCAAAAGCAAGCCACGAAGGAATTAATGCACGTCCACGCTCATAGACGTATCCGCGATCAATAATTGTGGAAATAATCGTTGCGTAAGTAGAAGGGCGTCCGATTTCCTTAGCTTCCAAAGTTTTAACTAAAGAAGCTTCAGTATATCTTGCAGGAGGCTGAGTTTCGTGAGAATCCGCACTAACACTTTTAGCTTCAAGAACATCCCCAGCTTGCATTTGAGGAAGCGCCTTATCGCTTTCACCTTCAGACGCATGCGCAGTGCCAAAAACCTTCATAAAACCAGCAAAAGTAATTACTGTTCCAGAAGCTTGGAACAAAGCTTCTCCATATTCTCCAGCAGAAGCATTTAACTTAACTGTTGCTGTAAAACCTGTAGCATCAGCCATTTGTGACGCAAGGGTTCGTTGCCAAATAAGCGTATACAATTTCAGCTGATCCGCAGGTAATTTATCTGCAAGCTCGTCCGGGCTTAAGAAACGCGCTCCAGCAGGGCGTATACATTCGTGAGCTTCCTGCGCTCCTGCAGACGTAGTTGCGTACTGCTTAGGAGATTGCGAAACATACTCGTCGCCAAACGCTGCACGAGCGGCACTACGCGCAGCTTCGATAGCTTCTTTGGAAAGCGTTACGGAATCCGTACGCATGTAAGTGATATAGCCGTTTTCGTATAAAGATTGCGCAGCTCGCATAGTTTGGCGAGAGCTCATTGAAAGTCGGTTTCCAGCAGTTTGCTGCAAAGTTGATGTAGTAAAAGGTGGCAAAGGACGACGACGATACGGCTTCGTTTCCATAGAGTCAACTACAAAATCTGAATTTTCAAGAGCTTTAGAAAGCTTAGATGCAAAATCAGCGTCAACATGCAAAGCTTTTTGTGATTCATCTTTTGTAGAAACCAACTCACCTTTTGAATTGAAATCTTTAGAACCAGCCAGACGGCGACCAGAAAGCTCACTCATGCGCGCTTCAAAATCAACACTTTCACCATCTGAGCCTTTAGAACTTAAAATCGCGCTAATATCCCAGTAAGATGCCTTAGTAAACGCCATACGCTCGCGCTCGCGCTCAACAATCAACCTAGTAGCAACGGACTGCACGCGTCCAGCAGAAAGACCAGGACCAACTTTTCTCCACAAAACAGGAGAAAGCTCATAACCATACAAACGGTCTAACACACGACGAGTTTCTTGCGCGTCAACCATATTGTCGTCAACATTTCGAGTATTACTAAGCGAGGCTTGAATTGCATCCTTAGTAATCTCATGAAACACCATGCGCTTTACTGGCACAGTTGGCTTCAATGCTTCTACCAAATGCCACGCAATAGCTTCACCTTCGCGATCCTCATCAGTTGCCAGATATAATTCGTCAGCTTTTGCGAGCGCAGACTTTAAATCGGAAACAGTTTTCTTTTTATCTGAGCCAACTACGTAATATGGTGCAAAACCATGATCGACATCTACACCAAACTTGCCAAACGCCGCTTTGCGTGAGGCTGGAACTTGGCTTGGCTGAGCGAGATCGCGAATATGCCCAACTGAAGCCATGACGGTATATCCATTGCCTAAATACCCGCCAATTTTTCGCGCTTTCGTGGGAGACTCCACAATGACTAGCTTATTCTGTGCTGCCATATTCGCTCCTTTCCTAACACAATCGAACATATAATTCCGAACTATATGTTTCACGCTAACTGTATCGCAACTTAAGTTATACGTCTATTACATTCCACCTCGGTGGATAAAAGCAGATAGAGTAGACAATATTACTTAGAAGCAGATGGAGGCGTCGGCGGAGCGCCTACTAATCCAAGCCTACTCAACGGCGAAGCTGTAGAGTGACGCATTACCATAATTACGCCAAAAACAAGCAAAGACACACCTATAATCAGCCAATAAGTTGCTACATAAGATGTGCTTGCAGCCCATTGAGCAAAAATATCAACACCAGGAAGAATTTGCCATATTAAATAAATTGCATACAAACACGCCAACACACCAATCGTAATCATAGAGCTTCCTACAATTTGAACGCTAATTGAGGAACGTCGATAAGCTGGCATATCCATTCCACTACTGCGAGTACATGCGAGCATAATAAGCGTTACAGCACCAACGATAAGCAATGATATAAGAACGTCAGAAACTCTATGCCAATGTGCTGCAACCAAAGAAAGTTCCACAAGAACGCTTATAAAAGCTGCAACTACTGACGCCCATGCGCGCCAAACACGCGAAACTGCACAAATAAGCAACGCACATGATGCAGTAATAAGTAGTGTATGACCTGAAGGTGCTGAATTTGCAGCTAAATATTCAATACTTATAAGCATTGGGCGAGGAAGAATTTTTTTCAATGGTTCAGCAGCAGCCGAAAGAATAATAATTCCAGCGCATTGACCAAGAAGCCACCAACGCTTACGAATACAAACTACTATGAGTGAAACAAGAGCAATTATTATGCCAGCAACTATAACAACCATAGAAACGCTTATAGGTCGCAAGCAAAATGCAAGCCAAGATGGCATACCATGAGAACCAAATCCATCAATTACCATTTCTTCATAGCTTTGACCAAGTACTGTTTGCACACTAATAAACCATATGAACGCAGCAGAAGCCAAGAAAACAATTGCAATAGCAACACACCACAATATGGTAGATATTCGAGGACGCTTTACAAGCGGATCAAGCTGATCAATATCATCTGCATCTGATTGAGAATCTTTAGAAGATAACTGATTAGTCGAATACGACAAATCGGACGAGCCTTGCAAACCAGACAGATTAAACAAATCAGACGAACCAGAAAGATCAGACAAATCAGACAAATCAGATTGACGTTTAGTTTGTTTCACAGACTGTTTCGCAGACTGTTTAGAAGATTTCTCTTCAGTATTTTCTGGGAATAAAGGCGATATTTTTTCGTCATTATCCTCAGATGAGATTGGAGAAAATGGCGTAATAGTATTAATCGAATCCAAAGGATGCGAATAGGCATTACCTTCATTGTTGCGATTAATATCTTGCGAAGTTTCGCCTACTGACAGCGCATCATTTTTCTCAGCAGAATCATCATGCTGATTGTCAATGCTATTGGATTGAATTCCTGCAAATTCTTCACTCATACTTTAGACTTTACGACAGTATTTGCAACCGCGCTAGTTTTACATATAATAAAACCTCCGCGCACCCACCAGAGGCCACTTACCCTTGCTGCATTTCTGCCCTGGGGGGATTGGGTGACTTAGTGCCACACGGAGGCTTTATCTATATTACACGATTTTCGCTACATGTCGAGTAGTAATAAATTATGCGCGCCACACGCTCTTGCCATGCTCTTTTGCAAATTCAGTATCTTCATCAAGCTGAGACTCGTTAGCTTCAACATCACCAGCAATATAGCGTTCAACTAATTGGCGAGCTTCACTATCTTCATGCTGAACTGCAGGAGACTTCATAAAGTACGAACTTGGAGCCAAAATTGGACCAGAAAGCTTGCGATCCAAAGCAATTTTTGCGGCTCGAACAGCATCAATAACAATTCCGGCAGAATTTGGAGAATCCCAAACCTCAAGCTTGTACTCCAAATTCAAAGGAACATCACCAAAAGTAGTACCTTCCAAACGTACGAAAGCAAACTTGCGATCATCCAACCAAGCTACGTAATCCGAAGGGCCAATATGAACATTATGCTCATCCATTTCATGAGGCACGATTGAAGTTACGGCACGAGTCTTAGAAATCTTTTTAGACTCAAGTCTTGAACGCTGAAGCATGTTCATAAAGTCCATGTTTCCGCCAACATTCAGCTGATACGTGCGATCCAAACGCACACCGCGATCCTCAAAAAGTCGAGCCATAACGCGGTGAGTAATAGTTGCACCTACCTGACTTTTAATGTCATCGCCAATAATAGGAACTCCAGCATCACGGAATTTTTGCGCCCACTCAGGATCAGAAGCAATGAAGACTGGCAGACAGTTTACAAATGCACATCCAGCTTCCATTGCAGCAGTTGCATAGGCTTTATCAGCTTGCTCAGATCCTACTGGGAGATAAGAAACAAGCACATCCACATGCTTATCTCGCAAAACTTGAGCAACGTCAACAGGTTCAGCTTCGGACTCATCAATCATTTCACGGTAATAATCACCGAGACCGTCATAAGTTGGACCACGCAATACTTCTACACCCAAATTTGGTACATCAGCAAAACGAATTGTATTGTTTTGTGAAGCGCCAATTGCTTCACTTAAATCATGCCCAACCTTTAGAGAATCAACATCAAACGCCGCAACAAACTCAATATCGCGCACACGATACTGACCAAATACAGCGTGCATCAACCCTGGAATTTTCTCACCGTCATCAGCGTTTTTGTAATATTCAACGCCCTGAACCAGCGACGAAGCACAATTGCCGACACCGGCAATGGCAACGCGGATGCTCATATAGACTCCTTGCCCTGCAAAATAAGCGACATTACATTATGCCGCACCATACACATTTCATAATACTATTGCTTTAACAAATATGTACTAATATTAAATATTTTTAATCTTTTCTAAACAAAAAACATGCTGTTTTGTAGAAAAATTCAACACCGGACGCTACGGTGGAATGTATGGTTGCACGTAAAGATGGAAGACGAGCGTCTACTTCGCATGAGAAAGCTACTCGAAGCATATCGTCACAATCACAAAAAAATACGAATATGCCTTCACCTGTCCCACCACGAGGACAAGAATCATATCGTACAAATTCGTATTCTTTTGAATCAAACAAAAGCAGCCGCAATTCGAGATTCGAACGTTCTCGCGCAGCAACACGCAGAAGGCGTCGTAGAACTTGGCGAGGCAGACATCCTATTATTTTTTGGGCACTTATCGTTATTTTTGTGCCAATTTTGTTAGGAGCAATTGCTTTTGCTTATCTGTATGCAACTACAGACATACCGGCACCAGACAAAGTTGCTATGGCAGATAAGACGAAAGTATATTATTCAGATGGCAAAACTGAATTAGGTTCTTTTGCTGAGCAAAATCGCGAAATTATCAATTGTTCAGTACTTCCTAAATATGTTGGTAAAGCAATAGTTGCTTCAGAAAATCGTTCCTTCTACCACGATGGCGGAATAGATTTTAAAGGAATTGGACGCGCATTACTTCATAACGTCACAAAGCACGGGCGTTGGGGCGGCTCAACTATTACGCAACAATATGCGGAAAGATATTATCTCGGTGAAACAAAAACTTATTTTGGAAAGCTAAAAGAAGCTATTTTAGCTTTGAAAATTGCGCAAACTCAAGATAAAGATACAGTACTTTGCAATTATATGAATACTATTTACTTGGGTAGAGGAGCATACGGAATTCAAGCTGCAGCTAAAGCATATTTCGGTATAGAAGCAAAAGATTTGTCACTTTCGCAAGCTGCACTTTTAGCAGGTATTATTCCAGCACCAAGTAGCTGGGATCCTGCAATTGGTCCAAAAGAAGCAGGCATTCGTTTTAAGCGCGTGTTACGCATTATGAAAGAAGATGGCTACATTACAGCTTCTCAAGCAGCGCAAGCAAAAATGCCTAAAACTATTACTCAGACGACTCAAAACATTTACGCAGGTCAACAAGGTTACTTATTGCATATGGTTCGCGATGAGTTAACTAGGAATGGTGCTTTTACGCAGGAAGATCTTGACAGCGGCGGATATCGCATTATTACTACTATCGATAAAGCTAAGCAAGATTTAATGTTCAAAGTTGCAAGTCCTTCTCAAGATGGACGAGGAATTGTGCCAGAAGGACTGCAAGTTGGCGGAATTTCAATAAACGCAAAAGATGGTTCAATCATTTCCGTTTACGCAGGAGACGATTATCTAAAGAAACAGCTTAATAACGCTACACAAGCGCTTTACGAGCCAGGCTCTACTATGAAGCCTTTTGCGCTTATGGGAGCAATTCAGGCTGGCACTAGCTTGGATACAATGTTCAATGGCAATTCTCCACGCAAGTTTGATGGTATTGATAAGCCTGTTGGAAACTTTGCAAACATGAGCTACGGCACAATTAACTTATATAGCGCAACTGCAAATTCTGTGAACACAGTATATATGGATTTGCAAAGTAAACTTGGTGCTAAGAAAATTGCTAATACTGCAGTTATGGCAGGTTTAAACCCTGACCGCGTCAATGGTAATAATCCGTTTACTGTTCTTGGAAATGATTCTGTACATGTAAGCGAAATCGCGCGCGCATATGCAACATTTGCAAACCAAGGAAGACGCCCAGATCTGCATATTGTTGCCAGCGTAAAAAATCCTGACGGTAAAGAGTTCTACCGCGCACCAACGGCTGGAAAGCAAGTATTCTCACCAGCTGATGCCGCTTTAGCTACAAAAGCAATGATTGGCGTAGTGCAACATGGTACAGCAACCGAAGCTCGCTCTGTAGGTAGAGAAATTGCAGGAAAGACTGGAACAGCAAACGACGAAACTGCTGGTAGCTTTGTAGGATTTACGCCAAATATTGTTACCGCATTTGCTATATGGAATCCAGATGCAAAAGGTAGTCCACAAGTAATTAAACCGTTCCACGGATATCTTGGAGGAAGCGACTACCCTGTGCACTTGTTTACAAGATACATGCGTCAAGCGGTGATAGGAACACCGAATACTAAATTCCCTGAAGCAAAAGACACAGGCAAAATTGGCGGGCCTGATGGAAAATGGGGATTAGGCGAACAACGCGCAATCACGCACGCAAAAACCGAGGATGAAGATAAAGATAAAAACAAGGATAAGGACAAAGACAAAGACAAAGATAAAACTTTAGACCTTGATAGCCAGCTGTATGGTCATGACGATTCATCATCGGGCGGCGTTGGCAGCTACGACAATAATTCTGGCGGTCATAGTTACGACAATAACTATGACACAACTGGAGGAAACTAGTAAATTAACTGTAGCTATTTATAAACAAAACTGTAGCTAATTTACAAACAGATATGTGAATAGCTAGCTAAGTAAATAGCTAAATAGTTTGTTAATTAGTTTTGATAGCTTATTAATTAGTTTCGGCTCAAAACAATGTTCTCAAGCATTTTAGCAGTAATATTTTCATAACCGTTAAGTTCTGCATGATGCTTGCTTTCAGATATGTTTGCGCGCGAAAAACCTGTTTGCGCAATTACAGTTGCTCCGGAATTAATTGCAGCAGTAAGACCAGATAGAGAATCTTCTATGGCAATGCAATTAGCCATCTGCTTTGCAACTTCCTCATCCGTGCCCTCAATGCCAACCATTTTCCCTGCAGCAAGATAAGGCTCAGCACTAGGCTTCGGCTTAAATCCATCATCTCCACACACGTACCCAGCGAAAGCACCTTCTGGAGCATGATTCACAATATTTTCAACCAAACAACGCGGCGAATTGCTAACCAAAATTGAAGGAATGCCAGCATCCGTAAGACTTTTAAGCACGTCTAAAACTCCTGGGACCCAAGGCACGGATTCAGCTTCACGAGCAGCAACGTAATCAACCATGCCTTTGCCAATTTCTTCTACTGTAAGTTTTGTGCCACTTGGAATCATCTTATTGGCAACAGTGTCAAGAGATCCGCCAGAGCATTCCCAAGCTAAATCTTCATCCCAATATCCACCGTATTTTTTTACTAAATAAAATTCCGACTCATGCCAATACGGCTCTGAATCTATAAGAGTGCCATCCATATCCCAAAAAACTGCACGCAACACATGTTTTTCTTCACTAGAGTTAAGAGTATTTGCACACACATTCGTCGTCTGTTCAGCCATTCACAATCCTTCATATTGCATATATTTGCTTTAGCTTTTATAGTGCATATTTTTTCGCACTAATTCTGCATTACTTTTCGCACTATTAATTCTTCTCGCTAATTCTCGCTAACTAATTCTTCTCGCTAGTTCTCACTAATTTCTAAAAGCACAATAAGTAGCCATGCCTACGTTACTATATGCTCCACGCTCTCCACAACACCACAGATTTTTCATCTGAAGACTTTCGATTTTTATAATTGCTGTTATAGCTTTCCGAAGAATACGACGAAGGTAACGCTCGTCTCTCTGTAAGAATATCCCGCCTCCAGCGACGCGCATTGCGAGAACGCTGCATTTCCACAATGTCACCATCTGCATTTGCAGCAAAAATGTTACGCTCTGAAGACTCTGCAGAATCTAGCAAATGCCTCACTTGCCTTTTAAGCTGTCGATTTTCTTCTTGCAAATCAAGTATTTGCATGATGCCAGCAAGATTAATGCCTTCATTTTGGCTTAAATGCTGAGTTTGCACAATCCTGTCTATATCTCGCAAAGAATAGCGGCGAGCGCCACCTTCAGTTCTATGCGGCATTATTAAATGAAGCCGATCATACTGTCGTAAAGTTTGCGGATGCGTATTGGTTAGGCGTGCCACATGGCTTACGGTAAATATTGGCAAATCAAGAACAAATCCTACTTCATCTGCCCCGTCAAGCGTTGCAGTACCACGCACTAAAGCAACTGCACACATTTCATACAGTGCTTTAGTTTCACGCGTTATTGGTGTCATAGCACGCCTTCCTTTGCCCTTTTAGTATGTTTAAAGCACTGTTACAAGCAATTCAACAGTGTTTAACCTACTAAATTATTGTTAACTTAGTTTTGTCTTAATTTTTTAATTTCTTCAGCATAAGTTTCGCCAGCAGTTTTATCAAATTCTTTTGCAACGCGTCTGAGAGACATGCTCGAACGCTTTGGCAAACGAATCTGCACAACACCAACAAAATTGCCATTCTTTCCAGGCACTCCAGCACCTTCTATACGAACTTCATCACCGCTTGAAACACAAGCTGGAACTTTGAAAGTAACAGGATTGCCGTCTACGTCGTTTATGCTAACTTTTGCACCATGCACTGCTTCACTTAACGTTAGCGGCAATGTAGAAATCAAATCGTCGCCTCGCAAAGTAAATTTATCTGATGCTTCTACTTGAACATGCAAGTACAAGTCACCTGCAGCACCACCGAACTTGCCTGGCTTGCCTTTTCCTTTCAAACGAATTTTCTGTCCGGTTTTTACACCAGCTGGAATATGCGTTTTAAAAGTTTCACCAGCCGCACGCAACGATACTGTAGCGCCTTTAAAAGCTTGCTTAAATGTGAGCTTTATATCGGTTGTTATATCTTCGCCAACTTCAGGCACGTCAGCTTCCTGCGATTGAGAATACCTCCCACCACCAAAGCCACTCGTACCTTGGAATCCTGCTGAATCTTGAGAGCGATGACCTCCACCAAACATGGAGAAAATGTCGCTCATATTTGGTCCAGCACCGTTGGATGTAAAGCGAATGCGCGAACCGTTTCCGCCCATGCCATAGCCGCCGTTGAACATGGAGAAAATGTCCGAGAAGCTCGACGCATCGAAACCGCCAGCACCACCTGCTCCTCCAGCGAAACGAGCACCACCAGCACCAAATTGACGGATAGCATCGTAACGTTGGCGAGTTTGACTATCTTTTAATACGTCATAAGCTTCAGAAACATCCTTAAATTTTTCTTCAGCTTCTTTTGTTTTGTTTAAATCAGGGTGATATTTACGAGCAAGTTTGCGATACGCTTTGGTAATCGTCGCCTCATCTGCGTCTTTGGAGACACCGAGAACCTTATAAAAATCCTTAGCTAACCATTCATTTTCAGCCATTTGTGCCTCCTTTCTTCACAAGCACATTGGCTATTTCGCTTTTGACCCAATATAGGCTGCTCGTGCCAACTCTTATGAGTCAGCACGAGCAAGTTATGCAACAAAATCACGAAAGAGTTTCGTTAGTCATTGCTGTGGTGAAGAAACGACCACACGAGCGGCGCGAATAACGCGATCTCCTATTCGATATCCTGCTTCAACTACAGCATCAACAGTTTCTTTTGTAGCGTCTGGATCTGGTCTGTGCAAAATTGCATCATGCTTGGTTGGGTCAAAATCTTCGCCCTTTTCACCAAACTTTTCCACACCAAACTTTTCAAAAGCCTTATCTATCTTAGTTGCTACAGCCTTGAACGAATCATCCATTTCGCTATGCTCGCGAATGCGGTCAATGTCATCCAATGCTGGCAGCAATGCTGTCAGCACGTCAATAATTCCATGTTGTCTGAAACGATCCTGCTCTTTGGCAGAACGATTTCTGAAGTTTATAAACTCAGCACGCTCTCGCTGTAACGCTTCCAAGTACTCTGCAGCTTCTTTCTTAGCTTTACCTAAGGGAGTTAAACTGCCACTATCTGCGTCTTGGCTGTCTTTCGATTCTGAAGATTCAGTGGAATTCGCTGTATCCTCAGAATTTGCGGAATCCGCAGAAACGTTAGCATCAGCTTTCGCGTCAACTTTCGTTTCTGCAGGATTTGCATCTTCAGCAGCTTTCGATGAAGATTGCGCAGACGATTTCGCAGAATCACCTGTAGCTTTTACATCCAGCGAGTCAGCATCTTCCATATCTTGCAAATATTCGTTGGCGTTAAAGTCGGACATTACTTGTTGTCCTTATCGTCCTTGTCGTCGTCCACCACTTCGGCGTCAACTACATCATCATCCTTAGCTGCAGAACCAGCCTGAGCGCCAGCAGCAGACTGAGCGCCAGCTTCGGCACCAGCAGCACCCTGAGTTCCAGCATCACCCTGCTGAGCGTAAAGCTGCTGACCGATCTTCTGAGCAGAAGTCATCAACTCGCTTTGAGCAGACTTAATCTTCTCAACGTCGTCACCCTTCAAAGCTTCCTTCAAAGCATTAACCTTGTCGGTAACTTCCTTAGAGATTTCGTCGGAAAGCTTGTCTTTATTGTCGTTCACGAGCTTTTCAGTCTGGTAAGCAAAGGCTTCTGCTTGGTTGCGAACTTCAGCTTCTTCCTTACGCTTCTTATCTTCAGCTTCGTGAGCTTCAGCTTCCTTCACCATGCGGTCAATTTCGTCCTTTGGCAAACCAGAACCACCGGTAATAGTCATGGACTGTTCCTTACCAGTGCCCTTATCCTTAGCGGAAACGTGCACAATGCCGTTAGCATCAATATCGAAAGTGACTTCAATCTGCGGAACGCCACGAGGAGCTGGAGCAATACCAGTCAATTCAAAAGTGCCAAGAGGCTTGTTATCGCGAGCAAACTCACGTTCACCCTGGTAAACCTGAATCAACACGGATGGCTGATTATCTTCGGCAGTAGAGAATACTTCCGAGCGCTTCGTTGGAATTGCAGTATTGCGATCGATAAGCTTTGTCATAATTCCACCCTTGGTTTCAATACCCAAGGAAAGTGGAGTTACATCAATAAGCAGAACGTCTTTGCGATCTCCCTTAATAACGCCCGACTGCACAGCTGCACCAACTGCAACAACCTCATCTGGGTTCACGGACTGGTTAGCTTCCTTACCTCCGGTAAGTTCCTTTACCAAATCCTTCACGGCTGGCATACGAGTAGAACCACCAACAAGAACCACGTGATCGATCTGGCTTACTGAAATACCAGCGTCAGAAAGAACGTTGTTAAATGGAGTACGGCAGCGACCGAGCAAGTCGGAAGTCATTTCCTCAAAGTGAGCACGAGTCAAAGTCTCATCCAAATGCACTGGAGTGCCGTCAGGAGTCATTGCCAAGTACTGCATAGAAATTGAGGTGGAAGTAGAAGAGCTAAGTTCCTTCTTTGCCTGCTCAGCAGCTTCCTTCAAGCGCTGCAAAGCAATCTTATCCTTGCTCAAATCAACGCCATACTTGTTCTTAACTTCGCCAACGAGCCAGTCAATAATCTTCTGATCCCAGTCGTCGCCACCCAAGTGGTTATCGCCGTTAGTGGCCTGCACCTGAATTGTGGAGAATCCGTCGTCATCCTTACCAATTTCAAGCAAGGACACATCGAAAGTACCGCCACCCAAGTCGAATACCAAAATGCGCTCGTCTTCCTTGCCTTTTTCAAGACCGTAAGCCAAAGCTGCAGCAGTTGGTTCGTTGATAATACGAAGCACGTTCAAGCCTGCAATCTTACCTGCATCCTTAGTTGCCTGACGCTGAGCATCGTTGAAGTAAGCTGGGCATGTAATAACGGCATCGGTTACCGGCTCGCCCAAGTAAGCTTCAGCATCGCGCTTCAACTTCATCAAAACCTGTGCAGAAATCTCTTGTGGAGTCCACTTCTTGCCGTCGATATCAACAGTCCAATCAGTGCCCATGTGGCGCTTTACTGAGCTAATCGTGCGATCAACGTTTGTTACAGCCTGACGCTTAGCAACTTCACCAACCAAGATTTCGCCAGACTTGCTGAATGCCACAACAGATGGCGTGGTACGTGCGCCTTCAGCGTTTACAATAACTGTTGGGCTGCCACCTTCAAGAGTAGCAATGCAAGAGTTGGTTGTTCCCAAATCAATACCTACTGCGCGTCCCATAATTTCTCCTTAACTAGGTATTGCACCTTTTGTGCAATTACGCTTTCCTTCAAGTTTTGTAGTTACGTAAGCTGAGCTCTATTTAGATTCCTTTTTTGGAAACTAGGTAAATCATCAGCTTTTTTACTTTCCAAAACTTGAGCCTACTACACTCAACTTGTAAAAGTCAACTTTTATTCCCAAAAATTACAAAAAACTTTATATAACCAGACTCAAGTTTTGCAAGATGCGCAAAATATAAGGAAAAATTCACATGCTGAACTTAAAGCGGCGCAAAGAATTATCTAATGCGTTGTAGCGCGCTAAAACGCCAATAAGCGGCGTGCCAATACCGGTTATAAGTTTGATTGCTTCAGTCGCCATCATTGCGCCAACAATAGCTGCAGTCGCACCCAACACAGCCGATTTCGGTACTTTTTCTTTAGGAGGCGGGCAAGCATACAAGTCACGCAAACCAGGACCTTTTCCTGGCACGAAAACGCTTACTTGGCCTTCATAATAAAGCACCGAGCCGTAAACTTCTGGCGTACCAGCACTCCAAGCAGCATCCGCAATCAAAAAGCGAGTAGCAAAATTATCGCAACCGTCGATAACAATATCGTGACTTTCTACAAGCTGCTTTGCGTTGTCTTCATTAAATCTATCTACAAGGTTGATTTTTAAACCTGGAGATAACGCTTGCAGACGCTTAGCTGCAAGTTGCGCTTTAGATTTACCGCACTGATCGACAGTATATAAAGTCTGTCTTTGCAAATTAGAAAGCTCAACAACGTCGTCGTCACAAATCGTGATTTCGCCAACTCCTGCCGCAGCAAGCGAAAGCAAGCACGGAGAACCAAGTCCACCTGCACCTACCATGCAGATTTTCGCATCGCGAAGTAACTGCTGATGTTCATGCGTAAAGCCCGGCAGGAGCAAGTGACGGCTAGTGCGTTCCGCCTCAAGCTCCTGCAGGTTGTCGTAAATTTTATTAATCGTCATGCTTAAATAATTATGCCGAAAAATTACAGTACTAAATTACAGTACCGAAATTTACAGTACAGAATCCGCCCAAGCGCGACCTTCAACAGGCGAAGACGCGAGCGCATGTTCACGCTTAGGAATACGGCCAGCATCGTGAGCAAGCTTTCCAGCAGTTACAGCAGCAGCCATTGCGCGACCCATTTTCACTGGGTCTGGGCAGCGAGTTACAGCACTTGCAAGAAGCACACCGGAGCAGCCAATTTCGAAAGCTTTAACAACATCGGAAGCAGTGCCAACACCAGCATCCAAAATCACAGGAACGCCAGCTTCCTTGCATTCTTGAACAATCAGCTCAATATTTCGAGGATTCAAAATGCCAAGACCAGTGCCAATTGGAGCACCACCAGGCATAACAGCCTTCACACCAAGCGACACAAGACGACGAGCCACAATCGGGTCGTCATTCGTGTAGCAAAGCACGCTAAATCCTTCTTCAATAAGTTTTTCAGCAGCAAGCAAAACTTCGCGGGTATCTGGGAGCAAAGTATCGTCGTCTGCAATCACTTCGAGCTTAATCCAGTCAGTTCCAAGTGATTCACGAGCCATCTTTGCTGTAAGAACAGCATCATGCGCAGTTTTGCAACCAGCAGTATTTGGCAAAACGTTAATATTGTGGCGCTGCAACATGCCGTAAATATCCACACCAGTTTTTGCGTGACGGCGCATTGCAACTGTTGCCACTTCCGCACCTGAAGCCACAAGTGACTTTTCCATAATGTCAATGCTCGTCATGCCGCCTGTGCCAAGCAAAAGCCTTGAATGTAAAGTCTTACCGCAAAGCTGCCAAGTATCGGCACTTTCTTCTGTATTATTTTCTGTCATTTTAAGCCTTTTATTTAATATTTAATATTTTGTAAGTATCAGCCGCCTTGAACTGCGCTAAGAATCTCGACTTGATTCCCATCACATATGACGGCTGATTCCCATTGCGCGCGAGAAAGCACATCGTCGCCAATTGCGACCGCTATACCAGGTCCTGCATCCGAACCATAACGTTGCGCAATAAGCTGAGCAACAGTTAATCCGTCTTGCACTTCAATAGTTTCACCATTGACTACGATTTGCATAATCTAACCTTTACTAACTAAAAGCTGAATTACTAAAAGTACTTTCTGCATCACACTTACGTCTATATTTGAACGCTTCACACAATTCGCAGCGAAATATAGCAAATTCACTGAAATTAGCGATTAGAAGCGAGCAGGATCGCAGCTTTCCAAGAAGCCCTTTTCCTTCTCAGTTAACTCTTGCTCAAGCACAAGCTTTGCAGTCAAAGAAGAGCCCAAAGCTGTGAGCAAAATACCGTGACGGAAGTAACCGGTGGAAATCGTGGTGTGTGTCTTAGGATCAATGCCGATGAATGGCAAATCATCTGGAGTTCCAGGACGGCCACCAGCTGTAACCTCAGTAATCGAGCATTCCTGAATGCCAGGAAGCACGCTTGCGGCATCGCGAAGCAAGTCAAGCACGCCACCGACCTTTGGAATATCGCGGTCGTCTTCGCGAGAAGTAGCGCCGAGCACAAGCTCGCCTGTTTCCTTAGCACGAGGCACCAAATAAACTGGACGGTCGTGCACAAATCCACGAACCACAGAGCTCAAAATTGGACGCAAAGGCTCCGGAATAGTCATACGAATCATGTCACCCCACACAGCACGAAGCTTAAGCTGAGGAAGCATGTCCTTAGCACCCAAACCGGATGCCAAAACTGTGTCTGGACCCAAATCGTCTGGAGTGCTTGCACGACGCTCAACAACAACACCGCGCTTTTCAAGTGCATCAATCATTGCTGCAGTGAAAAGACGAGGGTTTATTTGATGGTCGTCCGGCACGCTTACAGCGCCAGCAATAGTTGGCGAAAGCGCAGGCTCAATTTCACGAAGCTTACTCACAGAAATATGCTCAGCTCTACGACCATAACGGTGCTGCAAGTTTAGCAACTCGTTCACGTGCTCGTTGTCTGCAGCGTCACCACCGATTACATAAGAGCCGCACTCTAAGTAGCCGGTTGGCTTATCGGTGTACTTTGCAACCGAATCAACCAATTCCTTATACATAGTTGCAGACTCAAACATAAGAGGATACAACGCTTCTTGCTGATATTGCATTTCTGCGGTAGGAGCTAGCATGCCGGCAGCATGGTGAGAAGCGCCAGAGACTGGATCTGGATCAATTATGCTAACTTTTACGCCAGCTTCCGTAAGTCTCCAAGCTGTTGCTAAACCAATAATACCTGCACCAATAATACGAATATTTCGCATAATACTCCTTCCCTACGGCGGCATTACCCGCATCAGGTTTACGGTCGGCTTTCGCCCTCTCAGCCTGTATAGAACAAGCTCCCGCGTTTCGTAGCTTTGACTTTCAAAACTGCGATTGTAAAGCACTGTAATATTGCCAACTTTAGCGATATTACAAACGCTACAGATAGACGTAACGAAATTATGTGATTTTCGTCACACTACCGTGCAGCATTTTAACACTTCTACAGAAAATCTGTTAATTTATCCGATATGTCAAGCTGTAAAACTAAGCAATTTTGCTACTGACGCAGTACGCGTTCTGCGTTAGTGTCTCATTCTGTTTGTTTTGAGACACTAGTGCAGATTTCATACTGCGTTAGTGTCTCTTGATTGCGATTTTGAGACACTAACGCAAGTTTCGAGGATATTGCAAACGCAGATGAAATCACTCAACCGAGCGCAGCAAAATCTCCTCAAGCGCATGCTTTACAGAAACAGGCAGTGTGCAACGCCATTGCGCCCACTTAACTACAGATAGCTGATCAGTTGCGTAAGCGTTAAGCATATCAACATTGTTGCGATACTTTTCTGCTTCCGATTCGTTTTCGTATTCAAGAGTTGAGATTGCAGCAATAGCGCTTGCACTTCCACCAGCCTCACGCACTGCGTCAAAAGCCATTTCCTTACCTCGGTACGGCACTTGCGCTTGAAGCAGGAATCTGTAAGCGTCGCCGACTTTAGGGTCGACAGCGATTTGCAATCCGCCGTCAACAATTACGCGAACTTCCGAACGAGCTGGCACGTCTTTTACAGAAACAGTTAAGCTCAAAGTCGACTCTTCACCTTCGTAAGAAATTGCAAAATCGCTTGCATTAAGCTCTCGGCTTCCTACAAATACGCGCACTTTCGCAAAATCTGCGCAAGCAACTCCTCTAAATACAACGTTCCAGTTGCGTTTTTGCGGCACAGATTCTACGGCAGTTTCCGCACCTTCTACACCAGAAATAATAAATTGCGAAGAGCCATTTCCGTCTCGCCACACAAAATTCATACGTATGTCGGCAGTGTTTCCAGCAGACGCTGCAGCAAAGTCACCGTTATCTTCTCGCATTACGAACTCGCCGTCAGCTCCAGGGAAGGCGAGCACGCGCAAACTACGAGGATTTTCAATGCTATTAACAGATTCCGCAGCCTCAGCACTACGCTCGCAATCTGCAACTTCCGGCAAAACTTGCAGAGGCACAATTGCTCCAGCACGCGCAAAAGCAGGCACGCGGTCAAGCGAGCGCCACGCTTCAAATCTGCGACCATTCCATCCGCGAGACACGTACCTGCGCCCGTCAAACAAATCGTACCAATCACCTTCCGGCAACCAAACTCCAGCACATCCGCGCAAAGTAGCAGCATCGTTAGGCGAAACAATCGGCGCTATTATAAGCTCACTTCCAAAACGGTATTCGTTAGGAATTTCGTAAGCCATGCCAACTTCCGGCGACTGCCAGTACATTGGCTCAATAATCGGTCTGCCATCAAAAGCCGCTCGATAATTCATCGTATAAACGTATGGCAAAAGTTCTGCACGCAAACGAAGCATTTTCACCATTGCTTCACGAGTTTCCTTAGGGAAATTCCACGGCTCTTTTCCAGCAAATGGCGAGCAAGTCGAGTGAAGACGATTAATAGGACTAAACGCACCGAAAGCATACCATCGCGCTTCCAACTCGTTATTGCGAACGCCAAGCATGTGTCCGCCAATATCATGACTCCACCATCCGTAACCAATATTGGAAGCCGTAGAAGTGAAGTAAGTTTGGAACGCAAGCGAATCCCAAGTAGTGACGGTATCTCCCGAGAATCCAACTGGGTAGCGATGCGAACCAGGGCCAGCATAACGAGAGAATGTAAGCGGCCAGCGGCCGTCGCGCGCAGCATCCTCATAATGCATGTGGTTCAGCATCCAAAGCGGATCCAAGCCAGGCTCGCGCGTCACACCTCCCTGCTGCCAGTCAATCCACCAAAATCGCACGCCTTCATCTTCCATGCGATGGTGCATATTGAAGTAAGCTTCAACAAATTGCGGATTTGTTAAATCAAATTCCACAGCTTTACCGCTTGCAGGATCAATTCCCATATCTCGCGCAACTTGCGGATAATCTTTTTCAAACGCACGCACGCCGTCGCGCGGATGCAAGTTCAAAGTTGGAGCCAATCCAGCAGCGTTAAGTTTACGCAAAAAAGCGCGATGATCCGGGAAAAGTTCCTCATTCCACGTGTAACCAGTCCAACCGGAACCATATTTTGCATCAACATCCGTAACATGCCAATCCATGTCAATAACAGCTGCACTGAAAGGTATGCCTTCGCGCTTAAAACGATTATGCAATTGCAAATATTCGTCTTGATTGTAACTGTAGTATCTGCTCCACCAATTGCTTAGCGCAAAACGTGGAAGCAGCGGCTGAGCACCTGTGAGCTTATAAAAGTCTTGAATTGCTTGAATGTAGTGGTGTCCATAGCCGAAGAAATACAAGTCTTTATATCTGCCATTTTGTTCGCTAACTTTTTGCGCACGCGACTTAACCCAAGCCCCATACGGGTTTGGTTTTCCATTTATTTCCTCATCCGGCGCAATTTCGCAAGTTACAGAATCGTCTAAAATAGACCATCCGTCGCGCGAAAGTATTCCTTTACCAAGTTTTACAGGTCCGTTCGCCTGATCCAAAGTTCTAAAAGTTCCAAGAAGATTTCCCGGGCAGTCGTCACCATAATGCCACGTATTAAATTGAGTACATGGCACTCCGCGCACAACAATACTTAAGCCTTCTTTGCTAAAAGCTTCGCAATTATAAGTAAGGTGGAGCTTTTCAGTTTCTACTTCCAGCCATCCGTTTGCATTTTTATGCGCACTAAATTGCGGCTGAGCATCCGCGCTATTCTGAGCAAAATTGCGACAAATCACAGTTTGCGTAGGATTGTCAACAAACTCTCCATCGTCACTCCACTCAAGGCGCAACAGCGAATCTGTAATAACTGTAATTCGCCACTTTTCGCCTTTAATTACCTGACTATCCTGCGCCTTTGCATTTGAATCAGTTGCGTACTTATAAAAAATTCCCAACTTGGAAGAGTCCATACTATTGCACACCTCTGTTGTTACCTGCGACTTTGCTTATTAACAATTTTACGTATTATTTTATGTATTATTTTGTTTGCTTACAACTTATAACTTTAATGAATGTATACTGCAAACGCTGACGCAATGATCAACATTAGCGGATACCACGCATACATAACACAACGGAATGTCGTCGAGTTTTTAGGACCATCACCATAAGCGCTACGATAATGCAACACAGCCACACCAATACCAGGTGCAAGCATCGACATAGCACCGAACATTCCTGCAGTCATCTCCATAGTAATTTCGCGCTTTTTTAATAATTCAAAAAGAAGTACGAAAATAAGCAAAGTTACACCGCCGAAGAAAATTCCATGCTGCACAAAAACTTTTCCGATCAAATTCCAAAGAAGACCCGCAATGATAAGCACGGTAATAGCAAAACCTTTACTAAATCCGCTTAAACGCTCCCTAATTGTATCTATACCCGAAAGTACGAATAGTGCGATAACCATTGCAAATACAGGATTTTGCGAACGCATGTCGAACAAACATTTTGAATTCACCAAATCGTATGGAACTTCGCAAATTACTGCCAAAATCAGCAATCTTAACATGTAAAGATTCAAATTATGAGTGTTATGGTATCCGCGCACTAGTATCCACGCATACCATGGCACTGCAGTCCAGCTTATAAATTCGCAAACTAATATGATTGTCAATGCAAACATATTATTGGTTACTGCTCCGCCAAACATTCGCGCAATTACTGTGTTGCTAAATGCGCCTAGCATAAGCATAAAAGCACCGAGCATTTTGAGCTTATTGAGCGTGATTCCAGTTTTTATGTTACGGTCAGCACGAATTGGTTTGCCGTTTGCGTCAAGCATTTCCTTATTTGTGTTATCACTATCACGCATTATTGCTTTACCGCTATTAATACTCATTACACGTCCTTGTTTATTTGCGCATACCTAGTTTATATAAACTTTATCCGCAGTTGCGTATCTACTTGACTTGTACACTACAATTTACATTCCAAACACTGCAAAACTTTGAGTGCCAAGCGTTAAGCAATCACCATTAACTGATATTTCTCCGATTTTAAGTAATGGATTGTAAGCAGATTCTTGCGTAAGATTCGCTAATGCTTCTAATGAAACTGTTTCACTATTTACACCTGGGTTCATAATAACAATGCTTCGTTCTGCAGCTGATTCTCCTGCGTCATCTTTTGCGCAACGTTCGTAAGCAAAGCCGCGGCCGTCAACCGGAGCATACAAAACTCTCCAAGACGCGTCAGCTTGCAAAGATTTGCGACTATGGCGAAGCGCAATAAGCGAGCGCACCCACGAAAGGAAGGAATCTTCGCAATTAATTTGCGCAGAAACAGTTGGAATTTCACCACTTTCCACTGCTTGTTTTCGAGAATTTGCGCAAGTTCTTCCGTCTACTCGAGCTTCAACAGGCAAGTATAATTTAGATTTTGCAGCCGTCGAGAAGCCAAAATTCTTTGCATCATCCCATTGCATTGGCGTACGAGTACCAGTACGAGCGTAACCGCCTTCTTTTGTTGGAATATCGCGATATTTCATGCCAATTTCGTCGCCGTAATATACAAATGGCACGCCTGGCATAGTGAGTATCATGCCGAAAGCCACACGACGCTCACGATCGTCAAGACGCGGAGCTAAACGCGGCGTATCGTGATTGCACGTGATGAAACTAAAGTAACCTTGATTGCAAGTTGACTCATATTGTGGGCAATAATCGTCTAAAAATGGGCAAATACTGCCTCCGCCGTGCGAATTAAAGTAGCTGTGATCATGCTCAGGATTGTTATCTAAAGCGTTATCAACATCACGAGCTAAACGTGCGTAGCCGTTAGGATTTCCATCCCAGCGCCAATTCAAATAGAAGTCCATGTCGAATCCGGCAGCAAGAGCCTGACGTGGCCTACCCCATTCGGAAACAAAAGCAGCATGCGGATACTCTTCTTTTACAGTTCCAAGCATTTCTTGCCATGCGCGAATCGTATTGTCTTTTCCAAGACTTCCTTCGCCATTATTGTCATCGTTTTTTACAAGCGAATCAGCCATATCAACACGGAAGCCGTCAGCGCCGAGCGAAAGCCAAAAACGCATAACATCAACCATTGCAGCGCGAGTTTCAGCAGCCTCTTTAGAATCAGGAGAAGATTGCCAAGCTCGATCCCTATGCGCAAAACCGTAATTTAATGCAGGCTGGCATTTAAAGAAGTTCAGAATATAGGTGGCATCACGCTCAGTTTCACCCCCAATAAACGGCATAGAATAGCCACTAAACGCACTGTCTGTCCAAATATATCGCTTGCTGAACTCATTTTCTTCAACTTTCGAGCTTTTCTTAAACCACTCGTGCTCTTCACTCGTGTGCCCCGGCACTAAGTCAAGTAATATGCGGATACCTCGATTGTGAGCTTCACTAAAAAGTTGCTTTAAATCTTCGTTAGTTCCGTAACGCGCAGCTACTTTTTTGTAGTCGCGCACGTCATAGCCCGCATCTTTAAAAGGCGAATCATAACAAGGATTAAGCCAGATTGCGTTGCAGCCAAGCGATTTTACATAATCTAATTTTTCAATAATTCCCTGAATATCGCCTATGCCATCACAATTGGAATCGCAAAAACTTTGCGGATAAATTTCGTAAAAAACCGCGTCTTTAAGCCACTGAGCATGATCGTATAATGCCATTATTTCACCCTTCTCGCGTTGTGCTACTTAGTTTACACGCAACCACTTGAAAAAATTTATAGGGCAAAATATACAGACTAACCCGCCACTCATTTGCAAACGACATGATATCCGTGTATACTACACAGTGCTTACGAACGGATTTGTGAGACTTGTGACGCTGCTCTACGCAGCAATCGCGATGTTGCGTCACAACGGAGTCCGTTACTACGCCACCAAATGATATGCCAGTTTTTGGCATGATATAGGAGGTCAAGGATGACGAATATTAAGAAGATGCTGGGTGCAGGTCTTGCAGTTGCTACTTTGTTTGGATTTGCAGCTTGCGGTTCTAGCACTAACAATAGTTCTGATGGCAAGGCAGCTCCAGTAAAGCTTACTGTATGGTCTGCTTCTGAAGATCAGAAAGCCGGCGGCTGGATTGACACCATGGAGAAGGAATTCAAGAAGGATCACCCAGAAGTTAGCTTCAAGAATTCTGTAGTTGCTCCTCCAGATGCTGCAACAACTGTAAAGCAGGATCCTAAAGCAGCTGCTGATGTTTATCTCTTCCCTAACGATCAGATTGGTGAGTTAGTAAAAGCTGGTGCTATTGGCGAATTAGGCGATGACGCTGTAAAGCAGGTTAAGGAGCAGAATGAGGACGCTTTGGTTAAGTCCGTCACTGCTCAGGACGGCAAGATGTATGGCGTTCCTTATACCAGCAACACTTGGTTCATGTACTACAACAAGTCCAAGTTCTCTGCTGATGACGTTAAGTCCCTCGACAAGATGCTTGAGAAGGGCAAGGTTGCATTCGATATTGGCGGCGGCTGGTACCTCGCCGGTTTCTACCTCGATGGCAACCTGAAGTTCTTCGGTGATAATGGTCGCGATGCAAAGGCTGGTATTAAGCTCGGCGATAAGGCAGCTGCTGTTACCAAGTACATTGCAAAGTTCATTCAGAATAAGAACTTTGTCATGGATGGCAATGGTGCAGGCTTAGCTGGCATCAAGGATGGCACTGTCGATGCTTACTTCTCCGGTTCTTGGGATGAAGCAGACGTAAAGAAGGCATTAGGCGATAATTACGCTGCCGCAGCTCTTCCTAAGTTCAAGACTGAAGCTGGCGAATTGCAAATGAAGTCCTTCGTTGGTTCTAAGGCCGTTGGCTATAACCCGAATTCCAAGGCTCCAGAAATGGCTGCTAAGTTTGCTGCCTTCCTTGGATCTAAGGAATCCCAGAAGAAAGCTTATGAGCTTCAGAGCGTAATTCCTTCCGACAAGACTCTTGCAGATACCGTTAAAGATGATGCAGGTGCTACTGCTCAGATGGAAACCATTGCTAAGACTTCCGTCGTACAGCCAAATATTCCTGAAATGAGTGCATACTGGGATCCGTCTAAGAACTTCGGTTCCGCTCTTGCAAACAAGGAAATTAATGAAAGCAATGCTGCAGCAAAGACTGCAGACTTCCAGAAGAGCTTCGATGAAGCTCTTAAGAAGTAAGCTTCCTCATAGTATCAATTATCTGAAAAGCGTAAGTAGTGCTACACAACTTACGTAAAAATAAAACGCCCCGCTCCCCACACTATTGTGAATAGGGGCGGGGCGTTTTATTTCTTCTCGAAATGCACTCATTGTTTATAGGAAAGGCATGTCATGTTTGGCACAGCATCCATGAAACGATTGAAGCGTCGGAATACACCGAATTCTGAACGCTTTGCACCGTCACCATACTCATTGCAAAAAGCAGCAAAAAGTGCTGACATTTACTCTTGGCTCTCTATCATCATTTTCGGCTTCGGTAATTTAGCACGCCGACAGTTCACTAAAGGTGTTATTTTCTTAGTAACTGAAATAGCTGTAATCTACTTCTTAGCTACTACTGGTGTCGAATATTTACCAAAGATTACGACTTTAGGCACTCTTAAGGCAACAAAGATTAAAATCAGAGGTTTTTGGCATTATACAGAGGGTGACAGCTCTGTGGAGATTCTCCTTTACTGCGTTATGTCTCTTGCTGCTATTTGCTTACTAATTTTCTTAGCTACTCTGTCTTTACGCAGTGCTTATAAAGCGCAAGATACTGTTGCAAAAGGTAAGAAGCCCGCTAATTTCTACGAAGATTTAAAGTCTTTACTTGATCAGAATGCTCATGTTGGTTTTATGACTATACCAACCATTGGAATTGTGCTCTTTACGATTTTGCCATTAATCTTCATGATCTCTATGGCCTTCACCAACTATGATAGCAAGCATGTTCCACTGTTTAACTGGGTAGGATTACAGAATTTCTTCGATATTGGTAATTCGAATAGCTTAATTAATGCTAAAGTTTTCATAGACGTGTTAGTTTGGACTTTAGTGTGGGCTTTCTTCGCAACATTCTTGAACTTCTTCTTCGGAATGTTCATGGCTATGATTATCAATAGACGCACTACCCGCTTCAAGGGCTTATGGCGCACTTGCTTCTCGCTAACTGTTGCAGTTCCACAGTTTGTTTCATTACTCGTTATGCATAGTATGCTTCAACGTGAAGGTGCTATTAATCGTTTACTCTTAGCTTCGGGATGGATCCATTCTCCATTACCGTTCTTCCAAGACGCAACATGGGCACGAGTAACGGTGATTCTCATCAATCTTTGGGTTGGTATCCCGTATACCATCATGCAGATTACAGGTATTTTGCAAAACGTTCCTGCAGAACTTTACGAAGCCGCAGAGCTCGATGGAGCAAGTTGGTGGCAGCGTTTCATGAACGTCACAATGCCATATATCTTCTTCGTAATGACACCTTACTTAATTACAACTTTCACGGGCAACGTAAACAACTTCAACGTTATTTACCTCTTGTCAGGAGGCGATCCGTCATCACTCACATCTTCAGCAGGTAAGACTGATTTGCTTATTACATGGCTCTACAAGCTGACTGTAGACAAGAGCGACTACAGCATGGGTGCTGTGATTGGCATTATGACATTCATTGTTCTTGCTGTCGTAGCACTGATTACGTATCGCAACTCTGGATCTTACAAGAATGAGGAGGGATTCCGGTGAGTAATAAAGATAAAGTTACGCAATCTGCACCTGAACAAAAAGATCAGTCAGTGCATAGCACGCGTAGCGTTCCAATGTGGCGCGATCAACGAGTTCGTCGTCGCGTCGGAGATTTTGCAGCGCACTTGTTCCTGATTCTCATGTCTATTGTTTGGCTTATGCCAATCGTTTGGATATTCTTGGAAAGTTTCAACAAGAACACAGCCCCATATCAGAAGACATTCTTCCCTACCGAGTACTCATTTAATAACTATATTCAACTGTTCACTCAGCGCGAAACATTTGATTTCCCACGAATGTTCCTCAACACTTTGATTGTGTCAATTTTCGTGTGCATTATCTCACTGTTCTTCGTACTCGTAGTGGCATTCTGCATGTCTCGTCTGCGCTTCCGCGGTCGTAAGACATTCATGAATATTGCTTTGATTTTGGGTATGTTCCCATCCATCATGGCTGTTATCGCTATTTACTTCATCTTGAAAGCATTTGGCTTAACAAACGGTAGCGTAATACTCATCTCCTTAATTATCGTGTACTCCGCCGGTAGTGGTATGGGCTTCTACGTTATGAAGGGCTACATGGATACTATTCCAAAGTCTTTGGATGAAGCTGCATACTTGGACGGCTGCACAACTTGGCAGGTGTTCTATAAGATTATTCTTCCAATCTGCAAGCCTATGATTGTCTTCCAAGCTATTACAAGCTTCTTAGGTCCATGGGTTGACTTCGTTTTAGTCAAGACTATTGCGCGAACTGCAGATAATTACACTGTTGCTGTAGGCTTATGGCAAATGCTTCAGAAAGAGTATATTAATCACTGGTTCGCACGATTCTCCGCTGGCGCTGTGTGCGTTTCCATACCAATCTCAATCCTGTTTATCGTTATGCAGCGCTTCTACGAAGAGTCCATGTCTGGCTCCGTTAAAGGCTGATAAGTTACAGGATATAAATCTACTGAAGGCTGATACGCTTTCGAGCGTTTCAGCCTTCTTTTTCACTAGACAACACGAACACATAAAAATAAAAAATAACTTAACACACTCGCCGTTTGACTTAATACGATAATGGCTATCGCATAAACCCTACCGTGTTTAGCCAAATAGTGCCGCAAAACGTAAAAAACTTGATAACAGAACAATAAGTGAATAATAAAATTTAAAAACTGTATAATTACTAATACGATTAAATAATTTAGAAAATTTAGACGATTCGCAAAATAGCGAAAGAAGAAGGATACCATATATGACGACTCCATCTTCGGCAACATGGCCTGTATACGAAGGACCTCTTGGATTTACTTTGAACGCTAAATCTACAACATTTACTGTATGGGCACCAACTGCACAGAACGTAACGCTAAGACTTTTTGAAACTGGAAATAACAGTGAGCCAACTCAAACGCATGAGTTGAAACCACTACATGATGGAGCTTGGCGAATTAATTTCCGCAAGCGTTTAGACGGCATGTACTACGATTATCTTGTTACTTTCCAAGATGGCACAGTAAATCGTACAAGCGACCCTTGGGGCGTAGCAAGCGGCGTAAATGGCGAGCGCAGCCTTGTAATAGACGATGAGCGAGTATCTCCTGCCAATTGGCATAAAGATAAGTCTCCTAAGTTTGTGCGCCATGCAATGGTTGTGTGGGAAACACATGTTGCAGATTTCAGCAGCAATCCTAATGGAGGCTTTAAGCCAGAACATAGAGGACAGTATCTCGCTTTTACTGATGAACATACATCTTTGCAAAATCCAGATTCTTCTGAATGCAACTTCCCTACTGGCTTAGATTATTTAAAGCAGCTTGGTATCACTCACGTACAGCTCGAACCTATTTACGATTTTGCAACAGTTGACGAATCCGCAATCGACAATGCGCGCAAAAACGGTGCTTCTGCAGAAGAATTAGATTCTCTATACAACTGGGGTTATGATCCTCACGCTTACAACGTTCCTGAAGGCGCTTATTCTAGCAATCCTTACGACGGCACTGCGCGAATTCGCGAATGCAAGGCAATGATTGCGGCATTACATGCTAATGGCCAACGCGTAATTATGGATGTTGTTTATAACCACATGTACAAGTCCGCAGAAAACGCTTTCGAATGCATGGCTCCTGGATATTTCTGCAGGCGAGGCTCTGACGGATCTTTTGCTAACGGTTCTGGATGTGGAAATGAAATGGCTTCTGAACATCCTATGTTCCGCAGGTTTATTATTGAATCTTTGCTGCATTGGGCACGCTGCTATCACATTGATGGCTTCCGTTTTGATCTTATGGGATTGACTGATACTGAAACCTTAAATCAGGCACGAGCTGCATTAGATGAGCTTCCTGGCGGTAAAGATATTGTTATGTATGGAGAACCGTGGGGAGCATCACATCCTGCTGTTGATGAGAAAGTTCCGATGGGAGATAAAGACGGCAGAGGTACTCTTAATGAGCGCATAGGCTGGTTTAGTGACGAGTCTCGCGATTCTCTCAAAGGAAACGTCATGAACCATCTCGACCGCGGGTATGTAAATGGCAATGAGTTCTGGTGCTCGGATGCGGCTCGTCAAACTCTTGATGCATGGCGTGATACTCCTTCTGCAGGCAAAGAAGTTGGACAAATTGTTCAATATACTTCTGCTCACGACGATTTGACTTTGTGGGATAAGCTTTGCATTTCTATGCACGAGAATGTTAGCGATTTTGAGTTTGACGCTCAAGATACGAAACAAGTTGCGGATATTTTGAACGCTAATATGTTTGCAGCTGGAATTGTTTTGTGCTCTGCAGGCACGCCATTTATGCTAAGCGGAGAAGAGTTTGGGCGAACTAAGCACGGTTGCGATAATTCTTATAATCGCGGTGTACTAATGAACCAGCTCGACTGGGCGCGCGCTGAACGTTTCAATCCGCTTGTTCAATGGTATCGTGCACTTATAAAGCTTCGTGCTGAATATAGCTCATTGTATGACGGCAAACGCAAACAACTTGAAACGTCTAACCATACTGTTTTGGCTACGCGCATTGGCAATAATTTAATTGTTTGCGCAAATCCTATGTATCATGAAGATGCAACTATTCAGCTACCTGCTATTCATAGTGCAAAGGCTCAAGAGTGGCATTGCGTACTTAATTCAAGTGATTATTTTGCTAAGTGGACTGGAGAACAGTCTGACACCGAGGTAAATATTACAACCGAAAAAAGTGCTGCTACCCTACACTTACCTACCAGAACTTTTGTTGTGCTTAGCAACAAGTAATTGCGTTTTAGTAAGTAAAAAAAATAACAGACTATCAGACGATTGCAACTAAACGTGAGTAATAACAACACTTGCGTTTAGTTGCAATTACTTATAAAAACTAGCAAATATGTCGCAACGCTAATTTGCAAACGATGTCAGGTATTTATATAATTGACAGGCAGGGTGTATTTCAATCCAGAGATGTATTGATTTACGCACTATCGCCATAGTTGCACATTTGGCACGCTTACGACGATGTTAGAAATGTGCCAAATTACAAAGTAGAAGGAGAACCATGACAACAACAGCTACTAGCAAAGCTGATGCTGATAAGCCTATGGAAGAAAGCGCGGAACGTCTTGCACGCCCACTTATTAAGCTTGCTAAGGCGTGCGGCGTTGCAACTTTTTATATTGATCAGCAAGGAAGCTACACAGAAATTACAGATGAAGCATTAGTTGGAGTACTTGATGCATTAGGCATGCCTGCCGATACTCAAGACAATATTGCAATTTCATACGAGAAGGTTCAACGCAAACGCTCTGGCGAATTATTGCCACCAACTGTTGTTTCGTTTAATGGTGCAAAAACTTGCGTACCAATTCACGCAGGAGATGCCCAAAAAGAGCAAATTCATATTTCTCTTACACTCGAAGATGGAACAGATTATGAAGGCTCGTTAGGCGATATTCAATCCGAAAACAATGGAGATTTGTTCATTGAGCTTCCGGATGATTTGCCAATGGGCTATCACACTTTGCATGCTAAAGTAATCAGAGCGAATGGCGAGACGGCTCAACACGCCGATGTCACATTGATTGCCGCACCTGCGCGTATTCCATTGCCTGAAAGCGTTAAGCAAAAGCACCGTTGGGGATTCATGACGCAAATGTATTCTGTGCGTTCAAAAGATTCTTGGGGAATTGGCGATTATGGCGATTTGCGTCGACTACTTAAGGATGCTGGAGAAATCGGCAAGGCTGATTTTATGCTGATTAATCCAATTCATGCGTGCGCTCCAGTAACACCTCTTGAGCCTTCACCATACTTGCCTGAGTCTCGTAGGTTCTTGAATGTTACTTATATTCGTCCGCAAGATATTCCGGAATATGCTGAATTAAGCGGAGAGGATCTCGCTAAAGTAGAGCAATTGTATGAGTCTATTGCACCTCAAAACAACAATCCAAATCCTATAGATATCAACGCTGCATGGGATGCCAAGCTTCCTGCGTTGCGTATTATTTTCAAGCAGCCTCGTTCTGCCGAGCGCGAACGCGAGTTTAGTGAATTTAAGCATCGTTCTGGTGAAGATCTTGATGCTTTTGCAACTTGGTGTGTTGCGTTTGAGGTTTGGGGTGCTCCTTGGGGTGAGAATTTGTGGTTTGATACTACTGGTAAAGGCACTCCGCAAATTGAACGACTTAAGCGTGAACATGCTGACTTATTTGAGTTCCATCGTTGGCTTCAGTGGATTGCTGATGAGCAAGTTGCTGCAGCTCATGCTGAAGCTAAAGCTGCTGGTATGGCAATTGGTCTTATGCAAGACATGGCAGTTGGCGTACACGGCTACGGTGCTGACGTTTGGTGGAGTCCGGAACGATTTGCTAATGGCGTAAGCGTTGGCGCTCCTCCTGATTTCTACAACCAGCAAGGTCAGGATTGGGGTCAACCTCCATTCGATCCAAATTATTTGGATGAAACTGGCTATATTGCTTACCGAGACATGGTTCATAACGTGTTCTTGCATGCAGGAGCTGCTCGTATTGATCATGTTCTTGGATTGTTCCGCTTGTGGTGGATTCCACAAGGACAAAGCGCTAGAAACGGCGCCTATGTGTACTACAACGTAGATGCAATGCTCGCAGTTCTCACTATTGAAGCAACTCGCGCAGGCGGCGTTGTTATTGGCGAAGATTTGGGCACTGTGCCGAAGTATGTTTCTAAGGTTCTTGCATCTCATGGCGTGCTTGGCACTGTTGTTGAGTGGTTCATCCACGACGACGAAGCTGAAGCCGCTACTAAGAAGGCTGGAAAGAAGCAAATTATTTTCGCTAATCCGTCTACATATCGAGAGTATGCGCTTGCTTCCGTTACTACGCACGATATGCCACCTACAGCTGGTTATCTTGCGTTTGAGCATGTAAAGCTTCGCGAACAGCTTCACTTGCTTACAGACTCCGTAGAAACGTTCCAGGAGGCTGCTCAAGCTGAACGCGATGCAATGATGAAGATGCTTCTTGAGAACGGCTGGATTAGCAAAGACGCTGCTGAGGATGTTGAAGGTCATGTACAAGAGATTGTGGAAGCTATGCATGCAATTATGCTCACTTCCCCATCTTTGCTTTTACAGGTTGCTTTGGTTGACGCTGTCGGCGAGAAGCGTTCGCAGAATCAGCCTGGAACTAGTACAGAGTATCCAAACTGGCGTATTCCACTTGCTGACGCTGATGGTCGTGTAGTTCACACCGATGAAGTATTTAAGTTACCACGAGTGCTATCTATGACGGCAGTTATGCGCGGCGAAAATACACGGAAGCATATATAATTTAATAGTTGGTTTACTTATGAACTGACTCTATTCCCCCTCGTAAGGAATATGATTTGCATAGCTGCAGGTCAAAGTATTCCTTGCAATGATGTCCTATGTGAGGCGAGCATTGTCACAGATGCTCGCCTCATTAATTATTTGCAGAAATTACTTCTTAATATACTTTGCAAAAACACGCTCCAACAAAGGCGTGTGAAGCATAATAAGCGATCCCCAACCAATGAATACCAACAAAGGTAAACCCTGCGGCAAATATACGATTGATGCAAATATTAACACAATAAACACTACATCTAGCAGTGTCATTACAAGAGTTTCTTTCCAATACGAAATACCAAAAATAAGAGAATTAACCACTGTTTTATCAATTGAATTTTTAAAACGCGCTTGTAGCGCAAACACCCATTCGGCAACAATAACCCACAATATGCTCAGAATAAATTTAATAATTAAAAGTGGAGTAGACCACACGCAAAGCCATAGCCAAATAATAGCAAGCAAAACTGGACCCATCACAGCCCAAATAATAGTAGATTCCAAAAAGTTGCTAGCAAACGCGCGAAAATAAGCTGCAGTAATATGTCCTTCACCTTGCTCTGTACGTCTTGCAGCATCATGACCAGCACAAAGAGAAGCGCCGATAGTAATTAAAGGAATGCTTGTTAAAATCATCAATATTGTAAGCCACACGGCATCAGCAAATGTTTCCATGCCTTGCGCAAACTTTGAATCTGGGCTTCCAAACGAGAAAATCATTCTATACTATCTCCTGGTTTTATGACGCAATTCCTATGCTTTACTATCTACAGATACTCTAGTAACGAACTCTACCACCTAATTACAAACTAGCGTAACTATTAAAAAATAATGACGGTGTGCACAAACGTAATAGTATGCGCACGCCGCCGCTTTTACTGCCACTTGAATTTTGGAGGAGAATTAATTTATCCCTTTACTGCACCAGACATAACACCTTTAATAATGTACTTCTGGCAAATGAGATAGAAGATTATGATTGGAACAATTGCCATAACCAAGCAGCCCATCATGGCACCCATCTCAACAGATCCATAGCCACCCTTCAAATACTGGACAGCTATAGAAATCGTCTTATACTTGTTGAGATCGAGCGTCAAGAATGGAAGCAGGAAGTCATTCCAAATCCACATTGCTTGCAAGATTGAAACCGAAATAATAGCAGGTCGCATAATCGGCACAATAATCTGGAAGAATATGCGTGGCACAGAAGCACCATCAATCATTGCAGACTCTTCGAGTTCTTGTGGGATACCCTTAATCACACCAGTGAAAATAAACACTGCAAGTCCTGCGCCAAAGCCTAAGTAAATAATCCACAATCCCCATGGAGTATTCAACTTTAAAGTGTTCGTAATGTAAGCAAGGGTGTACATAACCATCTGGAATGGCACAATCATGTTGAACAGGAACAACACGTAGAGCAGTTTCGCAAACCAATTGTTAACTCTAACAATCCACCATGCACACATTGATGTGCACAGAAGAATGAGGATCACAGAACCAACGGTTACAACAATAGTCCAGAGGAAACTCATTGGGAAATCAGTACGATTTGAACCTAATACGTAGTTAGACATTCCAACAAACGATTTTGAACTAAAAGTAAAAGGATTGCTTGCAATATCAACCTTAGACTTGAAAGAATTCATTACCACTAAAGCTATAGGGAAAATCCATAACAAGCTTATAAGAGTGAACAGCACAGTCCATAACGCAGGATGCTTTGTTTTCTCGTTCATGCCGCTACCTCCTTTGACCTAGTGAGCATATTCTGAACCATAGCAATAACAGCCACAACAATGAAGAACATGACTGCCTGAGCCTGACCAACGCCTTCACATCTTGGAGTAGTGAAAGTTCTATAAATATTAAGAGCTAACATCTCTGTTTTCCTTGACGGACCACCGTTAGTTAATGCGAAGTTCTGATCGAAAAGCTTGAAGCCGTTGGTAACTGTTAAGAATGTGCAAACAGTGATAGAAGGCATCATCAATGGAATAGTAATCTTGAATAAAGTCTGCCTTGGACTTGCACCATCGACAGCAGCAGCTTCCATAACATCTCCAGGAAGAGCTTGCATTCCTGCAATATAAATAATCATCATATAGCCGATTTGCTGCCAGCAAACAACAATCACAAGACCCCAGAAACCGAATACTTCAGAGAACGTAATAGAACGATTGAAGTACCCAAGTATACCATTTAACAAAAGCTGCCAAATATAGCTTAAAACAATGCCACCAATAAGATTTGGCATGAAGAACACGGCTCTGAATACCGTCGTGCCCTTGAACTTTTTAGTAAGCATGTACGCAATTGCAAAAGCAATAACATTAATAATTATTGTTGTAATAACTGCAAAAAGCGTTGTGAACAAAAACGAATAAACAAGATGTGGGTCTTTTAAAGCTCTATAGTAGTTACGAAAACCCACAAACTTGCCATCAGTTACAGTAGTGAATTTTCTAAAACTCAAATACACGCCCATAACAAATGGCACCAAGAAGCCAACAATAAACGCAGCAAACGTTGGCAGCGCAAATAACCACCACCACTTACGTATTGCTTTTCCGCTCATACTAATCATGACTCGTCACTTTCTCCTCCTTGAGTGCGACATCCACGTAGACATCGCTGTCCCGAACCAATAATTTCATTCTACTACATGAATTATCTATGTCAAACGTTGTCATTTTGACATGTCACTTCAAACAAATATCAAAATTTAGTTTTAAAAAAATTGCTTATTATCGTTGGCATTCCAGTAAAATTTGTTAAAATAGAAGTGTTTGCAAACGTTTGTTTGTTTCGAACTATAAAAGTTCGTACTAAGCAACTAAACACAAAGCTGTGCTATACGTTTGTTATACGCGAATAAAGGAGTTCACATGTCGGCAAATATTCAAGATGTAGCGAATAAAGCTCATGTGTCAGTTTCTACTGTGTCACGTTCATTTACACGACCAAACTTAGTATCTGCATCCACTCGCAATAAAGTATTGGCAATTGCCGAAAAAATGAATTTTTCTATTTCGAAATCTGCAGCAGCGCTGAAATCAGGCAAAACCTTGCGCATCGCTTTACTTATTAGCGATCAAATTCGCCTATGGTTTTCTGCATCTATAATTCAAGGATTGAATCAAGTATTCCACACAGCTGGATACGATTTGTCAATTTTTCAGATTTCCAGCAGCAAAGAGCGTAGCGAATTTTTCACAATGCTCCCAACTAGACGTAATGCTGACGCTGTTATCGTGTGTTCCTTTGACGTAAATACAGACGAAATTACGCAACTTAAATCAACAGGAGTGCCAATTGTTGGCATAAACTGCTTATACCCTCAAAAATGCGATTTTGACGCGACTATCAATATTGACGATGACCAAGGTGCAAGACTTATGGCACGCCACTTAATCGGTTTAGGGCATCGCAATATTGCATATGTGCGCACAACTCGTGACGTTTCACTACATTTCAGCGTATTGCAACGTTACCATTCTTTTATTGACGAATGTAAAAATAGCGGAATTACACCTACAGAAATTGTGGCACCTGCCAATTCTGATCGCATAAGTGCTATAGTTTCTATGCTTCTTGGAAGTTCAATTATGCCAACAGCAATTGCATGCCAAGAAGATGGTATTGCAATACCACTTATGTTTCAGCTTGCTCGCAGTGGGTATTCTACTCCAAAAGATGTGTCAATTATCGGTTTTGACGATAGTTTTTACGCGCACGAAACTGGCTTAACTACTATTAGGCAGGACCCAGTCGATATTGCTTCTACTGCAGCAAACATAACGCTTTCGCTTATAAGTGCAGAGAAAGTTGAAGATCCGCATCGCATTGTTCCAGCGCAACTTATTGTGCGCTCAAGTACAGCCGCATTACTAAATGACTAAGCCTTTTATAATTTTCTATAAGATATCAAAATAACTTTCTATAAGATATCAAAATAACAAAGATACCGAAATAACAAAATCCGCTAGGACTTAGCACTATTATGTGCCAGTATCCTAGCGGATTTGCTTACGTCACCTTTGCTTGCTTACGTCAGCAGGTGTAACGTCTATTTATTTATTAATGGATCAGTCGTCATCTTCGTGAGCCTGAGAATATTCCTTAGCCCAGCCGTCCACGAATGCGCTCTTAACCTTATCCCACTTGCCGGTGCCCTGAGCGTACTCAAGCAAAGCGGATCCGAGGTCGTTCTTCCAGTTATCAGATGGCATCACGGTGAAGTTCCAGCTTACTGGAGTCTTACCGGACTTGGCATCTTCAACAGCTGCTTGAGTCAATGGGTTGTCGGACTTGATGTCTGCGAAGCTCTTGAATGGAGTGGTGAAGCCCATCTTCTTGGACAAAGCATCCTTACCAGTATCGGAAGTAAGCAACCACTTCAAGAAGTCCTTAGTTGCCTTCTTGTTAGCGTCAGATGCCTTCTCGTTGATGCACCAATAGTTTTCAGAGCCAGTTGCCAAACCTTGCTTCTCTTCACCCTTAGCGCCAATGTAAATTGGGAGCATGCCAAGGTCTTCAGCCTTCATACCAGCCTTGGAGAGGTCACCCCAAGCCCAAGTACCATTCTGATAGAACACAGCCTTGCCCTGAGAGAATTCAGCATTGGCATCTTCACCAGTCTTAGAACCAATCTTCGTTGCTGGTGTAGTGGAATCATTAATGTAAAGATCGAAAATCTTCTTGTAACCGTCAAGGAACGTACCCTTTACCTTTGCAGGCTGCTTGGTAACATGATCTTCCTTGAACTCATAGTACAAAGGAAGATTTGCAAGGTGGGTCTTGAAACGCCAGTCAGAGCTGGAATCAAAACCTGCAGAAGTAAATGCGCCATCGACACCAAGATCTGACTTGTGCTTTTGAATATCATCTGCAACAGCCTTCAACTTATCGAAGGAGTTGATTTCTTCAGCAGACTTTACCTTAGCATCCTTAAGCCCAGTGTACTTCTTGAGCAAAGCCTTGTTGTAAATCAAGCCGTAGGTTTCCATTGCATATGGAATACCAACAACCTTATCTCCATCCTTAAGAGCAATATCCTTGTTCTGAAGCTGGTTATAAAGCTCTGTATCCTTCAAATCAGCAGTGTAATCCTTCCAGCTTGCGTAACCAACTGGACCGTTAATCTGGAAGAGTGTAGGAGCTTCGTCACCCTTGCTAATTTCGCTCTTCAAAGACTGCTCATAAGTTCCGGAAGCAGCAGTTTGAACCTTAACCTCAACACCAGTTTTCTTGGTGTATGCCTTAGCTACCTCTTTCCACTGATCTGCAGCTTCTGGCTTAAAGTTCAAGAAGTAAACCTTACCTTTAGCAGAGCTGTCGCTTGAGGAGGATCCGCAAGCTGCGAGCGCACCAAAAGCCATTGCTGAGCAAGCTACCAGTGCAATTGTTGATTTAATTGTACGATTCATCATCGAACCTTTCTCCTATGCCGACAATCCCGTCATTGGACTGCCACACCTCTAGGTGTCCTTATCGACAATATTTATTATGCCTCAACTATTTGAATATTGCAAACGATGGCATAAGTAAATTAACGCGTGTCGCCATAAAAATATCACACACCAATATCTCCGATAAAATTAGCACGTATTTTTGGCAATAATTAAAGGGATTACGCAACAATTTAGCAAACGATTGCGCAATCCCTTGAGAATCATAGTTTAAAACAAATTATTTAATTAGCAGCTAACTCTGCCCGTGAGCAATTTTATATTCCTTAGCCCAGCCGTCAACGAACGCTTTCTTAAGAGTATTCCATGCTTGATTAGCGCCCATAGAAGTCATACCGTCTTTTGTTGCTTGAGCGTATGTGAGCAAATCAGAGCTAACATCGTCTTTCCAACCGTTAGATGGCATGGTAACAAACACCCACGTAACAGGCACTTTGCCTTCTTTAGCAGTGTAATCGACAGCAGCCTGAACAAGAGGATTTTCTGCTTTAGGGAAATTCTTGAAAGGAGTAGCAAATCCCATCTTATTAGCTAAAGCATCCTGACCATATTTTGAAGTGAGTAACCATTTAAGGAAGGCATTAGTCGCATCTAAATCCTTTTTTGAAGCCTTTTTATTAATGCACAAATAATTTTCAGAACCAGTAGCCATGCCTTGCTTCTCTTCACCCTTAGCACCAATGTAAATTGGGAGCATGCCAACGTCGTCAGGTTTTATGCCAGCCTTCGAAAGATCACCCCAAGCCCAAGTACCATTCTGATAGAACACAGCCTTACCGAGAGCAAATTCATAAACAGCATCCTCACCAGTTTTAGTGCTTAACTGACTTACAGGAGTTGTGGAATCAGAAATATAAAGATCAAAAATATTCCTGAAATTATCAACATACTTGCCATTTATCGACTGCGGCTGACCTTCAACACCATCATCCCTGAATTGATAATACAAAGGCATATTTGCAAGGTGGGTTTTAAAACGCCAGTCAGAGCTGGAATCAAAACCTGTGGACGCAAAAGCACCGTCAATCCCAAGCTCATCCTTGCGTTTTTGCAAATCGTCTGCAACTTCCTTCAACTTATCAAAAGAGGTTATTTGATCTTCGAAAGATTTGCCATCTTCTTCCGGACTCAACTTTGAATTATGAAGATCCGCATATCTAGCAAGCAAAGCTTTGTTGTAAATTAAGCCATAATTTTCAGTAACATATGGCACTGCAACCGGCTTACCGGCTTTATCCTTAATAGCAAGATTCGGATTACTAAGTTGCGTATAAAGAGGAGAATTAGTTAAATCAGCAGTGTAATCCTTCCAGTTAGCGTAGCCAACAGGACCGTTAATCTGGAATAACGTAGGCATACCATCTTGATGATATCCATATTTATCGATTTCAGTTTTAAGTCTCTCTTCGTACTGATCGCTAGATGGTGTAACTATAGTTACTTCAACACCGGTTTCAGCTTTGTACTCTTTAGCAACCTCTTGCCATTCGGCAGAAGCCTCAGGCTTTAAGTTGAAGAAAGTAACCTGCCCATTAGTATTTACGCCAAAAGACTTAGAAAAGCCAAAAGCAGTAAACGCGCAAGCCGCCAAAACAGCGCAAACAACTAGCGCAATAATCGACTTAACTGAACGACTCATCATCGAACCTTTCCATATACTGCTAATCTCTTCCAAACTAACTAATTACCGCTATTGAATACTGTTTAAACCACAGTAGTGAATTAATGCTACAGCAAATGCAAGACTCAAATATATAAATGTATCTGCAATAAAAATTGTGCAAATCGCAATAAAATATCTGAAATTCTAATCCGTATTTCAGCAATTCCAATGCACGATTACATTGTCGCCTTTATATGTGCCCAACACAGAATAATGCGCGGTATCCATACGAAGAAGTCGCGCAAAATCTGGGCTTACTCCAAGCCAGCGCGCAGTAAGAATACGCAATACATGAGCATGCGCAACAACAAGCACATCCTTACCCAATTTCAATTTAGGCATTGCCATATCAATAATTTTTTGAGTACGATCCGAAACCTCTTGCAAGCTTTCTCCAGAGGTCCTGTGCACATCCACTGCTTCTCCACTAGGAAGTACTTCTTTAGCGTCACTAACCATGTGAGAAGGAAGAACTTTAGGACCATGTTTCCACACATCCCACGCCTCAACGCCACTTAATGCCGCAACATCGCCTCTAGTGCGACCTTCAGCAGCACCATAATCCCACTCCAGTGCGCTATCGCAAATTGTATACGAAGCAAATCCAGCAAACTGAGCTGTTTGCTGAGCGCGACGAAGCGGGCTTACAAGCACACAATCCTCATCAAAACCTTTTGTAAACGCACACTGCAATCTAGCACCAGCCTCTTTTGCCTGCTCAACACCGACTTCAGTAAGAGGCAAATCCGTGCGTCCAGTATGTTGACCGGACACACTCCAAGCAGTTTGGCCGTGGCGAAGTAACACCAAGCAACCCTGCTTCAGGCATTCTTTCTGAGAGGATTCTTTCTGAGAGGATTCTTTAGTGCCGTTATTTTGCATAGTCTTCACATTCCTCACCAGCGCCATGTACACACATCGCACTGGACGCTTAGCAGCACGATTGCTTTACGTAAGCATTTCTTAACTTGCAGCCACTTTGCCGCAAATCAAGATTACTGTTCCATGGTACCGCCAAAATTGGTATTTCGTTACCACTAACATAGAAAATATGACGCAATTATCATCGGCTAATGCTAAAACTCAACGAAGCCATCGCGCGGCTCAAGCTACCGTGCAACGACTTAATGCAGCAAATCGTAAGATTGATGCACTTCGCGAGCGCCGATTAAAAAATCCAAATACTTTGGGAGATTCGTTACTCAAATCTGCACTTCCGTCTTTTGCAACGTTTATAGCTGGGCAAATTGCGCATGTTGTATGGAAAAAACATGTTGATACTAAAAAAATAAATTTAAACTCTAATAATCGTCCTAACAATCTTTCTAAAGAAAAAATTGCGCAAAAGCAGCATGTTAAGCAAGAAGAACCGTTGCTAATGTCTATTGGTTTTGCAGTATTTTCTGCGATTCTTACTACGATTGTTGGTCGCTTAGCAAACCGCGGAACCTTGTCTTATGTTGCGCGAAGGCAAAGAAAAAGACAATTGCGCTCACAAAAACGATTTTAATTTATTAAATTTTATAAACTAAATGACCTTATTTTGAAACGAGAATGCTGAAAGGAATAAGAAATAACGTGCCAAATTTACGCCACAACGAAACTATTGATACTTTACTGAACCGCCGCTCTATTCGCGCTTTTTGCAACGAAGCAATTGACGAAGATACAGTCGCAACGCTTGAAACCGTGGCACAGCGCGCTGCTTGCAGCCAGTTTTTGAACGACTGGTCAGCGATTAAAATTACAGATAGCTCAATTAAGCAAAAGCTTTCCGAAATCGGCAACCAAACATATATTGCCACTGCTCCACTGTTGTACGTTTTTATTATTGATCAACATAGAAACGCTGCAATTGCACACAAAAATGGCGTAGATACCAATAGCGACGAGTTTATGCTTAAAACTCGCTACCGCTTTACACAGGCTCAAAATGACGTTATTTTGGCGCTTCATGCCATGGAAACTGCTGCAGAATCTTTGGGGCTTGGTTGCGTAATTCTTGGTTCAATTTTGAACAGTAGAACTCAGCTTATTGATATTTTGAATTTGCCTGAATACACGTACCCTGTGCTCGGCTTAGCAATTGGTAAGCCTGCGCAAAATCCGGAATTAAAACCGCGAATGAGCGCTAACATGCAGATTTTTGAGAACCACTACCCTGCTGACGACGCTGAATTATTAGAAAATCTTGTTGATTTCGACAATCGCGTGCATCAATATTACGATTTGCGAAATGCTAGCAGACCAGTTGATGCTTTCAGCGCACAAATTCTTGCTATAGCAGCAGACGATATTGCCAAAAAACACGAAGCAGAAGATGTTGAGCAGGTTACAAGGCAAGGTTTTAACGTTGCGTAAGATTTAGCACCGTTTTAATTTAGTACCGTTTTAACTTAACGCCGCCTTGGCTTGTATCCGCGTTTTCTAGACCTCGGCTTTGTGCTTGCAGACGGCGAGCGCATATCGGAATACATGCGATCTACCGGGTTTTTATGCGTCAAATGCCAGCAACCGCAATATTCACAAGCATAAACCCACAACTGCGCACCGCGCTCTCGTAGACTCTGCTCCGCCGCCATAAGAGCCTGCCCTTTATTCTTATACATGATTTTTTGGGTAGATTCGCAGCGCCTCGGAGTAAAGAAATACATAGCTTTTATGGTAGCAAACAGCTTAACAGAGCTTATACAAGACGCACGCAATGGCGTAAATCATGCATTATTCCTAAACTTAAGCCACAAAACACATTCACAAAAGTTCAAAATAAATTCAATTTCTTATACTTTAGTTCAATTTTTCTACTATATTTCTACTATTTTTTACTATTTCTCGTCATTTTTTGAAAAATTACTATACAAAAATAATTTCAGCGACTATTATTGGGCAAATAATTCAATTTAATACTTATATTTTGAACTTTGCTATAAACTTGTTCAATTTATAAATGCTGATTTTACGAGAAAGACGGATTATGGCACAGAATTTTGCTGACGAGCTTAAGAAAGCTATGAAGCGCAAAGGGTACAAGCAGATTGACGTAATCGAGCTTGCAGCAAAAAGCGGCCATAAACTTGGCAAAAGCCAGCTAAGCCAGTATTTAAGCGGCAAAACTGAGCCTCGCAAAGACGTGCGTAACATGTTAGATGAGATTCTTGGAATCAGCAGCGACGGAATCAAAGGCGGTCATTCTTGTGCAAAAATCGAGCAAAACTGCCAGTCTGCAGAAGAACCACAATTAAATCAGCCACAGCTTACAGAAGCTGAACTTTCCCAAACGCTCAAACATAGAAACTTCAACAAATCTACCAAACTTGAGCACGTGCTTTACGACGTTCGAGGCCCTGTTGTTGAAGAAGCAAACCGAATGGAAGCGAACGGAACGCATATTTTAAAGCTAAACATTGGAAATCCTGCGCCTTTTGGATTCCGCGCTCCAGACGAAGTGATTTACGACATGCAGCAGCAGCTTATTGACTGCGAAGGCTACTCGGATAGTCGCGGACTTTTCTCCGCGCGCAAGGCGATTATGCAATACGATCAGCTCAAAGGCATTCCAGGCGTGCAAATGGAAGATATTTACACTGGAAACGGCGTTTCCGAGCTAATTAACCTTTCTATGCAAGCGCTGCTTGATTGCGGCGACGAGATTCTTATTCCAAGCCCAGACTATCCTCTGTGGACTGCGTGCGCGAGCTTGGCTGGCGGCACTCCTGTGCACTACATGTGTGACGAAAAGTCGCATTGGTACCCAGATATTGCCGACATTCGCTCTAAAATCACGCCGCGTACTAAAGCAATCGTGATTATTAACCCAAATAACCCTACGGGCGTGCTGTATAGCCGCGAAGTTTTGGAAGAAATTGTTAAGATTGCTCGCGAGTTTAATTTGATTATTTTTGCGGACGAGATTTACGACCGTCTTGTTATGGACGGCAAGAAGCATATTTCGATTGCTTCTCTTGCTCCAGACGTGTTCTGCGTAACTTTTAGCGGACTTTCTAAATCGCATATGATTGCTGGCTTCCGCATTGGTTGGATGAGCCTTTCGGGAGATAAATCCAAGGCTCGCGACTACATTATGGGACTTAACATGCTGTCTAATATGCGATTGTGCTCTAACGTTCCTGCACAGTCGATTATTCAGACTGCTTTGGGCGGATACCAGAGCGTTGAGAAGTATTTGGAGCCGGGAGGTCGCGTGTATGAGCAGCGCGAGTACTGCTATAACGCACTTCAGGAGATGGACGGCGTAAGCGTTGAGCGTCCAGACGCTGCTTTCTACATGTTTGTAAAGCTCGATCCTGCTCGCTACAACATTCACGATGACGAACAGTTTGCGCTTGATTTGCTACGCGATCAAAAGTTGCTGATTGTGCACGGTAAAGGCTTTAATTGGCAGACTCCAGGCTACTTCCGCGTAGTATACTTGCCGCGCTTGCAAACGCTTCGCGACGCAATGAGCAAACTCTCCAACTTCCTCTCCTACTATCGCCAGTAGCTGCAACCATATTGCATTAAGTTACTAAGCTTTAAGCGAACTTATTCGCTGCGGAGTAACCCCCGTAAGCTCTGCAACATCACGAACCGTCAAGCCCTGATTCCTTAGTATGCGAACTGTTTCACGCATAAGCATAGATGCCTCTTGCTGAGTTTTTATAGCTGCAGATTTTGCATCTAACATGCGCTGAAGCATAAGTTCATCTTCTTCACTAAGTTTCGGAGTTACTTTCACGCCATTGACTTTAACATTTAACGTTGCAGCAGCGTCTTTTACCATTGCTGCAACCTGATCAAGCCTACGTACTTGAGTAAATAATCCTGGTATTTCCGGCACTTCTATAGCCCACCAGTCATCGCATCTGCGAGCTATAGCTGTCACCATTTGCAAACAAGTCGTTGCATTATCATGCTCAGTAACACTCATTGTTCCTATCATGCTTGCAGATTCCTTTCAAAATACCTAATAATGCTTCTAGCAGTAAGTTCATTTATTTCATTATGCCTCGGAACAGTAGTAGCAAATTCACCAATGCAAACTTTGCTATGATTACCGCCCTCAGCCCAAGTTATTTGTTTATTAGTACTTCTTGCAAGCTGATTGAGTCTTTTCTCCAACTCTTTTCGCTTCACACATATAAGTATATGCCTATTTATCAATTCAGTAAATAGGCATTGCATACAAAATCATCGCAATGAAGCTATACAAATGCAATTACATCACAGGACAATTAGTTTGCACATCCTGTTGGAATCCTGACGGATCTCCCAGTTTTGCTTTACGCATATGCTCTTTGAAAAAGTTTCGCGTTGCATCATCACAACGATCTGGACCCATAAACGGCATGCTAGGCACTTTTTCGAGCTCATGCAAAGCTTTACTTGCCGCTTGCTCATCACTAGCATACGTGTCTAACCATTGCCGTTCCCAAGCACACTGATAATAATTAGATGCTTGCGTATCACCATATCCACTCTGGAACTGGCTGTCTTTTTCTTCTCCAACCAAGTTTGCAGGAGCTTTATATTTTTCAGGCCAACTAAGCTTTGCCACAGATTCCTGATACTCCTTCTCTATATGAGCAAAATCAACAGTCTCTCTAGACGAACTATTTTGCGAGCGCGCACCACCCACACCACTCGCATTATTGTTGCCTACTCCTCCACAAGCATTGAACATAAGACTCGCACAAAGCACACCAATAATAAGAGTTGCTTTACCAATAGTATGATTATTCATTATTCCTTCTTTCTTATTTTTTGAAAATTAACGCAATGCTAATGCTGGCTGTAAACGCGATGCTTTTATTGCCGGCACCACACTTCCAGCAAGCGCTGTAATAAAAGCCGCAATAACAGCTCCAATAGCAGCTTCATATGGGTAAACTGGCGGACTGACTGGGCTTGATGCATCCCAAAAACTTGATGCTATAGACACAAGAACAAAAGAAACAGAGACAGCAGCAATCGAAACTATCAGCGCTAAAATAATCGCACTGCCTAACACGAGTGAAGCAATCGACCATCTAGTAGCACCCAAAGCTCTGCGTATAAGCAGTTCATGTGCGCGCTGCTCCAACGATGCTAAACCAATATTGATTAAACCTAGCGCGGAAACAAAAAGCAATAATGCTGCTACAATAGCAAAACTTAATTGCAATACTGTTATCACATTCTCGTAATCATCACTATTATCATGTCTTCTAATTTCGTTTACTTGTCCATCGCAACAGTCGTAAAGAGCGTCTGAAACATAAGATTTAATTGATTTTTGAGAACGATTTTCTTTATTCAACCAGTAGATTGAGCCTTGAGCTTCTTTTCCAGAATATTCCCAAAGAGTTGGAGCGTAACGTAATAATCCTAGAATATTCACGTATACTTTTGCTGAGTCTACGCCATCGTTCACAACTCCAACAATCCTTATAGGACTTATTTGTGTTGTTTTGCGAGAAGTAATAAATGCTACTTCACCAATCTTGTATCTTTTGCTAGCAGATTGGTTTACTACCATTTCTAATGCGTTGCTTTTAGCGCTATTACTAAACCATCTTCCACTTACAATAGGTAAGTTATAAACTTTGTTGTATCCTGCTGTAGTGTAAACAGCGTCAACATATTGAAGATTGCTGGTCTTATGTTCTTTGCTTATTTTTACACTCTTCGAGGCTGGCATAGAAGCGCTAAACAGTAGTCCAGTGTTTGGTTGTAGCATAACGTTAGCATTACGGTTTGCGGATTCAATGCGATTTAAGAATTTGTCAAATACTGAATATTCGTCAAAATTTTGTGCTGAAAAAGTAATCTCATATGTTGCTCTACGACCGTTTAGCTGTTCGTTAGTTGCAATAAGATAGTCCTTACCAACCGTGCCTATAAGCACTGACGCTATAACAGTAACGATGCCAATAAACATTGAAAAACCTGTGAGGAAGGATCTCATAGGAGACAGACGCAAATCTTTAAGCAGCATGATCATAAAGAACACCGCCTTCCATAGTAAAAATGTGAGAGCAAGAACTAGCCACTTTCATATCATGAGTGACTAATAGTAATGTTGTTCCAGATTCTTGAACACGATCATGCAACACTTGAAGCACTTTTTCTCCCGTACTACTATCGAGCGCACCAGTTGGCTCGTCACAAATAAGTAATTCGGGATTAGTAACGAGAGCACGCGCTATCGCAACTCTCTGCTGTTCACCGCCTGATAGACTTCCAGGGTATTCGTTTAGTTTATCTTGCAATCCAACAGCACATAATGCTTCTTCTATCGTTTTTCTTCTTGTCTGCTTGCTTTGTTGTAGCCCTGCGTATAAAAGCGGCAACTCAACATTTTCTCTAATGCTTAAATGCTTAATGAGAGAATAGTTTTGGAAAACAAAACCAATATTTCTAGCGCGCATATGCGATACTGTATTATCACTACACTTTTGGATTGACTTGCCAGAATAATAGTATTTTCCAGTAAAATTTTTATTCAAAAATCCAATAATAGAAATAAGACTTGTTTTGCCGGAACCAGACCTGCCAACTACCGCGTATGTTTCACCTTGATTAAGTAACATAGAGGCAGAGTTAACAGTGGTAAGCCATTCACCATTGCCTAGTTTCACACGCGCTGACACGTCTTGTAGTTCAACCAGTGGAACAGGATTGTTCTCCATAATCATTGCACTCCTGGAATGAGATCAGGAGAAACACCTGCTACGACATCACCCTCATGCAAACCAGACGTAATTTCAATATTAGCGCCGTCACTGATTCCAAGACCAACTTCTTTACTCTCCCAATTATCGCCTTTTTTGTATGAGACTAAACCTTTTTGAACTCTTCCAGCAACCGCACTAACGGGCAGCGTTAGAACCGATTGTTTATGCTTGCCATTAAAAACAAGCGTCGCATTTTGACCTGATTCTACTTCTGCGCTTTTATCTATTAAACAAGTTAAAACTTTTGACGATACACTAGATGTACTTTGCGCGCTCGACTCATCTGTGTGAGTCAAATCAGCATTATCATTCTTGCTACTACCCGAATCTGCAATATCGGTAGAAGTGCCACCGCTTTGTACTATTTGCAAACAATTGGTTGGTCCAACACCGTCTTCAACTTGGAAGCGACCTTTAACATCTGTAATATCCGCAGAACGAAGTAAAGCTTTTGCATTAAGGCTTATTGAAAAACCTTCATATTTAAGAGTGAATAGCGGGAAAGATTTAGGCACGTCCGTAGATGATTCAGCTACTGACACAACTTTAGCGTCTACGGGAGCAATAATTTTGTTACCAGCATTGTAGCCTAGAACACTTCCAGCTTTTACAGCACTTCCTGCTTTTACCGATGGAGAAAAATTCCCTCTACTTACAGCAGTGATAACAAAGGTAGACGATTGTTCTATTGCTGCTTTACCCGACACAACTTGTGTTAAAGGCTGTTTTTTGACTGAAACAAGTGGAACTGAATCATTTGATGCCTGCTGTTGACTATTATCAACTGCTCTACCAGAGCATGCAGTAAGCAAACACACTGGCATAGCAGCAAGCAAAAGTACTTTTGTAAACTTACGCATAACACAAAGCTCCTTACTCTCCAAACTCGTAAACGCATAATATGCGTCGAAACAAGCCTCTCAAACTGATCCAAAATAAATAAAGGGCTCGGTAATGCTGCAATTAACGCTTTTATGATTACCACTTCATTTAGAATTTCAGCTTTTGGTTAATAGCTTATAATCGCCGTAAAGAGTTTGCATCACACTAAATGATGATTTTATTTATGATTATTGGAACTTACGTAATACCAGAGAATGATTTATTTTGCATAGAGTTTATACACTACTAAGCAACTTACTTGCGCATAGCCTCAACCACATTGCTTTAAATCACTAAGCTTTAAGCGAACTTATTCGCTGCGGAGTAACCCCCGTAAGCTCCAGTAACTACCTTTATACAATCGGCTTTGTAAAGGTTTTCCTAGACAAGATATTCATCATACAAATTCAAGTACTATTATTACTTAAATAATGCTTTTCTAAAGGAGCAGTATGATAGCAAAGCGTATTACTGTTGGCATTGTTGATGATGATTGTTTTTGTCTACACGGCCTAAAAACATATATTGAACAGGTTGTTCCGTCCTGCAATATTTGCTGGTTATCCGCGTACGCCGATCAAGCAATTCAGTTTTGTCAAAATCAATGCCCAGACGTGCTGCTAATTGACATGTATATGTCTGGGGTTTCGGGAATTAAAATATTATACGAATTACGAAGAAGATACTCACTCCCAATAATAATTGCTATAACTTCATTCCCTATCAACGATTATGCTTTAAAAGCATCAACAGCAGGCGCGCAAGGCATTGTTGGAAAGAACCACCCAGAAACTATTTGCGCCATGCTTAGCAGTATTGCACATGGCACGTTTAATCCACAAATAATAGGCGATCTTCATTTTGACGACACGACGACAGCATTTCAACGTTTGCAAAATAAGCCAAAAAATGGACGCCTTGCTTTAACGGATCATGAGACTGAAATTGTAAAGTTGTGCAGTAAAGGCATGACTAATGCGCAAATCGCCAAACGTTTATTTGTTGAAACTTGTACTGTGGAAACTATCCTTCGTCGCGTGTTCAAAAAATTGAATGTGACAAATCGTTCACAACTTATTACCACATGGCTGCATGATGAATATTTAGGAAATGATACACAATGATTATTTTCTTAATGCGTCGTTTACGAGAAAAGCTTATTGACAATAAAACATTTTTACTATTGGGATGTTTGTCGAGCGCAATGGATGCGTATATTTACTCCAATAGCGACAATAGCACAATACAACTTGTTATAGTTTACATGATTCTTGCTGCTATGAATCTGTTCCTTTGCTTGCTCCCGCATTTTATGAGCATGTGCTATATTTTTGTGCATCTCAGCATTCTTGTTATTCCTAGTCTGAATCTTCCACCAGTAACTTTCGGGCTAATCATATCATTTGTTTTTATTTCGTATTTATATCCGATTCAATTTACACTACCTTTATTCTTAGTACTAGATGCATTACACTACGTTGCATACCGATACTTATCAACTTTGTCTTTCAAGTATCTTATTGCTTACCTTTTAATAAATATATTTTGCGTTTGCACTGGTATTATTTTGCGCATTTCTCACCAAAAAATGGTTCTTTATGAAAAAGATAAGCAAACAATTAATAATCTTCATCTGGCTGTGCGAATGCACGATAGATTAACTAATAAGATTGCAGATATTGCACTACAAAGTAAAATAGCATTACTTGACAAGTCTATTTCTAAAAAACAGCGAAGTGCTATTGAGGCAATAAATGATTTGGCAGATCAGGCTTTTGAAGAAGGACATAATATTATCGACATTCTACGTGGAAATACTGCTAAGCAAGATGCTCGAAGCGAGTTCATTCAGCACATTGAAGATACACTACAAATGAACGACTCAATTAATGCATCTTGTGGATTAAAAGGAAGATCCATATGCAATATATCTAGTAACGATATTCCTGAAGACATTAGAGATGAAATCATCTGTGAAGTTATTGAATTAATCGAAGAACTATATTTGAACATGCGAAAATATGCTTCTTTAGTTTATTACATCAGAATTTCGATACGCGAAAAACAAATTGTTATAAAACAGTTCAATGTTCGATTTTTGGGCGGGAAAAGTAAAGATGCAATTCGCTCAGTATCTCAAAAAGGACTTCTGCTTCATCGCGATACCATAAAGCATTTAGGCGGTTCACTCTATTTTCGAGCCTTTGGTAAGTATTGGGAATGTAATGCAGTTATCCCTTTCAAAAATGAACATAACTGTATAGATAGTATGGCTTACTGATTCAGTTTAAAAGATTAATGAATCTTAAGCAGTTTTAGATAGTAATTATTTGTAAAGGTTTTCCTAGACAAGATATTGTTTACCTTTTAGCACGCCATTAATTTATAAATTGTCAAAGTTTTATATACGCAATTATTTTCTTGTATTAGAAGGAGAAGAATATGAGTAATTTAGAAGATACAAAAGCACAAATTCCATCCGTATTTTGGACAATAGCCAATGGCGTATTTCTTGCTAGCGGAATTGCGCTGATTGTAATGCGTAATGATTATCTATGGGGAGTGCCTCAAATTATCGCTGGATTATTTGGTCTTGCAACAATGTTTCTCATTAAAAAACCGTGGTGCGCGCAACTATATTTTATAGCATCTTCACTAGCCGTAATAGCAAATGGGCTTATGGAAATATTCGGCATAATCCACGGATCTGGATACGGTTATGTTCCGCTGATTATTGGCATAATCGTGCTTTTATTTATAGGCCTTGACAAGGATGAAAGTTCAAAAGCTCTTGGAATTGCCAAGAATAAATAAAAGCATTAGACTGCGATTTTATAACATAAAAACATATCACAATTTTCAAAGGTCAAGTTGCATCCATGCATCCTACGGCTTGACCTTTACTTATTTATCCGTTATTTATTTGTTTTGCATAGAGTTTATGCGTTACTAAGCGACTTACTTGCGCATAGCCTCAACCACATTGCTTTGAATCACTAAGCTTTAAGCGAACTTATTCGCTGCGGAGTAACCACAGTAAGCTCTGCAACATCACGAACCGTCAAGCCCTGATTCCTTAGTATGCGAACCGTTTCACGCATAAGCATAGATGCCTCTTGCTGAGTTTTTATAGCTGCAGATTTTGCATCTAACATGCGCTGCAGCATAAGTTCATCTTGTTCACCAAGTTTCGGAGTTACTTTCACGCCATTGACTTTAACATTTAAAGTCGCAGCAGCATCTTTTACCATTGCTGCAACCTGATCAAGCCTACGCACTTGAGTAAATAATCCTGGTATTTCTGGCACTTCTATCTGTTATTTAGCAAAGTACTTTGCGCTTTGCAAGATAGACTGTTTTGTGCGAAGTCACTTTTCTTGCGCAAGCTCGATTGGCGGATGCTCCGCGCGGAAAGCATTTACGTGCGCTTCAGACGCATACCCTAGCGCAAAACCAGTAATCAGCGCATACTCCGGCGGAATGTCGAATACTTCGTCAAGTGGTGAACGCCACGTGGCAAGAACGCCAAGTGGGCATGAATCTACGCCGTGCTCTTTGGCAGCCAACAGTAACGTTTGCAGCATAATTCCAGCATCCAGCGCAGAAAACGGCAGAAAATCACGACGCACAAGCACAAATCCCATAACTGGCGCACCGAACGCCTGGAAGTTGCGCAAAGTGTGAGCATTCCGAGCAGGAAAATCTTTGCGATCAATATTTAAATGTTTATACAACGCCAATCCTAAACGAGCGCTGCGTTCTTTAAGCGATTGCGGATACGGAGCCATTACAGGAAAATCTCCATCCGGCTGACTCATTTTCTGCGCTATCAGGCGTTCTTCTTCGCTAAGGGTAGCGTCTTTAGTGCGAAACATTGCTTTGCATTTTTGCGTATATGCATCAATTAACTGCTGTTTACGTTCCCCTTGAGCAATAGCGAGCATGTAGCCACGAGTATTGGACCAGCTCGGCGATTGTGCAGCTGTTTGCAAAATAGTTTCAAGGATTTTAGAATCGACTGGTTTATTTAGAAAATCACGTGCAGAAAATCGCGACTTTGCGAGTGCTTCAAAAGTTTGTGTAGTCATGCTTTTAGTATATCGCACCAAATACGCACGCAGTACTTTCTCGCGTTTGCGCGACGACCTGCTTGAGTGCTGCGATTTAGAGCGTAGGCGGCATAAACTGCGCGCGTCTGTAAAGTTTTGGTCGGATTTTCTTGCGTTCGCGGCATAAACTTTACACAGTTACACAGTTTCTGCCGTTTTCCGTTACTGGCGCAGTCTACATACTGCGCGAGTAACATATAACCGTTATTTTCTCAGTTTGTTAGCTAAGTTTTAATACTGTTTAGATTATTGATTATAGACACATAATATTCATCAGCTTAGTCTTACACACTTTTTAGCCTATAACCCCGAAAAACAGTATGCGAATATAAAAAAAGCGGGGAGTAAAAAACTCCCCGCTAGAAAAATAATGCGGCAGCGTGCTAGTCTCCCACACCCTATCGAGTGCAGTACCCTCGCCGTGTCAGGCCTTAGCTTCCGGGTTCGGAATGGGACCGGGCGTCTCACCTGAGCCATGACCACCGCAAACTTAATTATAACACTCAAAACCATTGAGTGGCAACACGTGGCGGTTAGGGAACCGGACATGAACGCGAATAAAAACTCTTTTACCAACCGATCGTTAAGCA
>NZ_JBWPWR010000004.1:0-67634 GCF_056590715.1 Gardnerella sp. C0026F2
CCAGTAACGGAAAACGGCAGAAACTGTGTAACTGTGTAAAGTTTATGCCGCGAACGCAAGAAAATCCGACCAAAACTGTGTAGCTGTGTAAAGTTTATGCCGCTTTCCAGCTAGATTCCGACCAAAACTTTACAGACGCGCGCAGTTTATGCCACCTACGCTCTAAATCGCAGCACTCAAGCAGGTCGTCGCGCAAACTCCCAAAAACTCATACAACATTATGCATAGTATAAGTAGTTTTCTAGCTTTAATTGTTGACTTTGTACAATAAATATCGAGAATGTTGAAAATTATTTAATAAAATAAGTACTACAATATAAAATGTATTTCTTACATGAATACGCTTTATAGAGGAGAAGAAGTATATGGTTTACTGTAATTCGTGTGGTGCGGCTAATGATGATAATTCAAGTTTTTGCAACTTATGCGGTGCAACTTTAACTGAGCGTTCATTTCATACAAATCAATCGGAACCGCAGCCTTATAACGCAAATAATGCATCACTTCAGCAAAATTACTATCCTATGAATCAGCAATATTTTTATAGCTCTGAAAACTATGTCAATCCGCAAGAATCTGCTGTTAAAGATAAAAAGCTTAAAACTAGGCGAAAAACAGTAATTGCATCAATAATTTTTTTGATACTTGTAGTTGGAGCAATTGTAACTTATTTCACGCTGCAAAACCTAGTATATTCTCCTGAAGCAACGGTTAAAAATTATTTAAATCTTGTTTCTCAAGGTAAGTATACTCAAGCAACGAGTGAATATACTGATGCTAGTCCTCGTGGTTTTACTTACGTAAATCCGCATGAATCACTGTTTACAGACAAATTTGCAGGCGACGCAAACTCTCGTATTTCAAATGCTAAAGTCTTGTCGTCAACTCCTTACGAATGTATTGCTGGAAAATATTACAAATATGTAAATATGGGGAAGGCAAAAAAATCTACTTGTTATAAAGTTAAAGTTAACTATAACGTCGGAGATAAAAACGTTAACAGAACATTATATTTAAGATATGATTCAACACAACTGTTTATATTTAAAAAATATAAGATAGATTCTATTGGTACCGCTACTTCTATATCGGTAAAGGTTCCTAGTAATAAACAAAAAATAAAAATAAATGGTAAAGAAGTGGAACTCTATGGCTGTTACGATAATGGCACTTCTGCTTTTGATGTCATTTTTGGGTTACCAGGAATTTATAAGATAACAGCATATGACAAATATGGGAAACCAAAAGACTTTGTAATAAATACCGCAAGTTTCAGGCCGGAAAATTCTATAGATGTTGACACAGTAGGAAGCGATGATTACTAAAAAGTAATGGTTTTAGTTCAAATCTAGTTATGCGTTCGCGTATTAGAAAAATGTAAAACTTACGAATTGCTCCTGCCTGCATCTCAATTTATGCAGGCAGACCTCGCTTGCGTTGAAAGCACACCGTGCTTTCAACCCTGAGCAAGCTCGGCGCTCCGAGTTGCTTTCGCGCGCTAAATCGCAGCGTTCAAGCAGGTCGTCAGCGCATACCAGTCACAGTAGAATTCCTAATGAACTACCATACGAACCTGTCCTGCCTTCGTCTTTATTGCCGAAGGCAGACCTCGCTTGCGTTGAAAGCACACTGTGCTTTCAACCTTGAGCAAGCTCGGCGCTCCGAGTTGCTTTCGCGCGCTAAATCGCAGCGTTCAAGCAGGTCGTCGCGCAACCGCGAAGAAAATATAGGGCATTTGTGGTTGGAAACAGTCATAAGAATCCGCAGGATATCGCATTTGCCGCAAGGTAGTGATTAAATGATGATAGTCGGTGCAGAAGCAAGTGAGCTTTGAGTATTCATTGGATATTAAGGTATTGCGCCGATTGCAATTGGGCCAGCAATTGAGTTGATAATTGGGCTATCAATTGAAATAAAATCAAGTAATTAAGAATGCGGAATATTGTAACTAAAGCGATTGTGCTATTGCAGTAGTGCTATTTGCAATAATGCTGTTAGTAGTAATGCTATTTGCGATTATTCTGCAAATTTCATACAAGGAGTAGGTATGAATAAAGCCCTTATTAACATTGATTATACGAATGATTTCGTGGCAAGCGACGGCTCTCTTACTGTAGGTGAGCCTGCGCAAAAGCTCGAGAAGCGTATTACTGAGATTTCGCAGGAATTTCTTGACGCTGGCGAGTTCGTGGTTTTTGCGATTGATACTCATCATTTGAACGATCCGTATCATCCTGAAACTAAGCTTTTCCCACCTCACAATATCGCCGGAACTCACGGCCAGAAGCTGTATGGCACGCTTGGTGATTTTTACGAAGCAAATAAAGATAAAAGCAATGTTTATTACATTCATAAAACTCGCTACTCGTCGTTTAATGGCACGGATTTGCTGATTAAGCTTCGCGAACGTCACATTGAGGAGTTGCATTTGGTGGGAGTTTGCACGGATATTTGCGTGCTTCACACTGCTGTCGATGCGTATAATCTTGGATTCAAGATTGTGGTTCACAAAGATGCCGTTGCAAGCTTTGATCCTGCAGGTCACGAATGGGCTTTGCGTCATTTTAAGACTTGCCTTAATGCGGATATTGTGGAAGGCTAAAAGTTGCTTTTAAAAAATATTAGATAAATATTGAATAATTATTAAATAATCGACGCTGGTTGCTTTGAGCTGCCAGCGTTTTTGTTTATTTGGAGTGTCGACTTGCTATTAATGAGAATCATTATTATTATTGATACACGTTGTAAAAATATCTTCAATAATTATCTGATATTAGAAGAGAGCAGATAAGACTGAAGAAGATGAAGTGTAGAGAGCGAAATAATAATTATGACTCAGGTCATTAGGAATATTGGGAAACGTGCTTTTGCAATGGCAAGTGTTGCAATACTTGCGTTTGCCGTGCTTGTATCAGGATTTAGTGCAGCTTTACCGGCAGTTGCATTAGAAAATAGTAATCCTGGCGAAAACTACGATCCTACAAAAAAGGAAGTGCTAAGTCACGGCCATACAGACGTATTTTACCCAATTCAATACAACGGTAAATTCATTATGGCCGTCGAAAAAGACGGTACCACTTTCTTAAAGCCTGAAAACACTACTTTGCGCGTAGCAAAAAGCACGTATACTACAAAATCGCAGCTTCCTGCGCTCGCTACTGAATACTACTATCTCGATAGTTCCGGAAATCAAAAAGGAAACCCTCTTTTCCCGGGTTGGGACACAGGTTATGCTGCAACTTTAGTTGGCGCATCACATGCAGATGACGCAACAGCGGATATTGCAATTCAGCAGGTTACTGGACCAATGAACGGACGCATTCTGCTTTGGACTACCGATGGCATTGGAAAAAATTCGAAGAAATTATCATTTGAAGAGAACGATTTAGACGACGAACCTGATACTGATGGCAGTCGATTTATGCTACCTGGCGTAATTCACCAACATACTGCTGGTCACGTGCATGCAAACTGGGGATTTACGCAGCCTGGCGTTTACAAGCTAAAAGTAGCAGCAACTATTACAAATAAAAACACTAAAAAGCAGATCACAACTGAGCCTGCAGAATACACTTTTGAAGTAGAAGATACATATTCAGGCGAAGTACCTGCTTCTGGACTTACGGAAACGCTTGATTTGCATCGTCGCGGTGATTTTATTAATCCTGACGATGATGAAGAAGCGCACGAAGCTTCCAAAGATCATAAAGACACGGATAAAGACGATGGCGGCGATATGCGCATCGGCAATATTCGTGATTCCGGGCCTCATCCGCATTATCATTCATACGAAGGTTATGGTGGTTTAGACTTAAAAGTAGTTAACAAACCAAAGGGTGCTCGTATTGAGTGGAGATATGTGCGTGCTGACGAAGGTCCTGACGCGTATGGAACCACTCTTTTTGCTGAGAGATTGCAGCTTCCAGCTGAGCCTGCAATGAACAAGATGAAAGTGTATGCTCACGCAACTGAAGGTGAAACGCAAGTTGGCAAAGATACTGCGTCTGCAACCATCGCCGTTGAAGATCACGGTGCCGACGGACATCCTGTAGTAAAAGCAATTGCTCCTTATAAGCGTTTCAAACCAGGGGATACTTTACACGCGAAAACAGTATTGCTTAACCCTCATGTTGCAACAGATGCTACTACTGGTGATCCAATTGACGATCCGACAAGTCCAGTAACTTCCATTGTTAAAGACTATGTTTGGTTGATGAAAAAGGAAGGGGAAAACGATTTTAAGCGCATTCCTGGTGCTGTTAGCAGCAAGTTGGACTTAAAACTTGATGCATCAATGCAAGGTGCAACGATTCGTCCTTCCTTAGTTTTAAAGAACGGTGAGCTTTACCGCAATAAAATGTTTGATGAGTTTTGCGATTATGTTATTGAGATGAAAGGTGTTCCTCACTCTCATAACAATGATGGCGATGATGATCAAAGCGGTTCTGATTCTGAAGATGATGAGAATCCTCATGGGAAAAAGCGCCATGAGAAGCGTCATAAGAAGAGCAATAATAAGCGTCATAATAAGCGCAAAAATAATACTAATCATTTTGCTGGTGGCAGGAGCTTTTTGAAAGGCGTATTCGGCGGCGCTGAAAATTCTGGGATATTTGGATCTAATTTTAACGGTGGATTCCAATTCGAATCTAATTTCTTTAAGAAATCCAACAAAAAATTAAAGCGCACAAAGAATAATCACAATAAGATTAACCGCACTAATCGTAAGAATAATTCTAATAATAATGTGCAAAATGGTTCTGGTTCTGGCTCTAGCTCTAGTTCTGGCTCTAGCTCTTTTACAAGAACAGAAAATTCAAGCGGAAAATCGTCGCATAATTCATCGCGACGAACTTTTGGCGGAACTCATACTAAGAACAAGAGCTCTAAGAAAAGTGGACAGACTATTCGTAATTTCGTAAGAACAGATAATAATTCTGGCAATAATTCCGGAAATAGTTCTGTCAATAACTCTGATTTTGTTAAGAATAATGAACGCCATGCTTTGCAAGGTGCAAGGCAATATGACGAAGAATCTGATGAATCTTATGAAGATGATTCAGATGATACGAAAGGTAATAGTTCCTCGAATAAATGGGTTGCGGTTGCAGCTTCAAGCGCGAGCGTTGGCTTATGTACAATAACTGGCGCATGCGGAGCATTGGTACGTTCTAAATTGAAATTGTTGTAAATAGTATTCGTATTATTACTAGAAAGTTTAAATAATGAATTACAAACAAAATGAAACATTGCGAGTAAAACGAAAGCATGCATATTCTACTGCGTTACTTGCGCTCATATTTTCTTTAGTAACTTTGGTTGCATCTTTATGTGTACCAAATCCAATGCAGGAGACTGCTTATGCTAATGAAGGCAGTCAGCCAGTTATGATTCAAGCAGGTCATGCTGATTTTGGACCAACGCTAATCGATGGCAAATGGAAATTGAAGATTCGCGATGATACTGGTGACGAACCAGTGTGGCGAGACCCAGAAAATGTGGTATTTAAATTAGGCGGCAATTCAATAATTCCTATGCCTGATGACGCTGCTTACAGTTTTATTGGCGAAAAGCCTGGAACGAAGCTGTATGTTATTCCACAAACTCAGAATCCCGACGTGCCGTGGCTTGGTTGGAATACGCAGGAAGGTGGCGTGCTTAACGAGCTCGATCGCGGCGCGAACCTTTCGCTTGAAGGAGTAAGTGGTCCAGGCAAATTGCATGTTTACTTAGAAAATGGCAATAACAATCCACAGCAGCTTTGGGATAGTACTAAAGGTTATCCACAAAACAGCTGGATTGAAACTAACGCTCATACTCACGTTAATTGGGTGTTTTCTAAGCCTGGAATTTATCATGTGAAGCTTACTTTTTCTGGAAAGCTTAAAAATGGACGCGCTGTAAGCGATACGCGTGTTCTTAATTTTGCAGTTGGAGATAATGCTGATCCTAATGCCGCTTTAGGTGCGGGCGCTGCTGCTGGAGCAAGTGACGACGAGGGTGACGATGGCGACGAAGAGGATCAAGATGAAGAAGACAACGATGAAGCTGGGAAAGATGAAGCTGGTCATCATAACAAACTTCTCCACAACAAGCATAAGCATTCTCACAAAGTATCTGAGAAAAGTGACGATACGGCTTTAGTTCTTCAAATCGTAGGTATTTTTGTGGCTATTATTGCCGTAATTATTGTGATTTTTGTGCTAATAGCTGTAGTTAAAAGTAAGAAAGCACGAAATCTTGCGCTCGCTAAGCAAGTTTCTGCACAAGCTAATCAACAGTATGCGAATAATGCAAATTCTGTGAATAATGCAAATGGCGACAATACCTTGTCAAATCTAGTGCGTGATCAAGAAACAACAGTAATGTCACCAATTAATAATTCTCAATATTCTCAATCGGACGATATGCAATCTGATGGTACTCAGTGGAAATAATGGTGTAACGAAAATGGTTCGTAATAGTATAAAGAAATTATCTCGCGCTTTTTTGGTGGGCGTGTGCTTGTGCGGCATGATGATGGGAGCGCCTGCAGCTTTTGCTGACAATGGCAGTGACGCAACTGTTGTAAGCGGAAAGAAATCTTCTAAAGATTTTGACGCCATAAAGAAAGCTAATTTTGAAGCGTGTAAGGCCGCTAGATTAGGTAAAACTGATTCACAACCTGCGGCTGATAGTAAAGCTGCAATGTGCCACGCATATAAAGGTCATGCTGACGTTTTTGCAACTTTCTTTGATAGTGCAAGCAGGCGCATAGTATTGGGCACCTTGGGTGATGCGTTTGAAAGTGATGATTATGATGGCACTCGTTACGATACGAATCGACTTATTTTTGAAGTCGGCTCTAAAAACATCATGCAGCTTTCCAAAGCTGAGAACAATCCGGTAATAAAAGAAATCTACGCAACAACTCGCGAAGGTGTAGTCTGGTTCTTCGATCAGTCGGGAGCCGGGAATACTGGTGCATTATGGCCTGGTTTAGATACTAGACCGTTATATAAGGGAGCTGGTTCTACTTCAGTTGGTTCAACAGTCAAACTGTCATTAACTGGTATCGAAGCACCTCATAATGGTGAAGTTTTTATGTACACTCGCAGCGGTGACGATTATGAGAAAATGCTTGGCTCTGCTGACGGATGGCCGAAAGATGTTGATATCACTGAGACTAGTGGCAAGCATTCGCACATGTATTGGTCTTTTAACCGTCCTGGTGTGTACAAGTTAAAAATGAAGGCTACTGCTACCGTTGGTGGCGAGGAGCAAAGTGCTGAGCAAGTCTATACATTCCACGTCACTAATCATGATGTAACAGTTGGGGATTTTGCTGATTATGATGGCGTATCTTTTGACGGTGATGAAGGTGGCGAAGACGAAGAAGATTCAGATGATAATGACGATGAAGATTCTCAAAGTGAAGGTAATGGCATTAATTTGCAACAAAGTAACGGATCTTTCTTCATTAACGGCAACAACAACACTGTGTATGTGACTCCATGGCCTGGAGCAAAAATGCAGCAACAAGGGCTTTTTGGAGGCAATAGCGGTCTTTTTGGAGGTAATAGCGGGCTTTTTGGAGGCAATAACGGACTCTTTGGAAACAATAACGGTGGTCTTTTTAATGGTGGACATAACGTTAAAGGCGGAAAGCAAAATTCTCAAAATCAGCAATCTGCTGCAACAAAATTCAAAGACATCAAGGGTGACAAACTTGTTATAGACCACGGTCACGTTGATATTGCTGTATATACTGGCGATTCAAATAATGTTGATATGGCTGTGCAAGAAGATGTGACAGGAAGCCACGTCTTTAGAGACCCAGACACAGTTGTATTTGCAGTTGGTGATGCTGGTAAAACTAATGGCGTTTATCGTATACCGCAAACACAAATTGATGGTGTGCCGTGGATGGGTTGGAATAATCAGTCTATGAATCCGCATAAGCCAACTCAATTGAGCCTAACAGGAGTTGAAGGTCCTGGAAACGTACGCGTTTGGATGTTTGGAGGCCTGGGCGGCGGAGATCAAGAGATTTTCTCCACTCAAGGAGCAACAGATTATACGATACCTGCAAATACGCATGCTCATGCGAATTGGGATTTCGACAAACCGGGATATTACACATTGCAATTCCAAGCTTCCGACGGAAATTCTACAGTAACTCGCAATATTCACGTTGCTGTTGGCGTAGATCCACAAGAAACGCCAATGGGGTATGCTGACGGCGGCGGAAGTATTGAAAAAAAGGATACACAAGGCAAAAAAGTTGGTCCTTCTGCACCTCATAATCCAGCAAAACCTACTAATTTGCCTCCTTCTGGCGGAAATAATGGCAGTCGCGGAAGCGGTGCCGTTGGTGGCGGAAATTCTTTTGTTGGTGGTCGTGGTTTTGGATCAAACAATTCGCACTCTGGAAAACAATTGCCAAGAAAAGCTAAAAAGCATAAAGGTCTTGTTTCAAAAATTAGTAACAAGAGGCTCGCTAAAAGTTTGTACCGACAGAAGTTGAACGATAGTGACGATGTTGCGAAGTCTGAAGCAAAAGGTGTAACAGGATTATTTAAGCGAAATCCTTTACTTGCTTATTCGCTTCTTGCTGGTGGAATTATTGCTGTGCTTGGCGTTTTGGGTGCAGGAATTTGGTATCTGTACAAGCGCGGGCTTATTAGCTTCAACTGGTTGTTGCGCTATTAGGTTGCACTATTAGTAGTAGGAGTGTGTAAGGGTGATTTATAAGCCCAAAAAAGTAAAGCAAACTTTGTTTTCTTCGCTTGCTGTAATTGCAGTCGTCGCGCTTATTTTGCCGCTTTCTGCTTGTGGTAGTGCTAACGGGAATCGTGCAGGACATCGCGATGGTCGCATTAATGTAGTTACAACTACAGGCGTTTTGCGCGATATGGTTGCGAATGTAGCAGGTGATGCTGCAAATGTGAGTTCAATTGTGCCTGATAATGCAGATCCGCACTCTTACGAGCCGCGATTGCGTTCAATCAGAGACGTTGTGTATGCGGATGTGGCTTTTAGTAATTACATGATGCTTGAGGAGCATGGTGTTATTACTGCTTTAGATGCGAATTTGCGAAAAGGCGTGCCGAATGTGCAACTTGCTGAAGAAAGCGTGAAACATGCGGCGGATATTATTCCAATGGTCGAAGATGTGTCGTTAGATACTATTTGGCTTGGTCTTGCTACAGAGCGACGAACTTCGCAGCCGGTTGAGGAAACTAAAGACGCTAAAGAGCAAGAGAAATCTAAAGAGAAATCTGATAAGTCGCAGTTTTCTCAAGTTTCTCAGTCTTCGCAGTCAAACGCGCCTTCAACTGTAACGAAAGAAGGACGCGCTACTGTAATAAAGCCAAAAGCATACAACATGAAGCGTTCGGACAGGATCCGCTTAACTGCAACTAAAGTAACTGGGCCTGGTTCGCTTTTTGCTTACCTTACTGGCACTTTTGGAAGCGTAGAAACTTACGTTAATTCAGCAAACGGAATTAACGATGAAGATCATGTGGATTTGCCTGCTGACGCGCACACGCATTTAAGTTGGGCTTTTAGTAAGCCAGGAGAATACACTCTCGATTTTCATGCAGATATGCTCAATGCTCAAAACGAGAGGGTTGCAAGTTTAGGAAACGCAACTATGCGTTTTGCTGTCGGCATTAACGCGCAGAAATTAGCGAAAAAGCGTGGAGCTAGCGTAGTTTTGAATCAAGGACATGCAGATTTGGCTTACGATTTAGCTAAACGCGGATTCTTGTACAGAGTTGACACTTTGCAAGAAAAGCGGTCGGTTGCGCCAAAGCGCGTGTATTATGAGCCGCGAGATGTAGTAGTAGAAGTGCCGACTAATGCTTTAAAAGAAATTCCAGCTGAACAAGGCTATAGATTCCTTGGATTTGCGCGGCAGAAAATCTATCAACTTCCACAAGCCGTTCTTGGAAAACATGTTCACGGAGATATTGATCCGCATTTATGGCAGTCAGTGAAAAACGGAATTGCTTATGTGCGCACAATAGCTGACCGCTTGTGCGAAGTAGACCCTAAAAATGCTTGCAAATATCGCGCAAATGCGGACCGGTATATTAACAAGCTGCTCGACGTAGACGCTTATATGCGTAAAAAAGTTGCGTCAATTCCAAAAGAGCGCCGCAACTTGGTTACAACGCATGACGCTTTTGCGTACTTAGGTAAAGCTTATGGCGTAAATATTGCGGGATTTGTAACAATCAACCCTTCAAGCGAGCCAAGCGTGCAAGATAGGCGCAGACTTTCGCAAATTTTGCGCGACTTGGAAATCCCTGCAGTGTTTTTAGAGCCGAATTTAATTTCGCGCTCGTCTGTGCTTAAAGAGCTTGCGTCTGAAGCACATGTGAAAGTTTGCCCAATTTATGGTGACGCTTTCGACGCAAATGTGCGAACTTACGCGGATATGATGCGAGCTAACGCGGATTCTTTAGCGAAATGTTTGAAGTGAAAGTGTTAAAGGTAGTAAATATGGAAGAAAATGCAGTAATTTGCGCACAAAATTTGAATATTTCGTACGGGAATCGCGCTGTTGTAAAAGACGTTTCTTTTACCATTAATAGTGGCGAATTTGTGGGATTGCTTGGTGCAAACGGTGCCGGTAAAACAACGCTATTTCGTGCGATTATGGGTTTGATTCCACATACTGGAAAACTCGAAGTGCGTGCTCCTCATATGGAAGGTGCAAAACTTAATTCTCGCGTATCTTATGTTGGGTATGTGCCTCAACGTCACGATATTGCGTGGGATTTCCCACTTTCTGTTTTAGATGTAGTGATGATGGGTAGGATTCGTCATATTGGTTACGTTCGCCGCGCTAAAAAAGAAGATTACGAGATTGCATTAAACTCGCTTGAGCGCACAGGAATGGCTGATTTTCAAGATCGCACGATTGGAGAACTTTCTGGAGGCCAGCGGCAACGCGTGCTTGTTGCGAGAGCATTGGCTGGAGAGCCGCGTTTGCTTTTGCTAGACGAACCGTTTACTGGACTCGATATGCCTACTCAGGAGCTGCTTACCGATTTGTTCTTGAAATTGTCTGCTTCTGGTGAAGCAATTCTCATGAGTTCGCACGATATTATTGGCTCAATTAACTCATGCTCGAGAATAATGCTATTTGATGGCACTATTGTGGGCGACGACGATCCGCAAAATTTGCAAACAGAACAGTGGGTACGAACCTTCCACGTAGCTCCGCAAAATCCGCTTATTAAAGCAGTTGAGCGCGTAATTGGTAAGGAAAGTGTGGTGGAAAAGTAATGTTATCTCCAATAGAATTTATACAAGATTTAACAAATCCTGATCTTTGGTTTTTGCTAAAAGCACTTATTGTAGCGTGCCTTTCTAGCGTAATTTGTGGTGTAGTTGGATGCTATGTAGTGCTTAGAGGAATGGCATTTATCGGAGATGCTGTAGCTCATTCAGTATTCCCTGGACTTGCAATAGCCTTCGTATTGCAAGGAAATTTGTTGCTTGGAGGAGCGCTCGCAGGAGTTGCAACCGCGCTAATCGTATCTATTTTTAGCCAAAACCGTAGGCTTCGCGAAGACTCATTTATTGGCGTATTTTTCGTATCTGCTTTCGCTCTTGGAATTGTGATTATTTCTAAAGCATCTGGCTACGCTGGATCGTTGGAATCCTTCTTGTTTGGCTCGATTACAGGTATTCCTGATTCAGATATCGCTGTTGTTGCTGTTACTGGTTTGATTATTTTGGCTATATTATGCATGTTTCACAAAGAGCTTGTTTGTGTATCGATGGATCGAGAAACTTCGCGCGCAATGGGATTGCCAGTTGCATGGCTAGATGGAATGTTATACGTTTTGGTGGCGATTGCTGTAGTTGTTTCCGTGCAAATTATTGGAAACGTGCTTGTGCTTGCTCTGCTTGTGACTCCTGCTGCAACTGCGCGACTGCTTACGGATAGGCTGTCGAGAATGATGATTTTAGCTCCTGTTATTGGTTGCGTTTCTTCGATTGTTGGAATGTATATTTCGTGGAGCTTTGATACAGCAACAGGCGGAACAATTGTGCTCGTAGCAACCGCTCTATTTGTGCTCGCTTGGGCGTGCTCTCCTAAACATGGGTTGATTGCAAAAGTAGGTCGTAGCGTAGGTTTATAGCATGCTGCACAATAGAAAGCATGGTATCAAAAGGAAAACCTTCGCCAAGAAGTGCAGTAAAACCACTCAGTGATGAGCAAGTAAAGCTTTTAGCAAGTAAACACAATCTAGTTGATCCAACGTATTACTATCCGACAGGAAAACGTAATCCAAACCAGGCAGAAATTGACGCACAAAATCCTAAAGCCGCCGAAAGACTGCTCGAAGGAACATCGCGCGTATTGCGCTCTAGATGTAAAGTACGCGCCTGGGGGTTGGAAAACGTGCCAGAAGAAGGCGTGTTTATTACCGCTTGCACGCATGTGACGATGTTTGACGTTTTTATACCTATGACCGCACTATTCCACCAAGGTCGCCGTCCGCGCTACATGGCAAAAGCAGAACTTGCTCACTGGCCAATCTTAGGAAAATGGTTCCAACTTGTAGGTATGCAACCGGTCCCGCGCAGAAGCGGAAAAGCGCGCGAAATTGAGGAAGAATCAATCAAAATCCTCACAAACGGAAGACCTTTAAGTGTATGGCCTGAAGGAACAGTTACGCGCGATCCTAAAAAATGGCCTATGAGCATGAAGCCTGGAATTGGTATAATTGCTCTCGAAGCTTCTCGCAGGCTCGGACATCAGATTCCGCTATTTTGCGCGGTTACATGGGGCGCAGCAAGCATTAATCACTGGTGGCCGTGGCCAAAGAAAAATGTTGTAATGTGCTACGATACCCAACTTGATTATGCTGACTTGCTGCAGGGAAGCGAAAATTGGGGGGAAATGCCTCCTCTTGAATCTGCTGAAGAGTTGGCTCGTCGCGTGCGAGTTCGTATGACGCAAATTATGGAAGAAATTCGTGGAGAAAAATCTCCTGCAGGATACTTCGATTACAGGCAGATGAAACGCGTTACGGAAGAATAAAAAATATACGGAAGAATAAAATAAAGTATCTTTTTAAAATCCCGTAAAGCGTCATGTGTAGAATTGTGTAATAGTGTGATTACAAATAAAAATAGCTATACAGTAGCTTATAAAACCACAACCGAAAGGCAGGACGTAAAAACATGAACGTTACGGTGTTGGGTGCTGGTGCTTGGGGAACTGCGTTTGGACAAGTGCTTGCGGATGCAGGAAATCAAGTGACAATGTGGGCAATAGAGCCAGAAATTGTTGAAGGAATTCGCGATCATCACCATAACGGCGTGCGCTTGCCAAGCGTTGAAAAACTTCCAGAAAACATGACTGCAACTGGGGATCGAGCAGAGGCTGTTGCGAATGCGGATATTGTAGTCGTGGCAATTGCAGCACAGTTTGCTCGCGTTGCGTTAGCAGAATTTGTTGGTCTTATTCCACAAAATGCGATTGTTGTTTCGCTTATGAAAGGCATTGAGCGCACAACCGGCAAGCGCATGGATGAAGTCGTGTGCGAAGCTTTGAACTTACCGCGTAACCGTTTTGCTGCACTTTCCGGACCAAACTTGAGCAAGGAAGTTGCATCTCGCCACCCGGCTGCAGCAGTAGTTGCTTGCGCAGAAAAATCTCAAGCAGAAGTAGTTGCAAAAGCATGCTCAAACAGCTACTTTAAGGCGTTTGTGTCAACAGACGTAATCGGCGTAGAAATGTGCGGATCGCTTAAAAACGTGGTTGCGCTCGCAGTTGGAATGGCTCGAGGCGCAGGATACGGCGAAAACACGGCGGCTATGATTGAAACGCGCGGTTTGGCAGAATTGACGGCTTTGGGCGTTGCAGAAGGCGCAGATTCGCGCACTTTTGCAGGTCTTGCAGGCTTCGGCGATTTAGTTGCAACTTGTGGATCTCCTCTAAGTCGCAACTATACTTTTGGCTCAAATCTCGGTAAAGGAATGAGCGTTGAAGAAGCAACCGCTGTAAGCAATGGCGTTGCAGAAGGCGTGCCAACCACAAGCGCAGTTGTGGCAATGGGTAAGCGTTTGGGTGTTGAAACACCTCTCGCAAGCGCAATGGCTCGCGTGCTTGAAGAAGGAATCTCCTGCCAAGAAATGCTCGCAATGCTTTTCGACGACGACGTTTGCGAAGAGTAAGTAGCTTTTGCGAAAAGTAGCGCGCGTAAATAATCGAAAATAATCCAATATAATTCAAAATAATCCAAAATAATTAAAATATTTAAAGGAAAAAAATGACGAAAAAGCGTGTAGTGTTCTTGTATGGCGGTAAGGCAGACGAGCATTCGATTTCTTGCATATCTGCTGCTGGAGTGCTCAGTGCTGTAGACGAAAGTCGATTCGAGATTGTGCGCATTGCAATCACGAAGCAAGGCGAATGGATTGTTGGTGGCGAAGATCCGCGTAACTTCCACATGGAAGAAGGCGAGTTGCCAGTAATCACAAAAACCGAGCAGACGCGCGATGTTGTGCTTGACCCTGCAAAGGGTGCAGACGGATTCTTGGTGCGAGAAGCAGACGGCACGCTTACGAGTTTGGGTCATATTGACGCTGTTTTCCCTGTTCTTCACGGTCCAAACGGTGAAGATGGCACTTTGCAAGGCTTGCTAGAAATGATGCAAGTGCCGTACGTCGGTTGCGGAGTGTTGGCTTCGGCTGCATGCATGGATAAGTATTACGCGAAGCAACTTTTTAAGGCAGCTGGAATTTCTGTGGCTCCGGGAATCGCACTGGATGCGCGAAAGTTTGCAGGAGACTCTGTAAATCATTTTGCTGCATACGAAAATGAAATTCTTGCGCAAGTTGAAGCTGCAAAACTAGAGTATCCGCTTTTTGTAAAGCCAAGCCGTGCAGGATCCAGCTTTGGCGTTACAAAAGTGGAATCGCGCAATGCTAAAGCTTTGGCGCAAGCCGTTTTTGAAGCTTCGAAGCACGATTGGCGAGTGTTAGTAGAGCAAGGAATTGACGCGCGCGAAATCGAGTGTGCTGTTCTTGCAGCGCATGACGGCGACGAGCCTCAGGCAAGCTGGCCTGGAGAAGTTGTGCTCGACAAGCGCGAGGCTGGCGAAGACCAGTTCTACGATTTTGACAGCAAATACATGGATTCCGCAGCTTCGCACGTTGAAGTTCCAGCAGATCTTCCTGCGGAAACTTTGGAGCTCGTGCGTAAAACAGCGCTTGCAGCATTTAAAGCGGCAGACGGTCGTGGACTTAGTCGAGTAGATTCTTTCGTAACTAAAGATGGTCGTGTAATCCTTAACGAGATCAACACGATGCCTGGATTTACGCCAATTTCCATGTATCCAAAAGCTTGGGAAGCGACCGGAATAAGCTATAGCGATTTAATTACAAAACTTATTGAGGGTGTGCTTAAGTAAGAGTTAATAGCGCAAGCAGCGCAAGTAATGCAAGTACCGCAAGTACCGCAAACTTAGCACACGTCAAATAAAAAGCGAAAATCTAAATAAAGCGTAAAAAATAATAAAAGGATGAGTATGCAAGATATGCAATATGACGAACAATATTTGTTGGCGCAAAAGCGACAGGGAACTATTGGAATGTCATTATGCGTGTTCATGGTTGTGTGGATTGCTGCTGCATGTGCATTAGGCGTGTGCTTTCCGTATTTTTTGCCTAAAGAATTTTTAGAAAAATCTATTGGAACAATATTAGTATCTGATATTGCGCAATATTTAATAGCGATTCCTATTGCAATGCTGATTATGCGAGCAGTACCAACTCTTGCATCGCATGAATTCCCTATGTCTTTGCGTCAATTTTTGGGATTCTACGCAGTTAGTGTGCCAGTTATGTATGGCGGAAGCTTAATTGGTGCAACATTAGCTTCATTTATTACAGACAGTAAAGCAAAAAATCGCATTTCAGAAACTATTGCCTCTGGAAATATGTGGGAAACGCTTGTATTCGTAGTGATTCTTGCTCCTATTGTGGAAGAATGGTTTTTTAGAAAGCAAATACTTTCTAGATTGCGTGCGTATGGCGAAAAGAAAGCAATTGTGTTCTCTGCTTTAGCTTTTGCGTTATACCACATGAATATATTCCAATTTTTCTACGCTTTCGGGCTTGGGCTTATTCTCGGGTACATGTACGTGCGTACTTCTAAATTGCGTTACAGCATATTTCTTCACATGATTGTGAACTTCCAGGGAAGCATTGTCTTCTTATGGATGCTAAAACAGATGACAGATGCAAAAGGAAATCTTATAGAAGTTGACAAACTATCAAATGAAGAGTTAATGAATTTGCCTTATGGATTCGTGCTAGCTGGATTATTTAGCATATTTGTGTTTGCAGTGTTTGTAGTTGGAATAGTATTAATTGTTCGTAATCGCCGATATTTAGTTTTCTTTGATGCGCCTTTGGAATTGCCTAAGAAAGATAATTTGAAATCGCTTTATGGAACTGTAGGCGTAATTACATTTTTAATTATTTCTGTGATTCTTAATGTGATGATGCTTTTTTCGTAGCTGTTATTTTTGTAGCTGTTATTTTTATTTTTGGTAACTGCTATTTTTAGTAACTATTATTTTTAGTAAAAAAGAAAATTCAAAATTCAAAATTCATGACTTGAGGAGGCGAGTTATATGTTAAGCAAAAAATTAGCTAATAAAACTATTCGCGTTGGATTGCTTGGCGCAGGAACAGTCGGTTCGCAAACAGCGCGACTTATAGTTGAGCAAGGTGATGAGCTTGCGGCTAGAATTGGCGCAAATATTGAGCTTGCAGGAGTTGCGTGCTTGCGCCCGGAAGAAGTTGACGCGCCTTGGATTGATCGTGATTTGCTAACTACGGATACTGCCGCCTTGTGCGCTCGCGAGGACGTTGATATTGTAGTCGAGCTTATTGGCGGACTTGAGCCTGCGCATACTTTTGTAAAAAGCGCGCTGAGCCACGGAAAATCTGTTGTTACTGCAAACAAGGCGTTGCTTGCAAAGTTTGGTCCGGAATTATACGAGTGTGCAGAAAGTCACGGAGTTGACTTGTACTTTGAGGCGGCTGTAGCAGGAGCAATTCCTATTGTTCGACCGCTTCGAGAGTCACTTATTGGTGACGAAATTACGCAAATTTTTGGAATCGTAAACGGAACTACTAACTATATTCTTGACGAAATGACTGTGCGCGGACTTGATTTTGACTCGGCCTTACGCGCAGCTCAAGAAAAGGGTTATGCTGAGGCTGATCCAACCGGAGATGTTGAAGGTTTCGACGCTGCAAATAAAGCTGCGATTCTTGCAACTCTTGCATTCCAAATGCCAGTAAGCATTGACGATGTTTCCGTTGAGGGAATTAGTGCGATTACGGCTGAAGATATTGCGGCTGCAGGTGCGGAAGATCGTGTAATTAAGCTGCTTGCGGCAGTTGAAAGGCATGATGACGGCGAGTCCAACTCGGATGGCTGCGTAAGCACAGATGCTGGCGTAAGCGTTAGCGTTTATCCAGCTCTTGTTAGCGCTGAACATCCTTTGGCGTCGGTTCACGGCAGTTTTAATGCTGTGTTTGTGAAGGCTAAGGCTGCCGATGACTTAATGTTCTACGGACGCGGTGCAGGCGGCGCTCCAACTGCAAGCGCTGTTGTTGGTGATGTTGTTAGTGCTGCTCGAAATCTTGTGAGTGGATTCGCAGGTTTTGGCGTGCCAATGTACAACAAGTATGTGCCGGCTTCTAGCGAGCAGACTAGAGCAGATTTTGTGATTCGTTGCAATATGGAAGATACTTCTTTGGCTTTGTGCAGCGAAGTTATGGATGTTTTTGCTGATCATGGCGTTGCGTCTGAGCGTTTGGCTTCGGCGTGCCAAGCTAAGTATGCACAAACTGAAGGTGATTCAGATTGCCCACAGTGCGGTCTTGGTGGACCTGGCAGTGTGCGCGTGCTTGTGCGCGAATGTTCGCAAGCTGCAGTTCAAGCTATTTGCGAGGATTTGCAAAAGTTGGACGTTGTGTGCGGAAAGCCGCTAGTTTTGCGCGTTATAAAGTGAAAAGCGAGAAGGTGATCGTATGAATCCAGTATGTAATAGTGTTTCTGTGCGCGTGCCAGCGACTAGTGCAAATCTTGGTTCTGGGTTTGATACAGCCGGTATTGCGCTTGATTATGCGGATTCTTTAGTTTTTACTCTGGATGATAATCATTCTAAAAATTCGCTTGATTCGCTTGATTATGCTGGAAATGTGCGCGTAATTATTCACGGCGAAGGCGAGGATACGCTTCCAAAAGATGAAACGCATCTAGTTGTAGCGACTTTTCGCAAAGCTTGCAAAATATTTGGTCTGCCAAACTTGCGATTTACGTTAGAAGCGCATAATCGGATTCCGCAAGCGCGCGGTATGGGCTCTTCTGCAGAAGCGATTGTTGCTGCAGTTGCCGCTGCTTGGGCTTTTGCGCACGAAGGTGATCTTAATCGCGAAGCAATTTTCGAAATCGCGGCCGCAATTGAAGGTCATCCAGACAATGTTGCTCCTGCAGTTTTTGGCGGCTTGACGATGAGTTGGAAGCTTGATGCTGGGGAAGGCAAAGGTTCTGTACGCGTGGCTGGAGATTGCGAAGCTCCGCTTTCTACCGGTTTTCATACTGTGCGATACAAAGTTTCGCAAGATATTTCTGTGTCGGTATTCGTTCCTGATTTCGAGCTTTCTACAGAGCTTGCTAGGCGCGCGCTTCCAGCAAAAGTGCCGTATGGTGACGCAATATTTAACGTGTCGCGAGCTGCAATGCTACCGGTTGCTTTTGGTGAGTTAAATAGCGATTCTGAAAATGAATTAGGCACAGTAAAATCTGATATTTCGCGAAATGCGTTACTTTTTGCAGCAACTCAAGATGCTCTTCATCAACCGTATCGTGCAAATCTTATGAAAGATTCGTGGAAGCTGGTGGAGATGTTGCGCGAGCATGGTTTTGCGGCAGCGATTTCGGGAGCAGGATCGTGCGTTGCTGTATTTTATGCAGGAGATGCCGAGTATAAAAAGAGTGCGGCTCAAAAAATCGACGCAATTGCTGAGCCGTGGCTTTCGCGTACTGGCTGGCGCGTTTTGCACGTGCTTGTTGATTCTACTGGCGTTGCAATAACTCGCGAATAGGTTGTGCGAAGTTGAGAATTATCAAGTCAATAAATTGTGGTACAATTAGCCAATGACTATTAGATTTGATCCCAAATCTGCATACAAACATTTCGATGAAGATCATCTAAATGAGGAAGAGATACTAAAAGCTATGGCTAAGCCTATATGGTTTGCCTTAGTTAATCCTAATGATGTGTCAAATCCGCCTGGTTCAAAAGGAACAGTTGTTGCATTGGTCATATGTTTAAGACGTCCGGGTGCATGGCAAGATGATTTAATCGAAGTACTTGCGAGGCCACAAGGTAAAGATTTTCTTGTGTTTCACGTAGAGCATTTAACTGATAAATGGTTTAAATATTGGAAAAAGTGGAGCAAATGAGGTGATTTACATGGATATTTATGAGAATTTAGCTGATGAAAATGTGTCTGCTCCAAAAAATCCTCCTGCAGTTCAATTTTCAGGCAAGGATGCTTCAGTAATTATGCAAACCTTGCTTTCTGAAGATTCCAATGCAAGCGAAATATTTGCATCATTGTCTGGACCAGGAAGACCAAATTCGAAAGAAAGACGCGAAAGCAGTGTTCAAGAGCGTTTTCGTGTTCCTAAATCGTGGAGTGAATATATTTCTCGCGCTGCTAAGAGAGATGGCATGCCAAATAAGAGCAAGTATTTACAGTCTTTGATTTTGAGAGACGCTCAGATGCATAATGAGCAATGCCAACTGCAAGCGGCGTTGCAATAACTCGCGAATAGGTTGTGCGAAGTTGTAAAGGCGTAAAAGGAAGAGTAAGGATATGGCAGTTTCGTTGATTTTGGCTTCACAGTCTCCGGCGCGTAGAGCGGTTTTGGCGGCTGGTGGAGTGATTCCGGTAATTCACGTAAGCGAAGTGGATGAGCCGGCGGCTTTGCGTGATGCCGCTAGTGAGCGAGGTGCAAGCGTTGAGCAGTTGAGTGCTGAGCAGCGAGTTTCTATTTTGGCTCGCGCAAAAGCTCAAGCTGTGTACAATGCGTGGAAACTTGTTGCGGATGCAGCTGCTTCGGCTAGTGGCGATTTAGTTGTGGGGTATCCGCTGGAAGCTAAAACTGAAGGATCTGACGATTCTACGGGATCTGAATCTTCTGAATCTGTATCTTCTGAATCCTCTGGTAATGCTTTAGCAAGCGATTCGCAATCAGATGTAACGCATAACGTAGATACGGCGCAAACTCGCGATTTTTCAGGCGTTACTGTTCCTACAAAAACTTTCGATATTCACGATTTTGCGTATACAAATAAATCTTCTCATGATTGTAGCGGTGTGCTGATTGTTGGCTGCGATTCCATGTTCCTGCTCGATGGCGAGTGCTACGGGAAGCCACATACTCCAGAAGTTGCATTTGAGCGGATCAAACAAATGAGCGGAAAAACAGGGCAATTGTGGACTGGTCACTGCTTAATCGACGCAAAAACCGGCAAAACTATTTGCAAAACAAGCCACGCAAGCGTAACTTTTGCGCAAATGAGTGACGCGGAAATTCGCGCTTATGTAGCAACCGGAGAGCCTCTGGAAGTTGCAGGATCCTTTACACTAGAAGGCTTTGGCGGAGCTTTTATTGAAAGCATTCAGGGAGATCCCCACGGTGTTCTTGGAATCAGCTTGCCGCTGCTGAGACAAATGGTTTCGGAGCTTGGATACGCTTGGCCGGATTTGTGGAATAAGAAAAGCTTGGAGGAAGTTGGCGAAAAGAACGATCCGACTTCCACGGAGGTACCTAAAGAAAATGTCCACCAGCCGGGAGATGGCTGGGTGCATTGCAATTGTGGTCGCAGACATTGGGGTCATAACGGTGCTGCTGGAGTGCTGCTTGCTAGGCGAGATGCTGAAACTGGTCGCGTGACGCACGTTGTGATGCAACATCGCGCTCTTTGGAGCGCTGAAGGTGGCACTTGGGGCATCCCTGGTGGCGCAATTTCCGATGGAGAAAGCGCGATTGAGGGTGCATTGCGTGAGTCTTTCGAGGAAGCAAATATTACTTCGGGAGATATTGAGGTTGTTGGAGCTTACCGCGAGGATCACGGAAACTGGTGCTATACAACGGTTTTTGCGTTTGAAAAGCCGGGGCATAGCGTGGATCCTTGCGCGCATGACGACGAGAGTATGGAAATCAAGTGGGTGCCAATTGACGACGTGCCTAAGCTGAAGTTGCTTACGGCAATGCGCACTGATTGGCCGTCTTTCCGCGCTCGCCTTGATGAGTTAGCGCTCCGACATGCTTGAGCGCAGCACAGTGCGCGCGAAAGCAACTCGGAGCGCCGAGCTTGCTTAGGGTTGAAAGCACGGTGTGCTTTCAACGCAAGCGAGGTCTGCCTTCGTCTCGATTGACGAAGGCATGGCAGGTTTGTGTGGTTGGGTTTTAGAAACTGGGTTGTGTTTTGTGTGCGCTCCGACCTGCCTGAGCGCAGCATTGCGCGCGTAGGCGGCATAAACTGCGCGCGGCTGTAAAGTTTCTGCCGTTTTTTGGTGCGGAAACGACTTTTTCTTTACAGTGCTGTAAAGTTTCTGCCGTTTTATCGCGTTTGTTTTGATTCTCTTGCAGTCAAAATATGAATGCACACGAAATCATCCCAAAATAGCGGCAATTACGGCAATACAAATCGGGCTAGTGACAGTGGAAAACAGTATGCCGTCGCGCGCAAAACTTAAGCCGACGTTATAGCGCGCAGCATAATTGTAAACGTTTTGACCAGTCGGAAGCGCTGCCAGCACAACGCACGCATACAAAGTCGCCCCGCGAAAACCCATAACAAAATAAGCTAGCAAAAACGCAATTGCAGGCATAATAAGATTTTTTAGCACAGCAACAGTGGCAATAGCAGCGCGATTGGAATCCTTTCGTAAAGGTTTGCTTCCGTAAAGCGACATTCCAAAAGCCATTAAAATCATTGGAACTGCAGAATCGCCAATCATCTTAATTGGATCGTAAAGAAAATTAGGAACAGGGAAGTAGCCAACTTTTGCGGAAATTGCAGAAATAATAATTCCACCAAGTGAACCAATTAAAAGTGGCTGTTTTAAAGGCTGCTGAGCGATGCGCTTAAGCGAGCATTTTCCAGTAGTTGTAATGTCGAGAACAGTCAAGCCAACAGGAGTAAACACAGCTTGCTGCATAACTAAAATCGGCGCAACAAGCGCAGGATTTCCCAAAATATAAGTCGCAACCGGTAAGCCAATATTGTTGGAATTTAAATAAAGAGAATTGAGAGCACCTATAGTGCAGTCGGATGCAGGAAGATGGAAACAAAAGCGATTGAGCAGTACGAACGCAACTCCAACAATCATCGCAGAAAAGAATGCAACAAAAATCGAAGAGTGAAAAATCTCAAAAATAGGCTCTTTAGAAAGTATTGCAAACATTAAGCAAGGGCTGGAAACGAAAAAACTGACGCGATTTAGCACCATTTGAGCCTGTGAACCGCCAACGCGCATGCGAGCAGTAACGTAGCCTGCAGCAATAACAATGCCAATTACACAAAAGCCTTGCATTGCGCTGATTAAGCCCATTTCTTGCCTCCAAAATTCGTTAATTGCGCGCAAATATATTCGCACAAACCTCTGCTGTAACTATAGGAGCGATACGAAACTTTTGTGCGTGCGTAACGATTTGCATTAGTGCAGATAGTGGCGCGCGTGGTTTTGCTGCTTTTGGCTTAAAAGTAGCGATGCAAATTTTAATATTCAACGAGTCATATATTTGACTCGGCAATATGGCATACTAGAGAGCGGTGGCACTGCAAGCCGCCAGGCAATCGATGGCGTCGATCCCCTCGTGAGCGTTTTCCGAGGCTGGCGTCCGCTGTCGCGCAGCTAGACTTTGTAGAGAGCTTTGGGGTGGCTCGCGCACGTGCGTGCTCAACTTAAAGCCAGGGATGCGAGGCGATGCAGCGTCTCGTGAGGAGCATAGTGCCCAGAATAATAAGAGAACGCTTCAATGAATCTGAAGCTGAAAATAGTAGAACTGTGTCTAAAACCGCTACTTCTGCGGAAATGTCCGGAATAATGCAATCTGCAGATTTTGCGGAAAATAACATAGCTGCCGGTGATACTTTGCAGCAAAGCTCTGGTGTTACGCGTCGCCGTCGCGGTCGACGAGTTACTCGTGGTGCCGGTGCTGCTGGAGAAGCAATGGAACTAAAAGTTGAGGATTCTAGTGCGAAGAATTCTGAGCCGCATGTTGTTAAATCGCGCCCGATAACTTCGCTGCTATTCCAGGAGCCAGTTCTTCCTAAGGTAGTGAACGATCGTAGCGAGGAAAGCAGCAGCTCGCGTAATGACTTGCGTGACAACTCGCGTGACGGCTTGAATGATGATTTGCGCGATGATTTGCGCGATATTTCTCGAGGAAGGCGCGGTGGACGCAATAGCCGCGATTCTCGCGATGCTCGTGATAATAGCGATAGTCGTGATTCTCGTGATTCTCGCGATAGTAGAGAGCGCAAGTCACGTTCTGAAAGACGCGAGAATTCAAGCGAAATGAAGCGTGATAGCGGCAGAGGGAATAGCCGTGAAACATCGCGTGAAACAAGTCGTTCTATGTATTCTCAAGATTCTGAGTATGCTAAGGATTTTCAGGATTCGCAAGATGGTCGCGATGAAAAAACTCGCAAAAACCAGCGTTCTCGCCGTTCTCGCAGATTGAATGCTGTTGAGCGACGTGCTGCAGCTGAAGTTGAGCAAATTGAAGAGGATCTTGCATACGACAATATTGTTTATGCTCCCATTGATACGCGCATCGATGAAACTCTTGATGTTAGCGATATTTTATCTGCAGAAAATGCTTCGAATAGGCGTTCTAATCGTCGCAATCTGTCGAATAATATTTTTAATGATGATGACGCTCAAAATGAAAACGATGCAGTAGACAGAAGAAGCGGTAGCAATAGCAGAGATAGAAGAGATAGCCGCGATATCAGCAACGAGGATTATAGCAGAGACGCAAGCGACGATTATAATGCAAATAATGACAACGATGACGACGAAATAATGATTACGCGTCGCCGTCGTCGCCGTCGTAGCTCTCGCGCTGATCGCAACGAAAGCCGCAACGAAAATAGTGCTGAAAGCCGTAACGGAAGTCGCGATTTAGACATCGATATTTCGAACGATTTTGAGGATGACGCGAATTCTCGCACAAAACACACGAGAATAGATGGAGTCTCTCAAGAAGATCGCGATTTAATTCCAGATCCAGAAGAACTTCGTGAGCAAGATGAGGAAGAAACTCTTTATACGCGTCGCCGTCGTCGCCGCCGTTCTAAATCCTCCGATGACTCAAATTCCGCGTCTTCTCAGGAAGAGTCATCCGACTACACTAATGCGAACGATGACGACTTAACTTCTCGCCGCTCGCGCAAGCAGCAGTACATAGACGAAATTACGGATATTGAAGGATCTACGCGACTTGAAGCAAAGCGCCAACGCCGCAGAGATAATAGGCGTGAGCGTAGCCGTCAAAACCTTCTTATGGAGCAAGATTTCCTTGCTCGCCGCGAAAATGTTGAACGATTAATGGTTGTTCGTGAGCGCGATCGCCACACGCAAATTTCCGTTATTGAAGACAATATTCTTGTTGAACACTACGTTTCTGATATTCAAGAAGTCGCAACCGTTGGCAATATTTATCTTGGGCGCATTCAAAACGTGCTTCCAAGCATGGAAGCTGCGTTTGTGGATATTGGTCAGGCTCGAAATGGCGTGCTTTATGCAGGCGAAGTTAATTGGGATATGGCTCGTCTTGAAGGTCAGCCTCGTAGGATTGAGCTTGCATTTAAGTCTGGCGATCCTGTGCTTGTGCAGGTTACTAAGGATCCGATTGGTCACAAAGGTGCTCGATTGACTTCGCAAGTAACTCTTGCTGGTCGTTTCCTTGTGCTTGTGCCTTCCGGCGGCATGACAGGTGTAAGCCGCAAGCTTTCGGATCGAGAGCGCTCGCGTTTGCGCGCTATTGTGTCGAAGATTGCGCCAAAAGATATGGGCGTTATTATTCGTACTGCTGCTGACGGTGCAAGCGAGGAGTCGATTGAGAAAGATTTAGATTCGCTTGTTAAGCAGTGGGAGCGCATTGAAGCTAAGCGCGAAGAATACTTGCATGGAAAGCGCCCTAAGCTATTACAGGGTGAGCCTGATGTGGCAATTCGTGTTGTGCGCGATATTTTCAACGATGACTTCCAAAAGCTTATTGTTGAAGGTGAGGGAGTGCGTCAGCGAATTGATGAATATCTTGAGATGATGGCTCCAGATTTGCGCAGCAAGGTTGAATATTGGGATCCTGCTGAGCATGAAGGCAAAGACGTTTTCGATAAGTGGCAGATTGATAGTCAGCTTCGTAAGGGCATGGAGCGTCAAGTTTATTTGCCAGCTGGCGGCTCTATTGTGATTGACCGTACGGAAGCAATGACTACGATCGATGTGAATACTGGACGATTTATTGGGCGTGGTAAGTCTTTGGAAGAAACGGTTACTCGTTGTAATTTGGAGGCTTCTGAAGAGATTGCGCGCCAGCTTCGTTTGCGTGATATTGGTGGCATGGTCATGATCGATTATGTCGATATGGTTATGCCAGCGAACCGCGATTTGGTTTTGCGTAGGCTTTTGGAATGCTTGGCTAGGGATCGCACGAAGCATCAAGTTGCTGAAGTTACGTCTCTTGGTCTTGTGCAAATGACACGTAAACGCGTTGGTCAAGGCTTAGTTGAAGCGTTCTCTGAAGAGTGTCCAACGTGTAAGGGACGTGGATTCATTTTGCACGATGAGCCTACTGTTTCTTCGGAATATGCGGATCCTTACGCGCTTAAGGGCGGAGATCCTTTTGTTAAAACAAACAAGTATGGTCATGGAAGTGCAACTGAGCAGCCTGCGCCTGTTAAGCAGCAGGGTTCTAGTGCGGAAGTGAGAGCTAAGTTAGCGCGTATAGCTGCCGCATCTGTAATTACTGACGCAACTCATAAATCTGAAGAAGAAACGCAATATAGCAATTTTTTGAATTCCGACAAAGAGTCTGTGTATTCTAAGGCGGATGGAACTGGCGAAGTTGCGGAAACTAGTGAGGCTGCGGAAACTAGTGAAGTTGCGGAAACTAGTGAAGTTGATAAAACTTCTGAAGAATTAGTTGAAAATAATTTAGAGGATACTATGCAAGAGATTGCTGAGTATACTTCGGAGCAACCTACGCAAGATACTATGCAAGAACCTGCGCAAGAACCTGCGCAAGAATCTACGCAAGAACCTGCGCAAGAACCTGCAGAAAGTGATGATTGCGCCTCTGAATAGTGACTAAGTATATGCCTTGAGTACAATATTGAATATTGTCTGCATTGACTCATGAATCTAGCGACTTGACGTTAGTACATGGGTAGGTGTATTTTTGATAGTCGGTGTCTTGCCGCGCGCGTTTTGCTGTGCGCAAGGCAAAAGTAAGCTTTCAATTGAGCTAAGGAACGAATTATGTACGCGATTGTGAAGGCCGGTGGCCATCAAGAGAAGGTCGAGGTTGGCGACGCCATTCTCGTGAACCGTCTCGATGCAAAGAAGGGCGATACCGTGGAATTCCCGGTCGCGCTCGTTGTTGACGGTGCTAAGGTGACCTTGAGCGCCAAGGATCTTGCTAAGATCACGGTGAAGGCAGAAGTCTTGAACGACGAAGCCAAGGGTCCAAAGATTAGCATTATGAAGTATAAGAACAAGACTGGTGTGGCTCGTCGCAAGGGTCATCGTCAGAAGTTGACTCTCGTCAAGATCACGGCCATCGCCTGATTGACGGTGTTATAAACCTGAAAGGACAGTGAGATGGCACATAAGAAGGGTGCGTCTAGCTCGCGCAACGGTCGCGACTCACAAGCGCAATATCTTGGTGTTAAGAAGTTTGGCGGTGAAGCTGTAGTGGCTGGCAACATTATCGTTCGTCAGCGCGGCACTAAGTTCCACGCAGGTCAGAACGTTGCTTTGGGCAAGGATCACACGCTGTACGCTTTGGTGGACGGCAATGTGAAGTTCGGTATTCGTCGCGACCGCAAGGTTGTTGACGTTGTTACCGCCTGAATCTTAGCTAAGCCTAAGCGCTTCAACAATAAGTCGACGATAATAAGTCGGCGATAAAACGTTTAAGCCGCACCCAGTTCGGTGCGGCTTTTTTGTTCTCGCATATTTCGCGAATTTAGGTGTTTAGCTTCGAGTAAGGTAGCAGTATGAGTGATTTTGTAGACCGCGTAACAGTGCATGTAAAAGGCGGAGATGGTGGAAACGGATCTGCCGGAGTTCGTCGCGAAAAGTACAAGCCATTAGCAGGTCCAAATGGCGGCAATGGCGGTGACGGCGGTTCCGTTATTTTTGTAGCTGATCGCAACGCAAACAGCTTACTTGACTACCGCTTCATGCCTCACCGCACTGCAGGAAACGGTACGATGGGCTTAGGTGACACTAAAGACGGTTCAAAAGGTGCAGACTTAGTACTTCCTGTGCCTGTTGGAACTGTTGTTTTTACAGCACGCGGTGCCGCAGGTTCTCAAAAGCGACCTGGCGAAGTTTTGGCGGATTTGCAACATGTTGGAGACAAATTCGTTGTAGCGCAGGGAGGTGCTGGCGGTCTTGGAAACGCAGCACTCGCAAACAAAACTCGTCGTGCCCCAGGATTCGCGCTTTTAGGCGAGCCTGGCGAAGAGCGCGACGTAATTTTGGAACTCAAGTCTATCGCAGACGTAGCTTTAGTTGGATTCCCTTCTGCAGGAAAATCAAGCTTAGTTGCTTCAATTAGTGCAGCTAAGCCGAAAATTGCTGATTACCCGTTTACTACTTTGGTGCCAAACCTAGGCGTTGTAAGCTTCGGCAACTATCGCTACACAATTGCAGACGTTCCAGGCTTAATCCCAGGAGCTTCCGAAGGAAAAGGCTTAGGTCTTGAGTTTTTGCGTCATATTGAGCGCACAGAAATTATTGCGCATGTAATTGATTGTGCAACGCTGGAGCCAAATCGCGATCCAATTAGCGATTACCACGCTCTTGAGCATGAGCTTGCGCAATACGCTGATAAACTTGAGCTTCCGTTGGGTGCGATTCCAATTCCTGAGCGTCCGCGCATTATTGTGCTAAATAAAGTCGATGTGCCTGAAGCTAAAGAATTGGCTGATTTTGTACGCGGTGAATTTGAAAAAATGGGATTGACTGTATTTGAGATTTCTACCGCGTCTCACGAAGGCTTGAAAGAGCTCGGTTTTGCGCTTGGACGATTGGTTGAAAAGATGCGTGAGAAGCTCGCTGCCGAGGAAGCAGCACGAGAAGAAGAGCGTGTTGTCATCCAGCCGCTTGAGCAGCAGACTTCAGCTTTGCGTCGTCGCCGCGATGATGGACGTGGAAATAGTGCAGACTTTGAAATTAAGCGCGAGGAAGACAGGAATGGTGATTTTTGGTTCACTGTTACTGGCACAAAACCTGAGCGCTGGGTTGTACAAACGAATTTTGACAACGACGAAGCTGTTGGTTATTTGGCAGATCGCTTAGCAAAGCTTGGTGTTGAGGACGAATTGCGCAAGAAGGGAGCGCGTCCAGGAGACGAAATTCGTATTGGTACTGGGAATCATATGGTTTGTTTCGATTGGGATCCAAGTATTGCTGCCGGCGCAGAAGGATTGGACGGCGCTAATTTGGGTGCGCGTGGCAAGGATTTGCGAATCGAAGCGAACGATCCTCGCGGAGCAAGGCGTACGAATGCTGAGCGTAGACGAGATTATCACAGCATGATGGATGCAAAGAGCGCAGTTCGAGACGCGATGATGGCTGAGCGAAAGTCGGGTCACTGGGCGGATCCTTCTGTGGATGACGATCGTCATGATGAAAATAGCTTGTTTGGCCGTGGCGAAGAGCAGGAAAACTAGAAGAATCAAGGTCAAAGGGAATCTTATGAGTAATCCAGAAATTGAGCTTACTGAAGATGGGGTTCGGTGTTCAATTCGTGAGGCGCGCACAATCGTTGTAAAAGTTGGCTCAAGCTCACTTACGAGTGTGTCCGGGCAGCTGGATGTGCAAAAGTTGCGCGCTCTTGTGACTGCAATAAGTCACGCGCAAATGCAAGGCGCTCGCATTGTGCTTGTGTCTTCTGGCGCAATTGCAGCTGGATTTGGTTTGCTCGGCTTTAATGAGCGTCCTAAAGATGTGCCAACTCAGCAGGCAACGGCTTCAGTTGGTCAAGGATTGCTTATGGCTCAATACGAAGCAGCTTTCGCACAATTTGGTTTCAGAGTCGGGCAAATGCTTCTTACGGCGGACGTTACTATTTCGCCGTCGCGCTACCGAAATGCGCAACGCACAATGCTGCGTTTGCTTGAGCTTGGCGTAATTCCAATAGTAAACGAAAATGATGCACTTTCTAGCAACGAAATTCGATTTGGTGACAACGACCGTTTGGCGGCTCTTGTAGCAAATATTGTGCGAGCGGAAGCTCTCGTGTTGCTTACGGATGTGGATTCTCTTTATACTGCTCCACCTAGCGAGCCGGGTGCTAAGCGTGTGAGTTTTGTGCCAGATGTGACGCGCGCGATTGAAGAAGTGAAAGTTGGCGCAAGTGTTTCGGGCGTAGGTACCGGTGGTATGGTGACGAAGATGGAAGCTGCGCATGTTGCTGCAGTTTCGGGAATTCCAACTGTGCTAACTTGCGCTGGAAATGCCGGTCCGGCACTGGCTGGAGATGCTGTTGGTACTGTGTTTGCGCCGGTGCATACGCGCGATTCTTCAAGGCGACTTTGGATTGGTTTTGCTTCGCATCCACACGGAGTTTTGGTAGTTGATAATGGTGCTGCGAAGGCGGTTCGCGGAGGTCGCGCGAGCTTGCTTGCGGCTGGTATTGTTGGCGTGCGCGGTGAGTTTTCGGCGACGGATCCTGTGTGGATTGACGATGAGCAGGGTAACCACTTGGCTAAGGGGCTTGTGGCTTTCGATGCGGAGGAAATTCCGGAGATTATGGGGCGTACGAGCGATGAGCTTGAAGAATCACTCGGCCGCCAGTATGCGCATCCGGTTGTGCATCGCGACAATCTCGTGCTTGTGTAATTGCTAATGGCTTGTGTTTTGTTGATTTCATCAAGTGGTTTGGTGTTTTCGACAGTTTCGCTTGTTTCGCCGTTTCGCGGCTTAAGGTTACACTGTAAATCATGGCAGAGAATATTGCAGAAACTTCATCCCCAGAAAATTGGCGCGTATTAAGCGAGCGTATTAACCGAGTCGCTCCGAGTGCAACTTTGGCAGTAGACGGCAAGGCAAAAGCTATGAAAGCTGACGGCATTGACGTTGTAAGCTTTGGCGCAGGCGAGCCAGATTTTCCTACTCCCTCTTACATTGTTGATGCTGCAACACAAGCGTGTAAAGACCCGCGCAATTATCGTTATACTGCTACGGCAGGTTTACCGGAGCTTAGGGAGGCGATTGCGCGCAAAGTGCAGCGAGATTCCGGCTACGAAGTTTCTCCAAATCAAGTCGTAGTTACAAACGGCGGAAAGCAAGCTGTGTATGAGGCTTGCCAAATTCTCTTAAATGATGGTGACGAAGTTATTATTCCAGCTCCGTATTGGACGAGTTATCCGGAGGCTGTGAAGCTTGCAGGCGGTGTGCCTGTGCCAGTTTTGGCAGGCGCAGATCGCGATTTTGAGCCAGATATTGAGGCAATTGAATCCGCTCGCACTTCACGCACGCGCGCAATTATCATAACTTCACCTTCGAATCCTACAGGCGCTATTTGGAGTGCGCAAACTATTCGCGCAATCGGTGAGTGGGCTGTAAAACACCATATTTGGGTTATTTCTGATGAGATTTACGAGCACCTGCATTACGACGGCATTTCGACTTCGTATATTGGCGTCGAGGTGCCGGAAATTCGCGAGCAGCTGCTGATTTTGAATGGTGTTGCGAAAACTTACGCCATGCCTGGCTGGCGTGTTGGCTGGATGGTGGCACCAGAAGATGTTGCTAAAGCTGCAATTAAGCTTCAAAGCCATATGACTTCTAATGTTTCTAATATTTCGCAGCGTGCAGCAATTGCTGCAGTCGGCGGTTCGCTGGATGTGGTTGCCACTATGCGTGAGGCTTTTGATGCTCGACGCAAAGCGATTGTGGAAGCGTTGAACAATATTGACGGCGTTACTTGCCCTCTTCCTCATGGCGCTTTTTATGCGTTTGCTAATGTTGAGGCGCTGCTTGAGCGTCCGCTTGGTGAGCATCGCGAAGTGCCGCATACTTCTTCTCGATTTGCTGAAATGTTGCTTGACGAAGCGCATGTTGCTGCGGTTCCAGGAGAGGCTTTTGGTGCTCCTGGATATTTGCGATTCTCTTGCGCTCTTGCTGACGACCAGCTTGCTGAGGGCATGCGTCGCATGAAGAAGTGGGTTGAAGCTTAAGCAAGTATTTATTGCAAATAAGAGCTTGCTTACCATTGCAAAATGCGACACTCGCTTTTGTGTGACGATATAAAGAAATCATGCCCATGAGATAGTATGTCTATTTGGCGGTTTGCTATTTCGTCCCTTTTGGGGTATGATGAGCAAGTTCACCTTAGGGATGTGGCGCAATTGGTAGCGCAACGGTCTCCAAAACCGTAGGTTGTGGGTTCGAGTCCCGCCGTCCCTGCCAGTTTTTTGTTCAGGTTTTTTACACGAAGGATTCAAGCATGGCAAAGGCACGCAGTACTAAGAAAGCAGCAAAGCATAACTTGTTTGTGCGTATTGGCATGTTCGTTGAGCAAACTATTGACGAGACACGCAAGGTTATTGCACCTCACGGCAAGGAGTTGTTTGCTTGGTCGTTTGCAGTTTTCATGTTTGTTGTATTTTTGATGGCTTTCGTCACCTGCATGGACTTCGGTTTGGGTAAGTCCGTAATGTGGCTGTTCGGCTGAGTTGAAATTGGCTGAGTTGAAATTTTGAAGGTGTATGCAAGATGACTGATGAATTCAATCTCGAAGAAGCAAGTGAAGCCGATGAGGCTTTTGCTTCTCATGATGCTGACGAAGCAAACGAATCAGCTGTGAATGATGAAGCTGCTGCTTCTAGCGAGTCTGTTGAAGCTGATGTGGATGAGGAATCTGCTGATGTTGAAGCTGATGTAGCTGATGGCGCTGTTGCTGACAGCGTTGCGGACAGTGTTGCTGATGCTTCTAACGAAACTGGCGAAACTGATGAAGCTAGCGAAGCCGACCCAACTGATGCCGGCGCAATCGCTGTAGCAGAATTTTCTAAGAAACTTCGCACTTTGGAAGGCAAGTGGTACGTTCTTCACACGTATTCTGGTTACGAAAAGCGCGTGAAAACTAACGTTGAATCCCGCGTGCAGAACTTTGGTTTGGAAGATAAAATTTTCCAAATTGAAGTTCCTATGGAAGAAGTCGAGAAGCATACGGAAAAGGGTAAGAAGGTTATTACCCGCGTGCGTGTTCCAGGCTATGTATTGATTCGCATGTGGCCGGATGAGAATGCTCGCCGCATTGTGCGCGAGACCGAGGGTGTGACTGGTTTCGTTGGTCCTTCTAGAGAGCCTGCACCATTGAGCCGCAAGGAAGTTGTGGCAATGATGGCTCCTATGATTGCTTCCGAAGCTTTGAAGAATGCTGGCGATAAGCCGGCTGCAGCACGTAAGCGTAAGGTTGAGGTTGCTTACAAGGTTGGCGATCAGGTAACAGTTACAGACGGTCCATTCTCGACGATGGCTGCTGTGGTTTCGGACGTGGAGCCTACAACTCAGAAGCTTACAGTGTTGGTTTCCATCTTTGGTCGCGAGACTCCTGTGGAGCTTGGATTTAACCAAGTGGAGCCGATTGTTTGAGCTGAAAGCCTAAGCTTTTGTAGCTAGCTTTTGTAGCTAGCTTTTGTAGCTAGCTTTTGTAGATTTTACAAACCGGGGTGCGTATTGCACTCCGGTTTTTTGTTTAGTTTTGGTTTTTGGTTTTTGGTTTTTGGTTTTGCTTGGTTTTTCGTTTTAGTTAGTTCGCTTATTTACTACGACACGCCGTAAAATTTGGAAATAATCCTAAATTTTCTTGCAATTATCGTGCTTTTATCAATCTAAATAATAAATATTTCTAAATATCTAGTTTTGCTTGCAAATAGGCATGGGGGGGGGGTATAGTGCTGAGTGTTTGAGAAGAGCGTTTTTAGCAGAGAATTTTAGCGAGAATTTTAGCAGAGTGTTTTGCAGGGAATTCGAGTTTTTAGTGCCGTTGTAATAACGACATTATGATATAAGAGGGCGAATTAGGGGTAGGTGTATATGTTTAATTCGCATATATTTAGCCGTTTCCTTCGACTAGTGCGCTCAATTCGCCGTTCGCTATTTGCTTTTTTCGTGGCGATTGCAATGTTGCTTGCTACTTTTGTGATTGCTCCAACTTCTGCTTTAAGCGCTGGCTCAAATACTACTGTTACTGAGAGTACTGGTGGTGCTAAGTCTGATTCTGCTAAGAGTGAGGATGAGAAGCAGAATCCTAAGCAGAGCAAATCTATTAATACTGAGCCTGATAAGAAAGATACTGGCTCTTCAAGCACTTTAACTAATAATAAGGAATCGAAGTCTGTTGAAAAGCAGAACTCTGATAGTAACAAGGTTGATGATAAGGCTAAGTCGACTGATTCTGATGTAAAGAAAAACGCTAAAGATGCCCAAAAGAAAGACGCCTCTGCGAAAGCTGCTAACGGCACTGGCAGAAGTGTGACTGAAGAGCCTCAGCTTCCGGAAGAGTGCAGGAAAGCTGGCATGGATAAACTCGCAAAATGCTATGTAGCAAAGTATGAGTTTAAATATAAGAACAAATATGTATCGTATGCCAATATAACCAAACCAGATGAGTCTTATACTGGAGAACCAAAGTTTTATCGTGTTACTAAACTTAGTAATAATGGTGATCCGTCAAAATTAATAAATGTTTCGTACGATGAAGTTAAAGGCTTTGTAAAAAGTTTCTCTTTAGAGGGAATTGTAGTTGATGAAAAGTTACTTGATTCGAAAGAGGAAACTAATAAGTTTGTTGAAGTAGATTCTACTTCTGGCGCGGTTACAATACGTCCTAATAATTGGTTGAAGAAGGGTTACTATGACGTATATGTAAAAGTAGAATATAAGGACGGGTCTGCCTTAACTCATCTGGAATCCTGCACTGAGCAGAGTAAATGTAAAGTTAAAGCTAAAGGTTATGAGGAATACTTACAATTTCGTGTCAAGATTAGATACAATGATACTAAAAATAATAATGTTTTATCGTTAAAGGTTTACAATCACCAGAAAGCTGAGGGTCGTACCGAAGTTGATGATGTTCCTTTTACTTTAAATAAAGATGGAAAATTTAACCCAAGTACAATTTTTATTGACAGCCAGTCTTCTGGAAAGTTTAACCGTATTTACCATCGCATGATTTGCCATAAAGACAGTGATAGTGATTACTATCTTAATTCAATTAATAATGACTTAACTCTTAGCGATAGTGATGTGTCTGGTTCAGCTAAGTCGTCCACGCAAAAGCAGTGGGAACATCGTTTAGGGAATCGCACAAGTGGCAGTGTGCTTAACGATTTTACTAGCGGTGATCTGTACGAAAACGACGGTGACAGCATTGGCGAGCGTTCCCAAAGCTGGATTACTGGAACTCCAAAAGTTGGCAGTGAAGGTAAATATACTTGCAGAGTGTTTGCTATTAATGATGCTAATTTTTCTGCAGGTAAAGTTGTATCTGAAAGCTATGTAGATTTATTTGATTCGAACGCTAAAGATAAAAGTAAACTAAAGTCTGCCTTCGATAATCCGATGGATGCTTTTGGTAACAATAAAGAATCGCTTTCTAAGAAGAAAGGCATTGACTGGGATTATAAGACTATAACAATCCAGTTTGGAGATGAGCTGCCAAAAATTGGCGATAATGATCTTACGCTGAAAGTGTATCCGTTTAAGGATTCTACAACAGCGTTGACTAGCGACAATAACAAGATTTCTGCGATACTCGGTATGAGTCTTAAGCCGTTTGTTGATGCTACTTCTGCGGCGGATAGCGCGAATAAGATTACATTGCGCGTGCTGTGCTCGAAGGGCGAGAAGAAGGATTCTGGCTCGCGATCTGAGCAACCCTCTGAACCGTCGCAACCGTCTCAAACTGCTGGATCGCCGCAAGCTGAGGAGTCTCTTGTATACAAAACTTGGAGCAGTAATCTTGCCGAGCTTGGGCTGAGTGTGCCTGAGGATGATAATCAAAATACGTGCCACTCTGATAAAGAAGGCGAGAAGACTTGCGCGTCTACTGATCCTAAAACGAATGTGGCTGCGCGAACTGATATGGAAGTGAGCATAAAGCCGACTGAGGTTGGCAATTACCAGTGCGTTGTGTACGCGCTAAAGCCTGATGCACTTAAAACGTTTGATGATGCAATAAAAAATACTAAATCTGACAGCTTAACTCCTGATTCAATAAAATCTGCGCTAACTTTTGCTAAGCCTACGGCGTTTAAAGAAAACAAGGATTTTGCTGCTTTTATGTTCAATATTGATTCGGTGAGTAATTTTACTTTGCCGCAAACGGGCGGTCAGAGTTGGAATTTGCAGCTTGGTATTCTTGCCGCATTATTGGTGAATCTGCTGGCGGCCGGCTTTGTGATAAGTCAAAGTGAGCGCGGTCGCAAATTAATTTTGGGAAGGTGGCGAGACTTATGCAATCACGTATAAAGCAGTTGTATATGCATTTACTCGCGGTGCTTCGCATAAGGCGATTACGTACGCATTTGCGCATAAAGCCTTCCTGTTTCGCGCATTGTTTTATTGCGCATTGTTTTATTGCGCAGTCTTTCGGGATTCGGGAGCGTGATAACACAAGGTAAATGCCAAAAATTTTAAAACTTTACTCGTATGAGCATGATCAATGCAAATCAAATTTCTACTTGCTGTAAAAAGCAATGAAAGGAGTGAACATGAAAAAGTTCACTAATAAATTCGTGGCGGCGGTTGCGTCGCTCGCGATGGCTGGCACGCTGTGCGTCGCCGGCGCTGTAACAATGGCTGGCGTTGCATGGGGTAGTCCTAATCAGTTACAGGGACCACCGGCTAGACCTGCTCCGGCTCCGTGGGAGAAGGGTGCTCCACAGAAGGGCACTATAACCATTCTCAAGTGCGATGCAGATGGTAATGGTGATTATAATCCAGGTTCAGAAAACACGGAATCTAAGTGCCCTGCTAAGCACAAGCCTCTTCTTGGTGCAGTATTCAAAGTAACCAAAGTCACAAAGATTGGCACTGATGATGTTAATCTTAAAGATCTTAAGTCTTGGCAGAAGATTGCAGGTATTATTACCAAGTTGAATGAGCATACCGTGACTGAAAGCGGCGATAATCCTGAGATTACTCTTGATACTGCTAGCACTACGTTAACTGCTACTGACAATGACGGTAAAACAACGTCTGGTAATCTTGAGCTCGGCTTGTATAAGGTAGAAGAGACCACGCCTCCTGTTGGCTATGGTGCTTCTGACTTGCAGTACTTCTACATGACTTTGCCGCTGATTTCATCTTCTACAGATACTAAGTCAGGTAAGACTACCACGACGTACGACTACAAACCAATTGTAAAGCCTAAGAATAAGAACCTTTCTCAAACCATTAAGAAGACGGTTGATACTTCTAAGACTTTTACTGGCGTGGATGATAAGGTTCCTTTCACTATTACTGCCGAGTTGAATGTTCCTAAGCCTGCTGGTCGAGATCTTACTGCAGATGACCTTAAAGGTTTTGCGGTATTCGATGATGCTCCAACAGCTGCGTTTAAGGATATTGCTGCTGGTGCTGTAACTGGAGTTAAAGTTGATGGTACTCCATTGACTAATAGTGAAACTACTACGTATTACGAGGTTCCTACACCGCAAGCTAATTCTACGGATAATAAAATTACCGCTGCTGGTGACACAATGAACCTTGAAGGTAATCGCACTCGAGTTTTGGTTAAGTTTACTGAAAAAGGTAGGGAAGAGCTTCTTAAGGCATTGAAGGATACTACTAAAACAAGTCACCACGTAACTGTTGACCTTGAGTTCTCTCTTAGTGAGGCATACAAGAAGTCTCCAGCTACATCCACAGAGACAGACAATAATAATCTTGTGAACAAGTCCGGTTACTTCCAGGCTGTTGGTAATAATGCTGCTAATTTGCCGCCAATTATTCCTGAGGGTGAGGGCACTCAAAGCCAATCCAAAGTAGAGTTTGGATACTTGCAGGTTCATAAGTACGAGGCAGAGCATTCCGATGTGAATCTTAAAGATGCAGAGTTCAAGATCTTTAGTGATCAAAAGAAAGCTCAAGACTGTGCAGATGCGCTCTTTAAAGGTAGAGAACTTAGCACGATAAAAGCTTGCAAAGCTGCATCTTCGTTTGATGGAAAAACTGACGGAACTACAACTAGCGAAGGCAATACAGAAGAGCCTACCGGTAAGTTCAAAGCTCCTTACAAGGCTGTAGCTGGTTCAAAGCTCTATGTTGTTGAGATTAAGGCTCCTGAAGGATATAAGCTTTCTAATGTTATCGAGGAAGTTACGGTCAACTCAACAAGTACTGTAGACAATCCTGATGTTGTAGAATTTCCGAATATTCCAGAACATAACATTGACGGCAAGAGCTTCTGGTTCAATCTTCCTGCAACTGGTGCTTACGGCGTGCTGATTTTCGCTGTTGTGGGCATGGTTCTTATTGTTGCGAGCGTGATTATGTACGTGCGCAATCGCAAGGAAGAAGAACAGCAGCAGAACGCTTGATCCGCTTTTTAAAGCTGGTCTTGTAGTCTAATAGCAAAGTGTGAGTCTAGGGTTTGCTCAACTAAATCCTAGACTCACTTGCTCTTATGATTGTTCTCTTGCAGCCTCGTAAAGAAAAAGTCGTGTTCTCGCCAACAAGCGGCAGAAATTTTACGCTTGTGTAAAGTAATGGTCGTCTACGCGCCCGAATCCGGCAGAAATTTTACAGTCGCGTAAAATAAAGGTCGGTTGCGCGCCTGAAAGCGGCAGAAACTTTACAGTCGCGTAAAATAAGGGTCGTATTTCCCCCAAACCTCCTGAAGCTTTGCGCCAGTGCTTTGCGAACGTTGCGTTCGAAGCTTTGCGCCAGTGCTCTGCAGACGTTGTTTTTGTAGCTTTGCAGTAATGCTTTGCAAACGTCGATTATGTAGCTTTGCAGTTGTGCTTCTGCTAACGTCGATTATTTATTGCTTAGTGAACTTTAACAGTATTGCTCTGCAGACGTTGAGTATTTATTGCTTAAAGAACACTAGCGTCCGCGCTGCTGCACACATCATGCCATGCACTCTTACCGTACCACAGAACACTAGCGGTTTTATTAGTAGTGGGAGATAGGAATTGCTTGGTCGAGCAATATAAAAGCGGAACGATAGTAATAATCGTGTTGATGAATACTATTTTTGCAGAAAAAGTAATTAAAAAACTAAACTCAACTACACAACCGCTAAGTCCAAATAAGGTATAAGAGCGGAGCGCTGCGAGACAAGTAATTCCTATATCACACAACCACACAAGAAACCCGCCAGCCAAAAACCAGTCCCCGAAACTCGCGCCACATAAAATAAACTTACGTATATAAACACAGAAACGGAGGAAGCATGAAATTAAACGACGTTGTTACGAAAGTATATGCTTTCCTCAACAGAATCTCCCAAAATAAGCTTTTCAAAAATCAAACTAATCAAACTAATCAAACTAATCAAACTAACGCAACCGAATCAACAGCAACCGAATCAACCCAAGACTCAAAACCAGCATCAAAACCAGCATCAAAACCAGCATCAAAACCCGCATCAAAACCCGCATCAAAACCCGCATCAAAACCCGCATCAAAGCCAACGAAAAAACCCAAATCCAAACTCCGCCGCACTCTTGAGCCAATTGCCCTCGCGCTTGCAGCAATTTTGTGCTTCACGTACCCGGTTGCGTCAACGTTGTGGAATAACAAGGTGTCGAAGGAGATTTCCGCTGCGTATGATCGTTTGAGTCGTAAGCAAACTGCGAGCGCTAGAGAGAAGATTTTGAATGCGGCTCGTCGTTATAATGCTCGCCACAAGTCGATTATTACGGCTGATCCTTACGATGGCACGACGGATTATATGAAGACGCCGGAGTATAAGGAATATGCGAAGCAGCTGGATGAGCCGATGGGGATCATGGGTATTATAAAAATCCCGAAGATTGGCGTTAAGCTGCCGATTTATCACGGTAGTTCGCAGGAGGTTTTGGCGTATGGTGCTGGGCATTTATATGGCACGGATTTGCCGGTTGGTGGCAAAACGCGTCACGCTGTTGTGACGGCGCATACGGGTTTGCCAAATGCGACAATGTTCGACGATTTAGTGGAGTTGAAAAAGGGTGACTATTTCTATTTTGACATACAAGGCGAAACCTTACGTTACAAGGTATTCCGCATTAGCGTGGTCGATCCGCATGATATTAGGTTGCTTCAACGCGAGAATGGGCGCGATTTGGCGACGCTGCTTACGTGTACGCCGTATGGTGTGAATACGCAGAGGCTGCTGGTGACAGGCTATCGCGTGCTGCCGGATCCGGTTTCCGCGCCGGGCGATAAGTTGCAGTGGCCGCTTTGGATGACGATGTTTGTGCTCGCGCTTATTGGGTGCGCGGTGATTCTTACGACGATGATTATTGCCGCGGTTCGCAAGCGTCGTCGTCGCGCTACTTCACTTGCTCATGCCAAGCATATAAATGTTTAGAATTGCCTACTTATCATCGTAGTGGCCTCAGCAGGCGTAGATTATAATCGAGTCATCTGTAAATGAGTAAACGATTCTATCCTTATCGTTTACTCGTCTACTCCAGCAACCGGAATAGTTTCCTTTTAGTGGTTCAGGCTTACCTTTTCCGTCTATTGGATTCCGCATAATCTCTTTAATAATATTGTTGAGCTTTTTACGAGTTTTATTATCGCTTTCCCAATAGAGATAGTCATTCCAAGCGTCTGGAGTCCAAGCAATTTTTCTCATTGTTTGAACCCTACGTCCTAATCCATTATTAGATTGTGCTCTTCGAGCTTGATAGTGCCATTTCTCACACCGTCAATCTGCGATTTTAAATATGCTTGATTTGACGGTTCGTAAAACGGATCTAGCGAAAAATCTAACGGTATTCTCTTTTCGCGACCAATTGTTTTGATAAACACGTTCAGCGCGGCGCTCATAGAGATTCCGAGCTCCTTGCAAACTCGTTCTGCGTTGAGTTTGTCTTCTTTCTTTGCTCGAAAGTTCACGTTTACTATATCTTTTGTTGCTGTAGTCATTTTGGACTCCTATGTCTATGGTGAATTTTGTACTTTTTCTTATATCTCTCATATAAGTATACAATAATTCTATACAATGTAACGTAGATATCATTAATTATGCTTACAAACTTCTGCTGACTGTCTTCCAACTTTCGTAAGTTTGTACCCAACTTGGAAGTATGCTTCTAGCTTGCGAAAGGCAAATTGATTTAATAGACCGGACTCGTGTGAACTGTGTAGTTGATTGAAAAGGCTTTACGATTGGTGCATTGATACAGTTTGGTTTCTATTCGGCTGTGTCTTTGATAACAGTAACTCTCGTGGCTTCTTGCTGACTTACTGCTAACCTAAGTTCGCGAATATGAGAATTAATAACGAAATTTCCAGTAATAAATATAATCAATTATGACAAAGTTAATTGCATTGTCATTGGAGCACGCAGATATCGTACTTACTAAAAGCGAGTTTGAAATGCTTGATTTAAAAGATAAATTATATTCCTTTTTTAGCAGTCGTAGGAATCGTACACTAGTGGCACGCGTGCTTTTAATGATATTATCTGCGCTTTTACTGTATCTTACAATAGGCGTAATTTTTTACGGTAATATTGAATACTCAAAGCGAATATATTCTATTGTTAATGCTTGTGTAGTGTACTTAATACTATTTTTATTGTTTCTTATTTATTTAAAGTTTAAGAACAATGAAATTCTATTTTTAATACCTTTTATTCAGTTGTATTTATCCTTTTGCATTTTTGCATATATTTATTATGATTCCATTAAGGGGTTGCCAGAATGTTATAAATCGCTAGCAATGTTCATTCTATGGTTTATACCGTTCTGCTTTTTAGTACGCAGAATCGTTAGAGCTTTCTTGAAAAGTTCAAAATTCTTGATTTCCGTTTTGTCAATATTTTTTATACTTTTAGGGTTTCTAAGCGAGTCTAATTGGACGATAGTTGCTTTGACAATAACATGCATTGTATTTTTGCTTAAATTTGAAAATTTACAGATTCTATGTAAAGGGATATTTGATATAAAAATAGAAGATTCAGATAGTAATAAATATAAATTAATTATTATCAATATTATGACAGTAGTTTTTGAGGCAATGTTGTATTTATCTTTGAAACTTTCTGAGTATTTATCAGAATTATTAAATTGGATTTATGATCGCGCTAATGTTAGTGGTGGTACGAGATTGCTAAATAATGAAATTATTACAGAACATATGTGGTTAGGATTTTACAGGTTTATTATTTTAGCTGTTATTTTCATTATTGTATGTAATTTTTTTGAAAGTAAGCAAAATGCCATCTCAACATGCATAAAAAATATATTTGACTGCGAAGATAACGCCCAGATGAAGAAGAATTCATGATTATTATCCCAATTTTCATTAATTAATAAGTTCTTCTACTTTTTCAATAAATTTTTCTATGTTATATGAGTAATTAGGATAAGTATCTCCTAGTTGATCCTCGTTTTTCGCATAAATAAGTACCCTGTTAATACTAGTTATATATGAGGTTTGCGCATCTGGTTTCTCAACTGTCAGGTCTTTATTTACGCTACCGCTATCAATTTCTGTATCATATTGAATTTTGTTAGCTTCATTGCTTATGCTGCTATTTTCCTTGCTATTATAATTCGTTATAGCTTTTTCTACGCAATCCATAGTGTATGAATGTATGGTTAATTCTTGTGTTTCTCGAGAAAGCTCAAGTAAGTAAAGTCCTTCGCCGCTTTTTGCGATATTTTTTTGCATATTAATAGTTACACTGTTGCGCGCAGCTTTAAGATCTTCAATAATTTCTTTAAAATTATCGTTTGTTCGCACTGAATTTGCTAGTTCTTCTTTAAACTCGTCATCGTTATTTTCACAGCAAGCAAATAACTTAGAGATTACTTTGAAGAATTGTAAGCAAGATTGTATTCGAGTATTACCTTCACTTACCAAAGTAGGATCTTTGTATTCTACGTTATCTATCTCGCTCATAGCTTCTACTGCTGTTGACCAATAGTGTTGAAGCTTAGTACGTATTTGCAGTTCAATCCTATATTGTCTGTCTATGTTTTCTTGTTTTAATGCCTGTTTTATTATTATGTGTAGTGACCTATATCCGGATTTTTCTGGATTTTCTATATAGTCTTTCGTTTTCTTAATATCGATTTCCCCAGCTTCTTTGAGATTAAGAATTTCATTATAAACTTCGTAAACTTCACTCACAGAATTTACAATCGCCCTACACCCTGCGATGTCATCCATTGCGCCAAGCTCAAAATTTCCATTGCTGCGGTATAACTTTTTAAGTATTGATTCTTTGCGTTTAAGACGATACGTAGCCATCGCGTCTGGATACTTATTTATGATTCCAACAAGTTTCTTGAAAAAGATTTGTGCCGGTTCTTCATGCTGATGACGCCATGAGTCGAGTATTAATATCTGCTTCCTATACTCTTCTGAGTTTTGCTGGCCGATTAATTCCTTTAGTATTTTGCCAGCTGCAGTGGCCTGCTTTCGGCTAATTATCGTCATACGAATATAATATATAACTTGTCTGTTTTATAAAAGGGAGGTGCGTATGACAACAATATTTAACGTGGCAGCGTACATCCTTAATATTACTGGAACTATTACCACTATGAAGCTTCAGAAGTTAGCTTACTATTCGCAAGCTTATTCTTTGGCTACTACTGGATATCCGTTATTTAACGAGGATTTTCAGGCATGGAGGAATGGTCCTGTTTGCCCGGAATTATTCGCAATGCATCGTGGGAAGTTTTTGATTCGTAAGGGAGAAATCGTGCTTCCCGATACCAAGAAACTGAACGAGGATTCTTTAACGGATAATCAAAAGCTCATTGTGAAAAAGGTATGCGAAAAGTTTGCTGAATATTCTGGTAGCGATTTGAGCGCGCTTACACATCGTGAGGATCCATGGAAGAATGCTTATGATGTTACTGATGGCTCTGCAATATGCGTTCATAAAATTACTAAGGCTTCTTTGAAAGAGTACTATTCAATTCATAATTTACTTCAGTAAATGTTATATTCTCTTGTGTTTTTATTTGCTTTGAGTTAGTTGTAGCGTTGCTTGAGATTCGTTGAGTTTGTGTTAAGAGCATAAAAATAAAGAATGATATGGTATCCTTTTCTGACTGAGCTTGAAAACAACGCAATACTTATAATTCATGCGAATCGTCTTACAAAGGGATTTTTACAAGAGATAAGGGATGCGAGATGAGTAAGAATACGTATACTGCGGAAAATGGGTTCGTTATTACTGACGATATTGTTGATAAGTGGGCTGAGGAGGCAGAAGATAATTTTCCTGGTGCCACTATTACAGAGTTTGCTGGAAGAGCTTGGGAAGATGAAACTCAGCCGTTGAAACCGCGTACTGTTAGGTTAAGTGATACCGTTTGGCATTTAATCGAAGCCGATGCGAAGCGCAGAAAAATGACTGTGAGTGCGTGGACTAGAAACGCTATACTTAACGAATTGTCTACTGAGATAGCTGCGCAAAGATAGTTGCGCAAAAATAGCTATGCAAAGATAGTTGCAGCTTTTGTAATGATGCGTGTCGCGAAGATGTGGCATAATAGGAAGGCTTGTGACTGGAGGAGGAATCCGCTAGCACAGCACAGCAATACAAGATGCGGGAGGAAGTTGCAAAACGGCTTTATAGCAACGTTTCGTAAGTGCTTTACTTCTGTAAGAAGCGACTATAGAAGAGTTTGCAGCAACCGTTTGAACCGCTTGTACAAGAAAGAAGAACCATATTATGGCTCCGAAAAAGAAAGTCTCCGCGCTTATTAAGCTCGAGATTCAGGCTGGTAAGGCAAATCCAGCTCCACCACTGGGTCCAGCATTAGGCTCCCACGGCGTGAACATCATGGACTTCTGCAAGGCCTATAACGACCAGACGAAGGACAAGATGGGTCAGATCGTCCCAGTTGAGATCACCGTTTACGAAGATCGTTCCTTCACCTTCATTTTGAAGACCCCACCAGCCGCTGCTTTGTTGCTTAAGGCTGCTGGAATCCAGAAGGGCACCGAGAATCCATTGACTCACAAGGTTGGTTCTGTGACCAAGGCTCAGGTGCGCGAAATCGCCGAAATTAAGATGCCTGACCTCTCCGCACGTGACGTCGAGGCCGGTATGAAGATCATCGCGGGTACTGCTCGCTCGATGGGTATTACCGTTACCGACTGAAAGGGAGTGTAGAAATGGCTAAGCGTTCTAAGAAGTATCGTGAAGCGGCTGAGAAGATCGACCGCAATAACCTGTACACCCCAGCTGAAGCTATCGCTTTGTTGCAGAGCATGCCAAAGCACGCTTTCGACGAGTCCGTTGAGGCTGTTATGCGCCTTAACGTGGATCCTCGCAAGGCTGATCAGTTGGTTCGTGGCGTAGTTAACTTGCCAAACGGCACCGGTAAAACCGCTAAGGTTTTGGTGTTCGCTCGTGGCCCAAAGGCTACTGAGGCTCAGGAAGCTGGCGCTGACATTGTTGGTGATGACGAGCTTATCGAAAAGGTTGCCGGTGGCTTCCTTGACTTCGATGCAGTCGTTGCAACCCCAGACATGATGGGTAAGGTTGGCCGCTTGGGTCGTGTTCTCGGTCCTCGTAGCTTGATGCCAAACCCAAAGACTGGCACCGTGACTATGGATGTAGCCAAGGCTGTTGCCGACATTAAGGGCGGTAAGATTGAGTTCCGCGTGGATCGCCAGGGCAACCTGTCCTTCCTCTTCGGCAAGCTCTCCTTCGATGCTAAGGCTCTTGAAGAGAACTTCAAGGCTGTTGCAGACGAAGTTCGCCGCTTGAAGCCAAGCACCATCAAGGGTCGTTACATTACTAAGGTAACTGTTACCTCCACGATGGCTCCTGGTGTTCCAGTTGATATCGCCAGCATTGCTGCCTGATTTATTGCTTGCGTAGCTTATGCGAAAGCATGGCTGGTAAGTAGTAAATTAAGTTTAAAACTTATAAACGCTGAAAATATGCTCTTTTGAGTCATGTTTTCAGCGTTTTTTGTTACTTGTGTCACTGCGTTTCTGCGTTAGTAACGAATAATTGAGGTTTTGCGTTACTGGTGCAGCGCGCAAACTGCGTTAGTAACGAATTGACGGGAGAGGTTGCGGCGCATGTGGGTGAGTGGCGCATGGGGGTGCGCGGCGCATGTAGGCTCACTGCGTGTTGTGTTCCGCACTAAGTTCTAAGCGTTCTCTTATACTGCTGGTAGTTGCTTTATTACAACAAAACGCCTTTATTTAGTGTTTTTTCTTTAAAATGCTTTCTATTTGTAAAAAAGTGGTGTACCCTGTGTTATTGTAATCTTGATTGGTATATTCCGGGTTGGTTTATTCCGAGTTGGTTTATTCCAGTTTTAATATTGGTATCCGGCTTCTGCGTTTTAGCATTAACTTTTGCGCAGGGGTTAGATAAAAGAGATTGAAGGTCTAATATGTTAAAGAAGAAGACCATTGCAGCTTTTGCTGCAGCTGCTACTTTGCTTGCAGGTTGTGCTTTTGCTGCTCCAGCAATGGCTCAGGATGAAGATCATACTGTACTTACTGAGTACGGTACTCCAGATCCATTGAATGGACAGAATTTGTATCCAGAGACTCATGAGGCTCCTGCTAATCCTGAGGGCTATACTGATCCTACCCAGGTTCCTGATAGGAATCACTGCTACAAGAACTCCTTGGGTACTGTAGTTTGCGAGCCTGCTACATATACTTTGTACAACAAAGCCACTACTAGCGACTTCCATGAGAATGATAAGAAGCCAGCTCCAGTTAAGCCAGCTCCAGCTCCAGCTAAGGCTAAGCTTCCTAAGACCGGTGCTGCAGTAGCTATGGTTGCTGTAGTTGCTTCTGCTCTTGCCGGCATGGGTGCTGCTCTTCGCAAGATTCGTCACTAAAAATTAGTGTTGTAAGCATAAGCCAATATATTGTTATTCCTTGTGCTTACTTTGTTCTTGCACTTTAGCGTGTGGTGTAAAACCTTTGGTTTTGCGCCGCACGTTTTTTGTTTGTTTGTAAAATCAGACTTAGTGAGAATCGCGAATTCTGCCAATTGTTATAGCTGTTTGCAGCACGTAAGCTGCGCGCGGATCCGTAGCATCCCATCCTGTAGTTTGCGCAACTTTACGTAAACGATAACGAACAGTATTTGGATGCACATTAAGTTCGTGTGCTGTTTGGTCAAGAGCTCCACCAAAGCGCAGGAACATATCAATAGTTTCCAAAGTCGGATCGTCGTGACTGTAAGGAGCCAAACTTTGATAAACCTTGTTGTAAAGAGTATCAAAAGCTGTGGCATCGCCAATAAGCGCTCGTTCTGGAAGCAAATCATCCGTGTGAATTATTTGCGGCAAATGCTTTACTGCTGGAGCAACAGCAATCGCGGCAAGCGTAGCAGTAAGAGCGGAAGAAATCTGCTCAACTCCTTCAACCATTCTGCTGACACAAATCGTCTTATTAGAATTCTCAAAAACTTTGCACAGCTTCTCTAAAGCCTGATCGCTAGGATTTTCGCGCACAGCAAGCAGAATAATATGAGAAGGTGCTGCAAAATTAGAAGAATTTTTTGTAGATGCCGATATCATTGCTTGCGTTTTTTGCCAAGCTCCCGTAATGCGCTGCAAAGCGCTACTTTGTGCGCGCTCAACTATTGCATCATACGCATTGCAACTACCAAGCTGTGGCCAAATATTTCGGCGCAAAGTGTCAGTGTTATCAGGTGGAATATCTGGTGCTGGCTTGCGATTTGGTCCGTCATCTGGCTTAATTGCAGTGCCGAAAGTTCCTGCAATAACAATAACTTTTGGCGAATCTGACCATTGAAGTAAATGCATGAAAGCGTCGATGCGAGCATCTGCAATACCATTCATTAAGCACGTGGCAATAATCGAGTGTAATTGCAAGCGCATCGCCGCGTCAAAAACTTGGCCATCACGATTGTCGAAAATTCTAAGCGGTTCCGAGCTAGTTGATTTTTGCGCGCTGGGTAATGGAGTAAAACTCGGTGAATTATTGCCTCTACTATTTTCAGAAGATTGACTTGAACGACTAGAACGACTCTGATTTGATGAAAGACGATGCCACAAGTGGTGTTTGTGCTTTTCTTCGTTTTCTTGCTCTGCATTAGATTGCTTTGCTTTAGAAGAGCTTTCTTGATCATTTGATACAGCGTTTACTTGCGTTTTGTTTAACTGTTCATTTTCAAGAGAATTAGCAATATTAGAATCCTCCGCGTGCTTTTCTGCTGCCTGTACGCTCGCTAGTATCGAAAGAAAATCGCTACTAAGTAAGTTGTTTTCCGCAAGTTTATCTTCATAATTTTCTTCGGACATAACAGAAGAAGCAGCGCTGCTATCTTGCGCAAACTGAGGTGTATTCTTCTCGTCCATCTTGTGCCTTTGATCCTAACATTCTTTACTATTATAGCGCGATTGAGTAAAAGTATCTCGCCAAAAAGTAAGCGCTACAAAGCAGAAAGCGAAAGCTAACGGTAGCATGTGACGATCAAAATTATTAGCTGGAGCAAGAATCATAACTCCAACTAGCAAGGCAAGTGGAATATGCCATAACAATGTGCGCCAACGGCGAAGAATAATTTCTGCAACTCCAATAAGTAGTGTAAAAATAACGAAAGTATTTCCGTGAATTGGCCAACTTAAAACAGGAATATCGCTAAACGTGCTAATATCTTCTGCAAATTTAGTTCGCCACTTAGGATTCCAATATTTAATCCAATCAGATTTCTGTATGCTGTCAGTGTCTATGTAATATTCTGGTCCAACATACGGGCGGTCAAAAATATCAAAGTATCCGTAAGTCTTCGCAAGAAAAGCGTCAGTTGCAACGAGTGGACTATGCGTAATCATTTGCCACCAAGCGAAATCTAATTTACGGATATTATCTTTAGTAACGTATCGCCAACGATAACTCACTTTTTTAGACTGCAATCCGGAAGATTTCACAGGGTCTGCGTCATAAGGTTTATATGCTTCTGCAGTTTGATCCAGATTAAAAATTGGTGCAATAATGCGCTTTGCGCTACGCGGTATGCTATGAGGATCGAGCTTAGCTATACGTGCAATTTGTTGTAACTGAATGCCGCGACTCTCAATAGGATCGCCGCTAATAATAGCACCGCTCGAAATAAGCATAATTAACGAGCCGTGAATTACAACGATTGGAAGCAAAATTCCGCAAACCCACAAACGCCAGCGTTTGCGCTCAAAAATAATTAAAAGCACGAATTGAACAACCAGAATATACCAAGCGTATTTTGCAGCAATAAGCATTACACACACTGAAATAATTAATTCCAAAACAGTGTGAAGTCTAGGCTTTTGCGCACTCGGCTTTGTGCTAGGTGTATTTTTAGTGTCGTTCGCATGATAGCAATTAGTTAACTCGTAATTTATGCCAAACCACCAAACAAAAGCGAATGCAAAAAGCGGAGATTTTGTAAGCGCAATAGTTGAGCACAACACAAGCGGATTAAGCAAAAACATAAGCAGAATAACGAATCTTGCAAAAGTTGTTGTTCTGCAATTTGTTGAGCTAGATTCTGCATTAAGCCAAGGTTTGTTTAAGAAGCGGTGTGCTGTTGCGCAAACGCACCATGCTGCAAATGCAAATTGCATGAAAGCAAGAAGTACAATTCCAGCGTCGTTTGAGTCGGTAAAGTATCTGGAGACTGCTGCTGTTGCGCCATAAATAACAGTTAGAGCAATGTTGTGCTGATCTGTTAAATAAGTTGGGTGAGTTGGCCACAAGTAGTGCGCAGTTGGGTAAATATCCATTGGTACAAAGCTAAAGAAGCCGATATAAGGCTGATCTAAGCCTGTAACTTTATTCCAAGTCCAACTGTACTCGCGAATTTGCGAGCATATGTCTGCGCCGTATGCGGCAAGTAACGTAGCTGGAACCCAAATCCAGCCCACAAAAAAAGTAAGAAATAGGTTTCTTTTGTTGCGAGTGGAGTGGTCAATAAACCATTTAGCGTAATTAAAAAATAGTTTTGCAGATTTTAAAAGAAAATGCGAAATATTGCGGAAAATAGTGTGTTTAGTAGTAAATTTTTGTAATTTTGACTGTTTTTTATTTTCGCTATTTTTTCTTAACGCAATTAACTCTATTAATTTCGTAAAAGGTTGATATTTAGGCAAAAACTTTTTATTTTTACCGTAATAAATAAGCGCAGCCAATATTAGTGCATATATTATGAAGGCAGAAACGAAAATAAAAGCATTAACTGACGAAAAGTCAGCGATTGACCCTAAATGAACTTTAATATTTCGACTGCGGAAAATTGGTCCCAGGCTAGTGCAAAAAGCAAGTATAAAACATAACAAAGCAGCAAGAGTGTAATCTAAAAAACGTGCTGCAACAGCACGCAATTTGCGCGGCTTTTCGTGCTGCGTTTTGCGACGTATGCGCTCCATGTGTTAACACCTACTTAATTTATGCCTAGCTACTTTGGTTGCTATTGCGCGCAAAACATGCAATGACGCGCGCAAAAATATAATCTGATGTAAATTATACATATGACTATTTTTTCTTCGCAAAGTGTGGCATTGATGCCGCAGACCTCAGAAGTAGCAGATTTGGTAAAATATTTCGCAATTACAGATTCTACGCAAAATGTTGCGCGAGAAATGATACAAAAAGGCGAAATAATCGTACGAGATGACGGAAAGCCGACAATAGTTGCGATTGTGGCAGACGAGCAAACAGCAGGTCGCGGCAGGCTTGGACGCGCGTGGGTGAGCCGACCGGGAGAAAGCTTTTTAGTTTCATTCGTAACTTTGCTGCCGAAGTCAATTGTTATGGACGCAAGTCACAACGGGTGGCTGCCTATTATTGCAGGGCTTGCAGCGCGTGACGCACTTCTAAAAACGTTCAAAGAGTGCGGAAGTTCGCCGATACACGGTGATGCTTGCGCGATAAAACTTAAATGGCCTAACGACGTGTTTTTGCACGATTGTAAAGAAGGCGGAATATTAACAGAAATCGTAGCTGATCCAAGCAAAGACAATGTTATTGGAGTAATTTTTGGAATCGGATTGAATTTGCACGTGCCGCAAGAAGTATTGCCGATTAAAATGGCAACTTCGCTGCAAATGCATATGACTGATTTGCCGGAATCTAAAGAATTGCGTGATACGATTGCTGCGAAAATCGTTACTGGATTGAGGACGAGATTGTGTGATTTTATGCGCGATTATTCAAGTAACGCTGCCGATTTGCTTAAAGAGGTAAATGGTGTGTGTTGGACTCTTGGACGCGAAGTTAACGTGCATCCAGTTGATGGAAGCGTGGTGACAGGAACTGCTGTGCGGCTTGGAGAAGATGCGTCTCTTACGATTCGTGAGGCATCTGGTGAGGAGATTGTGGTAAAAAGCGGCGATGTGCACGCAGTTGCGTATGAAAAATGAGATTTAAATAAAGCAAACGCGATGACTTGCTTTCTGCGTGAGTGTCTCAAAACAGGCAGAATGGGACACTCGCGCAGTGCGACGACATGCCTGAGCGCTTGTTCCGAACGGCTATTTGGTAGCCGTTCGGCTGATTTGGCATGTGAAGCACACTGTGCTTCACATTTGAGCCAAATCACGCTTTGAAGGAGCTTGAAATCCCAGTGATTTCAAGCTCGGTCAAAGCGCGCCTTTTTATTAAGTGCGTTGTACAAGCCGGAGCAAACCGCGCTCGCAACAAAAGCCTTAATCAAATCGCCAATCATGAAGATAATCAAGGTTGCGGCGGCAGTTGAAAGTGGCATGCCAGTTAGGTAGCTTTGGCCGAAAATACCGAATGCGTAAATCACGATCGTGCCGATTATAGAAGCTACAGAGTAAGTGCAGAAGCGTGCGAAAGTCTTCTTGAAGGAGTTTTCTGGCATCATAGCGTCAAGAGCTACGTCAAATACGCGCTTCAAAGCTGCGGTTGCAGCAACGCCAAATATGAAACCAGCTAAGAAGCCTGCAGTAGGGCCAACAAAAACAGCCCAGCCGCCCTTAAAGCCAGCAAACACAGGCAAACCTGCTGCGCCAACAGCAAGATACATAACTACAGAAGCTACGCCTTCGCGCCAGCTCAAAGTTAAACCAATAATGCACAAAACAAGAGTTTGCAACGTAATAGGCACAGGAGTAATAGGAAGATAAATTGCGCCTGCCATGGTAGAAAGAACCAAAAGCACAGTGAGAAGCGCTGGCTTTGCAAGCCATGCTGCAGCTACTTTCAACTTATTTGCAACGTTCGAATTTGCTGCTGCTGTTGCTGCATTATTTTGATTTATGTTAGTCATGAAAACCTTCTTTTGGTTATTTCCGGTTTGCCGTTTGCGGCTAATAGGTTGTCAATTAAACGGTTTTGCCGGTTGTTTTCCGTTTCGCTAATCACATTACGTGTATAAAAAATCATGTGCATTGGAGAAGTGTACAAAATTTTGCTCTAGCTTTTGTGTATGTCGACTCATACGTAAACGCGATTTTTCTAATATCTTGTAACGTATGGTTACGAATATCAAAAAAATTCTCATCGCAAACCGCGGTGAAATCGCCTTGCGAGTTATTCGCACGGCTCACGAAATGGGCATTTCTACCGTTGCTATTTACGCACCGACTGATCGCAATGCGCAGTTTGTAGAAATGGCAGACGAAGCATACGCACTTTCTGGCGACACGTATCGCGATACTTATTTAAACGAAGACGCGATTCTTGACATTATTAAAAGAAGCGGCACGGATGCCGTGCACCCGGGTTACGGATTCCTTTCGGAAGTTGCATCTTTTGCGAAAAAAGTCAACGATGCTGGAGTTATTTGGATTGGCCCTCGTCCGGAAGCGCTTATTGACTTGGGCGATAAAATTACGGCTCGTCGCGTGGCAGTTCGCGCGAAAGTGCCGCCAGTTCCAGGCATTTCGGAGCCGGTAAAAGATATTCGAGAACTTTTAACTTTTGCGCAAACGCACGGATATCCTGTGATGATGAAGCGCACGGATGGCGGTGGCGGACGCGGCATTACAGTCGTTCGTAACGATGACGAGTTGCGAGGCTTTTATATGAATCACGACGCTCTTCAGGGCGGCGACTTAGATGAATATTTTATTGAGCGTTTTATTGACAAAGCTCGCCACGTAGAAACGCAGTGCGGCCGCGACGCTCACGGAAATTTCACCGTATATTCCACGCGCGATTGCTCGGTGCAGCGCCGAAACCAAAAGCTGGTTGAGGAAGCTCCTGCACCGTTCTTGACTGACGATGAAAAAGATCAGCTTTACCGATATTCTCGTAACCTATTTGAAGCTGTTGACTACGTTGGTCTTGGCACGTGCGAATATATGGTGACTTCTCAGCATAAAGTCTACTTCTTGGAAGTTAATCCGCGATTGCAAGTTGAGCACACGGTTAGTGAGGAAGTTAGTGGACTTGATTTAGTGCGAGAACAGCTCAATATTGCTGACGGCGGCGAGTTGATTAAGGATCCAGAACCTCGCGGACACAGCTTCGAGCTTCGCATTACTTCGGAAGATCCTGCTACGAATTTGACTCCAAGTTCCGGCACTTTGACGAAAATAAAGTGGCCTTCCGGTCCTGGTATTCGCGTCGATTTTGGTGTTGAAGTTGGCGATAATATTTCGCCAAAATTCGATTCGATGATGGGCAAGCTTATTATTACTGCGCAAAGTCGCGAAACTGCTGTTGCTCGCGTGCGTCGCGCTTTGAAGGAACTTTGTATTGAGGGCGTGCCAACTCCAGCAAAACTTTTTGAGCAGATTTTTAACGACCCTGAGTTTACTGCGGAAAATCACAGTTTTGACGTGTCTACTAAGTGGATGGAACGCAAGTATTTGAACCGCGTTCCTGCAGCTTCCTTGGGCGGTCAGCCGGCTTCGCTTGTTTCTGGAAAGTCTGCGGATGAATCTGAAAATAAGCAGCCTGCAATGGAATCCTTCATTATTGAGGTTGATAATAAGCGAGTAAAGCTTACGATTCCGCAAGATATTGTTGATAATTTGACTGGTTCTGCGCGAGTTCGTAGCGTTTCTAGAGCTTCGCAGCCTCTTCGCGGACGTTCGCTTCGCGGAAGTACTCACAAATCTGAAGAACAAAAGCAGATTCCTGGCGTAATTGCAGCGCCTATGCAAGCTGTTATTACGCGCGTGAATGTGGCTGAAGGCCAGCAGGTTGCCAAGGGTGATTTGCTTGTGGTGCTTGAGTCTATGAAAATGGAAAATTACGTTTATGCTCCTGCAGCTGGTACTGTTACTGGAATTTTTGTGGGGCCTGGTGACGGTGTGGAATCGGGCGCAAAGCTTGTGACGATTGATCTTGCTGGAGACAAAAGCGCAGATAAAAGCGCAGAAAAATCTTCCGAAAAAAGCGATGAAAAGCCGGAAGGAGAGCAGAAATGAGCGCTTTAGTAAAAGAAAAATCTGAAATCTCTGAAACTTCAGCGAAAACAGTTAGTGACTCTTCTGTTAATAGCTCTGCTGACGAAACAAACTTGCAGCCTCGTCGCGGAAAAGCAGCTGTTCAACACGCAGCACAACTTGCTCGTGACGCAGAACAAAAAGCTTTAGAACGTCAGCACGCAAAAGGCAAAAGCACTGCTCGTGAGCGTCTCGACTTGCTTTTTGACACCGGATCGTTCGTGGAAATCGGACGTTTTAACGGTGGTGACATTAATAACGACGTTGCAGGGTGCGCTGTAATCACCGGATTTGGCGAAGTTTATGGCAGAAAAGTTGCAGTTTATGCGCAAGACTTTTCCGTGCGTGGCGGAACTTTAGGCAAAGCTGAAGGCGAGAAAATCTGCCATCTTTTAGATATGGCTGTTGAACTTCGCGTGCCAGTTGTTGCCGTAATTGATTCCGGCGGCGCTCGCATTCAGGAAGGCGTGAGTGCGCTTATGCAATACGGGCGTATCTTCAAAAAAACTTGCGAAGCGAGCGGCTTAATTCCGCAAATCTCAATTATTCTGGGTCCTTGCGCTGGTGGTGCAGTTTATTGCCCTGCGTTAACAGATTTGATTATTATGACTCGCGAGCACTCAAATATGTTCGTAACTGGTCCGGATGTTGTTAAAGCTGCAACCGGCGAGGCTATTAGCATGGACGATTTGGGCGGCGGCCTTGTGCATAACGCAACTTCCGGTGTCGCTCACTATTTGGGTGAAGATGAAGCTGACGCAATCGACTACGCACGCACAGTTTTGGCTTATTTGCCATCTAGCTGTGAGGTAGAGCCTCCAACTTTTGCCTACGCTGCAACGCGCGCGGATCGCGAAACTGCGCGCGAGTTGGCGAATATTGTGCCGGATAACGACCGTCAGCCTTACGATGTGCTCGACGTGATTCGCAGAATAGTTGACTACGGTGAGTTCGTGCAAGTTCAGGAATTGTATGCTGCTTCTGCAGTGGTTGGTTTTGCTTGCATTGAGGGTCATCCTGTTGGAATCGTAGCAAATCAGCCGAAGGTGAACGCTGGTATTTTGGATGTAAATTCTTCCGAAAAAGTCGCGCGATTTGTGCGATTGTGCGATGCGTTTAATTTGCCTGTGGTGACTCTAGTAGATACTCCTGGTTATAAGCCTGGTTCAGATCAAGAGCACGCAGGAATTATTCGCCGAGGTGCGAAAGTGATTTATGCGTACGCGAACGCGCAAGTTCCGCTGGTTACGGTGATTTTGCGCAAAGCTTTCGGTGGAGCTTATATCGTTATGGGTTCCAAGTCGATGGGTGCGGACGTAAATTACGCGTGGCCAACCAGCCAGATTGCGGTTTTGGGTGCGCAAGGTGCTGTGAATATTATTCATCGTAAAGATTTGCAAAAAGCTAAAGAGCGTGGACAAGACGTTGCGGCTCTTAGAAAGCAGCTGGTTGACGAGTATGAGGCGACTACTGTTAACGCAAATCTTTCGTTGGAAACTGGCCAGATTGACGCAATGATTGACCCGGAGCAGACTCGCGATATGATTGCTGGCTCATTGAAACTTTTGCGCAGTAAAAAGCGGGTTTCCAGAACTGGAAAGCATCACGGAAATCAGCCAATGTAAGCATATTTATAAAAATTATAGGAATTATCAAACTTATAACTAAAAACTATAGAGCTTACAGAACTTATAAACCTTACAAAACTTACAGAATTTATAAAACTTATCCAAATCGACGAGAAGGAAACATCATGACAACATACTTTTTCGACCAACTCGCTAATAATCCGCACGCACTCGTGTTTGCAGGTCAGTCAACTCCGTGGGTTGAAGCTTTGCGCGAGCTTAGTTCAGACGAAGAATTAAACGCAGAACTTCACGAGTATGAAGCGGGCGCAAAAGCTTTGCTATCGCCAATTTATTCTGAGCTTTTAGCAAATGCAGGCGGCGACATAAACGTGTTTGACGCGCTAGAAAATAAGCATATTAACGCTGCAAACGCGCTTCTTAGTGTGCCTGGAATTACGCTTGCACAGTTCGGTGCAGTGCGCGACTTAACAAATCTTGGATACAACTTTGAAGTAAACAAGCCGTGCGCAGTTTTGGGTCATTCTCAAGGCGTAATCGCAGCGGAAATGGTAAAAGCTCGCATAAAAGCAAAGTCTTGGCAGAAGGCTCGCGCTCAAATCGAAGAATTACTCGCAATTGCCTACTTAATTGGAGCTGCAGGAGATCGCGAATCTCGAATGCTTGAAATTACTGGTGACGGCGAGCACACGCCAATGCTGTCGCTTAAAGGAGTTACTAAAAAGCAGGCAGAAGCGTTAATTTCACGCGTAGAGCGCACGCGCGGTGAAGTGTCAATTGCTGTTAAAAATGCTTACAATCACGTGGTTATTGCAGGATACCCGGAAGATATGGAAGCTGTTGCAAACGAAGCGCAAAAAGAAACAAAGCGTTCGAAAAAATTGCGCGAAATGAAAGTTCGCGGTGGAGCCGTATTTGCGCCAGTTGCTGAATATTTGGATGTTACAGTGCCATTCCATTCGCCAATGCTTCAATCTGCAGTTGAGCAGGTAGTAGAGTGGGCAAATGAGGCTGGTTTGAACACTACAGTTGCTCGCGAATTGGCGGATGCAGTGCTTGTAACTCCTGTTGATTGGGCTACGCAAATTGGCGAAGTTTTGGAGCAAAACGATGCGCGCTCGCTTTGGATTTTAGACATGGGTCCTAGCGAAGTGCTCGGAAAGCTTACTGGAGTGCTTGTGCAAGGAACCGGCGCTGGAATAGTAGAGGCTGCTACATTGCGCTCGCGTGCAGAGCTTTCAACAGCTGACTCTGCTTCTGAGCCAGAGCGTACGGGCTGCTGGGCTGATTTTGCGCCTCGAGTAATCGACACGCCTGCAGGACGTAAAGTACTTACTAAATTTAGCAAGCTTACAGGCAAAGCTCCTGTGCTTCTTGCAGGAATGACACCAACGACAGTAGAGCCGGAAATCGTTGCTGCAGCAGCAAATGCAGGTTACTGGGCTGAGCTTGCTGGCGGCGGTCAAGTAACTGCGGAAGTTTTCGATCGTCATATGAAGTCGCTTGAAAATCAGCTTCGTGAAGGCGCAACTATTGAATTTAACGCCATGTTTATGGATCGCTACCTGTGGAATTTGCAATTTGGTTCGAAGCGAATCGTGCCAAAAAAGAGGCAGTCGGGAGCTCCTATTGATGGTGTAGTTATTTCTGCAGGCATTCCAGAACTTGACGAAGCCAAGGAATTAGTAGCATCTTTGCAAGCTGATGGATTCCCTTACGTAACGTTTAAGCCTGGAACAGTTGACCAAATTCGTCAAGTTGTGCGAATTGCTAAGGCTGTTGCTCCAGCAACGATTATTGTGCAGGTTGAGGGCGGTGCAGCAGGTGGTCACCATTCGTGGGAATCTCTTGATGATTTGCTTATGACAACTTACGCGCAAGTGCGTGAGTGCGAAAATTTGGTGCTTGTTGCAGGTGGCGGTATTGGTACTCCTGAGCGTGCTGCAGACTACATTTCTGGTGAATGGGCGAGTGAATACGGTTTGCCAAATATGCCAGTTGATGCTGTAATGATTGGCACAGCTGCAATGACAGCAAGAGAAGCGCATACAAGCCCTGAAGTAAAGCGTATGCTTGTGGAAACTCCGGGTATTGCGATGCCAAAATCTTCTAGCATTGAAGGTTTTGATGAGGATCCGTTCGCGCCAATGGGTGAGCGTTGGGTGCCTTCTGGCAAAGTTATTGGTGGTGTGACGAGTGGTTTAAGCCATTTGCACGCAGATATTTACGAGTTAGAAAACGCTTCTGCTCGCTGCGGTAGATTGCTCGTTCATATGATGAAACATCCTGAAGAGCTTGAATCACGTCGCGATGAAGTAATCGAAGCACTTAACTCTACTGCAAAGCCATATTTTGGTGACGTAGAAAGCATGACTTACTTGCAATTTGCTCAACGTTTCCTAGATTTGGCATACCCTTGGGTGGATCCGACTTACGCAGATCGCTACATGCATTTGTTACAGCGTATTGAAGCGCGTTTGATTAATCAAGATTCAGGCGAATTTACTTCTATTCTGCCTTCTATTGAAGAAGTTTCTAAGCACCCTCAAGCTGCTTTATATACGCTGATTGATGCGTTGCCTCAAGCTCGCGAGATGAACGTTGTGCCAATGGATGCCGCTTGGTTCCCAACTTTGGTTCGCGAATACCCTAAGCCAATGCCATTCGTGCCAGTTATTGACAACGATTTGTTGCGTTGGTGGGGTCAAGATCAGCTTTGGCAGTCGGAAGATTCGCGTTACTCGGCAGACGCTGTGCGCGTAATTCCAGGACCGATTTCCGTGGCTGGAATTACGACTATGGATGAGCCAATTGCCGATATTCTGGGACGTTTTGAAGCAGCTGTGCTCAATCGTGCAGAATCTGGATCTGAAACTGGAGTAGAAGCAGAAAATAAGGAAAATGCGGCGAGCAAGTCTTCAAAATCTGCTTTTAGTCAGATTGCTGATGCTAAAAACGTTGAAGCTTACGTGCGCGCATGCCCAAATATTTCTTGGGTTGGTCATGTAACTGCAAACCCTGCTTACGGAACGTCTTTAGGAGACGAAAATTACGTAATTACAGTAACTTCTAGTAATAATGACGTAATTTCGCTTGATTTAGATATTAAGCTAGATACATTCTGGGATAATCAAGAAAATCAGGAAGCAAAACACTCTACAAAAAATGCTGCAAACTCGCCAAAACGCAAGCATGCAGTACGAGATATTGTAATTCCGCTAACTGTTGACGCAAGTCAAGCTGGAAGCATACCAGTAGTTGACCGCGAGCGCTTGCCAAAGCACGTGTACGAAATGCTTGCAGCAACCGCAGGTATTGGAAATACAGCGATTACTGGCGATGTGCTTGATGCTATGCCTAAGGTTGAAACATTAAAAGAAGATGGCAGTTTGGCAAAATTGCCAGAAGATTTGATGGCAGAAGGTTATAGAGATTTTCCGTTTGGATTGGTTCATTCTTCCTATACTTTCTCGAGAAATCTTGGAATTGACCACGAGTCTGCTACTGCTGGAAGACTTCCAGATGGATTGCTTGCTTCTCGCATTGTGCCAGACGCGTTAGTAGGTCCTGCTTGGCCGACTATTTACTCAGCTTTGGGTTCCGTAATGGTTGATGGCTACCCGATTATTGAGGGTCTGCTTAACGCTGTTCACCTAGATCATTTAGTAGAGCTTGACGTCGATGCTGAAGACTTTAAAAAGTATGTCGACAAGCGAATTAATTTGCTCGGCTGGGCTGAGCCGTATGCAGAATCTGCTTCCGGACGCGTTGTAACAATTCACGTAATTCATACTGCTGCAGATGGAACTCGTTTGGCTCACGAAACTGAGCGTTTTGCTATTCGTGGACGAAGCTTCAGCAACGCGCTTCCTGCTCCAGCTGCGCAATATGGCGAAGCTGCAGGATTACACGGATACGAAATTGAAGACACGCCTCGCAGAGCTTTGCGCAGAGTAGTCGTTCGCGCTCCTCACGATATGACCGCTTTCGCGCGTACTTCTGGAGATTTCAACCCAATTCACACTTCTAAGCGAGGTGCTGCAATTTCCGGGCTTTCTGCTCCTTTGGTACACGGTATGTGGCTTTCTGCAACAGCTCAACATGTTGCTCAAGCAGTTGATGAAAAAGGTGCTCGCTACGAGCTCATTGGCTGGTCCTACAACATGTACGGCATGGTTCAGCTTGATGACGAAGTAGAAATTACAGTTGAGCGCGTTGGAAAAGTTCGTCGCGGCGGTCTCGCTTTGGAAGTTACATGCCGAGTTGATGGGCAAATTGTGTCTAAAGCAAGCGCACTTACTCGCGCTCCACGTGCAGCATTCGTATACCCAGGTCAGGGTATCCAAAAGCAAGGAATGTCGCTGGATGAGCGCGCAAAGTCGCCTGCAGTGCGCGATACTTGGGAGCGAGCAGACAAGCTTACTCGCGAAAAGCTTGGATTCTCAATCCTCGCAGTCGTGCGCGATAATCCGAAGGAACTTACTGCTCACGGCGTAACTTATCACCATCCTGAAGGATTGCTTAACTTAACGCAATTTACGCAAGTTGCGCTCGCAACAGTTGCCTTTGCGCAAACCGCGCGTTTGCGTGAAGCAGGATGCGATATTTGGCCTGCTTACTTTGCTGGTCACTCGCTTGGAGAATACAATGCTTTGAGCTCCTTTGCGCAAATTATTCCACTCGAAACTGTTCTTGAATTGGTGTTCCATCGCGGATCTACAATGCATCACTTGATTGAGCGCGATGCACAAGGTCGCTCGAACTACCGCATGGGTGCACTTCGACCAAACCAGTTTGGAGTATCAGACGAAGGCGTAAACGCTTACGTTGATGGCATTTCCAAGGCTACTGGCGAATTCTTGCAAATTGTAAACTACAACTTGGCAGGTCAGCAGTACGCAATTGCTGGAACTATTAAAGGCTTGAAGGCATTGGCGGCAGACGCTTCTAAGCGCGCTAAGGAGTATGGCGGCAAGCCTCCATTCATGTTTGTTCCAGGAATTGACGTGCCGTTCCACTCTCGAATTCTTCGAAAGGGTGTGCCGGAATTCCGCGACAAGCTCGATTCGTTGCTGCCGAAGTATATTGATTACTCTGTGCTTGTAGATCGTTACATTCCAAACCTCGTGGCTTGCCCGTTTGAGCTTACGCGAGAATTTGCGCAAAAGATTTTGGATGTTGTGCCATCTGAGCGCATTGAAGCAGCTTTGGAAGATGAAACTACATGGCAGTCTTACGCTGCGGATGAGCAAAAGCTCGGTCGTTTGTTGCTTACCGAATTGCTTTCATGGCAATTTGCTTCTCCAGTTCGCTGGATTGAAACGCAGGCTCTTATGTTTGCCGATCGCGCTCGCGGTGGTCTTGGCGTTGAAGAGTACGTTGAAGTTGGTTTAGGAAACGCGCCAACTTTGGCAAATCTTGGTGCTAAAACTCTTGCTTTGCCGGAGTTTAGTGGCGAAAAAGTGACTGTTTACAACGTTGGTCGTGACGAAGGCCGCGTTTATATGACTGACACGGATTCGCTTGTGCCTGAAGTGTTTACTGAGGAAGATAGTCAAGAAGCAAGTAGCACTGCTGATGCGACTGCCGCTCCTGCCACTCCTGCCGCAAATGTTGCCTCTGCTGCTCCTGCCTCTGCTGCTTCTGCGGCTCCAGTTGCTAACGCAGCAGCAAGCGGACCTGTAGCAGACTTGTCGTTCAAAGCATCCGACGCAATCTCAATGCTTATTGCGTATAGTGCAAAAATCCGTCTTGACCAAATCGGCGACACTGATACAACTGATACGCTCACAAACGGCGTATCTTCACGCAGAAACCAGCTTCTTATGGATATTAGTTCCGAGCTTGGCGTGGCTAGCGTGGACGGTGCTGCAGAAGCTCCAATGAGTGCGTTGCGAAAGCTTGTGGATTCGGTTGCTCCTCGCTACAAGGCTTTTGGTGCCGTGCTTTCCGATATTGTGCGCGAACGTTTGCGTGCGCTTTTCGGTGCTGCAGGCGTGAAGCCAGCGCAAATCGACAAGCGTATTTCGGAAGTCTGGCAGCTTGGCGAAGGCTGGCGTGCGCACGTGCTTGCGGCTTTGGTTTTGCAAACGCGTGAAGGTGCTAGCGTGCGCGGTGAAAATCTTGCGCAACTTTCAACTGATCCTGCAAAGAATACTGCTGCAGCCGACGCTTTAATCGACGCAGCTATACAGCAAGTTGCACAAGCTCACGGCGTTAGCGTTTCTCAGCCTGGCTCTACTGGCGCAGCCGGTGGTGCTGTTGTTGATTCTGCAGCTCTTGACGCTTTTGCGCAGCAAGTTGTTGGCGCAGACGGCGTACTTGCTGCAACTGCTAAGTTTGTGCTAGCAAAGCTTGGTGTTGAAGCTCCTAAAGCAGAAACTGAAAGTGACGAAAATGCTGCTGTTGTAGCTGCTGTTGAAGCAGAATTAGGTGCTGATTGGCCAAAGCAAGTGGCTCCTCGATTTGATGAGCGAAAGGCAATTCTTTTCGACGACCGCTGGGCTTCTGCTCGCGAAGACGTTGCGCGCTTGTACTACAAGTATGCTGGAAAGAATGTTGATATTCAGGTAAATGAAGTTTCTGAAATCTTAAATGATTTTGGTAGTTTCCTTGGTGCAGGGGAAGCAGTAGCTTCGGAAGCTGAGTGGTTTGCAAGTCTTTCTAAATCTCGCGAATTAAACAATCTTGCAACAATATTTGATGGTATTGCTCGCGATTCTCGCACTAAACTTGCGCAAAACAATGCTGATACTGCTCAAGCAACTCGTTTTGCAGGAGAAGTTGCAGTAGTTACAGGCGTTGCTCCTAATTCGATTGCTGCTCGCGTAGTAACGGGCTTGCTTAAGGGTGGAGCTACGGTTATTGCAACTTCGCACAGTTTCAAGCCGAGCGTTAAGTCTTGGGCGAAGAAAGCGTATCGCGAAAACGCTCAAATGGGCGCAAAGTTGTGGCTTGTGCCAGCAAACTTGTCTAGTTATCGCGATGTCGACGCGCTTGTAAAGTGGGTTGGCACAGTTTCGAAGAAAGTTAGCGGCGCAACTACTACTATTTTGAAGCCTGCTTACGAGCCGAGCATGTTCTTCCCGTTTGCAGCGCCTCCGGTTCACGGCACTTTGGCTGATTCTGGTTCGCTTTTTGAGTCGCAATCGCGCTTAATGCTGTGGGGAGTGGAGCGTGCAATCGCTGGATTTGCGCAAATTGGAGCAGATACGGATGTGCAACATCGTATGCACGTTGTGTTACCTGGCTCTCCAAATCGCGGTATGTTTGGCGGCGATGGTGCTTATGGCGAAGTCAAGAGCGCTTTCGATGCGATTGTGAACCGTGCGCATGCGGAAAGTGTGTGGTCGGATCGCGTGACTTTCGCGCATCCTAAGATTGGATGGGTGCGTGGAACTGGCTTAATGGGCGGAAATGATCCGCTTGTGGCTGTAGTTGAGCGTCACGGATTAACTACCTACTCTACGCAAGAAATGGCAGATCGTTTGCTTGATTTGTGCACTCGCGAGGCGCGCGAACAGGCAGCAATTGCACCTTTGGATGTTGATTTTACGGGCGGATTAGGCAAGGAGCCTCTTGATTTGAATGCTCTTCGTGCAGAAGCGTTGAAAGATCAAAAGCGTGCGGAAGAAGCAGAAGAAGCTGCGGAAGCTGCAGAATCTGGCGAGTCTGCTGCTAAATCAACCGCTAAATCAACTGCTAAATCAACAAACAAAGCACTCCCAACGCCTTACGTTCCAACTCAGCCACGAGTCAACTTGGCTGATTGGAAGAATGTGACAGCGCGTCCAGAAGACGAAATTGTAATCGTCTCCGTTGGCGAGCTTGGACCATGGGGTTCTGGACGTACTCGTTTCGAAGCAGAACTTGGAATTCGCGAAGACGGATCCGTGGAGCTTTCTGCAGGAGCAGTACTGGAATTGGCTTGGAATATGGGCTTGCTTACTTGGCAAGACTCTCCAAAGCCAGGCTGGTACGATGCGGACGGCACGCTTGTTCCAGAAGAAGATATTGCAGAGAAATATCGCGATGAAGTAGTGGCACGTTCCGGTATTCGACCATTCGAAACCGGCATGGGCGGCGACTACAAGGATGGAGCAAACGAAGAAGAAGCAGAAATCTTCCTCGATCACGATGTGAGTTTCAGCGTTCCAACAGAAACAATTGCGCGCGAATACGTGGCGCTCGACGAATCGCATACTGGGATTGCTCGCGATGCAGAATCCGGCGAATGGACTGTTACGCGCAAGGCAGGTTCTATGATTCGCGTGCCACGTAGGGCTGCAATGACCAGAACTGTCGGTGGACAATTCCCTAAGGGCTTCGATCCGCTAAAGTGGGGTATTCCAGCTTCGATGGTTGGAAGCGTTGACACGATTGCGTTGTGGAATATTGTTACAACTGTAGACGCTTATATTTCTGCTGGTTTCACACCTTCGGAGATTTTGCAATCTGTGCATCCGTCAATGGTTGCTTCCACGCAAGGAACCGGTTTCGGCGGCATGAGCTCAATGCGAAAACTGTACTTGGATCGCTTCCTTAACCACGAAATTCCTACGGACGTACTGCAAGAAGCGCTACCAAACGTTGTTGCAGCTCACGTAATGCAAACCTATATCGGCGGCTATGGAAACATGGTTCAGCCGGTGTCTGCATGCGCAACTGCAGCGGTTTCGCTCGAGGAAGGTGTCGATAAGATTGCTCTTGGCAAAGCTGACTTCGTAGTAACTGGCGCAATTGACGATATCGGTGTGGAATCCGTGGTTGGCTTCGGTAATATGAACGCAACTGCCAATAGCGAAGAAATGTATGCGAAGGGCATCGATCCACGATTCTTCTCTCGCGCAAACGATCGCAGACGCGGCGGCTTCCTTGAAGCTCAAGGCGGCGGTACGATTTTGGTTACGCGCGGCGATATTGCTTTGAAGCTTGGTTTGCCTGTTGCTGGTGTGGTTGGTTTCATTCACTCCTACGCTGACGGCATTCACACTTCTATTCCTGCTCCGGGCTTGGGTGCTTTGGCTGCAGGCATGGGTGGAGCTAAGTCTAAGCTCGTGCGCGATTTGGCAGCTCTTGGCGTTACTCCGGACGATATTGCTGTGGTTTCTAAGCATGATACGTCTACGAATGCCAACGATCCGAACGAATCCGAGCTGCACAATACTCTTGCGCATGCAATCGGACGCACGGATGGTAATCCACTGTTCGTAATCAGCCAAAAGACGCTGACCGGTCACGCAAAGGGCGGCGCGTGCATCTTCCAAATCAACGGTTTGACGCAACTGTTTAGAAGTGGCGTGATTCCTGGAAACGCATCACTCGACTGCGTGGATCCTAAGCTTGCGCGCGACGACCACATGGTTTGGTTGCGTGAGCCAATGCGCATTGGTAACGGTGCAGGTTCCGGCGTTGGTTCTTGTGCAGTGAAGGCTGCTCTCGCAACTTCGCTCGGCTTCGGTCACGTTAGCGGATTTGTGGCATTGGTTCATCCTGGTGCTTTTGAGGCTGCTGTGGCTGCTAGTGCAGGTGTTGATGCGCTTAAGAATTGGCGTACCAAGGCAAATGCGCGTTTGGCTGCAGGCCAGAGGCGATTTGAGGAAGGTATGATGGGTCGATCTGCTTTGTTCGAGCCTGTTGAGAATCGTCACTTGCTGAAGGATGGCACGCGCCTTCCGGATGGCACTCGCTACGACGGTCACGAAGCAGAAAAGGCGATGTTGCTTAATCCTGAAGCTCGCCTTAACGCGAACGGCTACTACTGCTGAGTCTAAGTAGTTGCAAATGTAAAGAAAAGGTCGGATTTTATCTTAAATCCGACCTAAATTTTACAGTCGTGTAAAGTAAAGGTCGTTTTTTAGGCGAAATCCGGCAGAAACTTTACAGTCGTGTAAAATAAAGGTCGTTTTTTAGGCGAAATCCGGCAGAAACTTTACAGTCGTGTAAAATAAAGGTCGTTTTATTGCCTTAATCCGGCAGAAACTTTACGCGTGTGTATAAAAGTAGGTGTGTATGATTGCAGGAATAGGGCACGACTTAGTAAACGTTGCGCAGTTTGCTCAGCAGATGCAGGATGGCAACGGTTGGCGTGCGCTGTTTTCTGTGCGAGAGCTTCGGCAATGTGATCTTCGTGCGCAAGCTAAGAATGATGAGAAAGCTTTACATATTGCAGCACGCTGGGCTGGCAAAGAAGCTGTGATTAAAGCGTGGTCTGAAGCATTGTCTATAGCAAATAGCCCTTACCTGTATACTCTTGATAACATGCCGTGGGCGAGTATTGAGATTCTTAACGATTCCCATGGTTGCCCACGCGTTATTCTCAGCGCAGATGTGCATTCGCAACTTGTAAAATCGCTTCTAAGTGCGTCCAGCGAGAACGTAGATGGTAGCAAGTGCGTAGATAGTAGCAAGTGCGCAGATAGTAGCAAGTGCGTAGCTAGTAGCGATCGCGTAGTTAATATACGTTGGCATATTTCGCTCAGTCATGACGGATTATTAGACGATAATTCAGCTTTTGCATCAGCTGTTGTAATGCTTGAAGTCTTATAAGAAAAGCTGCATTAAAAGAAAAAATATGTTTGTCGCTCTTGTGTCAATGTCACAAGCATCTGTATACTTGAACGAGTCGATATTTGTGCGTGAATATTTCGTGCAAGTATGGTGCGTAATTGCGGACGTAGCTCAATGGTAGAGTCTCAGTCTTCCAAACTGATTACGCGGGTCCGATTCCCGTCGTCCGCTCCATTTTTTATTTCTACTTTACGTTTTGCAATTTTCTTTTTGATGGTTTATTTATTCCAATTTTTTGTAAAAATCACATATTTTTGCATATTATTTTCACATTTTCATTGAATTTGTGCTTGTTATTAGGGTGTTATTGCTATGGTAGTAGCGAAGAAACACGTAAAAAACATGTCTGGAGGACTCGTGGGACAGATTATCGTACGTGTATTAGTTGGATTAGTGTCGGCTGCTACTGCTTTCACTATGAATGTCGTTGCGCCGCAAAAATCTTCATCGGTTGAACATATGCGTACTAATGTGCATGCAAATGTGCATTCTAATGTGCATACCAAAAATGTCGTTATGCCTATTATTCAATCGTATTCTGGCACTGTGTATCAGAGCTCGTTTGTCGATAATGAGTATGGTGCGCACTGGAGCGATGGCGATGGCACTTCGGCTTTTATCGATGGAAATGATGATGTGTTTGTCAATAACGCTAAGGCGGTTATTGATGTTTCTGAGCATCAAAAAGAAATTGATTGGGATGCTGTAAAAGCTTCTGGAGTAGATGGTGCGATTATTCGTATTAGCTATGGCTGGGATAATGGATACGACAAGCAAGCTTTGCGCAATATTAGCGAATGCAAGCGTCTTGGTATTCCATTTGGCATTTACATGTATTCTTATGCTGAAAAAGCTGAAGATGGTGCTGCTGAAGGTGCAGACATTGTAAATCTTTTAAGGGGTGCTGGAGTAAGCCCTCAAGATCTAACGTATCCTGTTTATTACGATTTGGAAAGGTGGAGTTGGAGTGGTCATAAACCACCAACATCCCCATACGTTTACCAGGATATTGTTGCTTCATGGTGGAATCAGTTAGTTTCTGCAGGCTACAATAAGCTCGGCGTTTATTCGTACGCGAATTACTTAAAGGGTCCATTGAATTCTCAGTATATTCACGAACGTACAAGCTGGGTTGCTAGCTACGGTTCTCGCGTGGGCTTCCCTATTTCTACAGCTTTGCGCGGATGGCAGTACACTTCCGACGGCAGCGTTGACGGAATTGATGGTCGCGTTGATTTGAACGCATTCGGCATGGCTGATGGCGGCGAAATTAACGGTGTATCTGAGTTTGGTAACACGATTACTAAGCCTAATTCTTCTAATCCTTCTGGAGAAACGCGAAACTATGGTAGCTGGACTGTAAAGAGTTCTGGTCGTCGTGAAGTATGGACTAATGGAGACAAGAAGTTTGTGCTCCAGTACGAGCTTCGTGATTCATATTATGCTCATGGTGGTGTTGGTCGTCTTGGTGCTCCTGTTGCTGAAGAGGAGAATATCGGTGGCGGCTGGTGGCGTCAGCGTTGCCAGAATGGTGATGTTTGGACGCATGGTAGGGATAAGAAGTTTGTGATTCAGTTTG
>NZ_JBWPWR010000005.1:0-5026 GCF_056590715.1 Gardnerella sp. C0026F2
TGGTGAGAGTGGCGAACGGGTGAGTAATGCGTGACCAACCTGCCCCATGCTCCAGAATAGCTCTTGGAAACGGGTGGTAATGCTGGATGCTCCAACTTGACGCATGTCTTGTTGGGAAAGTGTTTAGTGGCATGGGATGGGGTCGCGTCCTATCAGCTTGTAGGCGGGGTAATGGCCCACCTAGGCTTCGACGGGTAGCCGGCCTGAGAGGGCGGACGGCCACATTGGGACTGAGATACGGCCCAGACTCCTACGGGAGGCAGCAGTGGGGAATATTGCGCAATGGGGGAAACCCTGACGCAGCGACGCCGCGTGCGGGATGAAGGCCTTCGGGTTGTAAACCGCTTTTGATTGGGAGCAAGCTTTCGGGTGAGTGTACCTTTCGAATAAGCGCCGGCTAACTACGTGCCAGCAGCCGCGGTAATACGTAGGGCGCAAGCGTTATCCGGAATTATTGGGCGTAAAGAGCTTGTAGGCGGTTCGTCGCGTCTGGTGTGAAAGCCCATCGCTTAACGGTGGGTCTGCGCCGGGTACGGGCGGGCTAGAGTGCAGTAGGGGAGACTGGAATTCCCGGTGTAACGGTGGAATGTGTAGATATCGGGAAGAACACCAATGGCGAAGGCAGGTCTCTGGGCTGTTACTGACGCTGAGAAGCGAAAGCGTGGGGAGCGAACAGGATTAGATACCCTGGTAGTCCACGCCGTAAACGGTGGACGCTGGATGTGGGGCCCATTCCACGGGTTCCGTGTCGGAGCTAACGCGTTAAGCGTCCCGCCTGGGGAGTACGGCCGCAAGGCTAAAACTCAAAGAAATTGACGGGGGCCCGCACAAGCGGCGGAGCATGCGGATTAATTCGATGCAACGCGAAGAACCTTACCTGGGCTTGACATGTGCCTGTCGACTGCAGAGATGTGGTTTCCCTTCGGGGCAGGTTCACAGGTGGTGCATGGTCGTCGTCAGCTCGTGTCGTGAGATGTTGGGTTAAGTCCCGCAACGAGCGCAACCCTCGCCCTGTGTTGCCAGCGGGTTATGCCGGGAACTCACGGGGGACCGCCGGGGTTAACTCGGAGGAAGGTGGGGATGACGTCAGATCATCATGCCCCTTACGTCCAGGGCTTCACGCATGCTACAATGGCCGGTACAACGGGATGCGACATGGTGACATGGAGCGGATCCCTTAAAACCGGTCTCAGTTCGGATCGTAGTCTGCAACTCGACTACGTGAAGGCGGAGTCGCTAGTAATCGCGAATCAGCAACGTCGCGGTGAATGCGTTCCCGGGCCTTGTACACACCGCCCGTCAAGTCATGAAAGTGGGCAGCACCCGAAGCCGGTGGCCTAACCCTTTTGGGATGGAGCCGTCTAAGGTGAGGCTCGTGATTGGGACTAAGTCGTAACAAGGTAGCCGTACCGGAAGGTGCGGCTGGATCACCTCCTTTCTACGGAGTTTTTGTGCACGCTCGGTTGAGTGTGGTTACTGGTGTGGAAAACAGTAGTTAACGTTTATGTAAGTTTTTGGGCATGCTTTTGGGTTCCCGGATTGCCACCCCCCTTGTTTTGGGGTTGCGGTCCTTGACTCACAGGATTTCAGTGTTGGTGCTTTTGAGTGTTGGTGCTGGGTTTTGTGGTGTTGTGGTGGTTTGAGAACTGGATAGTGGACGCGAGTAAAATGCGAGACTTTTTTGGTTTCGATTTTTTTGCTTTTATCAATTTCAACCGGCTCCTTTTGTTGGAGTCGCTTGATCGTTTTGTGATCGTTTAGTGTGATGATTTTTTGTCTAGAGAATTTTGCTGATGGGTTCTTACTTTAGTGTTTGTCACTGGTAAGGGCGTATGGTGGATGCCTTGGTAGACAGGACCGATGAAGGACGTGACGGGCTGCGATATGCCTCGGGGAGCTGCCGAGTGGGCTTTGATCCGAGGATTTCCGAATGGGGAGACCCGGCCACCGTTATGGGTGGTCACCACAGTTTTTGTGGGGGGTACGCAGGGAAGTGAAACATCTCAGTACCTGCAGGAAAGGATACTCCGTGAGTAGTGGCGAGCGAAAGCGGATCAGGCTAAACCGGGTGCGTGTGATAGCCGTCAGGTGTTGCGCATTCGGGGTCGTGGGATGGACTGTTCAGCCTCTGACGGGGTTGAGGAGAGTGATAAAATGTCGTGCTAGGTGAATGGGATTGAATTCCCAGCCGTAGAGGGTGATGGCCCCGTAGCTTGTCGTGCGATGTCTCTTTATGTTTATTCCCAAGTAGCGCGGGCCTCGTGGAATCCCGCGTGAATCTGCCCAGACCGTTGGGTAAGCCTAAGTATTCCTGTCTGACCGATAGTGTACTAGTACCGTGAGGGAAAGGTGAAAAGCACCCCGGGAGGGGAGTGAAATAGTTCCTGAAACCGTGCGCTTACAATCCGTCGGAGCCTTCTTTGTGGGGTGACGGCGTGCCTATCGAAAAATGAGTCTGCGAGTCAGTGGTATGTGGCGAGGCTAACCCGGGTGGGGGAGCCGTAGCGAAAGCGAGTTTTAAAAGGCGTTTGAGTCGCATGTCCTGGACCCGAAGCGGGATGATCTAGCCCTGAGCAGGTTGAAGCGCGGGTAAGACCGTGTGGAGGACCGAACCCACCTAGGTTGAAAACTGGGGGGATGACTTGGGGTTAGGGGTGAAAGGCCAATCAAATTCCGTGATAGCTGGTTCTCTCCGAAATGCATTTAGGTGCAGCGTCGTGTTATTGCTTACAGGGGGTAGAGCTACTGGATGCTTGCGGGCCCATACCGGGTACCAATAGCAGCCAAACTCCGAATACCTGTTAGGTTTATCACGGCAGTGAGTCGGCGGGGGATAAGCTCCGTCGTCAAAAGGGAAACAGCCCTGATCGTCGTCTAAGGTCCCGAAGCGCGTGCTAAGTGGGAAAGGATGTGGAGTCGCATAGACAGCCAGGAGGTTGGCTCAGAAGCAGCCATCCTTGAAAGAGTGCGTAACAGCTCACTGGTCTAGTGGTTCCGCGCCGACAATGTAGCGGGGCTTAAGCACGCCACCGAAGACGCGGCTGCATGATTTGTTTCATGTGGGGTAGGAGAGCGTCCTGTATGGGGTGAAGCGGCAGTGTGAACTTGTCGTGGACTTTACAGGAGTGAGAATGCAGACATGAGTAGCGAGAGACGGGTGTGAATCCCGTCCGCTGAATGACTAAGGGTTCCGGGGCCACGTTCGTCGTCCCCGGGTGAGTCGAGTCCTAAGGCGAGGCCGACAGGCGTAGTCGAATGGATGAACGGGTTGATATTCCCGTACCGGTGTTACACCGTTCGAACTGAATCTGAGAGTACTAACCTTCATTTATGAGCTGGCTTCCTTTCGGGGTTGTTGGCTTGTTTGTGTTGGGACTGTATCGGTAGTAGGTTAGCGTGGGAGTGACGCGGGTAGGTAGCCGGCTGCGGAGGTGGTTTTCCGTGGCTAAGCGTGTGGGCTGTCTCCTAGGTAAATCCGGGGGATATTAAAGCTGAGGCGTGATGGGTAGGCTGTAAGGCTGATTCCGGTGATCCTGCTTGCCAAGAAAAGCTTCAACGTGAGGTGTGATTCCGCTCGTACCCTAAACCGACACTGGTGGTCTGGTAGAGTATACCGAAGCGATCGGGCGAATCCTGGCCAAGGAACTCGGCAAATTACTCCCGTGCCTTCGGCATAAGGGAGACCCCTGATGGTGATATGGTTTCGCACTGTTGAGCTGTTGGGGGTGGCACAAGCTAGGGGGTAGCGACTGTTTACCAAAAACACAGGAGCGTGCGAAGGCGTAAGCCGCTGTATACGCTCTGACGCCTGCCCGGTGCCGGAAGGTTAAGAGGATCCGTTAGCTTCGGTGAAGCGGTGAATTTAAGCCCCGGTAAACGGCGGTGGTAACTATAACCATCCTAAGGTAGCGAAATTCCTTGTCGGGTAAGTTCCGACCTGCACGAATGGCGTAACGACTTCCCCACTGTCTCGGCCAGGAGCCCGGCGAAATTGCAGTACGAGTAAAGATGCTCGTTAAGCGCAGAAGGACGAAAAGACCCCGGGACCTTTACTATACCTTGGTATTGTCGTTAGGTGTGGATCGTGTAGCATAGGCGGGAGGCTGTGAAGCGCGGGCGCTAGCTTGCGTGGAGTCGACAGGTGAAATACCGCTCTTTCCATATCTGGCGTCTAACCTCGACGCGTTATCCGTGTCAGGGACAGTGCCTGGCGGGTAGTTTAACTGGGGCGGTTGCCTCCTAAAGAGTAACGGAGGCGCTCAATGGTCCGCTCAGCCCGGTTGGCAATCGGGTGTTGAGTGTAATCGCACAAGCGGGCTTGACTGTGAGACTGACGGGTCGAGCAGGGACGAAAGTCGGAGATAGTGATCCGGTGCCGGCGTACGGACGTGGCATCGCTCAACGGATAAAAGGTACCCCGGGGATAACAGGCTGATCATTCCCAAGAGTCCATATCGACGGGATGGTTTGGCACCTCGATGTCGGCTCGTCGCATCCTGGGGCTGGAGCAGGTCCCAAGGGTTCGGCTGTTCGCCGATTAAAGCGGCACGCGAGCTGGGTTCAGAACGTCGTGAGACAGTTTGGTCTCTATCCTCTGCGCTCGTTGGAATGTTGAGGAGACCTGCCCATAGTACGAGAGGACCTGGGTGGACGAACCTCTGGTATGCCGGTCGTCACGCCAGTGGCGCTGCCGGTTAGCTACGTTCGGAAGGGATAACCGCTGAAAGCATCTAAGCGGGAAGCCTGCTCCAAGATAAGCATTCCTTGCACTTTAGTGTGTGAGCCCCCATGTAGAACACGTGGTTGATAGGCTAGACGTGGAAGCCCTGTAAGGGGTGGAGCTGACTAGTACTAACGGGCGATGGTGACATTCTTCTCCACTTTTACTAGTGGGGAGGGTAGTTCCTTTTGAGTATTATTCTTCTAGCGTTAATGAGTACTGAATGTTTTGCTTAACGATCGGTTGGTAAAAGAGTTTTTATTCGCGTTCATGTCCGGTTCCCTAACCGCCACGTGTTGCCACTCA